>CAWCIS010000005.1:0-13960 GCA_963795625.1 uncultured Solirubrobacterales bacterium | reverse complement strand
GCGGATCATCGCGGATCGGGATCGATGCGACGCTGGAAGACCAGTCGCTTGAACCCACTGACGGCCAATTTGCCTTCCTGCTGATAGGTAACCCGGAGAGAGATCGCCGCTCTGCCCGTGTGTCCGAGCTGAGTACGGATCCGCGCTGCAACCGGGCCGCTCCGCCCCGGCCATAGCTTCAACGTCCATTTGAAGGGCCTCACCGGCCAGGGCTGCGGGCGCTTGTCGATGCTCCAGCCAAGATTCGGTGAGTCGACCCGGAAATCACCGCCCCCCGGTACCTGAACCACCAGCTGCAGCGTTCCCTTGGTTCTGTCGTGAACGACCCTGCCGAAGCGGAGATATTCCGACGGTTGTGGTGAGGGAGGGGTGAGCGCAAAAATACGGGTGTCGAGCGCCACGCCGGTCGGACTGTGGGCATCGGGGATCAAGTCGCGGTTCGGTTCGCCTCCGTCAAGCCGGGCCCTGCCGATGCCGCCATCGAAGTTATCGCCGGAGGTACCCCTGTTCGCCCAGTAGATATGACTGCCGTCGACGGCGAGGCTCCATGGTTCTCCCGCGCCAGATATGAAGGCCGGCTCGACCTCTCCGCCCGCGAGATCGGCGCGGCCGATCGTGTTGGCCTCCTGGTCGCCCCAGTAGACGTACCGGGAGTCGACCGCGATCCCGCAGGGCAAAAGCGGCCCGACCACAAGGTCTTGATCAACGCCGGTGCCGTCGAGGTTGGCGCGACCGATGGATTTCCCGCCCTGGTTGGTCCAGTAGATGTGGGTCGCGTCGACGGCGACGCCGCAGGGACGTTTGGCCCCAACGATGAACGACCGTTCGACGTTGCTGCCGTCGAGGTTGGCACGACCGATCGTGCTTCCTTCCAGTTCGGTCCAGTAGATATGGGAGCCGTCGACGGCCACGCCGCAGGGCACGCTCAGCCCGCCGATGAAGTCCTGATCAGCCGAGTAGCCGTCGAGACCGGCGCGACCGATCGAGCCGCCAGACGTGTTTGCCCAGTAGAGATGGTCGGCGTCGACGGCAATGTCACAGCCGCCGTCTGCGCTGAGAGCGGGGAAGGATCCGCTGGGGAGCGGCCAGAACGGCAGGCTGCCGTCGAGATTGGCGTGACCAAAAGACAAACCACCGCCCCAGTAGACGGCGGCCTTGGCCTGGGGTACGAAGACAAGAGCAACGGAGGCGAGAGCCACAGCCACCCACCTTGCCTTTTCCCCGCCCCGGCTCCTCGGCACGCGGGCATCATAGTTCGGGGAAGACCGAGAACTCAGTGAGCGTTTGGACCGGTGCGCTCGCCCACCCGCATCCGCAGGCCGCCGACCGGGGAGAGCGTCGGCATCTGGCGGATCGTCACCGTGCGGCCGGGCAGCGAGTCGAGGCGCAGGCGCGCCAGCAGCATCGTCGCAACCAGCTTCACCTCGGTCTGGCCGAAGCGCTTGCCGATGCAGATTCGCGAGCCGCCTCCGAAGGGGACGTAGGCGCCCCGCGGCAGCGCCGCCTTGCGCTCGCGGGCGAAGCGCTCGGGGATGAAGGCCTCCGGGTCGGGGAAGACCTCGGGGATGCGGTGACTGGCCCAGGAGCAGTAGTTGACGTAGGCGTCTCGCGGCACCGTGTAGCCACCGAACTTGAACTCGCGCACGGCCCGGCGCGGCCCGATCCAGGCCGGCGGATAGAGCCGCAGCACCTCGTCGAGGACCATCTCGAGATAGGGCATCTCGCGTTCGAGCTGGTCGACCGTGGGTGCCTGCCCGCCCAGCACCCGGTCCTGCTCCTCGTGCAGGCGGGCCAGGGCCTCGGGGTGGCGCGAGAGCTCGTGCAGCATGAAGGTCAGAGTCGAGGTCGAAGTGTCGTGACCGGCGAACATCAGGGTCATCACCTGGTCGCGGATCTCGCGGTCGGTGAAGGCCTCGCCTCCCTCGCCACGAGCGCCGACCAGAAGGCTGAGGATGTCCTGGCGGCCGGGATCGGGATCGGCGCGGCGGCGGGCGACCTCGCCGAAGACGATCTCGTCGAGGATCTGGCGCGAGGAAGTCATCTTGCGCCAGGGTGAACCGGGGCCGCGAGCGAGGCGCCACTGGAAATCGATCCCGTAGTAGCCGAGGGCGCGCTCGAAGTGCTCGGCCGCGGCGGCGCCCTTGCCGGCCTCGTCGGGGTCGAGCCCGAGCAGTGCCCGCATCGCGATCCGCATCGCCAGGTTGCGCATCCAGTCGTAGACGTCGACGGTCTCGCCGACCGGAAGGCGGGCAATAGCTGCCTCCGACTCGGCCGCCATCGCCGCCACGGCGGCGGCGATCTGCTCGCGGTGGAAGGCGGGCATCATGATCGCCCGGGCGCGGTCGTGGTAGTCGTCGTCGATCGTCAACAGGCCGTCGCCGAGCAGCGGGATCAGATCGCCGAAGCTGGACTCGCGCCAGTGGAAGTTCTCGGGGTGGCCGACGGTGACGAAGTGGTTGGCCTCGGGGCCGAGCATGAAGGTGACCCGCGAGTGCAGCAGCCGCATGCTGAAGATCGGCCCGTGCTCTTCGTAGGCGCCGAGCAGCAGCGGCAACGGGTCATGGGCGATCTGGTGGGTGCGGGCGAGGCTGAAGTCGGTCGGCCCGGGCGGGAACTTGCCGCGCTCCCGCCACTCCTCGTAGACATCCGCGACCACGCGCCGCAACGGATTGGCCGACATCTGCGGTGGCCGCTGTACCCGGGCCGAGGTATCGACGGTCGCCATCGGGGCGATCATAACTGGCTAGCTGGCCAGTTTCGTCACGTACCCAGGGTTGTAGCCCCTATAGGGGCTACAACCCTGGAAACAGCTCAGGTCGCGGCCGTGGCGGCGAGCTGGCCGCAGGCGGCGTCGATGTCGCGGCCGCGGGTGAGGCGGACGGTGGCGGTGAGGCGGTGCTCGGCGAGGATCGCCTGGAAGCGGTCGATCCGCTCCGGCGAGGAGCCGTCGTAGCTGCCGGTCGGGTTGTAGGGGATCAGGTTGACCTTGTAGACGCGGGGATCGAGCAGGGCCGCCAGTTCGCGCGCCTGCTCGGGCTGGTCGTTGACGCCGTCGAGCATCACGTACTCGACGAAGACTTTGCGCCGGCGCTTGGCCCGGTAGCGATCGCAGGCGGCCAGCACCTCGCGCAGCGGGTAGCGGTCGTTGACCGGCATCAGCTGCGAGCGCAGCTCGTCGTTAGGGGCGTGCAGGGAGAGGGCCAGAGCGACCGGCAGCTCGCACTCGGCGAGGCGGTCGATCCCGGGCACCCAGCCGACGGTCGAGATCGCCGTGCGGCGGTTGGTGACGCCGAGGTCGGGCAGCCGCTCGCAGGCGGCGAGCACGTTGTCGATGTTCATCGTCGGCTCCCCCATGCCCATGAAGACGACGTGGTCGATGTCCTCGAGGCGGCGGAAGTGCAGCGCCTGGTCGAGGATCTCGTCGGCGCTGAGGTTGCGGCCGAACTTCATCTGGCCGGTGGCGCAGAAGGTGCAGGTCAGCGGGCAGCCCGACTGCGAGGAGACGCAGACCGAGCGGCGGCCGTCGCGGTAGCGCATCAGCACCGCCTCGATCGGGCGGCCGTCGGCGGTGTGGAAGAGCGACTTGACGGTGCCGTCGTCGGACTTCGCCTCGGCCTGGAGGGAGAGGGTCGAGAGCGGCACCGCGGCGGCAAGGCGGTCGCGCAGGATCCCCGGCAGGTTGGTCATCTCCTCATAGGAGGAGGCACCGCGGGCAACCCACTCCCAGACCTGGGCGGCGCGGTAGGCGGGCTCTCCGGCGTCGGCGAGGGTGCTGTCGAGCAGTGCGCGATCCATCCCGCGAGTGTAGGGAGGCGCTACTGGTGGATCTTCTCGCCGCGCTCCAACATGGCGACGAATTTGCGCAGGCGGCGCTCACGCGTCTCCGGCTTCTTCGCCTCGTCGAGGCGGTAGAGGATCGCGTAGCGGTTGCTGCTGTCGAGCGTGGCGAAGAACTCGCGGGCGGCCTCGTTGGCGTCAAGCTCACGCCGCAGGTCGGCGGGAACCTTGGCCGTGCGGGCGCCCTCGTAGGCCGCCTCCCAGCGCCCGTCGGCTTTCGCCGCCTCGACCTCGGCCATCCCGGTTGCCCGCATCGCCTTCGCTTCGATCAGCGCTTCCACCTTCTCGCGGTTGATCCGCGACCAGCGCCCGCGCGGGCGCCGCGGCGTGAACCGCTGCAGGAAAAACTTCTCGTCGAGGCCGCGCTTCTGGCTGTCGATCCAGCCGAAGCAGAGCGCCAGCTCGAGGCACTCGGCGTAGCTGACGCTGGTCTCCCCCGAGCCTTTCTTGGCGATCTTCAGCCAGAAGCCGCCAGACCCGGCGTGGTTCTCCTCGAACCAGGCCTCGCAGTCCGGCGGCTGCGCGAAGAGCAGGATCGGCAGGTCGTCAGCCACAGCGGCGCGGCTCCTCTGTCCTCAGTTGCCGAGGGCGTCCGCCAGCAGGTCGACCTGGTCCGGGTCGTTGGACGACGGGCAGAAGATCAGCTCGCCGCAACCGGCGTCGGCGAAGGCGGAGACGTACTGCTGAACGGTCTCGGCGTCCTTGGCGGCGCTGCCGGCGATGTAGCCGGCGGTCTCCTCGCCGAGCCAGGCGTAGTAGTCGGTGAGGTAGGAATTGGCATCGGTCTCGGCATTGTCGCCGAGTGCGAAATAAGCCAGGCCCATCAGGCGCGGCTCGCCCTCGCGACCGGCCTCCGACCAGGCAGCCCGCACCTTCTCGGCGGCTTCGGCGTATTGGTCGGGCGGCGAGCCGCCGGCGATCCAGCCCTCGCCGAAGCGGGCGGCGCGGGCGAAGGAGGCGTCGACCCCGCCACCGACGACCAGGCGCGGCGCGCTCTCGATCTTCGGGCCGACCACGTCGTCGGACCAGATCTCGCGCATCCGCTCCAGGGTCGGCGTCGAGTTTTGCGCCACGGTCCTCCATCTCGAGGCCGACGGTCTCATAGTCGTCCTCGCGACCGCCGAGGCCGATGCCGAGCGTGAGGCGACCGCCGGAGAGGGCGTTGACGCTGAGCGCCTGCTTCGCCAGCATCGACCGGGTTGGCGCGCAGAGGTCCGAGCAGGACCGAGGTGCAGAGGCCGATCCGCTCGGTCACCGCGGCGGCGGCAGCGAGCGCGGTCAGCGGTTCGTAGTTGTCGTAGGCGACGCGGTCGATCGTCCCCAGGCTGGAGAAGCCGCGCCCGTCGGCCCGCCGCGCCCACTCGACCAGCTGCGTCCCGCTGGTGCCCGGCACTGCGTTGGGAAGTCCGATACCGACGTCCATCTGCGTCTCCTTTGGCTGGGGATCGAGCGTGTCCCGAACCCTAGCCAACACCCGAGCTCGCCCAACCGAGGGAGAGCGCCGGGCGCACGCCGCCTAGTCCGGCAGCTCGGCCTCGATGCGCTGAAGCGCCCCGCGGGCGTAGTCGAAGACCTTGCGGTCGCCGCTGAGCCGGTAGCGGGCGTTGGCGCCCATGACCACAGCGTAGAGCTCGAAGGCGAAGCGCTCAGGCTCCTCGACGCCGGCGATCGCGGCCTGCCGCTCCAACTCCTGCAGCCAGGCTTCCATCGCGTTGGCGATCGCGTCGCGGACCGGGCCGGGCCGGTCGTCGTACTCGGCCGAGGTGGCGCCCCAGAAGCAGCCGCCGGTGTAGAGGTCGAGGTGGTCGAGGTAGCGCTCCCCCATCGCCCGTAGGCGCGGGGCACCGTCGGGCGCCGCCATCGCCGGCTCGATCACCGCGGTGCGGAAGCGCTCGGCGGCAGCGGCGACGGTGGCCAGCTGCAGCTCCTGCTTGGAGCCGAAGTGGGCGAAGAGGCCGCTCTTGCTCATCCGCAGCTCGGCGGCGAGGCGACCGATCGTCAGCCCCTCCAGCCCCTCGATCGAGGCGAGGTCGACGGCGCGGTCGAGGATCGCGGCGCGCGTCTGCGCGCCCTTGGTGGCGGTGGTCATCCCTTCCAGACTACAAAAAAGAACGAACGTTCGTGCAAATCGCTTAGGATGCCGCCGCAGCCCCATGGCGGGGACCAACGAAGGGAGAAAGCATGAGCAGCTACGCGGTCAAGAACATCGACGAGATGGAGGCGGTCTTCAGGGGTGCCTTCAAGCGCGCCCGGGCAGAGCTCGGGGTCGAGTCTTTCGGCATGCAGGTGATCGACATGCCCGCCAACTACGAGAACTACCCCGAGCACGATCACACGCACGACAACCAGGAGGAGGTCTTCCTGGTCATGCGCGGCGGCGGCGAGATCGAGATCGAGGGCGAGCGCTTCCCGCTCGACGACAACCACGTCGCCCGGGTCAGCCCGGAAACGAAACGGAAGATCTGGCCGGGGCCGGACGGGATCCGCCTGGTCGTCCTCGGTGGCACTCCCGGCTCCGTCTACGAGGCCCCCGACCTGACCAAGCTGGGCGAGCCGGACCCGATGCTGGCGAGCTAGGGAGGTCCCATAGGCTGCGCGGGTGCTCCGGCCCCTCACCTTCGCGGCGACGCTTCTGGCAGCGATGGCACTCGCCGCTCCGGCGGCGGGTGCCGCCGCAACCTCGGGCCAGAGCGAATCGGCGATCGTCGTCGTCTCCGGCGACGTCACGGTCGCCCACGGCCAGGTCGTCGACGGCGTCTACGTCGTCAACGGCGACGCCCGGATCGCCGGCGAAGTCAGCGGCGACGTGATCGTCCTCAGCGGCGACGTCCTCGTCTCCGGGCGGATCGACGGCGACCTCTTCACCGCCAGCGGCACCGCCCGCCTGCTGCCCAGCGCCGAAGTGACCGGCGACGTCGACTACGGCGACGAGCACCCGCGGGTCGCGCTCGACGCTCGCGTCCACGGCGACGTCACCAAGCAGGACTGGCCCGACGTCGGCAGCGCCTTCTCCGGCATCACCGGCTTCCTGATCTGGCTCGCCGTCACCCTCTCGCTGCTGGTCTTCGGCGCCCTGCTGCTGCTGATCGCGCCGCGCGCGGCCGACGCGCTCTACACCCGCTCACGCGAGCGCCTCGGGCCGACGATCGCGATCGGCATCGCGATCGCGGTCGTGCTGCCGCTGATCGCCTTGATCGCCGCGGTAACCATCGTCGGCATACCCCTCGCGATCGGACTCGGACTGGCGCTGGCGCCGTTTGGAACCGTCGCCTACCTCGTCGCCGCCTACGCCCTCGGGCGCCGGATGGTCGAACCGCCGCGCCACCGCATGCTCTCCTTCCTGGCCGGGCTCGGCGCCCTCCGCCTCGCCGCCTTCGTGCCGATCCTCGGCAGCGTGGTCGGCATCGCCGCGCTGCTCTTCGGCCTCGGCCTGATCGGCGCCGCTATCGGGGCGGCCCGGAATCCGGATCCGGCCGCGCCTCGAATCCCGGGCAGCTGAGCACCGGGACCGGCGGGTAGCGCCGGTAGGCGGGATCGCTGCGGGAGCGCTCGCAGAGCGAGAAGACCGAGCCGCGGGTGTTGGGGACCAGCCGCTGGTGGCGGCAGTTGTCGCAGAGGCCGTTACGACTCACGACTCGATGCTATTTGCGGGCTCGGGAATCTGTCGATCCCGCCTTGGCGGTGGCTAGCTTTGGTGGATGCCCGGCGCAGCCACCCTCTTCGACGCCGACGCGGCCGCCTACACCGGCACGGTCGAGATCCTCGGTGTGATCTTCCGGGCCGAGGACGACGGCTACGCGGTGCTCGAGGTCAGGGACGCCGACTCGGGCGAAGGTTTCGCCCTGGTCGGCCCGGTCGCCCACCTCGGCGAGGGCGACCGGGCCGAAGTCAGCGGCGACTGGCAGACCCACAATCGCTACGGGCGCCAACTCCGCGCCCAGGGTGCGCTGCCGCTCGACCCTGCCGACCGCGAGGGCCAGGTCGCCTACCTGACCTCGCTGCGCCACATCGGCCCGGCCCGGGCTGAACGGCTGGTCGACGACCACGGCGAGGCGGTGCTGGCGAAGATCGCCGCCGACCCCCACCGGGTCTTCCGCGCCCTGCGCGGGGTCAGCGAAGACCAAGCCGCGGCGGCGGCCGACTCCTGGCACGCCAGCCGCGCCGTGCGCGATCTCCACGTGCAGCTTGCCCCGCACGGGCTGGCCCACCTGGCGACGCCGATCCACGCCCGTTACGGCGAGCGCTCGATGACGATCCTGCACGAGGACCCCTACCGGCTGACCGAGGTCGAGGGGGTCGGCTTCGCCCGCGCCGACAAGATCGCGCTGGCCGCCGACGTCCCGCCCGAGTCCAGCCGCCGCGCCCAGGCCGCCGCCGTCTTCGCCCTCGCCGAGGCCGAGCAGCAGGGCAACAGCTATCTGCCGCTGGACGACCTGACCCGGCGCACCGCGCGGCTGATCGGGCTCGCCCCCGACCCCGATGTGCTGGTCGAGGCCCGCGGCCTGCTCATCGACGAAGAGCGGGTCTACCGCGAGCTGACCCATGCGAGCGAGCTGGCGGTGGCGGCGACGCTGCGGGCCCGCGCCGCCGCCCCGCCCCACCTCGACCACGACCCGGGCGAAACCCCGCGCGAGCAGCTGACCGACGAGCAGTGGGCGGCGGTGCGGGGAGCGTTCGCCGCGCGGATCTCGGTCCTCACCGGCGGCCCCGGCGTCGGCAAGACCGTCTGCACCAGGGAGATCGTCGCCGAGGCGAAGGCGGCCAACGCGACGATCGGCCTCTGCGCCCCGACCGGCCGCGCCGCGCGCCGGCTCGAGGAAGCGACCGGGCACGAGGCGCAGACGATCCACCGCATGCTCGAGTGGATGCCGGGACGCGAGCCCGCTTTCAAGCCGGGACACCCGCTTCCGGTCGACCTGCTGATCGTCGACGAGTCCTCGATGCTGAACCTGCGCCTGGCCGAGGTGCTGCTCGGCGGCCTCGCCGAGACGACCCACGTCGTCCTCGTCGGCGACGCCGACCAGCTGCCGCCGATCGGCGCCGGCAAACCGTTCGAGGACCTGATCGCCTCCGGCGCGGCGCCGGTGGTGCGGCTGAGTCAGATCTTTCGCCAGGCGGCGCGCTCGATGATCACCACCGCCGCCCACGAGATCAACCAGGGCCGCCCGCCCCACCTCGAGCCGACCGCGGAGCAGGACCACGACTTCTTCTTCATCGACCGGCCCAGCCCCGAGCGGGCCCTGGAGACCGTGGTCGAGGTGGTCGCCGACCGCGCCCCGGCGCGCTTCGAGGTCGACCCGATCCGCGACGTCCAGGTGCTGGCGCCGATGTACAAGGGAGCGGTTGGGATCGACGCCCTCAACGAGCGCCTCCAGGCCCGCCTCAACGGCGACGGCAAACGGGCGCTGAACGATCGCTTCCGGATCGGCGACCGCCTGATCCAGACCCGCAACTCGCACGAGCTGGGACTGATGAACGGCTCGATCGTCTTCCTCCGCGCTGACGACCCCGACGAAGAGGCGATCGTCGTCGACACCGACGAGGGCAACAGCCTGACCATCCCCTACGGCGAGACCGCGACGCTGAAGCTGGCCTACGCGATCTCGGTCCACAAGGCGCAGGGCTGCGAGGTCCCGGTCGTGGTCGGCGTCTGCCACCGCTCGCACTCGCGGATGCTGACCCGGCCGCTGCTCTACACGGCGATCACCCGCGCCCGCAGCAGCTGCGTGCTGGTCGGCGACCCGGCGGCGCTGGCGGCAGCGGTGAGCCGCGACGACAGCGGTGGCCGCCACTCCGGCCTGGCCGAGCGGCTGCGCGGCTGAACGCGACCCGTACAGGGCTCCGGCCGCCCCGCCGGAAGTGGATACTGCGGCGGTGAAGGAGGGACGCAAGTCAGGCCTGCCGCTGATCGAGATCGGCCTCACCGTCGCCGGGATCGTCCTGCTCGCCGGCCTGGTGCTGGCGGTGCCGGCCCTACGCGAGGCCTTCAGCGCCGCGATCCACGGCGACCAGGCCGCGGTCCGCAACGAGATCGACAGCCTCGGCGCCTGGGGGCCGCTGCTGATCCTCGGCCTCACCCTGATCCACACGGTCGTCTTCTACCCGGCCGAGATCGTCGACGCCGCCGCCGGCTTCGCCTACGGCTTCTTCCCCGCCCTGGCGCTGGTGATGTTCGGCTGGATGCTGTCGGCCCTGCTCTGTTACGCGGTCGGGCGCTCGGTGGCACGGCCGTTGCTGGACCGCTGGGTCGGAGAAGAGCGCTTCGAGCGCATCGAGGGCACGATCGAACGCGGTGGTCCCGCCCTCCTGATCGGGATGCGCCTGATCCCGATCTTCCCCTTCAGCATCGTCTGCTACGCCGCGGGGGCCGCCCGGGTCCCGCTCTGGCGCTATCTCTGGACGACCGCCGTCGGCTACCTGCCGATCACCGCGATCTCGGTCTACTTCGGCACCCGGCTCGAGAGCCTCTCGCTGACCGACCCACTGGTGATCGGCACCGTCGCCGTCCTGCTGGCACTGCTGGCGGGTGGGCACTGGGTGATGCGGCGCCAGTCCGGGCGCACCGCGCCCTGAGCCAGGCTCAGCCGATCCGCTCGACGCGGAAGCGGAAGACGGCGGGAGTGCGGTCGACGTTGCCCGCCGCGTCCTCGGCGCGGACCCGGATCGTGTGCCGCCCGAGGGCGAAGCGGCGACTCAGCCTGCTCGGACAGGAACGCGGCGGCCCGCGGTCAACCTTGCAGACGAAAGTAGCCCCAGGCTCGTTGGAGCGGAAGCGGAAGAGCGCGCGGGCGCCGCGGCGATGGACGCGCAGCAGCTTCGACGGATGCTTCGCGATCACGGTGCGCGGCGCCGTCGTATCGACGACGAAGGGAGCGGTGGCGGCGCGCCCTTCGCGACCGGCAAGGTCCACCCCGCTGACGACGATCCCGTGGCTGCCGTCGGCCAGCGCCGCCGGCACCACGAACGGCGACTGACACGGCTGCGGCACGCCGCCGTCGACCTGACAGGAGAAGGCGACGGGACGATTGGCGGTGAATTCGACCACGGGCCGGGGCTCGCGGCTGAGCGGCGGCGGCGCCTTGACGATCGCGATCGCCGGCGGCAGGGCGAGGCGCTGCAGCGCCGCTCCGGCGTCGATCAGCCCGGCCCCGACCGCGTCGGGGCCGAAGGCGCCGACCGGCCGCGCGGTCGCGGTCAGGCGACTCCGCACCTCGGCGGCGCCTGCCCCGGGATTCGCCTGGCGCAGCAGGGCCGCCACCGCGGCGGCGTGCGGAGCGGCGGCGGAGGTGCCGCAGAAGCGCCAGACGCCTTCGGCTTCCTCAAAGCTGGCGAAGAAGGTGGTGACGCCGCAATCGGTCGCGGCGACATCGGGCTTGGCGATCGCCTGCGGTGCGATCGCCGACGCCGGCGCTTCGCTTTCGACCGGCCCGAAGTAATGGGTGACCGGGCCGCGCGAGGAGTACGGCTCGGCGCTGCCGCTGTCGTCGAAGGGCACGGCGCCGACGGCAATCGCGGCGGCCGAGCCCGCGTGACCGAAAACGGTGGGGCCGACGATGTCTCCCCCCTCCGATTCCGGATACTCGGTCGCGGTCACGCCGGCCCCGTTCTCGAGCAGGGCGAACTTGAGCCGGGGCGACCCCCCGTCGGCGCCCGGGTTGCAGGGCATGCCGGAGCAGTCGTCGATCGCGAGCTGGACTTTGGCGGCGCCGCCGGTTTCGTTTTCCCACTGCAGGACCTCGACCGGGCGCCGGCTGGTGATGTTGTTTTCGGTTCCCGCGACCGGGACGCCTTCGGCTTTCAGCACTTTGCCGCCGGCGTCGAGCAGGTAGGCGTCGAGATCGGTCGTGACCCCGTTCCAGGGCTGGGCCCACTGCAGGTCGACCGTCAGCGTCGCGCCTTTGGCGACGGTGATCCCGAAGGTGTCGTCGCTGCCGGCACCTGGATCGAAGTCCATGCAGTGGCCGGCACCGAACCCCGGGAGGGCCGACAACGATGCCGGGCAGGTCGTGGAGTCGCGGAACGCGGGCGCTTCCCAGGAGGCGATGTCGCGGCCGGATTTGTCGATCAGGTTGTCGTTTCCTGCCGCCGAGAAGTAGGAGACGCCGGCGGCAGTGACCTGGTTGACGGCGGCGGCGACCGGGCCGTCCTGGAAGAACGGCTCTTCGAAGTAGGCGACGTCGTCGACGATCACCCCGGCCCCCGCCGCGGCCAGCGAGCGGATCGCGGCGGCGAAGCCGAGTTCGCCGCTGAAGGCGGTGGCGAAGTCGAGCGAGGCTCCCGGCGCCAGGTCGTGGACGATCTGCGCCATCGCCCTGCCCTCGTCCTCCCCGTCGGCTTCGGAGTCGTCGAGGACTCCGACCGGGACGCCGGAGCCGCAGGGGCTGCCCGGCCCCGGCAGATCGCCGGAGGCGACGTCGGCGGCGGCGCGGGTCACCGCGGCCGGGTCGCGGTCGAACGAGTCGGAGAGGATGCCGACCGTGACGCCGCTGCCGTCGACCCCGAAGGCGGCGCGGGCGCCGGCGGCGCCGAGCTGGAGATCGCCCTCGGAGCGGACGGCACCGCCGCAGTCGGGGCCGCGGACGATCGGGGTCAGCACCTCGTTGACCGCGGTCACCCCCGGCAACTCGCCGATCCGCCGCAGGTCCGCCGGGCGGGCGGCGACGGTCACTTCCCGGTAGCGATCGCTGGGCTGGACGATCTCCGCCCCGGCCTGGCGCAAAGCCGCGAGCGTCGTCGCCGGGTCCGCTTCGAGCTGGACGTCGACGAGGACCCGGTTGCCGTCGCGGAGCAGGCTGCCGGGCCCGCCTGCCGCGAGGCTGAGGCGTGCCGCCTGCTCGGCGGGCGGCGCCGAGCGGACGGCGGGCCTGGCGAGCTCGGCGAGCCGCGAGGAGAGGTTCGCTGCCGGCGCCGGCGGCGACATCGCGCTTGCCGAGGCCGGCGCCAGGGCGCAGGCGGCGAGCAGCACGGAGAGCGAGGATCGCCGGGCACGGCGGTTGCGGGCGCTGCGGGCAGGGTTCATCTGGAGCGGGTTATCGACACGACCTGGCATCCCCTGAAACACGCCCGGGGCGGATTCCGAGCGCTCCCGTGCGAGCCGAGGCGGTCAGAGGTAAGAGCCACGTCGGAACCAGACCAGCAGCCCCACGACCGAGAGCACCAAGCTGCCGATCCCGAGCGCGAAGAAGGCGCCGGCGCTGTCGATGTTGACCACCATCCACTTGAAGTTCTGGCCGAAGAAGCCGACGATGAAGGAGAGCGGCAGGAAGATCGTCGCCACCACGGTCAGCTGCTTGGTGATCTGGTTGAGCCGGTTGGAGACGACCGAGAGGTAGGCGTCGCGGGTGCCGGCGAGCAGGTCGCGATAGGAGTCGATCTGGTCGGAGATCCGGATCGCGTGGTCGTAGACGTCGCGGAAGTAGTTGCGGGAGTCGGCTTCGAGGCCGGGGATTTCGAGGATGTCGTCGACCCCGCGGGCCAACAGGTCGCGCTGTGGGGTGACGACCCGGCGCAGACGCACCAGCTGCCTGCGCAGGGCGGTGATCTCCTCGAGCTGGTGCGGCTCCGGGCGGTCGAAGATTTCGCCGTCCAGCCCTTCCATGCGTTCGTCCAGCCGCTCGAGGACCGGGAAGAAGGAGTCGGTGAGGCCGTCCAGCACGCGGTAGATGACGAACTGCTCCGAGCGCGGCGACTGCGCATCGAGCCGCTCCCGGGCTTCCTCCAGCGCGGCGCAGCGCCGCTTGTGCGAGGTCACCAGGTAACCGCCGCTGAGGAAGGCGTGCACCTCTTCCAACTCGATCTCGGCGCCGGCGCCCTCCCCCACCCCGTAATAGACGAGGAACATGAAGTCGCCGAAATCGTCGAGCTTCGGCCGCTGTCCGCGTTTGGAGAGATCCTCGAGCGCTAGCGGGTGGAAGGAGAAGGCCTCGCCGAGCGCCGCCACCTCGTCCTCATCAGGGTCGGTCAGGTCGAGCCAGAAGTACTCGTCGCGTTGCAGCAGCCCGGCGATCTCGTCGCGGTCGATGCTGTCGAGGAAGCGCACGCCGCAACGCTAGATCCGGACCCGGACGACCCTCGCCGCCCATTTGCGGCGCGGCCGGCGCCGATCCTGCTACGGTCCTCTGCG
>CAWCIS010000004.1:0-280632 GCA_963795625.1 uncultured Solirubrobacterales bacterium | reverse complement strand
TCGCGCGCTGCAAGTTCTCGTCGATCGAGGCGAGGAACTCCTGCGTGGTCTGGAATCCCTGCTCCGCGCCGACGAGCAGCGCCAAGTCTTTGGTCATCTTGCCGCTCTCCACCGTCTCCACGCAGACCCGCTCCAGGGTCTCGGCGAAGGCCGTCACCTCAGGCGTCTCGTCCATCCGGCCGCGCGCGGCGAGGCCGCGCGTCCAAGCGAAGATCGAGGCGATCGGGTTGGTCGAGGTGGGCTTGCCTTCCTGGTGCCGGCGGTAGTGGCGGGTGACGGTGCCGTGCGCGGCCTCGGCCTCGACCGTCTTGCCGTCGGCGCTCATCAAGACGCTGGTCATCAGCCCGAGCGAGCCGAACCCCTGGGCGACGGTGTCCGACTGGACGTCGCCGTCGTAGTTCTTGCAGGCCCACACATAACCGCCTTCCCACTTCATCGCCGCCGCGACCATGTCGTCGATCAGACGGTGTTCGTAGGTGATGCCGGCGGCCTCGAAATCAGCCTTGAATTCGGTCTCGTAGACCTCGGCGAAGATGTCCTTGAAGCGGCCGTCGTAGCGCTTGAGAATGGTGTTCTTGGTCGACATGTAGACCGGGTAGCCGCGGTTGAGGCCGTAGCGCAGCGAGGCCTGGGCGAAGTCGCGGATCGAGTCGTCGAGGTTGTACATCGCCAGGGCGATGCCGCTGCTGGGAAAGTCGTAGACGTCGAGCTCGACCGGGTCGGAGCCGTCCTTGGGGGTGTAGGTGAGGGTCAGCGTCCCCTCGCCCGGGACCAGCATGTCGGTGGCGCGGTACTGGTCGCCGAAGGCGTGGCGGCCGATCACGATCGGCTTGGTCCAGCCCGGCACCAGGCGCGGCACGTTGGAGATCACGATCGGCTCGCGGAAGATGACGCCGCCGAGGATGTTGCGGATCGTCCCGTTCGGCGAGCGGTACATCTCCTTCAGGCCGAACTCCTCGACCCGCGCCTCGTCGGGGGTGATCGTCGCGCACTTGACGCCGACCCCGTGGCGCTTGATCGCGTTGGCGGCGTCGACCGTGATCTGGTCCTCGCCGGCGTCGCGGCTCTCGATGCCGAGGTCGTAGTACTCGAGCTCGACGTCGAGGTAGGGCAGGATCAGCTGCTCCTTGATGAACGACCAGATGATGCGGGTCATCTCGTCGCCGTCGAGCTCGACAACCGGGTTCTTGACCTGGATCTTCGCCACCGGCGGGCGATGCTACCGACGCAGGCCCTCCAGCAGGTCGACGATCACCGCTTCGGAGCGTTCGCGCGCCACTGCCCGGTCCTCGGCGACGAGGATCAGCATCGCCGCGTCGATGATCGCGCCGAGCAGGACGATCGCCAGCGTGTCGGGGTCGCTCGGAGGCAGCTCCCCCGCCTCGATCGCCGCGGTCACCACTGCGCGGGTCAGGCCGAGGCCGAGTTCGTTGGCCACCAGGCGCCAGCCCTCCCAGCCGAGTACCGCCCGGCTCTGGCCGAGCCCGATGCGGCGCAGCTCATCGTCGGTCTCCGCCGCACGCAGATAACCGCCGGCGAGAGCGCGCAGCGTCTCGAATGGACTCGAAGAGGAGGGCGGGATCCCGGCGGCGATCCGGTCGATCACCCGCCGCTCGCTGGCGACGAATACCGCCCGGAAGAGGTCGAGCTTGGTCGGGAAGTGGTGGTAGAGCGCGCCCCGGCTCACTCCCGAGCGCTCGAGGATCTGCTCGGTCGAAACCTGCTCGTAGTCGCGCTCCATGAACAGGTCGTGGGCGGCCTCGACCAAGGCCTCGCGGGCTCCTTCGCTGGGTCGCCCCCGTGCTTGTCGGACACTCGCCTCGATCGGCAGGAGTATATTTACCGACTATCAGTCGGTAAATGACCGACCACCGAGCGAAGGAGCGAGGAATGAAGACCTACGTGATCCGCAGGGAGAGGGCCTGGCAGAACGCCGGGGAGCTCGAGGCGACCGCCGCGCGCTCGAAAGAGGTCGCCGAGAGCGACTTCCCCGCCGACATCAGCTGGATCCGCAGCTACGTGATCGCCGAGCCGGGCGGGACCCTGGGCACCGTCTGCATCTACCAGGCGAGCGGGCCGGAGGCAGTCCGCGAGCATGCCGGGCGAGTCGGCATGCCCGCCGACGAGATCCTCGAGGTCGCGGACACCGTCGTGATCAGGCCGGATCCGCAACCGCAAGGCGCCTCCGCCTGACCCACGGGCGGGTCTCCTGCGAGAATGGCCGCGTGGCAACCGTTCAGCGACCGGGATCGCGGGAGACCCACGAGGTCTTCAACCAGCCTTCTCCCCTTGTCGACTACAACGTCTTCGAGGCCGATCGGCCCCTGCTCGAGGCGGTCCGCCGCGAGGGGGCCGAGTGGGCCGAGGAGCGGATCTCGGCGGTAGGTAAGTACGCCGGCGGCGAGCACGCCCAGACCCTGGGACGGCTGGCCAACGAGAACGGGCCGAAGCTGAAGACCCACGACCGCTACGGCCACCGGGTCGACGAGGCCGAGTTCCACCCCGCCTGGCACGAGCTGCTGGGCAAAGCGGTGGAGTACGAACTTCACTCCTCCCCCTGGCAGGACCCGCGGCCGGGCGCGCACGTCGCCCGCGGCGCCGCCTTCATGTGCTTCTCCCAGGCCGAGGCCGGGGTCGGCTGCCCGATCTCGATGACCTACTCGGTGATCCCGGCCCTGCGCACCCAGCCGGAGCTGGCCGCCGAGTGGGAGCCGCGCTTCACCTCTTCCGCCTACGACCCGCGCAACGCGCCGGCGCCGGAGAAGTCCGGCGCGCTCGCCGGCATGGGGATGACCGAGAAGCAGGGCGGCACCGACGTCCGCGCCAACACCACGGTCGCCCGTCCGGTCAACGGCGGCGGCGCCGGCGCCGAGTACGAGCTGAGCGGCCACAAGTGGTTCATGTCGGCGCCGATGTGCGACGCCTTCCTCGTCCTCGCCCAGGCCGACGGCGGCATCTCCTGCTTTCTCTTCCCGCGCTGGACGCCCGACGGCGCCCGCAACCGCTTCCGCCTGCAGCGGCTCAAGGACAAGCTCGGCAACCGCTCCAACGCCTCCAGCGAGATCGAGTTCGACGCCGCCTCGGCCTGGCTGGTCGGCGAGGAGGGCGCGGGGGTGCGGACGATCATCGAGATGGTCAACCACACCCGGCTCGACTGCGTGATGGGCGGGGCGACCGGGATGCGGGCCGGGGTCGCCCAGGCGATCCACCACGCCTCCCACCGCTCCGTCTTCGGCCGCGAGCTGGTCGAGCAGCCGCTGATGCAGAACGTCCTCGCCGATCTCGCGGTCGAGTCGGAGGCGGCAACGATCTCCGCGATGCGGCTGGCCCGCGCCTACGACGAAGCGATCGGCGGCGACGAGGAGGCGGCGAACCTGAAGCGGATCGCCAACGCCGTGCTCAAGTACTGGATCTGCAAGCGCGCCCCGATGCACGCCGGCGAGTCGCTGGAGTGCCTCGGTGGCAACGGCTACGTCGAGGAGTCGGGGATGCCGCGCCTCTTCCGCGAGAGCCCGCTCAACTCGATCTGGGAGGGCTCCGGCAACGTCCAGTGCCTCGACGTCCTGCGGGCGACGATCAAGTCCCCCGCCTCGCTCGAGGCCTTCTTCGCCGAGGTCCAGGAGGGCGCCGTCCGCGAGCCCCGGTTGGATGCTTTCGCCAACTCCCTCCGCGACGAGATCCCCGGCGATGTCGCGACGATCGAGCTGCGCGCCCGTCATGTGGTCGAGAAGATGGCGCTGGCCCTCCAGGCCTCCCTGCTCGTCCGCTATGGCGACGAAGCGGTCGCCGACGCCTTCTGCGCCTCCCGCCTCTCCGGCGACTGGGGCCAGGCCTTCGGCACCCTCCCCCCCGGCCTCGATTTCGGGCGAATCATCGACCGCCACCGCGCGGCAGTCTGAGCAGCTCCCGGCGCTGGGCCAGTAGTCGCGCCAGTCGCTCCACCACGCTCTGCGGTTCACGTTCGAGGCGGTCGCCGGTGATGCGGTCCACCTCGATCCCGGCCAACAGGAGATCCTCTTGGCGCAGGCGGTCACGAGCGAATGCGGCACGGGGTGCCATGGGTCTCGAAGACGTCGAGTTCCACCGCGAAACGCTCCGGCTCCCAGTAGGCGTCGAGCTCGAGTCCGGCGACGTTGCAATTCATCGCCGGCGCGGGCAGCCCCACCGACTCGACCAGGGACAAGAAGCGGTCCTCGACGCCGGAGCGGGTGAAGGCCGGGTTGGGTCGGTAGAGGGCGAGCGCATCGCGCAGAGGCACGGCTCCGGGATGGTGGGCGACCCGCGCGAGCAAGTCCTCCACGGCGACGAGGTCAAAGCGTCCCAACTCTTCGGAGCGCTCCAACACGCGGTCGAGACGCCGCCGCGGGAGCGTCGCCGCCAGATCCAGCAGGGTCCGGGCCAAGGAGGTGACGGGAATGGCCTCATGCTCGGCGCAGTCACAGGGCTCCAGGCGGGCATAGTGCAAGCGGGTGGCCACCTTCCGGTGGCGCCGCGTGGGCGCGGTGACATCGATCCGTTCGGGCGCATACCGGAGCAGATCCCAGATCCACCCGGCCGAGGCATGGCTGGCATACGCCGGAGCGCAAGCCAGGACCGCCGCCCGGCAATTTCCATGCCAATCGAGGCGGCGCCGACCAACCGCGTACACCCCGCGGTGCAGGCGATGCAGACGGCCTGCCGCCGCATGGTCGGCGATCACGTCGTAGGAGTACCCCAGAGCGCGAAGCTGCCGCGCCGAAACGACTCCGTGCTGACGATCGGCCAGCTCAGCCAAACCCTGATGCCTTCCTTCCGTTCGTCGGTGCTCGGCCATATGCCGATAAGCGACGAACGGAGCAAGGTCTCCCCCTGGGGCAGAACGGGACTTAGTGAGTGGCGTCGCGGAGGGCGCGGCCGACCTGCTCGACGGTGATCACGCCGCTGAGGCGGCCGTCGGCGTCGACCGCCATCAGCGCCCCGAGCCGGCGCAGGTTCTGGTTCGCGAGCAGCGAGTCCAGCGGCGTGTCGTCCCGGACGAAGAGGCCCTGGTCGGGATCGATCAGGTCGGAGACGTGGGAGTTGGCGCGCGAGACCTCGGGCACCTCGTCGGCGCGGTCGCGTTCGAGCAGGCCGAGGAAGCGATGGGCGGCGTCGACGACCGGGAACCAGGGCCAGCGGTAGCGCAGGAAGTACTCGTCGAGCGCGCGCTCGACGCTGAGGTCGCCGGGGATCGCGACCGGTTCGCGGTCCATCACGTCGGCGACGAGGATGCTGTCGATCCTGCTGCTGATCGCGGTCTGCATCGCGGCGCCGCGGGCGGAGCCGTTGACGACGGTCCCGATCAGGGCCAGCCAGACCCCGGAGAAGAGGTCGCCGGTGAGAATCAGGGCGAGGCCGCCGGCCATGAAGAGGTAGCCGAAGACGCGCCCGAGGTTGGCGGCGAAGCGGGTCGCCGCGGTGCGGTCTCCGGTCTTCCACCAGGCGAGTGCGCGGGCGACGCGGCCGCCGTCCATCGGGAACGCCGGCAGCAGGTTGAAGACCAGGACCAGGGCGTTGATGAAGGCCAGCCAGGCGACCATTGCCACCACCCCGGAGACGCCCGCGGTCGATTCGAGCACGGCCGCGTTGCGGAAGCCGTCCCAGCCGACCGCGGCGATGCCGCCGGCGGTGAGCGCGACGACGATGGCCAGGGTCACGAGCGGCCCTGCCAGCGCCACCTTGAATTCGGTGCTGGGACTGTCTGCTTCGCGGTCCATCCGCGCCATGCCGCCGAAGATCCAGAGCTGGATGCCGGTGATCCCGATCCCGTTGCGCCTGGCGGCGACGGCGTGGCCGAGCTCGTGCAGCAGGATCGAGCCGAAGAAGCCCACCGCGCTCAGCACCGCCAGCAGGAACGGAGTGGACGCCGAACCCGACCCGCCCAGCAGCCGTTCGTAGAAGTTCGTCATGTAGAGGATCAGGACGAAGAGGATCAGGAACCAGGACCAGTCGACCGAGATCCGGATCCCGCGGACATGAAAGAGCGTGAAGGAGCGGCCGCCGAACATCTACCCATGGTATGTGGGTAGCTTCTCCCGCCCCATGGCCCCGGACCAAAAATGGCTGCGCGAGCGGCTTGAGGAACTGGAGAAGATCGACCGCCCCTCCGCCTCCGAGGGCGAGCGCCGGGCGGCCGAGTGGCTGGTCGAGCGCTTCGCCGAGCTCGGCGCCGAGGCCAAGATCGAGGCGGAGCCCGCGCACGGCACTTACTGGTGGCCGCTCGGGCTGGGCGCCGCGCTGGGCGTACTCGGCGCGATCGCCGGATTGCGCGGACGCCGCCTGCTCGGAGTTGCGCTAGGAGCGACCGGCGCCGCCGGGATCGCCGACGACTTCCCGCCCGGGCAACGCCGCCTGCGTCGCGTCCTGCCCAAGCGCACCACCTACAACGTCGTCTGCGAGCTCGGTGACTCGGAGGCCGAGCGCACCGTCGTCGTCATCTCCCACCACGACTCCGCCCACTCGGGAATCATCTTCCACCCCCAGATCCCGCTGGTCGCTGACCGCCTCGGCCTGCTCAAGAAAACCGACACCAGCCCGATGATGATGGCCCCGGTCCTCGGCGGCCCGCTGCTGGCCGGGCTCGGCGCCCTCAGCGGCAGGCGCCTGCCGGCGAAGCTGGGGCTGATCCTCGGGGTCGGATCGATCGCGGCGATGACCGACATCGGCTCGCGCGAAGTCGTCCCGGGCGCCAACGACAACGGCACCGCGGTGGTCTCGCTGCTCGCCCTCGCCCAGCGCTTCATCGAGGAGCCGCCCACCGGCATCCGCGTGATCCTGCTCTCGGCGGGCGCCGAGGAGTCCTTCAGCGAGGGGATGAAAGCGTTCGGCGAGCGCCACTTCCCCAGCCTCAGCCGTGACTCGACCGTCTTCCTCTGCCTCGAGTCGACCGGCTCCCCGCACCTGCTGACGCTGCGCGGCGAGGGCTTCCTGAAGATGCGCGAGTACTCGCCGCGGGCGCTGGCGCTGGTCGACGGCCTGGCCGAGGAGATGGGCATCTGGCTGTTCCCCAACCTGCGCCTGCGCAGCGGCACCGACGGGCTCGAGTCGCTGGCGGCCGGCTACGAGACGGTCGTGATCTGCAGCTGCACCTATCTCAAGCAGCCGGCCAACTACCACTGGTGGCACGACCTCGCCGAGAACGTCGACTTCGGCACCGTCGCCGACGGCATCCGGCTCAGCGAGGCGGCGATCCGCCGCCTCGGCCGGCGCTGGCTTTAAATCCGACTGCGGAGTCGGATTTCGCCTCTATAGCATCCGCGCTCGTGCCTACTCATGACGTTCTCGTAATTGGCGCTGGCCTCGCAGGACAGCGCGCCGCCCTCGCGGCCGCCGAGGAAGGCGTATCGGTGGGGATCATCAGCAAGGTCCACCCGGTCCGCTCCCACTCCAATGCGGCGCAGGGCGGGATCAACGCCGCGCTGAACCCGGGCGACTCCTGGGAGTCGCACGCTTTCGACACGATCAAGGGCTCCGACTATCTCGGCGACCAGGACGCGATCGAAATCATGACCCGCGAGGCGCCGGAGGAGATCCTTCACCTCGAGCACCTCGGCGTCACCTTCCACCGCAACGAGGAAGGCAAGCTCGGCACCCGCGCCTTCGGCGGCGCCTCCGCCGCCCGCACCTACTACGTCGCCGACATCACCGGCCAGGCGATCATGCACGTGCTCTACGAGCAGCTGATGAAATATTCCGACTCGGTCGCCCGCTACGAGGAGTGGTTCTCGACGGCGCTGGCGATGGACGAGAACGGCGAGTGCTGCGGGGTCGTCACCCGCAACGTCGCCGACGGCTCGATGGAGCTGTTCGAGGCGAAGTCGGTGATCCTCGCCTGCGGCGGCAACGGCCAGGTCTGGAAGCCGACCACGAACGCCCTGATCTGCACCGGCGACGGCATCGCGATGGCCTACCGGGTCGGCGCCAAGCTGATGGACATGGAGATGATCCAGTACCACCCGACGACGCTGGCGGGAAAGGGCTTCCTGATCACCGAGGGCGCCCGCGGCGAGGGCGCCCACCTGCTCAACGCCAACGGCGAACGGTTCATGGAGAAGTACGCGCCGAACAAGATGGAGCTGGCCTCGCGCGACGTCGTCTCCCGCGCCGAGCAGACCGAGATCAACGAGGGCCGCGGCTTCCCCGACGGCACCGTCGCCCTCGACATCACCGTGGTCCCGAAAAAGCGCGTGCACGAGGCACTGCGGGAGATCGTCCTCGTCGGCCGCGACTTCGCCGGCGTCGACATCACCCGCGAACCGATCCACATCAAGCCGGGCAACCACTACACGATGGGCGGGGTCAAGACCGACGTCGACGGCCGCACCGACATCCCCGGCCTCTACTCGGCCGGCGAGACCGCCTGCGTCTCCGTCCACGGCGGCAACCGCCTCGGCGCCAACTCGCTGCTGGACACGCTGATCTTCGGCCGCCGCTCCGGCGCCGACGCCGCCGCCCGCGCCAAGCGGGTCGAGGGCTCCCGGCCCTCGCGCAAGATCCTCGAGGACGAGGACGCGATGATCGCCGACATCAACTCACGCGAGAAGGGCTCCGGCCGCCGCGTCTCCGAGATCAAGCTCGAGCTGGGCCAGACGATGGACGCCAAAGTCGCCGTCTTCCGCGACGAGGCCGGGATCAAGGAGGCGATCGAGATTGTTGGACGCCTGAAGGAGGAGGCGAAGACCGCCTACATCGACGACCACGGCAGCGTCTTCAACCAGGACCTGCTTGGCGCGATCGAGCTCGGGTACATGCTCGACAACGCTGAGTGCACCGCCCTCGCCGCGCTGGAGCGTAAGGAGAGCCGCGGTGCCCAGTACCGCACCGACTACCCCGAGCGCAACGACGAGGAGTGGCTCAAACACATCGACCTCGAGCAGACCGACGACGGGCCCGAGATCTCATACTCCGAGGTGACCATTACCCAGTGGGAACCGGAAGCGAGGACTTACTGATGGCCGACTACAAGATCAAAGTCCGCAGGTTTCAGCCCGAGAGCGGCGAGGGTCCCTACTGGGAGGAGTTCAACGTCGATCTGGAGCCCTCGCTCTCGGTCCTCGACAGCCTGCTGCAGGTGAAGGACCGCGAGGACGGTTCGCTCGCCGTGCGCTGCTCCTGCCGCGCCGCGATCTGCGGCTCCTGCGGGATGAAGATCAACGGCCAGTCCGGCCTCGGCTGCAAGACCCAGATCGGCGAGGCCCAGGAGCTGGCCGACAAGAAGGCGAGCGCGGTCGGCGGCGCGACCTCCGACAACGTGATCGTGATCGAGCCGATGGGCAACATGCCGGTGGTTAAGGACCTGATCACCGACATGGAGTCGACCCACTGGGCGAAGATCCGCCGCGTCACCCCCTGGCTCCTCCCCCACGGCGAGGCACCCGAGCGCGAGTACATCGTCGACCCGGAATCGATGCTGGACATCACCCAGTCGATGGCCTGCATCCAGTGCGGCGCCTGCGTCTCCTCCTGTCTCTCGATGGAAGCCGACCCCGACTTCATCGGCCCGGCGGCGCTGGCCAAGGCCTACCGCTTCGTCGGCGACCCGCGCGACGCCGAGGCCAAGGAGCGCCTGCACGACCTGGCCGAGGATCCGCACGGGATCTACGACTGCACCCACTGCTTCAGCTGCGTCGACGCCTGCCCCAAGGACGTGGCGCCGATGGACCAGATCATGCGCCTGCGCCGCAAGGCGGGCGAAGAAGGGATCGAGGACCCCAACAGCGGTCACGACCACGAGATGGCCTTCGTCAAGATCATCGAGAAGAAGGGCACCCTGGACGAGTCACTGCTGCTGCAGGAGTCCTTCGCGCCCGGCGTCAAAGGCAAGCTGAAACCGAGCAAACGGGCGATCAAGGAAATGCTCGGCTCGCTGCCGACCGCGTTCCGCGGGATCAAGACCGGCAAGATGCGCTCGCTGCCGAAGCTGATCCCCGGCGTCCACCACAAGCTCCCCGGCACCGCCCAGGACGAGGTCAAGGCGATCTACAAGCACGCCGAGGAGCACAACGAGGAATTCAACCTGTACATCAAGGGCGACGAGGGCGAGCTGGCCGAGCTGGAGGCCGAGGATGCCGTCAACGAGAAAGCGGCCGCCCCGGCCGGCGAGGAGGCTTCATCGTGAGCGAGAAGATCAAGGTCGCCTACTGGCCCGGGTGCGTCTCCCGCGGCTTCACCGCTGAGCTGCACGGCTCGATGGCGCTGGTCGCCGACAAGCTAGGGATCGAGCTGGTCACCCTCGACCGCGCCAACTGCTGCGGCGCCGGCGTCATCGCCGAGCACAACCAGGAGCTGGCCGACACGCTCAACGCCCGCACCTTCGCGCTCGCCCAGGAGACCGGGCTCTCGATGATGAACATCTGCTCGACCTGCCAGGGCGCGCAGTCGGAGTGCCAGCAGCGGCTCGACGCCGACTCCTCCTACCGCGCCCACGTCAACGAGGCGCTCTCGGGTCAGGGCCTCTCCTACGAAAAGGACAAGAACGGCTTCACCAACAAGAACTTCCTCTGGCTGCTGGTCGAGGACTACGGCCTCGACCGCCTCAAGGAGCAGGTCGTGCGGCCGCTCAGCGGCCTCAAGGTCGGGCCCTTCTACGGCTGCTACATCGTTCGGCCCAAGGAGCGGCTCGGCTACGCCGAGTTCCCCGACCGCGACATCTACTTGGAGCAGGTCATCGTCGCCCTCGGCGGCGAGGTGGTCGAGTACGACGGCGCCCGCAAATGCTGCGGCTTCCCGGTGATCACGATGAACCGCGAGACCTCGCTGAAACAGGCCGGGACCCACGTCGGCGACGCGATCGACGCCGGCGCCGACTGCCTCGTCACCCCCTGCCCGCTCTGCCACCTGAACCTGGACCTGCAGCAGCCGGAGGCGGCCAAGGTCGTCAACCGCGACCTCGGCCTCGCCGTCCTGCACCTCCCCCAGCTGGTCGGCCTGGCGCTCGGCGCCGAGCCGAAGGAGCTGGGCATGAGCAAGCACATCGCCTCGACCGGCTGGGTCGAGGAGCGCCTCGCCGGCGTCCCCGCCTAGCGCATAGCCTGGGGCGATCGCGCCCCTCTTCCTCCCACTCGCCTCCGCTAGCGACACCGCGGGGGTTCTCACCGACCTCTTCGTCGTCCTCCTCGCCGCCAAGCTCGGCGACGAGGTCTTCAAGCGGATCGGGCAGCCGGCGATCGTCGGCGAGATCCTCGGCGGAGTGCTGGTCGGCCCCTCGGTGCTGGGGCTGGTCGAGGTCAACGAGGTGCTGCGGGTCTTCTCCGAGCTCGGCGTCGTCTTCCTGCTCTTCTGGGTCGGGCTGGAGACGCGGCTCTCGGAGATGCGGGCGGTCGGGCGGATCGCGGTCACGGTCGGCAGCGCCGGTGTCGTATTGCCGTTCCTGGCCGGGATCGGGCTCGGACTGGCGCTCGGCGAAAGCACCGAAACCAGCGTCTTCCTCGGCGCTGCCCTGGCGGCGACCAGCGCCGGCATCACCTCGGCCACCTTCCTCGACCTCGGGATCGCGCGACGGCCCGCCGCCCGCACCGTTCTCGGCGCTGCCGTGGTCGACGACATCCTCGCCCTGATCCTGCTCTCGGTCGCGGTCGGGATGGCCGCTGACGGCGGCATCGACGCGGGCAAGATTGCCCTGGCCCTGGCCGTCGCGGTCGCCTTCGTCGCCTTCGTGGCGCTGGGGGGGACGCGGTTGCTGCAGCGGCGGCCACAGCTACTCGACGCCCCGCGCTTCGCCGACTCGCCGTTGCTGCCGGCGGTGATCCTCTGCCTTGGCCTCGCCGCCTTCGCCGCCCAGATCGGGCTGGCGGCGCTGATCGGGGCCTTCCTCGCCGGAATGATCGTCGCCGAGACCAAAGACCAGAGCTCGATCGAGGAAGAAGTGAGGCCGCTCTACGCCTTCTTCCCCCCCTTCTTCTTCGCCTTCATCGGCATCGAGCTCAGCCTCGACTCGCTGTTCAGCGTCCACGCCTTGCTGCTGCTGGCGGCTATCACCGTGCTGGCGGCGGTCACCAAGCTGATCCCCGGCTACCTCGGGGCGCGCGGCCTGGGCCGGAACGAAGCCTCGATCGTCGCCGTCGGCATGGTCCCGCGCGGCGAGGTGGGGATCGTCGTCGCCTCGATCGGGGCCGCGGAGGGCGTGGTCGACGCGGAGCTGTTCGCGGTCGTGGTCGGGATGTCGGTGCTCACCACCCTCGCCGCGCCCTTCGTCCTGCGCCGACTCGGTCAAATGTCGAGTTGATGACCCTAGGGGGGGGTCATCAACTCGACATGAGCAGGCCTCGCTCGACCAGGAGCTCGGCCAACTGCACGGTGTTCGTCGCCGCGCCCTTGCGCAGGTTGTCGGAGACGACCCAGATGTCCAGGGCGCTCTCGTTGCCGGGGTCGCGGCGGATGCGACCGACGAAGACGTCGTCCTTGCCGGCGGCCTCGATCGCCATCGGGTAGCGGCCGGCGGCTGGATCGTCGACGACGGTCACCCCCGGCGCCGCGGCCAGCAGCTCGCGGGCGCGCTCCGGGCTGAGTGGGCGCCTGGTCTCGACGTTGACCGCCTCCGAGTGGCCGCTGACGACGGGCACCCGCACGCAGGTGGCGCTGACCCGGATCTCCTGGTCGCCGAGGATCTTGCGGGTCTCGTTGATCAGCTTGCGCTCCTCGTCGGTGTGATCGTCCCCTTCCGGGAAGCTGCCGGCCTGAGCGAGCACGTTGAAGGCGATCTGCCGCGGATAGATCGCCGGCTTGGGCGCCGGCTGACCGTGGAGGATCGCGTGCGACTGCTCCATCAGCTCGTCGATCGCCGCCTTGCCGGTGCCGGAGACGGCCTGGTAGGTCGAGATCACAAGGCGCTCGATCCCGGCCTCGTCGTAGAGCGGCTTCAGCGCCACCACCATCTGCATAGTCGAGCAGTTGGGGTTGGCGACGATCCCCTTGTGGGCATCGAGCGCCTCGGGGTTGACCTCGGCGACGACCAGCGGCACCTCGTCGTGCATGCGCCAGTGGCTGGTGTTGTCGACGACGACGGCGCCCGCCGCGACCAGCTTCGGCGTCCACTCGGCGCTGATCGCGCCCCCGGCGGAGGAGAGGACGACGTCGAGGCCCTGGATCGACTCCTCGCTGAGCTCACGGCAGACCAGGGTCGAGCCGTTCCACTCTAGCTCGCGGCCGACCGAGCGCACGGAGGC
Organism: uncultured Solirubrobacterales bacterium; assembly: GCA_963795625.1. Lineage (GTDB taxonomy): Bacteria > Actinomycetota > Thermoleophilia > Solirubrobacterales > 70-9 > VAYN01. The sequence goes on along the minus strand of CAWCIS010000004.1, from coordinate 267,451 downwards.
GAAGGGAACTACCTCGGCGGCGGGAAAGTCGCGATCCGCGAGCAGCTCGAGGATCGTCGTCCCGACCAGCCCGGTCGCGCCCACGACCCCGACTCTGTATCCGTCGCCCGCCATCTTCCGAGTATGACGCGGGCTCAGCCGGCGACCGTCGGCCGGTGCTCAGGCCCGGTCGGGTCCTCGGGGCGGATCGCCTCGTCGCCCAACTCGAAGGTCTTGTGCAGGGCCTTGACCGCGTCGGGAACCCGGTCGGCGGCGATGACGCACGAGATCTTGATCGGCGAGGTGGAGATCATCTCGATGTTGATCCGTTCGGCGCCCAAGACCTCGAAGACTTTGGCGGCGACGCCCGGGTGCGAGCGCATGCCGGCGCCGACGATCGAAACCTTGCCGATCTGCTCGTCGGCGCGGACCTTGAGCGAGACGTCGCCGAGCGCCGCGATCGTGTCCTTGGCGACCGGCAGGTCGGCGCGGTCGACGGTGAAGGAGAGGTCGGCCAGCTGGTCGCCGCCGACCGGCTCGTTCTGGATGATCACGTCGACGTTGACGTTGGCGTCGGCCAGCGCCTGGAAGATGCGGCCGGCGACGCCGGGCTCGTCGCGGACGCCGGTCAGCGTCACGCGGGCCTCCGCGTTGGAGTGGGTGACGGCGGTTACGAATGGTTGCTCCACGGTTTCCTCCTCGGAGACAACGAGGGTACCGGGGCCGTCCTCGAAGCTGCTGCGGCAGTGGATGCGGACGCCGTGGTTGCGGGCGTACTCGACCGAGCGCAGCTGCAGCACCCCGGCGCCGGAGGCCGACATCTCCAACATCTCCTCGAAGGAGACGCGGGCGAGCTTGCGGGCGTCGGGGACGACGCGGGGATCGGCGCTGAAGACACCGGCGACGTCGGTGTAGATCTCGCAGACGCTGGCGTCAAGCGCGGCCGCGAGGGCGACCGCGGTGGTGTCGGAGCCGCCGCGCCCCAGGGTGGTGACGTCGCGGCTATCCGTGGAGACGCCCTGGAAGCCGGCGACGAGGACGATCCGGTCCTCCTCCAGCGCCTCCTTGATGCGGTTGGCGCGGACGTCGACGATCCGCGCCTTGGTGTGGAAGGAGTCGGTGACGATGCCCGCCTGCGAGCCGGTCAGCGAGATCGCCTCGTGGCCCATGTCGTGGATCGCCATCGCGCAGAGCGCACAGGAGATCCGCTCCCCGGTCGAGAGCAGCATGTCCATCTCGCGGGCGACCGGGCGCGCGGAGATCTCCTGCGCCTGGGCAACCAGCTCATCGGTCGTCTTGCCCCGGGCCGAGAGCACGGCGACGACCCGGTGGCCGGCTTCGCGGGCGGCGACGATGCGGCCGGCGGCGCGCTTGATCTGCTCGGCGCCGGCCACGGAGGTGCCGCCGAACTTCATTACGACGATGTCGGAATCCGCTCCGCTCATGGGTGTCTGAGGATAGTCGGCGCCTAAAGCCCTGGGTTCGCCCGCCGATAACCACGCGCATGGAGCCCAACACGAGCAACCTGCCGGTCGCCGGTGCGGTTCAGGACACCTCCGTCCAGACCGAGCGCCTGCTCGTCGCCAGCCGCTTGGCGACCGACCTCGCCGGCGCCCACAGCGTCGCCGACGTGTCCGCCGTCGCGGTGCGCCTGCTGCACGAGTCCTTCGACTACTACCTGGCGGTGGTCCAGCGCCTCGATCCCGACGGCTCGCTGCGGGTCGTCGCCGGGGCCGGGCCGCTGGCCGAAGAATTCACCGACTTCCTCGCCACCGAGCAGCCGGTCGAGGTCGGCGTCAACGGCCGCGTCGCCCGCAGCGGCCGCGCCGCGATGGTCAACGACACCCGCCTCGACTCCGACTACCTGACCCGCAACCCCCGCACCGACCCGGGCTCGGAGCTGTCGCTGCCGATCTCGGTCGCCGGCTCGATCTGGGGCGTGATGAACCTCGAGCAGGAGCAGCCCGACGCCTTCGCCGAGGAGGACCTGCTGCTGGCCCACGTCGTTGCCAGCCAGGTCGGCGCCGCGATCCACCGCTGTCAACTGGTCACAGAACTGGAGGGCGCCTTCCTCACCACCGTCGGCGTCCTCGCCGATGCGGTCGAGCTGCAGGACGCCTACACCGCCGACCACGCCAACGAGGTCGCCGACCTGGCGGCCGCCGTCGGCGAACGAATGGGCGTGACCGGCGCCGAGCTCGACCGCCTGCGCTACGGCGCCCTGCTGCACGACGTCGGCAAGATCGGCATCCCCGGCGAGATTCTGCGCAAGCCCGGGCCGCTGACGGACGAGGAGCGCGGGCGCATGGACGAGCACACCGCGATCGGCGCCCGCATGCTCGAGCGCATCCCCTTCCTCGCCCCGGTGGCGCCGCTGGTGCGCTCCGCCCACGAGCGCTTCGACGGCGGTGGCTACCCCGACGGCCTCACCGGCGAGGCCATTCCCCGCGGGGCGATGATCATCGCCACCTGCGACGCCTTCCACGCGATGACCTCCGACCGCACCTACCGGCGCTCGATCGGCCACAGGGAGGCGATCGCCGAGCTGGAAGCCAACGCCGGCACCCAGTTCGACCCGCTGGTCGTGGCGGCGCTGGTCGCCGAGCTTTCCTGAGCGCCGCTCGCTTCCCCCTAGGAGCCGCCGCCGAGATTCCCGAGCATCGCCTGTTCGGCCATGCGGACCAGGCCGAGGCCGCTGTGCGGGCGCATGTCGCTGCTGCGGACGCGGACGTGGGAGCCATGCGGGCCGACCACCTCGACGATCGTGCAGACGTCGCCGATTTCGCAATCGTCGCCGTAGTCCCCTTCGATCGCCTCCATCTGCTCGGCTACGACCCGGCCGATCTTGCTCTGGTCAAGCGCCATCTCTGAGCTCCTTTCTCGAATTGCGAGCGCACCCCGCTGGGCGACGACCATACGTGACCGACATCACGCACAAAGATATATCAGAGCGATATATATGCCGGATGGAGCAGCTGAGCCCCACCGCCTACGTGATCCTCGGAATGATCCGCGGCGCGCCGAAGTCCGGCTATGAGATCAAAGCCGCGGTCGACGAGTCGACCCGCTTCTTCTGGGCCGCCAGCTACGGGCAGATCTATCCCGAGCTGAAACGGCTCTCCGAGGCGGGTCTGGTCGAGGGAGTCGACACTCCCACCGGCGGTCGCAAGCGAACCGTCTACGCGATCACCGCCGACGGCGAGGAAGAGCTGAAGGGGTGGCTGCGGCAGCCGCCGGAGACCTTCGAGATGCGCGAGGAGGGCCTGCTGAAGCTGTTCTTCGCCGGCGCCCTGCCCCGTGAGGAAGCGGTGGAGATCCTGCGCGCGATGCGCGACTATCGCCGCTCCACGCACGAACAGCTGATCGCCATGGAGCCGACGGCGGCGGCCAAGCCGAACCCGTTCCCGCTGATGGTGCTGCGGGGCGGCATCGAGTTCACCGCCTGGTTTGCCGACTGGTGCGAGCGGATGGAGGAGCAGATCCTCGCCGCCGCTCCCGAGAAAAGGAGCAGCTGATGTTCGATTCCCTGGCCCGCCTCGCCGAGGGGCACGCCCGGCGCGTCGCCCTGATCGCGCTCGCCTTCTTCCTGCTCGCCGCCGCGGTCGGCGGCTCGGTCGCCAGCCGCCTCGACCCCTACGGCGCCGACGACCCCGCGACCGAGACGGTCAAGGCGCGGGAACGGCTGCAGGATGCCGGACTGAGGGTGCCGGCGGTGATCGGCGTGGTCCAGAACGCTCCCGTCGCCAAGTCCTCGAGCCGGGCCAGGGTCGAGGCCCTGGAGAACCAGGTGCGCGAACGCTCCGACGTCGCCTCGGTGACCGGCTACTACGACACCCGCTCCCCCGCCTTCGTCTCCCACGATGGCGACTCGACCTACTTCGCGGTCGCGCTCAAGGCCACCGAAAACAAGCAGGTGCAGGAAGCCGGCAAGGACATCGCCGCCGAACTCTCCGCCCACCCGGGCGTCCTCGCCGGTGGCTTCGCGGTCGCCCAGGAGCAGGTCAACAAGCAGGTCGAGAGCGACCTGCGGATGGCCGAGCTGCTCGCCTTCCCGCTGCTCTTCCTGCTCTCGCTGCTGTTCTTCCGCAGCCTCGTCGCCTCAGTGCTGCCGCTGATGATCGGCGGCCTGGCGATCGTCGGCACCTTCCTGATCCTGCGGATCGCCAGCGAATTCGGCTCGATCTCGATCTTCGCCCTCAACCTGACCACGGCGCTGGGGTTGGGGCTGTCGATCGACTACAGCCTCTTCATCGTCTCCCGCTATCGCGAGGAGATCGCCAAGGACGGGCCCGGGCCGGCGGCGATGCGCCGCGTCCTCGCCACCTCCGGACGCACCGTCTTCTTCTCCTCGCTGACCGTCGCCGCCGCGCTCGCCTCGCTGCTGGTCTTCCCGCAGACCTTCCTCTACTCGATGGGCCTGGGCGGCGCCCTGGTGGCGCTGTTCACGGCGCTGATCTCGCTGACCGTCCTGCCCGCGGTCCTGACCCTGCTCGGCAACCGCGTCAACGCCGGTGCGCCGCGCTTCCTCCAGCGCCGCGCCGAAGCCGACGCCCGGCCCGACGAGAGCGGCTTCTGGTACCGGCTCTCGCGCTTCGTGATGCGGCGCCCAGTCCCGGTGGCGACCCTGAGCGCGCTGCTGCTGATCGTCCTCGGCCTGCCCTTCTTCGGGATCAAGTTCAACACCGTCGACCCGACCGTGCTGCCGGACTCGGCCAGCGCCAAGCAGGCCTACGAGGTGGTCAGCGACGAGTTCCCGCCCTACCACGACACCCCGATCTGGGTCGACGTCGAAGGCGGCGGCCCGCAGGCGGCCGCGCTCGTCGCCGCCCGCACGCGTCGCGTCGCCGGGGTCGCCGAAGTGCTGCCGCCACAGCGCCTCGCCCGCGGCGTCACCGCGCTCCAGGTGATCTCCGCCAACCCCTTCGTCTCCAGCGCCAGCCAGGACACCGTGCGGCGGATCCGCGCCCTGGCGGCACCGGCCGGAACGACGGTGCTGGTCGGCGGCGCCACCGCCGACTTCGTCGACCTGCAGTCGAGCATCGCCTCGCACCTGCCGATCGCGCTGGCGATCGTGATCGTCGCCACCCTGGTCATCCTCTTCCTGATGACCGGCTCGGTGATCCTCCCGATCAAGTCGCTGATCATGAACTTCCTCAACCTCAGCGCCGTCTTCGGCCTGCTGGTGCTGATCTTCCAGGACGGCAGGCTGCAGGGGTTACTGGACTACTCCAGCCCCGGGGCGATCGAGCAGACGATGCCGATCCTGCTCTTCGCGGTCGCCTTCGGCCTCTCCACCGACTACGCGGTCTTCCTCCTCTCTCGGATCAAGGAGGCGCGCGACAACGGCGCCTCGGACTCCGAGTGCGTGGCGATCGGGCTGGAGCGCACCGGCCGCATCGTCACCGCAGCGGCACTGCTGTTCGCGGTCGCGATGGGCGCCTTCGCGACCTCCCAGATCATCTTCATCAAGGAGAACGGGGTCGGCACGGCGCTGGCGGTGCTGATCGACGCCAGTATCGTCCGCGCCCTCTTGGTCCCCTCACTGATGGAGCTGCTCGGGAAGTGGAACTGGTGGGCGCCGGCGCCGCTGCGCCGCCTGCACGATCGCTTCGGGATCAGCGAGCACGCTCCGGTGGCCACCAGGCCGGAGCCGGAGAGCGCGTGAGCGAGCCGGCCGACACGATCGCCCTGCCCGGGTTCAGCGCCGACACCGTCGTCGAGGACCTCGGTGGCGGCCGCTTCGAGGCGACGATGAGCGAGCGCTGGTGGGTCGGCAAAGGCCCCAACGGCGGCTACGTGGCGGCGGTGATCCTGCGGGCGATCCAGGCGAGCGCGAGCGCCACGCGGGCGCCGCGCTCGCTCACCGTCCACTACCAGCGGGCGCCGAAGGTGGGGCCGGTCGAGGTCGCCGTCACGGTCGAGCGCGAGGGCGGCCACATCACCTTCCTCTCGGCCCGCCTGACCCAGGAGGGGAAGGTGCAGGCGACCGCGCAGGCGGTGCTCTCCGAGGACTGGAGCGAGGGCGGCTTCTCCGAGCTGACGATGCCCGAGGCGGGCGAGCCCGGCGAGCTGCCGACGATCGATGCGACGGGGGACGGCCGGCCGAACATGCTGCAGAACTACCGCCTCCGCCCCGCTCTCGGCGAGCCCGCCTTCTCCGGGGGCGCCCCCGAGACCGGCGCCTGGATCCGTACCCGCGAGCCATACCTGCTCGACGCGCCGCTGGCGGCGGCCCTGCTCGACACCTGGTTCCCGGCTCCCTTCGTCCGGCTCGATCACCCGGTCGGGGCGCCGACGATCGACTACACCGTGCACTTCCGCTCACCGCTGCCACCGGCGGGCGCCACGGCCGAGGACCCCTATCTGATCTCTTTCCGGTCGAATATCGCCCGCCACGGATTCTTCGAGGAAGACGGCGAGCTCTGGTCGGCCGACGGAACCCTGCTGGCGCAATCGAGGCAGCTGGCGCTGCTGCTCGACGTTTCGTAGTTGTAGACGCTGCTGTCGAACGGGGTCAGCGCTTCTTCGGCGGCGTAGCCGATCGGTTCCAGTTCGAACAGTTCCTCGATGCTGCGCAGCAGTGAGTAGTGGTTGTAATAGCCGCTTTCGTTGACCGTGCCGGGTTTGACGAACGAGGAGAGCAGGAGCAGGCCGGTGCGACCTCCACCTCCCGCCGGTTTGACCGGGCCGGGAGGTGCTTCGGCGGTCGCTTCGGGAGGGAGGTTCGGATAGGTCGGAGCGATGCAGCAGGAGCTGACGTCCGGGGTCGGACCGGTCTGACGCGCCTGCGACGAGGTGATCGCGATCAGGCCACCTTCTTTGAAGGCGGGCGAGGCTTCGATCTGCGGCACGACCTGCTGCAGGAACGATTCGGCCGCCAGAATCCCGGCGGGCTGACCCGGTTCGCACGGCAGTTCGCCGCCGTCGTGGCAGGCGTTGGGAACGATGTAGGAGAGCGCCGGCGTCGTCTTCGCCGCCTTCAGGTCGAGCGCGAGCTGACCGAGGCCGACGTCGCTCTGGGCGCATTCGGGACCTTCGGTCAGCGAGTGGAAATAGACGAGCGGGTCGCGCGAGCCTTCCTCGTGGACACAGGGAGCGAGGCGACCCTCGACGTAGGCCTTCGACTTCAGCTTCTTTTCGGCTAGCTGGCCCGGCAGCGTCTCGATCGCCGCCGGATAGACGCAGCCGTTCCCTTCGACCTGGCCGGTGGCCGAGATCGTGCCGGGAAGGACGTCGGCGTAGAGGGGACAGTTGAGCGCGGTTTCGGCGGTCGGCCCCTGGCCGCTGAGCAGGGCGATCTGATTGGCCAGATCGCCCTTCGTCACCGCGTAGTAGTTGGAGAGCAGCTCGCCCTTTTCGGCCAGCGTCTTCGCCAGGTAGGGGGCGGGCGAGGCGGTGCCGAAGGCTTCTTCGTAGCTGTTTTCGCCGAGCACGATCAGAAACACGTGTTTGACCGGCGGCAATAGTTCTTCTTCTTCGAAGAATTCGGGCGGCGGGGTCGGTTCGGGAGCCGCGGCGGGCGCCGGTTCTTCGGCCGCCGGCGGCACGGTCGGGATGCTGGAGGTCGTGGCCGGAAGGAGTGGTGCCGGTTCGGGCGCGGAGGCGACTTCCGGGGTCGCGGTTTCGGTCGGTTCCACGGCGGCCGGGGCCGGCGACGGCACTTCGAGCACGATCGAGGTGAGTCCGGCGCTCTGCGCGATCTGACTGCCGGCCGAGCTGAGGATGACGCCGAGCGTCAGCATCCCCATCACCGCGACCGCGGCTGCCCAGGGCGAGGGCATGAACCGGCACTCGAGGCACTGGTCCCGCTTGCCGGAGATCGTCGCGCCGCAACCGACGCAAGCCTTGGCGGCGGTCTCGTCGAGGCTGTCGTCGTTGCTGGAGATGGTCACGCCGCGCGCCAATCCTCGCCTGACGGCGCCGCTCACTTGTGAACATCCTGAGTACGCCGCGCCGGCGTCGCCTTCACAACTCTTAAACACTGGGGCGGGCCGGGAGTCCGAAGATGCGCCGGTGACCGAACAGTGCCCGTCTTGCGGTGCCCATATGGCCGCCGACCAGCGTTACTGCCTCGAGTGCGGCATCCGGCGCGGCGATCCGCGCCTGCCGTTCATGGACGCGGTGGTCTTCATGGATGCGATCAAGCAGCCCGCGGCCGCGGCCGCGGCGGCGGCATCCGTTCCCTTGCCTGAGCGCCGCTCGCGGATGACCGCGAACGCCTCGCTGATCGCCGGCGTGGCGACCCTGGTGCTGGCGATCGGGGTCGGCGTGATGATCGGCCAGTCGGGCGACAACGGCAGCTCGGTCGCTTCGGCACCAGCGCCGCAGATCATCAAGGTCGGTGGCGGTGGCGAAGAAGCCGCGACCGCGTCCAGCGCCGAAAGCGGCAGTGAAATCGGTGGGAAGAAGGGCAAGGGGAAGAAGGCAAAGGCCCCCGAGAAGGCGGTCGACAGCAGCGGCACCTCCGAAGCCGCCGCCGAAGTCCTGAAGCCGGCCGGCGACGTGAAGCTGCCGCCGCCGACCGTCCAGCCCGGCGGCAAGTGCGAAAGCGGCGCCTCCGGCTGCAAGGGCGGCGAATTCACCGGGGAATTCTTCGGCGAATGAAGCTCGGCATCCCCAAACGAAATGGCTCCGCGCCGGTGGCCCCAGCGGCGCCGACCGCCACGTCGCCGGCCGCAACGGGCGAGCTGTCCGCCGCCTACGGCCAGGAGTTCGTGGTCGACCTGCAGCGCCGTCGCGAGCAGCTGGTCGCCCGCGTCGCCGAGCTGCAGTGGGACCTCGGCGGGCTCGCCTACGAGATGACGATCCGCAACAGCGTCAAGGTCGACGTCCTCGTCAAGCGCGCGGTCGAGCTGCAGGACGCCGACGCCGAACTGAGCGAGGTCGAACGGATCGTGCGGATGGAGGAGACCGGCGCTTCCGGCTCCTGCGGCTCCTGCGGAGCGCCGCACAGCAGCGGCGCGACCTTCTGCTGGCAGTGCGGGCACTCGCTGCTGCCGCAGGTCTCGGGCGACTCGATCCGCCGCAGCTGAGCTCGGCCGCCGCGGCTGCGCCCGCTAACCGAAGCGGCCGGTCACGTAGTCGCGGGTGCGCGGGTCCCGCGGCTGGCCGAAGATCTTCTCGGTGTCGTCAAACTCGATCAGCGACCCGACCGGCTTGGCGCCGCTGGAGTCGAGGCTGAAGAAGGCAGTGCGATCGGCGACCCGTGCCGCCTGCTGCATGTTGTGGGTGACGATCACGATCGTGAAGCGGCCTTTGAGGCTGTGCATCAGATCCTCGATCGCCCCGGTGGCGATCGGGTCGAGCGCCGAGGCGGGCTCGTCGAGCAGCAGCACGTCGGGCTCGATCGCGATCGCGCGCGCGATGCAGAGGCGCTGCTGCTGCCCACCCGAGAGCCCGATGGCGCTGTCCTTGAGCCGGTCCTTGACCTCGTCCCAGAGCGCCGCCCCGCGCAGGGCTTTCTCCACCCGCTCGGCCAGCCCGGCCTTGAGGCCGAGGTTACGCGGGGCCCAGGCGACGTTGTCGTAGATCGACTTCGGGAAGGGGTTCGGTTTCTGGAAGACCATCCCGATCCGCCGCCGCACCTCGACCTGGTCGACGTCGCCGCCGTAGAGGTCGTGGCCGTGGTAGAGGATCTGGCCCTCGATGCGGAAGCTCGGGACCGAGTCGTTCATGCGGTTGAGGCTGCGCAGGAAGGTCGTCTTGCCGCAGCCGGAGGGGCCGATCAGAGCGGTGATCTGGCCGCGGCGGATCCGCAGGTCGACCCCGGCCAGCGCCTGCTTGGCACCGTAGAAGACGGAGACCCCCTGGGAGTCGAAGACCACCTCGGGCGCGATCCGCACCTGGCCGTTGGCGCTCGCGGTCGCGGCCAGGCCGGGCGTCTCCCGGATCCGCATCCGCGGCGGCACCGCGGGCCGCTCCGGCTCGCCGCCCGTCAGCTCGCCCCCCTTGATCGGGTCGAAGCCGCTCACGAGGCCAGCTTCCTGCGGCTGCGGGCGAGTAGGGCCCGGGCGCCGACGCTGGCGAAGAGGATCAGCGAGACCAGCACGAACGAGAGCCCCCAGGCTTCGGCGAAGCCTTCCGGGTTCGCTTCTTCGGAGAGCTGGAAGACCCGCACCGGGACGTTGGGCAGGGCTTCGAAGGGGTTGAGCGAGTAGCTGGAAGGGTCGAAGACGGAGGTGGCGAAGATCAGCGGTGCCGTCTCGCCGGCGGCGCGGGCGACCGAGAGCACGGTCGAGGTGAGGATCCCGCCGAGGGCGCTGGGCAGGACGATCCCGAGCACGGCACGCCAGCGGCTCACCCCCAGCGCATCGGCGGCTTCGCGCAGGTTCCCCGGGACGAGCAGCAGCACCCCCTGGCTGCCGCGGGCGATCAGCGGCACCATGATGATCGCCAGCGCCACCGAGGCGGCGATGCCCGACTGCTGCTTGTGGTTGACCAGCAGCCCGAAGACGAAGAGGCCGATGATGATCGAGGGCAGGCCGTTCATCAGGTCCAGGGTGAGCCGGATCAGGTGGGTGGCGCGGTTGCCGGCGAACTCGGTCAGGAAGAGGGCGACGAGGACGCCGATCGGCATCGCGATCAAGGTCCCGATGCCGACGATGACGAAGGTGCCGACCAGCTCGGGGCCGATGCCGTCGGGGGCGCCCTTGATCAGGAAGTCGAGGTTGAGGGCACTGGCGCCGCGGCTGACCACGGTGTAGACGACGATCGCCAGCACCGCGACGGCGGCGACGGCGGCGGCGGTCGCCCCGTACTCGGCGAGCAGGCTGAAGAGCCGGCGCCGGCGCAGGTTGCCGCTCGGGACCAGCGGCGCCGCGGGATCGTAGCCCTGCTCGTTCATCGCACCACCCCGGCGTCGTAGCTGAAGCGGCGGCCGATCCAGTGTGCGACCAGGTTCGAGGCGAGGCCGATCACCAGCAGGATCACACCAAGATAGAAGAGCGAGGCTTTGTGCATCTCGGTCAGCGCGCCCGGGAACTGGTTGGCGATCCGGGCCGCCAGGGTGTCGCCGGTCCTGAACAACGAGGCCTGGATTTCCGAGCCGGCGCCGATCACCTGGGCGACCGCGATCGCCTCGCCCAGCGCTCGCCCGAGCCCGAGCAGCGAGGCGGCGACGACCCCGGGGGCGGTCGAGGGCAGGACCACCCCACGCACCACCTCCCAGCGGGTGGCGCCGAGCGCGCTGGCGCCGTCCTGGACGTCGCGTGGCACCGCCAGGAAGAGATCGCGGGAGATCGAGGCGATGATCGGCACGACCATGATCGTCAGGATCAGGCTGGCCGTGAAGATGCTCGAGCCGGTGGTTTCGGGGGCGCCGAAGATCGGGATGAACCCGAGCTTGTCGTGCAGCCAGGGCTCGAGCGTGCCCTGCACGAACGGGGCGAGGACCAGCACGCCCCAGAAGCCGAGGATGACGCTGGGGATCGCCGCCAGCATCTCGACCAACGGCGCCACGACCCCCCGCACCCCGTTCGGCGCCAACAGGCTCAGATACAGACCGATCGAGATCGCGATCGGCGCCCCGAGCAGGAGCGCGACGGCGGAGCTGACGGCGGTGCCGAAGATCAGCGAGCCGGCGCCGAACTGGCCGAAGTTGGGCTGCCAGGTCGTCGAGGTGAGGAACCCGAGCCCGAACCTGGAGATCGCCGGACTCGCCCCGTGCACCACCTGGTAGCCGATCAGGACGATCGTGACCACACAGAGCAGGGCGGCGAGCAGGCAGATGCCGTACAGCGCGCGATCGCCGATCCGGTCGAGCTGCTTGCGGCGCTGGGCCGAGCGAGCGCGCGAGCTGGGTGCGGGACCGAGGACGGACGGGCTGGCGGCGGTGCTCACGGCCCGCAGCGTAGTCGAGGCAACACCACTATTTGTTACGAACTTTCACACTTCTTGTCACATTTCTGTAACACACCCTCTTTCACGGGATTGACACATATGTGTGATTTTCGACCCCGATGCTATGCCGCGCCCGGGCTGCACCCTTGCGCCCGCCAGACATCGAACAAGTCGAAAGGAATTCTCTTGAATCGCATCAGGTTGCTTGGGGTGGCCGTCATGGCCGTCTTGGTTATGGCGACGGGAGCTGCCAACGCTTCCGCCGCGGGTCTCACCGGAGCCGGGTCGACCCTGGTTGCGCCACTGATGGCCAACTGGATCAACGGCTTCGAAATCAAGGAAGGCATCGCGGTCAAATACGGCTCGGTCGGCTCCGGGGCTGGAATCGCCCAGATCACCGCCCGCACCGTTGACTTCGGCGCCTCCGACGCTCCCCTGACGCCGCAGCAGGCCGCCGCCTGCAACGGCTGCGTTCAGGTCCCCTGGGCCCTCTCGGCCACCGGCCTGGGATTCAACATCCCCGGAGTGAAGAAACTGAACCTCTCCGGGAAGATCCTCGCCGGGATTTACTTCGGCAAGATCACCAACTGGAACGATCCGAAAATCAAGAAGATCAATCCCTCGGCGAAGCTGCCGAACCTGGCGATCACCCCGGTCTTCCGCAGCGACGGCTCGGGTGACACCTACACCTTCACCAACTACCTCTCGAAAATCAGCCCGGCCTGGCGCAGCGAAGTCGGCTACGCGACCACGGTCGGCTGGAAAGCCGGAGTCGGTGCCAAAGGCAACTCCGGGATCACCGCCACGGTGGTGAAAACCCCCGGTGCGATCGGCTACATCTCCGCCTCCTACCTGATCGCCGCCGGCCTCGGTGCCGTCGCGGTCGAAAACAACGCCGGCAACTACGAGCTGCCGAACCTGAAAAACATCGAAAGCGCCGCCTCGACCGTGAAGAGCGTGCCGGCGAGCAACGAAATCAGCATCACCAACCCGCCGAAGAAGGCGACCACGGCGTACCCGATCTCGACGTTCACCTACGCCATCGTTCCGCACGACGCCCCGCAGAAGGGCTTCCTGCAGCAGTTCCTCAACTACGCCATCACCAAGGGACAGGTCTACGGAGCTGCGCTCGACTTCGCGCCGCTGCCGAAGGTCGTCCTCAGCGCAGCCAAAAGCTCGATCGGCTCGCTCTAGTACCCGCCGCCGAGGTGCCGCCTAGGCGAAAGCCTGGGCGGCACGGCGGCGCAGGTCGGCATTGAGCATGCCGGTTACCTCACTCGGGCTTTTGCCCGCGGAGGGAACCGCGTCGCCGATCAGGCCGCTGGCGCGGAAACCGAAGAGGGGGGCGTCGAAGCCGACCTCGCGGATCTTGCGGACCAGCCTGACCGCGCCCTGAGCGTCGGCGCCGGGGCCGCAGAGCACGATCGCGGTCGGGTCGAGAGCGCCGAGCGCGCGCTCGAGGCGCTCGTCGCCAAGGTCGTTGGAGAGCACGAGGACGCGGAAGCCGGCGCGGCGCAGGGCGAGGTCGAGGGCCTGGGTGTGGACCTCCTCGGCCAGCTCGCCCTGACTCGAGTCGAGCAGCAGGATCCCGGCCGGCCGCGAGGCGGCGGCGGCGAGGCGGCGGGCGCCGTGCAGCCAGCCGGTCGCCCAGCGCGAGGCGAACTCGAGCTCGGCCTCGCCGTCGGGGTCGGCGGCGAGCTCGTCGATCGCCGGCAGCAGCAGCTCCTCGACCGTGCGCTCGAGCGGCCGCAGCGCCAGGCTCTCCTCGATCGCGCGGTCGGCGGCACCCTCGTCGAAGCTCTTCAGGGCGGCGAGGATCTCGCCGCCGCTGGCCGGCGCCGCTTGGCGCTGGCGGGCCAGGGCAATCGCGGAGGAGATGTTGCCGGTCTGGGCGAGGGCGTCGCGCAGCGTCTGCAGCTCCATCAGCTCGTAGTTGCGGTGGTTGCCGACGGTGCGCTTGGGCACCGGGTAGCCGTAGCGGCGCTCCCAGCTGCGCAGCGTGTTGGGGCTGACGCCGAGCACTTCAGCCGCCGCGTTGGTTCGGATTCCTGGCATCTGGGCGCCATCTTCGCACCGCCCGTGCGGGTTTACACCAGTTATGGACAAATTTTCGGAATCTGTCAGCGATCTTGCAAGGCGCCGACGCCCAGCGGCTGCCCCACCGCGCGTGCCCGCCACATTGCCGCGTCGGCTTTGTGCAGAAGCTGCTCGACGTCGGCGCCGTGCTCGGGGCAGGCGACGACGCCGGCCGAGACCGCGATCCGCAACCCCCCCGCCCGCTCCAGCTCTTCGAGCTGGGCCAGCAGGCGCTCGGCCATCTGCACGGCTTCCACCGTCTGCAGGTTGGGAGCGAGGACGCAGATCGCGTCCTCCTCGAGACGGAAGGCTTCGTCGACGATGCGGATGCTGTCGCGCAGGGCCGCGCCGAGGATCGCCAGCACCGTCTCCTGGCCGCCGCCGGCGTCGCCGTGGCGGGTCCCCGGCCCGGAGGCGTCGAAGACCGCGAGCGCGAACGGGTGGCCGTAGCGGCGGTTGGTCTCGGCCATCTGGTCGAGCCGCCGGCGCATGTGACCGGGCTGGTAAAGACTGGCGAGCTCACGGTGTTCGTCCGCAGCGGCCTCGGGCTCCTCGGCGGGGGCGGCCTCCCGATCCGCCGGCTCTGGCTCCGGCTCCGCGAGCGGCGACGCCGCGGGTACGGCAGCCGTGGATCCGCAGTTGGCATCGACCGCGGTTGCCGTCACCGCACCGAAGTCGGTAGCCAGACGCTCGGCGGCGGCAGCGAAGCGGGCCGGCTCGGCCTCGCCGATCTCCTCGCGCAGCCTGGCCAGCAACGAGGCCTGCTGCGCGGCAATCTCGCGAGCGATTCGACCCCCCGGCGAGCCGCTCCCTGCGCCACTGCCTGGGGTCGAGTCTCCCGCCACGCCGTGACCTTGGCGAAAGCGGCGGACGTAGGCATCAGGAAAACCCGCTATTTGCGGGCTGACGGTCGTCCAGGACGGATATCCAATTTGCGGACTTAGGGCCTAATCGAGGCTGCGACGGCCGGCGAGCGCCTTGCCGAGCGTGACCTCGTCGGCGTGCTCGAGATCGGCCCCGACCGGCAGCCCGCTTGCCAGGCGGGTGACAGCGACTTGGCCGCGCAGCTCGCCGGCGATGTGCAGGGCCGTCGCTTCGCCGGTCGTGGTCGGGTTGGTGGCGAGCACCACCTCGCCGATGCCGCCGCGCGCGACCCGGGCCAGGAGCTCGGAGATCTTCAGGTCTTCGGCGTCGACACCGTCGATCGGCGAGAGCGCGCCGCCGAGCACGTGGTAGAGGCCGCGGTATTCGTGGGTGCGCTCGATCGGGATCACGTCGGCCGGCTCCTCGACCACGCAGATCAGCGAGCGGTCGCGGTTCTGATCGGCGCAGATGCGGCAGAGCGGGCCCTCGGCGAGGTTGAAGCACTCCTCGCAGAGGCCGACCTTCTCCTTCACTTCGCGGATCGCGTCGCCGAGCGCGAAGGCCTCTTCGTCGGGCGCCCGCAGCAGGTGGAAGGCGAGCCGCTGGGCGGTCCGCTGTCCGATCCCGGGCAGGCGCGAGAGCTCGGCGACGAGGCGCGCCAGCGGCGCCGGGCCCTCGGTGCTCACATTCCCGGCAGGCCGCCGCCGAGCCCGCCGGTGATGCCGCCCATTTTCGAGCTGGCCAGCTCCTGCGCCGCGCGCAGGCCCTCGTTGACCGCGGCCTGGACCATCTCGGCCAGCATCTCCGACTCCTCGGGGTCGATCGCTTCCGGGTCGATCGCGATCGCGCGCAGGGTCAGGTCGCCGCCCATCGTCACCTTGACCATGCCGCCGCCGGCGCTGGCCTCGACCGTCTCGTCTTTGAGCTTCTCCTGCGCCTCCAGCATCTGGTCCTGCATCTGCTGCGCCTGTTTCATCAGCGCGTTCACGTCGAACCCACCGGGACCGCCTCCGCGTGCCACCTAACTGACCTCCTCCGCGTCGAACTCGCTCTTCAGCCGCTCCAGCAGCTCTTGCTCGTCAAGCTCCTCGCCCTTGGGCTCGGGGGCAGCCGCCTGTTCGGGCTGCGATGCCTCACTCTCAACGTCGAGGAGGACGTAAGTCGGTTTCAGCGCCTGGCCGGTGACGGCCGCCAGCGATTCGGCGACCCGCTCCCGGTTCTCCGGCGTCTCGGCCTTGCGCTTGTTGAAGGTGGCGGCGGCCGGAAACGAGATCTCGACCACGTTCTCGGCGGACTCAAAGCCAACGGGACGCGCGTCCTCGAAGAAAGCTGCAAGGGCCGGGGCCGCCTTGGACAGCTGGTCGAGAATCGCGGGCCAGAGGTGCTTCAGCTGGTCCAGGTCGAGGGTGCTCCCGCCGGCGGGTCCTGTCGCGGCGGCATCCCCCGCCCCCGCGCCACCCCCCGGAGAAGCGTCTTCAACAGGAGCTGCAGGCTCAGGCGTGGATGGCGGGTCCACCGGCTGCGAAGCGTCGTTCTCAGCTACCGCAGGCTCAGAAGCTGGAACCGGGTCCGGCGTGGGCTCCGGGGCTGCCGGTGGCTCGGCTGGTTCCGGAGCGTCTGCTGGAGGTGCCTCCACCGCGGGTGGCGTGGGGTCGGGGGGTCCGAGAACGGAGACCCCGTCCCCGCCCGCAGGACCCCCCGACCCCGTGACACCCGCGGCCGGAGCCCCCCCCGTCAGCTGCCCCTCGAGTCTCTCGATCCTGCGCAGCAGTCCCTCGGTGCTGGGATCCAAGTCCGGTCGCGCCGCTTTCAGGAGCGCGATCTCCACCGCCATCCGCGCGTCGTCCCCCTCGCGGACGGCGGTCAGCGCCGCCGCCAGCTCGTCGATCGTGCGGATCAGGGCGGCTGGGCCGACCGCCGCGGCCTGCGCCTGCAGGCGGGCCGAGTCGGTGGCCGTCACCACGAAGGAGGTCGGCACCTCGCCGGTCGTCTGGGTGACCAGGAGGAAGCGCAGGTGGGCGAGCAGGTCGCGGGCGAACTGCGAGGGATCGCGGCCGGAGCGGGCCATCTTCTCGACCCCGAGCAGGACCGCCTTCGGGTCTTCGGCGACGACCGCGTCGACCGCGTCGAAGAGCAACTCGGCATCGGCGGCGCCGAGCATCTCCAGCACCTCGTCGAGGCCGACCTTGTCGCCGCCGTAGGCGACCAGCTGGTCGAGCGTGCCGAGCGCGTCGCGGAAGCTGCCGGAGGCGGAGCGGGCGATCATCGCCACGGCGCCCGCGTCGACCTCGATCGACTCGGTCGCGGCGACCCGGTCCAGCACCTCGGAGATCTGCTCCAGCGAGGGGCGCTGGAAGTCGAAGCGCTGGCAGCGGTCGGCGATCGTCGCCATCACCTTGTGCGACTCGGTGGTGGCGAGCACGAAGACCGTTTTCGGCGGCGGCTCCTCGAGCGTCTTCAGGAAGGCGTTCCAGGCCTCTTTGGTCAGCATGTGCGCCTCGTCGAGGATGTAGACCTTCCAGCGACCGCCGGAAGGCGCGTAGGCAACCCGCTCGCGCAGGTCGCGGACGTCGTCGACCGAGCGATTGGAGGCGGCGTCCATCTCGATCACGTCGACCGAGGTCCCGGCGGCGATCGTCACGCAGGACTCGCATTCGCCGCAGGGGGTGACGGTCGGCCCGCCGCGCTCGCAGTTGAGCGAGCGGGCGAGGATCTTCGCCATCGAGGTCTTGCCGGTCCCGCGCGAGCCGACGAACAGGTAGGCGTGGTGGACCTTGTCCTGCTCGACCGCGTTGCGCAGGGTGCGGACCACGTGCTGCTGGCCGACGACCTCGTCGAAGGAGCCCGGGCGGTGGCGTCTATATAGAGAGGTCGACTCGGTCATCGGGGGATCGAGCCAGTGTATCCACGCCCCGGCGGCGCCTCCGGGGGGGTGTCTGAGCTAACCCACCGCATACAGGCGTCGAACTCAGACACCCCTCGGGGCGGGTCGCACCGGTAGCGTGCGCGCGTGCCATCGAGGGTCTCCAGCCGGCTGACGCCGGTCACCTGGGTCGCCGCGGTGACGGCGGCGCTGCTGGTCGTCTTCCCGGTCGGCTTCCCCAACTACGACACGATCTACGCCCTCGTCTGGGGGCGCGAACTGGCGCACGGGGTCAGCCCCGACTACGGCTCCGCCCTCCCCCCCACGCCGCACCCGCTGACCGACCTGATCGGGCTGTTGACGACGCCGCTCGGCGACGGCGCGATCACGGTGACGATGGTGATCGCCTACGCCTCGCTGGGACTGATCGGCTACTTCGTATACCGCCTCGGCAGCCTCTGGTTCGACCGCTGGATCGGCGCCGTCGCCGCAGTCATCGTCCTCACCCGCGCGCCCTTCCTCTCCAACGGCCTGCGCGCCTACATCGACCTCCCCTACATCGCCCTCTGCCTCGCCGCGCTGACCGTCGAGGCCAAGCGCCCCCGCGCCGGCTGGCCCGTTCTCGCCCTCCTCGTCCCCGCCGGCCTCCTCCGCCCCGAGGCCTGGCTGTTCTCCTTCGCCTACCTCGCGTACCTGGCGTGGACCCCAAATAGCGGCCCCGATGGGACGGAGAGGGTGTCCCTCGAACGGGCGGATACTCAAAATGCCGGTCTCTCTAGACCGGCATTTGTCCGAGCGAGGGACACCCTCTCCGTCCCCTCCCTGCCCCTGATAGCCCTCGCCTTTGCCGGCCCGGTCCTGTGGCTGTTGTTCGACGGAATCACCACCGGCAACTTCCTCTACTCCCTGACCGGCACCCAGGAAACGGTGGAAGCCCTGAAACGCCACACCGGCCCGGTCGACGTCGTCCTCTACGGACCGCGCGCGCTCGGCGAAGTGCTGCAGTGGCCGGGGATGGTCGGCGCCCTCGGCGGCGTCGTCCTCGGCTTCGCCTTCCTGCGCCGGCGCTCGGCGCTGGGGATCGCCGCCGCCGTGCTCGCGCTCGGCGCCTTCGCCCTGCTCGGCGGCGCCGGCCTCGCGATCATCGCCCGCTACACGATGCCGGCGGCGGCGATCCTGGCGATCTTCGTCGCCCTCGCCCTGCTCGGCTGGCGCCTGCTCGAGCCCGGCCACCCCTGGCGCCGCCGCTGGCAACTCTTCGCCGGCCTGGTCGCATTGATGTTCCTCGTCTGGCTGCCAAACCAGTGGGACCTCGACTCCCGCGTCAATACCGACCTCACCAACCAGGGGCGGATCGAGAACGACCTCACCGACCTGGTCGACGCCGGCGCCTTTGAGCCGCTCTGCGGCAAGGTCGCCGTCCCCAACCACCGCGCCATCCCCCGCCTCGCCTTCGGCCTCGACGTCAAGCCGACCCAGATCGTCAGCGCCAGCGAGGAAGGCATCCCCCGCCACGGCTACTTCGTCGAAGCGGCCAGCCCCTTCGTGATCCACAACTTCATCCTCGATCCCAACGACCCCACCAACTTCCACCTCGCCGCCCCCGATGGCTTCCACGAAGTCGCCTCGAACGACTCCTGGCGGGTCTACCGGCGCTGCTGATCAGCCGCCCTCGGCGCGGGCGATCGCCGCATGCGTGGCGGCGGCGAGATCGGGATCGGCGAGCTCGATCGCGGGCGGCAGCTCGACGTGGAGGTCATCGGAGGGATCGAGCCGGGCGCGCAGACCGCGCGAGCGCGAGTCGAGCACGTGGCCGCCGCGGCGGCGGTCGTCGCCGATGAAGTGGAGGTGATAGCCGGCGACCTCGATCCCCTCGACGTAAGCCGGAAAGCGGAAGCCGAGCATCGTCCCGGCGACGTCCTTCAACTCGAAAACGTGCTGGTCCGCGACGACCTCGGCCAGCGGCCGGTAGGGCGGGCTCTGGGCCGGGACCGAGCGGGCGCGGACCAGCTCGAAGCGGCCGTCGAGGCGAATCGCGCAGGAGGAGGCGGCGGCCGGGACCAGGGCGTCGAGCCGCGCCAGCAGCTCTTCGTGCGAGAGCTCGCCCTCGAGCCGGGTATCGACCTCGGGCTCGAACCTCGTCACCACCGCGAACGGCGTCCTCGCCTCGGCGGCAATGCGGTTGACGGCGCCGTCGACGTCAGCTCGGAAGAACTCGCCGTCGAGGGCGATCATCTCCCCGTCGAGCCGGTTCAGCGTTCCCAGGCCGAGGTCGCCGTGCTCGGCCAGTTCGGCGAAGCTGAGATCGCCGTCGAACGCCCCGTCGAGCAGGGCGCCGATCGTCGAGGCCTGGAAGAGGACGTGGGGGTCGTGCTCGGCGTGCAGGTCCGCCCGCCGCATCGACTCCACATGCAGCGAGCGGATCCAGCGCTCATCGAGCATCGCGGCCGCCGATCAGCTCAGCGGCCCGCGATTCATTTTGAAGTCGATGAAGCCGTGGCAGTCCTCGAAGCTTTCCGGGCCCGCCGGAGCGACAACCGAGACCGAGCCGTAGACGCCGCGGCCGCGGGTGAAGGTGACTTCGGCCAGGCCGCTGCCTTCGCGGCCCCCGTCGACCTGGGTATAGGTCTGTTTCCAGACGCCTTCGCGGCTGGCACGACCGCCGCTGATTTCGTGGCCGGTGAAATCGCGCACGTAGTCTTCTCCGGTTTCCGAGTTGTGGCACTGCATGTCCATGTTGAAGAAGAAGTCGGTGACTTTGCGATCGCGGACCGTGAAACCGATCAGCTCGCGGCCTTCGAGCTTGCCGTAGCGGCCGTCGGGGGCCGGAGCCGGACGAACGTAGCGGGGCCTGGCGGTCGCGGTGCTGCCGAGCGCCAGGACGGCAAGGGCGGCGAGGGTGAGCGGGACGAGTTGGAGGAGACGCGCGCGTTTGGGCATGCGGGCATATCGACAGGCCCCCTCCTCGTCTTAAGAATCGGGGGCATCCCGGCACCGAACCAAAGCGCCGGGCGCCAAACCCACGCGCAGCCGGGCAGGCGACCGTGAAAGCATCGAGACATGGCGGCAATCGAACTCAGCGGTGTGGTCAAGCGATTCGGCCCGATCACGGCGGTCGACGGTCTCGACCTCGACGTGCCCGAGGGCATCTGCCTCGGCCTGCTCGGCCCCAACGGCGCCGGCAAGTCGACGACGATGCGGCTGCTGACCGGGCAAGCGATTGCCAACGGCGGCGAGCTGCGGGTGCTGGGGCACGAGCTGCCGAGCGAATCGAAGTCGGCCCGGGCCGAGATGGGAGTCGTCCCCCAGCTCGACAACCTCGACGTCGACGTCACCGTCGAGGACAACCTCGCGGTCTACGCCCGCCTCTACCGGGTCAAGGACGTCGGCGCCGCCGTCGACCGCTGCCTCGCCCTGGCCCGCCTGCGCGACCGCCGCAAGGACGCCGTCGACGAGCTCTCGGGCGGGATGCGCCGGCGCCTGCTGCTGGCCCGCGGCCTCGTCCACGAACCGAAGCTGGTCCTGCTCGACGAGCCGACCGTCGGCCTCGACCCGCAGATCCGCACCGAGCTCTGGACCTTGATCGGCGAGCTCAAATCGCGTGGCACCACGATCCTGATGTCGACCCACTACATCGAGGAGGCCGAGCGGCTGGCCGACGACATCGCGGTCATGCACAAGGGCAGGGTGATCAGCCGCGGCCGTCCGGCCGACCTGATCGCCGAGCACGCCGGCCGCGAGACCGCCGAGGTCTACGCGCCGCCGCAGCGCCTGGCCGAGCTGCGCGAGAAGGCCGAGCGCAGCGGCCTGCGGGTGCGCGCCGCCGGCCCGGCGATCGCGATCGTCGGCTCCGAGCGGGCGGATGACGGGATCGTCCCCGCGGACGCGGTCGTCCGCGCCGCCACGCTCGAGGACGTCTTCGTGCTGCTGACCGGCGAGGAGGCCGAGTGAGCGCCGGGGTACAAGCGGCACCGCGCAAGATGCGGCGGCTGGAACCGGCGGCGATCGCCGGGGTGATGAGCCGCGAGGCCGCCAACTTCCGCACCTACTGGAAAGGCACGACCTTCTCCAGCCTGCTCGAACCGATCGTCTACCTGCTCGCCTTCGGCCTCGGCCTCGGCGCCACCCTGGTCGACGAAGTCGAAGGCGTCCCCTACATCCAGTTCGTCGGCACCGGCATGGTCGCCACCGCGGTGATCTTCTCCAGCGCCCTGCCGGCGATGTTCGGCACCTTCGTCAAGCACCGCTTCCAGAACACCTACGAAGCGATCCTGGCGGCGCCGGTCGACGTCGAGGAGCTGGTCACGGCGGAGATGCTGTGGATCGCCCTGCGCTCCGGCTTCTACGGCTGCTTCCCGCTGCTGGTCACCTTCGCCTTCGGCCTCGACCCCGCCTGGGGCATGCTGCTGGTCCCCTTCTTCTGCTTCGTCACCGCGCTCGGCTTCGCCGGCTTCGGGGTGGCGATGGCGGCGACCGTCGCCAAGATCGACCAGTTCAACTACGTGACCGCGCTCTGCATCACGCCGCTCTTCCTCGTCGCCGGCACCTTCTTCCCGATCAGCGGCCTGCCCGAGGGCGTGCAGCTGGTTGCCCAGGTCAACCCGCTGCACCAGCTGGTCGAACTGGTCCGCGGCGGCGCCTTCGGCTACGAGCTCGTCGACCTTGCCCGCTTCGCCTTCCTCGTCGCCGTCGCGCTCGTCACCTGGCGCATAGCGATCAGCCGCATGTCCAAGCGGCTGATCGACTAGAAGAAAACGGACCGTGCACCGCCTTCGAAAGCTGGTTACCGGGCGTGTCCGTCGTTTTTGGCTCTTGCCGGGCTCACCTGCGGCACCCGCGGCATCCGCTTAAGGCTGCTTCCTTCCGGACCTGACCTGATTCGCGTGCCCACGTCGCGCAGGACCCGGCCGTCAACGCCGCCGCGACGCACTGACCCCGACGGCCAGTCCCTCAGAACGGAATTCGGCCCCGCTAGAGCGGATTGCGGGTTACAAGGCACCGCTAATTCCCCGCCTAGCACGGTCCAGTGACGATCCTACCCTGCCGGCCGTAGGATCACGGCCTTGATCGCTCTACCGCTTGGCGCCATCGAGGTCGACACCGGCTCCTTCTTCACGATCGTGGTCGTCGCCGCGGTCGCGGCGATCACCGTCGCGGTCGTCCCGAAACGCTTCGCGCCGCCGGTCGTGGTGCTCGAGCTGATGCTCGGCATCGTCGTCGGGCCCGAAATCCTCGGCCTCGCCCACTCCGACGAGTTCATCGAATTCTTCTCCAACCTCGGGCTCGGGATGCTGTTCTTCTTCGCCGGCTACGAGATCGACTTCAACCGGATCAAAGGCAGGCCGATGAAGCTCGGCGCCTGGGGCTGGCTGCTCTCGGTCGCGCTCGCCTACGGGATCGGCGGCGCCCTCGCGGCAGCCGGGATCGTGCTCTCCTTCCTCTACACCGGCTCGGCGATGGCGACGACGGCGATCGGCACCCTGATCCCGATCCTGCGCGACAACGGCGAACTGAAGACCAAGTTCGGCACCTACCTGCTGGCCGCCGGCGGCGCCGGCGAGTTCGGGCCGATCCTGCTCGTCACCCTGGTCCTCTCGACCGCCAGCCCCCTGCACGAGTCGGTGATCCTGCTCGCCTTCATCGCCCTGGCGCTGTTCCTCGCCCTGCTCTCGGTGCGCTACGCCTGGCGCGGCTGGCCGGCCCTGGAACGGACCTTCGAGGCGAGCAGCCAGCTGGCGGTGCGGGTCACGGTCGTCCTCGTCTTCGGCCTCGTCCTGCTCGCCAACAGCCTCGGCCTCGACCTCCTGCTGGGCGGCTTCGTCGCCGGCATGATCACCCGCGTCGCCCTCCAGGGCCACGAGCTGCATGTTTTCGAGTCGAAGCTGACCGCGGTCGGGTTCGGCTTCTTCGTCCCCTTCTTCTTCGTCACCAGCGGCATCGAGTTCGACCTCGCCGCGCTCGGCTCGGCGGAAGCGATCGCGAAGCTGGCGATGTTCTTCGCCCTCTTCCTGATCGTGCGCGGCACCCCGGCGATGCTGCTCTACCGCGGCGTGCTCGGCGTCCGCGACCGCGCCGCGCTCGCCTTCTACTCGGCGACCGAGCTCCCGCTCGTCGTCGCGATCACCACGATCGCGACCGAGACCGGCCACATGAAAAAGTCGACCGCGGCCGGCCTGGTCGGCGCCGCAATGCTCTCGACCCTGGTCTTCCCCTTCGTCGCCATGGCCCTGCGCAAGGGCTCCGAGGAAGCGGCGACCGAGCCGGACCCGCCGGGCGACGGTCCCTCCCCGCTCGGAGAGGGACCCGCCCAGCCGAGCCTCGCCGGCTAGCGCTTGATCAGTTTCAGGCGCTTATAGACGGTCGCCTTCGCGGTACCGGCGCGGATGGTCTCCTTGAACAGGAGCCGTTTGCCCCGAGACACCTTTTCCAGGCCCTTGGGCTTGACCCGGAGAACGAACTTCTTGGCCTTGCCCTTGACCACCTTGCCCTTGCGGCTGGAGGTGGCGGGCTTCTTCCTGCTCAGCATCCCCCGCAAGGTGATCCGACAGGCGACGCCGACCTTGGCCGGACACTTGGCCTTGGCGGTGATCTTGTTTCCCTTAAGCACCGCCGGCCCGATCAGGCTGCCATCGATCAGGGATCGCAGCTGCCGGTCGGTCAGACTGCCAGCCCTGGAGCCCGAACCGGAGTCGTTGCCCGAGCCGCCACCGCCCGCCGTCTGCACGGTCACGGAGACGTTGTCGAAACGGAGGCTGGTCGTGCCCCCGAGCAGCGCCGTCCCGGCAACGGTCGAGCTCGTTTCCGTTTTGATCGAGAGCGCGTAGGTGTGCCCGGCCTTTACCGTCGCCGCGTGGTCTTTGCCGATGAATTCGGATGCCGCGGGCATTGCCTCGGTGAAGACTTCCGATTTCGTCCCCGCCGTGCGATCGATCAGTGTGACGTCGTAGGTGGCCTGCGGCGCCAGGTCGACCAGCGCGCCGGAGACGAACTGCCGATCCAGATGAAGCGTGGCCTCGCCGGCGTCCGCCACCGTGAAGTCCGGCGACTGCAGCGTCACGGTCGATTTGAACAGCGTCAGCAGGTTGAGGCCGATGGTCGTGTTGGCGGCGATCGAGCCGGGCGGGTTGCCGTTCGAGCCGTCGTACCCGCCCGAGGCGGTGCATAGCGCCGGCACGTTGCAGCCGGCTTCGGTGGCTTCCCAGCCCTGAGCTCCGCCGGTGAAGGTGCCGCCACCGGCCGGATAGACGTTGGTAGCGGCCCTGGCCTGTCCCGCGCCCAGCAGCAGCATCAGGAGAGTTGCCCCCAACACACCGCAGAGCCCGAGCATCGATCGAGATTGAGGTTGAAGTCGATACACGGTGTTCCTTTCGTAGGTCCCTGCCATGCAGGATTCCCTTTCCATAGAACCCGCTTACTTAAAATTCTCAACCTACCTACCTACTTTTATGGACTAGTGTTTGAGACCCCACCGCACCTTTCGTCCGCCCCTCGCCTGCGGCGATCGGGCGGTCAATCCGCGTAAGATCCGCCTCTCCCGGGCGCGTAGCTCAGTGGGAGAGCGCTCGCTTCACACGCGAGAGGTCGTTGGTTCGAAACCAACCGTGCCCATGCCCAGAGAGGATTTTGCTTAGGTTTTATGAAGTAGTGAGGATGTACATCCTCACCAGCCGCCTCGTCAAATTGCCGAACCAGCAGGGCCGGAAGGGCGACAAACTGCCGCTTCCCTGGTACCACCGGGCGCCGCTGGGGCTGCTCTCGGGAACCCATGTTCACGTCGTCCTGCAGCGTCCTCACCCGCGGCCCTTCGGCGACCTCCTGGTCTCCGTCGTCGACCCCGAAAACTG
Source organism: uncultured Solirubrobacterales bacterium (assembly GCA_963795625.1). GTDB lineage: Bacteria > Actinomycetota > Thermoleophilia > Solirubrobacterales > 70-9 > VAYN01. The sequence continues at coordinate 241,987 of CAWCIS010000004.1, read as the reverse complement.
GCGGATGGTGACGGAGATCAGCACCTCCAAGAAAGAGGCCCCGGGGGTGCTGGCGGCGATGTACGAAAAAGCCTCGCCGCTGAACATCGTCTTCGCCGAGGCGGTCACGGTCGACTCGGGCCGCTGGCACGACGCGCGGCTGGTCGTCGAGCCCGGGCATCCGTTCGAAGAAGACGAGACGGTCCGGGAAAAAATCGAGGACCTCGGAGCGGAACTGAAGAAGATGAAGTTCGAAAAGCAGCAGAGAAGCCGGCTCCACCCCCACCACCGGGAAGCCGAGTGGATGGGCATCGGCGAGATCGAGACCGGCTGGGTGCACATCGACGGCTGGCGCGAGGCGGTTGAAGGGCAGGCGATGGCCACGCCGGCGGCGGACCAATACGACACCTCGATCGCGGTCGTCTCCGCCGACACCCGGCGGCGGCTGCTGCGCTTCGTCTTTCCCCGCCGGGGAGCGATCTCGGTCTCCGTCAAGCACACCGACCGGCCGGGAGCGATGGGCGAGCTGGCCAGCGCCCTCACCGACGAGGGGCTCAACATCCTCAGCTCGCTGCTGCGGCGGGGCTCGGCGCCCCAGAACATGGCGGAGATGGTCGTCGTGGTCGAGCCGAGCGAGGAGCCGATGGAGACGGAGGAGGTCGAGGACCTCGTGCTCGAGACCCTGTCCGGCCTGCAGCCCTCGCTGCGGGTCACGCGCGAAGTCTCCGGGGCCGAAGACGCGGTCCTCTACCCGCGACGCCCCCACGAGATCGCCGCCCGCCCTCCGCTCGCGCTCGAGGGCACGATCCGGGCGATCCAGGAGACCGTGCCGGAGGGACTGATCCCGATCTTCATCTCGCGGCGGTTCCTCGACACCACCGACCCCTACACCGAAGAAGCGGTCACAGAACTGCACACCGCGCTCAGGGCCAACGGCTGCTTCCCCCTGGAAGCGATCCCCCAGATGGGTGTCGAGGTCGCGGTCCTGGACAGCGTCAAGGCAAGGATGTGGGCGAGCAAGGCCGCGATCCTCTTCGTCGTCAAGCCCGCGGACGAGAAGAGCGAAGACGACGGCAAGGCGGGCGAGGACAAGTGCAAGCAGCGCGATGACGCCACAACAGACGAGGAGGAGGACAGGCTCTCGGCGTTCTCCGAGAACCTGGCACATGAGTGCGGCTTCATGCAGGGGCAGGCGAAGCCGCTGCTGCCGCTGGTCGAGAAGGACGCCGAACCCGAGATCCACCGCAACGCCAACCTCCAGGGCCTGCAGCTGACCACCTTCCAGCGAGAACGCCCGGTGAATCCGGACGGCCCGCACTCGATCGCCCGCAAGGTCGAGGCATGGGTGAAGATCCTCAAGGACCCCCCGGTCGAGTTCCGGCCCTCGGGTGGGGATGTCGCGGTAGTCGAGCAGCCGCGCGCCGAGACAGACGCGGGCGAGGACGACGCGCCGATCAGCCGACCGTAATCGAGAAGGTCGCGGAGAAGCTCTCGCCGGGGGCGACCAGAGGCAGTGCCGGTCCTCCCGTGACCAGGGCATTGGTTGGAGCCGTCATCGGCTCGAAGGCGACGGCGTCACTGTCGCCGGGGGTGAAGATCTGGGCGAAGCGGTAGCCCGGGCCGAGCCGCAGCTCGAGCCGCCGGCCTCCGCCCGAGAGCGCGAACGGCTCGCCATCCGGCGGCGCGAGGTAGGCGTCGTCGAAGCGGCGCGAGCCGAGTGGGCCCGGTTCGATCCGGACCGGGTCGCGCCGGCCGGTCGGCAGCTGGTCGGAACCGAGCTCGAGGCGCTCCCGGACCGGCGCCTCCATCGCCCACTCGCCACGCTCGACCCCGGGCAGGCGGAGATAGGGATGAAAGCCGAAGGAGACGGGGAGGCCCGCGTCGCCTTCGTTGCGCAGGGTCGTGACGATCGTCAGCGCCGGCCCGCGCAGCGCCGCCTCCAGCTCCACCCGGTGCGGGAACGGGAACGCCGCGGTCAGCCGCGGGTAGGCGCCGAAGTCGAAGCTCGCCGCCAGCACGCCGCCATCGTCGATCTCGCCGTGTCGCTCGACCTTCCAGCCGCCGGCGGCCGTGAGCAGGCCGTGCATCGGCAGCCCGGCGCCGTCGCGCTTGACGGATAGGCCCGGCAGGTCCAGGTTCACCGCGCGGCCGGCGACCTCGAACTGGCCGCGCCCGAGCCGGTTCGCCCAAGGGTGCAGGAAGGGGATGCCCATCGTCGACCCCGACTCGACGTAGCTCCTCAGCCCCCCGCGCTGCCCGAGCAGCTCCTCGCCGCGGTGACGCAGCGAGCAGCAGACCATCCCCGCCTCGGGCACGAAGATCGCCTCGATCCCTCCCAGCGCCTCGCTTTCCAGGGTCAGCGCCGAGAAGCCGTCCTCATTTCGCTCGCCGACCACTGGCCGGCATCTTCCCGCTTACGCCGGGGGTTCCTGCAGCACCGAGAGGATGTTCCCCGCCGGGTCCTTGAACCAGGCGATCAGCGGGCCGCCCTCGCGCATCACGCCCTTCTCGTCCTGGGGCATCTCCTCGTAGCGCTCGAAGCTGACGCCGCGGGCGGCGAGCTCGTCGACCGCCTGGTCGATGTCGTCGACCGGGAAGTTGAGGATCGTGTAGCTGGGCGGGGTCATGCCCGGGCTGAGATAGGCCAGGGTGGCGCGGTCGTCGGGGTGATGGAGGCTGAGCAGGCCGTTCTCCTCGTCGAGCACCTCGACCTCCAGGCCCAGGGTTTCCCCGTAGAACTCCCGCGCTTTTTTCAGATCGTCAACCGCGAAACCGCTGAATGCCTTGGAGCCGGCGAGCATGATGCCTCCTTGCGTCGGGGTCGAATCGGTCGTCTACCCGTATGACCGGGTGGCCACCGCGAACTCATCGGCGCTACTCCCCTTCCCCGCCCGGCCGCCGGCGGCCGCGCTTGCGTTCGCCGGCGCGGCGCTTCTGTTCGAGGCGCCGGTAGCGCGAGGCCCGGGTTGGCTTGGTCGGCCGCCGGCGGCGCGGCGTGGCCAGGCCGGCGGCGATCTTCCCCGCCAGGCGCTGCAGCGCCAGCTCGCGATTGCGGGACTGGCCGCGGGCGTCTTGAGCGACGGCGGTGACGGTGGCCCCGGCGCGGGCGAGCAGGCGCTCGCGCTGGCCGGCGTCGAGCGCCCGCGACGCCTCGACGTCGAAGACCGCTTCGACCCGAGAAGCGGTGACGTTGGCGTGCTGGCCGCCCGGCCCCGATGAGCGGCTGGCGCGCAGCTCGATCTCCGCCAGCGGGATCGCCAGGCGCTCGTCGATCCGCAGCTCGTCGGGCACGGCTACCCGGCCAGCTCGGGGATGTGGCGCTCGACGTGCTCGGTCAGCGTCTGCCGCACCCAGCGCTGGGTCTCGGCGTCGGCCATGCGGTAGCGGCCGAGCAGCATCTTCTGCTCGGTCAGCGGCAGGCCGGCGATCTCCCAGCGCACCGCGAGGCGCTCGAACAGCGCCTCCGAGCGGCGCGCCCAAGCGTCCTCGAAGGAGGCGGCGTGACCGGCCGGCGGCTCGCCGATCTTGGCGATCGTGGCGGCGCTGAGCGACTGCCGCAGGGTCAGCATGTTCCCCTCGGGGTCGACGTAGTCGAAGGTCGGCGCTTTCTGCCGGTTGCGCTTCTGCTTCTTGCGCTTGGCCATCGGGACCCGGCTAGGCCAGCGCGTCGATTTTCGCCGCGAGCTCGAAATCGGCCGTGGTCAGGCCGCCCTCGGAGTGGGTGGAGATCGTCACCTTCACGGTCGCCCAGGAGATCTCCAGGTCCGGGTGGTGGCCCATCGCCTCGGCCGGCTCGACCAGGGCGGCGACGAACTTGGCGGAGCCGACGAAATCGCCGCGGTCGAACTCTTTGGCGATCGCCGCGCCGTCGCGCTCCCAACCAGGCAGCGCGGCCAACTTCGCCTCGATCTCGGAATCGCCCAGGAGTGCCATCGCACCTATGCTGACAGAGACCAAGGAGGCGCATGAGCGACGGCAAACCGACCCTGATCCAGCTCGACATCTCGCACTACAGCGAGAAGATCCGCTGGGCGCTCGACTTCAAGCGGGTCCCCCACGTCCGCCGCTCCCCCCTGCCCGGCAGCCACATGCCGATCGCCTTCGCGCTGACCCGTGGCGAGAGCATCACCCTGCCGCTGCTGCAGCTGGACGGCCGCACGATCGCCGACTCGACCGCGATCCTTGCCGCGCTCGAGCAGCGCTACCCGCAGCCGCCGCTCTACCCCGCCGACCCCGAGCAGCGCCGCCGCGCGCTCGCGCTGGAGGACTTCTTCGACGAGGAGCTGGGTCCGCACGCGCGCCTGCTCCCCTTCCACGAGCTCAGCAACGAGCCGGCGATGTTCGCCGAGGTGGCGGCCGCCGCGGTGCCGGGCCTGCTCGGCAAGGCGAAGGGGCCGATCGGCCTCTACGCCCGCGCCTACACGGGCCTGCGCTTCGGCGTCCGCGACGACGCGGCCGCGATCGTGGCGCGGGCGAAGATCGTCGCCGCCCTCGACCGACTCGAGTCCGAGCTGGAGGCGAACGGCGGCGGCGAGTTCCTCGTCGGCGACAGCTTCAGCGTCGCCGACCTGACCGCGGCCTCGCTCTTCTACCCGGTGGTCGGGCCCGACGAGGGGCCGCTGCCGGCCGACTCTCCGACTCCACCCCGGCTCGAAGCCTTCCGCAACGAGATCGAACAGCGCCCCGGCTACCTCTGGGTCGAAGAGACCTTCCGCCGGCACCGCCATGCGGCGGGGTCCGACGTGGCGACCGCCACGTCCAGCTAGAAGTTGCAAAGAAGTTACTGTTTGCAGACAATAGGTTGCGGCGCGATGCCTATGCTGCGAGCATGGAGCGGATGGCCTGGACCGACGAGCGCCTCGAGGAGAGATTCAACGGAATCGATCATCGTTTCGACGAGACCAATCGCCGCTTCGACCGGATCGAAGGCCGAGCTGGTCGAGCTTAGACAGGGAATGGGCGCCCTGCAGACGACTCTCAATCGCGCCGGAGCGGGGATCATCCTCAGCCTCATGGGCGTCATCGCCGCAATTCTCGCCAAAGGCGTTTGAGCCCTACCCCCCGATCGGTAATCGGGGATTGGCGCCCCAGAAGACGATCGTGCCGAGCATGCCGATGATGTGGACGGCGACGATGTTGAAGACCATCGACTTGGCGGTCGCGGTGCCGACCCCGACCGGGCCACCGGAGGCCGTGTAGCCGTAGTAGCAGCCGACCAGCACGATCACGGTCGCCATCGTCATCCCCTTGATCAGGCTGAAGATGAGGTCGGTCGGGCTCTGGAACATCCAGAAGATCAGCGAGTAGCCGCCGGAGGAGACGTCGCCGACCTGGTCGACGACCGAGAAGTAGCTCGCCGCGTACATCACCCCGATCGCGGTCAGATACATGAACGGCAGCGCGATCCAGGCCGCGAGCAGGCGGGTGGCGCAGAGGAAGGTGATCGGCGGCACGCCCATCACTTCCAGGGCGTCGATCTCGTCGGAGATCCGCATCGCGCCGATCTCGGCGACGATCCCGGTCCCGACCTTGGCCGAGAGGATGTAGCCGAAGGCGTAGGGCAGCGCCTCACGCAGATCGCAGAAGGCCGAGAACAGCCCAGCGTAAGAGGGCGCGCCCTGAGCACGGAAGAAGTAGGCGCCCTGGATCCCGCACTGCAGGCCGAGGATGAAGACGAAGGCCCAGACGATCAGGGCCGAGCCGAAGATCAGGATGCCGGCCTGCCGGATCGCCTCGCCGAGGTAGACGAAAGCGCGGCCGGAGAAGACCTGGCCGGCGACCTTGAGGCCGAAGCGGGCGATCTCCCCGAAGGAGTCGAGCCAGCCGCGTGGAGAGTCGAGCCAGCCGATCACCGGATCGCCTGCAGCTCGGGATGGGTGGCGAGCAGGAGCGAGGTGACGACGAACTGGAAGAAGAAGACGGTGACCAGGGCGATCACCACCGCCTGGTTGACGGCGCGCCCGACGCCGGCCGCCCCACCCGACGCCGACATCCCCTTGTAGCAGCAGACGACGGAGATGATCGCGCCGAACATCGTGCACATCAGCACCGAGGACCAGATGTCGGTGACCGTCGCGTTCGAGAACAGGGTCGCGAAGAAGCCGCCCAGCGACTGGTGGTAGATCAGCTCGGCGGCGATCCCGGCGCTGAGGCCGAAGACGATCGCGAAGATGTCGAGCAGAGCGGTGACCAGCATCAGCGCCAGGAAGCGCGGCACGACCAGGTTCTTGATCGGGTCGACGCCGAGCACCTGCAGGGCGTCGAGCTCCTCGCGGATCTTGCGGGCGCCGAGGTCGGCGGTGATCGCGGTGCCGGCGACGCCGGCGACGACCACCGCGGTGACCAACGGGCCGATCCAGCGGATCGCGGTGAGGACGAAGAAGCCGCCGAGTCGGTCAAGGGCACCGAAGACCTGCAAAGGGCCGGCTGCCTGCAGCCCGGGAGCGCCGAGATTGAGCGCGAAGGTCGAGATCAGCAGGGGGAACCAGCAGAGCTTCAGCGTGAACAGGCACTGCTCGACCAGCTCCTCGCCATAGGGGTACGGCGGCCGCACCGCGGAGACCAGCGTCCGCGTGGTCAGGATCACCATGGTCCCCACCTCAACGAAGAAGGCGGAGACCGACCCCAGGCGACTGGCTACGGCTTCGAGCGCCACCAGCTCATCGCCCTGCCGAGCGGTCCGCCGGCCTGGCCGGGGTCGCTCTCCTCGTCACCGCGAGCCCGCTGCCGGCGGGCGCGGGTCTGCGCTTCCTGCCGCGCCCGCCGCTCCGCCGCCTTCTGCGCTTCGGAGAGCTGGGCGATCAGGGTGTCGCGGGTCTGCTCCAGCTCCTGCACGCCGGCGACATGGGCGACCGCGCGCCGCGGCGCCGTCGGCAGCTCGGCCTTGAGATCGCGGGTGTAGCTGGCGAGCTCGGCCTCGAGCCGGCCGATCTGGCGGCGCAGCTCCTGGCGCACCTCGATCGCCTCGCTCTCCTCCTCGAGGTCGGGAAGGCCCGGCGGCAGGGGAGGCCGGCGCCCCCCCTCCACCGTTGCCGGGGATGCTCGCGCAGGCCATCGCCACCACCGCGAAGTCACGCGGGTCGAGGCCGGCGTCGCTGGCCCGGCGCAGCGCCTCGGCGGCGATCTCCTCCAGCTCGGGCGCCGCCTCGACGCCGTCGGCGACGAACGTCCCCTGGCCCTGGCGGCTGACCACCAGGCCGTCGGCCTCGAGCCCCTCGTAGACCGCCCGCACGGTATTGAGGTTGACCCCCGCCCACTCGGCGAGGCGGCGGAAGCTGGGCAGACGCTCGCCGCGGGCGAGCTGGCCGGTGGAGATCAGCGCCCGCAGGCGCCAGGTCAGCTGCAGCCCGACCGGCAGCTCGTCGCCGGGATCGGTCGCGAAGGGGTTCGGCCCGGCGTGAGCGGCGACGATCTTGCTGTGTCATCTCGCCGCACAGTAACTACAAATACTGTTCTAGTCAACTAGTACAGCTAGCCACAGAGCCGGCCGCGTGCCCGTCTTCGGGCTTGTGGGCGGCAGCCCAGAGGCGATGGGGCGAGACGACGCCGCAGCGGCCCCCGATCCAGCGCCCGGCCTCCCCCAGCAGGAAGAGGCCGTAGTTACGATCGACCCGGTCCGGCAGCGCACAGGCGGCCGAGCCGGCGGGGCTCGTCACCTTCAGGGTCGAGCCGGGCGCGATCGCGTCGCGCCCTCGATAGACGTGCAGGACCTCGTAGCGATACGTGACCCTGGCCCCGTGGGGCTCGACCGCGAGCAACCGCGCCGCGATCGCCGCGTCCGCCCGGGCCAGCGACTCGGCGGGCGACGTGGGCGCGCAGGAGCAGGCGAGCGCGCTGCCGGCACAGACCAAGCCCAGCAGCACGACAGAGACAGCCGCGATGACGACGCGCCCCCCGCGCACCGGCTCAGCCTAGAGAGAAACCTTCACATTTACAAACGTCGCTACGGCGTGAGGACGATCTTCAGCGCTTCGCGGCGGTCGTAGATCGCGTAGGCCTCGCCGGCCTCGTCGAGCGCCATGTGATGGGTGACCAGCGGCGCCGGATCGAGCTTGCCCGCATCGAGCAGGGCGAGCACGCGGTCGACGTGGGCGATCACGTTGGCGAGGCCGAGGCGCAGGTCCAGGCCCTTGAGCCAGGCCAGCCCCAGCGGCACCTCGCCCTTGCCCGCGTAGGCGCCGATGCCGGAGACGGTGCCGGCGTCGCGGGCGAGGCTGATCGCCAGCGCCAGCGGGCCCGGGTCGCCGACCGCGTCGACGACGACGTCGACGCCGAGGCCACCAGTGGCCGCACGGATCGCCTTTTTCGGCTCCTGCTCGGTCAGGTGCAGCGGCGTCGCCCCAAACGACTCGGCCATCTGCAGCCGTTCCTCGACCGTGTCGATCGCGAAGACCGCGACGGCGCCGCCGGCGAGCGCGGCCTGGATGGCGCAGAGCCCGACCGGGCCGAGGCCGAGCACGGCGACGGTGTCGCCGGAGCGCATGCCGGCGTGGGCGACCGCGTGGTAACCGGTCCCCATCACGTCGCCGGCGAAGAGAGCGACGTCGCTCGACATCCCCTCCGGCACTTTGCGCAGGGTGAGGTTGGCCCGTGGCACCAGCAGCTGCTCGGCCTGGGCGCCCTGGAGGTCGCCGAGGTTGGCGCCATGCCCGAAGGTCTGCCCCTTGCGGCAGCGGTGATAGTCCCCGCGCAGGCAGGAGGAACAAGTCGCGCAGGCCGTATGGAAGGTGCCAAGGACCCGATCGCCAACACCGACCCGATCCACATCGTCCCCTATCGCCAGCACCGTCCCCACAAACTCGTGCCCGATCGTGAACCCCGGCTCGACCGGCACCCGCCCGTGGTAGATGTGCAGATCCGACCCACAGATCCCACTCGCCTCGACCCGAATCACCGCATCATCCCCAGCAACGACCTCCGGATCCGCCTTCTCCTCGATCCGGACTTCCTCAGGTGCTTGAAACGTCACCGCGCGCATGGACCTTCACCGTATACCGGCCCGCGAGCGCGAGGTCGGGTGGGACTCGCCAAGCCTCCCGCTGTTCGCGCAGGCGAGTCCCACCCGACCTCGCCCCCCCGGCTGTCTAAGCGCTGACGCCGGCGACCTGGAAGCGACTGGTCTCGCCGTCCGGGCTAGCCGTCTCGGCAATCCGCGATTCGAGCGCGAGCTCCTTCTCGAAGTCCGCCGCCTCCCCATGCGCGAAGGAGACGTCTTTGCCCTCGAGCAGCTCGATGAAGACCTCGACGAAGCGGGCGTCCAGCTGTTTGCCGGCGACCCGGCGGAGCTCGACGATCGCGTCGTGGCTGGACATCGGCGTGCGGTAGGAGTCGCGCGCCGTCATCACGTCGTAGGTGTCGGCGACGGAGATGATCCGGGACAGTTCCGGGATGTCGTCCCCGACCAGGCCGCGGGGATAGCCTTTGCCGTCGATCCGCTCGTGGTGGGCGAGGATGATCTCCGCCACCGGGCCGTAGCCGTCGAGCGAGGAGACCACCCGCGCGCCCTGCTGCGGATGGCGGCGGATCAGCATCCAGTCCTCGTCGGTGAGCGGCACGTTGGCCTTGAGGATGCGGTCGGGAAGGATGAACTTGCCGATGTCGTGCAGCAGCGCGGCGATGTGGACGAGCTCCTCCTCGCGGCGCGAGAAGCCGGCGCGCTGGGCGATCGCCCGCGAGTAGCGCGCCACCGCGGCGGAATGCCGGGCGGTCATCTGGTCCCGCAGGTCGAGCGTGCGCAGCATCGCGCTCAACATCCCGACCTGGAAGCTGGCCAGCTGCTTGCTGCGCAGCTCCAGCTCCTCGGCCCGCTGCTGGGAGACGAGCAGGGCGCCGAGCAGGTACTGGAAGGTGACGAGGACGACGCCGAAGAGGGCGACGCCGGCGAGGCCGACCTCCACATAGAGGTAGGCGATGCCGACAGGCCATCAGCGCCGCCGCCAGCTCGGAGGGCAGCAGCGGGATCAGCGCCGTGCGGACCTTGAGGAAGAAGGAGCTGCGATCGAGGTAGCAGGAGTAGGAGGCGATCATCGTGAAGTTGATCGCCAGCGCCAACAGGAAGACGGCGAAGATCAGCGCGTAGAAGAGCCGGTTCGGTGTCGGCGACCCGGCCCGCCACCGCGGCGTGGAAGGCGATCCCGGTGACCAGCGGGAAGGTCGCGTAGGTGAGCAGGTTGTTGAGCAGGAAGTGGCCCGCGTCGCGCCAGCGCAGCCAGCCGGTGAAGATCGTCATCACCCCGATCACCGCCGCCGGGGTACCGCCGAGGAAGACCATCGCCAGGACCAGCGCCAGGAAGCTGCCGGAGATCTTCACCTTCGACGTGGTCGAGATCGCGGTCAGGTCGCTGAAGACCGAGAAGCCGAGCAGGATCGCGAACAGCGGCAGGTTCCAGTTGGCCTGCGGCGCCTGCCAGATGGCGACGCCGATGACCACGGCAAGGCCGACGACCTGTGCGCCTATCGCTGCTTTGGTTGGGCGGTTACCGCTCATCTTCGACGGGGGCTGGGGTTCGGCCGCAGCTGTGGATGGAGATTCCGCGGCCACCCGCCGTTCCCTTCGCCAGGCCTGCTTGGCTTGAAACGAACGCTACGTGCGGTAATCGAAAGTACCGCCATATAGATGGTGCTTCAAGCCACCTTGGCCGGATGGCCGGTCTCTTGCAAATCGGCGGCAGCGCCCGGGATACACCGCGGTTCGCCGGCGCGCCGCGCGGAGGTGCGCGGCGCTCGCCCCCGAAATACGACGAAGGGCGCCCCGCTGGGACGCCCTTCGTAAAGACTGGTGCGAGCTGTGAAGCCAGCTCGCGTTAGAAAGTTCTAGTGACGGTAGCCCATGTTCTATCCCCTTCCGTGGTGGTTGAAGCCCGCAACGCTGTGCGCTGCTCTTGTCTAACTTCCAAATTGCCTGGCAACTTTGTAGCACAAGTTCGCCGAAACTTGTGCATCTGCAGGAAAACTTGTGCATAAATGCAGTAGATCGCCCAACAACCAATGCGTAGACCACGCCTAACCGACCCCCTGCGCCGGCCCCTCTTCCGGCGGCTCGCGACGACGTACGCGGTCAACGAGCTGGGCGACTGGATGGGGATCATCGCCCTCTCGGTGCTGGTCTTCGACCGCACCGACAGCGCCCTGGCGACGGCCGGGCTCTTCCTCGGAACCCGCTTCCTCCCCGCCCTCCTGGCCCCGATCCTGGTCGCCCGCGCCGAACGCCCGCCGCCACGGTTCGCGCTGCCGGTCATCTACTGCGGCGAGGCGGCGGCCTTCGCCGGCCTTGCCCTGCTCGCCTCCCACTTCTCGCTGGCGGGGGTGATCGCCCTGGCCACGATCGACGGGGCACTGGCGCTGACCGGCCGCTCGCTGACCCGGGCGGTCGTCGCCGCCCAGCTCGAGCCGACGGGCGAGCTGCGGGCCGGCAACGCCCTGCTCAACGTCGCCTTCACCGGCGGCGCCGCGATCGGGCCCGGCCTCGCCGGCCTCGTCGTCGCCGGCTTCGGCGTGCAGACGGCACTGCTCCTCGACGCGGCCTCCTTCTACGTGATCGCCTGCATCCTGCTGACCGCCGGACCGATGCCGCGGGCCGAGCCGGAAGCGGGAAGGATGCGCGACCGGGTCAAGGCCGGCATCGCCTATATCCGCGAGAGGACCGTGCTGCGCGGCTGCTCCTGGCCCAGGGCGCCGCCTTCGTCTTCTTCGCCGCCGTGATCCCGATCGAGGTCGTCTACGCCAAGGAAACCCTGGGGGCGAGCGACTCCGGCTACGGGCTGATGCTGGCCTGCTGGGGAGCCGGGATGGTCCTCGGCAGCCTTGTCTTCGCGGCCGTGCGGCGGGCCTCGCTCGCGGCGCTGCTCTTCTTCAGCACCCTCGCCGTCGGCGCCGGCTACCTCGGTCTCGCCGCCGCCCCGACCCTGGCGCTCGCCTGCGCGGCCTCGGTCCTCGGCGGCACCGGCAACGGCGTCCAGTGGGTATCGACGATCAGCGCCGTGCAGGAGATGACCGTGGCCGGGATGCAGGCCCGGGTGATGAGCGTGCTGGAGTCGATCGGGGCGGCGATGCCGGGGGTCGGGTTCATCGTCGGCGGCGTCATCGCCGCCACCGCCAGCCCCCGCGCGGCCTTCCTGATCGCCGGGCGTCGGCGTCTTCGCGATCGTCGCCATAGTCAGTCCCATTCTTGGGAGTAATTGGCCTGAACGCCTTGCAACGTCTGGTTCAAACGAGCTTGACGGGGGCAATGACGTTGTGCTGGAGTTGATCCCAGGGAGCAGAGGCGCTCGGTCCGGCCGCAGACCTGTCCAGTCCGACTCGGAGGTTTTACGTTGAAGAGACTTTGCGTACCCATTGCGGTTCTCGGACTTGCAGCGGTCGCAACAATTGGACTGGCTTCCTGCGGCGAGCAGCAGCTCCAGCGGCAAGGAGGGCGGCACCCTCAAAGCGACCTTCGCCGGCCTTCCCGGACTACCTGGATCCCGGCCTCTCCTACACCGCCGAAGGCTGGAACGCGATGGGCGAGGTCTACATCCCGCTGCTGACCTACAAGCACGCGGAAGGCGTCGAAGGCAGCGAAGTCGTCCCCGGCCTGGCCAAGGAAATGCCGAAGATCAGCGACGGCGGCAAGACCTACACCCTGCAGCTCCGCCCCGGCCTCAAATACTCCGACGGCACCCCGGTCAAGGCCTCCGACTTCACCTTCGCCGTCGAACGCGCTCTTCAAGGTCGACTCCGGCGGCTCGCCCTTCTACACCGACATCGTCGGCGCCGAAAAGTTCGCGGAAACGAAAAGCGGCGGCATCCCCGGCATCGAAACCGACGACAAGACCGGCAAGATCGTCATCCACCTGGTCAAACCGCGCGGCACGTTCACCAACGAGCTCGGCCTGATGTTCGTGGCGCCGGTCCCGCCCGAGCACGCCGGACACCAACCAGTCGACGAACCCGCCCCCCGGGACCGGCCCCTACATCATCACCAAGGTCGACCAGAGCAAGGGCTGGGAATACGAACGCAACCCCTACTGGGCCAAGGCCAACGCGAAGGCGATGCCCGAATACCCGAGCGGGCACGTCGACAAGATCGACGTCTCGATCATCCGCAACCCCTCGACCCAGGTCAACGGCGTCGAGCAGGGCAAGTTCGACTGGATGCAGACGCAGCCGCCGCCGGATCGCTACGCCGAAATCAACAGCAAATACGAAGGCACCCAGTTCCGGGCCGCAGCCGACGATCAGCACCTACTACTTCTGGATGAACACGAACAAGCCGCCGTTCAACGACCTCAAGGTCCGCCAGGCGATCAACTACGCGGTCGACCCGGCGGCGCTGGAACGGATCTACGCCGGCTCGCTCAAAGGCAACCAGCAGATCCTGCCGCCGGGGATGCCCGGCTACAAGAAATTCGAGCTCTACCCGCACAACCTGGCCAAAGCCAAGGCAATGATCAAGGAAGCCAACCCGTCGGACATGGACATCACCGTCTGGGGCGACAACGAAGCCGAAAACGAAGCCGCCGTCACCTACTACCAGGACGTGCTGACCCAGCTCGGCTTCCACGCGACGCTGAAAATCGTCAACGCCGACAACTACTTCACGGTGATCGGCAACCAGACGACGCCCGATCTCGACACCGGCTGGTCGGACTGGTTCCAGGACTACCCGCACCCGAACGACTTCTTCCAGCCGCTGCTGTCGGGCGAAAGCATCCTGCCGACCAACAACGGCAACTTCGCCGAAATCGACAACCCGAAGCTCAACAAGGAAATCTCCAGGCTCGGCGAAGAACAGCTCGGGCCCGAACAGGAAAAGGGGTACGAAGCGCTCGACCGCGGATACATGGAAGAAGCGCCATGGGCTCCGTACGGGACGCGGACGCTCTCGACCTTCGTCTCCAGCGCGATCAACCTCGAAAACGTCATCTTCAACCCGACCTTCGGCCAGTACCTGACCAGCTTCGAATTCAAGTAGGCCGGCCGAGCGCCGGGTCAGAATAGGAGCGTGGCGCTCGAGCCCCAGCCGGATCCGGCTCTCCCAGCGGGAGAGCCGGACGAAGGTTTCCCCGCCGCGCCGGGCGGAGTCGAGGCCGAGGGGCACAGCCCCTGGTACCTCGCCTACCGGCGGCTGCGAGCGCAACCGCCTGGCGCTGGCCTCGCTCGGCCTCTTCGGGCTGATCGTCGTCTTCGTCCTGGCGGCGCCGCTGTGGGCCAACCACGTCGCCCACACCGGCCCGAACACGACCCACACGACGGAGAAGATCACCGTCGACGGCGAAAAGCGCGAAGTCGTCGACGTCGAAGGCAAGCCGATCGGCCCGGTCTGGTTCGGGGCCGGCGGCAAGTTCTTCCTCGGCGCCGACGGCGGCCTCGGCCGCGACGAGATGGTGCGGCTGATGTACGGCGGGCGCACCTCGCTCTTCATCGGCCTCACCTCGGCCCTGATCACGACGATCCTGGCGACGATCCTGGGCCTGCTCGCCGGCTACTACAAGGGCTGGACCGACGGCATCATCACCCGCACGCTCGACGTGATCTGGTCGTTCCCGGTCGTCCTGCTCGGGATCGCCCTGGGAACCGCGCTCGCGGTCGGCGGGCTGAAGATCGGTCCGCTGGAACTGTCCGGGAACTCGATCTGGATCCCGATCCTGATCATCGCCGTCGTCTACACCCCATATATGGCGCGGCCGATCCGCGGCGAGGTGCTGGCGATGCGGGAGAAAGAGTTCGTCGAGTCGGCGGTCGCCCAGGGGGCGGGATCGCTGCGGATCATGTTCGGCGAGCTGCTGCCCAACCTCTGGTCGACGGTGATCGTCTTCTTCACCCTCAACATCGCCAACAACATGCTGCTCGAGGCCTCGCTCTCCTTCCTCGGCGCCGGGGTGCAGGCGCCCAACTCCTCCTGGGGGAAGATGGTCTCGCTCGGGGCCGAATCGATCTACACCTCGCCGCTGCTCGCCTTCGCACCCGGGGTGCTGATCCTGCTCACGGTGCTCTCGCTCAACGTCTTCGGAGACGGCCTCCGCGACGCCCTCGACCCGCGCTCGAAAGTACGGCTGACCCGCGCCGAGGCGGCCGAGTCGGCGGCCGGAGGGGCGATCTAGTGGCCCGCTTCATCGTCAGGCGCCTGGCCGGGATGGTCCTGGTCCTGTTCGCAGTCTCGGTCCTCACCTTCGCGATCTTCAACCTGATCCCCAACTCCCCTCCGGCCCAGCGCCTGGCCGGCAAGAACGCGACCCCGGCGCTGGTCAAGAGCATCGAAAAGGACTGGGGCTTCGACGAACCGCTGCCGGTCCAGTACTTCGAGACGATGAAGAAGATCTTCACCGGCGAACTGATTTCCTACGGCGAAGGACTCAACGTCGAGGAACGGATCGCCGAAGGAATCCCCGCCAGCTTCTCGCTCGCGATCGGCGCCGCCGTGATCTGGCTCTCCTTCGGCGTCCTCTTCGGCTTCCTCTCGGCGACCAGGGCCGGCGGCTGGCTCGACCGCGCGATCACGATCGGCTCGGTCGGCGGCATCTCGATCCCGGTCTTCCTGCTCGCCACCCTCTTCCTCTACTTCCTCACCTACAAGATCGAACTGTTCCCCGCCAGCGGCTACGTGCCGCTGCTGGAAGACCCGATCCAGTGGGCCTACCACCTGGTACTGCCCTGGTTCACGCTGGCGATCCTCAACATCGGCTTCTACAGCCGCGTGCTGCGCTCGAACATGCTCGACGTGATGCGCGAGGACTACGTCCGCACCGCCCGCGCCAAGGGGCTAGACGAGCGCCGGATCATGATCCGGCACGTGCTGCGCAACTCGCTGATCCCGATCATCACCCTGTTCGGGCTCGACTTCGGCGCGACCCTGTTCGGCGGCGCGATCATCACCGAAGTGATCTTCAGCCTCGGCGGGGTCGGCCAGTACGCGGCCGAATCGATCACCAACCTCGACCTGCCGCCGCTGATGGCGATCACGATCTTCGGCGCCTTCTTCGTCGTCCTCTTCAACGCCCTCACCGACGTCGTCTACGCCTACCTCGACCCGCGGATCCGGCTCGGGAGCTCAGCTCAGTGAGCCCCGGCGCGCTGCTCTCCGCCAGGGACCTGCGGGTCGGCTTCGCGACGGAAGGCGGCCTGCTGCAGGCGGTCGACGGGGTCAGCTTCGACCTCGCCGCCGGCGAAGTGCTGGCGATCGTCGGCGAGTCCGGCTCCGGCAAGAGCGTCACCGCCCAGACGATCCTCGGCCTCACCCGCTCGCCCAACGCCGAGATCGCCGGCTCGGTCAAGCTGGGCGAGACCGAGCTGCTGGACGCGAGCGACGCCGAGCTGCGCAAGGTGCGGGGCGAGCGGATCGGGATGGTCTTCCAGGATCCGATGACCTCGTTCAACCCGGTCTACCGGCTCGGCAGCCAGATCGTCGAGGCGATCCGCGCCCACCGCGGCGACATCTCCAAGGCCGAGGGGCGGGCGCGGGCGGTGGAGCTGCTGGACTCGGTCGGGATCCCCGACGCCGAGCGCCGGGTCGACGACTACCCGCATGAATTCTCCGGCGGCATGCGGCAGCGGGCGATGATCGCGATGGCGCTGGCGCTGGAGCCGGAGGTGCTGATCGCCGACGAGCCGACGACGGCGCTTGACGTGACGATCCAGGCCCAGATCCTGCGCCTGCTCGAGAAACTCAACCGCGAACGCGGGGTCGCCACGATCCTGATCACCCACGACCTCGGCGTCGTCGCCGAGGTCGCCGACCGGGTGATGGTGATGTACGCGGGCAGAGTGGTCGAGGAAGGGACTCTCGACGAGATCTTCTACGACCCCCAGCACCCTTATACCTGGGGCCTGCTCGGCTCGCTGACCCGGCTCGACCGGCCGCGGCCGAGGCGACTGCCGCAGATCAGCGGCGCGCCGCCGTCGCTGCTCGCGCTGCCGCCAGGCTGCTCGTTCCGGGCGCGCTGCCCGCACGAGTTCGCCAAGTGCACGGAGATGCCGGCGCTCGAGGCGCGCCTCCCCGATGCCCCCTCGCACTGCGATCGCTGCTGGCTGGGATCTGAGCATAAGCGGGCAAAGCGCGAAGTCGGCGGGCAGATCGGGCTGGAGGCTCCGGCCTGATGGCCGGCGGCGAGCCACTGGTCGAGGTCACCGACCTCGTCAAGCACTTCCCGATCAAGCAGGGCCTGCTGATCGACCGCGAGGTCGATCAGGTGCGGGCGGTCGACGGGGTCAGCTTCAGCGTCCCCCGTGGCCAGACGCTGGGGCTGGTGGGCGAGTCCGGCAGCGGCAAGTCGACCGTCTGCCGGGTGATGCTGCAGCTGCTGGCGCCGACCTCGGGCTCGGTCCGCTTCGAGGGACAGGAGATCGCCGGGCTCTCGCGCCGGCAGATGCGGCCGCTGCGGCGCGAGATGCAGATGATCTTCCAGGACCCCTATGCCTCGCTGAACCCGCGCAAGCGGGTCGGCCAGATCGTCGGCGAGCCGCTGAAGCTGCAGGGCGTCGCCTCCGGCTCAGATCTGCGCAAGCAGGTGCGGGAGCTGCTCGACCGGGTCGGCCTCTCCCCCGAGCACTACGACCGCTACCCGCACGAGTTCTCCGGCGGCCAGCGCCAGCGGATCGGGATCGCCCGGGCGATCGCCCTGAAGCCGAAGCTGGTCGTCGCCGACGAGCCGGTCTCGGCCCTCGACGTCTCGATCCAGGCGCAGATCGTCAACCTGCTCGACGACCTCCAGGACGAGCTCGGCCTCACCTACGTCTTCGTCGCCCACGACATCGGCGTCGTCCGCCACATCTCCGACCGGATCGCGGTCATGCACCACGGCAAGATCGTCGAGCAGGGCAGCGCCGATCAGGTCTGCGAGCACCCGAGCGACGAGTACACGAAGGAACTGCTGGCGGCGGTGCCGATGCCCGATCCGCGCGAGAGCCGCGAGCGCCGAAACCGGTAAGGGGATGCGGGACCCCCTCCCAGACACATCTCGCCATGGCTCGATGTTGAGTGTCTGGGGAGGGGGTCCGCATCCCCTATCCACAGTTTGCGTAAGGTCGCGGTAGATGGATTTACCTCTGTCACCGCCGATCAAGCCACAGCTGGCGCTGACCCGGAAAGCGCTGCCGACCGGCGAGGAGTGGGCGTACGAGCCGAAGCTCGACGGCTTCCGCGCGATCGTCTTCGTCGACGGCGAGCAGGCCTACATCCAGTCGCGCGGCGGCAAAGAACTGGCGCGCTACTTCCCGGAGCTGGAGTTCGCGCCGGGGCGCTGGGTGCTGGACGGCGAGCTGGTGATCCGCGACGCCGACGGCAACCTCGAATTCGACGCCCTGCAGGAACGGATCCACCCGGCGCAGTCGCGAATCGAGTTGCTCTCGAAGGAGATCCCGGCCGAGTTACATCGTCTTCGACCTGCTGGCCGAGGGCGACGAGTCGCTGCTGGAGGCGCCGCTGGCCGAGCGGCGGGCGCGGCTGGAGGCGATCGCCGCGACCGCCGGGCTGGAGCTGACGCCGCTGACGCCCGATGCCGCGCAGGCGGAGAAGTGGCTGGGCAGCATCGAGGGAGTGATGGCGAAGCAGCTCGACGCGACCTACATCCCCGGCAAGCGCAAGGGGTTCGCGAAGGTGAAGCGCGAGCGCACGATCGACTGCGTGGTGATGGGCTGGCGGCCGGGCAAAGAGGAGGGCACGGTCGGCTCGCTGATCCTCGGCCTCTACGACGGCGGCGAGCTGCGCTCGGTCGGCCACATCTCCGGCTTCTCGACGGCGGCGAAACGGAGCATGCGGGCGATGCTGGCGCCGCTGGAGACGGGCGAGAGCGGCAGCGCCGAGCCGAGCCGGTGGACCGGCGGGCGCGACCTCGAGTGGGTGGAGCTGCGCCCGGAGCTGGTGATCGAGGTGGGGTATGACCATGCGGCTTCCGGGCGGATCAGGCACGGGGCCAGATTCCACAGCTTCAGGGACGACAAAGCGCCGAAGGAGTGCGTGTTCGAGCAGTTGGACGAAGGCGGCTAGAAGAGGGAGCGCTGGGCCGGCGGGCGCTCCGGGGGGAGGCGCCTGCGGGCGGGGGCTTCGCCTCCGTTCTCGACACCTCCCCCCGGACCACCCGCCGGTGAATCGCCTGTTTCAGACGACCCAGAACGGTCGGCTAGAGAGCTTCGGAGGCGGTTGCGGCCCCAGCCGCGGACTACTCGTGAGGTCTGCATTCGCTGGGCGGGCTGCATGTAGGCGCGGCCTTTGTAGAGGGCCTCGTAGCGGGGGAGTAAGTCCGGGCGTTTGGACTCGAGCCAGGCGAAGAAGACGTCTTTGACCTCGTCGCGGAGGTGGAGGGCGACGCCGCCGAGGAAGGTGGCGTTCGCCTTTGTGGCCTGTTCGACGATCGGGCGGACCTGGTCGGGGTGGTCGTTGATGCCGGGCATCAGCGGGGCGATCAGGACGCCGGAGTCGATGCCGCGGCGGCGCAGCTCGGCGACGGCGTCGAGGCGGGCAGCCGGGCTGGGCGTGTGCGGCTCGGTCGCCCGCCAGGCATCCTCGTCGAGGGTCGGGACCGAGAGGTTGACCGAGACCGGCAGCGTCTTCGCCATCCGCTCGTAGATCTTCACGTCGCGCATCACCAGCGGCGACTTGGTCAGGATCGAGACCGGCGTCCGCGCCGCCTCCAGCGCCGCCAGGATCTCCGGCATCATCCGGTAGCGGCTCTCGACCCACTGGTAGGGGTCGGTGTTCGTCCCCAGCGCCACCAGCTCCCGCTTCCAGCTCGGTCGCGCCAGCTCAGCTCGGAGCAGCTCCGGCACGTTGACCTTGACGACGATCTCGCGCTCGAAGTCACGGCCGGCGTCGAAGCCTAAGTAGGTGTGAGTTCTCCGAGCAAAACAAAAAACGCACGCATGAGTACAGCCCCGGTACTGGTTGATCGTGTGGCTGAAGCCGTAGCGCCCCCCAGGCACGTGGTTCAGCGCCGAGCGGGCTCGGACCTCGTGGAAGTTGATGCCCATCGCCTCCGGGGCATCGAAGGTGCGGGTGACGGTGCCGTCGCCGACTCCCGGCAACCGCAGATCGTTCTCGACTCGCTGTCCGTCCCAACGCACGAACATACGTTCGCATGAGGTGCGGCGGAACTAGATGCTGGAACCGGTCTCGTCGCGCTTGAAGTCCTCGAGCTGGCCGAGGGCCTGGGCGCGGGCCTTGGCCCGCAGCGGCGGCAGGAAGGCGACGAGGGTGCCTTTGACGCCGAGAGCCTGCTTGGCCCAGCGGCGGAAGTCGAAGTCGTCGACGTGGTCGACGATCCGGCCGGCCTCGTCGAAGCGGAAGCGGGCCCGGATGTCGTTGACGACGGGGCGGCCGGTGGAGAAGGTGTAGCGGGCGATCCAGTGGGCGCTGCCGCTGTCCTCGCCGGCCTCGTGCTCGGGCAGCTCGATCTGCAGATCGGTGGCGCGGCCGGTCAGCATCCGCCACATCGCGCCGATGTCGTCGCCCTCGAGGTCGCCAAAGGCCGGGTCGTGGAAATGGGCGCCGGGCGCGTAGCAGGCGGTCATCGCCGAGCCGTTGCACTCGCCGAAGGCGGCGTAGAAGCGCTCGATGGTGGCGTTGTTGTCGGCGGCGGGCACGGGGCCACCCTATGCCCTGGGCGGCCGGCTCGCCAGGCCCTAGGCCGGCAGCTCGCCGTGGATCACGTAGCGGAGCACGTCGACGACCTGCTCGGACTCGCGCGCGGTCGCCTGGGCGGCGCGGTCGACCTCCTTCAGCGCGTGGTCGAGCTCGGGGTCGTGGACGGTGACGATCGGCTTGCCGAGGGCGGCGGCGAAGCCGGCGTCGAAGGCGGCATTCCACTGGCGGTACTTGTCGCCGAAGCGGACGACGACGAGGTCGGCCTCGCGGATGTGGGTCTGGGTGCGGATCGCGTTGACGCCGGCGCCCTTGTGATCGCGCCAGAAAGAGTCCCTCTCCTCACCCAGGGTGCCGGTGCCCGCGTCATCAGAGGCGGGATGGTCGGTGACGGGGGCCGAGAAGGCGACCGGCAGCCCGGCCTCACGCGTCCCGGCTTCGATCCGCTCGCGCCAGTCGGAGTGAATCTCGCCCGAGAGATAGACGTTCCAGGTGCGCTCGGCCATGGCAAGGATCCTAGATCAGCCCACGCGTCTGCTCTAACCCGTCCTATAGACGGGTGAAAGCAGACGCGTACGGCTTGCTAGGGTAATTGACGTGAACGTAAGAAAGAGATTAAGCGGGGGCGCGGGGGTGGCCGCCGACCACGAGCACTACAAGTGGTGGGCGCTCTCCTGCACCAGCCTCGGGATGCTGCTGGTCGCGACCAACTCGGGGACGCTGATCATCGCCCTGCCGGACCTCGAGCGGGCGCTCGGGACCAGCCTGCTGGAACTGGTCTGGGTGATCCTCGCCTACATGATCTCCTCGACCGTGCTGGTCCTCACCGCCGGCCGGCTCTCGGACCTGTTCGGCCGCAAGAACGCCTTCGTCGGCGCCTTCCTCGTCTTCGCCGTCGCCTCGCTCGGCGCCGGCTTCGCCGCCGACGGCACCCAGCTGATCCTCTGGCGGATCCTGCAGGGAGTCGGCGGCGCCTTCATCTTCGCCAACGGCCCCGCCCTGGTCACCGACGCCTTCCCGCGCGAGGAGCTCGGCCTCGCGATGGGCACGAACACGATGGTGGCGGCAATCGGGCTGGTGCTGGGACCGGTGCTGGGCGGCGCCCTGGTCGCGATCTCCTGGCACTGGGTCTTCTGGTTCAACGTGCCGCTGGCCCTGGCCGGCGCGCTCTGGGCCTCGCTGATCCTGCGCGAGCTCTCCCAGCGCGACAAGGTCCGCGGCCTCGACCTCGGCGGCACCGTGACCTTCGTCGTCGGCTTGACCGGGCTCGTCTACGGGATCTCGCGCGGCGGCATCTCCGGCTGGGACAACTCGCTGGTGATCGGCAGCCTCGCGGTGGCGGCGGTGCTGCTGCCGCTGTTCGTGCTGATCGAGCACCGCGGCAAGGCGCCGATGCTGGACCTCTCGATCTTCCAGAACCGGCTCTTCGCGGCGGCCTCGGCCGCCACCTTCATCAACGGGCTCTCGCGCTTCGCCCTGATGTTCATCTTCGTCTTCTACTACCAGGGGGCCCAGGGAGACGACCCGATCACGGCCGGGATCAAGCTGGCGCCGATGGCGATCGGAATGCTGGTCGCCTCCCCCCTGGCCGGGATCTGGGCCGACCGCCACGGCTCGCGCGTGCTGGCGGCGGCGGGGATGCTGGTCACCGCCCTCGGCCTGGCCCTGATGACGACGCTGCAGGCCGACTCCGCCTACTGGCAGGGTGGCCTCTGGCTGGCCCTGGTCGGGATCGGCTCGGGGATGTTCAACTCGCCCAACACGGCGGCGATGATGGGCACGGTGCCGACCGAGCGCCGCGGCATCGCCGCCGGGGCGCGGACGATGCTGCAGAACACCGGCGCCGTGATCTCGATCGCCTTCGTGCTGGCGATCGTCACCGCGGCGGTGCCGAAGCCGGTCCTCTTCAAGATCTTCTCCGGCCTCGCCTCCGGCCTCGGCAGCGCCCAGCTCGATCCCTTCATCGCCAACATGCACACGGCGCTCTGGGTGCTGGCGGCGACCTCGGTGGTCGGCGCCGGCGTCTCGCTGCTGCGCCCGCGCGACGAGAGCGCGCCCGCCGAGATGGGCGAGCGCCGTCGCTCCCCCGCCCTCTCGATCGAGGAAGCGATCTCCGAGGAGATCGAGGCGACGCCGTGAGCGCGCCGGGCGAGCTGCGGATCGGCGAGGTCGCGAAGCTGGCCGGGACGACGCCGAGGACGATCCGCTACTACGAGGAGATCGGGCTGCTGCCGGTGGCCGGTGGGCGCGAGCCCGGCGCCCACCGCAGCTACGCCGAGGCTGACGTCGAGCGGCTCACCGACCTGCTGCGGCTGAAGGACCTGCTCGGGGTCTCACTGGAGGAGCTGAAGGAGCTGGTCGAGGCCGAGGACGCCCGCGCCGCCCTGCGCCGCGAGTGGCACGGCGGCGTCGAAGACCCGGTGCGCCGCCGCCAGATCCTCGAACAGTCGCTCACCTACACCGGCCTGCAGCTGGAGCTCGTCCGCCGCCGCCGCGACGAGATCGCCAAGCTCGAGGCCGAGCTGATCGCCCGCCGCAAGCGCGTGCGCGAACTCCTGCGCAAATCAGAGCAGACCGCTGGGGCCGGGAGCGTCGGCGACCCCTCTCAAAACACTCAAGCGCGGCGCTAGCCGCGCGTTTTGAGAGGGGTCGCCGACGCTCCCCCTCCCCCCGCCCCCGCCGTCTGCTCGGCGAAATGCTTGCTGAGCATCGTCACCTGACCTTGGTAGTTGGAGCCGAGGTCTGAGCCGTAGAGGCGCTCAGCCGGGGCCGCCATGCGCTCCAAGCCGAGCTTGCAGACGGGCTGGCGGTGCTCGACCATGAAGGAGACATCGCGGGCGCGCACCTCGAGGGCGGCGCGGCTGCCGTGCCTCTCCCCCGCCGGGTCGTAGCCGAAGCCGGGGTCGAAGAAGCCCGCGTAGTGGGTGCGCAACTCGCCGGCGGTCGGGTCGTAGGCCATCATCTCGGCCGCGATCTGGGGCGGGATGCAGACGCCCTCGGCCGAGAGCAGCAGGTAGAAGATCTCCGGCTCGAGCACGACCCGGCCGCCGGTCTCGGGGAAGACCGGGTCCCAGTAATCGTTCCAGCGGTAGGCGCGGATCTTCGAGAGGTCGACCGGGAGGCTGTTCTTCTTCGCCCGGTAGCCGACCGTGCGGTCGGCCGGCCCGGAGAGGTCGAGGCTGAGGAAGAGGCCGTCGGAGACGGCGAGGTCGGCCCGCGGCACCGCCTCGGAGTCCATGTAGAGCAGCGGCGAGTCGTCCTGCAGGCCGACGATCTCGGCGTCGCCGAGACGGACGTCGCCGCGGGCGACACGCAACTGGTTGAGCGAGAGCCCGGTCTTTACCTGGATCGCGAACGAGCGCGGCACCACCTCCAGGTAGAGCTTGCCGCGGTAGCCGGCGCGGATGTCGTCGAAGCGGTGATGACGATCGGTGATGACGCGGGTGAAGACGTCGAGGCGGCCGGTCGAGCTCTTCGGGTTCGCCTTGGCGCGGACGTCCTCGGGCAGCGCCAGCTCCTCGATCAGCGGCACCAGGTAGGGGCGGTCGCGCTCCAGCACGGCGCCGTCGCGGAGATCGATCTTCTGGAAGGCGAGCCCCTCGGTCTTCTCCTCGACCGTGGAGTCGACGTCCGGGAGGAAGGAGCAGCGCAGTGCCCAGGCGAAGTCGCCGAGGCGGAGGTCGATGCTGGCCGGCTGGATCGCCTCGGGGCGGATCCGATAGTCGCCGGAGCTGACCCAGCCCGCCTCGATCGCCCGGTTCAGCTCCTGCGAGGGGAAGACGCCCGGCGTCGGCTCACTCATCCAGCAGAGATTATTCGCCTCGCCTCCGCGGCGCCCAGGTAGGGCGTCAGCGCGAACTCGAGCACGTCGGGGAGCAGCTCGTCGATCTGCTCCGCCTCACCGGCGAGCACGCGCCGGCCCAGCAGCGAGGCGATGCCGCCGACCACGGCCTCGTCGGTCGCCGCCGGCACCGGGCCACCGTCAGGGGCGTCGGGCGCGCCGCGGCGCAGGTACGGGACGAAGCTCTCGACCGCCGCCTGGTAGCGGTCGTAGACACCGCGGCCGGCGCGCAGCCCCTCGACCAGGGAGAGGCTGGCGAGGGCGGGATCGCGGGCGAGGAAGGTGAGCAGGGCGGCGATCCCGCCCCGTGCCCGCAGCGCCCACTCGGACTCCTCGTAGCGGGAGCAGGCGTCGACGACCTCCTTGCGGATCTGCTCTATCGCCTCTTCGTAGGCGGCGAAAAAGCAGTCGTCCTTGCTCTGGAAGTGTTTGTAGAAGTCACTCTTGGAGACCGAGGCGCGTTCGCCGATCAGTGAAACAGTGGTTTTCTGATACCCCACTTGGTAGAGCGCTTCGGTCAGCCCGGCGATCAATCGCCGGCGCTGATTCTGCGCAACAAACTCAGGGGAAAGGCCGTGTCGTCCGCGGGGCAATCGCTCCATTAACTATTGGAGTCTGTCACCGTACTGTGACTTTCGCCTCGCGGTCAGGGCTTTTGTCTGCCTACACCCAGGTACGGCGAAAGCACGAAGTCCGACAGCTCGGGCATCAGGTCGAGCGCCTGCTCGGCGCGGCCGCCGCGAATCTCCCGGTGGAGGATCCAGGCCACGCCCCCCACCAGCGTCTCCTCGGTGGTCTCCGGCAGCCCCGAACCGGGAGGAGCGTTGCGGCGCAACAGCTCGACGAGCCGCTCGACGGCGGCGTCATAGCGCTGCGCCGAGGCGGGAGTCGCCGACGTCGCCTCGACCAGGCACATCCGGGCGATCGCCGGTTTCTCGGCCACATAGCCCAGAAAAGCGCCGAGGCCGGCGGTGACGCGATCGGCCCAGTCCTCGCCCGCGGCCTCGCAGGCCTCGCCGATCTGGGCCGCCACCTCCTCGACCGCGCTGTCGAAGGCGCCAAGGAAGACCTCTTCCTTGCCGTCGAAGTTGTCGTAGAGCGTTTTACGGGCTACCCCGGCACGCCGAACGATGTCGGCGATCTTGGTCGCCTCATAGCCCTGTTCCGCGGTCAGCTCCGCCATTGCATCCATGATGCGGCGACGCTTGCGAACTGCAACGAACTCTCGTGGAAGCACGGGCCGAGTCGGCTTCACCTGGGCTCCCCTGCTTGGGGTTGGGAGCATGGCGGGAACAATAGCCGGGGAGCGGAAAAACGCGCGCACGGTAGCAACTCTTCTGGTACCGTGAGGGAACTTCAGGCGTTCTTTTTGGAAACGTAGGGGTTTTCCAGTGCCAAGCGATCGAATTCAACTGAGCGAGGAGAAGCTGGTCGCCGCAATCGGCGACCACTGGCCGCAAGGCCAGGTCAACGCTGCCGTGCAGCTTCTCAGCAACAGCGACGGAAAGTTCCCGTCCGGGGTCCGCAAACTACCTTCCGACCTGGTCAGCGCGGTCCAGCGCGAGCGCTTGATCGCGGCGATGCTGCGCGCCGCCTCGGAGCTCGGCTACCGCGAAACCAACGTCCAGGACGTGATCGAGCGGGCCGGCGTCTCCCGTCCCACCTTCTACGAGCACTTCGCCAACAAAGAAGCCTGCTTCCTCGCCGCCTTCGACGCGACCGCCGCGCGCCTGCGCGACCGGGTGGCCCTCGCCGCCCGCAAGGGAGGCGACAACCTGCGCGACCGCCTGCGCTTCGGCCTCGAAACGATCCTCCACTTTGCCGCCACCGAACGCGACGCCGCCCGCACCCTGATCGTCGAGGCCCGCGCCGCCAGCGCCGAGGCGGTGATGCGCCGCGACGACCTGCTCGACCACTTCGCCGACTGCATCGACGGCCAGGTCCGCGAGCTGCTGCCGGACGCCCCCACCTACTCTCCCGTCACCGCGGCGGGGATCGTCGGCGGCATCGAAGCCCTTCTCTACTCGCGGCTCAACAAGGGCGAGCTGGAGGATTTCGACTCGCTCCTGCCCTCGATGATGTACTTCCTGGTGCTGCCCTTCGAGGGGCACGCCGCTGCTAGCGAGGAGCTGGCGGTGGCGGCGGGCTGAACCGGCTCGACGCGCTCCGGTCGCGCCGCTCAGGCGGGGCCTATGCTGCGCCGATGCGATCGCCACGGAGCGCGCGGGCCGCGCTGGGCTTCCTTCTCGTCTCCGCCCTGGCGATCGGGTTCACCGCCGCGGTGCTGCCGCGGACCTTCTACGACGACTTCCCCTTCCTCGCCCACTGGGTCGACCTGCTGCCGCCCTACAACGAGCACCTGGTCACCGACGTCGGCGGCCTCTACCTCGGCTTCGCCGTCCTCTTCGGCTGGGCGGCGTGGACGCTGGAGCGCACCCTGGTGCGAGCGGTCTGCGCCGCCTGGCTGCTGGCGGCCACGCTCCACCTGCTCTTCCACGCCGAGCACCTGGGCGGCTTCAGCACCGCCGACGCGATCACCGAGCTCTTCACCCTGGCCCTACTGCTGGTGCCGCCCCCGATCGCGCTCTGGGCCGTGGGAGCGGCGGGCGGGGACCACACCCAGACCGAGTCGCGGCCTTCCAAGCTTTAGGGCGAGCGGGTCGCGACTCCCGGCGTCAGGACAAGCTGGGCAAGGACGCAGTGAGCGAAGCGTGCTCCGCACGTGAGCGATCGAGGACGCCGCCCAGCGCCGTCCTGACGCCGGGAGCGGAGGGGGTGGGATTCGAACCCACGAGCGCCTTGCGACGCCAACAGTTTTCGAGACTGCCCCGTTCAACCGCTCCGGCACCCCTCCGGGACAAGACGAAATCCTAGCTCGGGCGGGCGGTGCCGCCCCGCACGGATGCGGGGCGGCGTCAACTCAAGCCCGTGCCTGCGGTAACTACGGAGCGGTCACCGTCCACTCGCCGCTCACGTAAGAGCCTTCTTCGGTGGGCCTCCAGTAGACGATGAACCCGTTTTTGTCGGCGGCCGGATCTTTGAATTCGAAGTCGTAGATGCAGCAGAGGTCGACTTCGTTCTCCTCGTTGTCATAGAGACAGACGTGATTGGGCGCGGCCTGGCCGACGCCCGGGCAGCTGGGTGAGGTTTCTTCCTCACGGAGCCATTCGACGTTGCCTTCGGGGATCCGCGAAGCGAGCGGCTGCGGGAAGGTGATCCCGTCGGCGATGAAGCCACCGGCCGATTCGCCGCCGCCACTGGCGTAGAAGCCGGACTCCGACTTCCCGGACGGCAGCGTGGTGAGGCCGGAGGCGGAGTCGGCGCTGGTCGCGTGGGTGGCGTTCGTCGCGTTGGTGGCATCGGTCGCCTTCGGCACGGTGCCCAGCGTGCTCGGATTGATGTCGGCGCCGGTGACGCTGCCATCGGCGATCTTCGCCCCGTTCACCGATTTGTCGGCGAGCTTGGCGGTGCTGACCGCACTGTTCTTCAGTTTCGCGGCGGTCACCGCGTTCTTCTTCAGCTGCTTGGTGCCGACGCTGTTCTTGCCGAGCTGCGAGGCGGCGAGGGCCGTCGCTCCTCCGAGCACGAGGAAGACGGCTATCGACGACATCACGTTCGCGTACGTGAGCCGTTTGCGAATCTGCTTCAAGGGAATCTCCTTGTTTGGTTGAGACTGACTGGAAGGGTCTTCCCAGACCGCCCGGCTTGGATCAAGCCCAGTGGACGACCTGCCTAGAACCGTTCAGGCCCTAAGGGATTCGGCCAAACGGCCGATCATCTTGTGTGGACAACAGCGAGCAGACCCGCACCGGGCGATTCTTCGATCGCCATCCGCGCCTGTTGCGGGCGCTGGCGCTGACGGCGCTGATCTGGGGCGGCGGCTACCTGACCTGGCGGATCGGCTGGAGCGGCGAAGGGGCCAATCCCTTCCTCTTCGCGATGCTGCTGGCGACCGAGCTCTACGGGATCTACGCGCTGGCGATCCTCACCTGGTTCTCCTGGTCGCGGCCGGCGGCGGTGCGCCCCGCGGCGACGCCGGGGCGCAGCGTCGACGTCTACGTCTGCACCTACGACGAGCCGGCCGAGGTGGTGATGGCGACGCTGGCCGGGTGCCGGGCGCTCACCTATCCCCACACCACCTACCTGCTCGACGACGGGCGGCGGCCGGAGATGGCGGCGATGGCGAAGCTGGCCGGGGCCGAGTACATGGTCCGCGACGACAACACCCACGCCAAGGCCGGCAACCTCAACGCGGCGCTGCCGCGGACCGAGGGCGACCTGGTGCTGATGCTCGACGCCGACCACGTGCCGATGCCGGACGCGCTCGACGCCCTGGTCGGCTACTTCGACGACGAGCGGATGGCGCTGGTCCAGACGCCGCACGACTTCTCCAACCACGACTCGGCCCAGCACTACGCGGTCGGCCGCCACGAGCAGTCTCTCTTCTACCGCGTCGTCTGCCCCGGCAAGGACCGCCACGGGGCCGCCTACTGGTGCGGCTCGGCGGCGTTGATCGACCGCCACGCCCTGCTCGCGATCGGCGGCGTCGCGACCGAGACGATCGCCGAGGACTTCCACACGACGATCCGGCTGCTGCGCGGCGGCTGGGTGACGCGTTACCACGACGAGGTCCTGGTCCAGGGGCTGGCGCCGCACGACCTCGACGGCTACCTGCTGCAGCGCGACCGCTGGGCGCGAGGCAACCTCGCCGTCTTCACCCTGCCCGAGTCGCCGCTGCGGGCGCGCGAGCTGAAGCCGGCGCAGCGGCTCTCCTACCTGGCCAGCCTGCTCGCCTACCTGGCGCCGCCGATGCGGCTGCTGCTGCTGGTGACGCTGGGATTTGTGCTGTGGACCGGGGCGCTGCCGCTGAAGATCAGCGTCGCGGCGCTGGCGGCGCTGTGGCTGCCCTCGCTGCTGCTCAACCTCAGCGCCGGCTCGGCCCTGGCCCGCGGCTACATGCGGATCCCCGAGACCGCCCACTACGAGCTGCTGACGATGGAGATCTACACGCGGGCGCTGCGCTGCATCGTGCGCCCAGGCAAGACCGCTTTCAAGGTGACGCCGAAGCAGGGCGCCGACGGTGGTGGCCTCGACGCCGTGCGCAAGCTCCACCTGGTCATCCTCTGCACCGTCCTGCTGGCGAGCGGGACGATCATGCGGCTGCTCGACCTGGCCGGGGTCGGGCCGCTGCCGGACATGCCGGGGATCGCGATGGTGATCGTGCCGCTGCTGGGCCTGTTCGAGCTGCGGCGGCTGCTGAAGACCCTGTTCGCGGTCGGGCGCCGGCGCCAGCGCCGGCTCGTCTACCGCTTCGAGGGCGACGCCGAGGCCCACTGCTTCTCCGAGGACGGCCACGTGCCGGCGCGGCTGGTCGACGCCAGCGCCTCCGGGGTCGGCCTGGTGGCCGAGGGCCCGCTGGCGATCGGCGACCGCCCAGCGGTGCTGCTGCAGTTGGCCGACGCGACCGGCACCGTGCACGAGGTCAGCGCCCAGGTCGAGGTGCGCAGCTGTCGCGAGGTCGAGGGCCGCTTCCTGGTCGGCGCCACGATCGCCGAAATCGAACCGGACTCCCGCCTGCGGCTGATGGAGTGGTGCTACGTCGTCTGCAGCCACGAGCGCCTGCGCGGCCACCGCCCGGCGGCGGCGCTGCCCGAGTCCGAAGCGATCGTGGTCCAGCTCGACGACTACCGGGAGCCCGCCGTCACCCTCGGCCCGGCGACCCTCCCGGCCACCGCTCAATAGCTAGGCTTTCCTCACACCTGGAGAGGTGTCCGAGCGGCTTAAGGAGCGCGATTGGAAATCGCGTGGGCGGGGTTAACCCGCCTCGAGGGTTCGAATCCCTCCCTCTCCGTTTTGTCTGGGCACGAAGGGCTTGGTCGAACCCGCGTCAGTTAGCCACCGGCAATCCCAAATTCGGCCGCGCCGTAGCAATCGGTCAGGGGTTCGCGTCTTTCGGCGCGTCCATCGCCGAGTGGCGATCACGAATACTTAGAGCGAGGTTGGGGTTACGGCAAGCCCGCCAGCCGCCGGAGCCTTGAGACCGCGTATGGCCCGGCCTTGAGCTGCCGCGGTGCGTCTCTCTAAATAGAGGAGAGCGCTGGGCTATGTTTGGCGAATCGTGAGCGACTACGTGCCGTACGAGGAGCGCGTGCAGCGCGCGAAGGAAGCCCAAGACGCCGCAAGGACCACACAGGTGAGGGAGCACTGGCAGCAGCTTGAAGCGGTACAGGGGCTACTGGCTCAGCTCGCTGGGCGCGACACCAATTGCTATCTGGAGATTCTGCGCCCCCAAAAAGGCTTGCGTCGCCATCTGAGCGCCACAACGACGATTACCAAACCCGGGTTGAAGGGGGGGCCCCATTTCGCGATTGCGGAGGTTCTTCCGGCCTATCGCATTCCAAATGCCATATGGGCGCCCCCATTTAAAGGCGAGCGGTCGGGCCCCTTCAATGCGCATGTAGTGCCTGATGGTCGAGTCTGGCGTTACATGGGGGAAGGCGAGACCCACGATACCTATCAACTGCTGGAGTCGTCCGGCCAGCAGATGGGCGATCTCTTTGCCGATGATCTGGGGCGGGTCGCTGATGGCCTAACGCTCATTCTCAGTCGCTGGCGAAACACTAAGCGTGCAGCTCCCTGATTCTCGCCCAGATTCGATCAAGTTCGAGCTTCGTCCCTCCCTCTCCGCTGAACGCCGTCAGGGCAGCGGGTAGCGCGGACAGGTCTGCCGGCGATCGCCGGCGAGCTTGGTCGAGTCGAAGATCGCGCTCCACTCGTAGGCACTCAGGTTGCGGCGGGCGAGGGCGCAGACGTCGGCGGCGATCGTCTGCTTGGTGGATTCGTCGTCGCTGAGGTTCCAGAGGACGGAGTTCCAGGCGACGATCGACTGCCCGGCGCCGGCGGTGAGGAGGGAGGTGCCGCCGCCCCGGTCGCGCGCGAACGCCACCGACTTGATCCCGCCATGGGCGACCAGATCCCCGAGCAGGCAACCGCCAAAGCCGATTTCCTCCCTGTCCCTGACGTCGTAGAGGCAGGCGGCGCCATTGCCGCCGCCGACGGCGATCGTCCTCCCGTCGGGGCTGAAGGCGAGCGAGAGGATGTCCTGGGCCTGGTACAGCGTCCCTGGGGTCGGTTCCACCGTCGGCTGGCCGGAATCGCCTTCCGCCACCCTCCAGAGCACCACCTGCTGGTCCCGCCCCCCCGAGGCAAGCCAGTTTCCCCGCGGCGAGAAGGCGACCGCGGTGATCGGCTGGTCTTCGTTGCCGCGAGGGTGGTTGATTTCGACCCCGTCTGGATCCACAGGGTCGCTGAGGTCCCATACCCGCAGCTTCCCGTCCACCCCGCCGGCGGCGGCGAGCCGGCCGCCGGGACTGAGCGCGACCTGGCTGATTTCGGAGCTGCGGTGGCGCGAGGAGAGATGCACGACCTTGCCCGATCTCGCCGCGTCAGTGACGTCCCAGAGGTTGACGAGCCCCTTGCCCTTCCGGTATCCCGACGACGCCAGGAGCAGCTTGTCGCCCTGCCTTTCCAGGGCCAGGCTGACCACGTCTTTCTCGGAATAGGCCCGCGCCGGGGCCGCCAGCCGGCAGGGCTCGCCGGGCATGGTGGAGCAGGTCGGCCCGGTGTCCTCGAGGACGAAGGAGTGCCCCCGTCCCACGGCGAGGATGTCGCCGTGGTAGGCGACCGCGTGACTGCTGCGCGGGATCCGGGCCAGCGGCCGGGGCACGGGCCGCGAATCGCGCAGCTTCCAGATCGTGGTCCCCGCGGGGCCGGCCGCGGCCGCGACTTCACCGCTGCCCGAAACAGCGAGGCTGGAGATCCTCGGTAGACGGTGGTCGGCCTCCCCTGGATCGAGGCCGCCGACGATGCGCGCGAGAGCGCGCTTGGGCGCCAACGTCCAGAGCTTGACCAGACCGTCTTCGCCGGTCGAGGCGATGGTCTTGCCGTCCGAGCTGACCGCCACCTCGAACACCGGCCCGCCATCCCCACGGGGCGGGCCGAACGGGCGACCGCCGGCTACATCCCACGAGGTCACGTTCCCGTCTTGGTTCCCCGCGACCAGCACCGAGCCACCGCGAGCGAACGCCAGCGAGAGCACATCCCCCGGCACCCGCAGACGCAGCTCCCGCCGGCGGCGGGCATCCCAGAGGTCGATCCTCCCGTAGTCCCCGAACGCATAGGACCCGTTCGGAGCCAGGGCCACCGATTCGTCTTCCCGCGCCTCCCCGATCACCGGCCGCGAGCCCGCAAAGCCGGCCCGCGAGACCCTCCATGCCCGCCTCCCTCCCCCGGCGGCAACCATCAGCTCGCGCCCGCTCGGGTCGAACGCGAGGTCCCGGATCTGGCCTCCGGCATCTCTGACCCCCCGCGGAACCGGCTCGGCCGGATTCGTCAGGTCCCATAGGGCGACGCGGCGGCCGGAACCTCCAACCGCGAGCCGGCTGGGGTCGCGGGGATCGAACGCGAGCCCCCAGACGTTGCCGGAGCCCGCCGCGGGCAGCTCTCCATGGAACAACACGAGGGCGGTGCGGTCTTCGACTTCCCAGAGCTCGACGGCCCCGGAGCCCAGTCCCGCCGCGATCAGCCGCGTACGATTGCCATTCACGGCGCTGACGGCGCTGACGGCGATGCTTCTGATCGTCTCGCCGGGAATTACCAGGGGGCGCCTGAGCTCCTCGCCCCCCGGCTTCCAGAGCCGGACGGTGCCGTCGCTGCTGCCGGAGGCGAACCTGCGCGAGCCGGGCCAGAAGGCGACCGCGTTGACTGCGCGCGTGTGACCGGCGACGAGCCGCGGCAGGCCGGGATAGAGCTGCAGCTCCCCCAGGGCCAGGTTGCGCGCCTCGATCGTGGGCGACAGCCGGTATGCCTCGGTGCTCGCCAGCGCCGCGGCGGCGGGACCGAAGGTCGGCGCGCCCTCGAGCGCGGCGATGCGCTCGGTGGCGCTGACCGAGTCGGCGGCCGCGTCGCGGCGATCGGCCCGTTCGCCCTGGGTCTTCACGAAGTAGCCCGCGACCGCCAGCAGCGCGAGCACGGCGAGGCCGAGCAGCGCCAGGGCCAGGCGCTTGCGCTTCGCCTCGCCCGCCGCCCGCCGCTCGGCTTCGGTGGCCGCGCGCTGCGCTCTCTCCTTTTTCTCCCGTTCCCTGGCGACCCGGGCGTCGAGCTCGGCTTCCTCGACCCTGGTCCGCCACTCGACGATCGGGCGCGCCAGGGCGTCGTGGAAGATCTCGAAGCGGGGCGGGTCCTGTCCGTTTTCGGAGACGACCGGGCGCAGGATGTGGAGGCTCGGCGAGGAGAGGTGCTGGAGGACGGGGTCGATCTCCGCCTCCGGGAGGCCCGAGAGATCGGAGAGGTCCTTGGTCGTCAGCGCGATCTTGGTGCCGCCGCTGGTGACGAGGAAGTGGAACACCGCCGCCGCGACCCGGCGCTGGTCGTCGCTCAGGCCCGCCTCCTCGTCGGCCGTCCCTTCCATCGCCCGGTCGAGATGACCGCGGACGATCGCCTCGGCGCCGCCCAGGTCCTCGAAGGTCCGCAGCCGCAGCCGGCGGGACCCGGAGCCGACCTCCTCTTCCCACAAGCGCCGCATGATCAGCTGCAGGTAGGTGGTCTCAACCTCGTCGCGCCCCTCACCGGCACCGTCGGAGCCGTCTCCGGCCGCGGCGATCCGGCCGCGCCCGACCTGGTCGAGGACCGCGGTCACCAGGGCCGGCTCCAGCTCGAACGGATCGGCCTCCGGGTCGAGCTCATCGGCCCGCTCGATCGGCTTCTCGATCGATTCCCTGGCCCCGGCCCGGTCGAGGAAGTCGAGGTGGAGGAAGTTGCCGTAGACGTTGTTGATCCGGCCGCGAAAGAGATCGCCCAACCGCGCGTAGGCGTCCTCGCGAATCGAGATCAGGAAGTTCGCGCGCAGGCCGGGACGGCTGACGCAACGGGCGATCTGAGCGGCGGCCGTCTCCTCCCCGTCCCGATCGTCGGGGTAGAGGAAGTACTCCTCGAACTGGTCGAGG
Organism: uncultured Solirubrobacterales bacterium; assembly: GCA_963795625.1. Lineage (GTDB taxonomy): Bacteria > Actinomycetota > Thermoleophilia > Solirubrobacterales > 70-9 > VAYN01. The sequence goes on along the minus strand of CAWCIS010000004.1, from coordinate 207,612 downwards.
ACGATCAGCAGGGTCGCCTCGAGCGCCGCGCTCGCGGACTCGATCGCCCGCTCGAGGTCGTCCCCGGGCAGCTCGAGGGCGCGCCGCGGCGGCAGGTACGGGCGCGCGGCCTCGGCGATCGCGTGAATCAGGGCGGCGACCGGCCGCTCGCTCCAGGAGCTGAAGACGACCGGGACCAGGCGGGCGGAGCCGCGGGCGCGCAGATCGCGGTCGGCGAAGCTGTGCAGGCGGGCGAGGACCCCGGCCCGCAGCACCGAGCTCTTGCCGACGCCGCTCTCGGCGTAGAGGAGCGTCAGCCGGGCCGCCCGCAGGTTGCCGATGATCAGGGCGCACTCGGTGTCGCGGCCGAAGAACCGGTCCGCGTACTCCTCGGTGAAGTGGGTCAAGCCCACATACGGGTTCTCCGCGGGCGGCTTCACGATCGAAGAAGCAGGTGGGCTCAACCGCTTCCGACCTGCGAACCGGCCACCCGCGGCAGGTGCTCGCCGAGCTCCCGCACGTACTCGTCGAGCGAGAGCGCGGCGAGGTCGACCCCGACCCGCTGCCAGAAACGGTCGTCGAGCCGGCTCGGCTCGCGCTGGATCGCCCAGGAGGCGTTCGGCTGCGGGCGTTCCCCGAAGACCCGGATCAGGAACACACGCAGATTCCAGTCGCGCATCTCGTGCCCGAGGAAGAGGAAGTGGCTGTAGTCCCGCAACTTGCCGAGCAGCTGCTGCGGCACGATCGACTCGATGTCGCCGACGCTCATGTAGTCGATGTAGTCGTCCTCGGTGATGACGTAGTTGTCGCGCCAGGGATAGGGCCCGCCGGCCTTGTCCACGGTCCCGTGGATCTTCACGATCACGGTTCGCTCCACCCGCCCGAATTCGTCCATCGGGAACCCGGTGTAGCGGTTCGGGTCGGCAATCACCTCCGGCTTGCCGTCGCAGGGGACGTGGACGAACCTGCCCTTGTCGCGCCCCCTGGCGATGTAGACGGCGAGGTCATAGGACTCTTCGGCCTCGTCGAAGGCGCGCTTGAGCGCATCGTCGTAGTTGGTGGTGACGATCAGCTGGTAGCGCTCGGATAGGCCCAGGGCCAGCGCCGCCGCCGGCAAGCTGGCGAGGAAGCGATGGACGGAGCCCGGCGGCGGGCCCGACGGCAGCGCCCGGCGCAGGGCCAGGTAGAGATCGCGGGAGCCCCGGGCGACGGAGACGCTCTGGGAGACGTTGGCGAGGTCGCCCGGCGGCGAGGTCGTGCCGAGCTTGAGCGCGAGATGGGCGGCCAGCTCGGCCGCGTCCGGCAGGTGGTCGGGGTCGGCGTCCCGCCAGGGCTCGGTGCGGTCGCACGAGTTCGCGCCGGGACCGAGGAAGGGGACCAGCGCCGAGCCGTCTTCGAGCATCAGGCGCGCCAGCTCGTCGTAGTGGTTGCGGTCGGGCGGGGGCGCCACCGGGGCTTCGGCGGGCGGGGTCGGAGCGGCAGCGGCAGCGGGATTCCGGGTCGGCGCGACCTCCGCGGGCCCGCCGGCCGCCGGCTCGTCAGGGCGCGGCAGCCGCTTCAGCCTCTCGATCAGAACCTGGACGTCGACGTCCCAGTGCGAGGGGCGGAGGTCGAGCTGCTGACGGTTCAGCAGCGGCTGCACGGAGCCCAGATAGCGGAGATCCGCCTCGCTTGGCATGACGGCGTCGTCGACCAGCGCCGGGATCACCTCCCGGACCCGCGAGTCCTTGCGCAGCGCCGCTTCGATCTCGGTGCGGACGAGGTCCGTCTCGCCGCTTTCGGCCCGCTTGGCCATGGCCGCGGCCCACTCCGAGCCGATCAGCGCGATAAACGCCGAACAGCCGGCGCTGCGGGCCCGGATGTCCCGCAGCCACTTCATCCCGGGCTCGAGGGTGACCTGATCGAGAAATACGTTCTCGGCACCGAACTCCGCCGCCAGGCGGTCGTAGAGCAGGTGCGCCCACCCCGACGACTCCGCTTTCCGATAGTTGATGAAAACCGTGGTGGTGCTCACTTGGCCAGCCGGTGTCTGTTTAGTTGATAATTCCTAACTAAATCACACCTGACGCCGGGTAATGAAGAACTCTCGTAGCAGCGCCGCGCACTCCTTTTCGCGGACCCCGGCGATCACCTCCGGCCGGTGGTTCAGCGCCGGCTCGCGCAGAACGTCGAGCACGCTGCCCGCGGCGCCGGCCTTCGGATCGGCGGTACCGATGACGACGGTGGGGATGCGGGCGAGGACGATCGCGCCGGCGCACATCGCGCAGGGCTCGAGGGTGACGTAGAGGGTGGTGCCGGGGAGGCGCCAGCCGCCGAGGGCCTCGGCGGCGGCCCGGATCGCCAGGACCTCGGCGTGGGCGGTCGGATCGCGGCGCAGCTCGCGCTCGTTGCCGGCCAGGGCGAGCGGCTCGCCGTCGCGGAAGATGGCGGCGCCGATCGGGACGTCGCCGTGGGCCTCGGCCAGCCGCGCCTGCTCGAGGGCGAGGCCCATCGCCCGCTCGTGGGCGACAGCGGCATTGCCGGGGTCGGTCGATCCGGGGTCCGCGCTCATCGATCCGGGAGTATGTCGCCAACAACTTCGCCGGCAGGCCGGTGTTAGCTGTAGAGCTCGCTCGGATCGGGGATTCAGGCGCGCCGACCGACGATGAGACGACCGCTGCCGACACTTGCAATCACGATGCTGCTCGCCGCGCTCAGCGCCGGCACCGGCACCGCGAGCGCGGCGACCGCGCTCTCCCCCGCCCACGAATTCGCCCCGCGGCGCCTGGTCGTCAAGTTCGAGGGCGAACGGGGCGCGCGGACGGTCGGGCTGCGCGCCGGCGCCAACGTGCCGGAGACCGCGGCGGTGCTGCGGCGCAACCCGCGGGTCGCCTACGCCGAGCCCGACTACCTCGCCACCGCCTCGGCCGCCGAAGCGCCCACCGGCTTCGTCCTCCCCAACGACCCCGGCACCCTCGACGGCGCCTCCGAAGCCGCCGCCGGCGCCGGCGACTGGGCCTTCAAGCAGTGGAACTTCCTCGCCTGGAGCGGCGACGCGACGGCGCGGCTGCCGATCTCCCCCGGCGGCATCGACGCGGTCGACGCCTGGCGCAACCTCGACGAACTGGGCCGGCCGGGAGCCGAAGGGGTGACGGTGGCGGTGCTCGACACCGGCATCGCCTACCGCGACCAGGGGCGCAAGTTCGTGCGCAGCCCCGACTTCGCGCCCGGGCAGTTCGTCAAGGGCTACGACTTCATCGACAACGACCGCCTGCCGCTGGACGAAAACGGACACGGCACCCACGTCGCCGGCACGATCGGCGAGAAGACCGACAACGCGGTCGCGCTCACCGGCCTCGCCTACCGGGCGAAGCTGATGCCGGTGCGGGTGCTGGACAAACACGGTCGCGGCCAGGCCGGCGACATCGCCAAGGGGATCCGCTTCGCCGTCGCCCACCACGCCCAGGTGATCAACATGAGCTTCAACTTCGGCTGCGGCAAGAAGGTGCCGGAGGTCGACGAAGCGCTGCGCGAGGCCTACGCCCGCGGCGTCGTCACCGTCGCCTCGGTCGGCAACGTCGGCTCGGAGACCTGCGTCTCGGAGCCGGCGACCGGGCCGCGGGTGATCGGGGTCGGCGGCAGCACCGAGGGCGGCTGCCTCGGCAACTACTCGCTGGCCGGCCCCGGGGTCGACCTGCTGGCACCGGGGGGAGGCACGCCGATCTCGGGTTGCCCCTCGGTCTCGGCCCGGCCGATCTATCAGGTGACGCTGAAATCGCCGTCGACCCAGACCTTCGCGATCCCCTCCAACTACGTCGGCACCTCGATGGCCGCCGCCCACGTCAGCGCCGCCGCGGCGATGGTGATCGCCGCCGACACCTACGCCGGCCCGCGCTTCGTGCCGGAAACGGGGCAGGGCGCGAAACCACGCGTCAACGGCGTGATCAAACAGCTCCGCCGCACCGCCCGCAGCCTCAACCTCCCGACCTATCAGCAAGGCGCCGGCCTGATCGACATCGGCCGCGCAACGGAACCCTTCGGCCCTACGCCGACGAGCCCTTAGCTCCTACCGGGACCGGCTCTACGTGGTTCTGACGATGATGACGCTGCACGGCGCATGATGCGAAATGTTGTTCGGAACGCTGCCGAGGACAAAGCGCCGGGCGCCGGTCATCCCCTTGTTGCCGACCACGATCAGGTCGGCTTTGGTCTCCTCGGCGACGTTGAGGATCGCTTCGGCCGGGTCGCCCTCGACCGGGTGGGTCTGGACCTCGATCCCCTCCTTGCGGGCGTCGGCGGCGGCGGCGTCGAGGACCAGGTTGACGTCCTCGCGAGGGCCGATCTCGTACTGGACGTCGGCGGGAGCGTCAGCCTGCTGGCTCTTGACTTTGCGGTCGGGGACCGGCGAGAAGGCGCTGACGATGCTGAGCGTCGCCCCCGCCAGTTTGGCCAGGTCGACTGCCTGCCGGACCGCCTCCGCGGCCGTCTCGGACCCGTCGGTGCCAACCACGATGCGAGTGAACACGGCCTCTCCTCTGCTCGGTCGCTGAACGCGCTCGATACTAACGCGCCACCCGAGCGCGGTTCTCTCGGGACCGTGCGCGTAACTAAGGAACCACGAAACGTTCGGCCTGCCGCTCGGGCAGGCCGTGGAAGCCGGCGCCGATCGTCTCCGTCGGCGTCGTCGCCAGGCGGTAGATCGCGATCGCCATCGAGGCGGCGAGACAGACGATCAGCACGACCATTCCCGCTTTCCAGATCCAGGGCACGCGCGGAACCCTAGTCGGGCGTAGGCTTGCGGCATGGGGTTGGAGAAAGTCGCCGACGGGGTTTGGCTGCTGCGGGGAGATTTCCGTGGGGCGATGAATATCTACTTCCTCGAGGACGGCGACGGCGTCGTCCAGTTCGACGCCGGAACCAAGGGGATGCGCAAGAAGGCGCGGGCGGCGGGCGAGCAGCTGGGCGGGATCAAGCGGGTCGTGCTCGGGCACGCGCACGCCGACCACCGCGGCACCGCCCCGTATATGGGCGCGCCGGTCTTCTGCCACGCCGACGAAGTCGCCGACGCCGAAAGCGACGCCGCGATCGCCCCCTACATGGACCTCTCGCAACTGCCGGTGGCGCCGGTGCGCTGGCTCTACCCGACCCTGCTGCGGCGCTGGGACGGCGGCGCCGTGAAGATCGCCGGCACCGTCGCCGAGGGCGACGAGGTCGCCGGCTTCAAGGTCATCCACTTCCCCGGTCACGCGCCGGGGCTGATCGGGCTCTGGCGCGAGGGCGACCGCGTGGCGCTGGTCTCCGACGTCATCTACCTGGTCGACTCGGCGCGGCTGAAACCGCTGCCCGAGGGGGAGGCCAGCGTCCCCCACCCGGCCTGGGCCTGGGACCACCAGCAGGCGAAGGCCTCGGTGCGCAAGCTGGCGGCGCTCGACCCACAGGTGGTCGCCCCCGGCCACGAGCACCCGCTGCGCGGCGAGAGCCTGCGCGCGACCCTGGAGCGGGCGGCCGAGAAGCTCTGAGGCGCCGGCGCGACGGGCATCCCGCGCCCGGCTGCCATAAGTTGCCCTCCTGATGATCGGGACCTACGCCTCGGTGGCGCTGATCTGCGCCGCTTCGCTGCTGGTCGGGCGCGCCATCCTCTCGCTGGCGGGGCGGCGCTCGTGGTCCTGGCTGGAGCCGGGGGTCGGGCTCGCCGCGATCCTGGCGGTGAGCGGGCTGTTGGCGCGGGCTCCGGGGCACGGGACCAGCGTCACCGTCGGCGTCGTCGCCTTGGCGATCGCCGCGGCGCTGGTGGTCTGGCGGCTTCCCTACGAAGCGCCGGGGGCGCTGCGGGCGGGGCTGCCGGTGGCGCTCGTCGTGCTCCTGGCGCTGGCGATCCCGTTCGCGGTCAGCGGCCGCTGGGGGCTGCTCGGGGTCGGCTTCAACAACGACCTCGGCCTGCACCTGGCCTGGGCCGAGTGGCTGCGCAGCGGCTTCGGGCCGGCGCCCGACCCCGGCTACCCGCTGGGCCCGCACGGGCTGGCGGTGGCGACCGCCGCCTTCCCGGGGATCGGGCTCGGCCAGGCCTTCGTCGGCGAGATCGTCGCGATCGGCGTGCTCACCGGGCTGACCGCCCTCGGGGCGCTGCGCGAGCTGGGGGCGGGCCGCCGCACCCTCGCCGCGGCGCTCGTCGCCCTCCCCTACCTGGCCGCCTCCTACTTCGCCCAGGCCGCCTTCAAGGAGACCGCCGAGGCGTTATTCGTCCTCACCTTCGCTCTCTTCCTAAGGAGCATCGACCAGCCGAGCGGCGGTGCGGCGGCCCATGCACCCTCCCCAGACACTCAACAGCGAGCTCCGCGAGCTGTGTCTGGGGAGGGTGCATGGGCCGCCGCACTCCCCCTCCTCGCCCTGGCCGGAGGAATCTTCTTCTCCTACAGCTTCGCCGGGATCGCCTGGCCGCTGGCAATTGCCGCGCTCTGGAGCTTGACTCAGCCGGCGGTGCGGCGAGCGCTGCGGCCGCGGGCGCTGCTGCGCTTCCTGCTGCGGCCCGCGGTGCTGATCTCGATCCTGATCCTCGCCGGGCTCGCCGTAGTCGCCACCGTGGTCGGTCCCTTCGGCTTCGCCGGCAGCTTCAACAAAGTCGCCGGCAGCAACACCTACGGCCCGGTCTCGCCGATCGAGGCGCTGGGGATCTGGCCGACCACGAACTACCGCCTCGACGCCGCCGGCGGCGCCCCCCTCGCCGGCCTCGCCGGCGCAATCGCCGCCCTCGCCCTCCTAACCGGTGTCGCCTGGTGGACCCGCCGCCGCGAATTCACCATCCCCGTCGCCTTAGGCGCCTGCGCCGTCCTCTACCTCGTCTCACTCCCTTTCAGCGGCGACTACTCCCAAGCCAAGGCCCTGATGATCGCCGCGCCCCTCGCAATGCTCGTCGCCATCAGGCCACTCCTCTCGGAGTTCCCCCCGTTGCGGGAGGTGGGGAGGGACTCGACGGAGCCTCCCCGCAGTTGCTCCGACGAGTCCCTCCCCACCTCCCCCCCACCAAGGCGCTCCGCACTGGTGCGCCTGGGCTGGACCGTGCTCACCGTCCTCTTCGTCGGCGGAGCGATCTACTCGAGCCTGCTGGTATTGCGGGACGCGCCCGTGGGCCCGGCCGGCCACGGCGGCGAGCTGCAGGCGTTCCTGCCGATCGTCCACGGCAAGCCGGTGCTTTACGCGGGTCAGGACCGCTACGCCGCCTACGAGCTGCTGGGGGCGGACACGCATGTGCCGCTGGTCGAGTTCCCCGACCCGGCCGTCTCTCCCAACCCGGAGAAGCCGTTCGACACCGGCGACGCCTACAGCCCGATCGACTTCGACTCCTTCTCACACGGCACCCTGGAACGGTTCGAATACGTGATCACCGGCCGCGCCGCCTGGAACAGCCAGGCGCCGGCCAACTTCAAGCGGGTCGCCGCCACTCCCTCCTACGTGCTCTGGAAGCGGACCGGGCCGACCCCGGAAAACCGCCACGTGCTGCTCGAGGGGACCGAGGCGGGAGCGCGCGCCGACTGCGCGGCGCCGGAGATCCGCATCCTGCTCGCCAACCCCGGTCGGGCCTCGCTCTTCCCCGCCGCGGTCGTCGGGGCCAAAGGCGCCTGGGAGGAGGGCAGCATCCTCGGCACCGGAGCCGAGACCGCGCAGACGCTGAAGCTGCCCGCGGGCGCCTGGAACCTCTCGCTCCAGTACTTCTCTCCCTTCGACCTGACCCTGACCGCGCCCGGCTTCCGGATGCCGCTGAAGGCGGCGCTCGACGGCCAGCGGCCGAACACGATCAGCCTCGCCAGCAACGGCCAGTTCTGGCCCGCCGGCCGATACCAGAGCGACGGAGGCAAGGTCAGGTTCACGCTGGCGACGGCGCCGGCGACCACCCTGCAGAGCCTCAGCGGCTACACCGGCAAGGCCTATCTCGGCGAGCTCGTCGCCGTCCCCGCCCAGCCCCACCGGCTGGTGCCGATGGCGTCCGCCTGCGGCGGCTGGATCGACTGGTACGAGTCGTCCGCCTCACCCTGAGTCGGCGGCGGGCCCGCTCCCCCAAAAAAACCGGTGGTGTTCAAGCCGGACCTTAAACGTTCCCGCGAATGGCTTGCGAATCGGTCGGGCGACCGGTATACATCCCTCCTGCAGGAGATAAACACGATGTTTTGTGGTTCGTCTTGGCCGGCGATTTCCTGTAGCTGTGGGAGCAGCTTCGTCAACCATTGTTGTTCATAAGAAGCAGGGGGATATAAGTGACGGTACCTTCGGATGGGAACGACGGGCCCAGGACCGCGCGTTGGCTGGAAGTGATCGCCGACCCGATTCGGCTCACGATCCTGCGCTCGCTGAGCCAGGTGGAAGAGGCGACCGCCTCCGATCTGGCGACCTGGAGCCAGGCCAGCAGCCAGACGCTGCGCCGACACCTGGAAGCGCTGGTGTCGCTCGGGGTGATCCGCGAACACCCGGCTCGCAGCGACGGCGAGACGCCGGGCCGCCCACCGGCGCGCTTCAGCCTGCCGGCGGAAATGCGCGAGAGCGTGCGCTCGATCCTCGCCCCGGATCGCGGTCCCGGTCGCGGCCCCGGCGGCGGTGGGCCGGGGTCGCCGGCTCAGGCAGTCGCGGTCCCGGCGGCGGCGACCCTGGTCTCGATGAACTCCATGGCCGCAGTCGGCCCGATGAACGGCGCCAGGGCCACGTAGCCGGCCTGGGGCAGGATCTCCAGCATCCGCTCGGTGCGGCCCCGGTCGACGGTGTGCCGCATCAATCCCAGGATCGAGGCGGCGGCGGCCTCCGAGCAGAGGCGCGGCAGGCGTTCGGCCTGGGGGCCCTGGCGGTAGCCGTCCTCGAAGAAGAGGGTGTAGGCCATCAGATTGTCGATCGAGCGCCGGATCGCCGCGGCGCCGACCGCGTAGCTCTCGAGCACGTCGAGGTAGACCAGGTCCGGCCGCTGGGCGACGTACCCGAGCAGCGCCTCAAGCCCGTCCCAGGCACGGGCCGGCCAGGTTTCGCCGGCGAAGAATTTGGCCGCGGTGGTCGAGATGCTCGCCTCCAGTCCGGCGGTCTGGGAGGCGAGAAAAGCGTCTTCCTTGCTGTGGAACAGCGCGTAGAAAGCCTCGCGGGTGACGCCCGCGGTCTTGACGATGTCGGCCACCGTCATCGCCGTGTACCCCTTCGTCCGCGCCAGCTGGGGGATTGCCGCGAGGATCCGCTCGCGGTGCCTGCCGGTGACCGCCTCGCGGGCGGCCGCCGTCCTGCCGCGGGGCAGCCGCCGCGAGACCCGGCCGTCGCGGCGGCCGCTGTGGGGGGTAACGAAGACGGCGCCGAGCTCGCGCCACTGCTCCGGCAGCAGCTGGGTGCGGTCGTCGCGAACGGCGTAAGAGTTCATCCAGGCGACGAGGTCGTCGCGCAGGGCCGCGAGGTGCGAGGTTTCGCGACGGAAGGCGCGGATCACGAGGACGCCGACCGTGCCCTCCATGATCGCCTGGCCGGTGATCGCCATCCGGTAGCCGTCGTCTTCGGGCTGGTGCAGCCAGCCTTCGAGGATCGCCGCCACTTTTGCCGTCAGCCGTTCGTGCGCCCGGCGCACCAGCGGGCCGCCGGCGCGGGCCTCCATCAGCAGAATGCGGGCGGCGGCGGGGTCCTGGCCGAGATTCTCGACCAGGTCGTCGAGCAGATCGGGCGCCCGCTGGGCGGGCTTGGAGTCGTCGATCCGCTTGAGCGCGAGCTCGATCCGCTCGGCCGCCTGTTCGAACGCCGCCAGGAAGCAGGCTTCCTTGTCGGCGAAATGCTCGTAGAAGGTCGCTCGCGAGACCCCGGCCTGCTCGACCACGCGGGCCACGCTCGCCTCGCGGTAACCGTGGCGCGCGGCCGCCTGGGTCATGCCCGCGACCAGGCGCCGGCGCTGCCCCGCCTTCGGCGAAGCCGGGCCCTCCTGAGGCCTGTTTCCCACCGGAACCAAGGGGCTGCCTAGCTGGGACCGGCGGCCTTGGCGGCCATGCGCTCGGGGGACACGCGCACCACGTCCCAGACCAGGCCGAGCTTCTCGAGGCCGTCGATGACCAGAGCCGAGATGTCGATCTGGAAGCGGCCGAGGCCATGGGTGGCGGAGGTCGGGAAGGCGTGGTGGTTGTTGTGCCAGGCCTCGCCGAAGGTGGGGATCGCGATCAGCGCCAGGTTGCGCGACTCGTCGCCGGTCTCGAAGTCGCGGACCCCGAAGACATGACATAGGGAGTTGATGCTGTAGGTGAAGTGGTGGAGGACGAAGACGCGGACGAGGCCGCCCCAGAGCAGGCCGGTGACGGCGGCGAAGAGGGTGCCGCCGATGATCCAGCCGAGGAAGAAGGGGAGCAAAAGCCCCCCGATCGCCCACCAGATGAAGGTGGCGTCGATCCGGCTGATGATCGGGTCCTTGAGCAGGTCCGGCGCGAAGCGTTCCTTGTTGCCGCGCTGGGTGTGGATGAAGAGCCAGCCCATGTGGGCGTGGTAGAGGCCGCGCAGGGCGCCGCTCCAGCCGTGGCCGTGGTCGACGTGGGGGCTGTGCGGGTCGCCCTCGACGTCGGCGAAGGCGTGGTGCTTGCGGTGGTCGGCGACCCAGGAGATGACCGGGCCCTCGATCGCGACCGAGCCGGCGGCCGCCAGCAGGCCGTGCAGCCAGGGCTTGGCCTTGAAGGCGCGGTGGGTGAGGTGGCGGTGGAAGCCGACCGTGATCCCGAGGCCGCTGAATATGTACATGCCGAGGAAGAGGAAGACGTCGCTCCAGTGCAGGGCGCTGCCCCAGACCTGCCAGGCGGCGAGGCCGATCGCGGCGAACGGGATCAGCGTGACCAGGCCGGTGATGATCCGGTCGCGGGTCTCGTTGGCGACCGGCTGGATGTCTGAGGGAAGTGGGCCGGCGGTCGTGGACACTGCCGCCGATCATACGGCGCCCGGCTGAAGCATTGTTAGGGTGCGGCGCGATGGCTTTCGCGAACACTGCGACGCTGCGGCGTGAGATCGAGGCGCGGATCCCGGAGCGGCCGTTCACGGTCGAGTTCTGGGACGGGACGAGCCTGCCGTCGACGTCCGGCACCGGGCCGACCTTCAGCGTCCGCTCGCCTGCCGCCGCCGCCCATGTGCTGCGGGCCCCGGGCCAGCTCGGGCTCGGGCGCGCCTACGTCAGCGGCGAGATCGAGGTCGACGACATGGACGCGGTGATCGCCCTGCTCGACGGCTGGCAACCGCCGGCGCTGGAGGGCGCCGACAAGCGGGCGCTGCTGCTCGGCGCCGTGCGCGCGGCCGGGGTGAGGAAGCCTCCCCCCCGCCCTCGGTCGGAGCTGCGGCCGAGCGGCCGCCGCCACAGCAAAGAGCGCGACGCCCGCGCCGTGCGCCACCACTACGACGTCTCCAACGAGTTCTTCGAGCTCTTCCTCGGACCGACGATGGTCTACAGCTGCGCGATCTGGCGCGGCGGCGAGAAGAAGACCCTGGAGGAGGCGCAGGAGGAGAAGCTGGAGACGGTCGCCCGCAAGCTCGAGCTGAAGCCGGGCGACCGGGTCCTCGACGTCGGCTGCGGCTGGGGCGGCTTCCCGCTCTGGGCGGCGACCAAGCACGGCGCCGACGTCGTCGGCATCACCCTCTCCGCCCCCCAGGCCGAGAAGGCGCGGCAGCGGGCGGAGGCGGCCGGGGTCGCCGACCGGGTCGAGATCCGGGTGATGGACTACCGCGACCTGCCGGCGACCGGCGAGAAGTTCGACGCGATCGCCAGCATCGGCATGGTCGAGCACGTCGGCGCCTCCCAGATCGAGGTCTACGCGCAGACCCTGGCCCGCATGCTCAAGCCTGGCGGGCGCCTGCTCAACCACGGCATCACCCGCCTGCGCCACAGCGACAGCGAGGCCGGCGCCTTCTCCGAGCGCTACGTCTTCCCCGATGCGGCGCCGCTGCACCTCTCGCGCAACCTCCTGGCGCTGGAACGGGCCGGCTTCGTCACCCATCACGTCGAGGACTTCGCCCCCGACTACGCGGAGACGCTGCGCCACTGGGCGAACCGGCTCGACGAGAACCTCGAGCAGGCGATCCGGCTCGCCGGCCCGGAACGGGTCCGCGTCTGGCGGCTCTATCTGCGCGCCGCCCGCAACGGCTTCGAGAGCGGCTTCACCTCGATCTACCAAGCCCGCTGCAGCCTCGCCCAGTAGCTCCAGGCGATGGCGACGGGAACCGGCACGCTCTTCGCGATCAGCGACCTGCACGTCAGCCACGCCGAGAACCGCGAGTTCGTGGCGGCGCTGAAGCCGGGCCACGAGGACGACTGGCTGATCGTCTGCGGCGACGTCGCCGACTCGCTCGCCGAGGTCGAGTGGGCGCTGGCGCTGCTGGCAGAGCGATTCGCCCGGGTGATCTGGGCGCCGGGCAACCACGAGCTGCTGACCCAGCGCGACGACGTGGGTGGGAGCCGCGGCGAAGCTCGCTACCTGGAGCTGGTCGAGCTTTGCGCGCGGCTCGGGGTGACCAGCCCGGAGGACCCCTACCCGGTCTGGGAGGGGGCGGGCGGGCCGGCGCTGGTGGCGCCGCTCTTCCTTCTCTACGACTACTCCTTCGGCGCCAACATCGCCCCGACCAAGGTCGAGGCGATGCGGCTGGCGCACGCGGCCGGGGTCGTCTGCGTCGACGAGTTCCTGCTCCACCCCGACCCCTACCCGAGCCGCGAGGAGTGGTGCTGGGCGCGGCTGCGCGAGACCGAGGCGCGGCTGCTGGAGCGGCCGGCCGGGATGCCGACGGTCTTGGTCAACCACTTCCCGCTGCTGGAGGGGCCGACGCGGCTGCTGCGCCACCCCGAGTTCGCGCAGTGGTGCGGGACCAAGTCGACCGCCGAGTGGCACACCCGCTTCGGGGCGGCGGCGGTCGTCTACGGCCACCTCCACATCCCGGTCACCAGCTGGTACGACGGGGTCCGCTTCGAGGAGGTCTCGCTCGGCTACCCGCGCGAGTGGACGCGGCGCAGCTGGATCCGGCCGGGGATGCGAGCGATCCTGCCGGCGGCGGGAGCGGCGGCGTGATCGAGGAGATCCTGCCCGCCGCCGCGGTCGCGGTCGAGGCCCTCGACGACTCCGCCAGCGTCACCCTCTTCCCGGCCGAGGAGAGCGCCGTCGGCCGCGCCGTCGACAAGCGCAGGCGCGAGTTCGCCACCGCCCGTGGCTGCGCCCACCGCGCCCTCGAACGGCTGGGCGAGGTGCCGGGGCCGGTTCCCGCCGGCGAGCGCGGCGAGCCGCTCTGGCCGCAGGGGGTGGTCGGCAGCATCACCCACTGCCGCGGCTACCGGGCCGCGGTGGTGGCGCGGAGCGCCGAGCTGGCGACGATCGGGGTCGACGCCGAGCCGCACGAAGCACTGCCCGAGGGACTGCTCGGCGACATCGCTCGGCCGGCCGAGCGGCGGCTGCTGGGCGAGCTCGCCGCGAAGACGCCGGCGATCCACTGGGACCGGCTCCTGTTCAGCGCCAAGGAGTCCGTCTACAAGGCCTGGTTCCCGCTGGCCCAGCGCTGGCTCGGCTTCGAGGACGCGGAGCTGGAGATCGAGCCGGACCGACTCGCCTTCACGGCGCGGCTGCTGGTGCCCGGGCCCGAGCTCGACGGCGACGAGCTGCGCGGCTTCGAGGGCCGCTGGCTGGTCCGCGACGGCCTGGTGCTGGCGGCGATCGCGGTCAGCCGCTAGAGATCCGCGGCACGCATCGGAGATTTGCCCCACCCCGCTGGGGTAAATGTCGGATGCGCCGGCTAGGCGGGGCCGGCCGCGAGGAACTCGAGGATGGCGGGAATCGACTCGCGCGGGGACTCCCAGAGCAGGTTGTGGCCGTTGGGGACCGCCTTCAGGGTCAGCTGCGAGCCCAGCGCCTCGCGGTAGCGCCTGTCTTCGGCCCCGCCCGGGAACTGCGAGCCGACCGGGCGCAGGAGCAGGGTCGGCAGCGGCGCGATCGGCGGCGGCGGCAGGACCATCTCGCTCCAGGCGACCACCACCGCGGCCGGGCAGAAGCTGAAGCGCAGGCGCCCGTCGGCGCCGGGGCGCAGATCGGCGGCGGCGAAGGCGGCGACCGTCTCGCGCGGAGCGGCGACCACGGTGTCGGAGGCGAGCAGGGCGTTGACGGCGCCGTCGACCGAGGCGAAGCTCCAGTCGAGCCGGTCCATTTCCGCCGACTTGAGGGCGTGCTCCACGGGAATCCCGAAGCCGGGATCGAGCAGGGCCAGGGCTCCGACCCGCTCGCCCTCCTCGGCCGCCAGCGCCGCCGCGACCGAGGCGCCGAAGCTGTGGCCGACGATGGACGCCGAGCCGATCCCTTCGGCGTCCATCGTCTCCAGCAGGTCGGCGACATGGGTGCCGAGGCTCCACGGCGGCTCGTGGCCGGAGCCGCCGTGGCCGCGCAGGTCGACGGCGACGACTCGCCGCCCGGACTCGGCGAGGCGCCGGGCGAGCTCCTCGAAGATGCCGCCGTGCTGCCCGATCCCGTGGACGCAGACGACCGGCGCCGCCGCCCCGGCGCCCCATGATCTGGTGTGCAGTCGCATCGGCCCGCCTACGCGTACTTGCGGAACATTTCGATCTTCTCGGCGCCGATCCGCTCCCGCTTCTCCGGGTCTTCGATCCCGAGGCCCTCTTCCGCGGCCAGGCAGAGGACGCCGACCTTGCCGACGTGGGTGTTGGCGTCGAGCTCGTGGGCGCCCTGGGCGACGTCGTCGAGCGGGACCACCTTGGAGAGGGCAGGCTGGATCATCCCCAGGTCGACCAAGCGGGTGAACTCCTTCCCTTCCTGCACGGTGGCGCCGTGGCTGCCGATGATCCGTTTCGTCTTCATCCACAGATAGCGGTTGTCGTAGTGGTGATCGGCGCCGGTGCTGGAGCCGCAGGTGACGATCCTGCCGCCGTTGCGGGCCAGGTAGACCGAGGCCCAGAACGTCTTCTGGCCAACGTGCTCGAAGATGATGTGGGGGTCTTCGCCGTACTCGGCACGGACGATTTCGCGGAACGCTTTGCCGAACTTACGCGGCTCCAGCCCGTCGAGATCCATCTGGTCGCGGCGGATGATCAGGTCGCAGCCGAGCTCTTCCAGCAGTTCCTGCTTGGCCTCCGAGTTGACGACCCCGATCGCGATGCCGCCGCCGTTTTTGACCAGCTGCACCGCGTAGCTGCCGAGGCCACCGGCGGCGCCCCAGATGAAGACCAGCTCCCCCTGCTTGCAGAGGGCGCCGTTCTCCCCGACCAGCATCCGGTAGGAGGTCATCCCGCAGAGCGTGTTGCAGGCCGCCTCCTCCCAGGTCAGGTGGGTCGGCTTCTTCATCAGCTGGGCGCTCTTGACGACCGAGTAGTGGGCGAGGCCGCCGTAGTTGGTCTCGAAGCCCCAGGCCCTGGTCTCGGTCGACCTGACGATGTCGTGGTGGTTGATCCCCTCTTCGAGGTCGCCCCAGCCGGTGTGGACGACGACCGATTCGCCGACCTTCCAGCGGGTCACGTTGGAGCCGAGCTTGACGATCACGCCGGCGGCGTCGGAGCCGAGCACCTGGTAATCCTGGTTGTGGCGCTCGTTCCAGCCTCCCGTCTTACCGAGGAAGTCGAGGAAGAGGAAGCCCGGGATCGGCTCGAAACGGGCCGACCAGACCGTGTTGTAGTTGAGGGCGCTGGCCATGATCGCGATCGTCACCTCATCGGGGGCGGGCTCGGGCGTCGGGATCTCGCCGACCTTCAGCGTCTCCCGCACGTCGGCCCGCTGGCGGGTCTCTTCCGGCTGTTCCCAGAGCCGGACCGCGTCCGCTTTCTCGACGTAGGCGGCCTTGTAGGTGGACGGGATCTCGGCCTCGAGGATCTCCTCGACCGAACTGAATCCCACCGTCGTCTCCGTTGCACTCATCTCTGTACCTCTTTCCCCTTGTTTGCTTGTGTTTCCGGCGCCTCGCCGACCGTCTCTCGCAGCCAGTCGGAGATCGCCGCGGCGGTTGCCGCGGCGTGCGCGTCCATCATCGAAAGGTGGTTTCCGGGAGTGTCGACGGCGTCGTGCGGGCCCTCCCAGCGCGGCTGCCACTCGAGCTCGCCGAGATCGGGGGCGATCGCCTCGGCGGCCCTCAGCAGCAGCACCGGGGCCTCGAGCGGGCCGACCTCGAGCTCGCCGAGCATGACCATGTAGGCGGCCATCGCGGTCAGCCGGGCGTCGTCGACCGGCAGGCTCGGGGCCGCGGCCGCCAGCATCCCGTCGAGGATCCCGAGGCCGGCCGGAGAGAGCCCGTCCTCGCCACCGAGGCCGAGCTGGCCGGGGTGGAAGCTGTCGATCAGGACCACGGCGGCGACCGCGCGGCCGCGGCGCTCGAGCAGCTCGGCGATGCCGTGGGCGAAGGCGCCACCGCTGGAGTGCCCGGCGAGGATCA
Source organism: uncultured Solirubrobacterales bacterium (assembly GCA_963795625.1). Taxonomy (GTDB): domain Bacteria; phylum Actinomycetota; class Thermoleophilia; order Solirubrobacterales; family 70-9; genus VAYN01. The sequence goes on along the minus strand of CAWCIS010000004.1, from coordinate 191,274 downwards.
CCGGGTCGGTCCCGGCGACGCTCTCGATCGCCGCCGCCTGCAGCTCGAGGGCGAGCCCGGCGTCCGCCGGCAGCGGCTCGTCGATGGCGCCGAAGCCGGGCCAGCGCAGCGCCATCAGCTCGCGCCCGCCGCGGAACTGGCGGGCCAGTTTGGCGTACTCGTGCGGCCCCGAAAACGGCGTCACCGAGGGCACGCAGATCAGCGGCGGCCGGGCCGGGCCCGCGGCGAGGCGGACCGAGTAGGGCTCGACGCCACTCTCCTCGAGGCTCTCGAAGGCGGGCCGGAAGCTCGCCATCGCGTTCAGCGAGGCGATGAACTCGGGCATGCGGCCGCCGTGGTGGGCGCCGGCCATCAGCGTCGTCAGCAGTCCTCCCCCACCTCCCCGTGGCCCCGGTCGGCGACGTCGAGCCGGCCGACCAGGTGCTCGGCGAGCGCGGCGGTGGTCGGGTAGTCGAGGATCACGCTCGGAGTCAGCCGCAGGCCGGTGGCGGTGCCGAGGCGGTTGCGGTACTGGAGCGCGGTCAGCGAGTCGAAGCCGAGCTCGAGCAACGGCGTCTCCGGGTCGACCTCGGCCCCCGAGTCGTAGCCCAGCGCTTCGGCGATCTGCCCGCGCAGGTAGTCCAGCACCGTCGCGGCGCGCTCCTCCGCCGGGATGCCGGCGAGCAGGTCGGGCAGGGTCTTCTCGGCGCCGGCGCCCGCCCGTCGCGCGGGGAGGCGGACGAGATCCGCCAGCACCGGCGGCAGCAGGCCGGCGCGGGCCTGCTGCCGCCAGGCCGGCAGGTGCAGTCGGGCCGCCGCCAGAGCGGGCCGCGAATCGGCAAGGGCGGCATCGAAGAGCCGCAGGCACTCGCGGTCGGAGAGGGGCGCCAGACCGGAGCGGCGGACCAGCTCGAGCCCGGCCGTGTCCAGGGTCGCGCCCGACGCTCTCAGGGTCTCCTCCCGCAGCCCCCAGGCCAGGGCGGCGGCGGCAAGCCCGTCGCCGCCGCGCCTGGCGGCGAGGCCCTCGAGGAAGACGTCGGCGGCGGCGCGGCCGGCCTGCCCCGGCCGGCCAAGGCTGCCGGCGACCGAGGAGAGCAGCGCGAAGACGCCGAGATCGAGACCGGCGGTGAGCTGGTGCAGGTGCCAGGCGGGGTCGACGGCGGCGGCGAGGGCGCCGTCGAGCCGCTCTGGCGTCAGCGCCGCGAGCAGGCCCTCCTCGCTCGGCGCGGCCACGTGGACGACAGCGGTGAGCGGATGGGCGGGGTCGACGGAGTCGAGCAGGGCGGCGAGCTGGGCGCGGTCGGCGAGGTCGCAGGTCGCGGTGCCGACCTCGGCGCCGGCCTCCTCCAGCGCCGCTCGCAGCTCCGCCATGGCGGGCTCGGCCGCCGCGGCGCTCCCCAGGAGGACGTGGCCGACGCCGTGGGCGGCGACCAGGTGACGGCCGACGAGGCTCGCCAGGCCGGAGGCGTTGCCGGTCAGCAGCAGGGTCCCGTCGGGGTCGATCCGCGGCGGCTCCACCGCCTGCGCCGACCCGGCCCGGCGCAGGCGCGGCACCAGCATGCTTCCCTGCCGCACGGCCAGCTGCGGCTCGGCCAGAGTCAGCGCCTGTCCCAGCGCCGCCGCCGAGACATCGGCGCCGTCGAGGTCGATCAGCCCGAACCGCCCGGGGTGCTCGTTCTGGGCGGAGCGGATCAAGCCCCAGACCGGCGCCTGACCCAGACCCGGGACGGCGTCCCCGGCACCGGCGGCGATCGCGCCGGCGGTGAGGAAGACGAGGCGGGAGTCGGCGAAGCGCTCCGCGGCCAGCCAGGTCCCCGCGGCCGCGAGCGCGGCGGCCGCTGCCGCGTGAGCGGCCTCGGCGCTCGCGGCCGCGGGGTCGAGGACGAAGACGACGTCGCGCGGAGCCTCCCCCTCGGGCAGGGCCGCGGCGAGCGCCGCCAGGTCGGCGTGGGCGGCGCCGCCGCCGAGCGCCGCCGCCAGCGCCGGGGCGCTCCCCCCGACCAGCGTCAACTCGGCCACCGGCGCCGTCTCTGGCGGCTGCAGCCGCGACCACTCGAGCGCCAGCAGGGCGTCATCGGCGGCGGCGGCGAGCGGCTCGGTCGGCAGCGGTCGCAGGGCGAGGGAGCCGACCGTGGCGACCGGATGACCGGCGTCGTCGCTGACCCGGAGCGCGACCCCCTTCTCCGCCGGCGAGGAGACCGTCACCCGCAGGCGCGACTTCCCGCCCGCGTAAAGACGCACGTCGGCGAAGGAGGACGGCAACGGCGGCACCTCCCGGAGCGGCTCGCGATCGCCGCCGGGCAGGCAGGCCGCCGCCTGCAGCGCCGCGCCCAGGAGGGCCGGGTGCAGCCCGAAGGAGGTGGCGGCGCCGACCTCGTCCTCGCCCAGGGCGACTTCGGCGTAGACCTCGTCGTCCCGGCGCCAGGCCGCGTCGAGGCCCTGGAAGGCCGGGCCGTAGTCGAGGCCGACGGCCGCGAGGTCGTCGTAGAGGCCGGCGAGCTCGACCGGCTCGGCGCCGGCCGGCGGCCACTCCCCACCCTCCTCCGCGGCGGCCGCGGGCGCTCCGGCCGGAGCCAGAACCCCGGTCGCGTACCTGGTCCACTCGCGCTCGCCGGAGTCCTCGTCGCCCTCCGAGCGGGCGTGGAAACCGAGCGCGCGGCGACCGTCCTCCCCGGGCCCGGAGACGGTCAGCTGGACCTGGACGGCGCCGCCCTCGGGCAGGGGCAGTGGCGCCTCCAGCGTCAGCTCGCGCAGGAGCTCGCAACCGGCCTCGGCGCCGGCCCGCAGGGCCAGCTCGACGAAGGCCGCCTCGGGCAGCAGGGCGACGCCCATGGCGCCGCTGTCGGCGAGCCAGGGATGGGTCTCCAGCGAGAGCCGTCCGGTGAGGATCCAGCCGTCGCCCTCGGCCGGGCGCACGACGGCCCCCAACAGCGGGTGCTCGGCAGTGGCCTGGCCGGCCATCGAGACGTCTCCCGCGCCGGTCGGCGCCGACTCGAGCCAGAAGCGCTCGCGCTGGAACGGGTAGGTCGGCAGCGGGACCCGGCTCCGCGCCGGCGTCAGCGCCGCGTCCCAGTCGACCTCGACCCCCTGCGCCCAGACCGTGCCGACGGCGAGCGCGAAGTCCTCGAGCGAGCCGCTGTGGCGCCGCAGCGTCGGCGTGAAGCTCGCCTCCCCGGCGCCGTCGCCGAGCTCGTGCGCGAAGGCTTCGCTCAGCGGCACCATCAGGATCGGGTTGGGGCTGACCTCGACGAAGTGTCGCTGCCCCTGATCCAGCAGCAGGTTTACGGTCGGGCCGAACAGCACCGGTTCGCGGGCGTTGCGATACCAGTACTCGGCGTCGAGCTGTGCCGTGTCGATCTGGCCCGCGACACAGCAGGAGTAGAAGGGGATCTCGCCCGAGCGGGGCACGATCCCGGCCGCGGTTTCCATCAGCAGCGGCCGCGCGATCTCGACCGCGGGAGAGTGCCCGGCGCCGACCGCGGCGCGGATCTTGTAGGTCCAGATCCCCGCTTCCTCGCACTGGGCCAGCACCTCTTCGATGCCCTGGGTGCCACCGGAGACGACGATCGAGGAGGGGCCGTTGACGCCGGCGAGCGCGACCCGTTTCTCCCAGCCGGCGACCCGGGCGGTGAGCTCCTCGGCGCCGACCGCGACCAGCGCCATCGAGCCCTGGCCCGACCCCCACTCCAGCACCTGGCTGCGCAGGGCGACCAGTTGCGCCGCGTCCTCGAGCGAGAGCCCACCGGCGACGTGGGCGGCGGCGATTTCGCCCTGGGAGTGGCCGAGCACCGCGGCCGGCTCGACCCCGGAGGCGCGCCAGAGCGCGGCCAGCGCGACCATCACCGCGAACAGGACCGGCTGCACGACGTCGACCCGTTCGAGGTCCGCGGCACCCTCCTCGCGGCGCAGGATGCTTCCCAGCGACCACTCGACGTGGGGCTCGAGCGCCTGCTCGCAGGCGTCGATCTTGGCGGCGAAGACGGGTGCGGAGGCGAGCAGCTCGACGGCCATGCTGCGCCACTGCGACCCCTGGCCGGGGAAGAGGAAGACGGGGCCGTCGGCGGCGATCGCGGGCGCCGTGGCGGCGGCGACGTTCTCCGCCCCCGCACCGCCCGCGATCGCGGCGAGGCCGGCGAGCAGCTGCTCGCGATCGGCGCCGGTGACGACGGCGCGCCGCTCGAAGCGCGGGCGCTCGCAGGCGAGGGCGCGGGCGACGTCGGCGCGGGCGAGCTCCGGGTGCTCGAGCAGGTGGGCGCGGAGGCGTCCGGCGGCGGCGCGCAACGGCTCCTCCCCCCGGGCCGAGAGCAGCAGCGGCGCGATCGCGCCGCCGGACTCGGGCTCCCGGGCGGGCGGCGGCGCGACGGGTGCGGGCGCCTCCTCGAGGATCAGGTGGGCGTTGGTACCGCTGATGCCGAAAGCGGAGACGCCGGCGCGGCGGGGATGGCCGTTCGCCTTCCAGGGCAGCGCCTGCTCCAACAGCTCGACCGCGCCCGAGTCCCAGTTGACGTGCGGGGTCGGCTGATCGAGGTGGAGGGTCCGCGGCAGCACGCCGGCGCGCATCGCCATCGCCATCTTGATCACGCCGGCGACCCCGGCGGCGGCCCCGGTGTGGCCGAGGTTGGACTTGACGGCGCCGAGGTGCAGGGGTCGGTCGCTGTCGCGACCCTGACCGTAGGTGGCGAGCAGGGCCTGGGCCTCGATCGGGTCGCCGAGGGGGGTGCCGGTCCCGTGCGCCTCGACCGCGTCGACCTCGGCCGGGCCGAGGCCGGCGTTGGCCAGAGCGTGGCGGATCACCTTTTCCTGCGAGGGGCCGTTGGGGGCGGTGATGCCGTTGGAGGCACCGTCCTGGTTGGTGGCGGAGCCGCGGATCAAGGCCAGGATCTCGTGGCCGTTGCGTTCGGCGTCGGAGAGGCGCTCGAGCAGGACCAGGCCGACGCCCTCCGACCAGCCGGTGCCGTCGGCGGCGGCGGCGAAGGGCTTGCAGCGACCGTCGGGGGCGAGGCCGCGGGGGCGGCTCATCATCACGAAGACGAGCGGGCTCGAGAGCACGGTGACGCCGCCGGCGAGGGCGAGCGAGCAGTCGCCCGCGCGCAGCGCCTGACAGGCGAGGTGGATCGCGACCAGCGAGGAGGAGCAGGCGGTGTCGACGGTGATCGCCGGCCCCGAGAGGTCGAGCGCGTAGGAGACGCCGCCGGAGACGATGCAACCGCCGACCCCGGGAGAGGGGGCGATATCGCCCTCGACGGACTCGCCGCCCGCCCCGTAGTCCTGGTACATGACGCCGGCAAAGATGCCGGTGCGGCTGCCGCGCAACTCGGCTGGGTCGAGGCCGGCGCGTTCGAAGGCCTCCCAGCTCGCTTCCAGCAGCAGCCGCTGCTGCGGGTCCATCCCCTCTGCCTCGCCGGGGCGGACGCCGAAGAAGGAGGCGTCGAACTCGGCCGCGTCGTCGAGGAAGCCGCCTTTGCGCACATAGGTCGTCCCCGGCTGGTCCGGGTCGGGGTCGAAGAGCGTCTCCAGAGCCCAGCCGCGATCGGTCGGGAAGTCCGTGGCCACGTCGCGCTCGGCGGCGAGCATCTCCCAGAGGCTCTCCGGCGAGCTCGCGCCGCCGGGATAGCGGCAGCTCATGCTGACGATCGCGATCGGCTCCCGGTCGCGCTCTTCGAGCTCCCGTAGCCGCTCGCGCGTGCCCCGCAGCTCGATCGTCACCTGCTTGAGCGAATCGAGAATCTTGTCGTCGGTGCTCATCCCGCTCCCATCTCGTCGTTGACGATCTCGAGGATCTCGGCGGCGCTGGCGGAGCGGATCCGCTCCACGGCCCCCGCATCGGCATCGGTCGCATAGCCCTGCGAGAGCAGCGAGCGGATCCGCCCGGCGGCCTGCTCGCGCTCGTCCCCGGTGAGCTGGCCGAGCAGCCCACGCAGCCGCTCGATCGCACCGTCGACCTCGGCGCCGGCCGCCGCCCGGGGGTCGACCAGGCCGCACACGTAAGCGCCGACCGCGGCCGCGGTCGGGTGATCGAAGACCAGCGTCGAGGGCAGGCGCAGGCCGGTGGCGGCGCTGAGGCGGTTGCGCAGTTCGACCGCTCCCAGCGAGTCGAAGCCGAGGTCCTTGAAGGCGGCCGTCGGGTCGATCGCGGCGGCGGAGGCGTGGCCGAGGACGGCGGCGACCTGCTCGGCGACCAGGGCCACGGCGATGCCCTCGCGCTCGGCTTCGGGCGCGGCGGCGAGGCGGCGGGCGAAGGCGGCGGCATCGCCGGCGCCGCGGCGGGCGGGGACGCGAACCAGCTGCGAGAGCAGAGCGGGCAGCTGCTCGGACCGGGCCGCGGCGCGCAGGGCACGGGTGTCGAGGTCGGCGGCGACCAGGAAGGAGGCGGGAAGGGCGCGGGCCCGGTCGAAGAGCTCGAGTCCATCGCCGGGAGCGAGCGGCCTGATTCCCCCGCGCGAGAACCGCGCCCGGTCGCCCTCGCCGAGATGACGCGTCATCTCGCTCTCGGCGCCCCAGGCGCCCCAGGCGATCGAGGAAGCGGGCAGCCCTTCGCCGCGGCGCCGCTGGGCGAGCGCGTCGAGGAAGGCGTTGGCGGCGGCGTAGTTGCCCTGGCCGGGGCTGGCGAAGGTTCCGGCGATCGAGGAGAAGAGGACGAGCTCGGCGTCCCCGGCCAGCTCGTGCAGGTTCCAGGCGGCCCGGGCCTTGGGCGCCATCACACTCTCCAGGCGCTCGGGGGTGAGCGACTCGACGACGCCGTCGTCGAGGACGCCGGCGGCGTGGATCACGGTGCCGAGGGGGTGCTCGGCCGGGATCGAGGCGAGCAGGGTCGAGAGCGCGGAGCGATCGGCGACGTCGCAGGCGGCGATCCGGACCTCGGCTCCGAGCTCGCTCAGCTCCGCCGCCAGCTCCAGGGCCCCGGGGGCCTCGGAGCCGCGGCGGCTGGTCAACAGCAGGTGACGGGCGCCTTGCTCGACCAGGTGGCGGGCGAAGAGGGAGCCGAGGGCGCCGCCGGCACCGGTGATGAGGACGGTGCGCTCGGGGTCGGGGGGCGTCGGCTCGCTCTCCTCCGAATCGGCCCGGGCCAGGCGCGGGGCGAGAGCGGTTCCCTCACGCAGGGCGAGCTGAGGCTCCATCTCACCGGCAAGAGCGGAGGAGAGGATCTCTTCGGAGGCCTGGCTGCCGTCCGTATCGATCAGCAGGAAGCGACCCGGGTGCTCGGCCTGGGCGGAGCGGACCAGGCCCCAGACGGCGGCCGCGGCCGGGTCCGGGGACTCGCCCTCGGCGGCGGCGACCGCCCCCTGGGTGAGGAAGGCGATGCGGGTCTCCTCCTCGGCGGCGATCGCCTCCTGCAGCCTCGCCAGGACCTCGGCGCAGAGGGCCTGGGCGGCGGCGTCGGGGTCGAGCCCGGGGTCGGGGGTGAGCTCGAGCGGCTCGGCCGGCTCGGCTTCCCTTGTGCCCGTCTCGGGCAGGGACTGCTCGACCCAGCCCACAGTGAAGAGCGAGTCGCGGTGCTTGCCGGCGCCGGTGAGCGCCGCGACAGGGAGCGGGCGGGTGGCGATCGACTCCACCGCGGCGAGCGGCTCGCCGGCGGAGTCCGCGATCGCCAGACTGAGCGCCTCCGGCCCGGCCGGCGCCAGCGCCACCCGCAGCTTGGCGGCACCGCCCCGGTGCAGGCGCACGCCGTGCCAGGCGAAGGGGACCTTCGGCCCCTCCCCCTCCTCTTCTCCAGTCGCCGCGGCCAAGGGGTGGAAGGCGGCGTCGAGCAACGCCGGGTGGATTCCGAAGCGCTCGGCCTGGGGTGCCTGCTCTTCGCCGAGCTCGAGCTCGGCGAAGAGCTCCTCGCCGCGGCGCCAGGCGGCCCTGACGCCCTGGAAGGCGGGGCCGTAGTCGATCCCGAGATCGGCGAGGTCCTCATATAGAGAGTCGATCGCCAACTCCTCGGCGCCGGCCGGAGGCCACTCCCCGATCGGCTCAGCCAGCTCGTCCCCGGCAGCGCTGAGGACTCCGCTCGCGTTCGAGGTCCACCCGTGCTCGGGGTCGTCGCCGTCCTCCGGCCGGGAGTGGATCGCGATCGAGCGGGAGCCCTGCTCGTCGGCGGCGCCGACGGCGACCTGGACCTGGACCGCCCCCCGCTCGGGTAGGACCAGGGGCGCCTCCAGGGTCAGCTCCTCGATCGCCTCGGCGCCGACCTGCCCGGCCGCCTTCAGCGCCATCTCCACGAAGGCGGTGCCGGGCAGGATCGGGGTGCCGTGGACGGCATGGTCGGCCAGCCAGGGGTGGGTCTGCAATGAGAGGCGGCCGGTGAGGAGCCAGCCGCCGTCGGCGTCGGCGTCGCCGGCGCCGGGCAGGGAGATGGCAGCGCCCAGCAGGGGATGATCGGCGCTGCCCAGCCCGGCGCCGAGGACGTCGGCCTCCCCCGCCCGCGGTTCCAGCCAGTAGCGCTTGCGCTGGAAGGCGTAGGTGGGAAGCGGGACGCGGGAGGCGCGTGGAAGCAGGCGCTGCCACTGCAGCGGCGCGCCGTTGGCCTGGGCGGCGGCGAGAGCACCGAGCATGGCGGTGGCCTCGGCCCGGTCCTTGCGCAGCAGCGGCACCGCCACCGCGTCCTTCTCGGCCGCGGCGAAGGAGCCCTGGGACATCGCGCAGAGGACGCCGTCGGGTCCGAGCTCGACGGCGGTGCTCACTCCCTGGGCGGCGAGGTAGGCGGCGCCGTCGGCGAAGCGGACCGGTTCTCTGACCTGGGCGACCCAGTAGGCGGGGTCGGTTGCCTGCTCGGGGGTGAGCGGCTCCCCGCTGAGGTTGGAGAGGACCGGGATCCGCGGCGGGTTGAAGGAGATGGTCTCGGTGACCTCTGCGAACTCATCCAGCATCGGCTCCATCAGCTCGGAGTGGAAGGCGTGGCTTACCCGCAGGCGGGTGGTCTTGCGGCCCTTCTCCTTCCAGGTCTCGGCCAGCTTCAGGGCGGCGTCTTCGGAACCGGAGACGACGACCGAGTCGGGGGCGTTGATCCCGGCGATCGAGAGGCCCTCGGGGAGGTCCTTCGCGATCTCCTGCTCGGAGGCCTCGATCGCGACCATCGCCCCGCCCTCGGGCAGGGCTCCCATCAGAGCGCCCCTGGCGGCGATCAGCCTGGCGGCGTCGGAGAGGGAGAAAACCCCGGCGACGTGAGCCGCGGCCAGCTCCCCGATCGAGTGCCCGAGCAGGTAGTCGGGGGCGAGGTCCCAGGCCTGGAGTTGGCGGAAGAGGGCGACCTCAAGGGCGAAGAGGGCGGGTTGGGTGAACTGGGTGGCGTCGAGCAGGGACGCCTCCTCGCTTCCTTCATCCGCGAAGAGGAGGTCTTTGAGCGAGCGGTCGAGCAGCGGGTCGAGCTCGGCGCAGATCTCGTCCAATGCTTTGGCGAAGGCCGGGAAGGACTCATAGAGCTCCTTGCCCATGCCCGGGCGCTGGGCGCCCTGACCACTGAAGAGGAAGGCGAGCCTGCCCTGGGTCGCGCGGCCCTGGATCAGGCTCGGGTGGGGCTTGCCGGTTGCAAGAGCGCCGAGGGCCTCCAACAGCTCTTCGCGGTCGGAGCCGATCGCGGTGGCCCGGTGCTCGAGCTTGGCGCGGCTGGTGGCGAGGGAGAAGGCGACGTCGGTGGGGTCGAGGTCGGGGTGCTCGCCCAGGTGTGAGACGAGGCGCTCGGCCTGCTCGCGCAGCGCCTCGGGGCCTTTGGCCGAGAGCGGCAGGGGGGTCGCCGGCAGGGGCGGGAGGTCTGCGCCGAGCTGCTCGGCCGCGCTCGGCTCGGATTCCGTCTCCGTCGAATCGGCCGTCGCCTCCACCGACGGCGGCTCCTCGAGGATCACGTGGGCGTTGGTGCCGGAGAGACCGAAGGAGGAGACGCCGGCACGACGGGGGTGCCCGTTCGCTTCCCATGGCTGCGCCTCCCCCAGCAGCTCCACCGCGCCTGCCTCCCAGTCCACGTGCGGGCTCGGCTCGTCGAGGTGCAGCGTCTTCGGCAAGACGCCGTGGCGCATCGCCATCGCCATCTTGATCACGCCCGCCACCCCGGCCGCGGCCTGGGTGTGGCCGAGGTTGGACTTGATCGCCCCCAGCTTCAGCGGCTCCGCCTCGCCCCGGTCCTGGCCATAGGTGGCGAGCAGGGCCTGCGCCTCGATCGGGTCGCCCAGCGTGGTGCCGGTGCCGTGGGCCTCGACCGCGTCGACCTCCTCCGGCCGCAGTCCGGCGTTGGCCAGGGCCTGGCGGATCACCCGCTCCTGCGAGGGCCCGTTGGGCGCGGTCAGCCCGTTCGAGGCGCCATCCTGGTTGGTCGCCGAGCCACGGACCAGCGCCAGCACCTCGTGGCCGTTGCGTTCGGCGGCGGAGAGGCGCTCCAGCAGGACCAGGCCGACGCCCTCGGAGATCCCGGTGCCGTCGGCGGCGGCGGCGAAGGGCTTGCAGCGCCCGTCCGGCGCCAGCCCGCGCTGACGGCTGAACATCACGAACATCCCCGGCGTCGAGGCGATCGTGACGCCGCCGGCCAGGGCGAGATCGCACTCGCCGGCGCGCAATGCCTGGCCGGCCAGGTGCATCGCCACCAGCGAGGAGGAGCAGGCGGTGTCGACGGTCACCGCCGGGCCCTCGAGGCCGAGCGAGTAGGCGACGCGGCCGGAGACGATGCTGCCGGCGGAGGTCGAGGCTTCGTAGCCGATGCGGGCGGCAGCGGCGCCCGCGGCGAACCCGTAGTCATGGCTCATGACCCCCGCGAAGACGCCGGCCGCGGCGCCGCGCAGCGAGTCCGGGGCGATGCCCGCGTCCTCCAGCGCCTCCCAGGCCGCTTCCAGCAGCAGCCGCTGCTGCGGGTCCATCCCGGTGGCCTCGCGCGGGCCGATCCCGAAGAAGGGGGCGTCGAAATCGGCGGCATCGCCGAGGAAGCCCCCGGCGCTGACGTAGCTGGTCCCGGGATGGCCGGGATCGGGGTCGTAGAGGCGCTCCAGGTCCCAACCGCGATCCTCGGGGAAGGGGGAGATCGCGTCGCCGCCGGCGGTCAGCAGCCGCCACAGATCCTCGGGCGAGGAGACCCCACCGGGGTAACGACAGCTCATGCCGACGATCGCGATCGGCTCCTCGCTGCGACTGGGGAGCCGGACCGGCGCCGGAGCGGCGCCGGCCTGCCCCTCGACCAGCCCGCGCACGAAGGCGGCCGAGGCACTGACGCTCGGGTGATCGAAGACCAGCGTCGAGGGCAGGCGCAGGCCGGTGGCCGTGTTCAGCCGGTTGCGCAGTTCGACCGCTCCCAGCGAGTCGAAGCCGAGGTCCTTGAAGGCGGCCGTCGGGTCGATCGCGGCGGCGGAGGCGTGGCCGAGGACGGCGGCGACCTGCTCGGCGACCAGGGCCACGGCGATGCCCTCGCGCTCGGCTTCGGGCGCGGCGGCGAGGCGCCCCGCCAGCGAGCCCTTCGCGGCGGCGGCGCGGCGGGCCGGGGTGCGGACCAGGCCCGTGTAGATCGGTGCCAGCTCGCCCTTGTGGGCCAGCGCCCGCAGGGCGGCAAGGTCGAGCGGGACGGCGACGAGGAAGGCCCCGGCGCCGCGGGTGCGCTCGAAGAGCTCGAGGCCGCCCGTGGCCGAGATCGAGACGACGCCGGATCGGTCGAGACGCGCCAGGTCCGCCTCGATCAGCAACTCGCTCGGGCCGCCCACTCCCTGTGCCCAGAGGCCCCAGGCGATGGAGCTGGCGGCCAGTCCCTGCCGCTGTCGCCGCTGGGCGAGCGCGTCGAGGAAGGCGTTGGCGGCGGCGTAGTTGCCCTGGCCGGGATGGCCGAAGGTGCCGGCGCTGGAGGAGAAGAGGACGAACTCGGAGAGCTCCGCGCCGCTGGTCAGCTCGTGCAGGTTCCAGGCGGCGCCGGCCTTGGCGGCGAGGACCCGCTGCAGGCTGCTCGTCGCTCATCGTCTCGATTAGAGCGTTGTCGAAGATCGCCGCGATGTGGAAGACGGCGCCCAACGGGTGCTCGGCGGGGATCGAGCCCAGCAGCGCCTCGAGCTGGTCGCGGTCGGCCACGTCGCAGGCGGCGATCCGGACCTCGGCACCGAGCCCCTCGAGCTCCGCGGCCAGCTCCGCCGCTTGGGGCGCCTGCGGCCCCCGGCGGCTGGTCAGCAGCAGCCGGCGCGCGCCGTGCGCGGTGACCAGGTGGCGGGCGAAGAGGGAGCCGAGGGCGCCCGTGCCGCCGGTGACGAGCACGGTGCGCTCGGGGTCGAGCGGCCGCGGCTCGCCCTCTTCGGCTTCGGCGCGGGCGAGGCGAGGGACGAAGGCCGTTCCCTCGCGCAGCGCCAGCTGCGGCTCGAGCTCGGTCGCCAGGGCGGCGCCGAGGGCCGAGGAGGAGGCCTCACTGCCGTCGCTGTCGACCAGCAGGAAGCGGCCGGGGTGCTCGGCCTGGGCAGAGCGCACCAGCCCTGCGGCCGCGGCGGCGGCCGGGTCGGGCGACTCGTCCGCGCCGACGGCGACCGCTTCCCGGGTGAGGAAGGCGAAGCGGGCCTCTTCCGGCCCGGCGATGGCCTCGCGCAGGCTCCTCAGGGTCTCCGCGCAGAGCGCACCGGTGGCGGCGCCGGCACTCAGCTCCGGGTCGGCGGCGAGCTCGACCAGCTCGAGGTCCCCGCCGGCGGCTGCCGGCAACGGCAACTCGGTCCAAGCGACGGTGAAGAGCGAGTTGCGGTGCTCGTCTGCCGAGGCGCCACCGAGCGCCTCGCTGAGCAGCGGGCGGGCGGCGAGGGAACACACCGCGGCCACCGGCTCACCGGTGGGATCGGCGAGCGCGATCGCGATCGTGCGCGGGGCGACGGGGGCGATCGCGACCCGCAGCGCCCTGGCCCCGGCACGGTAGAGCCGCACACCGTTCCAGGCGAAGGGCACGCTCGGGCCCTCCCCCTTGCCGCTGGACGCCTTCAGGATCGGGTGGAAGGCGGTGTCGAACAGAGCCGGGTGGATCCCGAAGCGCTCGGCCTGCGTCGCCTGCTCCTCGCCCAGCTCGACCTCGGCGAAGAGCTCCTCGCTGCGGCGCCAGGCCGCTTTCACACCCTGGAAGGCTGGTCCGTAGTCGATCCCGAGATCGGCGACGTCCTCGTATAGAGAGTCGACCGCCAGCGGCTCGGCCCCGGCGGGCGGCCACTCATCCATCGGCCCGGGCTGCTCACCCTCGGCCACTCCGAGGACTCCGCTCGCGTTGGCAGTCCACCCACGCTCGGGATCGTCGCCGTCCTCCGGCCGGGAGTGGATCGCGATCGAGCGGGAGCCGTTCTCGTCGAGAGCGCCGACGGCGACCTGGACCTGGACCGCCCCCCGCTCTGGCAGGACCAGGGGCGCCTCCAGGGTCAGCTCCTCGATTCCGGTGGCCCCGCACTGCTCGGCCGCCTTCAGCGCCATCTCGACGAAGGCGGTGCCGGGCAGGACCGGAGTGCCGTGGACGGCGTGGTCGGCCAGCCAGGGATGGGTCTGCAGCGAGAGGCGGCCGGTGAGGAGCCAGCCGCCGTCGGCGTCGGCGCCGACGGCGCCGGGCAGGGAGATGGCAGCGCCCAGCAGGGGATGATCGGCGCTGCCCAGCCCGGCGCCGAGGACGTCGGCCTCCCCCGCCCGCGGTTCCAGCCAGTAGCGCTTGCGCTGGAAGGCGTAGGTGGGAAGCGGGACGCGGGAGGCGCGTGGAAGCAGGCGCTGCCACTGCAGCGGCGCGCCGTTGGCCTGGGCGGCGGCGAGAGCACCGAGCATGGCGGTGGCCTCGGCCCGGTCCTTGCGCAGCAGCGGCACCGCCACCGCGTCCTTCTCGGCCGCGGCGAAGGAGCCCTGGGCCATCGCGCAGAGGACGCCGTCGGGCCCGAGCTCCAGGGCGGTGCTCACTCCTTGCGCGGCGAGGTGCGCCGCGCCGTCGGCGAAGCGGACCGGTTCTCTGACCTGGGCGACCCAGTAGGCGGGGTCGGTGGCCTGCTCGGGGGTCAAGGGCTCTCCGCTGAGGTTGGAGAGGACCGGGATCTTCGGGGGGTTGTAGGAGATGGTCTGCGCGACCGCGGCGAACTCATCCAGCATCGGCTCCATCAGCTCGGAGTGGAAGGCGTGGGAGACCCGTAGGCGGGTGGTCTTGCGGCCCTTCTCCTTCCAGGTCTCGGCCAGCTTCAGGGCGGCTGCTTCCTCGCCGGAGACGACGACGGAGTCGGGGGCGTTGATGCCGGCGATCGAGAGGCCCTCGGGAAGGTTCTCGGCGATCTCTTCCTCGCTCGCCTCGATCGCCACCATCGCCCCGCCCTCGGGCAGGGCTCCCATCAGGGCGCCGCGGGCGGCGATCAGCTTGCAGGCGTCAGGAAGATCGAAGACCCCGGCGACGTGAGCGGCGCTGAGCTCCCCGATCGAGTGGCCGAGCAGGTAGTCGGGGGTGAGGTCCCAGGCCTGCAGCTGGCGGAAGAGGGCGACCTCCAAGGCGAAGAGGGCGGGCTGGGTGAACTGGGTGGCGTCGAGGAGCGAAGCGTCGTCGCTTCCCTGCTCGGCGAAGAGCAGCTCCTTCAGGGAGCGGTCGAGCAGCGGGTCGAGCTCGGCGCAGATCTCATCCAATGCTTTGGCGAAGGCCGGGAAGGACTCATAGAGCTCCCTGCCCATGCCCGGGCGCTGGGCGCCCTGGCCCGAGAAGAGGAAGGCCAGCCTGCCGCTCGTCGCGCGGCCCTGGATCAGGTTCGGATGGGGCTTGCCCTCGGCCAGGGCGCCGAGGATCTCCAGCAGCTGCTCGCGGTTCTCCCCGATCGCGGTTGCCCGGTGCTCGAGCTTGGCGCGGGTGGTGGCGAGGGAGAAGGCGACGTCGGTGGGGTCGAGGTCGGGGTGCTTCCCGAGGTGGGACACCAGCCGCTCGGCCTGCTCGCGCAGGGCCTCGGGGCCTTTGGCCGAGAGCGGCAGGGGGATCGCGGGAGGCTCGGGAGCTACCTCCCCGGACTGCTGGTCCGCGGGCTGCTCGGCCGCCGCCGACCCCGGCTCGGGCTTTGCCGAGCCGAGATCCGATCCGGCCTCTGCCTTCGGCGCCTCCTCGAGGATCAGGTGCGCGTTGGTGCCGGAGATCCCGAAGGAGGAGACGCCCGCCCGGCGCGGATGACCGTTGGGCTCCCATGGCTGCGCCTCCCCCAGCAGCTCCACCGCGCCCGCCTCCCAGTCCACGTGTGGGCTCGGCTCGTCGAGGTGCAGCGTCTTCGGCAAGACGCCGTGGCGCATCGCCATCGTCATCTTGATCACGCCCGCCACCCCGGCCGCCGCCTGGGTGTGGCCGAGATTCGACTTGATCGCGCCCAGCTTCAGCGGTTCCGCATCGCCGCGGTCCTGGCCGTAGGTCGCCAGCAGTGCCTGAGCCTCGATCGGGTCGCCGAGGGTGGTGCCGGTGCCGTGGGCCTCGACCGCGTCGACGTCGGCAGGGCTGAGCCCGGCGCTGGCCAGGGCCTGGCGGATCACCTTCTCCTGCGAGGGGCCGTTCGGTGCGGTGATGCCGTTGGAGGCGCCGTCCTGATTCGTCGCCGAGCCACGCACCAGCGCCAGCACCTCGTGCCCGTTGCGTTCGGCGGCGGAGAGGCGCTCCAATAGGACCAGGCCGACGCCCTCCGACCAGCCGTTGCCGTCGGCGGTGGCGGCGAACGGCTTGCAGCGCCCGTCCGGCGCCAGGCTCCGCTGGCGGCTGAATTCGACGAACTGCAGTGGGTCGACCATCACCGTCACCCCGCCGGCCAGCGCCAGGTCGCACTCGCCGCCGCGCAGCGCCTGCGCCGCCAGGTGCATCGCCACCAGCGAGGAGGAGCAGGCGGTATCGACGGTCATCGCCGGGCCCTCGAGGCCGAGCGTGTAGGCGACGCGGCCGGAGAGGACGCTGGTGGCTGAGCCGATCGCGCGGTGGCCCTCCAGCTCCGGGCCGTCGGCACGCGCCCCATAGCCGCCGTGGTGCATCACTCCGGCGAAGACACCGGTCTCGCTGCCGGCCAAGGTGGTGGGATCGAGGCCGGCGTCCTCCAGCGCCTCCCAGGCGACTTCCAGCAGCAGCCGCTGCTGCGGGTCCATCGCCAGCGCCTCGCGCGGGCTGATCCCGAAGAACTCGGGGTCGAACTCGGTCGCACCCTCGAGAAAGCCGCCTTCGTCGAGATAGCTGGTGCCGACGTGGTCGGGATCGGGATCGAAGAGCGTCTCCAGCGGCCAGCCACGGTCGCGCGGGAAGGCCGAGATCGTGTCGCCGCCCGCCGCGACCAGGCCCCAGAGGCCCTCGGCGTCGCGCACCCCGCCCGGGAAGCGACAGCCGATGCCGACGATCGCGATCGGCTCGAACGCCTGCTCCTCGAGCTCGCCGATCCGCAGGTTGGCGTCGCGCAGGTCGCCGGTCACCTTCCTCAGGTACTTGCTGAGCGTGGCCTCGTCGGTCAACTGCCCCTCCCCTCTTCGGCGCGGGCGGTCTGGTGGGCGAGCAGGCCTGCCAGGTGGTAGACGCCATCGCGCCGGGAGACGGCGAAGTGCTCGGAGATCAAGATCGCCGGCCGGCCGGCGCTGACGATCCGGTAGAGCCGGCAGAGGACGGCGTCGGCCGCCGCCCCGTCCGGCGCCCAGGCGGGCACCGGGCCGAGCCCGAACCAGCAGAGCTCGCGGCTGCTCTCGAGGCTGAAGCGCTGCAGCGACTGGCCGATGCCGTCGGGGGCGCTGTCGAGCAGCCCGACGAACCCCGGCGGCAGGCGCTCGGGAATCATGTACGACTCGGCCCAGAGGACCGGCGTCATCGGCGCCCCGACGCCGATGACGACCTGGCGCCGGATCGACTCCTCGCGCGGCGGCGTTTCCAGGCACTCGGCGACATGGGCCGGCGTCGGCACCGGCAGCTGGCCGATCGGCTCGACCGCGACCGGGGCCAGCATCTGCACCGCCAGGGTGCGGGTGACGGTGCCGTCGGTGAAGAGCAGGCCGCGGAGGAAGGGGTCGAGGGCCTCGATCTCCACCGCGTGGATGTCGGCGGGACGCTCGTCCTGCATGACGAAGTGGCGATCGACCAGGCCGGCCGCCAGGCCGCGGTCCCGCTGCAGGCTCTTCAGCTTGGCGAACACCGGCTCAGGCACCGAGCTCGCCGTCGTCGATCAGCTTGAAGATCTCCTCGTCGGAGGCGGTCTCGAGGTCGACCTCGGGCGCCTCCTCGGCGCTGCCGCGGTGCGCGCTCGCGACCGTCGCCAGGCGCGACTGCAGATGGGAGACGACACGGGCTCGCTCCTCGGGGTCGATCGCGTCGACGATCTCCATGATCCGCTCCAGCTGGCGGGCAGCGTCCGGCGCGGCGTCGCCCGCGGAGACCAAGCCGCCGACGTAGGCCCCCACCGCGTCCGCCGTCGGGTGGTCGAAGACCAGGGTCGAGGGCAGGCGCAGGCCGGTGGCGGCGCTGAGGCGGTTGCGCAGCTCGACCGCGGCCAGCGAGTCGAAGCCGAGGTCCTTGAAGGCGACGGTGGGGTCGATCGCCGCGGCCGAGTCGTGGCCCAGCACGGCGGCGACGTGCTCGGCGACCAGAGTCACGGCGAGGCCCTCGCGCTCGGCCTCGGGCGCGGCGGCGAGGAGCTGAGCGAGGGAGCCGGCCGTGGACCGCGGGCGGCGGGCGGGAGCGCGGACCAGGCCGCGGTAGAGCGGCGACAGCTCGCCGGAGCGGGCGCGGGCGCGCAGGGCGGTGGGGTCCAGTGGCGCCGCGACCGCGAAGCCGAGCCCGCGAGCGCGGTCGAACAGCTCCAGGCCCTCGGCGGCGGCGATCGCGCGGGCGCCGCCGCGGGCGATCCGCGCCCGGTCGGCGGCGGCGACCTGGCCGGCCATGCCGCCCTCCAGCTCCCACGCCCCCCAGGCGATCGAGGAAGCGGGCAGCCCTTCGGCGGCGCGGCGCTGGGCGAGCGCGTCGAGGAAGGCGTTGGCGGCGGCGTAGTTGCCCTGGCCGGGATTGCCGAAGGTGGCCGCGGCGGAAGAAAAGAGGACGAGCTCGGAGAGCTCGGCCTCCCGGGTCAGCTCGTGCAGGTTCCAGGCGGCCCGGGCCTTGGGCGCCATCACGCTCTCCAGACGCTCGGGGGTGAGCGACTCGACGACGCCGTCGTCGAGCACCCCGGCGGCGTGGAAGACGGCGCCGAGCGGGTGCTCAGCCGGGATCGAGGCGAGCAGCTCGGCGAGCCGGTCGCGATCGGCGACGTCGCAGGCGGCGATCCGGACCTCGGCTCCGAGCTCGCTCAGCTCCGCCGCCAGCTCCAGGGCCCCGGGGGCCTCGGAGCCGCGGCGGCTGCTCAGCAGGAGCCGGCGGGCGCCCTGCTCGACGAGGTGGCGGGCGAAGAGGGAGCCGAGGGCGCCGGAGGCGCCGGTGATGAGGACGGTGCGCTCGGGGTCGAGGGGAGCCGGCTCGGAGTCTTCGCCGTCGGCGCGGGCCAGGCGCGGGGCGAGAGCGGTGCCCTCGCGCAGGGCGAGCTGGGGCTCCATCTCACCGGCAAGGGCGAAGGAGAGGATCTCTTCGGAGGCCTGGCTGCCGTCCGTATCGATCAGCAGGAGGCGGCCGGGGTGCTCGGCCTGGGCGGAGCGGACCAGGCCCCAGACCGCGGCGGCGGCCGGGTCTGGGGACTCGCCTTCGGCGGCGGCGACCGCCCCCTGGGTGAGGAAGGCGATGCGGGTCTCCTCCTCGGCGGCGATCGCCTCCTGCAGCCTCGCCAGGACCTCGGCGCAGAGGGCCTGGGCGGCGGCATCGGGGGCGAGCCCGGGGTCGGGGGCGAGCTGGAGCGGCTCGGCCGGCTCGGCTTCCCCTTCACCCGTGCCGGGCAGGGACTGCTCGGCCCACTCGAGCGTGAAGATGGAGTCGCGGTGCTTGTAGGCGCCGGCGAGCGCCTCGGCAGCGAGCGGTCGCGAGGCGAGCTCATCCACGGCAGCCACCGGCTCGCCCGCGGCGTCGGCGATCGTCAGGCCGAGATTGCCGTCGCCAGAGCGGGCGAGCGCCACCCGCAGCTTCGAGGCTCCAGGCCCGTGCAACCGAACCCCGCTCCAGGCGAAGGGCACGCGGGCCTCGCCGGCAGCGTCGCCTTCGAGCATCCCGGCATGCAGTGCCGCGTCGAACAGTGCCGGGTGGATCCCGAAGCGCTCGGCCTGCGCCGCCTGCTCCTCGCCCAGCTCGAGCTCGGCGAAGAGCTCCTCACCGCGGCGCCAGGCCGCTTTCACGCCCTGGAAGGCGGGGCCGTAGTCGATCCCGAGATCGGCGACGTCTTCGTATAGAGAGTCGATCGCCAGCGGCTCGGCGCCGGCGGGCGGCCACTCCCCGATCGACTCAGACAGCTCGCCCTCGGCCGAGCCGAGCACGCCGCTCGGCGTTGACAGTCCACCCGCGCTCGGGGTCGTCCGTGTCCTCCGGCCGGGAGTGGATCGCAATCGAGCGGCTGTCGTTCTCGTCGAGAGCGCCGACGGCGACCTGGACCTGGACCGCGCCCCGCTCGGGCAGGACCAGCGGCGCCTCCAGCGTCAGCTCCTCGATTCCGGTCGGCCCCGCACTGCTCGGCCGCCTTCAGCGCCATCTCGACGAAGGCGGTGCCGGGCAGGATCGGGGTGCCGTGGACGGCGTGGTCGGCCAGCCAGGGGTGGGTCTGCAATGAGAGGCGGCCGGTGAGCAGCCAGCCGCCGTCGGCGTCGGCGTCGACGGCGCCGGGCAGGGAGATGGCAGCGCCCAGCAGGGGATGATCGGCGCTGCCCAGCCCGGCGCCGAGGACGTCGGCCTCCCCCGCCCGCGGTTCCAGCCAGTAGCGCTTGCGCTGGAAGGCGTAGGTGGGAAGCGGGACGCGGGAGGCGCGTGGCAGGAGTCGGGACCAGTCCAACGGCGCGCCGTTTGCCTGGGCGGCGGCGAGGGCGCCGAGCATGGCGGTGGCCTCGGCCCGGTCCTTGCGCAGCAATGGCACCGCCACCGCGTCCTTCTCGGCCGCGGCGAAGGAGCCCTGGGCCATCGCGCAGAGGACGCCGTCGGGGCCGAGCTCCAGGGCGGTGCTCACTCCTTGCGCGGCGAGGTGCGCCGCGCCGTCGGCGAAGCGGACCGGTTCTCTGCACCTGGGCGACCCAGTAGGCGGGGTCGGTGGCCTGCTCGGGGGTCAAGGGCTCTCCGCTGAGGTTGGAGAGGACCGGGATCTTCGGGGGGTTGTAGGAGATGGTCTGCGCGACCGCGGCGAACTCATCCAGCATCGGCTCCATCAGCTCGGAGTGGAAGGCGTGGGAGACCCGTAGGCGGGTGGTCTTGCGCCCTTTGTCCTTCCAGGTCTCGGCCAGCTTCAGGGCGGCTGCTTCGGAACCGGAGACGACGACGGAGTCGGGGGCGTTGATGCCGGCGATCGAGAGGCCCTCGAGGAGCTCTTTCGCGATCTCTTCCTCGCTCGCCTCGATCGCCACCATCGCCCCGCCCTCGGGCAGGGCTCCCATCAGGGCGCCGCGGGCGGCGATCAGCTTGCAGGCGTCAGGAAGATCGAAGACCCCGGCGACGTGAGCGGCGCTGAGCTCCCCGATCGAGTGGCCGAGCAGGTAGTCGGGGGTGAGGTCCCAGGCCTGCAGCAGGCGGAAGAGGGCGACCTCGAAGGCGAAGAGGGCGGGTTGGGTGAACTCGTTGCGTCGAGCAGGGCTGACTCATCGGAGCCTTCCTCGGCGAAGAGCAGGTCTTTGAGGGAGCGGTCCAGGAGCGGGTCGAGCTCGGCGCAGATCTCGTCCAATGCCTTGGCGAAGGCCGGGAAGGACTCATAGAGCTCCTTGCCCATGCCCGGGCGCTGGGCGCCCTGGCCACTGAAGAGGAAGGCGAGCCTGCCCTGGGCCGCGCGACCTTGGATCAGGTTCGGATGGGGCTTACCGGTTGCAAGGGCGCCGAGGGCCTCCAGCAGCTCTTCGCGGTCGGAGCCGATCGCGGTGGCGCGGTGCTCGAGCTTGGCGCGGCTGGTGGCGAGGGAGAAGGCGACGTCGACGGGGTCGAGGTCGGGGTGCTCGCCCAGGTGTGAGACGAGGCGCTCGGCCTGCTCGCGCAGCGCCTCGGGGCCTTTGGCCGAGAGCGGCAGGGGGGTCGCCGGCAGGGCCGGGATCGCGGGCTGCTCGGCCGAGTTCAACCCGTCGGCGCTCGGCCCTTCCTTCGTCTCCGCCGCATCGGTCGACCCCCCGACGGCGGCGCCTCCTCGAGGATCAGGTGCGCGTTGGTGCCGGAGATCCCGAACGACGACACCCCGGCACGGCGAGGGTGCCCGTTGGGCTCCCACGGCTGCGCCTCCCCCAGCAGCTCGACCGCGCCCGCCTCCCAGTCCACGTGCGGAGAGGGCTCGTCGAGGTGCAGCGTCTTCGGCAGCACCCCTTCGCGCATCGCCATCGCCATCTTGATCACGCCCGCCACCCCCGCCGCCGCCTGGGTGTGGCCGAGGTTCGACTTGATCGCGCCCAGCTTCAGCGGCTCCGCCTCGCCCCGGTCCTGGCCATAGGTCGCCAGCAGCGCCTGCGCCTCGATCGGGTCGCCGAGGGTGGTGCCGGTGCCGTGCGCCTCGACCGCGTCCACGTCGCCGGGCTCGAGGCCCGCGTTGGCCAGCGCCTGGCGGATCACCCGCTCCTGCGAAGGCCCGTTGGGCGCCGTCAGCCCGTTCGAGGCGCCGTCCTGGTTGGTCGCCGAGCCGCGGACCAGCGCCAGCACCTCGTGCCCGTTGCGTTCCGCGTCGGAGAGGCGCTCCAGCAGGACCAGGCCGACGCCCTCGGAGAAACCGGTGCCGTCGGCGGCGGCGGCGAAGGACTTGCAGCGCCCGTCCGGCGCCAGGCCACGCTGACGGCTGAACTCGACGAACATCCCCGGCGTCGGCCATCACCGTCACTCCGCCGGCCAGAGCCAGCGAGCACTCGCCGCTGCGCAGCGCCTGGCCGGCCAGGTGCATCGCCACCAGCGAGGAGGAGCAGGCGGTGTCGACGGTCACCGCCGGGCCCTCGAGGCCGAGCGAGTAGGCGACGCGGCCGGAGACGACGCTGCCGCCGGAGACCGTGCTCTCCCGCCTCTCGGCCGGGCGAGGCGCCGACCGCTAGCCCGTATTCGTGCAGCATCACCCCGGCGAAGACGCCGGTGTCGCTGCCGGCCAGCGAGGCCGGGTCGAGGCCGGCGTCCTCCAGCGCCTCCCAGGCGGCTTCCAGCAGCAGCCGCTGCTGCGGGTCCATCGCCAGCGCCTCGCGCGGGCCGATCCCGAAGAAGCCGGCGTCGAACTCGGCGGCGTCGTCGAGGAAGCCGCCCTCGCACGCGTGACTGGTGCCGGGATGGCCGGGGTCGGGGTCGTAGAGGCGCTCCAGATCCCAGCCGCGGTCCTCTGGGAAGGGCGAGATCGCGTCGGTGCCGGCCGCCAGCAACCGCCAGAGGCCCTCGGGCGAGCCGACTCGACCCGGGTAGCGGCAGCTCATGCCGACGATCGCGATCGGCTCCTCGCTGCCCGTGCTCGCGCGGACCACGACCGGAGCGTCGTTCTGTCCCTCGCCCGACTTCCGCAGGAGGGAGGCCACCGCCCTCACGTTCGGGTGATCGAAGACCAGGGTCGAGGGCAGCCGCAGGCCGGTCGCCTGGCCCAGGCGATTGCGCAGTTCCACCGCCCCCAGCGAGTCGAAGCCCAGATCCTTGAAGGGGACCTCGGCGTCGACCGCGTCGGCGGAGGCATGGCCGAGCACGGCGGCGACATGCTCGGCGACCAGCGCGACGACGACGGCGTCCCGCTCCGCTTCCGGCGTCGCGGCGAGAAGCTGGGAGAGGGAGCCCCGGTCACGGGGGCGCCGGGCGACGGGGACCAGCCCGGAGTAGAGCGGCGCCAACGTCCCGGAGCGGGCGAGCCGGCGCAGCGCGGCGATGTCCAGCGGCACGGCGATGGCGAAGGGAAGACCGCGGCCGCGCTCGAAGAGCTCGAGACCCTCGGCGTCGGCGATCTCCCTGCCGCTTCCGCGCAGGATCCTGGCCCGGTCGGCCTCGCCGAGATGGCCGGTCATCTCGCTCTGGCGCTCCCACGCCCCCCAGGCGATCGAGGAAGCGGGCAGCCCTTCGGCGGCGCGCCGCTGAGCAAGCGCGTCGAGGAAGGCGTTGGCGGCGGCGTAGTTGGCCTGACCGGGGCTGGCGAGAGTGGCGGCGGCCGAGGAGAAGAGGGCGAACTCGGAGAGATCGGCCTCGCGGGTCAGCTCGTGCAGGTTCCAGGCGGCGTCCGCCTTGGGCACCATCACGCGCCCCAGGCGCTCCGGCGTGAGCGACTCGACGACGCCGTCGTCGAGCACCCCGGCGGCGTGGAAGACGGCACCGAGGGAGTGCTCGGCGGGGATCGAGGCGAGCAGCTGCTCGAGCTGCTCGCGCTCGCCGACGTCGCAGGCGCGGAGGTCGACCGTGGCTCCCAGCTCGCTCAGCTCCGCCGCCAGCTCCAGGGCGCCGGGCGCGTCCGCTCCGCGGCGGCTGGCCAACAGCAGGTGACGGGCGCCCTGCTCGACCAGGTGGCGGGCGAAGAGCGCGCCGAGGCCGCCGCCGGCGCCGGTGATGAGCACCGTGCGCTCGGGGTCCAGAGGCCGCGGCTCGGGGTCTTGGCGGTCGGCGCGGGCCAGGCGCGGTGCGAGCGCCGTGCCCTCGCGCAGGGCCAGCTGGGGCTCCGCCGCGCCGCCGGCGAGGACGGAGGAGAGGATCTCCTCGGAGGCGTCGCTGCCGTCGCTGTCGATCAACAGGAAGCGACCGGGGTGCTCGGCCTGAGCGGAGCGGACCAGGCCCCACACGGCGGCGGCGGCCGGGTCGGGGGACTCGCCCTCGGCGGCGGCGACCGCGCCGCGGGTGAGGAAGGCGATACGGGTCTCCTCCTCGGAGGCGATCGCCTCCTGCAGGGTGGTCAGGACCTCGGCGCAGAGGACCTGGGCGGCGGCGTCGGGGTCGAGCTCGGGGTCGGGGGTGAGCTGGAGCGGCTCGGCCGGCTCGGCTTCTCCTTCACCCTTGCCGGGCAGGGACTGCTCGGCCCACTCGAGCGCGAAGATGGAGTCGCGGTGGCGCCCGGGGCCGGCGAGTGCCTCGCTGGAGAGCGGGCGAGAGACGAGGGACTCGATGTCGGCCACCGGCTGCCCGGCGGAGTCGGCGAGCCGGAGGCCGAGGGTGCCCTCGCCGGAGGGCGTGAGGGCCACCCGCAACTTGGCGGCGCCCGGCCGCCGCAGCGAGACCTCCCGCCAGGCAAAGGGGACGCTCGGGCCCTGGTCGTCCGCCTCCCCGTCCGCGAGCATCGAGGCGGGGTGAAGCGCCGCGTCGAGCAGGGCGGGATGGACTCCGAAGTGCTCGGCCTGGGAGACCTGGTCCGGATCCAGCTCGACCTCGGCGAAGATCTCCTCGCCGCGGCTCCAGGCCGCCCTGACCCCCTGGAAGGCGGGCCCGTATTCGAGGCCCAGGTCGGCCGCCCGCTCGTAGAGGGAGGCGATGTCGAGAGGCTCCGCCGCGGACGGTGGCCACTTCGCCATCGACTCGGGCCGGCCGGCTCGGGCCGGGCCCAGGCTCCCCCAGGCGTTGGCGGTCCACTCGCGATCGGGCTCGTCCGTGTCCTCGGGCCGGGAGTGGATCGCGATCGAGCGGGAGCCGTCCTCCCCGGCGACGCCGACGGCGACCTGAACCTGGACCGCGCCCTGCTCGGACAGGACCAGCGGCGCTTCGATCGTCAGCTCCTCGATCGCCTCCGCCCCGCACTGCTCGGCCGCCTTCAGCGCCATCTCGACGAAGGCGGTCCCGGGCAGGATCGGGGTCCCGTGGACCGCGTGGTCGGCCAGCCAGGGGTGGGTCTGCAGGGAGAGGCGGCCGGTGAGGAGCCAGCCGCCGTCGGCGACCTCGCTGCCCGGCAGCGAGGTCGCCGCACCCAGCAGGGGGTGATCGGAGGCGCCTTGGCCGATCGCGCTCGCGTCGCCCCTGGCGGCGCCGGCCTCCAGCCAGTAGCGCCGGCGCTGGAAGGCGTAGGTCGGCAGCGGGACGCGGCGGGGGCGCCGGGGGGCGAAGAGCCGTTGCCAGTCGAGCCGGGCGCCGTGCACCTGGGCCTCGGCAAGGGCCGCGGTGAAGCGCGCCAGGCCTCCCTCGTTACGGCGCAGCGAGCCGATCGTGGCCACCGGCCCGCGATCCTCCTCGCGGGCCTCGGCGGTTTCCTGCACGGCCATGCTCAGAACCGGGTGCGGGCTTGCCTCGACGAAGGCCTCGAAGCCGTCCGCCAGCAGCGCCCGAACGGTCTGCTCGAAACGCACCGGCTCCCGCAGGGAGCGGTACCAGTACTCGGGGCCGAGCTCCTCGCCCCCGAGCGGCCCGGCGCTCATCGCCGAGTAGAAGGGCACTTCCGTGGCCCGTGGCTCGATCGGGGCGAGCTCCTCCAGCAGACGCTCGCGGATCGCCTCGACCTGGGAGGAGTGAGAGGCGTAGTCGACGGCGATCCGGCGGGCGCGGACGGACTCCGCCTCGCAGGCGGCCAGCAGCTCGTCCAGCGCTCCGGGCTCGCCGCTGACGACCGCGGAGGACGGGCCGTTGACGGTTGCGAGGGAGAGGCGCTCCCCCCAGGGCTCGATGCGCTCGAGCACCCGCGCCTCCGGCAGGGCGACCGAGACCATTCCGCCGCGCCCAGCCAGCTCGGTCAGCGCCCGGCTGCGCAGGGCGACCACCCGGGCCGCGTCGTCGAGGCTGAGCGCGCCCGCGAGGTGGGCGGCGGCGATCTCACCCTGGGAGTGGCCGACGAGCGCCCCGGGCCGGACCCCATAGTGCTCCCAGAGCCTGGCGAGGGAGACCATCACCGCGAACAGCGCCGGCTGCACGACGTCGACCCGCTCCAGAGACGGCGCTCCCTCGCCGCCTCGCAGGACCGCCTCGATGGAGAAGCCCAGGAAGGGATCGAGAGCCTGCGCGCAGGCGCCGATCTGCTCGGCGAAAGCGGGCGACTCGCCCAGCAGCTCCAGCGCCATCCCCTGCCATTGAGAGCCCTGGCCGGGGAAGAGGAAGGCGAGCCTGCCCTGGGAGGCGCGGCCGGCGACCAGGTTCGGGTGGGGCTTGCCGGCGCCAAGGGCACCGAGGGCCTCCAGGAGCTCGCCGCGGTCGGAGCCGGTCGCGGTGGCGCGGTGCTCGAGCGCGTCGCGCGAGATCGCGAGCGAGAAGCCGACGTCGACAGGGTCGAGCTCGGGGTTGAGCCGCAGGTGATCAGCGAGACGCCTCGCCTGCTCGCGCAGGGCGTCGGGGCCTTTGGCCGAGAGCGGCAGGGGGATCGCGGGAAGCTCAGATGCCTCTCCCCCGGGTCGCCGATCTGCTGCCGACCCCGGCTCCGCCGAGTCGAGATCCGACCCCGACCCCGCCTCCGGCGCCTCCTCCAAGATCAGGTGGGCGTTGGTGCCGGAGATCCCGAAGGAGGAGACCCCGGCGCGGCGGGGATGGCCGTTGGGCTCCCACGGCTGCGCCTCGCCCAGCAGCTCCACCGCCCCCGCCTCCCAATCGACGTGCGGGCTCGGCTCGTCGAGGTGGATCGTCCCCGGCAGCACCCCGTGGCGCATCGCCAGCGCCATCTTGATCACGCCGGCGACACCGGCCGCGGCCTGGGTGTGGCCGATGTTCGACTTGATCGAGCCGAGCCGCAGCGGACCGCTCTCGCCCCGGCCCTGGCCGTAGGTGGCGAGCAGCGCCTGGGCCTCGATCGGGTCGCCCAGCGTGGTGCCGGTCCCGTGCGCCTCGACCGCGTCGACCTCGCCGGGCTCGAGCCCGGCGTTGGCCAGCGCCTGGCGGATCACCCGCTCCTGTGAGGGCCCGTTGGGCGCGGTCAGCCCGTTCGAGGCGCCGTCCTGGTTGGCCGCCGAGCCGCGAACGACCGCCAGCACCTCGTGGCCGTTGCGCCGAGCGTCCGAGAGGCGCTCCAGCACCACCAGGCCGACGCCCTCCGACCAGCCGGTGCCGTCGGCGGCGGCGGCGAACGGCTTGCAGCGCCCGTCCGGGGCGAGGTCGCGCTGGCGGCTGAACTCGACGAACTGGCGTCGGCTCCGCCATCACCGTCACGCCGCCGGCCAGGGCGAGATCGCACTCGCCGCTGCGCAGGGACTGGCCGGCCAGGTGCATCGCCACCAGCGAGGAGGAGCAGGCGGTGTCGACGGTCACCGCCGGGCCCTCGAGGCCGAAGGCGTAGGCGACGCGGCCGGAGACGATGCTGCCGGTCGAACCCATGCCCTGGAAGGCCTCCAGCTCCGCCGACGCCCCGGCTTCTGCCCGTAGGCGTGGTGCATGAGGCCGGCGAAGACGCCGGTCGCCGAGCCCCGCAGCGACGCCGGGTCGATCCCCGCGTCCTCCAGCGCCTCCCAGGCGGCTTCGAGCAGCAGCCGCTGCTGGGGGTCCATCGCCAGCGCCTCGCGCGGGCTGATCCCGAAGAAGCCGGCGTCGAACTCGCCGGCGTCGAGCAGGAAGCCCGACTCGCTGACGTAGCTGGTGCCGCTGTGGGCGGGGTCGGGATCGAAGAGCCGATCCAATGGCCAGCCGCGATCCTCGGGGAAGGCCGAGATCCCGTCGCCGCCGGCGGCGACCAGCTGCCAGAGACCCTCGGGGGACGTCACCCCTCCCGGGTAGCGGCAGCTCATGCCGACGATCGCGATCGGCTCCTCGCTGCCCGTGCTCGCGCGGACCGTCACCGCAGCGCTCCTTTGCCCTGCCGCCAGCTCGCGCAGGAACTCGCCCACCGCGTTCGCGGTCGGGTGGTCGAAGACCAGGGTCGAGGGCAGGCGCAGGCCGGTGGCGGCGCTGAGCCGGTTGCGCAGCTCGACCGCGGCGAGCGAGTCGAAGCCGAGGTCCTTGAAGGCCGCGCTCGGGGTCGATCGCCGCGGCCGAGTCGTGGCCGAGCACGGCGGCGACGTGCTCGGCGACCAGGCCCACGACCAAGCCCTCGCGCTCGGCCTCGGGCGCGGCGGCGAGGAGCTGGGCAAGGGAGCCGGCGGAGCGCGGGCGGCGGGCGGGAGCGCGGACCAGGCCGGAGTAGAGGGGTGCCAGCTCCCCCGCGCGCGAGCGAGTGCGGAGCGCAGCGAGGTCGAGGGGGGCGGCGAGCGGCGAAGGCGAACCTGCGGGCGCGCTCGAAGAGCTCCAGGCCCTCCTCGTCGGCGATCGTCGCGACCTCGCCACGGGCGATCCGCGCCCGGCCGGCGTCGGCGAGCCGGTCGACCATGCCGCTCTCAGTACCCCAGGCGCCCCAGGCGATCGAGGTGGCGGGCAGCCCCTCGCTGCGCCGGCTCTGGGCGAGCGCGTCGAGGAAGGCGTTGGCGGCGGCGTAGTTGCCCTGACCGGGACTGCCGAGGGTGGCGGCAATCGAGGAGAAGAGGACGAGCTCGGAGAGATCGGCCTCCCTGGTCAGCTCGTGCAGGTTCCAGGCGGCGCCGGGCCTTCGGGGCCATCACGGCGTTCAGACGCTCGGGGGTCGAGCGACTCGACGACGCCGTCGTCGAGCACGCCGGCGGCGTGGAAGACGGCGCCGAGCGGGTGCTCGGGCGCGATCGAATCGAGCAGCTCGGCGAGCTGGGAGCGCTCGGCCGCGTCGCAGGCGGCGATCCGGACCTCGGCTCCGAGCTCTTCGAGCTCCGCTGCCAGCTCGGGAGCGCCCGGGGCCTCGGAGCCGCGGCGGCTGGTCAGCAGCAGGTGGCGGGCGCCGTGCTCGGTGACGAGGTGACGGGCGAAGAGCGCGCCGAGGGCGCCGGTGGCGCCGGTGACGAGGACGGTGCGCTCGGGGTCGAGCGGGGCCGGCTCGCTCTCCTCCGAATCGGCGCGGACCAGGCGCGGTGCGAGGGCGGTTCCCTCGCGCAGGGCGAGCTGGGGCTCCATCTCACTGCCAAGGGCGGAGGAGAGGATCTCCTCGGAGGCCTCGCTGCCGTCGCTGTCGATCAGCAGGAAGCGACCGGGGTGCTCGGCCTGAGCGGAGCGGACCAGTCCCCAGACGGCGGCCGCGGCCGGGTCGGGAGACTCGCCGTCGCCAACCACGACGGCGTCGCGGGTAAGGAAGGCGATGCGGGTCTCCTCCTCGGCGGCGATCGCCTCCTGCAGGGTCGCCAGCACCTCGGCGCAGAGGGCCTGGGCGGCGGCGTCGGGGTCGAGCTCGGGGTCGGGGGTGAGCTTGAGCGGCTCGGCCGGCTCGGCTTCCCTGTGCCCGTCTCGGGCAGGGACTGCTCGACCCAGCCCACAGTGAAGAGCGAGTCGCGGTGCTTGCCGGCGTCGGCGAGCGCGGCGGCGGGGAGCGGGCGGGTGGCGATGGACTCCACCGCGGCGAGCGGCTCGCCGGCGGAGTCCGCGATCCGCAGGCCGAGACTGCCCTCGCCGGAGGGCACCAGCGCCACCCGCAGCTTGGCGGCGCCGCCGCGGTGGAGGCGGACTCCGTTCCAGGCGAAGGGGACCTCGGGGCCGTCCGACCCCTCCCCTCCTTGTTCGGTCGCCGCGGCCAGCGGGTGGAAGGCCGCGTCGAGCAGCGCCGGGTGGATCCCGAAGCGCTCGGCCTGCGCCGCCTGGTCCTCGCCCAGCTCGAGCTCGGCGAAGAGCTCCTCACCACGGCGCCAGGCGGCCTTGACGCCCTGGAAGGCTGGTCCGTAGTCGAGGCCGAGGTCGGCGACGTCCTCATATAGAGAGTCGACCGCCAGCGGCTCGGCCCCGGCGGGCGGCCACTCCCCGATCGTCTCGGGCTCGTCCGCGGCCACGCCGAGTACGCCGCTCGCGTTGGAGGCCCACTCGCGCTCGGGCTCGTCCGTGTCCTCGAGGCGGGAGTGGATCGCGATCGAGCGCGAGCCCTGCTCATCGGCGGGGCCGACGCTGGCCTGGACCTGGACCGCGCCCCGCTCTGGCAGGGCCAGCGGCGCGTCCAGGATCAGCTCCTCGATCGCCTCCGCCCCGCACTGCCCGGCCGCCTTCAGCGCCATCTCGACGAAGGCGGTGCCGGGCAGGATCGGGGTGCCGTGGACCGCGTGGTCGGCCAGCCAGGGGTGGGTCTGCAATGAGAGGCGGCCGGTGAGGAGCCAGCCGCCGTCGGCGTCGGCGCCACCCGGCAGCGAGATCGCAGCGCTGAGCAGCGGGTGATCGGAGGCGCCCTGGCCGTTCGCGCTCGCGTCGCCGCCGGGTGCCGAGGGCTCCAACCAGTAGCGCTTGCGCTGGAAGGCGTAGGTGGGAAGCGGGACGCGCTTCGCACCCGGGAGGAGTCGGGCCCAGTCCAGGGGAGCGCCGTTGGCCTGGGCGGCGGCGAGAGCACCGAGCATGGCGGTGGCCTCCTGTCGGTCTTTGCGCAGCAGCGGCACCGCCACCGCCTCCTTCTCGGCCGCGGCGAAGGAGCCCTGGGCCATCGCGCAGAGGACGCCGTCGGGCCCGAGCTCCAGGCAGGTGGTGACGCCCTGGGCGGCGAGGTAGGCGGCGCCGTCGGCGAAGCGGACCGGTTCGCGGACCTGGGCGACCCAGTAGGCGGGGTCGGTTGCCTGCTCGGGGGTCAAGGGCTCTCCGGTGAGGTTGGAGAGAACCGGGATCCGCGGCGGGCTGAAGGAGATGGTCTCGGCGACCGCGGCGAACTCATCCAGCATCGGCTCCATCAGCTCGGAGTGGAAGGCGTGGGAGACGCGCAGGCGGGTGGTCTTGCGGCCCTTCTCCTTCCAGGTCTCTGCCAGCTTCAGGGCGGCTGCTTCCTCGCCGGAGACGACGACGGAGTCGGGGGCGTTGACCCCGGCGATCGAGAGGCCCTCGGGGAGATCGGCGGCGATCTCCTGCTCAGAGGCCTCGATCGCCACCATCGCCCCGCCCTCGGGCAGGGCTCCCATCAGGGCGCCCCTGGCGGCGATCAGCCTGGCGGCGTCGGAGAGGGAGAAGACCCCGGCCACGTGAGCCGCGGCCAGCTCCCCGATCGAGTGCCCGAGCAGGTAGTCGGGGGCGAGGTCCCAGGCCTGGAGCTGGCGGAAGAGGGCGACCTCCAAGGCGAAGAGGGCGGGTTGGGTGAACTGCGTTGCGTCGAGCAGGGCTGCCTCATCGGAGCCTTCCTCGGCGAAGAGGAGGTCCTTGAGGGAGCGGTCCAGGAGCGGGTCGAGCTCGGCGCAGACCTGATCGAGGGCCTCCGCGAAGGCCGGGAAGGACTCATAGAGCTCCCGGCCCATGCCCGGGCGCTGGGCGCCCTGGCCGGAGAAGAGGAAGGCGAGCCTGCCCTGGGTTGCGCGGCCCTGGATCAGGTTCGGATGGGGCTTACCGGTTGCAAGAGCGCCGAGGGCCTCCAGCAGCTCTTCGCGGTCGGAGCCGATCGCGGTGGCGCGGTGCTCGAGCTTGGCGCGGCTGGTGGCGAGGGAGAAGGCGACGTCGGTGGGGTCGAGGTCGGGGTGCTCCCCCAGGTGTGACACCAGCCGCTCGGCCTGCTCGCGCAGCGCCTCGGGGCCTTTGGCCGAGAGCGGCAGCGGGGTCGCAGGGAGCTCGGGTGCCTCTTTCCCGGATCGCTCGTCCGCGGCCGGCTCGACATTCGTCTCCGTCGAATCGGCCGTCACCTCCGCCGCCGGCGCCTCCTCCAAGATCAGGTGCGCGTTGGTGCCGGAGATCCCGAAGGAGGAGACGCCCGCCCGGCGCGGATGACCGTTCGGCTCCCACGGCTGGGCCTCTCCCAGGAGCTCGACCGCGCCCGCCTCCCAGTCCACGTGCGGAGAGGGCTCGTCGAGGTGCAGCGTCTTCGGCAGCACCCCTTCGCGCATCGCCATCGCCATCTTGATCACGCCCGCGACCCCGGCCGCGGCCTGGGTGTGGCCGATGTTCGACTTGATCGCGCCCAGCTTCAGCGGCTCCGCCTCGCCCCGGTCCTGGCCATAGGTCGCCAGCAATGCCTGGGCCTCGATCGGGTCGCCCAGCGTGGTGCCGGTCCCGTGCGCCTCGACCGCGTCGACCTCGCCGGGCTGCAGCCCGGCGTTGGCCAGGGCCTGGCGGATCACCCGCTCCTGCGAAGGCCCGTTGGGCGCGGTCAGCCCGTTCGAGGCGCCGTCCTGGTTGGTCGCCGAGCCGCGGACCAGCGCCAGCACCTCGTGGCCGTTGCGTTCGGCGTCGGAGAGGCGCTCCAGCACCACCAGGCCGACGCCCTCCGACCAGCCGGTGCCGTCGGCGGCGGCGGCGAAGGGCTTGCAGCGCCCGTCCGGGGCGAGGCCGCGCTGGCGGCTGAACTCGACGAAGGGGGCGGCCGCGGCCATCACCGTCACCCCGCCGGCCAGCGCCAGCGAGCACTCGCCGCTGCGCAGCGCCTGGCCGGCCAGGTGCATCGCCACCAGCGAGGAGGAGCAGGCGGTGTCGACGGTCATCGCCGGGCCCTCGAGGCCGAGCGTGTAGGCGACGCGGCCGGAGACGATGCTGCCGGCCGAACCCATGCTCTGACTGGCTTCCAGCTCGATCGACTCGGAGGCCCCCCGCCCGTAGTCGTGGTACATGACCCCGGCAAAGACGCCGGTGGCGGTGCCGCGCAGCGACTCCGGATCGATGCCCGCGTCCTCCAGCGCCTCCCAGGCCGCCTCCAGCAGCAGCCGCTGCTGGGGGTCCATCGCCAGCGCCTCGCGCGGGCTGATCCCGAAGAAGTCGGCGTCGAACTCGCCGGCGTCGAGCAGGAAGCCCGCCTCGCTGACGTAGCTGGTGCCGCGGTGGGAGGGGTCGGGGTCGAAGAGGCGCTCGAGGTCCCAGCCGCGATCCTCGGGGAAGGGCGAGATCCCGTCGCCGCCGGCAGCGACCAGCTCCCAGAGCTGCTCAGGGGAGCGCACCCCGCCCGGGTAGCGGCAGCTCATGCCGACGATCGCGATCGGCTCCTCGCTGCGGAGCGCCGCCCGCGCGGGGGTGGCGGCTGCGCGCGGCGTGCCCTCGGCCTGCTCGCGCAGGAACTCCCCCACCGCGTCCGCCGTCGGGTAGTCGAAGACCAGGGTCGCGGGCAGGCGCAGCCCGGTGGCGGCGCTGAGCCGGTTGCGCAGCTCGACCGCGGCGAGCGAGTCGAAGCCGAGGTCCTTGAAGGCGCGGTCGGGGTCGATCGCCGCGGCCGAGGCGTGGCCGAGGACGGCGGCGACCTGGGCGCGGACCAGCTCCAGCACCAGACCACTCGCGCTCTGCCTCCGGCGCCTCGGCCAGGCGACGGGCCAGCGAGGCGGACTCGCCGGCGGCGCGGCGAGCGGGGAGACGGACCAGGCCGCGGAGCAGATCGGCGCCAGCGCTTCCGCCCGGGCGAGGCCGCGCAAGGTCCCGGAATCGAGATTGGCGGCGACGAGGAAGGGGGCGCGGATTGCGCGGCCGCGCTCGAACAGCTCCAGGCCCTCCGCGGCGGCGAGCGCCTGCACGCCGCCGCGGGCAAAGCGAGCCGTGGTCGGCCTCGCTGAGCCGGCCGGCCATCCCGCTCTCCTCCGCCCAGGGGCCCCAGGCGATCGAGGTAGCGGGCAGGCCCTTCGCCGCGGCGCCGCTGGGCGAGCGCGTCGAGGAAGGCGTTGGCGGCGGCGTAGTTGCCCTGGCCGGGGCTGCCGAAGGTGCCGGCGACCGAGGAGAAGAGGACGAAGCGTCGAGTCGGTCCCCGGTCAGCTCGTGCAGGTTCCAGGCGGCGTCGGCCTTGGGCGCCATCACGCGCTCCAGGCGCTCGGGGTCGAGCGACTCGACGACGCCGTCGTCGAGGACGCCGGCGGCGTGGATCACGGCGCCGAGCGGGTGCTCGGCGGGGATCGAGGCGAGCAGCTCGGCGAGCTGGTCGCGATCGGCGACGTCGCAGGCGGCGATCCGGACCTCGGCGCCGAGCTCGCTCAGCTCCGCCGCCAGCTCCAGCGGCCCCGGGCGCCTCGGAGCCGCGGCGGCTGCCCAGCAGCAGGTGGCGGGCGCCGTGCTCGACCAGGTGGCGGGCGAAGAGGGAGCCGAGGGCGCCGGTGGCGCCGGTGATGAGGACGGTGCGCTCGGGGTCGAGCGGGGTCGGCTCGGTCGGCTCGCCGTCGGCCCGGGCCAGGCGCGGGGCGAGAGCAGTGCCCTCGCGCAGGGCCAGCTGCGGCTCGTCTCGATCGCCAGGGCGGCGGCGAGCGCCTCGCCGGAGGCCTCGCTGCCGTCGCTGTCGACCAGCAGGAAGCGGCCCGGGTGCTCGGCCTGGGCGGAGCGGACCAGGCCCCAGGCCGCGGCCGCGGCCGGGTCTGGGGACTCGCCTTCGCCGACGGCGACCGCGCCCCGGGTGAGGAAGGCGAGGCGGGTCTCCTCCTCGGCGGCGATCGCCTCCTGCAGGGTGGTCAGGACCTCGGCGCAGAGGGCCTGGGCGGCGGCGTCGGCGGGCTAGCCCGGGGTCGGGGGTGAGCTGGAGCGGCTCGGCCGGCTCGGCTTCCCCTTCACCCGTGCCGGGCAGCGGACGCTCGGCCCACTCGAGCGTGAAGAGCGAGTCGCGCCGGCGGCTCTGAGCTGCATCGAGCCGCTCGGGCGAGAGCGGACGGGAAACGAGCGACTCCGACGGCGGCGACCGAGCGCGCCGGCGGCGTCGGCAATTCGCAGCGAGATCGCCGCCTGGGCCCATCGGCGCGTGGCGCACCCGCAGCTTCGCGGCCCCGACCCTGTCGCAGGCGAACGCCGCTCCAGGCGAAGGGCACCAGCGCCCCGTTCGTCCGGGTCCTCGGCGAGCATCGCCGGCGTGCAGGGCCGCGTCGAGCAGCGCCGGGTGGATCGCGAAGCGCTCGGCCTCGGCGGCTTGCTCCTCGGCCAGCTCGACCTCGGCGAAGAGCTCCTCGCCGCGACGCCAGGCGGCCCTGACGCCCTGGAAGGCGGGGCCGTAGTCGAGCCCGATCTCGGCGGGCGCTCGTAGAAGGAGTCGATCGCCAACTCCTCGGCATCGGCGGGCGGCCACTCGGCGAGGCCTTCGGGCCGCTCGTCCGCGGCAGCGCCGAGGCTGCCCGCGGCGTTCGTCGTCCACCCGCGCTCGGGATCGTCGCCGTCCTCGGGTCGGGAGTGGATCGCGATCGCGCGGCTGCCGTTCTCGTCGAGAGCGCCGACGGCGACCTGGACCTGGACCGCGCCCCGCTCGGGCAGGACCAGCGGCGCCTCCAGGGTCAGCTCCTCGATCGCCTCGGCGCCGACCTGCTCGGCCGCCTTCAGCGCCATCTCGACGAAGGCGGTGCCGGGCAGGATCGCGGTCCCGTGGACCGCGTGGTCGGCCAGCCAGGGGTGGGTCTGCAATGAGAGGCGGCCGGTGAGGAGCCAGCCGCCGTCGGCGTCGACGGCGCCGGGCAGCGAGATGGCAGCGCCCAGCAGGGGTGATCGGCGCTGCCCAGCCCGGCGCCGAGGACGTCGGCCTCCCCCGCCCGCGGTTCCAGCCAGTAGCGCTTGCGCTGGAAGGGGTAGGTGGGAAGAGGGACGCGGCGAAGCGCGTGGCAGGAGTCGGGACCAGTCCAACGGCGCGCCGTTTGCCTGGGCGGCGGCGAGGGCGCCGAGCATGGCGGTGGCCTCGGCCCGGTCCTTGCGCAGCAATGGCACCGCCACCGCGTCCTTCTCGGCCGCGGCGAAGGAGCCCTGGGCCATCGCGCAGAGGACGCCGTCGGGCCCGAGCTCGATGCAGGTAGTCACGCCCTGGGCGGCGAGGTAGGCGGCGCCGTCGGCGAAGCGGACCGGTTCGCGGACCTGGGCGACCCAGTAGGCGGGGTCGGTGGCCTGCTCGGGGGTCAAGGGCTCTCCGCTGAGGTTGGAGAGGATCGGGATCCGCGGCGGGTTGAAGGAGATGGTCTGGGCGACCGCGGCGAACTCATCCAGCATCGGCTCCATCAGCTCGGAGTGGAAGGCGTGGGAGACCCGCAGGCGGGTGGTCTTGCGGCCTTTGTCCTTCCAGGTCTCGGCCAGCTTCAGGGCCGAAGCTTCCGGGCCGGAGACGACGACGGAGTCGGGGGCGTTGATGGCCGCGATCGAGAGGCCGTCGGGGAGCTCCTTCGCGATCTCCTCCTCGGTGGCCTCGATCGCGACCATCGCCCCGCCCTCGGGCAGGGCTCCCATCAGGGCGCCCCTGGCGGCGATCAGCCTGGCGGCGTCGGGAAGATCGAAGACCCCGGCGACGTGAGCCGCGGCCAGCTCGCCGATCGAGTGGCCGAGCAGGTAGTCGGGGGCGAGGTCCCAGGCCTCGCAGCAGGCGGAAGAGGGCGACCTCGAGGGCGAAGAGGGCGGGTTGGGTGAACTCGGTGCGGTCGAGCAGCAACGCCTTCTTGCTCCCCGCCTTGGCGAAGAGGAGCTTCCGCAGGGAGCGGTCAAGCTGCGGGTCGAGCTCGGCGCAGATCTGATCGAGGGCCTCCGCGAAGGCCGGGAAGGCCTCATAGAGCTCCCGGCCCATGCCCGGGCGCTGGGCGCCCTGGCCGGAGAAGAGGAAGGCGAGCCTGCCCTGGGTTGCGCGGCCCTGGATCAGGTTCGGGTGGGGCTTGCCCTCGGCCAGGGCGCCGAGGATCTCCAGCAGCTGCTCGCGGCTCTCCCCGATCGCGGTGGCGCGGTGCTCGAGCTTGGCGCGGGTGGTGGCGAGGGAGAAGGCGACGTCTGCGGGTTCGAGCTCAGGGTGCTCGCCCAGGTGCCCAGCGAGGCGCTCGGCCTGCTCGCGCAGCGCCTCGGGGCCTTTGGCCGAGAGCGGCAGGGGGATCGCGGGCAGCTCGGATTCCGTCTCCGTCGAACCTGCCGTCACCTCCACCGCCGGCGCCTCCTCCAAGATCAGGTGGGCGTTGGTGCCGGAGACGCCGAAGGCGGAGATGCCCGCCCGGCGCGGATGGCCGTTCGGCTTCCAGGGCTGGTCCTCGGTCAGCAGCTCCAGTTCACCGGAGCCCCAGTCGACGTGCGGAGAGAGCTCGTCGAGGTGCAGCGTCTTCGGCAGCACGCCGTGGCGCATCGCCATCGCCATCTTGATCACGCCCGCCACCCCGGCCGCGGCCTGGGTGTGGCCGAGGTTCGACTTGATCGCTCCCAGCTTCAGCGGCTCCGCCTCGCCCCGGTCCTGGCCATAGGTCGCCAGCAGGGCCTGGGCCTCGATCGGGTCGCCCAGCGTGGTGCCGGTCCCGTGGGCCTCGACCGCGTCGACCTCCTCCGGCCGCAGGCCCGCGTTGGCCAGGGCCTGGCGGATCACCCGCTCCTGCGAAGGCCCGTTGGGCGCGGTCAGCCCGTTCGAGGCGCCGTCCTGGTTGGTCGCCGAGCCACGGACCAGCGCCAGCACCTCGTGGCCGTTGCGTTCGGCGTCGGAGAGGCGCTCCAGCAGGACCAGGCCGACGCCCTCCGACCAGCCGGTGCCATCGGCGGCCCTGGCGAACGGCTTGCAGCGCCCGTCGGGCGCCTGCCCTCCCTGGCGACTGAATTCGAGGAACTGGACCGGCTCCGGCATCACCGACACCCCGCCGGCCAAAGCGAGATCGCACTCGCCGCCGCGCAGCGACTGGCCGGCGAGGTGCATCGCCACCAGCGAGGAGGAGCAGGCGGTGTCGACGGTCATCGCCGGGCCCTCGAGGCCGAAGCTGTAGGCGACCCTGCCGGAGAGGACGCTCGGAGCGGTGCCGGTCATGTAATAGCCGTCCGCTTCGGCGGCGAATGCCCCGCCGCGGTTGTACTCGGAGGGGACGAAGCCGGCGAAGACCCCGACAGCAGCGCCGCGGACCGAGCTGGGGTCCATCCCCGCTTCCTCGAACGCCTCCCAGGCCGCTTCCAGCAGCAGCCGCTGCTGCGGGTCCGTCGCCAGCGCCTCGCGCGGGCTGATCCCGAAGAAGCCGGCGTCGAACTCGGCAGCGTCGTAGAGGAAGCCGCCTTCGTTGGCGCAGCTGGTGCCGCGGTGGTCGGGATCGGGGTCGTAGAGGCGCTCGAGATCCCAGCCGCGATCGCCGGGGAAGGGCGCGATCGCGTCTGCCCCGGCGGCGACCAGCCGCCAGAGGCCCTCCGCGGACTCCACCCCACCCGGGTAGCGGCAGCTCATGCCGACGATCGCCAGCGGCTCCTCGCTGCGAGGCGCGACACGGACCGCGGCGGGAGCGCTGCCCTGACCTTCCGCCAGCCGCCGCAGCAGGGAGGCCGCCGCCGCGGTCGTCGGGTAGTCGAAGATCAGCGTCGAGGGCAGCGGCAGCCCGGTCGCCTCGATCAGGCGGTTGCGCAGCTCGACCGCGCTCAGCGAGTCGAAGCCGAGGTCCTTGAAGGCGGCGTCGGGGTCGATCGCCGCCATCGAGGCGTGGCCGAGGATCGCGGCGGCATGGGTGGCGACGAAGGCGACGACGATCTCCTCGCGCTCCGCCTCCGGAGCGTCGGCGAGGATGCGGGCGAGGGAGCCGGACCTGCCGGAGACGCGGCGGACCGGGATCCGGACCAGCCCCGCGTAGACGGGCGGAAGATCGCCGCGGCGGGCCCGGGCGCGGAGGACGGCGAAGTCCAGCGGCACGGCAAGGACAGAGGGAGCGGAGAGGCCACGGCAGCTCTCGAAGAGCTCCAGGCCCCGCGCGGCCGGGAAGGAGAGGAAGCCGGCCCGCTCGAGGCGGGCCATGTCAGCCGCGCCCAGGGCATCGCCGGGGCCGCTGCTCTTCCGGTCCCACGGGCCCCAGGCGATCGAGCGAGCCACGAGACCCTCGCTGCGCCGCCGCTGGGCGAGCGCGTCGAGGAAGGCGTTGGCGGCGGCGTAGCTGCCTTGGCCGGGACTGTCGAAGGTGCCGGCGATCGAGGAGAAGAGGACGAACTCGGAGAGCTCCATCTCGCGGGTCAGATCGTGCAGGTCCCAAGCCGCCTTGGCCTTGGCGTCGAGCACCCGGCCGAGCGGCTCGGGCTCGAGCGAGGCGATCAGGTCGTTGGCGAAGGCGGTCGCGGCGTGGAAGACGGCGCCCAGCGGGTGCTCGGCCGGGATCGAGGCGAGCAGTTGCTCGAGCTGGGAACGCTCACCGACGTCGCAGGCGACCAGCCTCACCTTCGCCCCCAACCCCTCCAGCTCCTCGGCCAGCTCCTCTGCTCCCGGGGCGTCGGGCCCGCGACGGCCGGCCAAGAGCAGCCGGCGGGCCCCGTGCGCGACGATCAGGTGGCGGGCGAAGAGCGAGCCGAGGGCGCCGGTGGCGCCGGTGATGAGGACGGTGCGCTCGGGATCGAGCGGCCGCGGCTCGGTCGCCGCGCCCTCGGCACGGACCAGGCGGGGCGCCAGCGCCACTCCCTCGCGCAGGGCGAGCTGCGGCTCCCCCTCGATCGCGAGGGCGGCGGCGAGCGCGGCCGCCGAGGCGGCGCTGCCGTCCGTGTCGACGAGGACGAAGCGGCCCGGGTGCTCGGCCTGGGCGGAGCGGACCAGGCCCCAGACAGCGGCGGCGGCCGGGTCGGGGGACTCGGCCTCGCCGGCGGCGACGGCACCGTGGGTGAGGAGGGCGAGGCGGGCCTCTTCCGGCCCGGCGATCGCGGCACGCAAGGTCCCAAGCACCTCTTCGCAGAGCGCCTTCGCGGCGGCGGCGGGGTCAAGGGCCTCGCCGGACGAGCACTCCACCACCCGGGTCTCCCGGTCCTGTGCCGCCGGCAGCTTCTGCTCGGCCCACTCGATCGCGAACAGAGGGTCGCCTTCGTCCTGTCCCGGAGCCGCCTGGGTCACGGGGAGCGAGCGCACGGCGAGCGAGCGCACGGCGGCGAGCGGCTCGCCGCCGGAGTCGGCGACGGTGACGGCGAACGTGTCCGCGCCTCGAGGCGCCAGAGCGATCCGCAGGCTCGACGCGGCGGCCCGGTGCAGGCGAACGCCGCTCCAGGAAACGGGCATCCGCGCCTCGTCCTCGACCTCCTCGTCGAGGATTCCGGTCTGGAGAACGGCGGCCAGCAGGGCCGGGTGGAGCCGGAAGCGCCTTGCCTGCTTAGCCTGGCCTTCGTCCAGCTCGACCTCGGCGAAGGTCTCCCCGTTGCGCCTCCAGGCGGCCTTGACTCCCTGGAAAGCGGCGCCGTAGTCGATGCCCCGCTCGGCCGTCCGCTCGTACAGGGCGTCGACGTCCAGTGGCACGGCGCCCGGGGGCGGCCACTCACCGAGGCTCTCGGCCGGCTCGCTCGACGCCGGGCCGACGACCCCCTCGGCGTTGGTGACCCACTCGCGCTCGGGGTCGCCCTGCTCCTCGGGTCGGGAATGGATCGTCAGCGGCCGGTTGCCGGCGACGTCGGCCGCGGCGACCCGTACCTGAACCTGGACCGCGCCCCGCTCGGGCAGGGTCAGGGGCACCTCGATCGTCAGCTCCTCGACCTGAGGGGCGCCTGCCTGCTCGCCGGCCTTCAGCGCCATCTCGACGAAGGCGGTGCCGGGCAGGATCGGGGTGCCGTGGACGGCGTGGTCGGTCAGCCAGGAGTGGGTCTGCAATGAGAGGCGGCCGGTGAGGAGCCAGCCCTGTTCCCCTCCGTCCTGAGACGGCAGCGAGATCGCCGCGCCCAGCAGGGGATGGTCGGAGGCGCTCTGGCCGTGGACCCTCGGGTCGCCGGTCGCCATCGCGGGCTCGTTCCAGTAGCGCTTGCGCTGGAAGGCGTAGGTGGGGAGAGGGACGCGCTTCGCACCCGGGAGGAGTCCGGCCCAGTCCAGGGGAGCGCCGTTGGCCTGGGCGGCGGCGAGCGCCCCCAGGAGGGCGGATGACTCGGCCCGGTCCTTGCGCAGCAGCGGCACCGCCACCGCCTCCTTCTCGGCGGCGGCGAAGGAGTCCTGGGCCATCGCGCAGAGGACGCCGTCGGGCCCGAGCTCGACGGCGGTGCTCACTCCCTGGGCGGCGAGGTAGGCGGCGCCGTCGGCGAAGCGGACCGGCTGGCGCACCTGGGCGACCCAGTAGGCGGGGTCGGTTGCCTGCTCGGGGGTCAAGGGCTCGCCGCTGAGGTTGGAGAGGACCGGGATCCGCGGCGGGTTGAAGGAGATGGTCTCGGCGACCTCTGCGAACTCACCGAGCATCGGCTCCATCAGCTCGGAGTGGAAGGCGTGGGAGACCCGCAGGCGGGTGGTCTTGCGGCCCTTCTCCTTCCAGGTCTCGGCCAGCTTCAGGGCGGCGTCTTCGGAACCGGAGACGACGACGGAGTCGGGGGCGTTGATCCCGGCGATCGAGAGGCCCTCGGGGAGGTCCTTCGCGATCTCCTGCTCAGAGGCCTCGATCGCCACCATCGCCCCGCCCTCGGGCAGGGCGCCCATCAGGGCGCCCCTGGCGGCGATCAGCCTGCAGGCGTCGGGAAGATCGAAGACCCCCGCCACGTGAGCCGCGGCCAGCTCGCCGATCGAGTGGCCGAGCAGGTAGTCGGGGGCGAGGTCCCAGGCCTGCAGCTGGCGGAAGAGGGCGACCTCCAAGGCGAAGAGGGCGGGTTGGGTGAACTGCGTTGCGTCGAGCAGGGCTGACTCATCGGAGCCTTCCTCGGCGAAGAGGAGGTCTTTGAGGGAGCGGTCCAGGAGCGGGTCGAGCTCGGCGCAGATCTCGTCCAATGCCTTGGCGAAGGCCGGGAAGGACTCATAGAGCTCCTTGCCCATGCCGGGGCGCTGGGCGCCCTGGCCACTGAAGAGGAAGGCGAGCCTGCCCTGGGTCGCGCGGCCCTGGATCAGGCTCGGGTGGGGCTTGCCGGTTGCAAGGGCGCCGAGGGCCTCCAGGAGCTCTTCGCGGTCGGAGCCGATCGCGGTTGCCCGGTGCTCGAAGGCGGTGCGCGAGGTAGCGAGGGAGAAGGCGACGTCGGTGGGGTCGAGCTCGGGGTGCTCGCCCAGGTGTGAGACGAGGCGCTCGGCCTGCTCGCGCAGGGCCTCGGGGCCTTTGGCCGAGAGCGGCAGGGGGATCGCGGGAAGCGCGGGTGCCTCTTCCCCGGACTGCTGGTCCGCGGGTTGCTCGGCCGCCGCCGACCCCGGCTCGGGCTTTGCCGAGCCGAGATCCGATCCGGCCTCTGCCTTCGGCGCCTCCTCGAGGATCAGGTGCGCGTTGGTGCCGGAGATCCCGAAGGAGGAGACCCCGGCGCGGCGGGGATGGCCGTTGGGCTCCCATGGCTGCGCCTCTCCCAGCAGCTCCACCGCGCCCGCCTCCCAGTCCACGTGCGGGCTCGGCTCGTCGAGGTGCAGCGTCTTCGGCAGCGTGCCGTGGCGCATCGCCATCGTCATCTTGATCACGCCCGCCACCCCGGCCGCCGCCTGCGTGTGGCCGAGGTTGGACTTGATCGCCCCCAGCTTCAGCGGCTCCGCCTCGCCCCGGTCCTGGCCGTAGGTCGCCAGCAGGGCCTGGGCCTCGATCGGGTCGCCCAAGGTCGTGCCGGTGCCATGGGCCTCGACCGCGTCGACCTCACCGGGCTGCAGCCCGGCGTTGGCCAGCGCCTGGCGGATCACCTTCTCCTGCGAGGGGCCGTTCGGTGCGGTGATGCCGTTGGAGGCGCCGTCCTGGTTGGTCGCCGAGCCGCGGACGAGCGCCAGCACCTCATGGCCGTTGCGTTCCGCGTCGGAGAGGCGCTCCAGCAGGACCAGGCCGGCGCCCTCGGCCCAACCGGCCCCGTCCGCCGCCGCGGCGAAGGGCTTACAGCGGCCATCGGGAGAGAGAACGCGCTGGCGGCTGAGCTCGACGAACAGAGCCGGGTCGGAGAGGATCGTCACCCCCCCGGCAAAGGCGAGGTCGCATTCCCCTGTCCGCACCGCCGCCGCCGCCAGGTGCATCGCCACCAGCGAGGAGGAGCAGGCGGTGTCGACGGTCACCGCCGGGCCCTCGAGGCCGAGCGAGTAGGCGACACGGCCGGAGAGCACGCTGGGGGCGTCGCCGGTCAGGTAGTGGCCGGTCAGCTCCTCGGAGTGGGTGGCGCTGCTGTTGTAGCCGGCGAGGCCGGCGCCGGCAAAGACCCCGGTCGCGGTGCCGCGCAGGGACTCCGGGTCTATTCCCGCCTCCTCCAGCGCCTCCCATGCCGTTTCCAGCAGCAGCCGCTGCTGCGGGTCCATCGCCAGCGCCTCGCGCGGGCCGACGCCGAAGAACTCGGCGTCGAAGCCGGCCACATCCTCGAGGAAGCTGGCCCGGCGCACGTAGCTGGTGCCGCGGTTGGCAGGGTCGGGGTCGTAGAGGCCGTCGAGGTCCCAGTTGCGGTTCTGGGGGAAGTCGGAGACGGCCTCGGCCCCGGCGGCGACCATCCGCCAGAGGTCGTCGGGCGAGTGCACCCCGCCTGGGAAGTGGCAGCCGATGCCGACGATCGCCACCGGCTCGGTGCCGGCGACCATGACCCCGACCGCCGACCGCTCGGCCCCCTTCGCCCCCTCTGCCCACCGGCGCATGAACGCCGCCACGGCCGCCGGCGTGGGATGGTCGAAGAGGAGGGTCGAGGGCAGCTTCAGCCCACTCGCCTCGGCGAGGCGGTTCCGCAGTTCGATCGCCCCCAGCGAGTCGAAGCCGAGGTCCCTGAAGGCCGCCCTGGGATCGATCGCCGCAGCCGAGACATGGCCGAGCACGGCGGCGGCCTGCTCGGCGACCAGGGCCATCGCAATCCCCTCGCGCTCGGCCTCGGGAGCGGCGCCGAGACGCTCGGCGAGCGTGCCGCCGACCTTCGCCTCCCCGTCTGGGAGCCGGCGGATGATGCCGCTGTGCAGCGGCGAGAGCTCGCCCCTGCGCGCCAGCGCCCGCAGCGCCGCGAGATCGAGCGGCGCGGCCACGGCGCCCGGCGCGGCGAGCCCACGCACGCGCTCGAACAGCTCCAGCCCCTGAGCGGGCGCGATCGGCAGGAAGCCGGCCCGGGCGAGACGCGCCAGGTCGGCTTCGCGCAGCGCCTGTCCCGGCCCGCCGGCCTCCGGGTCCCAGGGGCCCCAGGCAACCGAGCGAGCCGGCAGTCCCTCGGCCCGGCGGCGCTGGGCAAGCGCGTCGAGGAAGGCGTTGGCGGCCGCGTAGTTGCCCTGACCGGGGTTGTTGAAGGTGCCCGCGATCGAGGAGAAGAGGACGAGCTCGGTCACTCCCAAGTCCCTGGTCAGCTCATGCAGGTGCCAGGCCGCCCCGGCCTTGGCGCTGAGCACCCGCTCGAGCTGCTCGTCGCCCATCGCCTCGATCAGGGAGTTGTCGAAGACGGCGGCGGCGTGCAGCACCGCCCCTAGCGGGCGGTTGGCGGGGATCGAGTCGAGCAGCTCCCGCAGCTGCCCGCGATCGGCGACGTCGCAGGCGGCGATCCGGACCTCGGCACCGAGCCGCTCGAGCTCAGCGGTCAGCTCCCCCGCCCCCGGCGCCGCGGGCCCGCGGCGGCTGGTTAACAGCAGGTGACGGGCGCCTTGCTCGGTGACCAGGTGACGGGCGAAGAGCGCGC
Source organism: uncultured Solirubrobacterales bacterium (assembly GCA_963795625.1). Taxonomy (GTDB): domain Bacteria; phylum Actinomycetota; class Thermoleophilia; order Solirubrobacterales; family 70-9; genus VAYN01. Next base: position 147,143 of record CAWCIS010000004.1, on the reverse strand, counting down.
CGAGGGCACCGGTGCCGCCGGTGACGAGGACGGTGCGCTCGGGATCGAGCGGCTCCGGCTCGACCCGCTCGGAGTCGCCGCGAGCCAGGCGGGCAGCGAGGACGACGCCCTCGCGCAGGGCGAGCTGGGGCTCGGCCTCGGTCGCGAGGACGGCGGCGAGGGCCTCTCGGGAGGCCTCGCTGTCGTCGCTGTCGATCAGCAGGAAACGGTCCGGGTGCTCGGCCTGGGCGGAGCGGACCAGGCCCCAGGCCGCGGCGGCGGCCGGATCCGGGGACTCGCCCTCGGCGGCCGCCACCGCACCGCGGGTGAGGAAGGCGAGGCGGGAGTCGTCGTTCGCGGCGATCGCCTCCTGCAGGGTCGCCAGCACCTCGGCGCAGAGGGCCTGGGCAGCGGCGTCGGGGGCGAGCTCGGGGTCCGGCGCCAGCTCGACGACGGAGGCCTCCTCGATCCCGCCCCCGGCCGGACTCCGCTCGACCCACTCGACGACAAACAGGGAGTCGCGGTGCTGGTCGAAAGCGGCAGCGGCAAAGAACTCGGGTGGGACCGGGCGCGAGCCCACCGAGATCGCCCCCGTCAGCGGCTCTCCCGCGGAGTCGGCGATCCTCAGGCTGAGGGTGTCCGTCCCCGAATGGGCGATTGCGATCCGCAACCTGGCGGCGCCGGCCCGCGGCAGCCGCATCCCGCGCCAGTTGAAAGGAACGCTGAATCCCCGCTCCCCCTCCTGCGCCGAGGCAACCATCAACGCCGGCTGCAGAGCGGCGTCGAGCAGCGCCGGGTGCAGAAGGAACCGGCCCGCCTCCCTGGCCTGCGCCTCGCCCAGCTCGACCTCGGCGAAGAGCTCTCCCTCCCTCAACCAGACTTCCCTGACTCCCTGGAAAGCGGGGCCGTAGATCATCCCGAAGTCTGCGCTCAGCTCGTAGAGGGCCCCGATCCCCTTCTCCTTCGAGCCCAGCGCCGCCGGGTCATGGTCGAGGCCCAGCTCGCCGATGCGTTCGTGCAAGGAACCGAACCCCAGAGCCACGGCAGCGGCGGGCGGCCACTCGGTCAGTGGCTCCGGCTGCTCGCCCTCGGCCGGGCCGAGACTGCCGGTGGCGTTGGTCGACCACTCGCGATCCGGCTCGTGCGTGTCCTCGGGCCGGGAGTGGATCGCGATCGAGCGGCTGCCGTCCTCATCCGCGGCGCCGACGGCGACCTGGACCTGGACCGCGCCCCGCTCTGGCAGGGCCAGCGGCGCGTCCAGGATCAGCTCCTCGATCGCCTCCGCCCCGCACTGCCCGGCTGCCTTCAGCGCCATCTCGACGAAGGCGGTCCCGGGCAGGATCGGGGTCCCGTGGACCGCGTGGTCGGCCAGCCAGGGGTGGGTCTGCAATGAGAGGCGGCCGGTGAGGAGCCAGCCGCCGTCGGCGTCGGCGCCACCCGGCAGCGAGATCGCAGCGCTGAGCAGCGGGTGATCGGAGGCGCCCTGGCCGTTGGCGCTCGCGTCGCCGCCCGGGGCCGAAGGCTCCAGCCAGTAGCGCCTGCGCTGGAAGGCGTAGGTGGGGAGAGGGACGCGGGAGGCGCGTGGAAGCAGGCGCTGCCACTGCAGCGGCGCGCCGTTGGCCTGGGCGGCGGCAAGGGCGCCCAGGAGGGCGGTGGCCTCCTGCCGGTCCTTGCGCAGCAGCGGCACCGCCACCGCCTCCTTCTCGGCGGCGGCGAAGGAGCCCTGGGACATCGCGCAGAGGACGCCGTCGGGGCCGAGCTCCAGACAGGTGCAGACGCCCTGGGCGGCGAGGTAGGCGGCGCCGTCGGCGAAGCGCACCGGCTGGCGCACCTGGGCGACCCAGTAGGCGGGGTCGGTGGCCTGCTCGGGGGTCAAGGGCTCGCCGCTGAGGTTGGAGAGGACCGGGATCCGCGGCGGGTTGAAGGAGACGGTCTGCGCGACCGCGGCGAACTCATCGAGCATCGGCTCCATCAGCTCGGAGTGGAAGGCGTGGCTTACCCGCAGGCGGGTGGTCTTGCGGCCTTTGTCCTTCCAGGTCTCGGCCAGCTTCAGGGTGGCTGCTTCGGAACCGGAGACGACCACGGAGTCGGGGGCGTTGATGCCGGCGATCGAGAGGCCTTCGGGGAGCTCTTTCGCGATCTCTTCCTCACTCGCCTCGATCGCCACCATCGCCCCGCCCTCGGGCAGGGCTCCCATCAGGGCGCCCCTGGCGGCGATCAGCCTGGCGGCGTCGGAGAGGGAGAAGACCCCGGCGACGTGAGCCGCGGCCAGCTCCCCGATCGAGTGGCCGAGCAGGTAGTCGGGGGCGAGGTCCCAGTCCTGCAGCTGGCGGAAGAGGGCAACCTCCAAGGCGAAGAGGGCGGGTTGGGTGAACTGGGTTGCGTCGAGGAGCGAAGCGTCGTCGCTTCCCTGCTCGGCGAAGAGCAGCTCCTTCAGGGAGCGGTCGAGGAGCGGGTCGAGCTCGGCGCAGATCTCATCCAACGCTTCGGCGAAGGCCGGGAAGGACTCATAGAGCTCCTTGCCCATGCCGGGGCGCTGGGCACCCTGGCCACTGAAGAGGAAGGCGAGTCTGCCCTGGGTCGCGCGGCCCTGGATCAGGTTCGGGTGGGGTTTGCCCTCGGCCAGGGCGCCGAGGGCCTCCAGCAGCTCTTCGCGGTGGGAGCCGATCGCGGTGGCGCGGTGCTCGAGCTTGGCGCGGCTGGTGGCGAGGGAGAAGGCGACGTCGCCAAGACCCAGGTCGGGATTGACCCGCAGGTGCTCGGCGAGACGTGAGGCCTGCTCGCGCAGGGCCTCGGGGCCTTTGGCCGAGAGCGGCAGCGGGGTCGCGGGGAGCTCGGGAGCCTCTTTCCCGGATCGCTCGTCCGCGGCCGGCTCGACATTCATCTCCGTCGAATCGGCCGTCACCTCCGCCGCCGGCGCCTCCTCCAAGATCAGGTGCGCGTTGCTGCCGGAGATCCCGAAGGAGGAGACCCCGGCCCGACGCGGATGGCCGCTCGATTTCCAGGGCTGTGACTCGTCCAACAGCTCGACCGCGCCCGCCGACCAGTCGACGTGCTCGGAAGGCTCGTCGAGGTGAAGCGTCTTCGGCAAGACGCCGTGGCGCATCGCCATCGCCATCTTGATCACGCCCGCCACTCCAGCCGCCGCCTGGGTGTGTCCGAGATTGGACTTGATCGCGCCCAGCTTCAGCGGCTCTGCCCCGCCCCGGTCCTGGCCGTAGGTGGCGAGCAGGGCCTGAGCCTCGATCGGGTCGCCCAGCGTGGTGCCGGTGCCGTGGGCCTCGACCGCGTCCACGTCGCCGGGCTCGAGCCCGGCGTTGGCCAGGGCCTGGCGGATCACCTTCTCCTGCGCGGGACCGTTCGGTGCGGTGATGCCGTTCGAGGCGCCGTCCTGGTTGGTCGCCGAGCCGCGGATCAGCGCCAGCACCTCGTGGCCGTTGCGCTGCGCGTCGGAGAGGCGCTCCAGCAGGACCAGGCCGACGCCCTCGGAGAAGCCGGTGCCGTCGGCGGCCTTGGCGAAGGGCTTGCAGCGCCCGTCCGCCGCCAGCCCGCGCTGGCGGCTGAACTCGATGAACGGCCACGGCGTCGCCATCACCGTCACCCCGCCGGCCAGCGCCAGGTCGCACTCGCCGCCGCGCAGCGCCTGCGCGGCCAGGTGCATCGCCACCAGCGAGGAGGAGCAGGCGGTGTCGACGGTCATCGCCGGGCCCTCGAGGTCGAGCGCGTAGGCGATGCGGCCGGAGACGACGCTGCCCGCCGAGCCGACGCCCTGGAAGGCCTCCAGCTCGGCCGGGCCGCTGCCGCCCTGCCAGTAGTCCTGGCGCATCACCCCGGTGAAGACCCCGGTGGCGCTGCCGGCCACCGAGGCCGGGTCGACCCCGGCGTCCTCCAGCACCTCCCAGGCGGCTTCCAACAGCAGCCGCTGCTGCGGGTCCATCGCCAGCGCCTCGCGCGGGCCGATCCCGAAGAAGCCCGCGTCGAACTCGCCGGCATCGGGCAGGAAGCCGCCCTCGCGCCCGTAGCTGCTGCCGGCCCGGTCGGGGTCGGGGTCGTAGATCCGCTCGAGGTCCCAGCCACGATCCTCGGGGAAGGGCGCGATCGGGTTGCCCCCCGCCGCGACCAGCTCCCAGAGGTCCTCGGCGGAGGCGATCCCGCCGGGGTAGCGGCAGCTCGATGCCGACGATCGCGATCGTCTCCTCGCCGCGGGTGGAGGCGCGCGGCACGGCGCTGTGGCGCTCGATGCCGGCGGCGCGATCGTGGAGGAAGGAGGCCAGCTCGGTCGGGCTCGGGTAGTCGAAGATCAGCGTCGCCGGCAGCTCCTGCCCGGTCTCGCGAGCGAGCCGGTTGCGCAGCTCGACCGCGGCGAGCGAGTCGAAGCCGAGGTCCTTGAAGGCAACCCCGGGATCGATCGCCGCGGCCGAGGAGTGGCCGAGGACCGTCGCCGCCGCCTGCGCCCGGACCAGCTCCAGCATCGACGCCGGCGTCGCCACGGTCTCCTCCGGCAGCGCCGCGATCAGCTCGCCGAGCCGCACCTTGCCGGTCAGGGTCCGCGGGATCGCCTCGACCCGGACGAAGCTGCGCGGCAGCTTGTGCGGGGAGAGGTCGGCCGCGAGCCGCTCGCGGATCGCCCCGTCGGCCAGCCCGGCCCCCTCCCCGACCTGGATGAAGGCGGTCACCCGGACCCCGTCCGCGCCCTCGACGCCCGCGACGGCGCAGTCCTCGACGCCCTCGCAGGCGCGCAGCAGCTCCTCGATCTCGACCGGGTCGACCTTCTTGCCGGCGACGTTGAGGCGGCGGTCGCCGCGCCCGGTCACGTGCAGGTTGCCGGCCTCGTCGAGATGGCCGAGGTCGCCGGTCTCGCACCAGCCATCGCGGCCGGGCTCCTGGCCGACGATCCGGTAGGCGCTCCCGGGGGCCTGTCGCCGCACCCGGATCTCGCCGCCGTCGCCGACCTCCACCTCGACGCCCGGCAGCGGCCGGCCGACCCCCTCCCCGGCGGCGCCCGAGGCAAGCGTGATCTGCCCGCCCTCGGTGAGGCCGTAATGCGCTCGCAGGCCGCTGCCGGTGACTTCGCGCCAGCTCTCGACCAGCTCGGCCGCGACCGGCTCCCCCGCCGCGATGGCGCTGGGGGCGCTCCAGGCGGCCGCCAGCTGTGCGTCCTCCCGCAGGGTCTCCAAGTAACGCCGGAAGAGAAAGGGCACGGAAAGCAGGAAGTTGGGCCGGTGCTCGACCGCGAGCCGGCCGAACTCGCCCGACTCCAGGGCCGAGCCGGTGAGGAGGACGGTGGCGCCGCTGAGCAGCCCCCCGAGCACAGCCGCCCCGAAGCAGTAGAGATGGGCGAGCGGGGTCGTGCACCAGACGACGTCCCCCTCGCGATAGCCCGCCGTCCGGGCGAAGGAGCCGGCGTTGAGCAGCAGGCCCTCCCAGTCCAGCTCCACCACCTTCGGCAGGCCGCTGCTGCCGGAGGTGCAGAGCCCGATCGAGACCGCGCCGCCGGGGCCTGGCCCGGCGGCGGCGAAGATCTCGCCAACCCGGTCGACCTCGGTAACGGTGGCGTGCGCGTCCGCCAACAGCAGGCTACGGCCGCTCCAGGCCGCCGCGACGATGCTCTCGACGTCGGCGACCGGGTCGCCGACCACGTGTGCCCCACGCTCGCCGGCGCGGGCGCCGGGCGCGACCGCGAGCAGCTCGGCGAGATCGCCATAGCTACGGGTCGCGGCACCGTTGCCGACTGCGACCCGATCCGGATCTCGCCGCGCCACCTCGGCGATCGCGGTCGCGAGCCCGGAGAGCGCGTTGCGGGCGGAGGGTCCCATCTAGCGCTCCGTGGCCGCCACCGCGACCGGGTCGCCCCCCGGCAAGAGGCGATCGAGCCAACGGGGCATCCACCAACTGCGGTCCCCCAGAGCCCGCATCGTCGCCGGCAGAATCACGAACCGGACCAGGAAGGCATCGATGAAGACCGCGATTGCCAGCGCCACTCCCGAGACGCGCAGGGTCGAGAGCGGCGAGATCGCGAAGGCGAGGAAGACGGAGATCATGATCAGCGCCGCCCCGGTGACCACCCCGGCGCTTTTGCCCACCCCCTTCGAGATCGCCTCGGAGGTGGAGCCGGTGCGCACGTACTCCTCGCGGATGCGGACGAAGGTGAAGACCTCGTAGTCGATCGCGAGGCCGAAGATGAGGATGATCGAGGCCGGCAGTATCACCGTGTCGACGTAACCCGGACCGCCCAGCAGGGAGCCGTTGAAGAGCAGTGCCACCAGCCCGAAGGTGGCGCTGACGGTGATCAGGTTGAACACCGCCGCGATCAGTGGCAGGACCAGTGACCGGGTGACGAAGAGAAGGATCACGATGGTCACGAGCGAGAGCGCGAGGCGCGCCAAGAGGGCATCGCCACGCAGCTCCGTGTTGAGATCCGTCACGGCCGGCGGCACGCCCCCGACCAGGACTTCGGCACCGGCTTCCTTTTCGAGCTCGGCCGCCAGCTCGCTCAGCCGTTCCTGGGTCTTTTCGGAGCCGGACGTATCGGAGGCGTCGCGGGGCACGATCAGCATCCGCGCGGTCGAAGCGCCATCGCCGAGGTTGATCAGGTAGCCGATCCGTTGCCGCTGCTTGTCCTTGCTGCCGACCAGGCCGGCCAGGTAGAAGTAGCCGGACTTGAACAGGCCCGGAGACTGGATGTCGAGCTGGTGGAACTGGCCTTCGCCGCCCGGCCCCTGCAGCCGCCTGACTCCGAATCCGATTCGGCGCAGGGCGCTCGAGAGCCGCGTCGAGCGCTGCGCGCCCTGGCCGATGCCGCCGACCAGTTCCTCGGCGCCCGAACCGATTTCGCCCAAGCCGCCGGCCAGCCGCTCGGCGCTGGTCGTCAACTTCTGCAGTCCGGGAGAGAGCCCTTCGCCGCCCTTGCTGAGTTCGGCGATCCCGTCGGAGACGTCTTGGCTGCTGGCCGCCAGCCGGTGCAGACCGCGATCGAGCCGATTCGCGGACTTCGCCAGCTTGGCGATCCCGACTTCGCTCTGGCGCCCTTTCTTGGCCTCGCGCGCAGCCAGGTAGAGGCCGAGGCTGAACTGGCCCTGGGCGTGTTCGACGGAGGCTTTGACGCCAGAGTCTTCCGCCGCTTCGCCGCCCCCGCCCAGCCCACGGCTCGCTTCTTCGACCGCGGTCACCGCGGCTGCGTACTCGGGGTCGCCGCGGCCGGTCGTCATTCGCTGCAATGCCTGCTGCGCCGCGATCAGGCGTTCCTCGCTGCTCTGGACCGCTTCCGGCAGCCCGGTGAGCGACTGTTCGCCGCTGCTGAGGGCGTTCTTCAGCACCCGCGAGCTCCCCGACACCTGGCCCGCCTGTTCGGACGCCTTGTTCAGCGCCTTGGCGAGCTTGCCGGCCCCGTCGCTCGACTGAGTCGCCCCGTCGGCCAGCTTGCCGCTGCCGGCGTCGGCGCGCGTCAGTGCCCCGCTCAGCTTTTCGGAGCCCTTCGCGCTGGATCTCAAACCGGCGGCGAGACGACCCGAGCCCGCGCGCGTCGCTCCGAGCGCGGAGTCGATCTGCTGGGCGCCTTCCTGAGCGCTGAACAGGCCGTGGGTGCCGGTGACCGCGCCGGATTTGGCCGCGGAGACACCTTTGCCGAGCCGGGCCAGGCCGCGCTGCTGAGCGTGAAGGCCGGGGCCGAGGTCGGCGAACTGCCTGGTTGCGCGGCGGACCGAGGAGAACCCGGCCATCGTCGCCACCCCAGGGTCCGCTTCGACCCGGCGCTGGAAGGTGGTCAACGCCGCGAGCCGCTTCGGCGTCGTGACCGGACCGTCGTTGTCGGCATTCATCACGACTTCCAGCGGGGTCACCCAACCCTCACCGAGCCTATGCTGGATGTCTTCTTGCTGGATTCGGCTCGAGTTGTCCGGCGGCAGCTCCACCGCCGTACCGATCCGGGTCTGCAGGGCCAGCGCCCAGACACCGCAGAGGAAGAGCGCGAAGACGACGCCGAGCACCATTGCCGGGCGCCGCGACAAGCGCCGGGTCCAGCGCGGGGCCAGGCCGGTCTGGCGCTTGCGCCGCGGCAGCGACCAGCGGTCGAGGTTCTTGCCCAGCAGCATCAGGATCGAGGGGACCGTGAAGATCGCCGAGAGCACGCTCAACACCGAGGCCACGATCACCGAGAACGCCACCGAGGAGATCACCGCGCTCGGCAAAAACAGCGCCGAGACCAGCATCGCCAGCACCAGGGCACACCCCGCCGGGACGATCGAGCGCCCGGAGGCGAGCACGGTCCGCTCGATGGCGGGACCGATCTCGCCATCGCGCTCTCGCTCCTCGCGGAATCTGGAAACGACCAGTAGCGAGTAATCGACGCCGAGCGCCAAACCGAACATTCCCGCCGCTCCGAGCGCGAACGGGTCCATCCGCACCAGACCGGCGCAAAGCTCCATAACCCCCTTGGTGGCTCCGACGACCATCGCGCCGACCACCAGCGGCATCAACGCCGCGAGGAACGAGCGACAGACAAGCAGCAGCACGATGAGCAGCAGCGGGATCGCCAGGCGCTCGGCGGTGGTCGATGCCTTGGAGGCGGCACCGGTGAGGGCGTCGGCGAGGAGCGGGCCACCGGCGATGCTGCTCCGGACCGGCCTCGAGACGACCCTGCTTATCTCTCGTTCGACCTGCCGGGCCGGGGTGTCGGAGGCCGAGGCGGTCGACGCGCCGATGCTGACCACGAGCCCCGCCACCCCCGGCTGCGGCCGTAGGCCGCCGATCGTCTGTCCGGAGCCCCAGGGCGAGTTGACCAGCGTGCCCGGCATCGCTTCGAGGTTTTCGGCCAACGCCCTGCCCTGCCGGTCGACCGCCGCCTGCGGGCCGCGCAGCATCACGATCAGGCTTCGAGTCGCTGCCGAACTCGCGCAGCGAGATCGTGTGCGCGCGTTCGGCTTCGGAGCCGTCGACGAAGATCGGCGAGGTCGAGATCTTCTGCTCCAGCCCGCTGCCCTGGCTCGCCAAGGCCCCGAGCAGCACGAACCAGACGAGGATCACCAAACGCGGACGACGAGCCACCAGTCCGGCAGCCAGATCGAGCGGCGTCCGGCGACGCCCCGGGGGAGGGGCCGACCTCCCCACCGTCAACCGGTTTTGCAGGACTTCGGGGTGGCAATCGCGAATCGCGTCCGGCGAGCGGCGCCGTTATGCGCGTTGAAGCCTGCCTGCCCGGTCAGCGAGCGCGGTTTGCCGTTGACGCAGAGATCGCGGTCGAGCGTGAGGAAGCCATGCTTGCCGCCGGAGAACCGCACCGAAAAGAGCGAGAGCGGCATGTCCGGGAGTTCCTTGTATTGGGTCTCGACCCGGCCGTCCTTGACCGAGGACTGGCTGCGGATGGTGAATTCGACGCCCTGCCCTTTGAGGTAAGTCCAGAGGTCCGGTTCGCCGTCTCCCCGAGGCTGGACGACGTAGACCGCCCCCTTCAGCGGCTTGCTCAACAGCGGCGTGCGCCCGGAGCCGGCACCAACTTGCGAGCTCTTCGGGCAAGCCGCCTTGAGAGCTACGGAGCGAGGACAGATTTCCCGCAGGTTTTCCGAGGAGAATTTGAGTCCCGGGGGCAGGGTCAACTCAGTCGAGCGAACGCCCGCATCGCCTTTGCGCGAGCGCATCGAGACCAGCAGGCCAGGGTGACCGCCGCGCCCCAGCTCGGTGGCGCCGGTCAGCGCCACCGCGAACGAAGGACGAAACGGCAGCCCGACGCAGTCGTGCAGGGGGAATTCGGCGACCGGGTGGACCACCGCGCCTTCGGTCGATTCGATCGTGGCGAGGACACGCTTGGGCGTGCAAGAGGTGGGGTTGCTGAGAAAGCCCGGGCGATCGATTTCCAGGCCGAGTCGCTGGAACTGGATCGGGATCCCTTCGAAGGTCTGCGGCAGCGAGTCGGTCTGGTTCGTGACCTGCCCGGTCAGCGGGTCCACTTCCATCGCCGCTCGCACCGCCAGCGTGCCCAGGTGGAAGGGCCCGACGTTGAGGTGGAAGATCAGCGCGAAGCCGAAGGGGCCCTTGCGGTAGGGGCCGGTCAGGTAGGCCTCGCCGGTCAGCTCGGCGGTTTCGGGACCGGTGCCGAGATCGATGAAGGCGTCGCCGATCTTGCTGGCGGCCGGACAGGAGGCGGCCTGGATGTCGGCGTCAGAGCAGGGCTTGACCGAACCCAGATGGGCGCTCATCCCGGACGGCAGCTGAAAGCTGAAACGACTTGCCGACTGTTCGCCGTCGCGGCGGTCGATCACCGCGGTAAAGGAGGTCGCATGGCCCCCCAACTGGCTGGAGGTCGAGACCGCCAAGGAGGGATCGAACGGCGCCGGGTCGCCGCATCTTCTCCCCGGCCGGACACCGATGGCGACACTGTCGGAGGAGGTCACCGGCGGGGTGCCGCTGTTAGGGGTGACGGTCGCGGTAGCGGTCGCCAACCCGCACTTCGACGGCGTCACCAGCAACGCCTTGGACCCACCGTCGAAGTGCGTCCGCAGGCGGCTGAGCGTGAGCGGGGGAATGTCGCTGAGGGTCGTCGTGAGACGGCCGGTGGCCGGGTCCGGGCTCATCGTCCCGACGAACTTCGCTTCGATTTCGCCGCTCTGGATGACGACGAAGACGCGGAAGCGGTCGCCGGGGTGTTCCTCACCGAGGTAGATGTTGCCGATCAACGGTTCGTCCAGTCTGCGGCACTTCGAATTCCGTGGTCCCCACCTTGGACGACGCGGGGCAGGCAGCCGGGGTTTCGCTGCCGAGGTTGAGCTGGGCGTCGGTGCAGGACGCGATCCGGCTGGCGGCGCCGAGGGAGATGCCGACCCCCGCCGGCAGCTCCATCTTGATGCTCTCGACCTGAGCGCCGGCCCGCCCGTCAGGGTCGTCGTTCTGGGGGAAGCTCAGATCGAGATTGACGCCGCTCGGCGTGTCGGTGGTCGGGCTGTCCAGCGACAGCCCGACCTTGGGCGCGAATGGCAGTTCCTGGCAGCCGGTCAGAGGCAGGCCGGTGGAGGCAACACTGCTGTGCCATTCCCCCGGGCGCTGCCAGTCTGCGTTCGTGGAGCGTGACCTCGAGCGGCGCCCCGCACCGGGTCGGCAGGGTGAGGAACGGCTTCCTCGGGATCGAGGGACGTTCCGCCGCTTCCTGCGGCGTTTCTCCTTCCAGGACCACTTCGCCCTGGTGGTCCGCCGGGACCCCCCAGAATTCGAAGTAGCTTTCGATCGTTTCTCCCTCTTCTTCTCCTCCTGGCTGTTGCTGGGGCAGGCCTTCGAGTCGCATCGAGAGGCCGAAATCCGTGGCCCGCAGGTGCCCGGAGAACTTCAATCGCAGAACCGAGACGCCGAGACCGAAGGCGGCCACCTCTCCCGGTGCCGGTTCGAGCGCGTAGACGGGCAGTTTTTCCGTTGCTCCTTCTTTGACGACGACCAGCTGCCCCACCTGCGATTCGACCGGGCAGGCGGGTGCTTCGAATTCCCCGAAGAAATCGAATACCGCTCGGTGACAGACGGGGACGCTGGTCGGGTCCCCCCCCATCCCCGGGGGAAAATCGATGGTCAGATCCTTGAGGTTTTCCGGGGGGCCCGCCGTTTCCGGGCGCACGAGGTTGGTGATCATCCGGTCGGGGTGGGAGCCGGCAAGGACGTCGGGGGCGCCGCCGCTGTCGAGCACTTCCAAGGGGGCCCGTCCGTCCGCACCCGCGGCGGGAACGCCCGCGTAGAGGCTCAGGAACGCCACCAATCCGAACCCCGCCAAGCGCGCGGCGATCTTCTTCATCGTGTCCCCTTCAGAACGAAACTGGTTCCCCGCGTCGCCCCCTGGGCGGCCAAGCGCAGCATCAGCTCGACCCGCAGGTCGCGACCGTGAGCCAGGCTCTGGCGCGCGAACTTGGTCAGCCGCAGCCGCAGCCGCACCGACCCGGCCGTCTTGGCCACGGCGGCGCCGGTGGCGACGGTCTCCCTATGTCCACCGACTCGCGCCCGCCCGTGCGCCGTCAGCCGTCCCGCGGCGGAAACTTCCAGCAGCAGCGTCGTCGAGCCCTTGGCGACCAACTGCCGGCGAGCCGCGGCGTCGATCGGGGCGATGCCGATGAAGGTCCCGCCGGCGCCGGCGGCTGGAAACGTCCGGTGCGGCGTGCCCGGGCTCGGTGCTTCACAGGCACCACCGGCGCGGCAGCCCGCCGGCCCGGCCGGTTCCGGGAAGCCGCCGCCGACGCGGGCGGCGTAGATGTCGAGTTCGCCGCCGTCGCGATCGCGCGGCAGCAGGGTCGCCTCGGTCCTGAACAGGATCGTGCGAGCGTCGGCCGTACCGCCAAGGTATTCCCCCGCAAATCCCGGAGTGCCGGCGCTGACCAGGCCGAGCCCGCCGTCAGCCGACCACTCGTAGACGTCTTCCTTGTCGTTCCGGTCCCCTGGCAGCAACGGCTCGGAGGTGGTGAAGACGACCCGCTGACCGATGTCGGGAGTCGAACCTCCGACCAGCCTCGCCGCGAAGGGGCCGTTACCGGTGCCGTCGAGGCCGGCCGATGCCTCCGCGTAGCTGTCCGTTACCGCGTCGTACCTGTAGACGTCGGCGCTTTCGTCGGTGTCCTCCGGCACGAGTTGCGCGGAGGTCGCGAAAAGCGCGTAACGACCGTCAGCGGACGCCTGGACCCCCTGTGATCCGTTGAGTGGGGCGACGAAATGCAGGCCCTGGCCGTCCGCGAGGTAGAGGTTCCCTTCCGGCCCACCCTGATCCGTCAGCTGACCGTAAACGCTCAGGTAGACACGCGATCCATCGCTGGATGGCTGGATGGCGAATTCACCTGGAGAGGCCGTGGATCCTGCCGATCGCGGCGTCAGCAGGGTGAGCTTGCCACTGGCCACGTCGTAGCTGTAGAGGTCCTGGTATTCGTTCGTGTCGTCGTTGGTCAGCCGCTGGGCGGTGGCGAGATACGCGACCGAACCACTGGGGGTGGCGCCGACGAAGAGGGCGTTTCCTTCGGGCCCGCATTCGGGATCGGGAAGGGTGCACTGAGAAGCGGAGATCTCGGTGGTGTGGCCACCGGCCCGCAGGTAGACGCGTTCGTGGGCGCCGCAGGCCGGTTTGCTGCGGAAGAAGACCTTCAGCCCGTCGCTCGAGTACGCGTTCGGCCTGTACACGGCGTTCGAGCCGCAGGTCGAGACCAGGGAGCCGTCGTCCTTGACGTCGACCAGATGCAGTTCGGAGTTGGAGATTTCATAGATCGAGCCCCCTTCGGTGCGAGTCGCGTCGGCGGGAAGCAGGTGCTCCGGGGACCTGAAGAAGACCCGGCTCAGATCTCTGGAGGCGCCGACGAATTCGCCTTCTTGCAATGCGCCGACCTCGGCGAGCAGCTGGTAGGCGCCGGCGGCGTCGCGAGTGAACAGCCCCAGGCCGGACGCCGGCGCGGGCAGGCTGTTGCCCCAGATCGAGGTCCTCAGTTCGGGGTCGAACCTGAGCGCGCCTTCGTATTCGAAGACCACCGCGCCCCAGAGGGAGAGCTCGGGGTAGGGGAGTTCGAGCGGGGTGCTCGTCCAGCCGTCGGCGCCGCGTTCGGCCATGTTGAACGCGAACAGGGCGCCGTAGGAGGCGTCCGGCGCGGCGCTGACGGTTCTATAGGCCACGCGATCCCCCGTCGCCGAGACGGCTATGAGCGGCTGCCCACCAGAGGGGTCGCCCACCCGCGCGGGGGTCACATCGGGCGGCGTCACCAGCTCCCAGGCGCGGCCGTAGCCGGGGACCCCCGGTGCCACCGGGTCCGGGGTGCCGAGAGCCGGGGCGGCGACCGCCGCTCCGGCAATCGCGGAGAAGACGATCAGAGCACCCGCGAACGCCGACGAGGCAGCAATCGCCGCCTGGTGCCCACGCGTCCAATTCCGGGCATCGTCTGCCCGCGTCCTCGGTCTCCTGGCCCAAACCCGATTCACTTTTCTCCCTCGCGCTTCGAAAGAACCACTCGCCCCTGCGACGAGCCCGGGCAATGTACGAGCGGGCGCCGGTCCGTTCAACGATTAGCGACAAAGGTGTAACTAACGAGACCGGTCCAAAACGAAACAGCGCCGGCTCAGGCGGGGAAGTCGCCCTCGACGGTCGGCAGGGCCCAGTCGGCGCCGGCCTCACGCAGCTGCTCGACGCTGTAGCTGCCGGTCGCAACCCCGGCGACCCTGATGCCGGCGCCGTGGCCGGCCTTGACGTCGCGGGGGGTGTCGCCGATGGCGATCGTCGCCCCGGGGTCGAGCGGGCTGCCGGCGACGGTGCCGCCGCGCTCGACCGCCCTCTTGGTCAGCTCGGTGCGGTCGCGCGAGTCGGAGCCGTAGCCGCCGAAGGCGAAGAAGTGGTTGAGGCCGGCGCGGGCAAGCTTGATCTGCGCGGCGGCCTCGATGTTGCCGGTGACGAGGCCGAGCAGGACGCCTCGCCCGGCCAGCCGCGGCAGCAGCTCCTCGATCCCCGGCATCACCCGATAGCCGCTGGACTCGTCGACGGCGTCCTCGAGGTGGCTGAGGTAGCCGGCGATCGCCTCGGCGCGCTCGGCGTCGCTGCCGTCGCGGCCGATCACCTCACGGAAGACGATCGCGGCGATTTCCGGATCGGTCATGCCCGCGTGCGTGTGCTCCTCGATGTCGGCGTCGATCCCGTGCAGCTCGCGGAAGGCGCGCTGCCAGGCGACCGCGCCGGCGCCGCCGGTGACCAGCAGCGTCCCGTCTATGTCGAAGAGGACCGCGGAGATCACCGGGGGCGCAGGCTATAGAGAGGTGCGGCGCTCAGCGCCCGGAGGAGAGGGGCTTGGCGTCGACCACCCGGCGACAGGGCACGAAGGCGTGACAACGGGCGCGGCGTGCGTGGCGTGGCGAGAGGGCGTCGCCACGGCCGAAATGGTGGTGCGGGCGCGGGTGGCGCGGGGGCCTTGGCGAGTGGTCCGGGCCGGCGGCGCCGAGTCCGCTGAGCCCGGCGTTGAGCGCACCGCCAGGCGTACCGACGCGCAGTCGGGCTGCCTTGGCGCCGGCACTGTCAGGGGCGAAGCGGACCCGGACCAGGCACTCGGCCCCGGGCGCCAGCGTTTCGCCGCTGCACTCGTCGCCGGCGACGGCGAACTGGTCGGGGTCTTGGCCGACCAGGGCAACCGCACCTAGCTCGAGCGGCGTGGTGCCATCGTTGTGGATGGCGAAGGAACCAGCGTCGCTCTTGGTCCCGGCCGCTTGAGCGCCGAAATCGAAAGCTTCGGGGAGCAGCGTCGCCGCCGGGGCGACGCCTTCGCCGCTGAGCGCGACCATGGCACCGCCTTCGCTGTCGCCGAAGAAGGCGAGGCGGGCCGACTTGGGACCGGCGGCCTGCGGCGTGAAGCGGATGTGGGCCTCGCAGCTGGCGGCCGGCATCAGCGGGGCGCCGGTGCAGTTCTCGTCGAGCAGCTTGAAGCTGCCGGCGTCGCCGCCGGCGACGATGCCGATGAAGAAGGAGGTCGGGACGTTGCCGCTGTTGCTGACGACGATCGTCTGCGTCGCGCCGGTCGCGCCGACGGTGACCGGGCCGAAGTCGGCCGGGGCGGCTTCGACGTTGGGCCGCCCGCCTTCGCCGCTGACGGCGGCGGTGAAGTTTTCGCTGCCGGAGCTGACCTGAATCTGAGTCGCGAAGGAACCGGTTTCGTTGGGGCCGAAGTCGACTTCGATCGAGCAGGTTTCGTGCGGCGCCATCCAGCGCCCCCAGCAGTCGCTGTTGCCGATCCAGAAGCCGTTGGAGTTGCCGCCGCTGAAGTTCAGCGAGCTGACCTGGGCCGCCGCGGCGCCGTCGTTTTCGAGCTGGAAGTTCGTGCGGGCGGATTCCGAGTGGATCGGCAGCAGGCCGAAATCATGGCTGGCCGGGCTGAAGCGGAAGTGCGGTGAAACGGATTCGCCGGAGACTTCGAAGGTCTGTTCCGGACGGCCGCCGGCAAAGCGCACGTAGAGGGTGGTCTTCTTGGCGCCGACGTTGCCCGGCTTGAAGCCGATCCAGGTCGAGCAGTGTTCGCCCGGCTGGAGGGTGCCGCAGTTGGAGCCGCCGAAGCTGAATTCCCCCGCGTCTTCGCCTTCGAGCGTGACCTTTTCGATCGCGGCTTCTTCGCCGCTTTCGTTGTGAAGCTGGAATTCGACCGTCTGCGACTGGTTGCCGACGGTGGTCGCCGGCAGGACCGCCGGCTGCGGCGAGAGCGCCAGAACCGGGTCGCTGCCTTCCGGCAGGGGCGCCGCGAAGCTCGAACCCGGCAGCACCAGCGCGGCGAGGGCGATCGCGAGGAGGGACAGGACGGTGGCGCCGGCAGGCCGCGGCAGGGCATTGGTCTTGGTCATGCCGCCCCATCGGAAAATCGTCCGTTTCCCTTGACATTGGCCGCGATCGTTCAGCGGCGACCCAACTTTTGGGGAGATCGTCCGGCTGGACCACTCCAATTTTGAGGCTCAGCCTAGTGCTCGGCCTCGAGCAGGTCACGCTGGCTGAGCGTGTAGAGCAGCCCCAGCGAGGGCAGTACAAGCACCGCCGCGACCGCGAAGACGATGAAGACGGTGACCAGGGTCGGGCCCGGCGCCGCCGCCTGATCGATCCGCAGCGAGGTCGGCAGCAGGTAGGGGAACTGCGCCACCCCCCAGCCCCAGATCACCGCGACCACCGCCCCCGCTGCGAGCGGCCGCAGCGGCTTGCGCCCACCCCGCAGCAGCACCGCCAGCAGCCCGATCCCGCAGAGGGCGGAGAGGATCACCAGCGGCAGCCCCTGGTCGACGAGGCGGTCGAAGATGTAGCGGGCTTCGGCGTGCAGCTCGACCAGGCCGAAGCCCGCCGCGACCCCGGCGATGGCGGCCGCGGCCAGGGCCCGCCGCACGAAGTAGCGCTCGAGATCCGGCTCGCTCGCGCGGCGGGCGTCGCCGACGAGGAAGACGGCGGAGAGATAAGCGCCGGTGGCGACGAACATCGCCCCGGTCAGCAACGGCAGCGGCTCCAGCCAGGAGGAGAAGGCGTCGCCGTTGCCGTCGGCCGGCACGTTGCCGGAGGCGATCGCGCCGACCACGGCGCCCATGAAGAACGGGGTCAGGACCGAGGAGAGTGCGAAGGTCGCCCCCGCCGCCCGCCGCGCCGCCAGGCCCTCGATCGACTTGCGGAAGGCGAAGCCGCTGCCGCGCAGGACGATCCCGAGGGCCGCCAGCGCGATCGGCACGTAGAGGGTAGTGAAGATGGCGCTGAAGGCGGGCGGGAAGGCGGTCCAGAGGACGACGAGGATGAAGATCAGCCAGACGTGGTTGGCCTCCCAGACCGGGGTCAGCGAGCGCTGGATCAACGCTCGCGGCCGCTCCCCCTTCTCGGCGTCACCGGCGATCAGGTCCCAGAAGCCCCCGCCGAAGTCGGCGCCGCCGAAGAGCGCGTAGAAGGTCGCCCCGACCCAGAGGATCGCCGCCGCCACGTCCGCCTTGCTCACCGGGCCACCTCTTCCGGCGGCGCGTACGGAGTGCCCTCGGGTTCGGCTTCGCCCTCGCGCCAGCGCCGCGACATCCCGCGCAGGACTTTGACCGCGATCGTCCCGATCGTCGCGTAGAGCGCCAGGACCAGGGCGAAGCTGAACCAGATCCCCTTGGCGCTGGTCACCGCTTCGGAGGTGCGCATGTAGCCCTGCACGATCCAGGGCTGGCGACCGACCTCGGTGACGATCCAGCCGCACCAGAGGGCGAGGATCGCGCCACCGCCGGAGATCGCGACCGCGCGCAGAAACCAGGGCGTCTTCGGGATCGCGCGCCGTTTCCACCAGACGAAGGCGAGCCAGGCCCCGAGCCCGAGCAGCGCCGTGCCGATCCCGACCATCGCGTCGAAGGAGAGGTGCAGCAGCGTGTTCGCCGGCGGCTGTTCGTCGACCGGGATCTCCTTCAGCCCGGTCACCTTGGTGTCGGCGCTGAAGCCGACCAGGAAGGAGTCGAGGTCGGGGATCGGGATCGCCCCCTTGACCCCGCTGGAGGTGCAGACTCCGCCGACGTACTCGGTCTGGTGGCCGCCGGTTTCCTGGATGCACTCCATGCCGGCGAACTTGGCCGGCTGGTGGTCGGCGACTTCGCGCGCCGCGGTGTCGCCGACGAAGAGCTGGATCGGGGTGACGATGCAGGCGATCGTCAGCGGGATCAGCAGCCCCAGCCGGTGCAGGCGGTCGCGCCGCCCTTTCAGCATCCCGACCGCGTAGATCGAGGCGATCAGGAAGCCGGTGACCATGTACGCCGCCAGCAGCATGTGCGGGACCTCGTAGCCGGTCGCGTTGTTGAAGAGGATCTTCAGCGGCTCGGTGTCGACGACCACCCCGGCCGCATTGAGTCGAAACCCCTGCGGCTGGTTCATCCACGAGTTGGCGGCGACGACGGCGAAGGCGCCGCCGATCCCGGTCACGAACATCGGTACCCCGGACCAGAAGTGGGCCCAACCCGAGAGCCGCTTCCAGCCGTAGATGTAGATCGCCAGGAAGATCGCCTCGAGGAAGAAGAAGATCCCCTCGATCGCGAAGGCGATCCCGAAGGCGGCGCCGAAGCGGTCCATGAAGTGCGGCCAGAGCAGCCCGAACTCGAAGCTGAGCACGGTCCCGGTGACAGCGCCGACGGCGAAGGTCACCGCCATCGCCTTCGACCAGCGCCGGGCCAGCTCCAGCGCGTCCGCGTCGTTCTTTTTAAGGCCGATGTAGTTGGCGATCAGGATCGTCGCCGGCAGCGCCACCCCGAGGCAGGAGAGGACGATGTGGAAGCCGAGCGTGAACGCCATCTGCTCGCGCGCCGCGAGCAGGTTGGATGCCGACGCGGCCAGTGGGAGCGCGTCGAGCGAGAGCATGAAGTCGAGCCTATTCCCCGCGGCGGGCGTTGCGGTAGCGGCGGATCAGGGCGTTGGTGGAGCTGTCGTGGCGCAGCTTCGGCTCCGCCTCATCCTGCAGCTCGGGGATGATCTTCTGGGCCAGGACCTTGCCCAGCTCGACCCCCCACTGGTCGAAGGAGTCGATCCCCCAGATCGCCCCCTGGGTGAAGACGCTGTGCTCGTAGAGGGCGACCAGCGCGCCCAGGGTCTCGGGGTCGAGGCGCTCGGCAAGGATCGTGTTCGAGGGCCGGTTGCCCTCCATCACCCGGTGCGGGACGACGTTCTCCGCCGTCCCCTCCGCCCGCACCTGCTCGGAGGTTTTGCCGAAGGCCAGCGCCTCGCCCTGGGCGAAGACGTTGGACATGAGGAAGTCGTGGTGGTCGCCGAGCGGATTCAACGACTGGAAGAAGCCGATGAAGTCGCAGGGGATCAGCCGCGTGCCCTGGTGGATCAGCTGGTAGAAGGAGTGCTGGCCGTTGGTCCCCGGCTCACCCCAGTAGATCGCCCCGGTCTCATAGTCGACATGGGCGCCGTCGACGGTGACGTGCTTGCCGTTGGACTCCATCGTCAGCTGCTGCAGGTAGGCGGGGAAGCGGTGCAGGTACTGGTCGTAGGGGAAGACGCCGGAGGTCTGGGCGCCGAAGAAGTCCGAGTACCAGACCGAGAGCAGCCCCATCAGCATCGGCAGGTTTTCCCCGGTCGGGGTCCCCCGGAAGTGCTCGTCCATCGCGTGGAAGCCGGCCAGCAGCTCGGCGAAGCGGGCCGGGCCGATCGCCAGCATGGTCGAGAGCCCGATCGCCGAGTCCATCGAGTAACGGCCGCCGACCCAGTCCCAGAAGCCGAACATGTTGTCGGTATCGATGCCGAACTCGGAGACGCCCTCGGCATTGGTGGAGACGGCGACGAAGTGCTTGGCCACCGCCGCCTCGTCGCCGCCGAGCCCGGCCAGCGACCACTCGCGGGCCGAGCGCGCGTTGGTCATCGTCTCCAGCGTCGTGAAGGTCTTCGAGGAGATGACGAAGAGCGTCTGCTCCGGGTCGAGGTCACGGGTCGACTCGACGAAGTCGGTGCCGTCGATGTTGGAGACGAAGCGGAAGGTCAGCTCCCGGCGCGAGTAGTGGCGCAGCGCCTCGTAGGCCATCACCGGGCCGAGGTCGGAGCCACCGATGCCGACGTTGACGACATTGCGGATCGGCTTGCCGGTGTGCCCTTTCCACTCGCCGGAGCGGACCCGCTCGCAGAACGCCCCCATGCGGTCGAGCGTCTCGTGCACCTCCTTGACGACGTCGACGCCGTCGACGATCAGCGAGCGGTTGCGCGGCATCCGCAGCGCCACGTGGAGGACGGCGCGGTCCTCGGAGACGTTGATGTGCTCGCCCGCGAACATCGCTTCGCGGCGCTCGGCGACGCCGCGCTCGCGGGCCAGCTCGCCGAGCAGCAGCAGCGTCTCGTCGCTGATCCGGTTCTTCGAGAAGTCGAGGTGGAGGCCGGCGCCGTCGGCGACCAGCCGCTCGCCGCGCTCGGGGTCGGCGGCGAAGAGGTCGGGCAGGTGGGCTCCCTCGATCTGCTCGTAGTGGGCCTGGAGCTGGCCCCAGGCGGGCGCGTCGCGCAGCGTCGGCGCCGGCTCGGTCACTCGCCGCCCTCACGCTGGGAGGCGATCGACTTCAGCAGCTCTTCCCAGGACTTGTTGAAGCTCTCCTTGCCCTCGCTCTGGAGCCGGTCGGCCAGCGCCGCGACGTCGATCCCGGCCGCCTCGAACTCCTTCAGCACCGGCTCGGCGTTGCCGCCGTCGGCTGCCATCAGGTCGCCGACCTCGCCGTGGTCGGCGAAAGCGAGCAGGGTCGGCTCCGGCATCGTGTTGACCGTGAAGGGCGAGGCGAAGGCCTCGATGTAGAGGGTGTCGGAGGCGTTGGGGTCCTTGGTCCCGGTGCTGGCCCAGAGCAGCCGCTGCGGGCGCGCGCCCTCGTTCATCAGCCGCAGCCAGCGGTCGGACTCGAGCAGCTCGCGGTAGGCGACGTAGGCCTGGCCGCCGACCGCGATCCCGAGCCGGTTGTGCAGCTCGCTCGGAGACCTCGTCGGCGACGGCGACGTCCCAGCGGCTCATGAAGATCGAGGCGACCGAGGCGACGGCGGGGTCGAGCCCGGCCTCGATCCGGCGCTCGATCCCGCGCATGTAGGCCTCAGCCGCGCCGAGGTACTGGCGATCGTCGAAGAGCAGGGTGACGTTGACCGGGATCCCGGCGAAGATCGACTCCTCGATCGCCTTGCGCCCAGCCTCGGTGCCGGGGATCTTGATGTAGAGGTTCTCGCGCTCGCCCTTGGCGTGAAGCGCCTTCGCCTGCGCGATCGTCGCCGCGGCGTCGTCGGCCAGCAGCGGCGAGACCTCCAGCGAGCAGAAGCCGTCGACGCCGTCGGTGCGGGCGTGGATCGGCGCGAAAAGGTCGGTCGCGTCGCGAAGGTCGGCCAGCGCCAGCTCGAAGAAGACGTCCTCGTCGGCGTTGGCACCCGGACCCTCACCGAGGCCGCCGGCAGCATCGAGCTCGGCGACCTGCTCGTCGTAGGAGTCGCCGCCGGAGATCGCCTTGTCGAAGATCGTCGGGTTCGAGGTCAGCCCGGTGACCGAGAGCTCGTCGATGTACCCCTCGAGCGTCCCGTCGCCCAGCATCTGGCGGGTGATGTTGTCGAGCCAGAGGCTCTGGCCCAGCTCGTGCAGTCGTGCGGTTGCCTTCACGGCGACCTCCTCAGGTCGTTGAGTTGCCGGCCGCGCGAGCCGCGACCTCGCGCACCACCTCGGCGACCTTGTCGGCGGTGAAGCCGAACTCGGCCTCGACGTCGGCGAACGGCGCCGACTGCCCGAAAGTGGTCATGCCGATGATCTTGCCGCCGAGACCGACGTAGCGCTCCCAGCCCTGCGGCGAGGCCTCCTCGATCGCGACCCGGGCGCTGACGCCCGGCGGCAGCACGCTCTCGCGGTACTCGGCGTCCTGGCGGTCGAAGAGCTCCCAGCAGGGCAGGCTGACCACGCGCGAGCGGATTCCCTCGCCGGTCAGGGTCTCGTGCGCTCCCAACGCCAGCTGCACCTCGCTGCCGGTGGCGATCAGGATCACGTCCGGATCGCCGCCCTCGGCGTCGGCCAATACGTAGCCGCCTTTGCGAACCCCCTCGGCGGAGGCGTATTTGGAACGGTCGAAGACCGGCACGGTTTGGCGGGTCAGCACCATCGCGATCGGGTTGTGGGTGCGCTCGACCGCGATCCGCCAGGCCTCGGCGGTCTCGTTGGCGTCGGCGGGCCGCATCACGTCGAGGTGCGGCATCGCCCGCAGCGAGGCCAGCTGCTCGATCGGCTGGTGGGTCGGGCCGTCCTCGCCGAGCCCGATCGAGTCGTGGGTGAAGAGGTGGATCACCGGCAGCTCCATCAGGGCCGAGAGCCGGATCCCGGGGCGCCCGTAGTCGGAGAAGGTGAGGTAGGTCGACCAGAGCGGCTTGATCTTGCAGAGCGAGAGGCCGTTGCAGGCGGTGGCGGCGGCGTGTTCGCGGATCCCGAAGTGGATCTGGCGGCCGTTGAAGCTGCCGGGCTCGAAGTTGACCGCGCCGTCGAAGTTGAGCCGGACCGAGGTCGAGTCGGTGAGGTCGGCGGAGCCGGAGATCATCCACGGCACCCGCTCGGCGATCGCGTTCTGGATCTTGTTCGAGGCCTTGCGGGTGGCCAGGCCCTTGTCTTCGTCGGCGTCGAAGGAGGGAATCGCGCCATCCCAGCCATCGGGCAGCTCGCGGTGCTGCATCATCTCGATCTCGGCCCTGTGGGCGGAGCCGTCGAGCTTCTGCTTCCAGGCGGCGCTGAGCTCGGCCCCGCGCGCGCCGATCTTCTCGTCGAAGCGCTCACGCACCCCGTCGGGGACGAGGAACTGGGCGTCCTCGGGCCAGCCGTAGGCCTTCTTGGTGAGACGGACCTCCTCCTCGCCGAGCGGTTCGCCGTGGGCGGACTCGGTGTCCTGCTTGTTCGGCGAGCCCCAGCCGATGTGGCTGTCGATCACGATCAGGGTCGGGCGCCCGCTCTCGGCCTTGAACTCGTCGAAGGCGCGGGAGAGCAGCGAGGCGTCGTTGGCGTCCCCCACCCGCAGCACGTTCCAGCCGTAGCCCTCGAAGCGGGAGAGCACGTCGTCGTCGTAGGCGAGGTCGGTGGCGCCGTCGATCGTGATGTGGTTGTTGTCGTACATCCAGCAGAGGTTGTCGAGCTTGAGGTGCCCGGCCAGCGAGGCCGACTCGTGCGAGACGCCCTCCATCAGGCAGCCGTCGCCGGCCAGCGCGTAGACGTCGAAGTCGAAGAGGTCGGCGCCGAAGCGCTCACCCTGCCACTTCGAGGCCAGCGCCATCCCGACCGAGGTCGCGATCCCCTGGCCCAGCGGCCCGGTGGTGGTCTCGACCCCGGTGGTCCAGCGGTACTCGGGGTGGCCCGGCGTGCGCGAGTGCAGCTGGCGGAACTCTTCGATCTCGTGCAGCGAGCAGGCCGGCTCGTCGGTGATCTCGTAGTCGGAGTCGACCTTCTTGACGCCGGCGAGGAAGAGCATCGAGTAGAGCAACATCGAGGCGTGGCCGGCCGAGAGCACGAAGCGGTCGCGGTTGGGCCAGATCGGGTCGGCCGGGTCGTAGCGGAGGTGGTTCTGCCAGAGCTCGTAGGCGACCGGCGCCAGCGCCATCGGCGTCCCCGGGTGCCCCGAATTCGCCTTCTCGACCGCGTCGATCGAGAGCGTGCGGATCGTGTTTATGGCGAGCTGGTCGATGTCCTGGGCCATGGCGGGTGACCGATCCTAACTAGAACCGCCCAGCGGCCCGATTCCCCCGGAGGCGTGCCGGCTGCCAAGCCGTCTCCGGCCAGAGGCATCCCTCCCGTTCCGCGGTTCTTTTCCCGCGATATGCGTGGGTTTAGAACCGCGGAAGAGCGCAGGAGTGGCTCTCTCCCTTCCGCGGTTCCTTTTCCGCGGGATAGGTGGGTTTGGAACCGCGGAATCAGACGGGAGGCTGAGCTGGGGCTGGGATCGCCGCCGGCCGCGGGCGTTGGTCCTTCCCCGGCGGGTTCTTACGGCGGGGCTCAGGGTTCGATGCGGGTGACGGCGCCTTCGCCGTTGTCGGCGACCCAGACCGCGGTTTCGCCGACGGCGACGGCCCCCGGTTCGGAGCCGACCTCGATCGGGGCGCCGCTGCGCTCGCCGCTCTCGAGGTCGATCCTGGTCACCGCGTCCTCGGCGGCGCTGGCGACCCAGACGCTGGTGCTGCCGGCGTCGATCCCGCCCGGCCGGCCGCCGACTTCGATCGGGTCGCCGAGCACGGCGTGGATCGAGGGGTCGACCTTGGAGACGGTGTCGCCGCGGCTGTTGGCGACCCAGACCAGGCCGTGGGCGACGGTGACGCCGGCGGGCCCGCGCCCGACCGGGATCGAGGAGTCGATGCGGAAGGTGCTGAGGTCGATCCGGCGCACGTTGCCGGTCGAGGCGCTGCTGACCCAGAGCCCGCCCTGCCCGACCGCGAGCCGCAGCGGCTGCGCGTGCGGCGGCAGGCCGCGGCGCAGGACCCGGCCGCTCTTGGCGGCGACGGCGCTGACCCCGGCCCCGTCTTCGTCGGCGACCCAGACGTCGCCGCCGCCGAAGGCGATCGGCGCCGGGGCTGCCGCCGACGTCGATCCTCTTCACGACCTCGCCCGACTGCGGGTCGACCCGGAGGACCTCGCCGCGGGGCGGGTCGGAGACCCAGACCGAGCCGGCGCCGACCGCGACCCCGGAGATGCCGGCGCCGAGCCGGAACGGCTTGCCGACCGCTTCGCCGCTTTCGGGGTTGAGCCGGGTCAGGGTGCCGTCGGGCTGGCTGGTCACCCAGATCGCCTCGTCGTCGGCGGCGATCCGCAGCGGCGCGGCGCCGACCGGGATCGGCTGCGAGGCGTGGACGCCGTCGCCGTCGCCGATCAGGGCGAGGACGAGAACGACCATCGCCGCGAGCAGGGCCAGGCCGGCGGCGCCGAAGGCGATCGCTCTGCCGCGGGACAGGCCGGAGCGGTCGCCCGGCCGTCGCCTCCCATGGCCGCCGCCGCGGGCCCCATCGCCATCGCCGCCGATCGGCACGGTCGCGCGCTCGCGCGGCCCGGCCGTACCCGGCCCGGGCGCCGCGCCCGGCTCCGAGAGCACCCGCGTCGTCGCCATCCCCCCACCCTGGTGCTCGCGCGCCGCCGCGATCAGCGCCCCGGCGCTCGGGTAGCGCTCGCCCGGTTCCTTCGAGACCGCGCGTTCGATCACCGCCTCGAGGCCCACCGGCATCTCCGGCTCGGTGTCGGCCTCCTTGCGGGCGTAGGGCGCGATCCCGGTCAGCGCCTCGAAGAGGACGCAGCCGAGCGAGTAGACGTCGGCCGGCGGCCCGACCGTGCTGCCGCGCCACTGCTCCGGCGACATGTACTCGGCGGTGCCGACCACCGAGGCGCCGCTGAGCGACGCCGCTGTCGCCGAGCGCCTTGGCGAGGCCGAAATCGGAGAGGAAGGCGCGGTCGCCCTCGACCAGGACGTTGTGCGGCTTGACGTCGCGGTGGACGATCCCGGCCGCGTGGGCGGCGTCGAGCGCTTCCGCGACCTGGCCGAGCAGGGCGATCGCCCGCGGCGGCGGCAGCGGCCCCTCGCGGTCGATCGGCTTGCGCAGGTCGCCGCCGGCGACCAGCCGCATCGCCACGATCAGCTCGCCGTCGACCTCGCGCGAGTCGAAGACCGGCACCACCGCCGGGTGGTCGAGGCTGGCGGCGAGCCGCGACTCGCGCAGGAAGCGCTCGCGGAAGCCCTCGCGGTCGGCCAGCTCGCGGGCGATCACCTTCAGCGCCACCGACCGTTCCAGGCCCAGATGGGTGGCCCGGTAGACCACGCCCATGCCGCCCCGAGCGATCAGCGCGTCGAGGCGGTATCCAGCAAGAGTGGAGCCGATGGCGAGGTCTGCCACCGGCTCCTTATACGGGCTGGGTCGGATTCCGGGGGCTTGGGCCTCTCCCCCGGAATCCGTCGTTGCCTCAGCGAACGGGCTGCCAGGAGATGACCGGCCCGATCGTGGTGCCGTCGCCTTCGGTCAGGTCGACCCCTTCGGCGAGGTCGCGCTGGCGACCGTTGGCGACGTCTATTGCGACCAGCTGCTCGCTCTTCGTCGGCGGCGACGAAGGCGGCGACGCGGCTGCCGTCGGAGGAGAAGACCCCGTTGGTCTCCGAGCCGTCCGGGAGCTGGCAGAGCTTGCGCGCCTTGCTCGGGCCGATGCGCTTCACCCAGAGCCCCTGGTCGCGGCGGAACAGCAGCGTGTGGCCGTTGTCGGTGACGTCTTCGACGTAGGCCGAGCCGACGCCCTTGACCTGCGGCTTCACCTTGGTCCCGTTGAGCGGCCATCGTGTAGACGTCGGCGTAGGCGGCCGGGGTGTCGCTGCTGTCGCCGCGGCTGAAGATGATGCCGCCGGCGAAGAAGCGCGGCTCGAACTCGTCGAGTCCCCCGGTCCGGGTCAGCCGCGCCAGCTTGGCGCCGCTCGGGCGGACCGTGAAGATGTCGTCGTTGGCACCGACCGTGCGGACGAAGGCGATCGCCTTGCCGTCGGCCGAGAAGTCGGCGTCGTGGTCGTCGGCGGCGCCGCTGGTCAGCGGGTGCAGGCCGCCGCCATGGGAGCGGACCGTGTAGAGGTCGGCCGGGGCTCCCGCCGCGGTGCGACGCTCGAAGACGACCAGCCGCCCGTCCGGGGAGACCACCGGCTTCGAGTCCAGCGTCGAGCCGCTGGTCAGCTGCCGCAGCCCGGAGCCATCAGCGCGGACCGAGAAGACGTGGCCGCCGCGGACGAAGGCGATCGAGGTGCCGTCCGGCGAGAAAGCCGGTTCGGTGTCGGTCGGGTCTTCGGTGAGCTGGTTGAGGCGCCCGTCCTTGACCGCGAAGAGGCCGCCCTCGACGACGGTTTTCGTTTCCGTTTTCGGCGCTTCGCCGGGTTTCGGCGTTTCGCCTTCGACTTTTTTGGTTTCGGTGTGCTGGGTGAGGCGGGAGAAGACGACCGCCCCGGTCGACGGCGCCGCGCCGGCGCTGGCCGGTACGGCGAGAACGAGAGCTGCGAATAGTGCGATTACCGCGTGTCGAGTGCCCATGATCGATTCCTTTCGGTGGAGTGAACGTTGCCCCACCGATGCTGCGGCCTGCGAGCGCACCGGCCAACGCCACCTGCGCCACCTGCCGGGCCACGTTTGGCCCGGTCCGGGTCAGCGCGGAACCGACCGCTAGCGGTCGAGGCCGAGCTCGATCACGCGGGCGGCGATCTGGCGCGGGCGATCGCGGCCGGCCTCGCCGGAGATGCCGAGCTTGGCGGCGAGCGCGTCGAGCCGGCGCTGGGCGGTGCGCTCGCTGACCTGCAGGGTCTCGGCGATCTCGGCCCGGGTGGCGGGACGACCGGCGAAGGCGCCCTCGCTGCGGTAGGGCGCGGTCAGCGCCGCCGCGGTCGCCCGCTCCTCCGCCGTCAGCGCCACCGAGGGCCCGCCGCTCGCCACCGTCGCCCCGACCGGCGTCGCCGGTCCGACCGAGACTTCGAGCCGGTGATCGCCGACGATCAAGGTGTCGCCGTTGCGCAAGCGCCGTGGCCGATCCAAGGGCTCGCCGTTGAGGGCGGTGCCGTTGCGGCTGTCGAGATCGGTCGCCATCAGCACCTCCCCGCGCCGCTCGATCTCCAGGTGGTTCCAGGAGACCGCCTCGTCCTCGAGCTGGATCCCGGCCTCGGGCGAGCGTCCGACCACCGTGACCTCGCCGGCGAGCGCCACCGACCGCGGCGCCTCGCCACCGCTGGAAATCCAGATCCGCGCATCCATTGAGGCACGAGCATAGATCGGAGCGAACTGCATCAAGTTCGAAGCCTTCAGGGATACGAAAATGATGCAGTTCGCCCTGCGGGCGACGCGGATAGTGTCCCGCTGGTGAGCGACGCGGACACGGAGAAGCGGATCGCGGCGGAGGCGGCGGCGGAGCTGGTCGAGGACGGGATGACCGTCGGCCTCGGTACCGGCTCCACGGTCGCCCACCTGCTGCCGGCGCTCGCCCGCCGCGGCGTCGGCGGCATCCGCTGCGTCGCCACCTCGGTCGCGACCGAAGCACAGGCCCGCGAGCTGGGCATCCCGGTGGAGCGGTTCAATCAACTCGAACGCCTCGACATCGCGATCGACGGCACCGACGAGGTCACTCCCGAGGGCTGGCTGATCAAGGGCGGCGGGGCCGCCCACCTGCGCGAGAAGATCGTCGCCGCGGCGGCCGACCGCTTCGTCGTCATCGCCGACTCCAGCAAGCCGGTCGACGCCCTCCGCGGCCCGGTGCCGCTGGAGCTCTTCTCCTTCGGCATCGCCTCGACCCTGGCCCGGCTCGGCCCCGAGGTCGTGCCGCGCGACGTCCCGTCCAGCCCCGACGGCGGCACGATCGCCGACTACCGCGGCGCCATCGGCGACCCGGCCGCGCTCGCCGCCCGGCTCGAGGCCGATCCCGGCGTCGCCGCCCACGGCCTCTTCCCGCCCACGATGGTCAGTGAGCTCTTCATCGGCCGCGGCAACTCGGTCGAGCGGCCCAGTATCGGCGCCTGACGCTCAAAGCTGGGTTGCGATCAAACCCAGCACGGCCGTGACATAGCCGGCGAGGAGCATCCGCTGCAGCGAGTCGAAACGGTCGTCGATCCGATCGAAGCGGTCGTCCACACGCTCGAAGCGCGCATTCATTTCGGCCCGCAGCCCGCGCACATCCGCGTCCACTCGATCGAAGCCCCGATCGACCCTCTGAGTCAGGTCGTCGAGCCGCTCGTCCGTCCACGCTTCCCTCATCGCCTCCATGATGGCACTGTAGACAATAGGTTGCGACGGGTAGGCGTCGAAACGTCACAACTTCGTGACGCTGGAAACGCGGCTCTGAAAATGAAAGGGTGCCCGCCATGAGCGACTTCAGCGGACTCCAGATCAGTGGCCACGTCGCCGTACCGAGCGACTCCGACTGGGATCGGGCGCGCCTCGCCTGGAACCTCGCGGTCGACCAGCAGCCGGAGGCGGTCGTCTTCGCCGAGAGCGCGGGCGACGTCGCCGCGACGGTCCGCTTCGCGGCCGAGCACGGGCTCAAGGTCGCCGGCCAGGGCACCGGCCATGGCGCCGCTCCCCTACCCCCGCTCGAGGGCACGATCCTGCTCAAGACCGAGCGCATGCGCGGCATCTCGATCGACACCGAGGAGCGCACCGCCCGGGTCGAGGCCGGCGTTCTCTCGCTGGAGCTGGCCGAGGCCGCCGGCGCCCACGGCCTCTCCTCGCTGCCGGGCTCCTCGCCCGACGTCGGCGTCATCGGCTACACCCTCGGCGGCGGCCTCAGCTGGCTCGGACGCCAGTACGGCTTCGCCTGCAACAGCGTCACCGGGATCGACCTGGTCACCGCGGCGGGCGAGGAGAAGAGCGTCACCGCTGTCGACGATCCCGACCTCTTCTGGGCCCTGCGCGGCGGCGGTGGTGGCTACGCGATCGTCACCGCCCTGCACCTGGCGCTGCTGCCGATCGCCGACATCTACGCCGGGATCATGATCTTCCCGGCCGAGCTCGGCGCCGGCGCCTTCCGCGCCTACCGCGACTGGGCCGTGACCGCGCCGGAGGAGGTCACCTCGATCATCCGCCTGCTGCGGCCGCCACCGATCCCCGACGTGCCGGAGCCGCTGCGCGGCAAACCGCTGATCACGATCGACGCCGCCTTCACCGGCGGCCGCGAGGCGGGCGAGCAGCTGATCGCGCCGCTGCGCGCGATCGGCGAGCCGATCATGGACAACTTCGACCAGATCCCCGCCGCCGGTCTCTGCCGCATCCACATGGATCCCGAGCAGCCGGTGCCGGGCCTCGGCCGCCATGTCCCGATCGACGACCTCAGCGACGACGCGATCGAGGCCTTCGTCGCCAACGGCCCCGGTCCGGAGACCGGCTCGACCCTGCTGCTGGCGGAGCTGCGCCAGCTCGGCGGTGCCCTCGCCCGCCACAGCGAGGGGGCCGGTGCCCTCGACATGCTCGACTTCCCCTTCGTGATGTCCGCGATCGGCGCCCTGATGGCGCCCGACGCGGCCGCGACGGTCCCCCGCGACCTCGACCGCATCGGCGAGGCGATGGCGCCCTGGAGCGCCGCCGGCGGCTACTTCAACTTCGCCGACGACCCCTGCGACGTCGACTCGATCCTCCCGGTCGACACCTGCTCCCGCCTGGCCGAGGTCAAGCGCAAGTGGGACCCCGACGGCACGATCGTCGCCAACCACGCCGTCTCGCTCGACCCGGCCGGCTGAGCCGGCACTCCCAGGTCAGGCCGGGTTGGCGTCACGGATAGCGGCCAACCGCTTGTAGGAGGCGTCCTCCTCGCCGACCAGATCCGCCAGGGTGCGAGCGGCGGTCTCGATGTCCTCCGGAGTCGCCATCGCCACCGCCTCGATATCACCCCAGTCTTTGGTCCGATCGAAGAAGGACTTGAAGAGAACCAGTGAAGCGCAATCCAGCACCGGCACCTTCCGGTCCTCCATCCACACCCAGCCCACCGCCATCCCGACTTCCTCGTGGAGCGGGAGGTTGTTGAGGAAGACATCGATCGGAACCCCGTCCCAAAAAAGCCGGGCCTGGCCGTCGCGCTTGACTTCATCCCTCGCTCGATATCCGCCGCACCGACTTCGACGCCGTCGGGCAGCGCCCCCAGCACCCGCTCCGCGTCGTCCGAGTCACAGAAGATGTTGACGTCGAGATCCCTGGTGCCGCGCGGCTCTTCTACGCAGTAGGCGAGTGCGATTGCGCCGCCAAATGCGTGCGGCAGAGACCGCGCTTTGAGCGCCTCATGCACGGCGAAGAGCTTGTCTACGAGCTCGCTCAAGCCGTCACACCCCGCTTTGCCAGCAGCTCAGCCAGAGGCGGAAACTGCATCTCTGCCCGGGGGCGGAACGGGATGCCTCCGCCAGCTCGAGAACCTGCACCAGTATGCGACTCGCCCTCATACATCGACCGTTTATTTTCACAGCTCTACCCGAACTTCCCCCCGCCGCGTTCAACTCACCACAATCGACCTCCAGCCCTCACTCCTCTTCCTTCCCTACCTCCCCTACTCACCTGCCCGGTCCGCGACTCGCCCTCTCTCTCGGGGTCGACCGTTGGCTTGCGCGGCTCGGCCCGTAGGGCGAGACCCCCGCGGCGGCGATCCGCAACAGCGCGTCGGTCCCCGGCTCGCGACTGCCACGGACGTAGGCGTTGAGAACCGACCGGGGGATGCCCGCACGTCGCGCCAGCTCGGCCTGGCTGAGACCGCTTTGACGCTGAATCTCCTCGATCAGCGCGACCGTCGATCTGGGCGCCATCGCAAGCGCAGGTTTAGTCATAGGAGAATGTTAGCGAATTCGCTAACACCTCTCCATCTTCTCGCTTACGGCGCCGCCGCCTCGTCGGCCACGACGATCATGTTCTCGTTCCGCACCCGGCCGGCCGGGATCGACTCGTCGCCGGCCAGCAGCTGCGCCAGCGGCTCGCGCTTCTCGGCACCGGTGACCAGCCAGAGGATCTGGCGCGCGGCGTCGATCGCCGGGTAGGTGAGGGTCATGCGGCGGTGGCCCTGGTACTCGCCGCCGGTGATGGCGACGCAGCGGTCGGCCACCTCGAGCACGGGGTCGCCCGGGACCAGCGAGGCGGTGTGGCCGTCGGGGCCGAGGCCGAGGTGGACGAGGTCGAAGCGCTCGGGCAGGCCGTTCTCGTAGTCGTGGGCGGCGGCCTCGAGGTCGCGCTGGGTGACCGGCATCGGCCGCAGTGTCGACTGATGGTCCATCGAGAGGCCGAGCACCATGTGGGTGAGGTTGCGGTCCTCGCTGCCCGGCGAGGCGATCCGCTCGTCGACCTGGAACAGCTCGGCCGCGTCCCAGGGCATCTCCTCCAGTTCGCCGAGGATCGCCAGCATCGCCCAGGGCGAGCGGCCACCGCTCATCGCCAGCCCGAACGGGCCGCGCGCCGCCGCGGCGGCGGCGCCGGCCTCCGCGATCAGCTCGGCGGCGCGGCGCGCCGCCGCCTTTTCGTCGCCGACGACCTCCAGCTCGATCGCCATTCCGGGCCCCTAGCCCTTCTTTTCGTCGTGGCCGCCGAACTGTTTGCGCATGGCAGAGAGGACTTTGTCAGCGAACTCGTCGTTGTTGCGCGAGGCGAAGCGCTCGTAGACCGCCGCGGTCAGGACCGGCGCCGGCACCCCCTCGTCGATCGCCGCGATCGAGGTCCAGCGACCCTCGCCGGAGTCGGAGACGCGGCCGGCGAAGTCGGAGAGGTCGGGTGATTCCTGCATCGCGGCGGCGGTCAGGTCGAGCAGCCAGGAGCCGATCACGGAGCCACGTCGCCAGACCTCGGTCACCTCCGGCAGGTCGAGGTCGTACTGGTAGTACTCGGGATGGTCGAGCGGCGCCGTCTCCGCGTCGGCCTCGCGCTGGACCTTGCCGGCGTTGGCATTTTTGAGGATGTTGAGGCCCTCGGCGTAGGCGGCCATCACCCCGTACTCGATCCCGTTGTGGACCATCTTCACGAAGTGGCCGGCACCGTTGGGGCCACAGTGCAGGTAGCCATTCTCCGAGGGAGAGACGTCGCCGGAGCGCCCCGGCGTGCGCTCGGCCTGCCCGACGCCCGGCGCCAGCGAGGCGAAGATCGGGTCGAGCCGCTCCACCGCCCGGTCGGGCCCGCCGATCATCAGGCAGTAGCCGCGGTCGAGCCCGAAGACGCCGCCGCTGGTGCCGCAGTCGACGTAGTCGAGCCCCCGCTCGCCGACCTTGGCGGCGCGGCGGATGTCGTCGCGGTAGTAGGAGTTGCCGCCGTCGACGATCGCGTCGCCGCTCTCGAGCACAGCCGCGACCGCGTCCACGGTCGACTCGGTGATCTCACCGGCCGGGACCATCACCCAGACCGAGCGCGGCGCGCTCAGCTTCGAGGCCAGGTCCTCCAGCGAGGAGGCGCCCTCGGCTCCCTCGCCGGCCAGCGTCGCGACCGCGTCGGGGTTGACGTCGTAAGCGACGATCTTGTGCCCGTCCCGCATTAGGCGGCGAGCCATGTTGGCGCCCATGCGCCCGAGGCCGACGATTCCGAGTTCCATCAAATCCTCCACTGGTAGGCGCTGCAGGACGGGGGCAATCCTAAGCGCTAGCCTGCGCGCCGATGGCCAAGCACGCCACGGACCACACCGACAACGCCGCCGGCGTCCTCGCGATCTTCGGGATCAGCGGCGACCTGGCGAAGAAAATGACCTTCCGGGCGCTCTACCGGCTCGAGGCCCGCGGCAAGCTCGACTGCCCGATCGTCGGCGTCGCGATCGACGAGTGGGACGACGAGCAGCTGCGCCGGCACGCCAAGGCCGCGATCGACGCCACCGTCTCCGCCCCCGACGACGAGGTCTTCGCCCGCCTCGCCGCCCGCCTCAGCTACGTCCAGGGCGACTACGCCGACGACGCCACCTTCGAGCGGGTCAAGGCGGCACTCGGCGATGCCAAGCACCCGGTCTTCTACCTCGAGGTCCCGCCCTCGCTGTTCGGCACCGTCGTCGACGGGCTCGGCAAGGCCGGCCTGACCGAGGACGCCCATGTGGTGATCGAGAAGCCGTTCGGGCACGACCTCGAGTCGGCGCGGGCGCTCAACGCCGAGCTCCGCAAGGTCCTCAGCGAGGACCAGATTCTCCGCATCGACCATTACCTCGGCAAGGAGCCGGTGATGGACATCACCTACCTGCGCTTCGTCAACTCGATCCTGGAGCCGGTCTGGAACCGCTCCCACGTCTCCCACGTGCAGATGACGATCGCCGAGGACTTCGGGGTCGACGACCGCGGCCGCTTCTACGACGCGGTCGGGGCGATGCGCGACGTGATCCAGAACCACGCCCTGCAGGTGCTGGCCCTGGTCGGGATGGGGCCGCCGACCGGCAACCACCACGACTCGATCCGCGACAAGAAGCTCGAATTCTTCAAGGCGATGCGGGCCGCCGATCCGAAGCGCTACGTGCGCGGCCAGTATGAGGGCTTCCTCGACGTCAAGGACGTGGCGCCGGACTCCCAGACCGAGACCTTCGCCGCGGTCGAGCTCGAGGTCGACAACTGGCGCTGGAGCGGCGTCCCCTTCTTCATCCGCGCCGGCAAGTGCATGCCGGCCAAGGCGAGCGAGGTGACGATCGTCTTCAAGCGGCCGCCGCAGCTCGGCATCGGCCATGGCCGCACGCCGGAACCGAACCAGATGACGATCCGGATCGAGCCGTCGCCCGGCTCACGGATGCGCCTCTACGCGAAGAAGGCCGGCGAAGAGGCCTTCGAGCCGGCCGACCTCGAGGTCCTCTTCGAGAAGACGCCCGGCGCCGAGCCCGAGCCCTACGAGCGCCTGCTCGGCGACGCGATCGACGGCATCCACACCCTCTTCACCCGCCAGGACGCGATCGAAGAGACCTGGCGCGTGGTCCAGCCGCTGCTCGACGAACCCGGCCCGGTCCTCCCCTACGCCCCGGGCACCTGGGGACCGGATGCCGCCAAGGACCTGACCCGCGGCATAGCGCAGTGGTCGGACCCTTGGCTACCTGATTCCTAGAGCCTGCTAGCTTTTGGCGCCCCTAATTAGGGGCGCCTAAGCATGATTCCAACCTTCGTAATAACGCTGCGAGAGGGCGTCGAGGCCTCGCTGATCGTCGGCATCATCGCCGCCTTCCTGGTCAAGGAAGGGCGCGAGGACGCGATGCGTCAGATGTGGATCGGCGTCGCGATCGCGATCGTGCTCTGCACGGCGGTCGGCGTCGGCCTCAACCTGGTCGGCGAACAGCTTCCCCAGCAACAGCAGGAGGGGATGGAGTCGGTGATCGGCCTGATCGCGGTCTCGGCCGTCACCTACATGATCGTCTGGATGCGCCGCCACGCCCGCAGCATTAAGGGCGCGCTGGAGGGAGAGGCGGCCTCGGCCCTGGCCACCGGCTCGACCATGGCCCTGGTCGGGATGGCCTTCCTCGCGGTCCTGCGCGAGGGCTTCGAGACCTCGGTCTTCCTGCTCGCCGCCTTCCAGGACTCGACCGACACCACCGCCGCGGGCGCGGGCGCGATCCTCGGCCTGATCGCCGCGGTCGCGATCGGGGTCGGCCTCTACCGCGGCGGCGTCCGCATCAACCTGACCAAGTTCTTCCGCTTCACCGGCCTGATCCTCGTCTTCGTCGCCGCCGGCCTGCTCGCCTCCGCCGCCCACACCGCCCACGAGGCGGGCTGGATCAACAGCTTCCAGGGACAGGCGCTCGACCTCACCTGGCTGGTCCAGCCGGGCACGGTCAGCGGCTCGCTGCTGACCGGGATGCTGGGCCTGCAGCCGACGCCGACCCAGGTCGAGGTCGCGGTCTACCTGCTCTACGCGGTGCCGATGACGCTCTACGTCCTCTGGCCGGACCGCTTCCGCCGCCGCCGCGAGAAGAAGAGCGGCAGCGTCGCCGGGCGCCAGGGCGCGCCGGCTCAGACCACGGCCTGAAGGGCCACCACGCCGCTCCCCACCTGCCGATGACCCCGCTCAGCCGCCGCAGCCTGCTCAAGTCCGCCGGCGTCGGCGCGGCCGGGATCGGGCTCGGCGCCGGCGGCTACCTGATCGGCCAGGACTCGGCCGAGGCGAGCGACGGCGAGGGCACCGGCAGCGTCCCCTTCTACGGCACCCACCAGGCCGGGATCGACACCCCCGCCCAGGACCGCCTCTTCTTCGCCTCCTTCGACCTCCTCACCGAGAGCCCGGCCGAGCTGCGCGAGCTGATGCGCGAGTGGAGCGTCGCGGCGGCGGAAATGACCGCCGGCGAGATGATCGGCGATGTCAACGACGAGGAGCTGGCGCCGCCCGACGACACCGGCGAGACGGTCGGGCTGCTGCCCTCAAATCTCACCGTCACCTTCGGCTTCGGGCCGAGCCTGTTCGAGAAGCGTGGCCTCGGTCTCGCCGGCAAACGGCCGGCGGCGCTGCGGGAGATCCCGCCGCTCCCCGCCGACGAGCTCAACCAGCTCGAAAGCGGCGGTGACGTCTGCGTCCAGGCCTGCTCCGACGACCCCCAGGTCGCCTTCCACGCGATCCGCAACCTGGCCCGGATCGGCCGCGGCACGGTGGCGATGCGCTGGTCCCAGCTCGGCTTCGGCCGCACCTCGACCACCAGCCGCAGCCAGGACACCCCGCGCAACCTGATGGGGTTCAAGGACGGCACCGCCAACATTCGTGCCGAGGAGGCGGCGGCGATGGATCGCTACGTCTGGGTCGGCAACGAAGGGCCGGCCTGGATGCGCGACGGCAGCTACCTGGTGACGCGCCGGATCCGCATGCTGCTGGAGGTCTGGGACCGCTCCGCCCTCGAAGACCAGGAGCAGACGATCGGCCGCGCCAAGTACAGCGGCGCCCCGCTCGGCGGCACTGACGAGTTCGAACCGCTCGACTTCGCGCGAGACCAAGCCAGCGGGCTGCCGACGATCCCGGTCGACGCCCACGTCCGCCTCGCCTCCGCCCAGGCCAACGACGGCGAGCGGATCCTGCGCCGCGGCTACTCCTTCACCGACGGCGTCGACGAGAGCCTCGGCGAGCTCGAAGCCGGGCTCTTCTTCATCGCCTTCCAGCGCGACCCGGAGCAACAGTTCGTCGCGATCCAGCGCCGCCTCGGCTCCAACGACGCGCTCAACGAGTACATCAAGCACGTGGGCAGCGCCGTCTTCGCCATCCCCCCCGGGGCGCGCCAGGGCGGCTACGTCGGCGAAACGCTGCTCGGCTGAGCGCCGTCGCCTTCGGGTGCGGATAGCGCGCCAAAAGACGACTGCACCTATTCCGACTACTAGCGTCGGTTTTATATAGGGTGCCCTAAGAAGGGTCACCTAACTTCTCTTACCGAGTCGCAAAAAGGAGCACCTCCCCGATGAATCGTTCCCTTGTCCGCGCCCTGTCGATCGCCCTCGCGGTCGGTCTGCTGGCCGTCTTCGCCGCCGCCTGCGGCTCCAGCGAAGACGCCCCCGCCGGCGCCAAGAAGATGAGCTTCAAACTGACCGACGCCGGCTGCGACCCGCACAACGCCAAGGCGCCGGCCGGCCCGATCACCTTCGAAGTCGAAAACGACGGCAGCTCGAAGGTGACCGAGATGGAGGTGCTCGACGGCGAAACGATCCTCGGCGAGAAGGAGAACCTCTCCGACGGCCTCTCCGGCAGCTTCTCGCTGACCCTGGAGGAAGGCGAATACGTCCTCCGCTGCAACGGCGGCGACGAAGAAGACGGGACCCTGACCGTCAGCGGCAAGCTCAAGTCCGCCGACAGCCCCGAGGTCGAAGCGGCGGTCCAGCAGTACCGCGAATACATCGAGAAGAACACCGACGAGCTGGTCGCCGAAACGAAGCCGTTCGTCGCCGCTGTGGTCGCCGGCGACGTCGCCAAGGCGAAATCGCTCTACCCGGCCGCGCGCATCCCGTATGAGCGGATCGAGCCGGTGGCCGAGTCCTTCGGCGACCTCGACCCCCGCATCGACGCCCGCGAAAACGACGTACCGAAGTCCGAATGGAGCGGCTTCCACGTGATCGAGAAAGCGCTCTGGGAAGAAGGCACCGCCAAGGGCATGGCCCCGGTCGCCGAACAGCTCGAAGCCGACGTCGCCGAACTGGCGCAGAAAGTGAAGACGGTCGACCTGCAGGCGGTGCAGATCGCCAACGGCGCCAACGAGCTCCTCGGCGAGGTCTCGGCCTCGAAGATCACCGGCGAGGAGGAGCGCTACTCGCACATCGACCTGGTCGACTTCAAGGCCAACGTCGAAGGGTCGGAGGCGGCCTTCGAAGCGGTCGAACCGCTGCTGAGCAAGAAGGACCCGAAGCTGGCCAAGGAAATCGAAGCGGACTTCGCGAAGGCTTATGCGACGCTGAAGCCTTATGAAACGGCGGACGGGTTCGTCAGTTACGAAGAGCTGACCAAGGCCGACACTCGGAAGCTGGCGCAGTCGATTGACACGCTTGCCGAGAAGCTGTCGCAGGTTCCGGC
Organism: uncultured Solirubrobacterales bacterium; assembly: GCA_963795625.1. GTDB lineage: Bacteria > Actinomycetota > Thermoleophilia > Solirubrobacterales > 70-9 > VAYN01. Next base: position 109,312 of record CAWCIS010000004.1, on the reverse strand, counting down.
GCAGATCGTTTCTGGCGAACAGAGTTAGGAGCGCAGGCCGGCGGCTATCGCGGCAAGAGGGAGGCCTGCGGGCGGGGCAAACAGGCTCCGTTCTCGGCCTCCCTCTTCCCGCGCTATCCGCCGGAGAGTCGCTGGCAATCTCCGGCGGGAAGGGTCCGGAAGCCCGCAAACTCCAGATCGAGTTGGGGACGACGCGCCGGTGGGGTGCGTAGCCTGGGTGGTGTGACTGTCGAGACTGGGAACAGAGCGGACGAACTCCTGGGGGAGCTGGGGTTCCAGCACTGGCGCGCTGGGCAGAAGGAGGCGGTTGAAGCCGCTCTTGAAGGGCGCGACTCGCTCATTGTCATGCCGACCGGGGGAGGGAAGAGCCTCTGTTACCAGCTGCCCGGGCTCGCGACTGAGGATCTGACGATCGTGGTCAGCCCTCTGATCGCGTTGATGCGGGATCAGTGGACGCGGTTGACGGCGGCGGGGCATCCGGTGACGATGATCTCTTCGGGGATGAGCGACGAGATGGCTCGTCGGGCTCTCGGCGAAGTGCGGGGTGGCGAGGCGCGGATCGTCTACTGCTCGCCGGAGCGGTTCGGGTCGCACGTCTTCCTCGATGCGCTGGCGCAGCGGCGGATCGACCTGATCGCGGTCGACGAGGCGCACTGCGTCTCCGAGTGGGGGCACGACTTCCGGCCCGACTACCTGCGGCTGCCGCAGATCGCCGACAAGCTGGGGCGGCCGACGGTGATGGCCTGCACCGCGACGGCGACGAAGATGGTCGCGGCTGAGATCGCCAGTCGCTTCGGGATGCGGGAGCCGCTGCAGGTGCGCTCCGGCTTCGACCGCCCCAACCTCTCCTTCGACGTCGTCCCGCTCGAGGGCACCGGCTCCAAGGCGCGCCGCCAGGCGCTGCTCGAGGCCGGGCTCGGCGACCCCGCCAACCGGCCCGCGATCGTCTACTGCGGCACCCGCAAGGACACCGAGGAGGTGGCAGAGGAGCTGCGCGGAATCGGGATCGCCGCGGTGCCCTACCACGCGGGGCTGGACGCCGAGCGGCGCAGCGCCGTCCAGGAGCGGTTCATGGCGAGCGACAGCGGGGTGATCGTCGCCACCAACGCCTTCGGGATGGGGGTCGACAAGGCCAACGTACGCTCGGTCTGGCACATGACGATCCCGACCAGCGTCGAGGCCTACTACCAGGAGGCCGGCCGCGCCGGGCGCGACGGCCTGCCCGCCCGCGCCGTGCTGCTGGCGATGAAGATGGACCTGGGCCGCTTGGTCCGCTTCAACGAACAGCGCGCCGGCGACCCCGAGCTGGCGATCGCGCATGAGCGCGGCTGGCGCGCCTACCACGCGATCAAAGCCTTCATCTACTCCGACAAGTGCCGGCGCCGCTCGCTGCTCGACCACTTCGGCGACCGCCTCGCCGGCGCCCCACTGGAGCGCTGCTGCGACGTCTGCGAGCCGCAGGGCTGGCTGCCCGACCCGGAGACGATCGTCGTCCGCCGCACCAAGAAGAGCGGTGGCTCCTCGGCGCCCCCACCCGACCTCTCCCCCGCCGACGCGCCGCTGTTCGAGGCGCTCAAAGCCTGGCGCCTGGGCGCCGCCGCCGGCAAGCCCGCCTACACCGTGGCCAACAACCGCACGCTGAGCGCGATCGCCGCGATCCGCCCGGCCGGCGAGGCCGCTCTGATCGAGATCAGCGGCGTCGGCCCCAGCTTCATCTCCAAGTACGCCGACGAAGTCCTGGCACTGGTGGCCGAGTACCCCGCCGCCCTGGCCGCCTGACGCGCCCTCCCGCGCGCGCGTCGGGAGACCTAGCCGTGAGGGCGCCGCTGGGTCAGGCCCTGCAGCACGACCTCGATCGGCGAGCGGTGGACCTTGCCGTTGCCGTTGGTCGCCTGCCGGGCGCGCCGCACCTCCAGCGCGACTTCGCCGACCTGCGCACCGACATCGCCGACCTTCCGTGCGGCCTTGGCCACGTCCTTGGAGCTGATGCCCCCGAGACCGCTCTTGCGGTGCGCCTGACGGGCCCCGAGCGCGAGTCCACCGGCTCCGGCCGCGAGCGCAGCACCGCCGGCCAACAGCGGCACCTTCGCCTTGCCGGCGACGCCGGCCACCTTGCCACCGGCGTCCTTGGCGGTCTCCTCGACCGACTCCAGAACGGCCTGCGGTTTGCTCGGTGCGGGTTTGCTCGCCCTCGTCCGGGGCTTGCTCGTCGAGCGGCTTTTGGTTTTCGTCGAGCGCACTCTTTTCGGTTTACTCGACGAGGCACCGGCTTTCGGTTTGCTGCGCGACGAGCTCTGTTTGCGTTTTTTCGCTGCGGCTTTCGTCTCAGCCATCCGTCTCTCCTCCTCTTGTGGGTCCCTCCCGACCCATCAAGTCCCCTGATCCGGTTGATCCAAAACGCCGGGCGCAGTTAGGTCTGGGCGCCTCCCGCCCGCTCGGCGGGGGAAACGCCGAGCGGCGGATTGCCGTTCACTCTCCCTGGCTAGCTCGTGGCCCGAGTGCGGCGGTGGCAGCTCGCCGAGCATACGCGGGTTTCTGCGTGTTGTGAAGGTCATGGGCGTACCCAGTCGAAGAGGTCGCGGATGACCCCTGGACACAAGGTCCGGGCCGCGGCATGCGCTCTCGCCGCCGTGGCCCTGCTGACGCTCGCCCTCTCGGCGACCGCGAGCGCCGGCCTGCTCGAACCGCGCGGCAAGAAGGTCTGGTTCGGCGTCTCCGACACCGGCGACCCCGCCTCCTTCGGAGAATTCTCGACCGCGGTCAGCAAGCACCCGGCGGTGATCGAGTCCTTCCGCACCTGGGGCAGCGACTTCCCCGACTCGATCCAGCGCTGGCAGACGGCGCGGGCGCGGCCGCTGATCCACATCACCACCGCCGACAACAACGACGGCCACGAGATCATCACCCCACGCGCGATCGCCCACGGCGACGGCGACGAATACCTGGTCCGGCTCAACCGGCTCTTCTTCGAGAAGGAAATGCGCGCCTACGTGCGGCCGCTGGGCGAGCCGAACCGCTGCCTCAACGTCTACGCCTCCTACGACTGCGGCGGCAAGGCCCGCGACGCCGCCCACAAGCCGCGCTGGTACAAGCTCGCCTTCCGCCGCATCTACGTGATCGTCCACGGCGGCGGCAAGGCAAAGACGATCAACAGCCGCCTCGCCGAAGCCGGCCTGCCGCCGCTGACCGTCAGCGTCGGCGGCCTGCCGAAGGCGCCGGTGGCGATCGTCTGGAGCCCGCTGCCCTCGGGCTCGCCGACCGTCCCCCAGAACCGGCCGCGCTTCTACTACCCGGGCTCGAAGTGGGTCGACTGGGTCGGCACCGACTTCTACGCCTCCTACCCGGAATGGAAATCGCTGACCGGCCTCTACAACCGCTACGCCGGGGAAAAGCCGTTCGCGCTGACCGAGTGGGGAGTCGAAAACGGCGACGACCCCAGCTTCGTCAGCAAGCTCTTCACCTGGGTCGAAAAACACCCGCGCTGCAAGATGATCGTCTATTACCAGGACTTCGGCAGCACCAGCAGCTACCGGATCCAGAACTACTCGGCCAGCCTCGCCGTACTCAAGGCCCGCCTGCATTCCGGGCTTTTCCCGGCCTTCGCGCCAGGTGCGCCGCAGCCACCGCCGCCCCCACAGGGTGGGATCGGGACGCCGCGGCCTTAGCCGCCCCCTTCTCTTTCTTCCCTTTCGACTTCGCATTCTTCTTCGGCTTCTCCCCCGGCTTGAACGGTTCCAGCGCGGTGATGCTCGAGTAGCCGGTCAGGTAGAGGCGGCGGCCGTCGGAGATCACCGGCGTGTAGGTGCCGTAGGGGTAGTGGAAGACGCGCTTGCCACTGCGCATCATGAAGCCGCTGGTCGTCTTGTTCGAGAACTCGGCGACGTAGACGATGTCGCCCACGGCGGAGAGCGAGCCGACCACCTGACCGCCGGCCGAGCGGCTCCAGCGGACGCTGCCGTCCTTGGCGTCGAGCGCGTAGACGTTGCCGTCGAAGGAGCCGATGAAGACGGTCGGCGGGCTGTGCCGGGTGTTGGCGACGGTGGGGCCGGAGTAGACGTAGCCGCCGGTCGAGTAGCTCCAGGCGAGGGTGCCGTCGGAGATGTCGAAGCTGTAGACGCGGCCGTCGTTGTTGCCGGCGTAGACCCGCCCGTAGGCGACCGCCGGGGTCGAGTAGAACTGGCCGGAGGCGCCGAAGCCGGGCCCGAGCGAGCCGCTCTGCCAGATCAGCTTGCCGCTCTTGGCGTCGACCGCGTTCATATAGCCGCCGTAGTCGCCGACGTAGAGGCGGCCGCCGTAGTAGGCCGGGGCAGACTTGACCGGGCCGCCGAGCTGGGTTGCCCAACGGGTGGCGCCGCTGATCGTGCTGAGCGCGTAGAGGTTGCCGTCCTCGCAACCGAAGTAGACGGTGCGGCCGACGACCACGGGCGAGGACTCCGCTCGCCCTGGCAATAATTTTTTCCAGATGATCTTGCCGGTCTTGGCGTCGAGCTTGACGATGTGGCCCGGGACGAGGTTGACGATGTAGAGGCGGTGGCGGTAGTAGGTCGGCGAGGAGGCGTTGAGGCGGCCGATCCGCCGTTCCCACAGCACCTTGCCGGTGTCGGCGTCGAGGGCGAAGGCGAAGCCGCTGTTGTTGACCGCGTAGAGCTTGCCGCCGACGTAGATCGGCGGGAACTCGAGCAGCGGATGCTCCGTGTAGCGCCAGAGTTTGCGGAAGGGCGGCTTGACCCCCTTGGCGGGCAGGTAGCGGGTGCGGGCCGGGTTGAGCCCGTACATCGGCCAGTTGACCGTCTTCGCTTTCGGCGGTGGTGCCGGCGGCTTCTGCGGCACGAAGATCGCACTGGAATTGTGGACGTCGGCAGGGCGCTTCAGCAGCTCGTAGCCGACGATCGCCGCCGTGAAGGCAATCGCCGCGGCGAGCAGCGCAATCGCCGGCAACCGGTTGCGGTGCAGCAGGTGCTCGGCCTCGCGCAGCAGGGGGATGTCGCGCAAGCGGCGGGCCTGAGGCCCGCCCTCAACCATTCGCGGCGGCCCGGCGCTCGGAGTCCTTGACGATCCCGTCGATCAGCTGCCTGACCCCGATCTTCACCGCGGCGACGACCCCCACACCGACCAACGGCACGGTCGGGGTAGTGCGAACGGCGTAGACCATCCGAGTGCCGCCGGCGCTCGGAGTCAGTTCGACGGTGCCGAGGTGATCGCGGACCGGCAGCCCGCTGAGCAACTTGTAGGAGAAGCGCGATGGGGGCTCGTAGGCCACCACCTCCTCGCGCAGCGGCGGCCCGACCGCGCTCAGCCGGCGGATCGCGCCGACCCCGTTCGGCGCCGGCTCACCCTCGCGCTCGAGCTCCGCCTTACGCAACGGCGTGATCTCCGCGTAGCCGCGGTGATCGGTGAGCACCTCGAAGACGGTCTCCGGCGGAGCCGCCACCTGCCGCGTGTAAGTGAAGCTGGCCACGACGCGGAAGGCTATAGGGAGCGCTACCCGGCTCCTATGCCAAGGCCCAGCGCTGCGGGTCGCTGCCCTCGATCGCGACCACCTCGCCCGCGATCGCCATGTGGTCGAGACAGGAGAGGACGATCTGCAGGACCCAGGCGCTGGCCGGGCTGTCGAGGTTCTCCGGGCCGAGGATCTCGGCGACGATTTCGAACGCCATCCGCTCGCCGCCGGCGAGCGCCTCGCGGACCTTGCCGAGCAGCTCCTCGACCTGGCGTCGCGCCTCGGCGATCTTCGCCTCGGGGTCGCGGAAGGGGCGGCCGTGGCCGGGCAGGCAGAGTTCGGTCTCCAGCGGCTCGACCTCCCTGAGGCTGGAGAGGAATTCGCCGACCGGGTCGGGCGTGTGGCCGTAGTCGAAGAAGAGCACGGTGCGGCCGAGCAGATGGTCGCCGGAGATCATCAGCTTGCGCTCGGGGTTGTGGAGGACGACGTGGGAAGGCGCGTGGCCAGGCGTCTCGTAGACCTGCCAGGCGCCGAGCCCGGTCTCCACCTCGACCCCGGGAACCAGGTCGCGGTCGGGCACCTGGATCGCGTCGATCCCGGTCTCCTCGTTGCTCTCGCGCGACTCCCGGTAGCGCTCCAAGGCCGCCACCGGGACGCCGCTCTGGCGGGCCACCTCGAGCCGGTGCTCGAGCGCCGACGCCGGGTCGTCGGCGAGCAGCCGCACGTGCTCCCAGGCCGGGTGCATCCAGAGCTCGCACCCGGCCGCCGCGACGATCGAGGCGGCGAGCCCGTAGTGGTCGATGTGGGAGTGGGTGCAGACCAGCAGGCCGATGTCCTCGACCCCGTGGCCGGCCTGGGCCAGGGCCAGGTCGAGCTGGCGCAGGCGCCCCTTGCCGCCCATGCCGGTGTCGAAGAGGACGATCCCCTCGCCGCTCTCGATCGCCCAGGCGTTGCCGTGCGGAACCCCGGGCCAGGGCAGGGGCAGGCGCAGGCGCCAGACCCCCGGCAGCACCTTCTCGGTCCGCGGCGCGTTCGCCCTTGCCTCGCCGGCCATCGCCACATCCTCTCAGGCCGGCGGGCGGCGTTTGTCCACGATTTGGGCGTTACGCCCCGCCCGGCCCGCGATCAGGGGCGCTCGAACTCCTGGATGACGCCGGCGACGGCGAAGCAGAGGGCGCCGGTCAGGGTGCCCCAGTTGGCGATGCCGACGGCGATCATGTCGCCTTCGGCGCGGACCAGGGAGGCGACGGCGGAGACCATGAAGAGAACCGAGCCGAGCTGGTTGACGGCGGCGATCCGCCAGCCGGAATCGCGCGGGCGCCAGCAGGGCAGCCAGTTACCGGAGATCTGCACCATCGCCAGGTGGCCGGAGACGAGGAAGAGGGCGCAGCCGACCATGTCCGGCGACCAGACCAGGCGGTCGTACTGGGCCGGGCTGAGGTCGCCGATCAGAGAGTCGAGCAGGTTGATCGCGAAGACCAGGGTGCCGACGAAGAGGACCAGCGCGCCCAGCTGTTCCAGCGGCGGCCCGCCCCGCGCCAGCCGCACCGAGGCGGCGCCGCCGGTGCTGAAGAAGACGCCTCCCGCGAGATAGACGCCGGCCGCCAGGCGCGGCCCGCCCACGTCCCCCTGCGCCAACACCGCCCCGATCGCGAACAGCGATCCCCCGACGACGAAAGCCGTAGCCGCCACCGCATTCACCAGCCGCCACCGGTCGACGGGCCGAGCGGTCGATCCGGTGGCGACATCTCGGCCCATCGGCCGCCAGGGTATTGGGCTACGGCGCTACGAACGTGGCGGGATCGGGGCCGATGCGCTCGACCGAGTCGAGGCGGGCGATCGCCGCCATGTCGTCCTCGCTCAGCTCGAAGTCGAAGATCTCGATGTTCTCGCGGATCCGCTCCGGCGTCACCGACTTCGGGATCACCACGTTGCCGAGCTGCAGGTGCCAGCGCAGGATCGTCTGCGCCGGAGTCTTCTCGTGATGGGCGGCGACGGTGATGATCGTCTCGTCCTCGAGCAGAGCGCCCTGGGCGAGCGGGCTCCAGGCCTCGGTGGCGATGCCGTGCTCGGCATGCCATGTGCGCAGCGCGCACTGCTGCAGCCGCGGATGCAGCTCGATCTGGTTCACGGTCGGCAGCCGTTCCGCCTCGCTCTGCAGCCGTTCGAGGTCCTCGATGCGGAAGTTGGAGACGCCGATCGAGCGGGCCCGGCCCTCGTCCTGGATCCGTTCGAAGGCGCGCCAGGTGTCGAGGTAGCGGTCCTCGGTCGGCACCGGCCAGTGGATCAGGTAGAGGTCGACCTGGTCGAGCCCGAGCCGCTCGAGGCTCTTGTCGCAGGCGGCCAGGGTCGAGTCGTAGCCCTGCTCGGAGTTCCAGAGCTTGGTCGTCACGAAGACCTCGTCGCGAGCGATGCCGGTGGCGGCGAGCGCCGCCCCGACACCGGCCTCGTTGCGGTAGGCGCCGGCAGTGTCGATGTGGCGGTAGCCGCCGGCCAGCGCCTCTTCGACCACCTCCTGGGTGTCCTCGGGCGGCACCTGGAAGACGCCGAAGCCGAGTTGGGGAATCTCCACGCCATCGTGCAGGGCGACGGTGGGGATCGAAGTCACTTCAGTCATGCATCTGCTCCGTTCCTGTCGGGTCTCAGACTTTCCGGAGTACCCAGATGTAGGGGCGCCTAAGCGCCTGGGAGCCGCGCGGCGCCGGTTAGCTGGTGGCGAGGCCGATGGCCAGCAGCGGGAAGGCGAGCATCACTCCCAGGTAAAGGCCGGTGGCGGCGCCCTGCTTGAGGCTGCCGGTACGCGAGCGGGCACCGGCGATGGTGCCGACGAGGAAGATGAAGGCCGCAATTCCGAGGCCGAGCCAGAAGATGGGAGGCATGCGGTCGCGAGCCTATCGAAATGAAGGCAGGAATCGGCGCTTCTGCGGCAAACGCACCCCTATGACTGAGACCGGCGGCAAGAACAGCAAACTGATCCTGGCGGCGATGATCTTCGCCGTCTCGATGACCTTCATCGATCAGACGATCGTCGCGATCGCGATCCCGACTCTGCAGAAGGAACTCGACCTCTCCTCGACGGGCGTGCAGTGGATCATCAACGGCTACCTGCTCTCGCTCTCGGCCCTGTTCGCCTTCGGCGGCCGTCTCGCCGACATCGCCGGGCACCGCCGCATGGTCGTGATCGGCGTCGTCGTCTTCGCCACCGCCTCGGCGCTCTGTGGCGCGACCCCGACCGGCAGCCTGGCGGAGCCGTGGCTGATCGTCTTCCGGATCATCCAGGGAGCCGGCGCGGCGCTGATGTTCCCGGCCGCCCTGGCGATCGTCCTCAACGCCTTCCCGCTGCGCGAGCGCGGCCGCGCCCTGGCGATCTTCTTCGCCGTCGCCGGCGGCCTCACCTCGATCGGCCCGATCGCCGGCGGCTACCTGACCGAGTGGACCTGGCGGGCGATCTTCTGGGTCAACATCCCGGTCGCGATCATCGCCCTCGTCCTCACCGCCAAAGCCAAGCCCGACAACGTCAAGCACCCGGCGCCGCTCGATTACCGCGGCACCCTGCTGATCACCGGCGGCATGGGGCTGGCCGTGCTCGGCCTGCAGCAGTCGAGCGTCTGGGGCTGGGGTGGCGCCGCCACCTGGCTCTGCATCGCCGCCGGCCTGGTCCTGATCGGCATCTTCGTCAGCTACGAGCTCAAGGTCGCCAACCCGCTGCTGCGGATTCGCATCTTCCAAGACCGCGCCTTCGCGGTCGACAACGCCGTCCTCTTCCTGCTGATGATCGCCTTCGTGCCGCTGTTCTTCTTCGCCAGCATGTACGCGCAGATCTCGCTCGGCGAAAGCGCCTCGGAAACCGGGCTCTACCTGCTGATCTTCTTCGCCGGCTTCGCCATCGCCTCGCAGTGGGGCGGGAAAATGCTCGACAGCGTCGGGGCGCGGCGCCCGGTCGTGCTCGGCTGTGCGGTCGCCGCCGTCGGTTTCTTCCTCTGGGGCAAGCACCTGACCGACCTCTCGGTCAGCGACCAGTGGATCTACATCGTCATCGCCGGCGCCGGGGTCGGCCTCGTGCTCAGCCCGGCCAACACCGACGCCCTCAACCGGGTCCCGAGCAGCCGCTACGGCGAGGCGACCGGGATCACCCAGACCGTCCGCAACTTCGGCTCCAGCCTCGGGCTCGCCGTGCTCGGCTCGATCCTGATCCTCGAGAACAAGTCGAATCTGGAGGCCAGCCTCGGCGCCAAGGGAGTACCGAAGGGCACCGCCGACCAGGTCGCCGACTGCGTCAGCCAGGGCGGCGAAGCGAGCTGCGAAAGCGTCGCCCACAGCGCCGGTGCCAGCGCCGCCAAGCTCTTCTCCACCGTCCCCCACGACTTCGCCCTCGCCTCGCAGACCGTCTTCTACGGGATGGCGGCGGCGATGGCCGTCGCCTTCGTCGTCGCCCTGGTGGCGATGCCGGGCGGCAAAGTCGAGGAGCAGGTGACGGAGGAGACGGGCGAAGAGGCGGTAGTCGGGGCCCCCTGACGCTGGTACGTTGGCCGGGCTTTGATCGCCTGGCTACGTCGTTCGTTTCTGGGGCTCGCGACGATCGCGTTCCTCTGCCTGCCCGCGACCGCAAGCGCGGCGAAGGTGAACACGGTCGACAACGAACTGCTGCCGGCCGATGCCGCCGCCCGGCAGCTCGCCCACCGCTACGCGCCGATCACGATGCTGCGCGAAGAGGAGGAACCGCCCTGCGAAAAGTCGGCCGAGCAGTACGAGCCGACCAGCGTCGACACCGTGCTCGGCAACCCCACCGTCACCCTCACCCACGAAGACCTCACGACCGGGAAGCTGGAAGACGTCAAGAAGGCGCCGACCGCTGCCGACATCGCCGGCCTCCCCGACGGCTACTACCTCGACCTCGAAGGCAAGGTGCTGGGCGACACCTGCGTCTACGCGCGGGCCTTCAGGAAGCTGATCGAGGAAGGCAGGGCCCCACCCGTCACCTATGCCCACATCGCCCGCGAACCGAACCACTCCGGCTTCGTTCTCCAGTACTGGTTCTTCTGGTACTTCAACCAGTTCAACGACCTCCACGAGGGCGACTGGGAGGGGATGCAGCTCAGCTTCGAAGCGGAAACGACGAGCGCGGCGCTGCGGGAAGAACCGGACGAAATCATCGTCTTCCAGCACGCCGGCGGCGAGCGCGCCGACTGGGAAGACGCCAAGGTGCACAAGGACGGCAGGCACCCGGTCGTCTATCCCGCGGCCGGCTCGCACGCCACCTTCTACGACTCTGCCGTCTACATCCAGAACGGCCAGCGCGGCTCCGGCGTCGGCTGCGACAACACCACCGAACCGCTGCGGGAACTGCGGCCGCGGGCGGTGCTGCTGCCGGAAACGGCCTCCGAACAGGGCCCGTTCAGGTGGCTCAGCTACAAGGGGCGCTGGGGCGAACGGGAAAAGGGCTTCAACAACGGGCCGACCGGCCCGGTCACGAAGACGGTCTGGCGCGAACCGTTCGCCTGGATGGCGGAGCAGCGTACGAGCAGCCCCCACCTCCCCGGCGGCTCGATCGCCGGCCCGCAGATCACCGGCGTCTTCTGCGGCGCGGTCGCCTCCGCCTCGGACTTCATCAACCTCGAGGCGAAGTCCCGCACCCTGGCGATCGGCACCCTGGTCGTGCTCGGGATCCTGATTGCCCTCTTCGTCGGCTTCACCCGCTGGGGGCCGGTCGACCTCACCGAGCTGCGGACGAAGCGCGCCTTCGGCCAGCTGGTCCGCACCGCGCGCCGGCTCTACGGCCGCCACTGGCGGGTCCTGCTCCCGATCGCCCTGGCCGGGCTGGTGATCGTCGCCGCCACCAACCTGCTCGCCGGCCTGCTCGGCACCAACAGCGGCGCCGACCAGGCCGCCGGCCGCTCCGGCGTCAACCTCGCGCTGGGGGACCTGGTCGCCTCGTTCGCCTATCCGCTGGCGCTGGCCGTGGTCGCGGCGATCGTGGTGATCTTCGTCCGGCTGCTGGCGGAATCCCAGCCGGCCGGCTTTCGCGCCTGCTGGCGCGGCATGAGGGAACGTTTCTGGAGGATCGTCGGCGCCCTGCTGCTCGCCACCTTGGGGATCTCGTTGATGGCGATAACCGTGATCGGCATCCCCTTCGCGATCTGGAAGCTGGTCGGCTGGTCCTTCGCCGGGCAGGAGGTCCTGTTCACCGACAAGTCGATCCGCCAGTCGCTGCGCGGCAGCTCCGAACTGGTCCGCGGTCGCTGGTGGCGGGCGGTCCGGGTCGTCGTCTTCCTCGTCGCGCTGCTCTTCATCGCCGGGCCGGTCCTGACCCTCGGGCTGATCTTCACGCCGCTGCCGTTCCTGCTGATCAACCTGCTCGGGGCGCTGATCTTCTCCCTCCTGCTCCCCTACGTGGTGATCGCCCAGACGCTCCTCTACTTCGACCTGCAGGAGCGGGCCGGAGAGAAGCAGCGATAGGTTTCTCGGCGTGAAGCTGCTCGCCTTCAGCGACCTCCACCGCGACCTCGAACAGGGCGCGCGGCTGGTCGAGATGTCGGCCGATGCCGACGTCGTGATCGGCGCCGGCGACTTCGCCTCGGTGCACGAGGGCCTGGAGGAGACGATCGCGGCGCTGGCGGCGATCTCGACGCCGACCGTGCTCGTCCCCGGCAACAACGAGACCGTCGACGCCCTGCGCGACGCGACCCGCACCTGGGAGGCGGCGACGGTCCTGCACGGCGAAGGGATGGCAATCGCCGGAACCGAGTTCTTCGGCCTCGGCGCCGGCATTCCGGTCACCCCCTGGGAGTGGAGCTTCGACCTCGACGACGACGAGGCCGCCGGCCTGCTTGCCCCCTGCCCGGAGGGAGCGGTCCTGGTCTTGCACTCGCCCCCCAAGGGGCATTGCGACAGCGCCGGCAACGACACCCACTTCGGCAGCCCCGCCCTGCTGCGGGCGATCGAGGAGAAGCGGCCGCGGCTCGCCGTCTGCGGCCACATCCACGAGTCCTGGGGCTGCGAAGGGGAAATCGGCTCGACCCCGATCCGCAACCTCGGCCCCAACGGCACCTGGATCGAGCTCTAGAGCGTGGAGGCGAGCGGGCCCAAGCGCGCCGGGGCGGTCCTGGCGACGCTGATCCTGGTCGCCGGCGTCGCCAACCTCAACCTCGCGGTCGCCAACGTCGCCCTGCCGGACATCGGCAAGGCCTTCGGCGCCGGCCAGACGATGATCGACCTGATCGCGGTCGGCTACTCGCTCGGGCTCGCCGCCTCGGTCCTCTACCTCGGCGCCGTCGGCGACCGCTACGGCCGCAAGACGCTGCTGCTGCTGGGGATGGCGCTGACGATCCCGATCTCGATCTTCGCCTCCGTCGCCCCCTCGGCCCCGGCCCTGTTCCTCGCCCGGGTCGCCGGCGGCATCGCCGCCGGCATGGCCTACCCGACCACGCTGGCGCTGATCACGGCGCTCTGGCCGGCGCCGGTGCGGACCAAACCGATCGCGCTCTGGTCGGCCCTGGGCGGCGGCGTCTCGGCCCTCGGGCCGCTGCTGGCCGGGGCCCTGCTGGAAGGTTTCGAGTGGGGCTCGGTCTTCATCATCAGCGCCCCGCTGGCGGCGATCGCCCTCGTCTTCGCCTGGAAACTGATCCCGGCCCACGTCAACGAGACGACCGAGCCGGTCGACCACCTCGGCGGCATCCTCTCGATTGCCCTGGTCGCGAGCCTGGTCCTGGCGATCAACCTGGCGCCCGAACCCGGCAAGGGCACGACCGCGGTCATCCTCGGCATCGTCGCGGTGGCGGTGGCGGGCGCCTTCGTCCTGCGCCAGCGCCGCGTCGCCAACCCGCTCTACGACCTCAAGATCGCCGCCCGCAGCACCTTCTGGGTCGCCGCCCTGGCCGGGATCATCGTCTTCGGCTCGCTGATGGGGGCGATGTTCATCGGCCAGCAGTTCGTCCAGAACGTGCTCGGCTACTCGACCTTCGAAGCTGGCCTGGCGATCCTCCCCGGCGCCGTCGGGATGATCGTCGTCGCCCCGCGCTCGGCCAGGCTGGTCGACTCGCATGGCTCCCGCTTCACCCTGATGCTCGGCTTCATCTTCTGCTTCCTCGCCTTCCTCGAGATGTTCGTGTTCTGGGACGAGGGGGTCGCCTACTGGGTGGTCGGGTTCGGCTACCTGCTGGTCGGGATCGGGGTCGGCTTCGCCGGCACCCCCGCCTCGCGTTCGCTGACCGGCTCGGTCCCGGTCACCAAAGCCGGCATGGCCTCCGGCACCGCCGACCTCCAGCGCGACCTCGGCGGCGCAATCATGCAGTCGATCTTCGGCGCCCTCCTGACCGCCGGCTACGCCGCCAGCTTCGCCACCCAGATCGCCGAATCGCCCGAAGGCGCCAAGGTCAGCGAACAGGTCCAGAACGAACTGACCAAGTCCTTCTCCAGCGCCGCCAACACGGCGCAGCAGTACCCCGAATACGCCACCCAGATCGCTGCCGCCGCCCGCAACTCGTTCCTCGACGGCGGCGACTGGACCTACGCCGCCGGGATGATCGCGATCGCCCTCGGCATCGCCGTCGTCTTCTTCCTCTTCCCCAAGCACGAGCGCGAGCTGGAACTGCTGGATCGCTACCACGGGGAAGACGCCGCGGCCAAAGCCACCTGATGGCCTACCGCCTACTCAGATCCGCCGACGCCTTCTGGCGGCCCTCGAACCAGATGCGGGTCGAGAACACGGACCTGGCCAAGCAGCTCGAGGCGAGCTCGCTGGGCGCGCGGCTATGGCGGCTGGCGCCGGGGCAGGCCTCGACCAGGCATCGTCACATCCAGACGGAGGAGCTCTACGTCCTGCTCGAGGGCAGCGGCCGGGTGCGGATCGACGCCGAGGAGCCGCTGACCCTGGCGCCGCTGGACTCGCTCCTGGTCGAGCCCGGCTCGGCCCGCCAGCTCTTCAACGACACCGCGGCCGACCAGCTCTGGCTCGTCGTCGGCGCCCCACCCGAGGCCGCGAACACGCTTGAGATGACGGAGGAGCTGATGCGCCAGATCTATCCGGACGGGCCGAAAGCACTGCCGCCCGAGCTGGGCGGCTGAACCCGCTCTGGGCCAAGTCCCCGGGCGGCTAGGTTAGGACGGTGTCAGACGAGCCCGCCACCGGCATCGCCTTCGAGAGCGGCGCCGGGCGCTGGCTGCTGACCGTCGCCGTCGCCGGCTCCGGCATGGCCTTCCTCGACAGCACCGTCGTCAACGTCGCCCTGCCGGACATCGGCCGCGACCTCGGGGCGAGCACCAGCGCCCTGCAGTGGATCCTCAACGGCTACCTGCTGACCCTGGCCTCGCTGATCCTGCTCGGTGGCTCGCTCGGCGACCGCTACGGGCGACGACGTGTCTTCGTCCTCGGCGTCTGGCTCTTCACCGCGGCCTCGCTGCTCTGCGCCGTTGCCCCGAGCACGGAGCTGCTGATCTTCGCCCGGCTCGTCCAAGGCGTCGGCGGGGCACTGCTGACGCCGGGCAGCCTGGCGATCATCGAGGCCAGCTTCCGGCCCGGCGACCGCGCCCGCGCGATCGGCGCCTGGTCTGGCCTGGGCGGGGTGGCCGGGGCGTTGGGGCCGCTGGTCGGCGGCTACCTGATCGGCGCCATCTCCTGGCGCGCGATCTTCGTCATCAACCTGCCGATCGGGATCTTCGTCGCCTGGGCCGCGACCCGGCACGTGCCGGAGAGCAGCGACCCGATGGCGACCGGGCGGATCGACCTGCGCGGCGCGGCGCTGGCCGCCCTCGGCCTGGCCGGCACCACCTACGCGCTGATCGAGGCGCCGGGCAAGGGCGCCTCGGCGGCGATCCTGGTCGCCGGCATCGGCGGCGTGCTGGCGCTGGTCGCCTTCTTCGTCGGCGAGCGCCGCAGCGCCAACCCGATGCTGCCGCTGGAGATCTTCCGCTCGCGCCAGTTCAGCGCCGCCAACGCGGTCACCTTCGTCGTCTACGCGGCGCTCGGCGGCTTCTTCTTCCTGCTCGTCTCCTTCCTCCAGATCTCGCTCGGCTACACGCCGATCGAGGCCGGCATCGCCTCGCTGCCTGTGACCCTGCTGATGCTGCTCTTCTCGGCCCGCTCCGGCGCCCTCGCCCAGCGGATCGGCGCCCGCGTGCCGCTCACGGTCGGGCCGCTGACGATCGCCGCCGGGCTGCTCGGGATGACCCAGATCGACCCCGGCAGCAGCTACCTGACCGCGATCCTGCCGCCGATCCTCGTCTTCGGCGCCGGCCTGACCCTGGTCGTCGCCCCGGTCACCGCCACCGTCCTCGCCGCCGCCGACAGCCGCCACTCCGGCGTCGCCTCGGGTGTCAACAACGCCGTCGCTCGCGTCGCCGGCCTGCTCGCCGTCGCCGTGCTACCAGCCGTTGCCGGCCTCACCGGCGACAGCTTCTACGACCCGGCGAAGATGACCAGCGGCTTCCACATGGGGATGGTCGTCTGCGCCACCCTTGCCGCCCTCGGCGGCATCCTCGCCTGGTTCACGATCAGCGCCGAGGTCCTGCACGCCGAGCCCGAGCCCGGCGGCGACACCCCCGAGCGCCTCGGCGAGGACTTCAGCTGCGGAGTCGGCGCGCCGCCGCTGCGGCCAGGGCGCGAGGCGGATTGCGAGCTGGAGCCGGTGGTCGCGGTCGCTCAAGAGTGAGCACTGAGGATGCCGACCAGCGTCGTCAGGAAGGTAGCTAGCAGCAAGCGCCATTGCCATTCGAAGCGTTCGTCGAGCCTCACGATGCGATCGTCCATCCGTTCGAAACGCTCGTCAACCTTTTCGAAGCGGGCGTCGACTTTTTCGAAACGTGCTTCCATCTTTTCGAAGCGGGCGTCGATCTTGTCGAAGCTCGCCTCGACTCTATTTTCGAACCGTTCCATCCGGGCGTCTGCCTGAGCGAACCCGCGATCCATCCGCGCCACCAGGTCATCCATCCGGTCGTCAGTCCACGTCTCTCTCATCGCCTCCATGATGATTGCACTGTAGACAAAGTGTTTCTACACGTGGCACGTGGATTGCGACAAATCTGTGCCAACTTCGTGTCCGGTTAGAGCAGAGCGCCGAGGGTGCTGGCCGCGGTCTGGCGCAGCAGCGCCATCCCGATCGCCCGCGAGATCGCGGCTTCCCGCCGCTCCATCTCATGCGCCTGCGGCAGGTGCGCCGGGGCCTGCTCCAGCACCGGTCGCGAGGGCGCGCCGGAGACACCCGCGCCGGTGCTCCCAGCCAGGCACGCCATCACCCCCTGCGCGATCAGCCGCGCCCGCGCTTCGGCGCCGGCTTCGATCGGGTGCAGGTTGTCGGCCTGCATCAGCTCCGGGTGAGTGGCGACGAAGCCCGCCCAGTCGGGGGTCTGCGTGCCCGGCCGCGAGGTGGCGAATTCGGCCACGGTGCGGTTCTTGCCGCTGTCGTCGACGCCGCCGGGGTGGAGACCGTGGATCGTCGGCACCACCATGCACCTGTTCCCCACCGTCGCCGCCACCTTGCCGAGGTTTTCGGCCAGGATCTGCGGATAGCTGGGGTTGTCGTTGGTCCCCGCGTCGAAGACGATCACCCGCTGCGAGGGGTCGTAGCTTTCTTCGAACAGTTCGAGGATCTGGTAGCTGTTGTAGCCGCCGACCGCGTTGACCGTGATCGGGATTCCCGGCAGGAACTTGGCGAGGTAGGGCGAGGTCAGTTCCTCGAGGCTGTCGCCGACGACAAGCACGCCACCGGGCTGTGCCGCCCGCGCTCCCGGCGCGAGCACGGCAAGCGCCACTGCCGTCACCGCGATAGCAACCCCTGAGAACTGCCTGAGCTTCGGCATCGAGCGGATTTCTACACTACGCGCGATGGCGCCCTCCCCCGCTTCCAGCCGCCGGCGACTGCTGCTCGGCTGCCTCCTGGCCGGGGCCCTTGCGCTGCTTCCGGCGGGATGCGGCGGGGGTGGTGCCGCGACGGGCGCCGACACCGCCTCGACCCAGGCGAAGGCCACGACGAAGGCGAAAACGGCCGGCACGACTGAAGGCTGTCCGAGCCAGGTGAACGCCTTCGTGAAGTCACTCCGCACCCTACGGCGCCAGCTGGCCATTGGTCTCAGCTACGAACAGTACGCCGCCAAGGTGAAGTCACTGCAGAGCAGCTACACCAGGCTCCCGGTCGACCGCCTCGCTCTCGAGTGCGTAACCGCGACCGGCACCCCCGCCGAGGCCGCCCTCAACAAGTACATCGACGCGACCAACACCTGGGGCGACTGCCTCGCCGACGCTTCCTGCGGCACGGCGACGATCGAACCCATCCTGCAGCGTAAGTGGCGAGTGGCCTCGGGCTTTCTGAACGACGCTCGGTAGGAGAGGCGGGGGCTACTTCCCCCCGGGCCCCTTCTTCTTCCCGGAGCCCTTCTTCTTCGCCTTCTTGCCGCAGTCGTTCTTGATCGTCGGGCTCAGTGCCAGCGCCTTGCCGTTTTGAGCGGTGAAGGAGACCGTTGCCTTCTGGGTCTTGCGGCAGATGTCTTCGGAGTTGACCAGCAGCCCCTTCTTGCCCCCCTGCATTTCCAGGGTGAACTTGGAGACCGGGGCGTCTGGGACGGCTTCGAAGGTGTTGCGGATGCCCCCGCCCTTACCGGTGTCGACCCTTCCCGCCAGGACGACGTCGACCTGGCCGTTCAGGGCGGCCACCAGGTCCGGCAGTTCATGGCTGGAGGAGCGCAGGTAGACCGGGCCTTCCAAGGGCTGGTCGAGCAACGGGGTGATCGCCTTGGCCTTGCCGTAGATCGAGGCTTTCGGGCAGGCGTTAGCGGCGAACTGCACCCTGGTGCAGACGGTGCCGATGTGGCCCTGTTCGAGGAAGGCACTGTGGGGCAGGGTGACCTGGGCGGAGGCGATGTTGGCGTAGGCGCCGCCCTGGGGGTAGGTGACTACCGCTTTCAGGGCCGGGAAGCGGTGGCGCTTGGTGCCGCCCTTCAGCGAGATCGCGATCTTCGGGGCGAACTTGAGGGCGCTGCAGCCGCCGACCTGGAAGGGGCTGGTCAGAGCGGCGCTCTGACCGGGCAGGGTCGGAGCGGCGCCGGTGATCTGCATCGGGTCGCAGCTGGTCGGGTTGAGGGTGAAGGAGGGGCGGTCGAGCCTGACCGCGATCGAGCGGATGTCCAGGGGCACTCCCTGGATGATCGAGGGCACGGGGTCGGAGACGGCGTGGCCCTGGGCGGTTTCGGGGTCGACGTAGAGGGCGGTGCGGACTACTACGGCGCCGAGGTCGAAGGGGCCCGCCACCGCCGGGGTGATGATCGCCAGGCTGAGGGGGGCGCCTTTGTAGGGGCCGGCTAGGTAGGCGTGGCCTCCCACGTAGAGGGGGGTGATGCCGGCTCCGGCGCCCACCGTGACGCTGCCGACTTCGGAGGTTGCCGGGCAGCTCGGGTTGGACTGCTCGAGGGCGCCCTGGTTGGGCGCTTCGCGAGACTTGGCCTGGGCGATCTGGGCTTCAGAGCAGTAGGGGATGCCGGCGAACTTCGCCGCCAGGCCCTTGGGCAGGGTGGTGTCGATGCCGGTCAGGCGCTGGGTGCCGTCTTCGCGGGAGAGCTTGAGCAGGAAGGGGCTATAGGCGCCTGCCTGGGGGGCTTCGGTGCCGGCGGTGAAGGACGGATGATTCGGGGCCTCCGCTTCAGAGGCCGGGCAGTTGCCGCTTCCGCCGGCCGCTACCTGGGTCTGGAAGGAGTCAGAAGGATGGGCGTCGGCTCCTTCGGGGGTGGACCAGGGGACCATGGTCGTGGTCGTGGTCTTGGTGCCGCAGGTGAGCGGGGTGACCAGGGCGGCTCTGGGGCCGTTGAAGAAGTGGGTTTCGATGTCTTCGATCGGCAGTTGCGGGTTTTCGGTGAAGGTGGCCGTGAGCTGGCCGGTGGTCGGGTCCGGGGTAACCTTGCCGGCGAGCTTGGCGATGATGCCGGTCTGTTCGTTTTCGATCGCCAGGTAGATCGCGGTCAGGTTGCCGAACGGGTTCTCATAGGGCTTGGCCAGATAGATCTCGCCTGGCAGCTTTTCTTCCAGCAGCGGCGTGTTGACTTCTAGGGTGCCAAGCTTGGAGGCCGCCGGGCAGCTGTTGGGCGCTTCGGAGAAGTGGATCTTGCCGCCCGAGGGCTGGTAGCCAATCTGGGACTCGGTGCATGCTTCCAGGCCGTTGCCCGCTGAGGGATTCAGGGTCATGCCTGCGGGCAGGGTGACCGTGACGTCCTTGAGCGCCGCCGTGGAGAGAGCTTCGTAGTGGTTGTTCTGCGGCTGGTGGATCTTGAAGTCCAAGCCGGTTGGGCTGTCGGCGAGGTTGGTGGTCGCCTTGGAGCTGATTTCCGGTTTGAATTCCAGGGCGTTGCAGCCGTCGACTTCGGTCGGCACCCCTTCTTCGTCCTCGACCTCCGAGTTGGCACGGATGACTTTTCCCTTTTCCTGCCACGATTCAATCGCGAATTCGGTGGTGAGCGGGCCCGCTGAACAGGCACTGGGCATCGTCAGGAGAGCGGCTTCCACCGGCTGGACCGGGCAGGACTGGGGGCCGGTCTGGAAGGCACACGCCCCTCGCTGAGGGTCATGACTGGGAGCCGTGGGGCTGCCCCAGAGGTCAAGCGAAAAACCGGAGAGCCCGCCGAATTGGAGGATGTCCTGGGTATTTGCGGTGAGCTGGTATTCGCCCGCCGAGTTGACGCCGCCGACGAGATGGACGTAGACCCCGAAACCCGCACCGTTGAATCCGAACAGCGCGGCCTGGCCATGCGCCGGAACCATGTTGTAGAGAGGCTCCGTCAAAGCTGGATCAGCGAAGCCCACGATGTTGAGGGTCGGGTGCACGACACCAACGACCGAGCCGTCCGGACAATTGGTTTCGGGGCTATTCGCTTCCAGCTCTTCCTCGGTGCAGCGCACCGGCGTGGATTTCGGGTCGACCACCATGCCCTTGGGCAGAGTGGCGAGGACGTGTCGCGGCGAGCCGGCCGCCGGGTTTTCGAGCCCAGGGTTGTGCGAGTTGTTGGTCTGAAATCCCACGTAGAAGTCGTTCGGATGGCCAGCCGCCTGGGTGAGTGGAGATCCATCGACGTCGTGGATCGCGGTTTCCGTGAACTGGTAGCCAAATTCGACGGGTTCGGTACCGACGGGCGTCGTCTCCGTCGAGGTCGCTTCCGCGGCACCGCCGCCGCTGACGCTGACGTGATTGACGACCGATGCGGGAGCATCGGCGGCGATATCTACCCCGACGAACATGTAGATACGCTGACCTGGAGCCAGTCCGGCACTCGGCGACGAGCAGGTGAATCGGGTCGGAGTTGGAGTACAGCTGAAATCAGTTCCACTCTTACCTTCAGATTCAATATAACGCAAGCCGTACTCTTCGTGGTAGAAAGAAGAGTATTCGATCCCGACGGGCAATTCGTCAGTAATCGTCAGCGAGCTGCCATTGAGCGGATTGGCTCCGGTATTCGTGACCGTCACCGTGTAGGCAGCATAACCACTGTTATCACCGGGGAAGAATCGCGACGGCGAGGCAAGGGACGAGATCGAGAGTGCCTGTTGGGGTTCGGCCGCGCTCGCCGCGGAGGAAACCCCCAGGCAGCCCGCAAGCAGAGCGATGGTGAATGCGGCGGCACGTAGTCCGACTGGAATTTTCCGGCTGGCGACACTCACTTCGAACCTCCGCTCTTGTGCTTGGATCCGGTCTTACCGGACGCTCCCTTTCGGTGCTTCTGCTTCTGGTGCTTCTTCTTTTTTTTGCACTTCTTGCCCTTGTGCTTGCAACTATTTTTCCCCGGTACGGGCTTCGGGTTCCCGGGCCCGACGAACGTGGCCGATCCCGGTGCGAGTGGGGGTGCTGGAGTCGCCGAGGCCGACTTGCAGGCTTCGGCGGAGGCGCACGGGGATACGTTCTGCGGTGGGTTCTGCACGGCGAGGCCACCCTCGACCTTGACGTCGTAAACATCCACCAATTCGTCCTTGTCGATCGGCACCAGCGACTGGTTGGTGAAGACGAAGACGTCGTCGCCGGAAACCGATGCGTCACCGAAGTAGGTGGGATTGGTGCTGGTGCCGGTCGAGAGCAGGTAGAGACAGCCTCCGGTGGTGTTTGGGTTTCTGCAGCTGCCGGTCCCCGCGGCCTCCCACTCGTAGGGATCGTTGACGTCATTTTGATCGGCGTTGACGAGTCGATCGGGACTGTCGAAGAAGATCCGGTCTCCGTCGGGCGAGATGTTGCGCGTGAGGAACTGGGTCTGCACTGGCCCGAGGGTGCCGCGCAGACTCTCGGTAAGCGCCGAGCCGGTGTGCTTGGCGCCGCTCGGGTTGCAGGACACGCAGATAAGAGGTTGCGCAGAGTCCGTCGGCGAGTAGCGGTAGATCTCGCGACACCCCGCTTCTTCACTCAGGACGCATCCGTTGCCGCTGTTGGTCAGGTCCTGACTCGAGCTGAAGAGCAGATCTCCATCGCTCGCGACCCGGGATTCTTTAGTCAGCGAGAAGGTGGTCTTGGAAATCCAGTTGTAACCATTGGCGTGCGTGGCCAGCGGGGCGATGAACTTGACGGTGCCATCGTGGTAAGCGTAGAGATTGCAGGTGCCGGACGTCGCGGCGAAGAAGCCACCGTTCGAACAGCTTCCAGGGGTTGCGCCTTCGGATTCACCTTCGGCGAGCACCCCGTTGGCGACGAAATAGACATAGGCGCCGTCTTCCGAGGCCCCGACCATCCCGATTACTTCGGCACCCCGGACGTCGGCCGGGTTGTGGTCGACGGTCAGGTCTTCCAGGTGGCCGTTCCCCGGTTCGTAGACGTAGAGGTCTGCGCCCTGTTCGGCTGGTTTGGCCCCGCAGGTATCCGCCGCCGTGGAGACGGCGGTCGAGTCGTTGGTCAGCTTCTCGCAGCTCGAAAAGAACACCTTCGAGCCCGAGGGCGTCGCCCACAGGAAGAGCGCCGGCTTTTCTCCGTTCGGATCGGGCGTCGTCGCCTGTGAGGCCGATACCTGCGTCGTCCGCGTACCATCTTCGCGAACGTAGAGCTGAGCATCGCCCACGCTCGTGAAGAACACCTCGGAGCCGTCCTTGGAGATCGTGTTGGTGGTGTAGTACCCCAGCTCGGCACCGCCATCATTCTTGTTTCCTGCAGTGGAGCCGAAGCCTTCGAACGCGTCGTAGGGGCCGGCGATGGATCCTTCTGGGGCCGGGATGCACTGCGAAGCGCCGCTGTCGTCACAGGTGGTTGCCGGCGCTTGCGGAATGCGCCCGGCGAGGGTCACGGTGTCGTGGTCGACGTCGTAGACGTTGCGGACCCCGAGGGGCGTGCCCCCAAACTGTTCCCCTTCGACGATGAAGTGGTCCGGATCTTCGGCAAAACCCGCAATGGATTTGGATCGCCCGGGTGCGATCACCTGGGTGGCCGCATCGGAGGTGTGGTAGGTCACGAGCTCCGCGTTGACGCCGGGCAGGTTCCTGTTGCTCACACCGGTTCGGATTTCTTCGTCCCAGCCGAGCTGCGTCGCCCCCCGGCCCGGGACCGCCACAGGCAGGAGGCCATCGCCGCTCCACCCGTCCGCATGACGACCGGCGAAATAGAATGGCGGGGCGGAGGCTCCGCCGGTGGTCGGCAGGCCGCCGACGTCCTTGAAGGTGATCCGTTCGCCGTTCGCAGATGCCTGGACGACGTCGATGCTTCCCTGGATGCTGCCGCCGTGCTTGTCCGCCGGCGAGGCCAACTCGTAGGCGCGGCAGTCAGGGAGCCCTTCACTGGCGCTGTTCTGGCGGAAAGCCTGGTTTGGGCAACCGGTTTCCGGAGTTTCACGGGCCGGCCGGGTGGTGAAGGTGCGATCCGCTCCGAAGCGTTCGCTGAAGGGGTCCTTCGCCACGACCCGCCAGTGATAGGTCGTTCCGGGGGAGAGGTCACTGAGCGTTTCCGCCGCGGGGACGAAGCTTTCGCCTTCGCCGAGGATCGCTTCTTCGGTCGAGGACCCGTAGCCGGTGTCGGTGCCGTATTCGAAGCGGTAGGAGGTCTGGCCGCCGTTGGGATTGATGCTCGCTTCCACCGTCGCTTCGGTTTCGCCGACGTTGGAGACCAGCTCCTGCCCGATGGTCACACCCTTCGTCGTCACGCTGAGGAAGGCGCCGGCGTATTCGACGCCCGCTCGCTTTATGACCAGCCGGTAGAAGTAACGGGCGCCTTCAGGCGTGAGTCCTTCGATCTTCGCCGATACCGCGTGGTCCACCTGGTCGGTCGGAACGGCCTGCTCGCAGTCGACCGAAGTGGTGCCTGCCCCCCCATTGGTGTATTCGAAGTGGCATTCTTCGACCGCTTCGCCTTCGGGCCGGACGGTGCCATTCAGGGTCGCGGTTTCTGGAGTGACGGCGCTCGCGGCTTCGGTCTGCGCCGGTTCCAGCGTGGCGAAGCTGGTCGTCGGGCTGACGATGATCCCGTTTGCGTTCTTCACGCGGATGCGGAAGTAGTAGGTGGTTGCGGGAGAAAGCCCGGTGAGCGCCGCCCTGACCGGATGGGCTGCTTGATCGACCGGAATCGACCCGGAGCAGGCAATGCTTTCGCCGAGCGATGGGCTTGAGCCGTATTCGAATTCGCATTCTTCGACGGCGAGTCCATGCGGGTTGACGGCGCCGTTGAGCGTCGCTTTCCTGCCGGTGAGTTCGCTGGCTGCTTCCCCTTTCACGTCCGGGGCGACGGCGACTTCGCCGAAGACCTTGACCTTGCCGCTGCCGTTGTCGCCGACGTAGACTTCGTCCGCGGCGGAGTTGATCGCGACACCCTGCGATTCGCTGAGCTGGTTGGCGCCGAACGTCGCGAGCAGGGAGCCGCTCGGGTCGTATTCCGCAACCAGAGATTTGCGGTCGCCAAAAAGGTTGTTCGAGACCGGATCGACGCCAATCGTCGATGCGCCGGGTTCGATCAAGAGGGGTGAGGTGTCGTTTACCCCTGCGAGCTTCGCGATCCTTGATTCCTGATAGTTAGTGGCGTAGATGTTGCCCGCCGCGTCAGCCGCGACGTTGCAGAGATTGATTTCGACGTTGCCGGTGTTCGCCGGCGAGTTGGCCGGTGGATTCGTGGTCGGGACGTATTCCCGGATCGTGTTCGAGAAGCTGCCGACGAAGACGTGGCCGGCAGGATCGACCGCGACGCCGCAGGTCTCCCCTTCTCCCAGGGTTCCCAGTTCGGTGCCGCCCGCCGAGAAGACCTTGACGGTCGAGTTGTTTGCCAGGTAGATGTCGCCGGCGGTTCCGCCGGGGGACCCGGGCGGGGCAATCGCCAACTGGCTTTCAGGGCCGAAGCTGACACCGGTTTCCCGGATCGCGTTGTCCGGCAGGTCGGCGAATTTGACCGGTGCGCCACTCGCGCTGAACTTGTAGATCGTCCCGGATTCGAAGTTGTCCAGGACGAAAACATCTCCACTTGCCTGGTCGGCGGCGATGCTCCGGATGCCGCTGAACGACTGGCTGCCGCTGGCACCGTCAGGACCGAACGAGAGGCCGGTGAACGAACGGGTTTCTTCCGCGTGCGCCGTCGCCGACTGAAGAATCAGCAGCGAAGCGATCGCGAGGACGAGGAGGGAGATCAACCTAAGCGAAGGCGCACGGATGCCTTTGGCGTCGGCGGAGACGGAGGGCATGGCGGCACGACCTTTGAGCGAGCGGTTACCGAGGCGCTTCCTTACCGTGTTCGCTTGATATCTCAACCCTGCTCCTTGCTCGTGATGGCGTAAATCGGTGACTGCGAAGTAGGTGCGGGGCGCAGGGAGTCGCCGCCCCGCGGGCGCGACTCGCCAGGGAGATGAGCCTGCGCCGCTACGGCGCGGGCGGCCAGCCGAGGGCTTCTTTGCGTGTGATTGAAGTTCGAAGCGCCCCCGGACGCGGAACGTTGCCTACAGGGTTGCCGGGTGCGATGAGCGTGGTCGACCGAGAGCAGAGGAGGCGCGCTTTGAAGCTGGTGGTTGTGCGGGGGTAAAAGCCCTCTACCGGAGGCGGTCATTGCCGGGGGGAAGGGTGCCCGCTCCCCTGCGCAGCGTGTGCCACTGGGGGCGCCGCGCACACTGCGCGCTGCGGTGTCCTCGGTCGGTCCCCGCAGCGCTGCTGTGCGAACCTCCCTGCGTCCTTGCATCGCTTGGCCCGGCACTCGCCATTGGCCCACGCTTTGTCGGGCCGCGGGCTCGAACAGCAGATTCTTTAGGGGCGAGGGAGGGAGGCTGGTGGTGGTCCGTGGGGCTGAGACCTCACAGCGGAGACAGGACGCTTGAGAGCGCGGGCGTCCCGGCGGCGGCCAGAGCCGAGTCCCAAAAGGCAGTGCGATCAACGTCTCTCCTTGTCCCGTGAGCCCGTCTGTGCGGGCCGCTCCTGCGGCCCTCCGGGCATTTCCCTGTCCCTTGTCCCTGGCGACGGTTCGGACCGTCTTCCGTGAACTAAACTACTTCGTACATCAACTAGGCACAAAGGAGAACATAGAAGTTTGCAGCTGTCAAGTGCCAGGGCCCCCGATCGCTCGCGGTTTTTCCGGACGGCGCCGGAAAAGCCCATTGGAATGGGAAAAGCGCGCAGGTGGCCCGCTGGATGGGCGACAGTACGCGCTGGGAGAAATCGATGGTTTCTCAGCTACCGCGGCGCTTCGAGCGCTTCTTCGCCGGCTTCGCGGCTTCCTGCAGGGTGCGTTCGCCGGCTTTCTCGGTCGCCTCGCCCATCGCGATCTGGAACATCGCCAGGACCGCGTCGGAGGCGAGCGGGCGCATGCGGTCGAGGGCCTCGCGGACCTTCGGCCAGTCCTCCTCGGGGCGGCCGGCCCGGTCGAACGGCTCCCAGATCTCCTTGACGAAGAGGTCGACGAAGGTGCGGGCCGCGGCATCGGCCTGGCGGCGCAGCTTGTCGGCGACGTCGAGGACCGCTTTCGGGCTGACCCCGAGCTCGACCAGGGCGCCGCCGGCGCGCTGCAGGCGCGGGCTGATCGCCTCGATCTTGCCATCGGGCAGCTCGCGCTGGATGCCGAGCTTTTCGCCGCGGCGGATCATCCGCGGGTCGAGCTCCTTGGCTCCCCAGATCTCGGCCAGCTCGTCGGCGCCGAAGATTTCCGGCGTCTCGTCCTCGAACGGGGCGCGCACGGCGCGGGCGAAGTCGACGATCTCGGCCGAGGAGCCCTCGGTGCTCTCGAGCACGCGGCGGATCGCCTCCAGGTTCAGCCCCTCCCCCTGCATTTCCCGGGTCAGTTCGATCCGGGCCAGGTGCTCCTCGCCGTAGTAGCCGGTGCGACCGTGGACCTCCGGCGGCGGCAGCAGGCCGCGGGTCTGATGGGCGCGGATGTTGCGGACGGTCATGCCCGTGCGCCGCGCCAGCTCCCCGATCGTCATCTTCCCGTCGGGGGTTTTCGGGCGTTTGGGCCGCGGGCTCATCCGGCCATGGTAAGCGGCGAGATCGAGATTGCTATCCGTTTGGGTACAGCGAGAGGCGCTGCCCGTTCATCTTGCCCCCCGCGTCCGAGCAGAGAAACGCGATCGCCTCGGCGAGGTGCTCGGCGGGGGTGAAAGTCGGGAACTCCTTGCCGGGATCCTCTTCCCGCATGCGCGGAGTGAGTAGCGCGTCGATGACGACGATGTTGGCGGTGGCGCCGCCGGGCTCGAAGCCGTCGGCGAAGGCGAGCGTCCAGGCCTCAGCGGCGGCCTTCGCGGCGGCGTAGGCGGCGTTGGTGTTCGAGGGCGACTGCGCCTGCTTGGCCGAGACGAGCATGAAGCGCCCGTGCGCGCTCGCCGCCAGCTGGTCGTGGAAGGCGCGGGTGGTGTGCTGGACGGTGCGAACGAGCAGGTCGTGGAGCAGATCCCAGTCGGTGAGCGGCGCCTGATGCAGCGGCTGCCCCCCACGCCAGCCGCCGACCAGGTGCACGAGCCCGTCCACCCGGCCGAAGCGCTCGACCAGCCCCGCGCACCAGCCGCGCACCGCCTCCTCGTCGAGCAGATCGACCGCGCGCCCGTCCCAGCGCTCGGCGGGAATACCGAGGTCGGCGGGAAGCGCCTTGAGCAGCTCCGCGTCGCGATCCGTCCCGGCGACGATGGCGCCGGCTTCCGCCAACCGAGCCGCCACCAGCGGCCCAAGTCCACCGCCGACACCGGCGATTGCAATCACGCGATCCGTGAGCGAGTCCGAGTTCACTGCCTCATCCTCGCGCATTGGCGAAGCGGCGACTCGGTGCGAGACTTTCTGTCTGAGTTATTTACGAACATGTGTTCGTGGCAGAGATCTCAAAAAAGTCCGGTCCACACCGCAGGGAACGCGCGGTCAACCGCCGAGTCCAAGGGGACCTCGGCGAGTTCTCGGCAATGGAGTGGTTGGCGAGCAAGGGGGCACTCGTCTGGATTCCGCTCGGGCATAGCCCGGATGTCGATCTGATGGCGGAACTCGATAGACGGTTGCTCAGAATTCAGGTGAAGACGTCGACTCTTTGCAGGCCGACTCCGCAGGGCGACGATCGCTGGGACGTCGCGATCGTGACCAGCGGGGGCAATCGAAGCTGGGGTGGAATCACGAAGAAGATCGATCGGGGAAGAGTCGACTATCTCTTCGCTCTCGTCGGCGACGGGCGTCGCTGGTTCATTCCCACCGATGCGCTAGAGGCAACTCGCGCCGTAAAGCTAGGGGGAGTGAAGTACTCGGAGTACGAGGTCGAGCCCGGAACTCCGTTCGAAGCACTCATCTACCCCGACGACGAGACGAATAGAATCACCCTCCCAATTGAGGGGGAGTGCCAGAGCGGTCAAATGGATGTGACTGTAAATCACACGGCTATGCCTACGCAGGTTCGAATCCTGCCTCCCCCATCTCCCAGTACGCAGGTGCTACTTAGGCCCAAACGGCAGATGACGATTCCGAAGCTTCCTTGCGCAGAGGCTGAAGTCGGCCCGGTGACCGCTTACGGGTGAGGGCCGACGGTCCCGGCCGCGTTCTCCTCGAACGAATCTAGGCCTGTGCGGCTTCGAGCCGCAATTTCATCTGCTCGTTGAAAGCGTTGATCGCCGAGAGCGGACGCATGAAGACGGTCAGATCGACGACCTTGCCGTCGCCGTCGAGCTGCAGGTAGTCGATGCCCTCGAGCTCGCGGTCGCCGACCGTGGCTTTGAAGCGCAGGCAGACGCTGTCCTCGCTCGCCAGTTCGTCGACGTAGGTGAGGCCCTCCAGGGTGGCGGCGACGTGGGTGAGAACCTGGCCGACCATGTCGCGACCCTCGAAGCCGCGGAAGAGGATCGGGCTGTGGAGGACGACGTCCTCGTGCAGCGTCTCGGTCATCAGCTCGACGTCCTTCGCTTCGGCGGCGACGCGGAATGGGTGCGGCTCGGCCACGCCCCCACTCTATTGCGCGGTTCCGTATCCACGAAATGCGTGGGAACCGAACCGCGCATCGTCGGGAGCTGGCTGCGCGGTTCCAAATCCACGAAATGCGTGGAAAGGGAACCGCGCAACCGTGGGATACTCCCGGCGTGCCGAGCGACCACTTCTACGCCCGCATCTCCAACTCCCTCGGCGCCACCGGACTGCGCTGGACCGGGAAACTGAACATCCCGCTCTACCGGCTCAGCGGCGGCCGCATCGGCGGCAAGGTCGGGCGGGCGCCGGTCCTCCTGCTCACCACCACCGGGCGCAAATCCGGGGAGCCGCGGACGGCGCCGGTCGTCTACCTGGCCGTCGGCGACAGCGTCAGCCTGATCAACACCAACGCCGGCAACTCCAAGACGCCGGCCTGGTCGTTCAACCTCAAAGCCAACCCCGAGGCCGAGGTCGAGATCGGCCGCAACCGCCGCCCCGTCCGCGCCCGCATTGCCGAGGGCGCCGAGCACGACGAGCTCTGGCGCAAGCACAACGAGCAGTACGCCGGCTTCGACGACTACAAGGCGAAGCTGGACCGCGAGCCGTCAATTTTCGTGCTGGAACCTCGTTCCAGCTGAGCGGAGAGTTCGCTAGGCAAGGAAGCAGGGAGCGAAGCGTGCTCTGCACGTGAGCGACCGATGACGCCGCATAGCGGGCTCTCCGCTCAGCTGGCTTCGCGGAGCATCTGCGCCTCGGGGAGGCGCTGCAGCTTTTTCAGCGTGTTGTTCTCGATCTGGCGGATGCGCTCGCGGGTGACGCCGAACGTCCGGCCGACTTCCTCCAGCGTCAGCGGCTCGCCGCCGGCGAGGCCGTAGCGAAGTTCGATCACTTGGCGCTCGCGTTCGGGCAGCGCCTGCAGCGCGTTCTTGACGCCCTCTTTCTGCAGATGCTCGCTCGCTTCCTCGAACGGCTCCAGGACGGCGTCGTCGGCGACGAAGTCGCCGAGCTCGGATTCGTCCTCGTCGCCGACCGGTTTCTCCAACGAGACAGGCTGCTGGGCGACGCGCTGGATGTCGCGCACGTCGGAGACCGGCCAGCGCAGCTCCTCGGCGATCTCCGCCGGCTCCGGCTCGCGCCCCAGCTTCTGCACCAGCTGGCGCTCGACATGGGCGACCCGGTTCAGCTTCTCGACCATGTGCACGGGGATGCGAATGGTCCGCGCCTTGTCGGCGATCGCCCGCGTCACCGCCTGGCGGATCCACCAGGTCGCGTAGGTGGAGAACTTGTAGCCGCGCCGGTAATCGAACTTCTCGACCGCCCGGATCAGCCCCAGCGAGCCCTCCTGGATCAAGTCGAGGAAGCTCAGCCCCCGGCCCAGATAGCCTTTCGCGATCGAGACGACGAGGCGCAGGTTGGCCTCGACCATCTGCCGCTTCGCCAGCATGTCGCCGCGCTCGATCCGTTTCGCCAGTTCGACCTCCTGGCTCGCGGTCAGCAGCTCGACCCGGCCGATCGAGCGCAGGTACAGCCGCAGCGAGTCGAGGCTCGGCTCGACCGTGAGGTCGAGCTCTTCCTTCTTCGCCGCCCCGTTGGAGTCGCCGCCACGCTGCTCTTTGTAGGCGCTGACCCCGTCCTCGGCGATCACGTCGACGCCGTGCTCGACGAGGTGGGCGTGAAGGCCGGAGACCTGCTCCTTGGTTATCTCGACCTCCTCCAGGGTAGAGGCGATCTGCTCGAAGGTGAGATAGCCGCGCTCGCGGCCAAGGGCTACGAGTCC
The DNA here is from genome assembly GCA_963795625.1 of uncultured Solirubrobacterales bacterium. Taxonomy (GTDB): domain Bacteria; phylum Actinomycetota; class Thermoleophilia; order Solirubrobacterales; family 70-9; genus VAYN01. The sequence continues at coordinate 78,829 of CAWCIS010000004.1, read as the reverse complement.
CCGCAGCTCCTCGATCTCAACGATCGGGCTGTCGGCTGCCTCGCGCTCCATGACATCAGTCGCCGTCTCCAACGGTTCGATGGTCACTCCCTCCGCTGCTGCAACTCTCCCCATTCCCATGGAGCCGGCCCTGAAGCTCCGGCCGCGTCGAAGTATAGGCAGAAAAAGTTTCACCGTATTGAGTAAGACGCCGGCACTCGCCGTCGCTTACGCTTCATAAGCAGATGGCCGGCCAGACCACCTCCACCCCAGCCGCTCCCGACGTCCAGGCCTCCGTGCCGGTGACCCAGGTCAGCCTCTCGCGGGTCGGCGTCACCGGGGTCGAGAAGGTGATCCGGGTCAAGGCCGACGGCGCCGAGAATCTCTTCTACGCCGAGCTGGAGTGCTTCGTCGACCTCAACCCACAGCAGGCGGGTGTCCACATGTCCCGCTTCGAGGAGATCGTCGGCGAGGCGATCGACGAGGTTGTGCTGGGCGAGGCCTTTAAGGCCGAGGTCCTGGCCGCCCACGTGGCCGAGAAGGTGCGCGAGCGCCAGGGGGGGCTGCGGGCCGAGGTCTCGGTCACCGCCCGCTACCCGGAGACGGTCTCAACCCCGGAGAGTGGCAAGAGCACCCAGGAGATCTACGTCCTCTTCGGCACCGCGGTCGCCTCCGAGGGGGGCACGCGGACGCTGACCGGCGTCCAGGCCCAGGGCATGACCGCCTGCCCCTGCGCCCAGGAGATGGTCGCCGGGCTCTCGCGCGAACGGCTCGCCGCCGAGGGCTTCGGCGCCGAGCAGATCGAGCGCGTCGTCGACGTCGTCCCGATCGCCACCCACAACCAGCGCGGCATCGGCACCCTCCACGTCGGCTGCCCCGAGGGTGGCCCCGCCTGGATCGACGCACCGGAGCTGCTGCGGATCGTCGAGAGCTCGATGAGCTCGGAGATCTACGAGTTGATGAAGCGCCCCGACGAGATGGCGGTGGTTGTAAAAGCGCACGAAAACCCGCGCTTCGTCGAGGACTGCGTGCGCGAGATGGTGCGCCAGGTGGTCGAGGGCTACCCCGACCTCCCCGACGAAGCCTTCGTGATGGCGCGCCAGGAGAACCTGGAGACGATCCACCGCCACAACGTGGTGGCGGAGCGCTACGGCACCCTGGGCGAGCTCCGCGCCGAGCTGGCCAGCGGCGAGCGGGTCGGGCGGCACATGTCGATGCGGGATTGGCTCGAGGCTGCGGCGAGCTGAGATGCGGAAGCGTTGCGATGAAGGTGCAAATCGACGGTCGCTATGCCTATGACACCGACCTGGAGGATGTTGAGGTCGGTGACGAGATGGTCCTGCCTGGAGGCCTTGGGGTTCGAGAGTCATGGATCGGGATCGTCACTTCCCTCGAGCCGCAATACGACGGTCCATGCAGAAAGGTCATCGGCCTGTCCAGGCGTCGGGCCCAGGTCGAGGTCGAGCGCGAGGCGCTAGCGCGGGTCCGAATTTCGGGATGGAGTCCTGGGGATACGTTTCCAAAGCCATGTAGCCAGTGCGGTACGGAGCGCACCTACGTCATCGAGGGGGTCAACAACCTCGGCCGCCCCACCTCAGTGCAAGCGAAGCCGTGTAACTGCGGTGCGCCCTATAGCGGAGCTGGACTCGGCTCCGCACAGGCCTTTCGCTACTTCATGGTCGACCCCGCGCTGTAGCGACACTACGCGCGGGGATGCGTATCCGCAGACACCTCGCCCCGAGCCGTCAAGCCCACGCTCAGAACCCGGCCCCCCGCATCCGATATTTACCCCACCCCGCTGGGGCCAAGGTCGGATGCGTCGCTAAAATGTCCCCGAGTCCCCCCGACTCCTATGCGGTTGAGTTGGCCTTCGTGGCGGCGCGCTCGCGCTGCTGCGCCTCGATCCGCTTGCGCAGCCCGAAGAAGTAGTCGGCGCCGCTGATCACCGTGACGGCGAGCGCCAGGTAGACGAGCAGGTTGACGCCGAGCGGAGCCGGGTTGGCGACGATCAGGCCGATCACGGCGGCGATCTGCAGACCCGTCTTCAGCTTGCCGAGCCAGCTGGCGGCGATCACGATGCCGCGCTCGTTGGCGATCGTGCGCAGGATCGTGACCGCGACCTCGCGGGCGATGATCACCATCGCCACCCAGGCTTCGAGCCGGTTCAGCGAGACCAGCGAGACCAGGGCGCCGATGATCAGCAGCTTGTCGGCCAGCGGGTCCATCAGCTTGCCGAAGGTGGTGACCGAGTTACGGGAGCGGGCGAAGTAGCCGTCGAGCCCATCGGTCAGCGCCGCCAGGGCGAACACGACCGCGGCCAGCTCGTCGCCGTTCGGCGTCTCCCCCAGCAGCGCGACCACAACCACCGGCACCGCCAGGATGCGCAGCAGCGTCAGCGCATTCGGCAGGTTGAGCGGGAACATGCCCTCAGTCTGGTCGTTCGGCGGCGAGCTTGGCGTCGCGGGCGGCGAAGAACTCCTCGCCCTCGATGCTGATGTGGGGCACGATCCGGTCCATCCAGCGCGGCAGCCACCAGGCGCGCTTGCCGAGCAGGACCATCACCGCCGGCACCAGCAGGCAGCGGACCAGGGTCGAGTCGATCGCGATCGCCACCGCCAGGCCGACCCCGAACTCCTTCACCACCGGGTCGCCGTTGAGGACGAAGCTGGTGAAGACGCAGACCATGATCGCCGCCGCCGAGGTGATCACGCGGCCAGTGTTGGCCAGCCCTTCGATCACCGCCCGTTTCTCGTCGCCGTACTTGGTGAAGTGCTCGCGCATCTGCGTCAGCAGGAAGACCTCGTAGTCCATCGAGAGCCCGAAGAGGATCGCGAACATCAGCAGCGGCACGAAGCTGACGATCGGGATCGCGTGGTCGAGCCCGATCAGCGAAGAGCCCCAGCCGAGCTGGAAGACCGCGGTCACCACCCCGTAGGCGGCGGCGACGGAGAGCAGGTTCATCGCCGCCGCCTTGATCGGAACCAGCAGCGAACGGAAGGCGATCAGCAGGACGAAGAAGCTGAGGGCGACGACGATCGCGATCATCAGCGGCAGCTTTTCGGCGATCTGGGCGCCGAGATCGATGTAGCCGGCGGTCTGGCCGCCGACGTAGGAGGCCGCCCCCGTCCCCTTCAGCGCCTGCGGGATCGTCGTGTCGCGCAGCCGTTCGACCAGTTCGACGGTGGCGTCGGCCCAGGGCTCGGACTTCGAGAGCACGGTGAAGACGGCGACCGTGCCCTGCTTGTCGAGCGTCGGTTCGCTGACCGCTTCGACGTCGGCGGCGCTGTCGATCGCTTTCTCCAGCTTCTGCAGCACCGGTTTCGTTTCCGCCGGCGCCTTGAATTCGGAGGCGACCAGCAGCGGCCCGTTGACGCCGGGCCCGAAGCCCTTGTTGAGGCTGTCGTAGGCCTGGCGCGAAGTCGTGTCCTTGGGCAGGGCGCTGATGTCGTTCTGGCCCAGCTCAAGCTGGAAGATCGGCAGCGCCAGCACGATCAGGACGACCAGCGCGACGATCGTCGCGATCCAGGGCTGCCCGGCAACCCGTTCCGCCCAGCGGCGCCAGCCGTGCGGCTCGGAGTCCTCCGGGTTGCCCTTGCCACGGCGGATGCTGAGCGAGTCGATCCGCGGCCCGAGCGCGCCGAGCATCGCCGGCAACAGCGTCGCCGCGGCGCAGACGGCGACGACGACCGCGATCGCGGCGGTGAAACCGAGGGTGCTGACCAGCGGGATCCCGGCGAAGGCGAGCGAGCAGAGCGCGATCACGACGGTGAAGCCGGCGAAGACGACGGCGCCGCCGGCGGTCGCGGTGGCACGGGCGATCGACTCGCGCAGGTCCATCCCTTCGGCCAGCTGCAGTTTGTGGCGGGTGACGATGAAGAGCGCGTAATCGATCCCGACCCCGAGCCCGATCATCGTCGCCAGGGTCGAGGCCACGCCGGGCACGTCGAGCACGTGCTCGAGCAGGCGGATGATCGAGAGCGCGCAGGCGAGCCCGACCACGGCGGAGACGATCGGCAGCATCATCGCCGTCGCGGTGCCGAAGGCGAAGAGCAGGATGATCACGGCCGCGGCCAGGCCGATTGCCTCGCTGACCTCGGTCGAGGGTTTGGAGAGCTGCTGGCCGACGTAGCTGCCGACGGCGGTGTGGAGGCCGGCGGCGCGAGCGGGCTGCGCGGTGTCGAGGATCCGCTGCGCCTGGGCTTCGTCGATTTCGCTGGGCCCGATGCCGAGCACGACCGGGATGTAGCCGACCTGCCGGCTCTTGCTGAGGAAGTTGACGCCCTGCGGGCTGAGCGGGCTGGTCGCCGAGTTGACGTCCTTCAGCGCTTCCAGGTTCTTGACCGTTTCGGCGACAGCGGCCGCATACTTGGGATCGGTCAGCTTCGCGCCCGCCGGCGCTTCCATCACCAGCGGGTTGCTGCCGTAGGCCTGTTCGGGCAGGTTGTCTTCCAGCAGTTCGGTCGCGATCGTCGAGCCGCTGCCGGGCAGAGTCAGGTTTTCGCTGGTCTTGCTGCCGCCGGCCTGGCCGATCAGGACCAAGGCCACCGCGAGCACGATCCAGATGCCGATCACCGGCCAGTGATGACGCGAGCAGAAGCGGCCGATCGCGTAGAGAGGGCCGGTCATTCCGCTTCCTTCGACGGCGGCGGCGAAGTTCCGTCCTCGAAGGCCCCGGGGATCGATTCCGCAATATCCGTTCCAAGCGCCCGCCGCAACAGGACCAGGTGCTGGGCCTGGTTGGCGGCGACCGAGCCCAGCAGCGAGCGCGGCCAGGGGGCGGTGAGATGGGAGACCGCGCGCAGGTCGTAGGCGATCGAGGCGCTTTCGAGTTCGTAGAGGAATTCGAGCGCGTCGGCCTGCGTCTTCAGGCCTTCGCTTTCGATCTCTTCTTCTTCCGGCTCGGCCTTTTCGCCGAGCCCACGCAGCGCCTTGATCGTGGCGTCGACGTGCTCCTGTTCGGAAGCGCGGAATTCACGGGCGCCGGCGAGCGCCGGACCGGCGAGCAGCGGCAGCGTGCGCTCGTAGGCGCGAACCGCGGCGAGCTGGCGGGCGAGGACGTTGTTGAGGATTTCGGCGTCGGCGGCTTTGTCGGGCACCGCGGTGGTCGTGCCGCTGCCGCTGCCGCCGCACCCGGCGAGGAGCAGTGTCGCGACGGCAAGGAGCCCGAGCAGGGAGCAAGTGATTGGGTTCCGGGCCATGGAGAGGGCGATAAGCCTATGAGCAAGGACGACGGCGAGGAGCTAGCGGTGCTGGCGGCGGAGGTCCACGGCTGCCGCAGGTGCCCGCGGCTGGTCGAGTGGCGCGAGGCGGTCGCGGCCGATCCGCCGCGTCGTTACCGCGGCGAGGACTACTGGGCAAAGCCGGCGTCAGGCTTCGGCGACCCGGCCGCGCGGGTGGCGATCGTCGGCCTCGCGCCCGCCGCGCACGGCGCCAACCGCACCGGCCGCATGTTCACCGGCGACCGCTCCGGCGACTGGCTCTACGCGGCGCTGCACCGGGCCGGCTACGCCAACCAGCCGCAGTCCGTGGACCGCGACGACGGGCTGCGCCTGCGCGACGCCTACGTGACCGCGATCGTCCGCTGCGCGCCGCCGGCGAACAAGCCGACGACCGGCGAGCGCGACAACTGCCTGCCATATCTCGAGCGCGAGCTGGAGCTACTCGACCGTTGCGACGTCGTCGTCGCCCTCGGCTCCTTCGGCTGGGACGGGTTCCTCCGCGCGGCCCGCGCCCTCGGCGCCGAGGTGCCGCGCCCGAAGCCGCGTTTCGGGCACGGCGCCGAGGCCGACCTCGGCCGCTGGAAGCTGCTCGGCTGCTTCCACCCCAGCCAGCAGAACACCTTCACCGGCCGGCTGACCGTGCCGATGATCGACGCCGTCTTCGCGCGGGCGCGGGAGCTGGCGGGCTAGCCCTTCTCCTTCGAGGGCGCGACCTTGCCGTCACCCGAGGGCGGCGCCTCGAACCCCATCATCGCCACCGAGACGGGCATCCCCGGTGCGTCGGCCTTGGCCAGCCGTTCGGCGCTGGCGCTCTGAATAGCGAGGGCCTTCTCCAGCATCTCCCCGAGTCCGTCCTTGAGCTCCTCCCAGCCCTGCTCGTCGACGATCATCGGCGTCCAGCTGAGGTGGCGGTCGGAGTGCTTGTCGAAGGTGCCTGCGAGCAGCGCCGAGGAAGCGTCGTTGATGATCGTTTTGAGCGCGCTGGCGCTGAGGCCGGGACGGATCGAGTCGGGTATCGCGGCCCATTCCTTGGCGTCGAGGAAGGCGCGGTCGGTGGCGCGGTAGTAGTGCTCCATCGCGCCCCGCCGCGGGGCGGTGTCGACGAGTTCGATGCACTCGCATTCCTTCAGCACTTTGATGTGGTAGCTGACGTGGCCGACCGACTCCCCCAGCTCCTTTGAGATTTCGTTCGGGCTGGCGACCCTTTCGTTGAGGATGGCCAGAGCGTGGACCCGGACCTGGTGGCCCATGGCCCGGACCAGGCGCTGATCGACGGTGCCGCGATGGCGGCTCACCTTCGACGCGTCCTGCTTGGTCTTGCTCGTCTTTGCGGGAGTCAAGCGATCTCCGATCTGCTGCGGTTGAGAAGGACGTGTCCTCTGAACACTCCGTGGCATTCCTTGTATAGCGCGCTCGCTTAAGAATTGCAGGTACTTTTCATACTTATCTCGACTACCGGAACTATTTCTAGCAATACGTCGGTCTCCACCAATGACGCACATCGCCGGCCTGGGCCGGCCACTAATCAGGGGGAACCAGATGACGATCACGGTTGAGCGAGTAGTCCCGATGATCTCGATTCACAAGGTCGGCTGAGGCCGAGTCGCATGCGTCGACCTCGGATCAAGCGCACCACGGAGCCGATCGGCTCGCCAGACGGCGACATCTACCTGATGCGCCCGAGCGCCGACAGCGATATTCGAATCGAGAAGCCAGATGAGGAAGAACGGGAGCTGCTGGAGTCGCTCGATGGCGAGCACACGCTCGAGCAGTTGCACGAGAGGTTCGGCGAGGAGGCCGTCGGCGACCTGATCTCACAGCTGCAGGAGCTGGAGATCGTCGAGGACGCGAGTGATGACGACCTCGTCCCTGCGGCGGAGCTGGCGCGTTTCGACCGCCAGCTCCGCTACTTCAGCGACATCGGCAGTCAGGAGCTGACGCCGTCGGAGTGCCAGCGCCGCCTGCGCGACGCCAAGGTGGCGATCCTCGGCGTCGGCGGCCTCGGCGGCTCGGCCGCGATCTGGCTGGCCAGCATCGGGGTCGGGGAGATGTGGCTGGTCGACGGCGACCGGGTCGAGGCCAGCAACCTCAACCGCCAGATCCTCTTCGCCGAGGCGGAGATCGGCCTGCTCAAGGTCGAGGCCGCGACGGCGCGGCTGCGCGCCTTCAACTCGGGGATCCGGATCACCTCGACAGCGCAGCGGTTGGAGAGCCAGGCCGAGATCGCCGACTTCATCGCCGGCGCCGACGTCGTCATCGACGCCGCCGACTGGCCGGCGCACGACATCGAGCGCTGGTGCAACTCGGCCTGCTTCGAGGCCAGCATCCCCTACATCACGATGAGCCACTTCCCGCCGATCGCCAGGGTTGGCCCGCTCTACATCCCGGGCAAGACGGGCTGCTTCGCCTGCCAGGAGACCGCCTACCGGCGCGAGTACCCGCTCTTCGACGTCGCGGTCGAGCAGCGTCGCGCCAAAGCCTCGCCGGCGGCGACGCTGGGGCCCGCCTGCGGCCTGATCGGCGGCCAGGTCGGACTTGACGTCATGCACCTGCTGACCGGCCTGGCCGAGCCCTCGACGCTCGGGTCCGCCCACATCTACGACCTGCGGACGATGGAGGTCGACCGCGAGCCGGTGGTGCCGGAGCCCGACTGCCCCGTCTGCGGCCGCCTGCAGCCGGCGCCGCCGATGAAGGAGACGGCCGAGGGGTAGGGAGGCGCGGCTAGTCGGACTCCTCAGCCGAGGCAAAACGGGCGGCCGGGTCGAAGAAGAGCGCCAGCCATATGAACGCGGCGATGCCCGGGGCCACGAAGGCGACCGGGATCGAGATCAGGAAGACCGTGGCGATGAAGAGGGAGCGGTAGCGCTGTTCCCTGTGGGCGCCGGCGGAGGTCTCGACCAGACCGGCACGGCGCGCATCGGCCGCCATCCACATCCCGGTCAGGACGACCCCGATCAGGTTGGCCGCATAGAGCACGATGGCCGCTGCCGTGCCGCCGTACTCCCCCAGCACCTCGCTGCTGAACGGGATCAGGACGATCCAGCCGAGGTAGAGCAAGTTGAGCACGATCAGCCGCCCGTCGAAGGCCCTGACTTCGCTGAAGAAGCGGTGGTGGACCAGCCAGAAGCGGCCGATCACGGCGAAGCTGAGCGCGTAGGCGAAGAAGAATTCCCGCTGCTCCCAGAGGGAATGGGCGATCCTGCCGCTAGCCAGGTGCTTGGGGAGGTGGAGGTTGAGCACCAGCAAGGTGATCGCGATCGCGAAGACGCCGTCGCTGAAGGCGACGATCCGCGAGAACTCGATCTCGTTCCCCTCCCGCCGTTTCGATTTCCTCTCCCTGGCCACTGCCGGAGATCATCGCCGGCGGGCGCGACGGAACCGCGGACCGATCCCTCCTAGAATGAGCCGCGCCCGCCGGCGTAGCTCAGTTGGTAGAGCACTTCATTCGTAATGAAGGGGTCCCCGGTTCAAGTCCGGGCGTCGGCTCTAAAAAGCCCTGTAAATAGCCACAACTGGCTCAGGGTACTTTTCCAAGCAAGGGCGCGGTCCCCGGCTTCGACTTCACCTTCTCGGCGCCAAAGTCGGCCTCCCTGCTCTGGAGCCTCGGCGGCCCCGTCGCCGCTCTCGAAGTCCAAGCGCCCACCGCGAAGCAGTCAGAGCCGCCCTCTCCTACCTCCAGCGCGAGGCGTGCTGGACCCGGCGCGGTTGACCACGCAGGTAGCCGAGGTTCCCGGCGCGATCAGCGAGGGCAAGGCGCGGGAGGAGGCTCAGGCAAACGTAATCGATGCACTCGACGTTCTGCTCACTCCCGAAGAGGAGCTTGCGGGTGAGGCGCGCGGCGAGGGCGGCGAGTCGGTGACGCTCAAAGTCGCTTCGTGAAGCGGCGAACCTTGCGTGGCATGGTCACCCTTCGCCCTTATCGAGTATGGGACTCAGGGGAATGGCAATGCGTATTCGAGGCTATTAACCACGACTGCATTGCCGATAAGGGCGGCCACGAGAAGGCCAGCAAATAGACTCACAAACAGCGGTCTCTGCCTCAACAGCACTCCCCCTACTGCCATGATAAAGACAGGGACTATCACTAGCAGCAGCCAGGGGTTCCCCCCATTGATCGCGTCACAATAGCCTGCCCGTGGGGTACCCGGCTGGGGCGGGGCAAAAGGCAGAGCGTTGGTACACGACTCATGGACAACTCCAGCTGATACGAGCGCAACGATCGCCACGACACACGTCGCCCCTATCACGAAGAAGGTCGTGCGTCGGTGCGGAGCACCCGGTTCTATGCGGGAAAGGACGGGAAGGATTAGCCGATATTAGCGGCTGCATGTTCAGGACGAAAGAAATAAAATTCATAGTCTTTCCCGAGGTCACGATGCTGGTGATGCAATTTTTCGATCACATATCCGAGCTTACGTTCATAATTTTTCGAATGTTGCGCGACCCAGATAGCGCCGTCGTCAATTCTACTTACGATCTGGGTGTGTTCAATACCTATCGGTTTTAGTTCGTGGCTCTCGCTGTAGAACACCACATCGCCACGGTGGATAGGCTCATTAGGTCCGAGCACATGGCCTAGATTGTATTCAGTGAGGTGTTCATACAGTCCGTAGGCGCCCGCCCAGGCTCTCGTAAAATCAGTGTAGCGCTGCGTGGCTCCGCCGATTGGCAGATCCGCATACAAAGACCACCAAGCGCCCTGACCATGCTCGTACGCCGAAATATTATTGTTTTCTTCCGTGAGTGCGTTAGGAGTATTAAACCCATTCGCGCGCATGTAGCGCATTCCACCAAAATGCAGGGCTTGGCTTACAAAGTTGGTGCAGTCGCCTCCGCGTCCGCCTTGATAGCGAAACTTGTGGTTGTGGTTGTGTTCAGCTTCGCTATCGCTCTCACCGTTCAGAGACCACGTTTGCGCATACGACCCCGCGGCGAAGGCGTCGTAGTGCCCACATGGGTTTTCGCCGGCTCCTTCACAGAGCCGTTCGTTCGAAGCGTTCATTGGCGCTGGCAAGCCTGCCCCCCTAAATGCTTCGTAGGTGCCTTCTGACGGTTCTTCCTCATTTTTTGCGGGCTCAGGATCAATATCAACGGCGCCCGAGCCTGACGTGCTTCCGAGGTCAGCTGGAGTGAGCGTAGGAGCTATAGCCTGCAAGGTCGCGTACCGCACAGGACTGACGTTCCCTGCTCGGTCCTGCGCGTAAACCTGGACCCGAATCTGTTCGCTGAGGTTAGTTTCTGGGATTTGGAATGCCGGAATTTCGGCATCCTGCCAAGGCGACCACGTTCCGAGTTCCTGCTGGAAACGATAGGAGTAGTCGAACACTCCGGAGGCGGGCGTGCCATTGTCATTCGGAGGGTCAAGGGACCAGTTCCAAGTGATTGCCGTCGGCCCTTCTTCGAAGATCGCATTGAGTCCAGCTGGCTGGGTGGGGGGAACGGTGTCAGGCTCGATCTCACCGGCGCCGAGCGCCCGGTCATAGATCCGCACCTCGTCGATCTTGCCGTCGAAGACTTCGGGGGAGTAGTTGGGATTGCAGCCGATCACCAGGTCGCCTTCGCCCCAGGGAGGGCCTTCGCTCTGGGCTTTGGTGGCGACCAGTTCGCCGTTGACGTAGAGGCGCATGTGGGCGCCGTCGTAGGTGAAGGCGAGGTGGGTCCAGACGTTTGCTTCGATTGCTTTGGGGCCGACGACGTTTTCGAATTCGCCTTCGCCTTCGCCGATCAGGCCTTCGGGTCTGCCTTCGCTCCAGATGCCGATCCCAAGGGCGTCGCCGATATGGCCGGCGGTGTCCTTGTAGATGATCGGGTCGTCGTTGACCGGGGAGGTCGGCTTGACCCAGGCCTCGAGAGTCAGTTCTTCGGTGGTGCGGAGGTCTTCGGCGTCGGGGATCGTGACGCATTCGCCTTCTTCGCCGTTGAACTGGAGGGCGTCGCCGAAGCGGCCGCGGTCGGTCCATTCGGGGCCTTCGATCGTGCCGTCGTGGCCCGAGCCGGTGATGTCTTCGGCGACTTCCCCTTCGCCCGCGTCGAAGGAGTAGGCGGCGACGGGGTCCTTCTGCGGGGTCTGGATCGGGGCGGCGGAGTCGCCGCCGATCTCACCGGCGCCGAGCGCCCGGTCATAGATCCGTACCTCGTCGATCTTGCCATCGAAGCCTTCTTCCCACCACCAGGCGCTGCAGCCGATCTTGAGGTCGCCGGGAGCGGCGAGGGGTGCGTCGGCCTGGGCCTGGGTGGCGACCAGTTCGCCGTTGACGTAGAGGCGCATGTGGGCGCCGTCGTAGGTGAAGGCGAGGTGGGTCCAGACGTTGGTGTCGATTTTGCTCGGGGCTTCGACGTTTTCGGATTCGCCTTCTTCGCCGATCACGCCCTCGGGCTTGCCGGAGCTGGTGACGCCGATGCCCATCGCGTAGCCGGGCTGGCCGCCGATGCCGAGCGCTTCCTTGAAGATGATCGGGTCGTTTTCGGTGGGACCGCTCGGTTTGACCCAGGCCTCGAGAGTTAGTTCTTCGGTCAGCTGGAGCGCGCCGGATTCGTCGGGGACGGTGACGCAGTCTTCTGATTCGCCGTTGAAGGAGAGGGCGTTGCCGTATTTGCCGCGGTCGGTCCATTCGGGGCCTTCGATCGTGCCGTCGTGGCCCGAGCCGGTGATGTCTTGGAGAGTTTCGCCTTCGCCCGCATCGAAGGAGTAGGCGGCGACGGGGGACTTCTGCGGAGTCTGGATCGGGGCGGCGGAGTCGCCGCCGATCTCACCGGCGCCGAGCGCCCGGTCATAGATCCGCACCTCGTCGATCTTGCCGTCGAAGACTTCGGGGGAGTAGTTGGGATTGCAGCCGATCACCAGGTCGCCTTCGCCCCAGGGAGGGCCTTCGCTCTGGGCTTTGGTGGCGACCAGTTCGCCGTTGACGTAGAGGCGCATGTGGGCGCCGTCGTAGGTGAAGGCGAGGTGGGTCCAGACGTTTGCTTCGATTGCTTTGGGGCCGACGACGTTTTCGAATTCGCCTTCGCCTTCGCCGATCAGGCCTTCGGGTCTGCCTTCGCTCCAGATGCCGATCCCAAGGGCGTCGCCGATATGGCCGGCGGTGTCCTTGTAGATGATCGGGTCGTCGTTGACCGGGGAGGTCGGCTTGACCCAGGCCTCGAGAGTCAGTTCTTCGGTGGTGCGGAGGTCTTCGGCGTCGGGGATCGTGACGCATTCGCCTTCTTCGCCGTTGAACTGGAGGGCGTCGCCGAAGCGGCCGCGGTCGGTCCATTCGGGGCCTTCGATCGTGCCGTCGTGGCCCGAGCCGGTGATGTCTTCGGCGACTTCCCCTTCGCCCGCGTCGAAGGAGTAGGCGGCGACGGGGTCCTTCTGCGGGGTCTGGATCGGGGCGGCGGAGTCGCCGCCGATCTCACCGGCGCCGAGCGCCCGGTCATAGATCCGTACCTCGTCGATCTTGCCATCGAAGCCTTCTTCCCACCACCAGGCGCTGCAGCCGATCTTGAGGTCGCCGGGAGCGGCGAGGGGTGCGTCGGCCTGGGCCTGGGTGGCGACCAGTTCGCCGTTGACGTAGAGGCGCATGTGGGCGCCGTCGTAGGTGAAGGCGAGGTGGGTCCAGACGTTGGTGTCGATTTTGCTCGGGGCTTCGACGTTTTCGGATTCGCCTTCTTCGCCGATCACGCCCTCGGGCTTGCCGGAGCTGGTGACGCCGATGCCCATCGCGTAGCCGGGCTGGCCGCCGATGCCGAGCGCTTCCTTGAAGATGATCGGGTCGTTTTCGGTGGGACCGCTCGGTTTGACCCAGGCCTCGAGAGTTAGTTCTTCGGTCAGCTGGAGCGCGCCGGATTCGTCGGGGACGGTGACGCAGTCTTCTGATTCGCCGTTGAAGGAGAGGGCGTTGCCGTATTTGCCGCGGTCGGTCCATTCGGGGCCTTCGATCGTGCCGTCGTGGCCCGAGCCGGTGATGTCTTGGAGAGTTTCGCCTTCGCCCGCATCGAAGGAGTAGGCGGCGACGGGGGACTTCTGCGGAGTCTGGATCGGGGCGGCGGAGTCGCCGCCGATCTCACCGGCGCCGAGCGCCCGGTCATAGATCCGCACCTCGTCGATCTTGCCGTCGAAGACTTCGGGGGAGTAGTTGGGATTGCAGCCGATCACCAGGTCGCCTTCGCCCCAGGGAGGGCCTTCGCTCTGGGCTTTGGTGGCGACCAGTTCGCCGTTGACGTAGAGGCGCATGTGGGCGCCGTCGTAGGTGAAGGCGAGGTGGGTCCAGACGTTTGCTTCGATTGCTTTGGGGCCGACGACGTTTTCGAATTCGCCTTCGCCTTCGCCGATCAGGCCTTCGGGTCTGCCTTCGCTCCAGATGCCGATCCCAAGGGCGTCGCCGATATGGCCGGCGGTGTCCTTGTAGATGATCGGGTCGTCGTTGACCGGGGAGGTCGGCTTGACCCAGGCCTCGAGAGTCAGTTCTTCGGTGGTGCGGAGGTCTTCGGCGTCGGGGATCGTGACGCATTCGCCTTCTTCGCCGTTGAACTGGAGGGCGTCGCCGAAGCGGCCGCGGTCGGTCCATTCGGGGCCTTCGATCGTGCCGTCGTGGCCCGAGCCGGTGATGTCTTCGGCGACTTCCCCTTCGCCCGCGTCGAAGGAGTAGGCGGCGACGGGGGCTGAGTTCGCACTGGCCGCAGCAACACCGAGACCACCTGCCAGGGCGCAAAAGCACACCAAGAAGGCTCCCACGGCAGGAAGAAGACAGCGACGTGCTACCAGCGATCTAGGCATGATTCCCCTTTTGAGAAGCGAGTTAGAGCTAATCGAGCGTGTCCTGCAAGATCAGCGAACTTTGGGGTTTCTACATCGCTCCGGGAAGCGGTGTCAAGCAAGTGGCGGCAGGGTTGGTTGAAATCAGCTAACTGCCAATGCCTTTACCTAATAGTGCTCGATCATCGCCAACGGATGTACCAGGCCTATGCCTCGCGCCGGAAACCGGAAACCGTTGTCCCAAAATATGTTCCCAACTCCGCAATTCTGGACCGAACTCAGCCGAACTCCCTGGACAGAATCGCACCTAACTGGCCCAGATTCGGCTCCACAATCACGTTCGTAATGAAGGGGTCCCCGGTTCAAGTCCGGGCGTCGGCTTCTCTTCGCCTTTTCCCACCGCCTCGGCGATCGTGGACCAGGGGGAGGCGCGCAGGCGCTTGGAGATCCCGCGGTTCATGCGGTGGGGCCATAGGGGGCCCTGGTAGACGAAGGCCGTGTACGCCTGCAGCAGGTTGGCGCCGGCCAGGATGCGCTGCCAGGCGTCCTCCGGGGTCTCGATCCCTCCGACCGAGATCAGAGTCAGACGGCCGGCGGTTCTCGCGTTGAGCCGGCGCAGGACCTCGAGCGAGCGCGCCTTCAGCGGCGCGCCCGAGACCCCGCCGCGGTGGGGAAGCCGCTCCACCTCCTCGGCGCTGGCGGCAGCCAGATCGAGCTGGACGGTGGTGTTGGTGGCGACGATCCCGTCTAGCTTCAGGGCGAGGGCCAGATCGGCGATCTGGTCGACCTCGGCATCGCTCAGGTCCGGGCCGATCTTGACCAAGACGGGCACCTCGCGCGAGCTCTGCCGCGCGGCCGCCCGCACCCCTTCGACCAGCGGGGTCAGCGACTCGACCGCCTGCATTCGCGTCAGCCCGGGGGTGTTGGGCGAGCTGACGTTGATGACCAGGTAGTCGGCGTGAGGAGCGAGCAGGCCGGCGGAGGCTTCGTAGTCGGGGACGGCGGCGGCGAGGTCGACCTTCATCGTCTTGCCGACGTTGGCGCCGAGGACCTCCCGGCGGGGCTTCGCCAGGCGCGCCGCGATCGCGACCGCGCCGTCGTTGGGGAAGCCCATGCTGTTGAGGAGCGCCCGGTCCCGGGTCAGCCTCGAGACCCGCTTGCCGGGGTTGCCCGGCTGCGGCTCCGCCGTCACCGTCCCGACCTCGACGAAGCCGAAGCCGAGCCCGCTCAACGCCCGGAACCAGGTCGCGTTCTTGTCGACTCCGGCCGCGACCCCGAGCGGCGTACTCAGCCGCAGTCCGAGGGCCCGCACGGCGAGGCCCTCGTCGCGGGGCTCGAGGAGCCGGGCCATGAGGAGGGCGACGCCGGGAATCGCCGTCAGCAGGCGCATCGCCTCAGCCACCAGCCGGTGCGCCCGCTCGGCGTCGAGGCGAGTGAGGACGACCTTGAAGAAGGCCCTATAGATCAACGTGCGTATGCCCTCGGCGCATTGGCACGCAAGATACTCGCGCCCTAGGAACGACGCCTAAGCGGCAATCTTGCGCTCGATCGCCTCGGCGTAGGCGCCGTGCAGGGTGCTGGAAGGGCGGGTAGCGACGATCCCATATGCCTCCCCCATCGCCCGCGCCAGCGTCGCCTTGAAGGTGCGGCCATGCCAGGCGTGAGCTTCGGCGGCGCGGCCGACGTGGAGATGGGTGAGCTCGTGGAGCAGGGTCTCGAGCACGTCACCGGGGCGAATGCCCGGGTAGGCGGTGACGGAGAGGCGGAACTCGGCCGGGACGGCGAAGCCGAGGCGGTTGGGGCGCCTGCTCGCCCGGCGCACCTTGAGCTCGGGCCGGCGGCGGGCCAGCGGGCCGGCGGCGAAGACCGCCAGGCCCCGCAGCCGCTCCACCTCCCGGTCCAGGGGGATGCCGGCGACGAGGTAGTAGGACCGTGGCCGGGGGCGGGGCGAGGACGGAGCACGCGGGGCGACTCGCTCGCGCCAGCGTCGGAAGAGGGAAGCCATGGGCGCCAGTCTCGCAATCGCCGGGGCGGTGCCTCAGGTCTGGCAATGGGGGCACCAGTAGGTGGTGCGGTTGGCGTCTCCTTGGCCGCGCGAGGAGATACGCCCGTGGCAAACCGGACAGGGGCGGCGAGCGCGGTAGACGGCGTAGGTGTGGCGACGGTCGGCCACCGCCGCCAGCATCAACTCCCGGGCGGCGACGATGACGGCGCCCAACTCTTCATCGCCGAGGTCGGCGACCGGGCGCCAGGGGTCGACGCGAGCGGCGAAGCAGGCCTCGCTCTTGAAGATGTTGCCAATGCCGGCGACCACGGTCTGGTCCAGCAGGGCGTCACCGAGGCCGCGGGCAGGGTCGGCGCGGATGCCCTGGAGGATGGCGTCGAGGTCGAGCTCCGGGGCGAGGACGTCGGGGCCGAGCCGGGCCAGCTGTGGGTCGCGGTGGACCCGGTCGGCGGCGATCAGCCGCAGCGTCGGCCCGCCGAACTGAACCGCTTCCTGCCTCTCCCCCACCAGAACCGCCCAGGCGGAGCGGCGGGGCTTGCGCCAGGGGGCGCCGCGCGGGTAGACATGCCAGGAGCCGTTCATCCCCATGTGGCAGTGCAGGACGACGTCGCCGAAGCGGAGCAGCAGGTTCTTCCCGTGGGACTCGACCGCGTCGAGGCGGCGTCCGTCGAGGCGCTCGATCCGAGCGGCGCGCCCGCGCGGGTTGGGCGCGGAGGCCGCGACGGTCTCCCCGGCCAGAGCCGCATCGAGGCGCCGAGCCGCGCGCAGGATCGTGTCCCCCTCTGCCATCCATCCATGATGACCCGCGCCTCTCCCCGCAGGATTTGTCCGGCTATAGGCAGCAAAATCCTTCGAGCTTGGAGGGACGGCTAGATTGATCGGGTGTTCAGACCACGGACCGACCCCCTGGCGCGACAGGCGGTGCTGGCCATCGCCGCGGGGCGGATCGGCATCGGGCTCGGGGCTGTGCTCGTCACCAGGCCGGCGCTGAAGGGGCTGGGCTTCGCCGAAGTCGACGCCGCCGGGACCGCGCTGGGCCGGATCGCCGGCGGCCGCGACATCGCCCTCGGGCTCCTGGCCCTGGCCGCCCGCGACGATCGCCAGGCGCTGCGGATCGCGGCGCTGGCCGGCGCAGCCGTCGACGCCGCGGACGCGATCACCTTCGGTGTCGCCGCCCGCGACCCGGTCGCTCGCCGCGCCGGGATCGGCGGGGTCGTCTCGGGTAGCGCCGCCGCGATCGCCGGTGCCTGGGCCTGGCGCCGCCTCAGCGGCGCCTAGGGCGATGGCCACGGACGATGCCGCCTACGACCGGATCGACGCCGGCTACCGCCAGGTGCGGCAGCCGGACCGCGGATCGCGGCGCTGCGCGCCGACCTCGCGAGCGGCGCCTGGGACGAGCGTTACGGCGGGCTCCGCACCACGGCGGAGCTCGATGCCGGGATGCGCCTGCTCAGCTCTCCGGTTTGAAGTCGTGCGACTCGATCACGCGGTCGATCAGGCCGTACTCGACCGCAGCCGGAGGCTGGAAGAATTTGTCGCGTTCCATGTCCTCCTTGATCCGCTCCCGTGACTGCCCGGTGTGGGTCACGTAGATGCCGTCGAGGCGCTCGCGCAGCTCGAGGATCTCTTTGGCGTGGATCTCGATGTCGGCCGACTGCCCTTCGAAACCGCCGCTCGGCTGGTGGATGAGGATGCGGCTGTTGGGCAGGGCCATCCGCTTGCCCTTGGCGCCACCGGTGAGGATCAGCGAGCCGGCCGACATCGCGATCCCGTAACAGATGGTCTGCACGTCGGGCTTGATGAACTGCATCGTGTCGTAGATCGCCAGGCCCGCGTAAGCGGAGCCGCCGGGGGAGTTGATGTAGAGGCTGACGTCCTTGTCCGGTTCCTCGGACTCGAGATGCAGCAGCTGGGCGATGATCAGGTTGGCCAGATCCTCCGTCACCTGTTCCCCGAGGAAGACGATGCGCTGCGCCAGGAGGCGGCTGTAGATGTCGAAGGAACGCTCGCCGCGAGCGGTCTGCTCCACAACCATCGGTACCAGTGGCATTAAGGCCTCCAATTCGGGATTGACTGCCCCTGGACCTTATCCAGGACGGCTGCTCGGCCGAGCCCTGCGGGCGCGGTGCGGCTGCCGGCTACCCGCGCACCTTGCAGCTGCGGGTCAGCGTCGAGGTGAGGGTCTTCTTGCCGAAGCCGAAGCTGGCCTTGGCGAACGGGAAGCTGGCGCCGGGGAAGCCCTTCGGAGCCGGGCAGGAGGCGGAGAGGAAGCTGCGCTTCTGGCCGTGGTAGCTGAAGTTGCGCCCGAGCTTCAGCGAGAGCCCGGTGATGTAGCCGGAGTTGCCGGTGACTTCCGGCAGGTCGGCGTCGAGGACGTTGCCGAAGGTGCCCTTGGTCGGCTTGATCGTGAAGGGCAGGGTGAACGAGGTCGGCACGGGGTCGGTGCCGTAGACGTGGGCGAAGATCGCCGGCTTGCCCTGCAGGCGGCCGTAGAACGCGTAGACCTTGCCGTTGGCCGGAAAGGGCGCCTGCTGGCTGAGCAGGACTTTGGCGGAGAACTGGCCTTCGCCGACCAATGAGCCGCGGCAGGCCTTCAGCGCGTTGTCGGTGGTCGAGGGCTGGATTTCGCGCAGGGTGCAGATCGGCAGGCCCTGCGGGGTGAAGCGCCCGTAGCGGTTGATCGCGATCGCGATCCGGCGCAGCTGCGGTGGGGTCCCGCTGTTGGTCGAGCCGATCTTGGCTTCGACGGCGACCTGCACCGGGGCCGAGCCCGAGCGCGGCAGCGCCTGGGGAGAGAGGTTGCCCCCGAAGCTGACCCGCACATGCCCGCTCTGGACGATCTCCGCCTGGGCCAGCGAGGCCAGGCCGAAGGCCAGCAGAGCAACCACCAGAAGGGCGCCCTTCGCTTTGCTCACTCTCTTCACCGCGTTTCTCCTTTGTCGGTCGCGAAGATCACGGTCTTGCTCGCGGAGAGCGCCGCTCCTGCGTCGGGGGTGAAGGTGACGCGCACCCGCACCTTGAGCTTGCCGAGTTTAGCTCTGACCAGCGCCCGCCGGCCAGACGGGGCAAGATGCAGACGGAGCGTCCTCCGCCCCGCCCCGACCTGCTTCCGCAGCGGATTCAGGCCCTTGCCGGCGACGGCGATGGTTCCAGCGGCCGGAAGCACCGCGGTGATGGTCGCGC
Source organism: uncultured Solirubrobacterales bacterium (assembly GCA_963795625.1). Taxonomy (GTDB): domain Bacteria; phylum Actinomycetota; class Thermoleophilia; order Solirubrobacterales; family 70-9; genus VAYN01. The sequence continues at coordinate 59,709 of CAWCIS010000004.1, read as the reverse complement.
TTCCGCCCTTGGCGGCGGACACCGAGAGGACCCGAAGCGCCTGCGTGGCGCCGTCGGGGTTCGGCCCGGACGACGCGGCGGCGCTTTGAGCGATGTCCGGCGCGAGCTGCTGAACGGCAGGCGCAAGTGAGGATGGGGCCGTCAGCGCTCCGACCGCATAGGCGCCGTAGCTGAAGATGTTGGCTTCTTCGCTGTTGCCGCTGGTTGCGTAGAGAGTGCTGCCGTTGAAGGCGAGGCCGGAGGGTTCGCCGTCGATGACTTTCTGGAGAACCTGGCCGAGGAAGGCGCCGGAGGAGTCGAACTCCTCGATCGCGGCTTCGGGGAATTCGAAGCCCGGCTGGAGGTTGTCGAGCACGACCAGGTGGCCGTTGGTGGGATCGACCGCGACCGCCGCGTCGACCAGCGAGACGAACCGCCCCTGCGGCGTCGCCGCGCCGTTGACGGTGAGCACGGGGTTGACTGGATCGGTGGCCGGTTCGTAGACCTTCACCGTGTGGTCGGCGGCATCGGGAACGTAGACCCTGCCGCCCGCGACCGCGAGGCCGTAGCCGTCTTCGAGCGTGCCGAGGCCGATCCGCAGCGGTTGGCCTTCGTCCAGCACCGCCGCACCGGACGGTTCGTAGACCGCGATGTAAGTGCGGTCGTTGACGTAGACCTTGCCGCTGGCCTGGTCGACCGCGACCCCGGTCGATTCTTCGGAGTCGAAGCTGAGGGTCGAAGGCAGCACCCGACCGACGCTCTCGTGCCAGTCGTTGGCGTAGAGGGCGCCGCCGGCCGAGGTCGCGAGCTGACAGGGGCCGTTGAGTGGATCGCCCGAGATCCGCGACTGGTATTCGCCGCCCATGCTGAAGACGTCGATTCCGTGGTGGTAATAGTCGGAGACGTAGATCGCGGCGGGGCCGACCGCGACGCCGCAGGCGCCTTCGATGCTGCCGCCCGGGACATTTTTGGTTTGCAGCGCTTTTTTCGTGATCAGCGGACGTTCTGCCTGCGCCGGCGCCGCCACGCCGCCGGCGAGGCCCATGAGACAGAGGCCGGCCAGGAGGAGGCGGCGTCTGCTTCTACGACCCCGTGCTCTCATCGACCCTTCCCCTTCCCCTTCGAGTGCTTCTTGTGCTTGCCGGGCTTGGAGTGCTTGCCGCACTTGATGGATACGGTGGGCTTCAAGGTCACGCCGCGGTTGTTCTGGCCCGCCATCCGCGCGGTCCCGGTGCGGGAGGCGCCGGAGCAGAGGTTTTCGGCGTTGACCAGTAGGCCGCGTTTGCCGCCGAAGAGGTTCATCACGAATTTGGACACCGGTGCGTCCGGCAGGGTTTCGAAGGTCCCGCGAAGACCGCCGCGGACCGAGTCGATGCGCCCGACGACGTCGATCGAGAGGTCGTTGCCACCGCCTCTCAGCGCCGCCACGAGGTCTGGCAGCGAGTGTTCGGAGGAGCGCAGGTAGACGGTGCCTTCCATCGGTTTGGCCAGCAGCGGCGAGAAGGCCCTGGCGTGGCCATAGACCGAGCCGCCGGGGCAGGCTTCACGAGCGAACTGGGGGCGGGTGCAGATCGTGTCGATGTGTTCCTGCGCGAGGAACTCCGACGGCGGCAGCGAGACCGCGGCGAACCCGATGTTGGCATCGCCGGCTCGTGGCTTGACTTCGGCCCGCAGAGACGGGTAGTCGCCGCGCTTGGTGCCGCCCTTCAGCTTCAGGCTCAGCTTCGGCTGGAAGCCGAGCGCGCCGCAGTTGAAGACCTGGAAGGGGCTGCCGGCGGCGGCGCTGGTGTCGTCGGAGGGATCGCCGAAGCGCTGGCCGGAGCCGCTCAGGGTCGAAGCGACCGAGAACGGTGCGCAGCTGGTCGGGTTGAGGGTGAAGTTGGGTTTGGAGATGTAGACGCGGATGTCGCGCAGGTGGATCGGGATGCCGTCGATGATGTGGGGGATCGGATCCGAGCCCGCCGAGTCGACCGAGACCTGGGCGGTCTGGGGATCGACCTTGATCGCCGAGCGGACGACGATCACGCCGAGGTCGAAGGGCCCGACCGTGGCCGAGTCGATCGCGACGATCGAGAACGGGGCGCCGTGGAAGGGCCCGGCGAGATAGAGACCCCCCGGCGCGAAGTTGAGGACCGGGCCGACGCCATAGCCGGCGACGGTATGGCCGATTTCGCTCGCCGCCGGACAGGACGGGTGGGCGGTCTCGGCGAAGCCCCCGTTGCGCTTCGCCGCTTCGATCGCCGCCTCGGGGCAGTAGGGGATACCGGCCAGTTTGCCGGTCAGTCCCGGCGGCAGCAGGGCCGAGTAGGAGGTGAACTCCTGTTCGGTGTCGTCGCGAGTCAGGTGCAGATAGAAGGGGGTGTAGGAACCGGCGTTGGAGTTGACGGTGCCGCCCTGGGCCTGAGGGCTGAACGGAGTGAGACCCTGCGGACAGGGGCCGCCGTTGACGCCGGCGCCAATGGTGAACGACGAAACGCTGTGGCGAACCGTGTCGGGGGCGCGCCAGGGGCTGAGGTCCATCCCGACTCCGAAAGAACCGCAGGTGGCCGGCGTCGACAACGGGCTGCGCTGTCCTTCGCGGAAGTGCACCTTGAGGTTGGTGTACGGCAACTGGGGAAGATTGTCGAAGGTGGCGACGAGACGGCCACTGCTCTGGTCGGCGTCGAGACGGCCGGCGACTTTGACGAGGATGCCGCGATCGGACGCCTTAGCGACCAGATAGACCGCGAGCAGGGTTCCGAACGGGTTGTCATAAGGCGAGGCGAGGAAGAGCGAGCCTTCGACGGTCTGCGGGAAGAGCGGGCTCTGGACGGTGAAGTCGCCGATTTTCGAGACGTTCGGACAGCCTGCGCCGGGCGGAGAGCTGACCGTCTCCGCTGCGTACTGGGCCTGGCTGCAGGAACCGAGGCCGGCGCCGACGGAGGGGTTGATCGTCATTCCTTCCGGCAGGCTGACCACCGCTTTCTTCGTCGGCGACGGCGCCAGGCGGCCCGGGGTGAGGAAGCCGGAGTTGTCGACGTTGAGGTTGAAGTCGAAACCCGAGGGCGAGGAGGCGCGGGGGTCGGTGACGAACCCGGTCGGGTTCGGTTCGAAGGCGATCGAGTTGCAGCCCGTGAGGCCCTGCCCCTGATACGGGCGGCTGACGCTCACCGACGGTTCCTGCCAGGACGTGGCGGTCGCGGTAAAGGCGAGTGCCGCTTCGCAGCCGGTGGGCAGGGTGAGGTAGGCGGTCGCCGGGTTGAGTTTCGGTGGCCCGATCGAGCACTTGGCCCAGCCGAAGGAGGGTTCGGCCTCGTTCAGGCAGTTACCGCGCTGAGCGTTGTGGGCAACGCCCCACGGGTTGCCCCAGATATTCAGCGTGAAGCCGTAGAGGTCGACCAGCTGAGGGATGTTCTGGGCGAAGAGGCTGAGGCCGTATTCGCCTTCGGCCTGGCGCACGTGGGGGATGAAGGTGATCGGGGCGCCGTAGGCATTGAAGCCGAGCTCGGAAGGAGCCCCGGGCGGCGGCACGAGGTTGAAGACGCCGAAGGTGCGGGTGATGCCGCCTCCGTAGGAGGAACGGACCTCGACGGTGCCGATCTGGGTGCGATCCGGACAGCTCTCGCCGGTGAGAGGATCGGCTTCGAAGGGCGAGGTGCGAGGAGTATGAAAGGCCGCGAGCGAGCACTGCGGCACCGCGGCGGGGTTTTCGACCAGCCCGGGCGGTAGATCGATCTCCAGGTTTTTGACGTCGCCTTCGGTGAAGGAGACACCGGGTTCGCCGGGCGATTCGGGTCCGAGGTTGAAGTTCACTTCGGTGCGAAGCACCTGGGGGTGGGACGCCGCCTGCGTAGCCGTAGCGCCGCCATCCTGGGTGGCGACGGCACTGAAGCCCACTGAGCCCGGGCGCAGGTCGAAGGCGGCTTGCGCGGAAGGGGCCGTCAGCGCAATGGTCGCTGCGGTCAGCAGCAGGCAGGTGAGAAGTCGACGGCTCACTTTCCGCCCCCCTTCTTGGCGCCGGATTTCTTGTGGTGCTGCTTCTTCTGGTGGTGTTTCTTGTGGTGCTTCTTTTTCGTCTTCGGCGTGGTGAACTGCAGTTCCGGGTTGCCGGCGTTGCGGACGAGGGTGCCCGGCGTTGGGTCTTCGGGGGCTTCGGGGAGGGCCTGACAGGCATCGCCGTCGCACGGAATCGGCGCCGGCGGCACCGGGAAGCCGCCGCCCGCGCGAGCATCGTAGACGTCGTAGGAGCCAGGATCGGCTGGGACCAGAGAGCTCTCGGTCAGGAAGAAGGCATCGGAGCCGTTGACGGAGGCGTCGACGAAGGTCGAGGGTTCGGGACTGCGTCCGCTGGAGATCAAGGCCACGCAGCCGCCTTCGAGGATGCAATCGCCGACACCCGCCGCCTCCCACTCGTACACGTCCTGGCGTTTGTTCGAGTCCGTCGAGACCAAGACGTCGTTGGAGTCGAAGAAGACACGATTGCCGTCGCTGGAGAGGGCGCGCGGCTTGTAGACCCGAGTCGAGCCTTCCCCTTTGCCGTTGGCGATCGCCCCGGGAATCGAGGAGCCCCCCTGCGGACGTTCGCCGGTCGGGTTGCAGGAGACGCAGGTCAGTTTCGGCGTGCCGCCGCTGGGCGGCGGTCCATATAAGAAGACCTCGCTGACGCCGTTGTTTTCATAGCCGGTCAGTTCGGCGGCGGACATGAAGACGAGGTGGGAGCCATCGGGGCTGACCCGGGCGGTGCCGGTGGTCGGCGGGTAGTCGCCGACCGCGGCCGCTTTCGCGACTTCGGTGGTGGCGCCGCTGCTCCAGAGGAAGAGCCCAGAGGCGTTCACGTAGTAGACGTGGGAGCCATCCTGGGAGGCGCCGAGGACTCCGAGGACCCCGCCGCCGGGAGTGAGATCGGTCGCGGTTCCCGTCGTCGCGTCGTAGCGATCGAGGTGCCCGGCCGCGGTGATGAAAAAGGCGAACCTGCCGTCGGCGGAGGCGGTCTGAAAAGCCCCTCCGGCCGATCCCCCGAGCAGTTTGGTCTGACTGCCTTCGCGCAGGAAGATGCCTTTTTCCGGGCCCGGGGATTCTTCTCCGACCCAGTAGACCCGGGAGCCGTCGGCGGAAACCGCCCCCTGTGCGGCCGCGGTGGCGCCCGGGGTGCCCTGAGTATCGCCGGGCCGCAGATTGATCAAGGTCAGCCCGGCGCCAGACCACTCGTAGAGGTTCTGAGCTGCGGGATTGCAGCCGCCCACGGCGGCTTCTTCGATGGCGTTTTCGGTGAGAGCGGCGCAGCTCGAGAGCACGACGTGGGAGAGGTCGGGAGATACCGCGGCGAACTCGAGTTCGAACTGCTCGGGCCCCAGCGTCGTTTCGCCCGCCGCGGCTCCGTTCAGCAGCGACTGGAAGCCGCCGGAGAGATCGTTGCGCAGGTAGTAATTCCGGTAGCCGACCGGCGCGCCCGTGCCCGGCAAGGGTGGATTCAGAACGGGGCATTCGCCGTTGGAGCCGCGGCAGCGCTCCCCGTTGGTGAGCAGCCCGCGGGCGAGATCGGTGGAGAAGAGCTGGTATGGCACCCCGTTGGGGTTGTCGCCGTAGCTGCCGGAGAGCAGCGGCGTGGTGATGTTTTCGCTCGCCCAGCCGCCGGCGCCGCGGCGGGCCAGGTACTGGCTGGCGGCAGGCGCGCCCTGGGGCGCCGTGCCGAAGGAGTCGGCGGAGCTGTAGGTGATCGTGTTGCCGTCGGCCGCGGCCTGCAGGACGTCGCCGCCGAAATTGCCTCCGAAGCCCTGTATCGCGCCGCCGTTTTTGTCGACCGGGGAGACCATCTCCCAGCCGCGCCCGTCCAGCACCCGGACCACGTTCGTCGGTTCCTCGGTCCCGAACCGACGGTCAGGCCCCAGCGTCGGTCCAGCCGAGTTGGTGGCGACGAGGCGGTAGTGGTAGATGGTGGCCGGCGTGAGACCGGAGAGCTGCTGGAACACGGATAGTTCAACAGAGCCCGAGCCGACTCCCTTTACCGGCGCGAGAACGGCGCCGGTAAAGCCGTCACGAGGCGGAATCGCGTTGAGATTGGCCTGATAAGCGGCTTCGGTGATGTATTCGGAGCGGAAGGTGGTGCTGAAGCCGTTGGGATTGATCTGGCCGTGCAGGGTGGCTGAGGTCGCCGTGACCGCTTCCACGTAGGAGGTGTCGATTACCGGTGGTCCCGCCGCCGAAGCGAGGCCGGCACCGCTGCCGGAAAACCCGGCGCAGATGACCAGAACGACAAGCAGTCGCACGCCGCGGCCAGGCACTTTCGTGATCACGTATTCATCCCTCGTCCCTGTTCCCCTGCCTGCTGAATTCCCTGGTGCTGCGTCCCTGGTAGGGCTGCCTCAGACCGCCCAGGCTCTCTGTAAACACCCAGGCAAGGTTAAAATACCATCATGTAGCGTGGGGAACAAGCATGGCGCCCGCGCTACCCGTTCCCGGCGCCATCGAGACCGGCTAGAACGGCGGCAGCGGGCCGCTCCTGAATTCCTTCAGGCGCGTCAGGTTGCCCGTGCCATCGACCCCCGTGTAGCCGCCGATGAACGCTGAGTCGCTCACAGAGAGGAGCTGCGTGATTCGGAGGCGGTGTTCACCCAGACCGAGACGGTATTGCCCTTATCGACTAGGGCGAATTTGCCGTTGAGGGGGAACGAGTAGGAGGCTTTCGAGGCGAGCGTCGTCGCGGTCCCGGCCTGCCACTTGATAGTCGCCACTTCGTAGATGGCGGATGACGTTTCGGTGAACCGCAGCTCATAGCCGGTTCGAGCGCTCCCGGGCTCGTCATATCTAGCCAAAGCGAGAAGTAGCGACTGGTGTTCTGCGGGCGGACGGCGAGCGTCGCAGCCACACCGACCCCTGCACCCGTGTCGGGGAAGGAGGCTTTGGTCCAGTAGGCGCCGTTGAGGCCGGGTAGGCGTCGACCGGACCCCACCCCCCGGAGACCTGGCCCGTCTTCGCGTCCCAATTGGGCAGCGCCCAGGCGCCACCGCGCGAGAGCGGGTTTTCAGCGGTCGAGAACGAATCGTTCAGCGCAAGGTTTTTAAGGGCCGCATCCATGTTTGCAACCGGCGACAGCAGCGACCCAACCTTGAAGCTGTTCAGGCGAGTGTTGTTTCCGGCCGCCTCCAAGCCCGCATTGCCTGCTCCGAAGGTGGCGTCGCTGGCACTGAGGAGGTTGGTGAATTCCGAGCCCGTCTTGGTCCACGCCGTGACGGTCCCTCCCTGGTCGGCGAGGGCAAGGGAATTGCCGTTGACGAAGCCGTAGCTCGCCTGCGTGGCAAGCACCGTCTGGGTACCACCCGCCCACTTGGACAGCGTGACTTTGTAGGTGTTGGTCGAGATGTCGGTGCACCTCAACTCATAGCCGGCCCGCGTACTGGAGGGGCTGGGCATGTCAAGCCAGAGCGAGAAGTAACGTTCCGTCACGCCCGGATTCACCGCGAGCGTCGCAACCGCGGCGGTTCCTGGTCCGGTGTCGGTCACGGACGAGTTGTAGAAGGTGCCGTAGACCGTCGGAAAGACATTGACCGGATGCGGTCGAAAGGCTCGGTCACGGCCATGCTGCCCAGCTGCTGAGCCGTCCCGGTCGTCGAGGCTTCCGTTTTGAAGGTTTTGTCGAGGCCATTGACCGTACCCGCCGCGCTGCTGGCGACCACCCGGAAGTGATTGTGGTGTATCTAGAGGAGGGGGACTTATGACCAAAGTCGTTCCTAACTCTTGAATGTCTACGTCCCCCTCGGAGTCCAGCCCTACCTTCCGCGCCCCTTCTTCCCCTGCGAGCCCTTCTTCTTCCCGGACCCCTTCTTCTTCTTCGCCTTCTTCCCGCAGTCGTTCCCGATCGTCGGCGTCAAGGCCAGCGCCTTGCCGTTCTGAGCGGTGAAGGAGACGCTCGCCTTCTGGGGCTTGCGGCAGATGTTTTCGCTGTTGACCAGGAGGCCCTTCTTGCCGCCCTGCATTTCCAAGGTGAACTTGGAGACCGGGGCGTCGGGGACGGCTTCGAAGGTGTTGCGGATGCCGCCGCCCTTGCCGGTGTCGACCCTTCCCGCCAGGACGACGTCGACCTGGCCGTTCAGGGCGGCCACCAGGTCCGGCAGTTCATGGCTGGAGGAGCGCAGGTAGACCGGGCCTTCCAGGGGCTTGTCCAGGAGCGGGGTCAGCGCCTTGGCCTTGCCGTAGATCGATGCCTTGGGGCAGGCGTCGGCCGCGAACTGGACCCGGGTGCAGACGGTGCCGATGTGGCCCTGTTCGAGGAAGGCACTGTGGGGCAGAGTGACCTGGGCGGAGGCGATGTTGGCGTAGGCGCCCTTGGACGGGTAGGTGACGACTGCTTTCAGCGCCGGGAAGCGGTGGCGCTTGGTGCCGCCCTTGAGGCTGATCGCGATCTTCGGGGCGAACTTCAAGGCCGAGCAGCCGCCGACCTGGAAGGGGGAGGTGAGCGAAGCCACCTGCCCGGTGAGGGTCGGAGCGGCTCCGACGATCTGCATCGGGTCGCAGGAGGTCGGGTTGAGGGTGAACTCGGGCCTGCTCAGGGAGACTTCGATCGAGCGGATGTCCAGGGGGACTCCCGCGATGATCGAGGGCAGGGGATCACTCACCGCGTGGCCCTGGGCGGTTTCGGGATCGATGTAGAGGGCGGTGCGGACCACTACCGCTCCGAGGTCGAAGGGGCCGGCGACGGCGGGGGTGATGATCGCCAGGCTCAGGGGAGCTCCCTTATAGGGGCCTGAGAGGTAGGCGTGGCCGGAGACGTAGAGGGGGGTGATGCCGGCTCCCGCTCCGACCGTGACGCTGCCGACTTCACTTGCGGCGGGGCAACTCGGGTTGGACTGCTCCAGAGCGCCCATGTTCGGGGCTTCCCTGCTCTTCGCCTGGGCGATCTGGGCCTCCGAGCAGTAGGGGATGCCGGCGAACTTGCCGGTCAGGCCCTCGGGCAGGGTGGTGTCGATGCCGGCGAGGCGCTGGGTGCCGTCTTCGCGGCTGAGCTTGAGCAGGAAGGGGCTATAAGCGCCTGCTTCGGGGGCGACGGTGCCGGCGCTGAAGGACGGGTGGTTGGGGGCGGCTGCTTCAGAGCTCGGGCAGTTACCCGCGCCGCCCGCCGCGACCTGGGTCTGGAAGGAGTCTGAGGGATGGGCGTCTGCACCTTCCGGGGTCGACCAGGGGACCAGGGTCGTGGTCGTTTCCTTGGTGCCGCAGGTGAGCGGGGTGACCAGAGCAGCCCTGGGCCCGTTGAAGAAGTGGGTTTCGATGTCTTCGATCGGCAGCTGCGGGTTTTCGGTGAAAGTGGCAGTGAGCCGACCCGTCTGGGGATCGGGGGTGACCTTGCCGGCGAGCTTTACGACGATGCCCCGTTGGGGAGATTCGATCGCCAGGTAGATCGCGGTCAGGTTGCCGAAGGGATTCTCATAGGGCTGGGCGAGGTAGATCGACCCCGGCAGCTTTTCTTTCAGCAGCGGCGTGTTGACTTCCAGGCTGCCGATCTTGGCGGCGTTGGGGCAGCTGTTCGGCGCCGCGGAGAAATGGATCTTGCCTTCGGAGGGCTGATAGCCGATCTGGCTTTCGCTGCAGGCGGCGAGGCCGTTGCCGGCCGAGGGATTCAGGGTCAGGCCTGCGGGCAGGGTGACCTTGACGTCTTTGAGGGCGGCGGCGGAGAGGCCGTCGATGTCGTTGTCCTGGGGCTGGTGGATCGTCACATCCAGGCCGGTGGGCGTGTCGGCGAGGTTGGTGGTCGCCTTCGAGGAGATCGTCGGTTTGAATTCCAGGGCGTTGCAGCCGTTGACACCGGCGGGGTTGCCCTCAGCGTCCTGGGTCTGGGAGGAGCCGGAGACGAATCTGCCCCGTTCCTCCCAGGAGTCGACCGCGATCGTGGTGGTGAGCGAGTCGGCTGAGCAGCGGCTCGGCATCGTCAGCAGCGGCGCGTTCACGCGCTCGGCCGGGCACGCAGCGTTGCCCGAGGTGAAGGGGTATGCGCATTGCCCGCGGCGGTAGTCGTGGCTGGCGTCGGAGGGATTGCCCCAGAGGTCGAGGCTGAGGCCCGAAATCTGTCCGTACTGCAGGACGTCCTTGGTGGTCGAGGTGATTTCGTATTCCCCGGCGGAGTTCACCCCGCCGAGGAGATGGGCGAAGATCCCGAAGCCGCCGGCGTTGAAGGCGAACGCGGCCGCGTAGCCGGGCGGCGGCACCATGTTGTAGACGGGTTCGCTGAAGGCGGGGTTGGCGAAGCCGCCGAGGCCGCTGATGATCGTGTGCACGACGCCGACCGCGGAGCCGTCGGGGCACTCGCTCAAGACGCTGGCCTCGAGCTGGGCCTCGGTACAGCGCACCGGGGTCGCATTCGGGTTTATGACCATGCCCGGAGGCAGCTTCGCGATCGCGTCCTTGAGCGAACCGACGATCGGGTTGCCGGCGCCGTTGCGGGCCGAGCTGAGCTGGAAGCCGATGTGGAACTGGTAAGGATGGCCGCCGGCCTGGGTGAAGGGGGCGCCGCCCGGGTCGGTGAGCGCGCTTTCGCTGCTCTGGAATTCGAAGCCCGCTGGCTGGGCGCTGACCGGAGCCGTCTCGGTGGCCGCGGCGTCAACGGCGCCGCCGCCGCTGACGCTGACCTGGTTGAGAGCGGTCCCCGAGGATTCCGGCGGGACGTTGACCGGCACGTACATCTTCAGCCTCGTACCCGGCTGCAGGACCCGCGTCGGCGAGGTGCAGGCGACCGCGGGAGGCCCCGGGTCGCAGGAAGAACCCGGCGGCGGAGATTCCCCGTCGCCGAAAAGTCCAAGACCAGACAAGAGGCCATTGGGATGTGGATTGACGCTGAACCCTGCGGGCAGGATGTCGGTGATCGTGATCGGAGTCCCGTCGGTAGGAGCGCCGCCGATGTTGGTCACCGTGACCGCGTAGATGGTGAGGCCCGATTCGTCGCCCGGGATCAGGTGGGTAGGCGAGACGGTCGAGGTGATCGAGAAGGCGGGCGCGGCAGCCGGCGCGGCCTGCGCCGCCCCGGGCAGCAGCGCACCCGGGAGCGCAACCACGGCCAGAGTCAGGACGGCGCGGCGGAGCCCGCGCGGGAGCAGGTGCTTGGCGGCGATCACTTCGAACCTCCACGGTTGCTGTTGGCTCCTCGGGTCTTCTTCCCGCCGGACTTCTTCTGCTTCTTGGATTTCTTGCTGTGCTTCTTGTGCTTCTTACACTTGGTCTTGCCGTGCTTCTGGCACTTCTTCTGCTTGGGCTTTTCCTTCTTGTCGCCGGGGCCGCTGAAGCCGGCGCTGCCGGGGGAGGGCTGACCGGAGGCAGCACTCGAGGCGCCCCGGCAGGCTTCCCCGAGACAGGGAGGCGCGGCCGTCTCCGGATGCTGGGAGGCGAGGCCACCGTCCACCCGGACGTCGTAGACGTCGACCAGTTCGTCTTCGTCCTGGGGCACCAGCGATTGGCCGGTGAAGATGAAGGCATCGTCGCCCGACGCGGAGACGTCGCCGAGGTAGGAGGCGTTGAGGCTCTTGCCGCTGGAGAGCAGATACAGGCAGCCGCCGTTTACATCGGCCGAGTGACAGGAGCCGGTCCCCCCGGCCTCCCACTCGTATGGGTCGACCACACCATTGGTGTCGGCCGGGACGAGGGGGTCTGGGCTGTCGAAGAAGACGCGGTTGCCATCGGGGGAGATGTTGCGGGTCAGGAGTTCGGTACTAGGACCCCCTTCGATGAATCGATGGGTCTCCAAGGTCGGGACTCCGGTAGGCGCAGCGCCGGTGGGATCGCAGGAAATGCAGCGCAGCTCTTCCCCGGCTGGGGTGTAGCGATAGATCTCAGGACAGCGGGTCGCGCCTTCCGCACACATTTCATCACTGTTCGCCCAAGTGTTGGCATAGCCCGTCAGGCTCCGGGAAGAGCGGAACAGAAGCGTGCCATCGGCGGCCACGCGCGACTCCTTCATATGTCCACTGGAGCCAGACTCCCAATCAAAGTAGTCGGATCCGCTGTTGAGGCGCGCGACCAAGGTGGTGGTGCCGGCATGGGAGAGGTAGAGGCTGCAGGATCCGAGGCGCGCTTCCCCTGGTCCGATCGCACAGTTCCCCGGGGCGGCGCCGGGTGCGAGGACTCCGTTGGCTGCGAAGTAGACATAGGACCCGTCCGCCGAGATGCCCGCGAGGCCGACGAACCCGGCGCGTTGCCGATCGCCGACATTGGGGTCGACCGTGAGATCGGTCAACTCGTCGCTGGCGGTGTCATAGGAGTAGAGGTCCTGCCCTTGCTCCGGAGTTTCGTCCCGTCCGAGTACTAATTCGCTGCAGGCTTCAGCGGCAGTCGAGACCGCGGTGGAGTCGTCGGTCAGCTTCTCGCAGCTGGCAAAGAAGGCCTTCGACCCGTCGGCCGTCGCCATCAGGAAGGTGGCGGGCTTGCTGCCGTTGGGGTCGGGGGTAGAGGCCTGAGAGGCGGAGATCTGAGTGGTCCTGGTGCCGTCTTCGCGGACATAGAGCTGGCCGGAGCGGACAGGATCGGGGCTGGTCATGAAGAAGACCTTGGAGCCGTCCTTGGAGATCGAGTTCGCGACAGTCCCGGTGGGGCTGGCGAATGAACCGACCGGGGAGGCGACGCAGGCCGGGCCGGTGGCGTCATCGCACGAGGACGCTCCGACAGTGGGGACGCGGCCGACCAGGCTGAGGGTACCGTGGTCGAGGTCATAGAGATTTGGATTGGGGCCGATAGCGCCGGGGGTAAGGACACGTGCGCTTTGAAGGACGAGATGGGAGGTGTCCGCGGCGAATCCGGCGAGGGATGGAAAGGCGCCTCGTGGAGTCGGGGCGGCAAGCTGGAAGCTGCCGCTGGCGGTATCGGCAAAGAAGATGCCGCCCCCGCCCGCACTGCTGGCCGCGGTGGCAATTTCGTCGTCCCAGCCGATCATGCCGGCTCGTTCGCCGGGCCGGGTCAGGGGCAGGAGACCGTTGGAAGTCCACGAGTCGGCGCCACGACTGGCCAGGTAGACAGGCGTGGTGGAGCTGCCGCCGCTGGTCGGCAGTCCGGCCGCATCGGCAAAAGTGATGCGGTTGCCGGCGGCAGAGGCCTGGACGAAGTTCACATCGCCCTGCACATTGGCTCCGTTCTTGTCGACCGGCGTCGCCTGCTCGTAGGCGCGACAGTCGGGGAGGTCAGCGCTGGGGCCGCTGCGGAAGGCCTGATTGGGGCAGTCGGTCTCCGGCGCCGGCGAGGGCACGTAGGTGGTGAAGGTGTGATCGGCCCCGAGCGAAGTGCCGATCGAGTTGGTGGCGACGACGCGCCAGTGATAGGTGGTGGCGGGGGTCAAGCCCGTGAGCGTGTTTTCGAACGTCTGGCTGACTTCCCCGGCCCCGATCGGGGCTTCGGGAGTGGCGGCACCGTAGGAGGTGTCGGTTCCGTACTCGATCCGGTAGGTGGTGGCCGAACCGTGAGGATTGATCTGCACCTGCAGAGTCGCCTCGCTGAGGCCGACGCTTGCGGCCAGCTCGGCTTTGATCGCAGCACCGGGCGTCGTGAATTTCTGGTCTTCGCCGGCCGAGGAACCGTCGACGTTGGTCGCAACCAAGCGGTAGTGGTAGGTGGCGCCGAAAGCGAGGCCGGAGAGATTGGCGTGGACCGCGACGGGGCCGGTGCCGGTGCCGATCGAGGCCGGTGACTCGGTGCACGGGACCGAGTCTTCATAGGATTCGACGGCGCCTTCGGCGATGGTGATGGTGGCGCCGTATTCGAAGCTGCAAGTCGTCAGGGCGATTCCTTCGGGATTGATCGTGCCTTCAACCGCGGCGGTCCCCCCCGTAATCGCGCTAGCGGGACCGGTAGTGACCGTGGCGGAAGTTCTGAAACTCTGGTCGACACCGCGGATCGGAGGCCCGCCACGGTTGATCACGAGGCGGAAGTGAGTCGTGAAATCGGGAGCCAGATGCGTCAGCGCCGCGGTGACCGCGTGTTCGCCTTCGTCGGTCGGGATCGCTCCCACGCAGGGAGCGGTTTTGCCGTAGCCCTGACCGGCGCCATACTCGAAGAAGCAGGAGGTGACCGCTTCGCCTTCGGGCAGCACGGTGCCGTTGAGGGTCGCTCTGGTGCCTTCGACTTCGGTCGCTTCGCCGGTGATCGCCGGCTGTTTGGTGGTGAAGGTCCGATCGGCGCCTTTGCTGGTGCCGTTGGCGTTGGTGGCGACGATGCGGAAGTGGTATTCGCTGCCGGTGTTCAGGCCGGTAAGTGCGGCCGTGACCGGATGGTCGTTGCCGTCGGTCGGGATCGCGCCTTCGCAGGGTTTGCTCTGGCCGTAGGCGGTGGTGAGGCCGTATTCGAACTTGCATTCGCTCACCGCGACGTTGTCGGGGCTGACCGTGCCGTTCAGAGTCGCGGTGATCACGGTGACGGCGGTCGCCGCTTCGGTGCTGACGCCCGGGGCGACGATCGGGGCGCCGAAGATCGCGACCGTGCCCGAGCCGGTGCTGGCGTAGACCGCTTCGGAGGTGCCGTTGACCCCGACCCCGTAGGAGCCCGAGAGCTGTTCGGCGCCGAAGGTGCCGATCAGGTTGCCGTCGGAGTCGTACTGGGAGATCGAGCCGGCATTGTTGGCGTAGAGGTCGTTACTGGCGGGATCGACCGCGATCGTCCGCGAGCTGGGGGCGACGATCGTCGCCGTGGGATCGGTGAGCCCTTCGAGTTTCGCCGCGCCTTCTCCCCCTTCGAAGTAGCCGGTCGCGTAGACGTTGCCGAGGCCGTCCGCCGCCACGCCGCAGATCGTCGGCAGTTCGGCGCTGGAGACCCCGGTCTGGTCGCTGGTGACGGGGGGGTTCGCCATCGGGGTGAATTCCTTGACTTCGCTCGGATAGATCCCGGCGAAGACGTGACCGGCCGGGTCGGTGGCGACACCGCAGACTTCGCCGACACCGGTCACGAAGCTTTCCAGCCTTTTCCCACTGGGGTCGAAGACCTGGATCCCGGCGCCGTTGGCGATGTAGATGTCGCCGGCGGTGCCGCCGGGGGCACCGGCAGGAGCGACGGCGACCTCGTTTTCGCCATTGCCGAAAGCGGTGATGCCGCCGATCGCGTTGGTGCCCAGGCTCGAGAAGTCGGCCGGTTCGCCGCCGGCGTCGAACTTGAAGAGCTTGCCGACGCCGCCGTCGAAGACGTAGACGTCGCCGCTCGTCTGGTCGACGGCGACGCCCTGGACGGCGGTGAAGGATTCCGAGCCGGCGGCCCCGTCGGGACCGAAGGAGGTGCCGGTGTAGGGATGGATTTTGGCGGCGAAGGCGCTGGAGGCGAACAGGGTCATCGCCGCCGCGACCGCCAGGCAGAGGAGGGCGAGGATGCGCAGGCGCGGCGAGCCGAAGCCGCCTGCCTGGCCCGAGGTCGATCCCGCGGACGATGCCTTCGCGTGGCGTCTCAACGTATTGCTCTCCTTGTCCCGTGAGCCCCTCTGCCGGCCGCTCCCTGCGGCCCCGGTGGGCTCGGTTATTTCCCTGTTGATCGCCGCGTCCACTCCCTGGTGCGGATCGGCTGCGCGGGACTGTAAACGCTTCCTTTCACAAAGTCAAGAGACTGTTTTTTTAGAGATGGAGAGCGTTTGTCTGGCTGGTCGGTACCGTCTTCTCGGTCGATGATCGTCTCGGTGCACATCGCCGATCTCGGGCCGCGCGAGGCGGCGGAGGTGCTGCTGAGGCCACCGCGGCCCGGCCGCGTGCCGGGCCTCATCTACGCCGAGACGACGACCACGGCGGCGCTCGGCGAGCCACTGCTGCCACCGAGGCACTTCGGGCAGGTGGGAATGATCGCCGCCTGGGAGAGCGACGAAGGGATCGAGCGCTTCTCCCGCCTCCACCCCATCGCCCGTCACCTCGCCGGCGGCTGGCAGGTGCGCCTCGAGCCGTTGCGGGTCTTCGGCGCCTGGGCCGGGATGCCGGGGCTACCGGCCAGGGCGCTGCCGGTCGACGACTCCGAGCCGGTCGGGGTACTCACCCTCGGCCGCCTGCGACTGCGCCGGATCGGCGCCTTCCGCCGCGCCGCCGCCCCGGCCGAGGCCGACGCGATCGCCAGCCCGGCCCTGCTTGCCGGCACCGGCCTCGCCCGCCCGCCGCGCCTGGTCGCCACCTTCTCCCTCTGGCGCACCGCCGGCGCCATGCGCGAGTACGCGATCGGCGCCGGCGGCCCCCACCGCGCCGCGGTCGCGGCCGACCGCGCCCGGCCCTTCCATCACGAATCCGCCTTCGTCCGCTTCCGCCCCTATGCCTCCCGCGGCAGCTGGGACGGCCGCGACCCGCTCGCCGGCCTGATCGCCGGACCGGCACGCGCGCCGTCCGCCCCGAGCTGACTCAGCGCAGCGTCTTACAGGGGTTGATGAAGGTCCCCCGCAGCAGGGTCCCGTCGGTGAATCCGAAGCGGCCGACTGCCTGCAGGCGACCGTCGGGGCAGCGGGCGTTGATGTAGCTGTGCTTGATGCCCCTGTAGGTCCATTTGCGACCGATCGTGATCTGGCCAGAGATGGGGATGCCGCTGCCGCCGGCGATTTTCGGGATCTCGGCGTTGACGCGGTAGCCGTAGCGGCCGTTGTGGATCGTTTCGATCAGGATCGGGACGACGAAGGCGACCGGGGTCGGGACCGTCGTGTAGAAGTGGGCGATCACGCTCGGGTCCCCCTTGATCGTCGGCCCGTTGAAGATCGTGATCGGCGAGGAGACCGGGATCGGCGGCTGTTCGGGGAATTTGACGACCGCGTGGCCGAAACCCTTGCCGACGATCGCGCCCGGACAGAGCTTGCGGGCCTGCGGCACCGTGGTGCTCTGCAACTTGCCCGTGGTGCAGATCGGCAGCCCCAGCGTCTGAATCGAGCCGTGCCTGTCGAATTCGAATTCGATCGTCTTCAGGATCGGCGGCAGCGAGCCGTCAACCGTGCCCAGCCGACCCTTGCCGAAGATCGTGATCGGCGCATCGACGCTCTTCGGCAGCGCCGAAGGAGCGAAGCCGCCTTCGCCGATCACCACCAGGTTGCCGGCCTGGAGATGGACCTTGGTGACGCTGCTGGCGGCCAGCGCCGCCGACCCGGCCACGAGCACGGCAACGAAGGCAACCGCAAGCGTGCGGATGGCCCTCCTACCCATGGGTTCAGCTTAGACCCCTATGCCAGGCCGAACCGAACGGCGACGCTCTTCGCCTCGCTGGCGCCCAGGTAAGGAGTGAGGACGAACTGGATCGCCTCCGGGGCGAGCTCGGTGAGCTCGCCCGCCCTGCCCTGGTCGATTCGCTGCGAGACGAGGGTGAGCACGCCGCCGGCCATCGCGCGCTCGGTGATGCCGGGAAGCTCTCTCCCTCCCCGTCGCTCGTCCCGGCCCGGGTGGAGGCGCTCGCCCAGGTAACTGACCAGGCGCTCGTAGCGGGCGACCCCCTCCCCCCCGTGCGCCAGAGCCTCGTTCGTCAGCGCCTGAGCGGCAGTGGGGTCGGCGGCGGCGAACGCCAGCCCGGCCCGGACCCCCAGGGCGACCTTTTCGGGCCAATCGGGTGCCTCTGCGCAAGCCTCCAGAACGGTGACCTGAAGACGCGCGAAGGCCGCCTCGAACGTCATCGAGAAGTCGTCGGGACTGTCCTCTGGTTTGCCCATGCCCCCGCCTGAGCCGCGCCCTAGATCTCAAACTGAGGCACTAGTGCTTGTGGCCGCGCCCCTTCTTCCCGGAGCTCTTCTTCTTCGCCTTCCCCCCGCAGCTGTTGGCGATCGTCGGGCTCAGGCTCAGCGCCTTCCCGTTCTGAGCGGTGAAGGACACCGTCGCCTTCTGCGGCTTGCGGCAGATGTCTTCGGAGTTGACCAGCAGCCCCTTCTTGCCCCCCTGCATTTCCAGGGTGAACTTGGAGACCGGGGCGTCTGGGACGGCTTCGAAGGTGTTGCGGATGCCCCCGCCCTTACCGGTGTCGACCCTTCCCGCCAGGACGACGTCGACCTGGCCGTTCAGGGCGGCCACCAGGTCCGGCAGTTCATGGCTGGAGGAGCGCAGGTAGACCGGGCCTTCCAAGGGCTGGTCGAGCAACGGGGTGATCGCCTTGGCCTTGCCGTAGATCGAGGCTTTCGGGCAGGCGTTAGCGGCGAACTGCACCCTGGTGCAGACGGTGCCGATGTGGCCCTGTTCGAGGAAGGCACTGTGGGGCAGGGTGACCTGGGCGGAGGCGATGTTGGCGTAGGCGCCGCCCTGGGGGTAGGTGACTACCGCTTTCAGGGCCGGGAAGCGGTGGCGCTTGGTGCCGCCCTTCAGCGAGATCGCGATCTTCGGGGCGAACTTGAGGGCGCTGCAGCCGCCGACCTGGAAGGGGCTGGTCAGAGCGGCGCTCTGACCGGGCAGGGTCGGAGCGGCGCCGGTGATCTGCATCGGGTCGCAGCTGGTCGGGTTGAGGGTGAAGGAGGGGCGGTCGAGCCTGACCGCGATCGAGCGGATGTCCAGGGGCACTCCCTGGATGATCGAGGGCACGGGGTCGGAGACGGCGTGGCCCTGGGCGGTTTCGGGGTCGACGTAGAGGGCGGTGCGGACTACTACGGCGCCGAGGTCGAAGGGGCCCGCCACCGCCGGGGTGATGATCGCCAGGCTGAGGGGGGCGCCTTTGTAGGGGCCGGCTAGGTAGGCGTGGCCTCCCACGTAGAGGGGGGTGATGCCGGCTCCGGCGCCCACCGTGACGCTGCCGACTTCGGAGGTTGCCGGGCAGCTCGGGTTGGACTGCTCGAGGGCGCCCTGGTTGGGCGCTTCGCGAGACTTGGCCTGGGCGATCTGGGCTTCAGAGCAGTAGGGGATGCCGGCGAACTTCGCCGCCAGGCCCTTGGGCAGGGTGGTGTCGATGCCGGTCAGGCGCTGGGTGCCGTCTTCGCGGGAGAGCTTGAGCAGGAAGGGGCTATAGGCGCCTGCTTCGGGGGCGGCGGTGCCGGCGGTGAAGGCGGGGTGGTTCGGAGCGGCGGCTTCCGAAGTCGGACAGGCTCCGCCGCCTGCGCCCAGGGTCGTTTCGTAGGAGTCCGACGGATGGGCGTCGGCGCCTTCCGGCGTCGACCAGGGGACCAGGGTGGTGGTCGTTTCCTTGGTGCCGCAGGTGAGCGGGGTGACCAGGGCGGCGCGGGGGCCGTTGAAGAAGTGCGTTTCGATGTCTTCCAGCGGCAGCTCGGGGTTTTCGGTGAATACCGCCGTCAGCCGGCCGGTCTGCGGATCGGGGGTGACCTTGCCCGCGAGCTTGGCGATGATGCCCCTTTCCTTGCTTTCGATCGCCAGGTAGATCGCGGTCAGGTTGCCGAAGGGATTCTCGTATGGCTTTGCCAGGTAGATCGTGCCGGGGAGCTTTTCTTCCAGCAGCGGCGTCTTCACTTCCATGGTGCCGAGCTTGGCGGCATCGGGACAGTTGTTCGGCGTCTGGGAGAAGCGGATCTTGCCGCCGGAGGGCTGGTAGCCGATCTGGCTCTCGGTGCAGGCTTCCAGGCCGTTGCCCGCGGAGGGATTCAGGGTCATGCCTTCGGGCAGGGTGACCTGGACGTCCTTGAGGTTGGCGGTGGAGAGGCCTTCGTAGTGGCTGTTCTGGGGCTGATGGATCTTGAAGTCGAGGCCGGTGGGGCTGTCGGCGAGGTTGGTGGTCGCCTTGGAGGAGATTTCCGGTTTGAATTCCAGCGCGTTGCAGCCGTCGACGCCGACCGGATTCCCTTCAGCGTCGGTGGTCGAGGAGGAGCCGGAGACGAATTTGCCCTGTTCCTGCCAGGAGTCCATGCTCTGCGAGACCATGCCCGGTTCGCTGCTGCAGGCGCTCGGCATCGTCAGCAGCGGGGCGTCGAGGCGTTCGGAGGAGCAGAGGTCACCAAGACCGGACGGGAACGCGCAGCTGCCGCGCCTGGGGTCATGGCTGGGATCGGTCGGGTTGCCCCAGAGTTCGACCGTGATCCCCGCGATCTGGCCGTACTCGAGGATGTTTTCGGTCGTCGACGTGAGCTGGAATTCCCCGGCCGAGTTCACGCCGCCGAGCAGGTGGGCGAAGATCCCGAAGCCGCCGGGGTTGAACCCGAACGACGCCGCCGAGCCCGGTGGCGGCACCAGGTTCCACAGCGGTTCGCTAAGAGCCGGATTGGAGAAACCGAGGCCGTTGATATGGGGGTGGACGATGCCGATCGCCGAGGCGTCCGGGCATTCGGTTTCCACGCTCGCCTCGAACTGCGCCTCGGTGCACTTGACCGGGGTCGCGGCCGGGTTCACCACCATGCCCTTGGGCAGGGTGGCGACGACATTGTGGAGCGTCCCCGCCACCGGGTTTTCCTTCGGCGGATCGAAGATGCTGGTCGTCTGGAAGTCGGTGTGGAAGACATACGGGTGACCGCCGGCCTGGGTGAAGGGGGCGCCGGTGTTGTCGGTGAAGTAGGTCTGCAGGCTCTGGAAGCCGAAATCGACCGGTTCGGTGGTGACCGGCGTCGTCTCCGTCGCGCTCGCGTCTACCGGGCCGCCGCCGCTGACGCTGACGTGGTTGACCGCCGGCGAGGGTGCGTTCGCGGCGATGTCCACCGGCACGAACATGATCAGGATTTCGCCCGGCTGGATCGTCGTGCCTTCGACCGTGCAGGTGAACGGGACGGCGTTGTTGTCACACATGCCTTCCGGGAATTCGTGGACGCCGCCGTCGCTGACGATCTTCGGTCTTCCCAGCAGACTCTCCGGGGTCGGATCGACGGTGATCCCGCTCGCCAGTTCGTCGGTGACGGTGATGTCTGAGCCGTCGGTCGGGGCCCCGCCGACGTTCCGCGCGGTCACGGCGTAGGTCGCGAACCCGGATTCGTCTCCGGGAGCCAGATGGGTCGGTGAGACGACCGATTCGATCCGCCACGACGGCGCTGACGTAGCCGCCTGCGCGACCCCGGGCAGGAGCAGACCGAGCAGGAGCACGGAGAGCGGCAGGAGGGCGCGGCGAATCGCACGCGGTAGCAGTTGCGCGGCGCTGGTCACTTCGAACCTCCTGCTTTGTTATGGCTATGAGTGTGCTTCTTGCTCTTGTGCTTCTTCCTGTTCTTGCTTTTCTTCTTCTGCTTCTTGCACTTCTTCGAGTGCGTGTTGCACTTCTTCTTGGCGCCGGCCTTTTCGTTGCCGGGGCCGCTGAAGGTCGAGCTTCCTGGCGTAGCAGGCGTCGGCGCGGCGGTGCCGGCGCCCCTGCACGCTTCGCCGAGGCAGGGTTCCCCTGCCGCCGGCGGGAACTGGGAGCTCAATCCGCCGCCGGTACGGACGGCGTAGGCGTCAACGATCTGGTCGAGGTCGGTCGGGACCAGCGGTTGACCGGTGAAGATGAAGGCGGAGTCCCCGTCGGTAGAGATGTCGCCGATGTAGGAGTTGCGGTCGCTCTTGCCGGTCGAGAGCAGGTAGAGGCAGCCGCCTTCTACTTCTTCGGTCTCACAGGAACCGGAGCCGAGTGCCTCCCACTCGTAGGCGTCGGTCACGCCGTTGGTGTCGGCCGCGACCAGCTTGTCCGGGGTGTCGAAGAAGACCTGGTCGCCGTCGGCGGAGATGCCGCGGGTCAGAAATGCGAACTTCGGCCGCTCCGTGAAAAACCCGGAATTTGAGTGGCTGAGGCTGGGAAATCCGGTCGGGATCGTATCGGCGGGACTGCAGCTGACGCAGTCGAGTTCACTCGTTTCCGGGACATATCGATAGTACTGTGCGCATTTGCCGTTTTGGTTACTGTTGCATGCAGACCCGCTCGGAACACTTTCGTAACCGGTGAGGTTCTGCACCGACGAGAAAAGGAGAGTGCCGTCGGCAGCGACGCGTGATTCCTTCGCTCTTTCATTAAATTTTGGCTGCCAGTCTCCGCCGTCCTGAACGGATTCGCCGATCCGCGCGACAAAGGAAATCGTGCCGTCGTGGGACACGTAGATATTGCACTGCTGCCCAGGTTCTGCTTGTCTCGCGCAGTTCCCGGCGGTCGTGCCCGGAGCGAGCCTCCCGTTGGCGACGAAGTAAACGTATGAACCGTCGGGCGTGGCTCCGAGCATCCCGACCACCTGGGCTCCTTTCGCGTCGCCGGCTTCGTCATCGACGCTGAGGTCGGTCAGGGTGTGAGTCGAGGTGTCGTAGGCGTAGAGGTCGGAACCCTGCACATACCCTTCGTTGCCGAATTCTTCCCGTTCGTAGCAACTGTCGGCCGCCGTCGACACTGCGGTCGAGTCGTCGGTCAGCTTCTCGCAGCTGGTGAAGTAGACGATCCTCCCGTCGGGGGTGGCGGCCATGAAGGCCGCCGGCCTGGTTCCGTTCGGATCCGGCACGCTCGCCTGCGAGGCTGAGATGAGGCGGGTCGTGGTGCCGTTTTCACGGACATAGAGTTGCCCGTTCCCCGCCGTCGTGAAGAAGGTCTTGGAGCCGTCCTTGGAGATCGTGTTCTGGGTGAGGTACCTGAGGTGCGCGGCGCCTTGGCCTACAAGGAGATTATTTCCCCAGGCGTAGGGGCCGACGTAAGCCCCACCAGGGGCCGGTTCACAGGCCGGCCCGGCGGCGTCGTCGCAGCTCGTCGCCGGTCCCTGCGGAATCCGGCTGGTGAGGGTCACCGCGCCGTGATCGATATCGAAGACGTTCGGCTTGCCGGCGACCGCGCCGGGGGCGAGACTGTTTTCGGCTTCGATCACGAAGTGCTTCGGGTCTGCGGCAAAAGCACCGAGAGCGGGACTGAAACGTTCTCCGCTGACCGAGATCAACTGTTCGAAGGTCCTGTTTTCCGTGTCCGCGAGAAACAGCCCTTCGGTTTCCGAGAAGCTCGCGACCGCTTTGAATTCTTCGTCCCAGCCCAGCGTGTTTGCGGCGGATCCTGCGGGGACCGTGGGCAGGATCCCGTTCGTCGACCAGGTCCCGCCGCTGCGACCTGCCAGGTACGGCGCGGCGGTGGTGCTGCCGCCGGTCGACGGCAACCCGGCGGCGTTGCCGAAGTCGATCCGGTTGCCGTCGGCCGAGGCCGCCGTAATGTTGACGTTGGTGGTCGAGTTGGAGCCGTGCTTGTTAACCGGCGTCGCCTGTTCGTAGGCACGGCAGTCGGGCAGGAGAGCACCTGCGCCGAGACGGAATTCCTGGTTGGGACAGCCGGTCTGCGGGGCGGGCGAGGGTGCGAAGGTGTGGAAGGTGAGGTCGGGCCCGGAGACGCTTTCGCCTTCGCTGGTGGCGACGACGCGCCAGTGGTAGGTCGTCGCCTGGGAGAGGCCGGTCAGCGTTTCCTCGATGCCCGAAGGTTGTTCGGCGGAGCCGATGTTGAGCTCCGGCGTGGACGAGCCGTAGTCGGTGTCGGGCCCGTATTCGATGTGGTAGCTGGTTTCGGCGCCTCTCGGGTTGATCGTCGCCGCCAGTGTCGCTTCCGTGAGCCCGACTTCGAGGGCCCCCTCCTTGCTGAGCAGGGCGCCGTGGGTCCGGAAGCTGTGGTCGGTGCCGGTCGATTCCCCTCCTGCCTGCTCGACGACGAGCCGGAAGTGATACCCCGCGCCAGCGGCGCTCAGGCCTTCGATCCGGGCGCTCACCGGATGTTCCCCTTCGTCGGCGGGAGTCGGTCCGGCACAGGGGGCCGTCTGCCCGTAGGCTGCCGTTTCGCCCCATTCGAAGAAGCATTCGGCGACCGCTTCCCCGCCGGGCCGGACGACACCGTTCAGCGTGGCTGCACTCGTCGTGACAGCGGTGGCCGGTTCAGTCGTCGCGACCGACCCGGTTTCAAAGGTACCGGCGGCGGAGCTGGTGCCGTTGGCGTTCGTGGCGACGGCGCGGAAGAAGTATTTGGTCTGCGGAGTCAACCCGGAGAGCGAGGCGGTGACGGGATGGTCGTTTTCGTCGGTCGGGATCGCGCCTTCACAGGCTTTGGTCGACCCGTAGGCTTCGGTGGTCCCGTATTCGAACTTGCATTCCTCCACGGCAACGCCAGCGGGATTGATAGTGGCGTTGAGGACCGCTTTGACGGTCGTAACTCCGGTCGCGGGTTCCGCGCTCACGCCGGGGACGGCGATCGGCGCACCGAAGATGTCGACCTTGCCGCTGCCGCCGTCGGCGACGTAGGCTTCGTCGGCGCCGGAGTTGACGGCGACTCCGAACGAGTCGCTGATCTGACCGCCGCCGAAGGTCATGGTGAGGGCGCCGCCCGGGTCGTACTGGGCCACCGAGCTGCGGCGGTCGACGAAGAGGTCGCCCGAGATCGGGTCGAGGCCGATCGTGTTCCCGCCCGGTTCGATGAAAGTCGGGCTGGTGTCGGCGAGGCCTTCCAGCTTTGCCGTCTTCGAGCCGGTTCCGTAATCGGTCGCGTAGGCGTTGCCCGAGCCGTCGGCAGCGACGTTGCAGAGGCCGAGCCCCGGGACGCTCCCGGTGGCTGCGGGAGTGTTGGCGGGCGGATTTGCCGCCGGGACGTATTCCCTGATCGTCGCCGGGTAGCTGCCGATGAACACGTGGCCGGCCGGGTTCACCGCGACACCACAGGTTTCGCCTTCGCCCAGCGTCCCCAGGAGCAGACCGGCAGCCGAGTAGACCTTCACCGTTTCAAGATTCGTGACATAGATGTCACCGGCGGTGCCGCCGGGCGAGCCGGGGGGTGCGACTGCGACCTGCTCGGCCCCGGGTTCGGTCACACCGCCGATACCCGTGATCGCGTTGCTCCCGCCCAGGCCGGAGAAGGCGACGGGTTCTCCGGCGGAGTCGAACTTGTAGACCTTGCCGCCGGCGCCGGCGTCGTAGGCGTAGACGTCGCCTCCGGCCTGGTCGACCGCGATGCTCTGCAGGTCGGAGAAGGCTTCGGTGCCGGCGGCGCCGTCGGGGCCGAAAGAGGTGCCGGTGTAGGAGCGGGTTTCGGCGGCGAAGGCGGAGGAGGCGAACAGGGCCATCGCCGCGGCGAGCGTGATGCAGAGGAGGGCGAGGATGCGCAGGCGCAGCGAGCCGAGGCCGCCGGCCTGGGCCGAAGTCGATCCCGCGGATGATGCCTTCGCGTGGCGTCTCAACGTATTGCTCTCCTTGTCCCGTGAGCCCCTTTTTTCGGGGCCGCTTCCCTGTAGCGGCCACCCAGGCTCTTTTCCCTGTGATCTGTTCCCTGTGATCCGGTGACACGGTGGTGGACACACGTGTTTCCCGAGTCGACGCAAGAGTAGACACTCAGTTCTATAAATGTCAAGGACAAATTTGTTTCTTGTCCTGAAACGCCTCTAGAAAGGGAAAAGCCGCCCTAGAGAAGGCGGCTTAAAGAAACCGATGTGTAGCGACCGGCGGCCGTGGGAGGCATTGACCCCGTTAGCCGCCCTCGCCGTCGAACTTGTAGCCGACGCCCCGCACCGTCACCACCAGCTCCGGCTTCTGGGGGTCGCGCTCGACCTTCTGGCGCAAGTTGGAGATGTGGACGTCGCAGGCGCGCTCGTCGCCGTCGAACTCGGTCTGCCAGAGCTCCTCCATGATCTGGGCGCGGCCGAAGACCTCGCCGGGGCGACCGACCAGGAGGCGCAGCAGCTGGAACTCGGAGCGGGTCAGGTTGACCGGGATGCCCCGCACGGTGGCGACGTGACGGACGAGGTCGATCGAGACCGCACCCGCCTCGATCTTCACCGCCTGTGCCAGCGGCGAGCGGTCGAGCTCGCGGCGGCGCAGCTGGGCGCGGACGCGGCCGAGCAGCTCGCGGACCGAAAAAGGCTTGGTGACGTAGTCGTCGGCGCCGACCTCGAGCCCGACCACCTTGTCGACCTCGGCGTCTTTGGCGGTGAGGACGATGATCGGCACGGCGCTGCGCGAACGCACGTCGCGGCAGATGTCGAGCCCGCTCGGCCCCGGCATCATGATGTCGAGGATCAGCAGGTCGTAGGGGATGCCGTCGCTGAGCATCGCCGCTGCCTGGTCGCCGTCTTCGGCGGGGCTGACCTCGAATCCCTCCTGGGTCAGCGCGTAGCCGACCGAGTCGCGGACCGAGGGCTCGTCGTCGGCGATCAGGATGCGGCCGCTGCTCATGTTCGCTCTCTATACATAGGGTTCGCGCTCAGGCCACCGGGGTCGGACTCGGTTGGGCGACGGGGAGCCGGACCCAGAAGGTGCTGCCCTCCCCCTCGACGGAGTCGGCGCCGATCTGGCCGCCCATCACCCCGACCATGCGGCGGGCGATCGCCAGGCCGAGGCCGAAGCCCTCCTGCTTGCGTGACTCGCTGCGCCGGTAGAAGCGCTCGAAGACACGGTCGATCTCCGCCGCCGGGATCCCGGTGCCGGTGTCGATTACCTCCAAGATGACCTCTGCCTCTCCGTCATGGCGGCCACGCACCGTAACGGTGCCGGGGGGTGGCGTGTTCTTGAAGGCGTTGGTCAGCAAGCCGATCATCACCTGGCGCAGCAGCGTCGGGTCGCCGGTGGCGGCCAGATCCGGCTCCACCTCCACCTCGAGGGCGACGTGTGGTGGCGGCGGCACCGCGGCGACGACGTCGCGAATCGCCGCCGGCACGTCGACGATCTCGCTCTCCGCCGCCCCCCGCGACTCGACCCGGGCCAGGGTCAGCAGCGACTGCGTCAACCGGCTCATGCGGTCGGCGTCGTCGGCCAGGCGGGAGAGGAAGTGGTCGCGATCGCGCGGGTCGTTCTTGGCGCCGCTCTGCAGGACCTCGATCGCCCCGGAGATCCCGGCCAGCGGGTTGCGCAGCTCGTGGGCGGCGTTGGAGACGAAGTCGGCTTCGGCGAGCTCGCGGCGGAGCTCGTCGGTGCGGTCGCGCAGCACCGCCAGGACGGCGCGCTCGTCGGGCAGCGAGCGGGCGTTGAGCGCGTAGGCGCGGTCGCCGATCCGCAGCGCCGGGTGGGCGGCGAAGCCGAGCTCGGAGGCGCGATGCAGCTGCGGCTGCACCACCTCCGGCGGCCTCCCCTCGACGTCGAGCAGGCGGGCGGCGGCGCTGTTGGAGAAACGAACCGGGCCTTCGAAGTCGACCACCATCACCGCGTCGGTGAGGCCGTCGAAGATCGCGGCGAGCTTGTTGCGGTCGGCGGTGAGGACGCCGAAGCTCTCTTTCAGCGAGGCCCGCATCGAGTCGAGGGCGCGGGCAAGGTCGCCGATCTCGTCGGGGCCGGAGACGTTGAGCGGGGCGTCGAAGGAGCCTCCCGCCATCTCCCCGGCGGCGCGGGCGAGGCGGACGACGCGGTGGGAGATCGCGACCGCGATCAGGAAGCCGGCGAGAATGCCGACCAGGACCGAGGCGACCAGGGCCGTGCGGTCGTCGCCGAAGAGGTAGACGGCGACCGCGGTGATCAGGCTGACCGCGGCGAAGGCGCCGGTCAGCCAGAGCCGCATGCCGATGCGGGGAACGGCGACCGCCGTCTCGGCGGGCTTCTCCTCGACAGAGCTCATGAAGGTTTACTAACACAATCCATTCACGGGCCGGGACGCGAGCGGGCGGCTGGGAGCCATCATGGGAGAATCGGCGGGTGCGGACTCTCGTCTTCATCCCCGCCTGGAACGAGGAGGCCTCGCTGGCCGCCGTCGTCGCCGACGTGCGCGAGCACATCGCCGGCGCCGACATCCTCGTCGTCGACGACGGCTCGACCGACGCGACCACGGCGCGGGCGCGCGAGTGCGGCGTCCTCGTCGCCACCCTGCCCTTCAACCAGGGGCTCGGCGCGGCGCTGCAGACCGGCTACCTCTACGCCCTGCGCGAAGGCTACGACTGCTGCGCCCACCTCGACGCCGACGGCCAGCACCCGGCGGTCGAGGTCGCGCGGCTGCTGAACGAGGTCGAAGCCGACCGCGCCGACCTGGTGATCGGCTCCCGTTACCGCGACCCCGACGCGGTCGCCGCCAGCGACGACTACAAGCCGACCTTCTCGCGGCGGATCGGCACCGGCGTCTTCCGCTTCTTCCTCACCCTGGCGACGCGCCAGCGCTTCACCGACACGACCAGCGGCATGCGGGCGGCGAACCGGCGCGTGATGAGCCTGTTCAGCGAGAACTACTCGCCCGACTTCGCCGAGATCGAGTCGCTGCAGCTGGCGGTGCGCGAGGGCCTGCGGGTCGAGGAGGTGCCGGTGCGGATGCTGGAGCGGGCCGGCGGCAGCTCCTTCCTGACCCCGCTGCGCTCGGCCTTCTTCATCTTCAAGGGGGTCGTCGTCCTCCTGGTCGGCCAGTTCCGCCCGCGCCGGCACGCGGAGGCCGAGCGATGAGCGGGGTGCCCTTCGCCGCCCAGGCCACCCAGGTCCACCTGACTTCGCAGACGCGGATCGTCGCGGCGCTGATCGCCGTCTTCTTCATGCTCCTGATCCTCGATCTGATCCGTCGCAACCGCCTGCAGGAGCGCTACAGCGTGATCTGGCTGCTGGCCGGCGTCGGCATGCTCGCCTTCGCCGCCTTCCCCGGCCTGCTCGAGGTGATCGCCGACGTGATGGGAGTGCGCGACACCAACGTCGCCCTCTTCTCGGTCGTCCTCCTGCTGCTGCTCGGCCTGGCACTCAACTTCAGCGTGATCATGTCCCGCCAGGCAGCGCAGATAACCCGACTGGCCCAAGAGCGGGCGCTGGAGAAAGCGCGCGCGCAAGCAGCGGAAGAACGCAGTAACGGCGGCTCGAAGAGCCCCGAGCGCGAACGCGCTTAGGTCGAGTCAGCGATGCCGGTCTTGCCGGTGCTGGGACCGGGTGGGAATCTCATCTTCGTGGGCGAAGATGTAGCTCCCGATAGCCCAGATATCACTCCCATGCTGGCGAAGAAGGAGCACAGGGCCAGCCCCGGCGAAGCGTCAAGAAGATTGAGGGCGACGACCAGCAGGCACGCGGGAACGAGACACGCGACGAAACGTATTGTCAGCGCCCGGATCACGCGATCACCTTCGCTCAACACCACATCGAGGGCATCAGCGCAGCTCCGTGTGCCGGCGGCGCTGGAAATTGCTTCGATCACCACCCCGGCAAAAGGGAAGAGATCTGACCTCAGCCAAAGCATGCCCAGACCGTAGGAGCCCCCGACGCACCGATTGCGCGCGGGAACTCGAGAAACTGCGAAACCCTTAGGACAACTCGCGCTCGAGCCGGAAGAAAAGCGCTTCCAGCGCCAGCTCCTCGGAGACGTTCAAGTCGAGGCCGCGCCGCGTCTCCTGCACGGCCTCGGCGGCGGCGCGGGCGCGGCCGGGCCCGAGGCCGGCGGCCTGGGAGCGGAGCTGGTCGAGGCGGTCGCGGTTGAAGACGACGTCCTCGGCGCCGGCGGCGAGCGCCGCGAGGTCGCGGAACCAAGCGGCGCAGAGCTCGAGACCGAGGTCGAGAATCTCGGTGCGGCGGCGGCGACCGGCTCGTTTGGACTCGTCGGCGATGTCGCGGGCGGTCCGCTTGAGGCCGGACTTGGCTTCCTCCTCCAGCACCTCGCGGGTCGCCGCTTCGACATCCTCGCCGGCGGCCTTGGCGCGGTCGAGCAGGCGCTGCCATGGCGCCGCCGCGACCTCGCCGCCGAGCGCGGCGACGACGCAGCGCTCGACGTCCTCGCGGACCTCGCGCCCGCGCGCGCCCAGCAGCAGCCGCGCCCGCTCCAGGTCACCGGCGGCGAGGTGGGCCGCGGCCGCGATCTCCTCCGGCGGCGCCGACTCGCTGCCGAGCTCGGCTTCCAGCACCTCGGCCGAGAGCGGGGCGAAGTCGACCGGCTGGCAGCGCGAGGCGATCGTCTCCAGCAGGGCGTCGGGCTCGGAGGTGAGCAGGATCAGGTGGACGTACGCGGGCGGCTCCTCGAGCGTCTTCAACAGCGCGTTCTGGCTCTCGTCGCGCAGCGCCTCGGCGGCCTCGACGACGAAGACCCGCTTGCCGCCTTCGAAGGGCCGGTAAGCGGCGGCGCGGATCACCCGCTCGCGCACCTCCTCGACCAGATGCTGGGCGCCGCGGGGGGTCAGCCAGACCAGGTCGGGGTGCGGCGAGGGGTCGAGCAGAGCGCGACGGCGGGCGTCGTCGGGGTCCGCGGCGCCGGTGGCGAGGATCTCCGCGGCGAAGGCCCGGGCGGCGGCGCGCTTGCCGGCGCCCTGGGGCCCGCGAAAGAGATAGGCGTGCGAGGGCCCCGAGGCCAGCGCCGCCGTCAACGAGACCCGCACCCGCGCCTGATGCTCAGTGCTCCGGTCGAGAACGGCGCTCACCTCACCGGCTCCTTGAGCACTTAACGTGGCGATGGGGACGGTAAGCGCTCAATCTTCCGCGCGGTGGGCTTCGACCGCCTCCATCACGCGCTCGTGGACCTCGTCCACCGTGCCGTCGGCGTCAACCACGACGACCCGGTCGGAGGCGATGATCGCGATCTCCTCGTAGGCCCTGGCGACCGCGCGCTGCAGCTCCACGCCCTCGGACTCGAAGCGGTCCTTGCCGCCGGCGCGGCCGAGGCTGAGCTCGGGCTCGACCTTCAGCAGCAGGGTCAGGTCCGGCCAGAGCCCGTCGGTGGCGGTGTCGCAGAGCCCGATCACCTCCCCCACCCCCAGCCCCCGGGCGGCGCCCTGGTAGGCGACGCTGGAGTCGGAGAAGCGGTCGGAGACGACGGTGCGCCCGGCCTCCAGCGCCGGCCGGATCACCCGCTCGGTGAGGTCGGCGCGGGCGGCGAGGAAGAGCAGCAGCTCGGCCAGCGGCTCCAGCGCCACCGCCGGGTCGGCGAGCAGGTCGCGGATCCGCTCGGCCGCGTCGGTCCCCCCCGGCTCGCGGATCGCCACCGTCTCGGCCCCCAGCGCCTCGACCAGGAGCCGCGCCTGGGTGCTCTTGCCCGAGCCGTCGACGCCCTCGAGCGAGATGAACAACGCCGCGGGCCTCAGCCTTTGGCCGCGGCTTTGGCGCGTTTGCGCCCCCGCGTGGCAGTATCTGCTTTGGACGCTTTGACTTTCGCTTTTTTAGCTTTTTTGGGCGCGTCCTCGTCGCCTTTGACCGGCGGCTTCTTGTCCATCGCCGCTTTGGCTGCTTTGGCGGCTTCGCGCTCGGCCCGGCGTTTCTTCATCTCCTGCATCGACTCGCAGTCGTCGTTGAGGCAGAGGTTCCAGGGCCGCCCGCGGAACGGCACGACTTTCAGCCGCGGCGTCTGCTCGCAGATCGAGCAGCGGTCTTCAAGCTTGAAGACATCGCCGCGCTGGGGCAGCGGGAAGGTCTGGTCGCACGATTTCGGGTCGTCGAGGGTCCAGCCGCTGCAGCCGACGAAGCGTTTGCCCGATTTTTTCGCGCGGATGATCCGCAGCATGTGGGGCGAGCCGTCGTCCTTCTTGCGGCCCGCTTCTTCGCAGACCTTGCAGGGGCCGAGGACGCGGTCTTCGTCCATCCCTTTCCAGATCACTTTGGCCAGGTCCTCGCGGCTGCCGTCGATTTCGGTCCAGGTCTTGTGCAGGAGGTCGCGGCTCTCGCCGACGACGGCGCCCTTGGTCATCTCGCCGGCGGCGATCCGGTCCATCTCCGCCTCCAGCTGGGCGGTCATCTCCGGCGTCGCCATCGCCGGCACGTAGTTCTTGAAGGCCTCGTACAGCGCGATCCCGGTCTCCGAGGGCACCGGCGGGTTGCCGAAGACGTAGCCGCGGTCGAACAGCTTCTGGATGATGTCGGCGCGGGTCGCCTTGGTGCCGAGGCCGCGCTCCTCCATCATCTCGATCAGTTTCGCCTGCGAGATCCGCGAGGGCGGCTGCGTCTCCTTGTCGACGATCCAGGGGGCGCCGTCCAGCGCCAGCTCCTGGCCCTCCTTCAGCGCCGGGATCTCCTCGTCGGAGGAGCGGGCGTAGGTGTAGATGCCGGCGTAGCCGGGGTCGACGACGACCGAGCCGCGGACGAAGTAGGTCTCCGAGCCGGCCTCGATGTCGGCCCGGGTCGACTCGGTGATCATCGGCGGGCTGAAGGTGGCGAGGAAGCGGCGCACGACCAGTTCGTAGACCCGTTTCTTGGAGCCGTCGAGGGCGCCCGGGTGGATCGCCTGGGTCGGGTAGATCGGCGGGTGGTCGGTCGTCTCTTTTTTGCCGCGGGTCGGTTTCAGCTCGCCGTCGAGCAGGCCGGAGGCGGCGGAGAACTCTTTGACCTTGACCAGCGAGCTGACCAGCTCGCGCAGCGGCAACGACGACGGGTAGACCGTGTTGTCGGTGCGCGGGTAGGAGATGAAGCCGTCCATGTAGAGGTCCTCGGCGATCCGCATCGCGCTGGCGGGGGTGATGCCGAGGCGGCTGGAGGCGTCGGTGCTGAAGGCGGTGGTGTTGTAGGGCGTCGGCGGGCGGCGCGTGTTCTTGCGCGCGGTGACCGATTTGACGACGCCCGGCGCTTTCGTCCCGGCGAAGGCGGCGTCGGCCTCCGCTTTCTCCCAGAATTTGTCGACCGTGTGGTGAGTCTCGAAGGTCCCGTCCGGGTGCTCGAACTTGGCGAACAGCTCCCAGAACGGTTTCGCGACGTGGGCGCGGCGCTCCATCTCGCGCTCGACGATCAGGCCCAGGGTCGGCGACTGCACGCGGCCGACCGAGAGGAAGTTGGAGCCGAAGCGGCGACTGGCCAGCGAGACCGCGCGGGTCAGGGTCGCGCCCCAGAGCAGGTCGATGTCCTGGCGGGCGGCGCCGGCGTTGGCGAGCGGGTAGGAGAGCGTGTCGAGCTCGTTGAAGGCGCGATCGATCTCTTCCTTGGTCAGAGCCGAGTAGCGGGCGCGCTGGATCACCAGGCTGCCGTCGGCGGTGCCCTCGCGGGAGCCGAGCTCGGGGTTGGAGTCGAGCATCTCCTCCAGGGCCTCGAGCCCGATCAGCTCGCCCTCGCGGTCGAAGTCGGTCGCGATCACCAGCTCGTCGGCCTCTTTGGCGACTTTCTTGATCGCTTTGACGACATTTTTGTCGGTCGGTTCCTTGATCAGCTCGGCGTCGATCAGATCGTGCAGGTCCGTCTTCTGCCAGTTCGAGTAGCCCTCGGGGAAGGCGGGGCCGAGCACGTGGCCCTTGAGGCCGATCGTCATGTGGTCGCCGTCGGCGTCGCTCCAGGTGTAGAACGGGACTTTGAAGCTTTTGTCAGAGCCGTTGCTGCCGTTGCTCAGGGCCTCGGCGATCTTTTTGGCGCTGTTGTTCTTCTCGGTGACGATCAGTCGCATGGGGCAGCAAGGTAGCAGGGGCGACCGGCCACTCCCTCGTGCCTGGCATTCGCCGATCCCCGTAGGATCGGCGTCGTCATGAAGACCTTCGTCACCGGCGGCGCCGGCTTCATCGGCTCGAATCTGGTCGACGCGCTGCTCGCGCGGGGCGACGAGGTGACGGTCGTCGACGATCTCTCGACCGGTCGCCGCGGCAACCTCGACGGCGCCCTGGCGGCCGGAGCGGAGCTGGTCGAGCTCGATATCCGCGACGCCGCCGCGCTGACCGCCCTGGCCGCCGAGCGCCGGCCCGAGGCGATCTTCCACCTGGCCGCCCAGATCGACGTCCGCAAGTCGCTCGAGGATCCCGCCTTCGACGCCGCGATCAACGTCGGCGGCACCGCCAACGTGCTCGACGCCGCCCGCGCCGCCGAGACCAGGCGCTTCGTCTTCGTCTCCACCGGGGGCGCCATCTACGGCGAGGGCGAGGGGCAGCAGCTGCCGCTCGACGAGTCGACCGCGATCGCCCCCTTCTCCGCCTACGGCCAGAGCAAGTTCGCCGCCGAGGGCTACCTCGCTCTCTACGAGCGCCTCTACGGCCTCTCCAGCATCGCCCTCCGGTTGGGCAACGTCTATGGCCCGCGCCAGGACCCGCTCGGCGAGGCCGGCGTGATCGCGATCTTCTGCGGGCTGCTGCAGTCCGGCGGCCGCCCGACCGTGTTCGGCGACGGCACCCAGACCCGCGACTACATATATGTGGGCGACGTCGTCGCGGCGGCGCTGACCGCGGCGGAGTCGACGGTCAGCGGCCCGGTCAACCTCGGCACCGGCGTCGAGACCAACGTGCTCGAATTGGCCGAGGCGCTGGGCCGGCTCGGCGGCGCCGAGAGCTTCGAGCCCGAGTTCGCGCCACCGCGCGCGGGCGAGGTCCAGCGCATCACCCTCGACGCCGGCCGCGCCGAGCGCGAGCTCGGCTGGCGCCCGCGGACTGATCTCGGCGAGGGTCTGAAGCTGACCCTCGCCGCCGTCTAACCTTCCCCCCATGCCCGCCCAGGCCTACGCCGGCAAGGAGTGCGTCTGTCAGTTCCGCAAGGGGATCTGCGACCAGTCCTGCGTCCGCGACATGCTGGAGACGCCGTTCTACATCGCCTGCCTCAAACTGAAAGGGCGGCGCTGCCTGGTCGTCGGCGGCGGCGACATCGGCCTCGAGAAGGTCGAGGGGCTGCTCGCCTGCGACGCCGACGTGACCCTGCTGGCCCCGGCCGCCCACCCCGAGCTGGAGGCGATGGCGCGGGAGAAGTCGATCGCCTGGGAGCGGCGCGAGTACGCCGGCGGCGCCGACCTCGAGGGCGTCTTCATGGCGATCGCCTGCACCGACGACACCGACGTCAACATCGCCGTCTTCGACGATGCCGAGCGGCGGGCGATGCTGGTCAACATCGTCGACGTGCCGCCGCTGTGCAACTTCATCCTGCCGGCGATCGTCCGCACCGGGCCGCTGGCGATCGCGATCTCCACCGCCGGCGCCTCCCCCGCCCTGGCGAAGCGGATGAAGCGGGAGATCTCGGAGCTGTTCGGCGAGGAGTACGCGCGCCTGGCGATCGTCCTCAACGACGCCCGCGGCTGGGCCAAGGGTACGCTGCCGACCTACCAGGACCGCAAGCAGTTCTTCGAGGGGATCGTCAACGGCGACCCCGATCCGGTCGTGCTGCTGCGCGAGGGGCGCGAGGCCGAGCTGCCGGCGATCATCGAGTCCGCCAAAGAGCGGGCCGCCGCGGCCCTGGCTTAGCTCCGCCCGACGCCGGGCTAGACGACGCCGGCGCAGGCGCCGGTGCGGACGCCGTCGAGCGTCTCGCGCAGTTCGTTCGCCTGCTCGACGCTGAGGTTGGCCGAGAAGGCGAGCTCGAGCTCGCCGACGATCACCGGGCGCATCTCCCGCAGCAGCGAGGCACCGGCGGGCAGCAGGGTCGCGTAGCTGACGCGGCGATCGGTCTCGCAGAAGGTCCGCTCCAAAAGCTCGGCCTTGACCAGGCGGTCGACCAGCTTGGTGAGACCGCCGCGGGTGATCACCAGCGCCTCGGCCAGGTCCCCCATCCGCATCCGCTGCTCGGGCGCTTCGGCGACGGCGGCGAGCACCTCGTACCACGGCAGCGGCGGGAAGTCGCCCTGCGCGAGCGCCTCCTGCAGGCGCTGGCTGACCGCGGCGTGGGTGCGCGCGAGCGCGCCCCAGGCCTCGCCATGGGGGGTGTTGGCGGGACAGGCCTCGTTACGGGGGGCCGTGCTGGTGGCGGTCACCTGGTCGCTCATCGTCCTTAGATTGTCGCAGATGACCCTTGTCATGACAATAGTTGTACCTACAAGCTTTTCTGCTACGATTGTTTCTGCGTCAATCTTTTATCCGACAACAGTCTTAGTAGAAGGAGCTCGACATGACCCCCACGCAGGCCGTCTCCCAGCAGGTCCCGGCCGGGACCTACAAGGTCGATCCGGTCCACTCGACGATCCACTTCGCCGTTATCCACAACGGCGTCTCCGCTTTCCGCAGCGGCTTCCTCGACTACGCCGCGACGCTCGAGGGCGGCGAGGCACCGAAGCTCGAGGGCACGGTCGAGGTCGCGAGCATCGACATCGACGAGCAGGCGCTGAAGGGGCACCTCGCCTCCCCCGAGTTCTTCGACGCCGAGCGCTACCCGCAGCTGAAGTTCCGCTCGACCGCGATCGAGCTCGGCGAGGGCAACGAGGTCACCGTGCGCGGCGAGCTCGAGATCCGCGGCACCACCCACGAGGTCGAGGCCCCCGGCCGCATCGGCCAGGTCGGAGCCGACCTCGGCGGCAGCGCCCGCGTCGGCCTCTCGCTGGCGACCAAGGTCGACCGCCGCAGCTTCGGGCTCGACTGGCAGGCCGACCTGCCCAGCGGCGGCCAGGCGCTCGACTACGAGGTCGACATCGCCGTCGAGCTCGAGTTCGTCGCGGAGGCCGAGTAACCATGCGGGTCCTGGGCATCACCGGCAGTCTGCGCCGGGACTCGCTCAACAGCGCCCTGCTGCGGGCGGCCGCCGAGCGGCTGCCCGCGGGGGCGGAACTGGTCGAGTTCGACCGCCTGCGAGAGATCCCGCTCTACGACGAGGACCTCGAACTCGAGGGCACCCCGGAGGCGGTGCGCGAGCTGCGCGAGGCGATGCGCGAGGCCGACGCGGTCCTGATCGCGACGCCCGAGTACAACCACTCGATCCCGGGGGTGCTGAAGAACGCGCTCGACTGGGCCTCGCGCCCGGCCGGCCAGAGCGCCCTCAGCGGCACGCCGGCGGCGGCGATCGGCGCCTCGACCGGGATGTTCGGCGCGGTCTGGGCCCAGGCCGAGACCCGCAAGGTCCTCGGCGCCCTCGGCGGCCGCGTGATCGAGACCGAGCTGCCGGTGGCGCGTGCCGACAAGCAGCTCGTCGACGGCCGGCTGGAGCTGGAGCCGCAGCAGTCCGAGCGGCTCGAGGAGATCCTGGCCGAGCTGATCGCCTCCGCCGAGGAGGCCGAGGAACTCGACCGGGAGCGGGTCGCCGCCTAGCTTCAAATCACGAGGAGTGCATTCCCCGTCCATAGACCCGGAAATGCACCCCTCGTCAGGCGCGCGGCAGGGCGAAGAAGGCGATCGCCGAGAAGTGGGCGACGGCGGCAGCGATGACGAGTAGGTGGAAGACCTCGTGGTAGCCGAAGATCGCCGGGTTCGGGTTCGGGCGCTGGGTCGCGTAGACGACGGCGCCCGCCGTGTAGAGAAGGCCGCCGGCGGCGACCAGCAGGGTTCCGGCGACGCCCATCTGCGACCACAGCTCCGGGAAGGCGGCGACGGCGACCCAGCCGAGCGAGAGGTAGATGATCGCCGCCACCCATTTCGGGTGGTCGATCCAGATCATCTCGACGATCGCGCCGGCGATGGCGCCGATCCAGACGACGGCGAGGATCGCGTCGGCGAGGGGGCCTTCAAGGACCAGCAGCGCGAACGGCGTGTAGGTGCCGGCGATGAGGAAGAAGATCATCGAGTGATCCAGGCGCCGCATCCACTGGCGCACCTGGGGCCGGGTCCAGTTGACGCGGTGGTAAAGGGCGCTGGTCCCGAACAGGGCCGAGAGGCTGATCGCGTAGATCGCCACCGCCAGGGTCGCCTTCGGGGTCTTCGCGAGGACGATCAGGGCGACGCCGAAGCCGAGCGAGCAGAAGAACGCCCACTCGTGCGAGACGCCGCGCAGTTTCGGCTTGACCAGCGCGATCGCGTCGGCGGTCGCCTCTTTGGCCGCCGTCGCCCGCTCACCGACGGCCTCTTTGGCGGCGCTGGCGCGCTCGCCCATCGCGTCGCGCGCGGCGCTCGCCCGCTCTCCCATCCGCTCGGCGCCCCGGCGCAGGTCTTCGGCCATGGATCCAGAGTACGCCACTCGGCTGGATTCGCTCGCTAGCACGACATCTGGGCAAAAAAAGCGGGCCGCTCCCCTAGAAGTTTTGGCGTGGCGGGAAGCGACCCCTGGGACCACCCAAGCACGGGCAAATCTAGTGACGAGTTCGGCGGATCGGCCTTTTGGATCCGTCCGAACGTCGCTCCACCGTTTTGCGCTCAACTCTCAGTACGGATCTGTCCATTGGCGTGGCACGGGCCGTACCACGAGGGACCAAACCAAGTGGAGGTGTCAAATGACCTACAAGGTCGTCGCAGTTCGCACGGAGCAGCCGTATGGCTACTCCCACCCGCACATCGCGCAGGTCAAGCTCTCGGGCGGGACCATCGAGACCCGTGCACAAGTCATCGACTACATCCGCAACCATCGGATGACCTATGTGACCTCGGCACCTGGGGTGCCCGAGGCCAAGGTCATCGTTGCCGGTTGCCCGAAGTGCGGTTCCGGTGACTACATCACCACCGAGCCGGACTACACCGAGAAGAACAACCTTCTCGCCCTCCCCCGCTTTTAGTCGGATGCGTCCTCGGCTGACACCCTGACCACCTTTCGGGGCGCAGCATGCGGCGCGCGCTCGGGCAAGGACTTCATGTTCTCGCGCGGGTGCGCGCCGTAGCCGAGGGCGACCGCAATTGAATCCGCAAGAAAGGGCATCAGCTTCTCGGCCTCAGCCACACTGAGATCCAGGCCGATCCGGTCATCGAGGATCAGGCGAACGTGATCCTCGTCATCACGGCGAAAGCTGGCCTTCACAAATGGCACGCTCCAGCCGTCCACAACAACGTCGTGATGCTGGAACGGACCCGGGAAAGTAACCCGAAAGTCTTGCTCAAAGGCATGGCGATGATGGGACATGGTCGGTCGTATTCTTCGTCTCGATTGCTGGATACCCTGCATAGTCCGGCTGCATCTCGTGGCTTGCTAGAGCGATTCCATTCCCTTGACTCTCTCTATCTGGGAGAGAATGAGGGAATCCCAGATATACGGGAATCGACCTCTATCATTTAGATAGAAGCTCTTCGGGTCTCTCGTCATGGATCCCGTCACGTAGACCTCACAGGCCTTCGATGATCGGGGACCGCGCTTTTCAGATTAGATCTGAAAGCGCCTAGTCAAAAAACGCGAGATGCGGAGTTCTTGCCGCGTTTTTGACATCCGACCTAGACGCGAGCATCACTAGCCCACA
The DNA here is from genome assembly GCA_963795625.1 of uncultured Solirubrobacterales bacterium. Lineage (GTDB taxonomy): Bacteria > Actinomycetota > Thermoleophilia > Solirubrobacterales > 70-9 > VAYN01. The sequence continues at coordinate 21,153 of CAWCIS010000004.1, read as the reverse complement.
AAGATCAAATAAGAGGGCGGAAAAAGATGGCGAAAACTGCAGAGAAATTTGGAACTGACTCTCTCCAGGGACTTGCCATCGAACGCAGGTTCTCGACTGCCGGCGTGCATCCGTTCGACGAGATCGAGTGGGAGATCCGCGACGCGGTAATCGGCAATCCCGAGAGCCCGGCCTTCGAGCAGCGCGGGGTCGAGTTCCCCAAGAGCTGGTCCCAGAACGCGACCAACATCGTCGCCCAGAAGTACTTCCGCGGCCAGCTCGGCAGCCCCGAGCGTGAGAACTCGGTCAAACAGATGATCGGCCGCGTCGCCGGCACGATCTCCAACTGGGGTCGCGAGGGCGGCTACTTCGCCTCCGCCGACGACGCCGACGCCTTCGAGATGGAGCTGACCTCGATCCTGCTCAACCAGAAGGCGGCCTTCAACTCGCCGGTCTGGTTCAACGTCGGCTTCGAGGAGACCCCGCAGTGCTCGGCCTGCTTCATCCTCAGCGTCGAGGACACCATGGAGTCGATCTTGGCCTGGAACACGAAAGAGGGCAACATCTTCCGCGGCGGCTCCGGCTCCGGCATCAACCTCTCCAACATCCGCGGCTCGATGGAGCCGCTGAAGAAGGGCGGCACCGCCAGCGGCCCGGTCTCCTTCATGCGCGGCGCCGACGCCTGGGCCGGGACGATCAAGTCCGGCGGCAAGACCCGGCGGGCGGCGAAGATGGTCGTGCTCGACGTCGACCATCCGGACATCGAGCACTTCGTCTGGTGCAAGGCCGACGAGGAGAAGAAGGCCGAGGCGCTGCGCGACGCCGGCTTCGACATGTCGATCGACGGCGAGGGCTTCACCTCGATCCAGTACCAAAACGCCAACAACTCGGTGAGGGTGACCGACGACTTCATGGAGGCAGTCGCCGGCGGCGACGAGTGGCACCTGACCGCCCGCTCGACCGGCGAATCGGTGAAGACGCTGGACGCGCGCGACCTGATGAACCAGATCTCCGACGCCGCCTGGCGCTGCGCCGATCCCGGCATCCAGTACGACACCACGATCAACCGCTGGCACACCTGCCCGGAGTCGGGCCGGATCAACGCCTCCAACCCATGCTCGGAGTACATGCACGTCGACGACTCGGCCTGCAACCTGGCCTCGCTCAACCTGATGAAATTCCGCCGCGAGGACGGCAGCTTCGAAGTCGAGCCCTTCGAGCACGCGGTCGACATCGTCTTCCTCGCCCAGGAGATCGTCGTCGGCTTCTCCTCCTACCCGACCGAGGAGATCACCGCCAACGCCAACTCCTTCCGCCAGCTCGGTCTCGGCTACGCCAACCTCGGCGCGCTGCTGATGTCGGATGGCCTCCCCTACGACTCCGACGCCGGCCGCAACGTCGCCGCCGCGATCACGGCGCTGATGACCGGCCGCGCCTACCGCCAGTCGGCGCTGATTTCGGGTGGGGCGACCGGCCCCTACGAGGCCTACGAGAAGAACCGCGAGCCCCACAACGGGGTGATGCGAATGCACCGCGACGCCTCCTACGAGGTCGACGGGACCGGCATCAAGGGCGACCTGCTGGCGGCCGCTCAGCGCGCCTGGGACGAAGCGGTCGAGCTCGGCGAGGAACACGGCTACCGCAACGCGCAGGCGACGGTGCTGGCCCCGACCGGGACGATCAGCTTCCTGATGGACTGCGACACGACCGGAATCGAGCCCGACTTCTCGCTGGTCAAGTTCAAGGAGCTGGTCGGCGGCGGACAGATGACGATCGTCAACCAGTCGGTGCCGATGGCGCTCGACGCGATGGGCTACTCGGAGGCCGAGATCGACCAGATCAACGCCCACATCGCCGAGAAGAACACGATCGTCGGCGCGCCAGGGCTGAGGGACGAGCACCTGCCGGTCTTCGACGTCGCGGTCGGCGAGCGGGCGATCTCCCACACCGGCCACATCGACATGATGGCCGCGACCCAGCCGTTCATCTCCGGGGCGATCTCGAAGACGGTCAACCTGCCGCAGTCGGCGACGATCGCCGACATTGCCGACGCCTACACCCGCGGCTGGCAGGGCGGCCTCAAGGCGCTGGCGATCTACCGCGACGGCTCGAAGACGGCGCAGGCGCTGCGCACCGACGCCCAGGACGAGAAGGGCGCCGAGGCGGAGGCCGAGGTCGTGATGGCGAAGCCGGAGCGCAAGAAGATGCCGCGCGAGCGCGAGTCGATCACCCACAAGTTCTCGATCGCCGGGCACGAGGGCTACATCACCGCCGGCAAGTACGACGACGGCAACGTCGGCGAGATCTTCCTCACCGACATCGGCAAGGAGGGCTCGACGATGCGGGGGCTGATGAACGCCTTCGCGACGGCGATCTCGCTCGGCCTCCAGTACGGCGTCCCGCTCGAGGTCTTCGTGCGCAAGTTCAGCTACATGCGCTTCGAGCCCGAGGGCATCACCGGCAACCCGGAGATCCCCTTCGCCAAATCGCTGCCGGACTACATCATGCGCTGGCTGGCGAGCCGCTTCATCGAGGACACCGAAACGCTGGAGGACCTCGGGATCATGACCCAGGAGGTGCGGGCGAAGAAGGACGCGGAGGTCTCCCAGCTCGGCCTCGGGATCCCGACCGATACCGCCGGCCCGGCGAACGGTGGCAACGGCCACGCGGCTCCGGGTAACGGCAACGGCGGCTCCGTCCCCGCGGCCGCGGCGATGACCGAAACCCCCCCGGTCGTCCCGGCGAAGATGCAGGGCCTCGATCTCGGCCCGGCCTGCGAGCAGTGCGGCGGCATGATGCAGCGGACCGGCTCGTGTTACACGTGCAGCAGCTGCGGCAACAACACCGGCTGCGGCTGAGCCACTGAGCCTCGGCGCCTTCCCCGGCTAGACACCGATAGCGTGCCCGAGCGCGCAAATCGGATTCGTCTAGTCAGGGGAGGACGGCGATGGAGGTAGAGGGCAGGACTTTGGATCTCCGCGATGCGGTGATCGCGATCGGAGTGATCGCGGGCGTGGTCTTCGCGCTGATCGAGCTGACGGGGTCGGACATCGACAGGCAGGCCGGGCAGACGATCTACACGGCGCTGGCGGTGGTGGCGTTCACGGCCTTCGGATCGGCTGGAATCGCGCTTGCGCACTGGCAGCCGCGCTTCGCTTTGTTCGGCGCCCTGACCGCGACGTTGGCGCTGCTCGCCGGCGGCGCGACCGTCGTCTCGCTCTGGAACGGCAGCTCCCTCTTCTTCGGGTTTGGCGGTACCAGCGGCACGGTCGGCGGCATCACCGTCCTGCTCGCCATCTCCGCCTCGGCGATCTGCGTCCTGCTGGCGACGGTGCGCCCCGGCGAGGATGGCGGCACCCGGCTGGTCCGCATTGCGGCCGGCGGCGCCCTGGCGCTGCTGATCGGCCTCGCGATCCTGGCGATCGTGGACCACGACATCGGCATCGGCGCTCGGGTCTACGCGCTGCTCGCCACCGTCTACGTGTTCGCGACCGCCATCCTCCTCGTCCTCCGCTTCCTCCCCACCCGGGAGGAAGCGACGACGGCGCCCTCCTAATTAGCCGAGGATGACCTCGGCGTCGTGCCGGGGGGTCTCGGTGATGGCACGGCGGAAGGGGCGCTCGGAGGCGGGGTCGGCGGGGCGGACCTGGTGGCGCTTGACCAGCTCCTTGAGGACGACGGCCATCTCGAACTGGGCGAAGGCGGCGCCGAGGCAGCGACGGACGCCGCCGCCGAAGGGGATCCAGGTGTAGGTGCCGGGCGGGGCCTCGAGGAAGCGCTCGGGCAGGAAGCGGTCCGGTTCGGGGTAGATCGCCGGGTTGCGGTGGACCAGGTGGATCGAGGGGGTGATCGAGGCGCCGGCGGGAACCTCGTAGCCGCCGATCTCGACCGGCTCGGTCAGTTTGCGGATCACCAGCACGATCACCGGGCGCAGGCGCAGCGTCTCCTGGATCGTCGCCGTCAGGTAGGTCTCCTCCTTGCCGGCCAGGGCCTCGGCGCGCAGGCGCTCGAGCTTCTCGGGGTGACGGGCGAGGCGCTCCATCGCCCAGGAGAGGGCGGTGGCGGTGGTCTCGTGGCCGGCGACCAGCAGGGTCAGGAGCTCGTCGCGGATCTCGGCCTCGCTCATCGGGCTGCCGTCCTCGTGGCGGGCGGCGACCAGCATCGAGAGGATGTCCTCGCGCTCGCCCAGGTCCTCGACCCGGCGGCGCTCGGCGATCTCGGCGTGGATCAGCTCGTCGACCCGCTCGACGCGGCGGCGGAAGGGGGAGATGCGGCGGATCCGCTCGGGGCCGATCAGGACCACCGGCAGCAGGAAGCGGGGATCGGTGGTGAGGTCGAGGAAGTCGCGCAGGGCCGCCCGCAGCGGGTCCATCCGCGCCTGGTCGTGGACGCCGAAGACGGTCTCGAGGATGATCTCGAGCGTGATCGCCTGCATCCGCGGCCGCAGCTTGTAGGGGGTGCCGGTCGGCCAGCTCTCGATCTCGCGGGCCGCGATCTCGGCCATCGTCTCCCCGTAGCCCTGCATGCGCTCACCGTGGAAGGGCGGCAACAGCAGCCGGCGCTGGTTGATGTGCGGCTTCTCGTCCAGCACCAGGACCGAGTTGTCGCCGAGGATAGGCCGCAGGATCGCGTTGCCCTCGCCGGCGTGGAAGACGCGCGGGTCGCCGGTGAAGACCTGCTTGACCAGCTCCGGGTCGGAGACCATCACCCAGGTCCCTTCGTGGGCGATCCGGATCGTGAACATGTCGCCGAAGCGGGCCCGACTCTGCTCGAGCATCCATTGCGCCTGCCGCGACCAGATCGCCGTCTGCAGCGCCCGCGGCATCCGCGGACCGGGAGGAAGCCCCTTGATCGCCGCCGGAGCCATCGTCGAAACCGCCTCTTTGATCGTCGCCTCCATAAAGCTGCGTCCACCGTACCCGGCGGGGTGTCCAAGACTGTGTGATGTTCCGCTCTTAACCTGCCCTTCTGGATTGGCATACCCTCAGATCGCCGATGCCCGCGCTTCCCCGCCTCTCACCCGCCGCCGAGCACCGGATCCTCAAGTGGGCCTGCGAGCTCTCGCCAAGGACGCAGCGGCGGCTGTTCGGAACGCCGCCGACGATCGACGGGCAGACGCTGGCCGGCGACATGCAGGTGCTGATCCGGCTCGCCGAGCTGAGCGAGAGCAGCTCGTTCCTCGTGGGCATGAGCATCGAGGAGGCACGCTCCTCGGCCCGGCGTGAGGTCGAAGCGACCAACAGCCGGCCGCCGATCCCGATGGCCACGGTGAGGTCGGTCGAGATCCCCGGCCAGGGCGGCCCGATCCCGGGGCGCCTCTACACCCCGGGCAACCTGCTCGCCGGGGCTCCGGCGCCACTGCTCCTCTACTTCCACGGTGGCGGCTGGGTGATCGGCGACCTCGACACCCATGACGGCACCTGCCGCCTCCTCGCCGCCGCCGCCGGGACGACGGTCCTCTCGGTCGACTACCGACTCTCGCCCGAGCACCCCTTCCCGGCCCCGGTCGAAGACGCCTGGGCCGCCTTCGCCTGGGCGAGCGCGAGCGCCGCCGAGCTGGGCGTCGACCCGGCGCGGATCGCGGTCGGCGGCGACAGCGCCGGCGGCAACCTCTCCGCCGTGGTCAGCCTGCTGGCCCGGGCCGGCGGCGGCGCGATGCCGGCGATGCAGTTGCTGATCTACCCTCCGACCGACTCGGCCGGGGACCTCCCCTCGCGCAAGCTCTTCTCCGAGGGCTTCCTCCTGACCAAAGGCGACATGGACGCCTTCGAGAGGCACTACCTGCCGCCCGGCACCGACCCCACCGACCCCCGGGTCTCGATCCTGCTGGCGCCGGACCTGCGCGGCCTGCCGCCCGCCTACGTGGTCACCGCCGGCTTCGACCCGCTGCGGGACGAGGGCGAGGCCTACGCGCTGCGCATGCGCGAGGCCGGCGTCCAGGTCGCCCTGCGCCGCCACCCCGGCCTAATCCACAGCTTCGCCAACCTGACCGCGATCAGCCCCACCTCGCGCGGTGCGATGCTCGAGGCCGCGGGCGCCCTGCGCATGGGCCTGGCGGGGTAGGCACGACCGAGGTCGTCCCCTCGTTACTCGTAGTGGAGGGCTTTGAGCACGTCGAGGCGAGCGGCGCGGCGAGCCGGAATGACGGCGGCAAGAATGCCGGCCAGGATTGCGACGATCGTGAAGACGATCAGCGAGCCGATCGGCAGCGAGAAGCCGATGCCCGAGCCCGACAAGGCCTGAGTGAAAACGGCGGCGAGGAGAATGCCGAGTGGCAACCCCAGCCCAGCGCCGATCAGGGCGGTGATCACGCTCTCCTGACGAATCATCCGCCGCACCTGGCGCCGGGTCATCCCGACCGCACGCAGCATCCCGATCTCCCGGGTGCGCTCGAACACGGAGAGGACCAGGGTGTTGACCATGCCGAAGAGGCTGACGATCACCGACAGCGCCAACAGCACGTAGAGCAGGTTCAGCAGTTCGTCGATTCCGCCGGCTCGTTTGTCGACCCAGGCCGCCTTGGTGTAGACGACCGCGTCAGGGAACGGGCGCAGGGCGTGTTCCAAGGCCGCGGTGTTGGTGCCGCTCTCGCCCCCCGCGGTGTCGACGAACGCGTAGATGCTCGAAGGCCGGGGGAAGGAGTGGTCGAAGGCAGCTTCGGAGATCAGCACCTTGCCGACCAGCGGGTCGATCTTCTGCACATCGGATGGCTCCTGGATCCCGGCGACGCGAACGTGCAGCAGCTGACCGGACGGGGTTCGCAACGAGAAACGGGAGCCGACCCGCAGGTGATTGTCTTCGGCAAAGCTCTTCTCGACGACAGTCCCGTTCATTCCAAGCCGCGCCAGGACCGCGTCCGATCCCTCGCTCCAGTTCAGATTGAAGACGCGGCCAAAGGATGGCGCCACTCCGTTGACGATGCTTTCGCCGCCGAAGACCTTGGCCTGATCGCTGCGCACGTTCGAGACCAGGTCCACGCCAGGTGCACCTGGCAGTGCCGCCCCGGCCGCCGCAGGAAAGGGCTCGAAGCCGTTCTTGGAGGTGACCACGTAGTCCGATTCCACAGAGCTGTCGAGCGCGTCCCGATCGGAGGACTGCAACCCGGCTCCGAGCGTCGCCACCACCGTCACCAGCGCCAGGCCGATCATCAGCGCGGCTGCCGTGCGAGCGGTCCGGATCGGGTTCCTGGTCGCGTTCTCGCTCGCCAGGCGACCGGCCTCGCCGCCGAAGCGGCGCGCCGGCGCGCCGACCGCGGCGGCAAGCGGCAGGACGGCCTTCGCGGCACCGAGGCCAAAACCGACGAACATCGCCAGGCAACCGGCGCCGATCAGCTCGATCGCGGTCAGGGTGTCGAGGTTGCCGAAGCAGCCGTAGGAGAGGAGGCCCGCGCCGAGCAGAAGCACGACCGCGACGATCGGCCCACGGCGGCGCGAGACGGCGCTCTGGGGCAGCGTCGCGCCCTCGCGCATGGCGGCGATCGGCGGGATCCGAGTCGCCCGCAGTGCCGGCACCACGCTGGAGATCATGGTGACCCCGATCCCGAGCACCAGCGAGACGGCCACCGTCCGCGTCTCCAGGACGAGGCCGGCGGTCGGCAGAGAGGTTCCCAGCCCGTTGAAGATGGCCTCCAGGCCCTTCGCCAAGCCAAGCCCCGCGAAGAGGCCGACGACCGAGGCCAGCACGCCGATGCAGAATCCCTCGATCAGGACCGATCGCAGCACCTGCCGTCTGGAGGCTCCCAGAGAGCGCAGCGTCGCGAACTCCCTGATCCGCTGGGAGACGGTGATCGAGATGGTGTTGAAGGTGACGAAGGCACCGACCAGGACCGCGATGGCGGCGAAGGCCAGCAGGAAATAGCGGATGAACTGCAGCGCCTGGTCGATGTCCTTGGAGTTTTCCTTGGCCTGCTCAGACCCGGTCTGAACCTGCGTGTTCGGCGGCAGCAAGGGCTTGATCTGATCGACGACCTGCTGCGGATCGAAACCGGGCCTGGCGGCAACGAAGACGACGTCGAGGCGCCCCTGCTTGCCCAGCAACCGCTGCGCCTCGGGCACCGTGAAGACCGCCACGGTCGCAGCGCCCAGGGAGGGAACCGAGCCGAACTGGGCGATGCCCGAGATCGTGAACCGCCTGGTCGGGCCGAGTGCCGAGACGCCAACCTTGCCCCCGACCTCGAAGCCTTCCTTTTCGGCGACCCCCCGGTCGACCACGACCTGGTGGTCATTCTTGGCCCAGCGGCCGGCGGTGAGAGTCAGCGGGTTGAAGCGGGTGTCCTTGGGGTCGAAGCCGAAGCCGAAGGTCGGGGCGCCGCCGGTCGCGATCGTCTCGCCATGGCTGTCGAGCAGCTGAGCCTTGTCGGAGGAGCCGCCGAGATCGAAGATCGCCCCTGCGGCACTGCCGACGCTGGGCAGCTTTCGCACCCGCGCGACGAGCGATTCGGGGACGGTCACGTTGCCCGACGATTCGGCGACGATGCTCTTGCCCGAGATCACCGCGCTGGTGTTGCTGTAAGCGGAGGTGAAGATGCCGTTGAAGGCCTTGTTGATGGTGTCGGTGAGGACGAAGGTGCCACTGACCATCGCCACGCCCAGCACGATCGCGATCGCGGTCAGGATCGTGCGGCCGCGGCGAAACAGCAGCCCCTTGACCGCGACCCGGTTCACCTGGTGGCGAGATCCTGCGACGCCGAGACGATGTCCGCGACGCCTGGGCTCGGCAGCTCGCGGACGATCTTGCCGTCGGCGAGGAAGAAGACCCGGTCGGCGATCGCGGCGGCGTTGGCGTCATGGGTGACCATCAACGTCGTCTGGCCGTAGGAGTCGACCGAGGAGCGCAGCAGCTCGAGAATCTCGGCGCTGGAGGAAGAGTCGAGGTTGCCGGTCGGCTCGTCGGCGAAGACGACGGTGGGGCGGGAGACGAGGGCGCGAACGATCGCCACTCGCTGCTGCTGGCCGCCGGACAGCTCGGCGGGCCGGTGGCCGCGGCGGTCGCCGATGCCGGCCCGCTCGATCAGATCGGCCAGCCAGGCATCCTCGGGCTTCTTGCCGGCGATCGCTTGAGGCAGCAGGATGTTCTCCTCGGCCGTGAGCATCGGCAGCAGGTTGAAGAACTGGAAGATGAAGCCGATATGGCTGCGGCGAAGCCTGGTCAGCTCGTTGTCCCCAAGCCCGGCAATCTCGGTCCCCGCCAGGGAGACCGAGCCCCCGGTGGGCCGATCGAGACCGGCGAGGATGTGCATCAGGGTCGACTTACCCGAACCCGACGGGCCCATGATCGCGGTCAAGCTGCCGGGCTCCAGCTCGAGGCTGACGCCTCGCAGCGCGTCGACCGCGGTCCCATCTTCCCCGTAGCGTCGCGTCACGTCCGTCGCCTTCACCGCCGGCAGGGTCGCATCACTCATCGAGATCACCGTATCGAGCCAGCGACTAGCCTGCCACGGGTGGCAATTGCGGATGGATTCGACGGACTTCTGATCGACCTCGACGGGGTCGTCTGGATCGGCCGCGAGCCGGTGCCGGGCTCGCCGGAGACGCTCGCCGCCCTGCTCGCGGCGGGCAAGCGAATCGTCTTCGTCACCAACAACCCGGCCAAGTTCCCGGCCGAATACGCCGAGCGGCTGCACGGGTTCGGGGTCAAGGTCGAGGAGAGCCAGATCGTCACCGCCGGCATGGTCGCCGCCCGCCTCGCCCGCGAGGCCGTCGGGCCGGACGGCTGCGCCTTCGTGGCCAGCCGGGTGACGCTGAAGAAGATGGTCGCCGCTACCGGGGTCACCGTGCTCGAGGGAGAGGCCGGGCGCGACGCCGGCGTGGTCGTCGTCTCCGGCCACCCGGACTTCGACTACGCCGAGCTGCGGACCGCGATGCGCGCGCTCGACGCCGGCGCCGCCCTGATCGGCACCAGCCGCGACCCGACGATGCCGATGCCCGGCGGCGAGTGGCCGGGGACGGGCGCGATCCTGGCCGCGGTCGAGACCGCCTCCGGCCGCGTCGCCGAGATCGCCGGCAAGCCGGAGCGGCATCTGTTCGAGATCGCGCTTGCCGCCCTCGACTTGCGCGGTTCCAAATCCACGAACGACGTGGGAACCGAACCGCGCAAGCCGCCCGTTGCCTTGCGCGGTTCCGAATCCACGAAGGACGTGGAAAAAGAACCGCGGAACCCGCGCGTGGCGATGGTCGGCGACCGCCTCTCCTCCGATATCGAGGGCGGGCGACGGGCCGGGCTGACGACGATCCTGGTCCGCAGCGGCACCGACAGCGAGGACGCGAGCGAAGGCGAGGGGCAGACAAAGCCCGACCACGTCGTCGACGACCTCGCCGCGCTACTGCGGTGAGCGACCAGGTGACGGCTGCACCGGCCCGGGGGCACCGGCCCGGCCTCGCCTTCGCCGGCCTCTTCGCGGTCACCTTTTGCGGCCTGCTGGCGGTCGGCGCCGTGCTGCCGGTGCTGCCGCGCTACGTGCACGGCCCGCTCGGCGCCGGCGACATCGCGGTCGGGGTCGTGATCGGCTCCTACGCGATCTCCGGCCTGCTGCTGCGCCCGATCGCCGGCCGCCTCGCCGACCGCCGCGGGCGCAAGCCGACGGTCCTGATCGGGGGCCTGCTGCTCTGCCTCAGCGGCCTGCTCTACCTGCCCAGCCTCGGCCTGGCCGGTCTGATCCTCGCCCGCCTCGTGCTCGGCGCCGGCGAGGGCTCTGTCTACACCGCCGGCTCGGCTTGGATCATCGACCTGGCTCCGCCCGCCCGCCGCGGCCGCGTGCTCGGCCTCTACGGCCTCGCCGTCTGGGGCGGGCTCAGCGTCGGTCCCCTGGCCGGAGAGGTGCTGCTGCAGACCAGCGGCTACACCGCGGTCTGGATCTTCGCCGCGGCGATGCCACTGCTGGGGGCGCTGATCGCGCTGCGGGTGCCCGACCCCTTCGTACCGGTCACCCACGCCGAGCCGCATCCCCTGATCGCTCCCGAGGCGGTGCGGCCCGGGCTCGCTGTCGCCCTGGCCTCGACCGGCTACGCCGCCGTCGCCACCTTCATCGTCCTCCACCTCGAAGCTCGCGGGGTCGGCCATGGCGCCCTCGTCTTCGGCGCCTTCGCGGCGATGATCGTCCTCACCCGGCTGCTGATCGGGGACCTGCCCGACCGGATCGGCGCCGCCCGGGTCGCGATCGGGGCGACCCTGGGTGAGGCGGTGGGCCTGGTCGCGATCGCCTTCGCCCACAGCCTCCCGGTCGCGCTGATCGGCGGGATGGCGATGGGAGCGGCCTTTTCCCTGCTCAACCCCTCGCTGATGCTGATCGCCGTCAACCGGGTCTCCCCGGAGGCCCGCGGCGCCGCGATGGGTACCTTCACCGCCTTCTTCGACGCCGGGGTCGGCATCGGCGCGCCGCTGGCCGGAGTGGCCGCGGCGCTGACCGGCTACGAGGGGGCGTTCCTCCTCGCCGCCGCAATCGCCGTCGGCTCGGCGCTGCTGATCCTCACCACCCTGCACAGCCCGGCGGCGCCGGCCGGCGCCCCCTAGCGCCGGGCGATCAAGAGCGTCTGCAGGGCGCGGCCGATCCGGCCATCCTCATCCGAGAGCACCGACTCGGCGGTGCCGACGCCATTGGGCTGGGGCAACGTCATGGCATCGACGCAGATCCACTCCCCCACCGGCATCCGCTCCAGGTGGACGGTGAGGTCGACGTTGATGAAGAGGTAGCGGCGGTAGTCGAGGGCGGCGCTGACCCCGTTGCCGACGTCGGCGGTGACCAGCACCCGCTGCAGCGGCGTCGGCTCCTCGCCGGCGACCAGCGGTTGGCGCATCCGCAGCCAGACCAGCGCCGGGCCGGGCTCGACGAAGCCGCCCTTGACGAAGCGGACCTCCATCGCCGAGTGGTAGCCGACCGCCTCGCCGGTCGGGAAGAACTCGACTTCCCCGCCCTCCTCCGGTCCTGGCGCCGGCTCCTCGGCGGCCAACACCTCCGGCGCGATCTCGACCGCGGCGGTGCGGATCCGCCAGGCGTTGGCCCGCATCAGCGGCTCCCCGGCCTCGTCGCCCAGCTCCGCCTCGACCAGTTGCACCCGCCGGCCCGGGCGCAGCACCCGGGCGCTGACCGTGACCGGCGCGATCGGGACCGAGCGCAGGATCTCGCAGGTGACCCGGCCGACCTGAAACTCCTCGGCGTCGGGCAGCCGCTCGATCTCCCGCCCCAGCAGCGCCGCCGGCGGGCCAGCGTGCTGGGCGCCGGGATCCCAGGGCCCGCGGGTCAGCTCCGTCGCCACGTAGCCAACGTCGTCGAGCACGTAAAAAGCCTCAGGCACGCCGCCATCCTAGGCACCGCGCCCCGCATCCGATCTTCGCCCCACCGGGCTGGGGTCAAGGTCGGCTGCGCGCTCAGCAGCCGCCGCCGCCGAAGTCCTGGGTCCAGACGCGGGCGCCGCCGTTGCCTTCGAGGCTGCCGCCGCCCCAGGCGATGTTCTCGGCCGCGGCGCAGCCATGGAAGCCGAAGCGTTCGATCCAGTGGGTGAACTCGCGCCCGCAGGCTTCGTGGCTGAATTCGTCGCAGCGAAGGATGTCGGCCGACTTGTGGTCGGCGGCGCGGGCGAGGCCGTCGTCCGCGGCCAGCTCCGGCAGTCCGCGCGAGCGCCGGGGCCAGGGACAGAACCGCGAACGCAGATAGCGCCGGCAGCGCCACAAAGAGAGCAACGCGCCTCATCCGGCGAGACTAGGCGCGATCGCGTCACCGGCGCGTAAGGAAGTGGGCGTACCCTTGATCCAAGAGACGAAAGGAGAACGATGGGTACGAAGGTCGAGAAATCCGAGCAGGAGTGGCGCGAGCAGCTGACGCCGGAGCAGTTCGAGGTGACCCGCAAGGGCGGCACCGAGCGCGCCTTCACCGGGCCTTACGTGGATGAGAAGAGCGCGGGCATGTACCGCTGCGTCGGCTGCGGTGCCGAGCTGTTCTCCTCCGACACCAAGTTCGACTCCGGCACCGGCTGGCCCAGCTTCACCGAGCCGGCCAACCTCGAGCACGTCGAGCTGCGTCCCGACAACAGCCTCTTCATGAAGCGGACCGAGGCCGTCTGCAAGGCCTGCGACGCCCACCTCGGGCATGTCTTCGACGACGGGCCGGCGGACAAGGGCGGGCAGCGCTACTGCATCAACGGCTGCGCCCTGGAGTTGGAGAAGAAGTAGCCGGGAGGGGCGGCGGCGCTACTGCTGGACGGCGCCGCCGGCGCCGAGGTAGTTGAAGCGCACGGCGAGCGCGACCGCCTCGGTGCGGGTGTCGACCTCGAGCTTGCCGATCGCGTTGCGGACGTGGGTGTGGACGGTCGCCGGGCTCAGCGCCAGCCGCTCGGCGATCTCTTTGACCCGCAGCCCCTCGGCCAGGAGCTCGAGGATCTGGCGCTCGCGCGGCGAGAGCTCGAGCAGTTTCTCGACCTCGGAGGGCTTGCCGCCGGCGAAGTCGCCGCCGAGGAAGGTGCCGCCGCCGGTGACCGCTTTGACCGCGCGGGCGATGTCCTCGGCCGGGGCCGACTTCAGCACGTAGCCGGAGGCTCCGGCGCGCAGCGCCAGCGCCAGCAGATCCGGCTGGGCGTGGGCGGTGAAGATGATGACCTTGGTCCGCGGCCGCGCCTTCAGGACCTCCTTGGTCGCCTCGATGCCGTCGCGCTTGGGCAACTCGACGTCGATGATGAGGACGTCGGGCTCGAGCTCCTTGACGACATCGACCACGTCGCGGCCGTTGCCGGCCTCACCGACGATTTCGACGATCGGCGAGTTCGCCATCCGCGACTTGATCGCCTCGCGGACGATCTCGTGGTCGTCGCAGAGGACGACGCGCTTGGCGTCGCGCACGCTGGAGTTCATGCCGCCGCGCCCCGATCCGTGCCCGGCAGGCAATACCGGGTAGGGATGCCCTTCTGATTTGCGCTCATTGCGGCGCGATTCTCTCAGGAGCGCCGTACTTATGCAAAGTTTTGGGTAGCGTGAACCCGCCGTCCCGATCCTGCCTGTTCTCGATCAGCGCGATCATCGTTCTTCCCACGGCCACCGCCGTCCCGTTCAGCGTGTGCACGACCTGGGGTGATTCGCCGTCGGCGGCCCGATACCTACAGCCGAGGCGCCGCGCCTGGTAGTCGGTGGTGTTCGAGCAGGAGGTGAGCTCACGGTAGCGCCCCTGGCTCGGGATCCAGGCCTCGCAGTCGTACTTCTTCGCCGCCGGGGCGCCGAGGTCGCCGACGGCGACGCTGACCACCCGGTAGGGGATCTCGAGCTCACCGAGGATGCGCTCCTCGATCGCCAGCAGCCGCTCATGCTCGGCCGCCGACTCCGACGGCTCGACGAACGAGAACATCTCGACCTTGTCGAACTGGTGGACGCGGAAGATGCCGCGGGTGTCGCGGCCGGCGGCGCCGGCCTCGCGGCGGAAACAGGTCGAGAAGCCGCAGTAGCGCAGCGGCAGTGAGTCCGCCGCGAGAATCTGGTCGGCGTGGAGGCCGGCCAACGCCACCTCGGAGGTGCCGGTGAGAAAGAGGTCGTCCTTGGGGATCTCGTAGATCTGGTCGCGGTCGCCGGGCAGGAAGCCGGTCCCCTCCAGCGCCTCTTCGCGGACCAGCACCGGCGGCACCACCGGCTCGTGGCCCTCGCCGCGGGCGAGCTCGATCGCGAAGCGGACCAGAGCCAGCTCCAGCAGCACCAGATCGCCCTTGAGGTAGGCGAAGCGCGAGCCGGAGAGGCGGGCGCCCGCCTCCATGTCGATCAGCCCCAGCTCGGTGCCGATATCGAGATGGTCGCGGGGCTCGAAGTCGAACTCGGGGCGCTCGCCGACCTCGCGCAGGACGACCGCGTCCTCCTCGGTCATCCCGTCGGGCGCGTCGGGGTCGGGCAGGTTGGGCAGGGAGATGACGAGGCGGTTGAGGTCGGCCTCGACCCGCTCCAGCTCCTCCTTGCCGGACTCGATCTTCTGCTTCAGGCCCTGCACGGCCGCCATCAGCTCGGCAGCGTCCCCGCCCGCCTGCTTGGCCTCGCCGATCTGCTTGGAGAGGGTCTTGCGCTCGGCCTGGGCGCTCTCGACCGCGGGCAGCAGCTCGCGGCGGCGGGCGTCGAGGGCGAGCAGCTCGTCGACCTGCTCGGCGGCCCCGCGGCGGGCAAGCGCGGTCTTGACCCGCTCAGGTTCGGAGCGGATCAACTTCAGGTCGAGCATGTCCGCTTCCCGCTAAGGCGCGGGTTCGTCGCCGGGGCGCGGCGAGGATTCAGCTTCGTCGCCGGCGTACTTGGCGACGAATTTGGCAACCGCTTCGGCTTCGTCGCCGACGACGATGTTCTGGGGCATGATCGCCCCGGAGAAGCCGCCGTTCTGGATCGCGTAGAGCGCATCGTCGTAGGTCTCGGTTCGCTGGTTGAGGTTCGGGCCCTGCGTCCGTTGGCCGCGATTGCCGCTGCCCTGGGTGCCGGCCGCGCTCAGCGTGTGGCAGCCGGAACAGTGCGTGGCGAAGAGAACGGCGCCGTTGTAGTTGGGGTCGTCCTTGGAGACCGAGATCCCTTCTTCGCCGAATCCGCAGGCCGTGAGGCCGAGGGCGGCGGCAACAACCATGCTTATGAGCAGTACGGGGCGCACGCGGCGCGCATCATATTGTCTGGAGCCGATCCTGAACGTCTGACGATGCCGACGCCCGACCCAGCCCGATTCCGCGCCGCCATGGCGAGCCTCCCCACCGGGGTCACGATCGTGGCCGCTGCCGGCGCCGACGGGCCTGCCGGAGCCACCGCCAACGCCGTCTGCTCCCTCTCCATCGAGCCGATGCTGATGCTCGCCTGCCTCGACCGCGGCTCCCGCACCCTGCTCGCCGTCCAGGCCGCCGACCGCTTCGCGATCAACGTCCTCCACGCCGGGCAGGAGACGACCGCCCGCGCCTTCGCGACCAAGGCGCCGGTGGCGGAGAAGTGGTCAGGCGTCGCCTGGAGCGAGCGCGACGGCACCCCGGCGATCGATGACGCCCTGGCCTGGATCGCCTGCGACCTGCGCGACGTGGTCGCCGCCGGCGACCACGTGATCGTCACCGGCGAGGTCCGCGCGCTGGAGACCGGCGAGGGCGACCCGCTGGTCTTCTACGGTGGCGAGTACAGGCCGCTGAATTAGCGAGGGGCGCTGAATCGCTCAGTCGGGCGGCCGGTGGCAGACGGCCTCGACGTTGTTACCGTCGGGGTCGAGGACGAAGGCGCCGTAGTAGCCGGGGTGGTAGATCGGGCGCGGGCCGGGGGCACCGTTGTCGCTGCCCCCCGCGGCGACGGCGACGGCGTGGAAGGCGTCGACCTGGCCGCGATCGCCGGCCGCAAAGGCAATGTGGGCGCCGCTGACGACAGGGCGGCCGCGGGACTGGATCCAGAAGTAGGGCTTCGGCCCGTGCTCGGTCTCGCTGCCGAAGCCGGCCGCCGCCGACTGGAACTCCATCAGCAGGCGGATCCCGAGCGGCGCCAGCGCCGCTTCATAGAAAGCCTTGCTGCGCTCGTAGTCGCTGACCTCGATGCCGACATGGTCGAGCATGGGTCGCAGCCTACTGCTGCGACAATCGGCCGATGAGCGATCAAGCGCCCCAATTCCAGGAACCGGGCTGGTTCACCAAGAACGTCTTCAACAAGCTCGTCGCCGGGCTGGCGCGGCTGGGGATCAGCATCGCCGGCTCCGCCGTCCTCGAAGTGAAAGGGCGCAAGAGCGGCGAGTGGCGGCAGACGCCGGTCAACCCACTCCCCTTCGACGGCGATCGTTACCTGGTCGCCCCGCGGGGCGACACCCAGTGGGTGCGCAACATGCGGGTCAGCGGCGGCGGCCGCCTGGTCCGCGGCCGCAAGGTCGAGGAGTTCTCGGCAACCGAGGTGCCGCTCGACGAGCGCCCTCCCCTGCTGCGCGCCTACCTGAAGAAGTGGAAGTGGGAGGTCGGCGCCTTCTTCGACGGCGTCGGCCCCGACGCCAGCGACGCGGAGCTGCTGCGCATCGCCCCGGACCACCCGGCCTTCCGGATCACCGAGTAGTCCCTCACTCGAACTGCATCAGATTCGTAGTCTCGGGGATTACGAACGTGATGCAGTTCGCGGGCAGACTTAGAAGAAGGAGTGGCCGCTGGTCGTCGCGGCGCGTAGGCCGAGGAAGAAGATGACGCCGCAGCTGACGGCCATGATCCCCATCTCGCGGCGGACGATCTGGAGGGCGATCGATTCCTGGGTCTCGGCGTCAAGCGATTCGAAGTCGGTGTCGCCAAGCTCGCGCTGGGCGGCTCCGGTGCGGGCTCCCTCGGCGATGAAGGAGACCACCAGGGGCAGGATTCCGTAGAGGTAGTGGATGTTTTCGGCGGGCTTGTGATTGGTGAAGACGAGCAGTCCGCCGAGCGTGACCTGGAGGAAGACCGAGGCCTGCGCCAGGCGCAGCAAATACCAGAACGGGATCGAGGGCCGGGCCCGGAACCAGGCGACGCCGCCGATCGCGAAAGCGACCAGGTTGAAGAGGATCACGGCGCAGCCGACGACGAGATGGACCTCAGGCATCAGCCGTCCCCCCACTCGGGGCGCCAAACGTGGCCGATATCCGCCCAAAAGGGTCGGGATTCGGCTTGCTGATGCGGAAAAGCACTATGTAGCAAGTTGTCACAAGGTGGGTGTATAACAGCGGCTACGGGCGTTGAACGACGGGCGAAGGTCGCCTGGCGCCGTCCGCACAAAAACCCCCACCACCCAGTGCTCAAGAGCTACCTCCCGATCCTCGTCTTCGCCGTCCTCGGAATCACCGTCGGCGGCGTCTTCGCGATGCTCAACCACCTGATCGGGCCGAAGAAGCCGGCGAAGGCGACGGTGGCCAGCCGGCGCCAGGGCGAGCCGTACGAGTCCGGAATCCCGGTCGAGGCGATGAAGGGCTTCAAATTCGGCGTCAGCTTCTACCTGCTGGCGATGCTCTTCATCCTCTTCGACATCGAGGTCGTCTTCCTCTACCCGGTCGGCGTGATCCTCAAGGGCGCCGACAGCGTCTTCGTGCTCGGCGAGCTGATCACCTTCGTCGTCCTGCTGCTGGTCGCCTTCGTCTACGTCTGGCGCAAGGGGGCCCTGGATTGGAAGTAGAGCGCCGCACCTTCGCCGCCAGGCAGCGCTCCGCCCGCGACATGCTGCGCGGCGACCTCGAGGGTGAGGACCTCGAGCGCTATGTCGAAGAGCGCGTGGTCACCACGACCTTCGAGAAAATGCTCAACCTCGCGCGCTCGAACTCGATCTTCCCGTTGTCCTTCGGTCTCGCCTGCTGTGCGATCGAGGGGATACCGATGTCGGCCGTCACCGCCCGGTACGACATTGCTCGCTTCGGCGCGGAGGCCGGGCGTGCCTCGCCACGCCAGGCGGACCTGATCATTCTCTCGGGCCGAGTCTCGATCAAGATGGCGCCGGTCGTCCGCCGCCTCTACGACCAGATGCTGGAGCCAAAATGGGCGATCTCGATGGGCGCCTGCTCCTCCAGCGGCGGCATGTTCTCCAACTACGCCGTGGTCCAGGGCGCCGACAAGTTCATGCCGATCGACATCCACGTCCCCGGCTGCCCGCCGCGGCCAGAGGCGGTCCTCTACGGGTTCAACAAGCTGCAGCGCAAGATCCAGGGCAACCCCGATCAGGGTTGGCGCCAGCGCTACAACGCCGCCGGCACCGAGGAGTGGGCGCGCGGCGGACCGGCCAGCACGCCCAGCGCCGAGGCAGCTGCCGCCTACCTGGAAGCGCGGGAGCTGAGCCGTGCCTGATGCCCCCGGACTGGAGCTGATCCGGGGGGAAATCGAGCGCGACCACCCCGGAGCCGTCCTCGCCACCTCCTTCGACCGCGACCAGCCGGCGCTGATCGTGGATTCCGAGCAGATCCTCTCGGTCCTGAGCTGGCTCCGCGATACGCCCGGCCAGCGTTACGCGTTCCTTTCCAGCCTCCACGTGGCGGACTACCTGCCCGCCGAGCCCCGCTTCGGAGTTCACTACGAGCTCCTGAACCGCGACCGCGTAGAGCGCATCCGCGTCAAAGCGATGCTGGCTGATCCCGCCGCCGCGCAGGGAGCGTCGGGGCAGGGTCCGAGAACGGACATACCTGCCCGCCCGCAGGACCCTGCCCCGGCGATCCCGCCAGGTGTCGGTGTCCTGCCAGAGATCGATTCATGTGTCGAGCTCTTCCCCACCGCCGAGTTCCAGGAGCGCGAAGCGTTCGACTTCTTCGGGATCGTCTTCAACGGCCACCCGGACCTGACCCGGATCCTCCTGCCAGACGACTACGTCGGCTGGCCCCAGCGCCGCGACTTCCCGGTCGGCGGCGAGCCCGTCACCTTCACCTACAACGAGCGCAACTATGGCTGAGCTGCTCAACGACGACCTCACCACCGAGCTGATGACGGTCAACATCGGCCCGCACCACCCGGCCACCCACGGGGTGCTGCGGCTGATCGTCGACCTCGAAGGCGAGGTCGTGCGCGACCTCAAGCCGGTGATCGGCTACGTCCACACCGGGATCGAAAAGTCCTGCGAGGACAAGAGCTACTGGAAGGTCATCCCCTTCGTCGAGCGCATGGACTACGTCTCCTACTTCTTCCAGATGGAGGCCTACTGCGGCGCCGTCGAGCGCCTGGTCGGGCTGGAGATCCCGCCGCGGGCGAAATACCTGCGGACGATCTTCCTCGAGCTCAACCGCATCCACTCGCACCTGGTCTGGCTGGGGACGACGGCGCTCGACCTCGGCGCGATCTCGATGCTCTGGTACTGCTTCCGCGAGCGCGAGCGCATCCTCGACCTGTTCGAAATGGCGACCGGGCAGCGGATGCACACCCGCTACTTCCAGGTCGGCG
Source organism: uncultured Solirubrobacterales bacterium (assembly GCA_963795625.1). GTDB lineage: Bacteria > Actinomycetota > Thermoleophilia > Solirubrobacterales > 70-9 > VAYN01. The sequence continues at coordinate 1,354 of CAWCIS010000004.1, read as the reverse complement.
GCGTGATCGAGGACATCCCGCTCGGCTTCGAGGCCAAGTGCCGCTCCTTCGTCGAAGACATGCCCGTGCGGGTCGGCCAGTACGAAGCGCTGCTGGACCGCAACGAGGTCTTCCTGCAGCGGACCAAAGGGGTCGGCATCGTCTCCCGCGAGCGGCTGCTGGAGCTGGGCGTGACCGGGCCGCTGCTGCGCGCCGCGGGAGAGCCCTGGGACCTGCGCAAGACCTTCGACTACCTCGCCTACCCGGAGATGGAGTTCAAGATCCCGGTCGGCACGGTCGGCGACAACTACGACCGCTACCGGGTGCGGGTGGCGGAGATGGTCGAGTCGGCGAGCATCGTCGGCCAGGCGCTGGACCGACTCGAGGACGGGCCCTTCATCGCCGACGACCGCAAGTACGTGCTGCCGCCGCGCTCGGAGCTCTCGACCTCGATGGAGAGCCTGATCCACCACTTCAAGCTCGTCACCGAGGGCTTCCGGGTCGACCCCGGCGAGGTCTATTACGCGATCGAGAGCCCGCGCGGGGAGCTCGGCTGCTTCGTCCTCGCCGACGGCTCCTCGAAGCCCTCGCGGGTCCACTTCCGCGACCCCTCCTTCGTCAACCTGCAGGCCTTCAGGGACATGGCGCTCGACAGCTACGTCGCCGACATGATCTGCAGCCTCGGCATGCTCGACCCGATCCTCGGGGGTGTCGACCGATGAGCCCCGTCGACGGCGCCGGCGCCGGCAACCCGAACCTCCCGGTCGACGTCGCCCTGACCGCGGGCCGCGTTCCCGACCGCGCCTCCGAGGGCGTCCCGGAGCTGCACGAAGTCGGCTGCCCGGAGGAGCTGCGGGAGCGGATCGAGGCGCTGATGGCCCGCTACCCCGACCGCCACTCGGCCTCGATCCCGGCCCTCTGGGCGGTGCAGGAGCGCTACGGCTGGTGCACCCCGGAGGGGATCCGCCAGGCCGCCGCGGTAATGCGGGTGACCCCGGGCTACCTGGAGTCGGTCGCCAGCTTCTACGACCTCCTCCACACCGAGCGGGTCGGCAGCCACCGGATCGAGGTCTGCACCAACATCAGCTGCTGGATGCGCGGCGGCGACGAGCTGCTGGACGCGTTCAAGGCGGCGGCCGCGGGCGACGACGACCTCTTCGTCACCGGCTTCGAGTGCCTCGGCGCCTGCGACATCGCCCCGATGGCCTCGATCGACCAGCGCTACTACGGCCCGCTCGAGGCGGCCGAGGCAGGCGTGGCGATCGGCCAGATCAAGGCCGGCGAGACGGTGCTGCCGGAGAAGGACCTGGCGGCGCGCCCGCTGGCCGGCGACGCCCAGAACCCCGGAGGCGCCGGTGCCTGATCCACGCGAGAC
>CAWCIS010000003.1:0-337186 GCA_963795625.1 uncultured Solirubrobacterales bacterium | reverse complement strand
CTCACCGGTAAATCCCAGGTGCGCCGGGACGAGTGGAACCGGATCTGGTTTCGTCTTCCCTCCGATCCCAGCCAAGCGGCACCCTCCCGCGGCGCCGTCCGGGCCCTGCTCCCGCGCGACGCCCTCCTGCGATGGGCAGAGCGGGAGCCCGGATCGGACGAGGCGGTCAGCCGCGAGCGCGTGGACCGTCTGGGGGCCGGCGCCGAGGTCCTGGAAGGCCTCGACGACATCGCCGTCGGGAACCGGCGCGCGAACCTCTTGCTGGCCGCGATGCACGAAGCCCGGCAGGAATGGGAGGCGACGAAGCGGGCCTATCTGCGGGCGGGAAGGCAGCCGGGTGGCAAGCGGCTCGGCACCGCCGGGTCCCGGGACCTGAACGGCGCGTTCCGGGAAGTCCTACTGCGGCTGGCCGGGGCGATCCTGCGGGTGGGCAAAGGGGAAGGAGTTGCCGTCAATCACGCGATCTGGCTGCTGCACTCAGCGGCGGCGGCCAATCTGGTGACCCTCTTCGGCAATCAGGCGCTGCTGCTCGAACTGAACACGACCCCGGCCTTCCTCCGTCGTACCTGGGCGCCTCGTGTGCGCTCGACCCTGCGCCGGTCGGGCTGGACGGATTCGGAATACGCGCGCGCGGAGCCACCCGGCTGGGCGCGTGAGCTAGCGGACGCCGCGCTGGACCTATCGCCGCCCGAGGCGGACACCGCGAACACGGACCAACTCGACAGGCTGCCCTCGCTGGCGACCGAGGTCGCGAAATACGCCGAGCAGGAGCCTCCACCCGACCCCCTGATCTCCCTCTCGGAGATGGGCGTTTGGCTCGCCGGATCGGAGACGGACCAGGAACTGCGACGAAGCTTCAGGGAAGCACGCTGACCGCAGGCTGAATGGCCTGCCGGCCCCACGGAGGCAGCGACGAACGTGACCGCCACGAGGTTTCCAGCCGCCTCTCTCACTCAGGCCCTCTCTCCCAGAAATCGCGCCAAGAGGTCTGCGAGCTTGAACCGGCCTCCCGCGGTTTCGGGAACTCCTCGCCAGGAGTTCCCGACTCGGATCACATCGCCTCATATCCGCGCATATTTTGCGCGAGAATCGCGCGAGCGATAGATCCGTGCGAGCGTCGAATCTCCCTGCAGATTCGCCGTTTATTGAAGCGGTAGGCATAGCGAGATGCCTTGGATCGCACCCATGAGGTCGCCCGTTCGAATCTGTTTTAGCTGTGGTGTCGTGAGCAAAGCGAGCATGCCGTCGATACGTCCAGTCTTGGCGGCAAATTCTGCGGACAGTTCGCGGACACTGTTTTCGCTAACGTTGGTCACCTCAGATGACCCGAGAACACTGAATGGAACTCAGATCACCCCCAATACCGAGGTTGAGGGCCTTGTGGGTGGAAACACCCGTGATGGTTCGACTCCATTCAGCCGCATGACGAAAGCCCCGCTACAGCGGGGTTTTCGCGTTATCGGGGCCGTGGGCTCTGAGAAATCGGCACGATCTTGAGAACTGATCCGCCCTTGAATGCAGCCAATCTCCCGGAAATCGGGGGTGAGGATCTTCCCGTCGATTTGACACGCGAGTTTTCTATCGACCAAGCAAGGGAGGCGGATGCGGTTCGGCCAGGCGCGGGAGGCTTATGTCCGCTGGCTGTTTGCGACCAGAGACCTGTCCCCGCATACCCTCCGCGCCTACCAGGGGGACCTCTCGAGCTTCGAGGCTTCCGTCGGCACCGAAACCCTCGTCGATGAACTGGATCGATCTGCCCTCGTGGGGTTTCTGGAAACCCAGAGGGCCTCGGGTCTCTCCCCCGCCTCGCTGAGACGCCGGGCTTCTGCGCTTCGCGGGTTCTCCCGATGGCTTCTCGCGCAGGGCCTGATCGGCAACGACCCCTGGATCGGCGCTAGCGTCGCGGCGGAACGCGGCCGCCGACTACCGCGAGTTCTACCCCCGGCGGAACTCGATCGGCTGCTGGCTTTCCTGAAGCGGACCGCGGGCATGAGCTCCGGCCCGACCCACGCACAACTCGTCGAGTACAGGCCCCACGAGTCCACGACACTCCTCGCCGTCACCTTGATGGTGGCCACCGGCGTTCGGGTGCACGAGGTCGTCGGCTTCCGACACCAGGACGTCGACCTGTCCGGCCGGGCGATTCGACTGGTAGGCAAGGGGCGCCGTGAGCGGCAGGTCTTCCTGACCAACGACTGGATCACCGGCCTGACCGAGTCCTATCTCCAAGCACGCGCCAAACTCGATCTCCCCCACTCCCGCCTCCTCTTCAATCTGCATTACGAGCCGCTGACGACGGCTGCGATGCGCTCGAGACTCGCCAAGGCCGCCACCGCCGCCGGTATCGCTCAGCGGGTGACACCACACATGCTGCGCCATACCGCGGCCACACAACTCATCGAGGCCGGCGTGGACATTCGCTACATCCAGCGCCTACTTGGCCACGCGAGCCTTAGCACCACAGAGATCTACACCCACGTCTCCGATCGGGCGCTGAAGCGCGTCGTTTCGGAGGCCGATGTCCTCGGGAGACTCGTCGAGGCTGGATAACTAGGAATTAACGTCGGTGGCTGAAGACCTCGCGGGGCGGCTACGGGCGTCCCTCCAGCGCCAGGAAATTCAGCTCAGAACATCTCTCGTCCTCAACCCCGTCGAGAACGTTCCGTTCGCCGAAGACCTAGCGGTGGTGGGGGGCCCGCTGCACGGCCTCTACAACAGCGACAAGAGCCGGACCCGCAGCCAAAGGCAGGGGACTGAGTTGCAGTTCAGCGGTCGCCAGGCCATGGAGGAGGACTCGCGGTCGATCTACGCTGCCTGGGCCGCGGCGCTTGGTGCCGCCGACGCCACCCTGCGGGTTCTATCGGGGTTGCACGCCCACGTCACCCTGTTCATGGCGATGGCCCAACCCGGCCAGAAGGTGTTGCTGCTGCCGGTCGAGGGCGGTGGGCACCTCTCCGGGAAGGCGATCCTGGAGCGGCTCGGGCTGGAGGTCATCGATCTTCCGCTCGATCGGGAGGGGATGTGCGTCGACATGAGCGCCGCGCTCGATCTCTGCGCGGAAAGCGAACCCGACTTCCTCTTCGTGGATCGCAGCGAGGGCCTCGTGTTCGAGGACTTCAGCCCCCTCGCCCGGGTAGCCGGGGGAGCAGCGATCTTCGACTCATCCCAGTACCTGACCAACGTCATCTGCGGGGATCATCCGAACCCGTTCGACTGGGGCTTCGACCTGATGGTCGCCAGCGTCCACAAGAACTTCCCCGGCCCGCAGAAGGCACTGCTCGCGACCCGGCGGGAGGACGAGGAGTGGCGCCGGATTCTCGCCGGCGTCTCCACTTACGTCTCAAACATGCACTCGGCGAGCACCTATGCCGCCGGCCTCACCCTCGCTCGCGACACCTGGCTCAGGGAGTACTCGCGGCGGATGCTGCGGGTCGCAGTGGCGCTCGAGGATGAACTCGCCGAGCGCGGCGTCCCAGTGGTGCGGCGGCAGTGCGACATCCCACCGACCCACCACGTCTGGATTCGCGAGCGCGATCGCGAGCGCGCCTTCGAGACCTACGAGCGGTTGGAGCAGTGTCTCATCCTCACCAACTTCAGAACCCTGCCCTATGGGCTCGGTCCGGGACTTCGACTCGGAGTCAACTCCGCCGCGCGCCTCGGACTCGACATCGACGACGTGCCGCGACTCGCGGAGCTGATCGCTGACATCCGTCGCGTGGGCCCGCGCCCGTCACTCCGGAAAGAGGCGAAAGAGTTCAGTCTCGAGATCTGGTCCCGACAGCGTAAGAGTGAGTGTTCGTAAGGCCGTCAGGGTATGCTCACACCTCGCGTGACTACGGAGCCCGTCGATAGCCATGCGGTGTCAAGGGAGTTCGTGCTCGCCGGTCCTGGTGAATTGGGCACCCGTCGGCGTGAATTCGGGGAGGTAGCCGCTGGATGGGCCCGCGTCCGCTTCCGCTATTGCGGGCTCTGCGGCAGCGACATCTCCCACTTCCGGGGGCGGCCGGGAGTCACCTATCCAGTCACCATCGGTCATGAGTTCGTCGGTGAGGTGACGGCGGTCGGCGAGGGCGTGACCTGGCTGGCGCCGGGTGACGTGGTCACCAGCGATCTCAATTTCCGCTGCGGCGACTGCGACCGATGCCGGGCGAAACGGTCGCATCTGTGCCGCGTCGGCCAGCAGGGTCTGTTCACCAACCGTGGGTTCGCCGACCAGGCGGACCTTCACGCGAGCTATCTGGTCCGCCTCGGTGCTCAGCCCCGCCCTCACATGACCCTGGTCGAGCCGCTCTCATGTGTGCTCCACGCGCGAGAATGGGCGGCGCTGAGCAGCGAAGACAGGGTCCTCGTCATCGGTGCCGGCAGCATCGGCCTCTGCATGGCGCTGGCCCTGCGGGCTCACCCGTGCGCCCCGAGCTTCGAGGTCACGGACGAACTGGCGCCGCGCCTGAAGCGGATCGGTGCCATGGTCCGACAAAACGGTCGGACCGTCGCCGATCCGACAGGGGAGTACGACGTCGTCTTCGACGTCTCGGGGACCGAATCGGGTCTGGAACGTGCCTGCGAGGCGGTGAGACCGGGCGGAAAGATCTGCTCGATGAGTCATCCGACCGGCGATCCCGTCTCGCCGTTCCTGGTTGGCGCAATCCTGCGCGAGGACATCACCTTCACGGTCAGCTACCTGAACGGGGAGCGCTCGACGATGATCGAGGCGGCGCGACTCCTCGAAGAGAGCCAGGAGGATCCCTGGGACGAGGTGATCGAGCTGACTGCGGTCGACCATCTACAACGGGCATACGAACAACGCCCCGAATCCCCCTGGTGCAAGACCGTGATCGAGGTCGCGCCCGACTGAGTCAGCTCGCATTGACGTATCGGCGGATGCGAGCCGCGGCGTCCTCCGGCTGCTGCCATTCGACCGACCCGATCCTGCGCTCGAACTCCTCCTGCTCCCCGCCCGCGCACGCCGCCGCAACGGCGAGGTGTGGATAGGTGTCAAGGGTGGCAAGTGCCCGCTCCAGCTGCTGCCTCGAGTCGGCTGCCGCGTCATCCTTGTCCTGCAAGCCGAGGGAGATCGCCTGAGCCTGGAGAGCAAAGGCGGCAGCCGCCGGATAGCGGGTGTGCTTCGCGTACTGCCGGGCCGAGGCGATCGCCTCGGCGGCCTCTCCGAAGCGATCCAGCTTGGCGAGCGCGATGGCTTTCGCGGCGGCGCACTTCGCCAGCTCGATCCCGTTGCCCAGCCGCCCGTTCAAATCGGCCGAATTTTCAGCGTCTTCCAGGGCGAGCGCCGGTTCGCTCCAGCAACGGGCCTCGGCGAGGTTGGTGTGAAGCTTCGCTTGCAGCGATCCCAGCTCTCGTTCTTCCGCGACCCGCATCGCCTTTCCGTATAGATCGACGGCGGTCTCGAAGAGAAACGAGAAGCGGAAGGCATGACCCCGGTGTCGCACCAGTTCCGCCCAGTCGAGATCGGAGATGAGTTCGGCTTCGTAGCTCTTGAGAAGCAATCGCGCTCCTCTCTTCAACTCCCCGTCCATGATCTGCATGTCCGCGAGATAGAGACGTGAGCGCACGTGCAGGCGACTGGTCGGGTCGAACCTGGTGATCCGACCCTCGAGGTCGAGGAGTTGGCGACGAGCCGACTCATAGTCACCCCCGAGCTCCGTCAGGTAAGCGGTCTCAAGCTCGAACGAGTCCTGGTGTCGACCCAGACCGGAGACCCGTCCCGCCAAGGCCGCCAACAGCTCGCGAGCGCGATCGACGTCGTCGGTTCGGCGGGCCGCCAGCGCCGCGAGGAACTCAGCAGCCACCGAGACGGGGTGGTCGGCGTCCGGGGCCAGCGGCAGCGAGCCGATCTCGTTCCAATAACCGGCGTCGTAGAGCATGTAGCCAGCGTCGATCAGACTCTCCACCGCGGTCTTGGGCGGGTCGGGCAGCGAGTACCACCCGGATACGGTCGCCGCCAGCAACGAGAGCAGCACCTCCGCCTTCCCGAGGCCGTCGCGCAGACAACGGACCGGCAGGTGCTCGGAGGCGACCTGCAGCGCTCGCCGTCGCCTGGTCCTGGCCGAATTCGCGTCGCGCACGAACTCAGTGAGCAGATCGTGCGTCTTGTGCAGCGACGGTGGGAACTCCTCGACGTAGAAGCTAGTGATGAACTCGTCGAAATCGAAGACGGCAACTCCAAGCGACAGCTCGCGAGCGAGGTGCTCAAAGAGCTCGCGATCGAAGAGCTGAACGGACGCCATCGTCACCGCCAGGTCCTGCTGTGATTTCCCGAGATGGTCGAGCAGGTGATCCAGGGGGTCGTCGCCGACCGAAAGCGACGAGCCGCTGCGACCTTCCCCTGGTCGGTACCCCTTGACGACCGCTTCCAGAAAGAACGGGAGACACCGAGACGTTTCCAGCATTCGCTCGACCAACGCGCCGTCCAGCGTCCCGAGTCGGGACCGGATCAGTTCCAATGACTGTTCGCGAGGCAGGGGGCCGATCGCGATCGGCTGGATCACCTCGCCCCACTCACTCTCATCCCACCACAGAGGCTCGCGGGAGGAGATGACATGCACGCCACAATGGAGCGTGCGGAGAAATGTCCTCAACCATGGAGATCGCTTGGCGATCGTGGTGGCTTTCTGCTTCTCGTAGCCATCGTAAAAAGCGATCAGCTCCTCGTTTGGATCGAGCACACGCATGATGTCCAGGCCGAGGAACTCGGGAAGTCGCCGCAGGATCTCCTCCGGGGTGTCGCGGAGCTGATCGATGACTTCGAACTCTTCGCCGTCATACCGGCTGGCCTTCGCCCATCTCGTCTTCGCGTGTTGGAAGAGGTCGAATCCAAAGGTGAGCGGGAGGGGAAGCCCAGCAGCTTTGCCGCCTTCCTGCAGGAACCGGACCGGGATCGAGTTGGCAAGTGGGTTGGACGCCTCCAGTCGCAGTGGCTGGCCGGTCTCCTTCCAATAGGTGAGAAGCGCGGTGTCGTGCAGGAGGCAGTCGAATCCGAGCCTGTTACGGATCCGCAGCAGTGGTCCCGCCTCCGATGAAACCGCCTCCGCCCCGAGCGGCACCCAGATCACCCGCCCGGGCGAGGAAGCGCGTTCCAGGGCGGAGTCACGGAGCTCCTGGAGCAGGCGGGTCTTGCCCGCCCCGCCGGGCCCGACCACTTCGAGCACCGAGAAATGGTCCGGCCGCCGGATCAGCGCCGAGACCTGGGCGACCCCCTCCTGGAGCTGCGTCTCGCGGTTGAAGAATCGCGACGACTCGGAAACGGTGACCCGCGCAGCACTACGAGACACACTCGCCCTTTCTCGCGAAGGCACGTAGGATAATTCCTAGTTATCCAAACAGGTCATCAACGGAACGGAAACCTAGTGCATATGACACAGTTCTGGACCTCGCTGCGAGGCGAGACCGAGCACACCGTCACGCACCGGGATGTTTTCTCTTGGAACCAGCGATCCGACCGTTGCCATCGCCTCCTTCGTGGAGAGGCCGGATCTGCGAGCCGACGACGCCTTCCTGCGCGAGGCGATGGAAGCGGTTGGGGTCCGTCCCGTACCCGTGGTCTGGGACGACGATTCCGTCGCCTGGTCGGCGTTCGACGCCTGCCTGATTCGTTCCGTCTCGGACTATCACCTCAAACAACAGGCCTTCCTCGACTGGCTGTTGGGGCTGCCCGGTGCGCTCCAGATCTGGAACGAACCAGAGTTGGTGGCCTGGAACACGGACAAGACCTACCTGCGCCAGCTCGGCGCGCGTGGGATCCCGATCATTCCCACCTGCTGGCTGGAGCGAGGCAGTCAGGTGAGACTCGCGGACCTACTCGAAGCTCGCGACTGGGGCGAGGCTGTCCTCAAGCCGACGGTGGGCCTCGCCGCCCAGCGGCTGCTCCGAGTCGGCGGCTCACGAGAGGAGGACCAGACGGCGCTGGACGATCTGCTGGTCGACTTCGGGGTGATGGCCCAGCCGTTCCTGCCGTCTGTCGTGGAGCGGGGCGAGACCTCACTGGTCTACATCGCCGGGGAGCTCACCCACACGATTCGCAAGCGCGCCGGCGATGGCGACTTCCGCGTCCAGCGCTGCTGGGGAGGCACGTCCGCCCTCTGCCACCCAAGCGTGGCTGAGCTCGCGGTGGCCGATAGGACGATGGCCCTGCTCGACTCCCAGCCCATCTTCGCTCGCGTCGATCTGGTCGAGGGGCCATCCGGTCCCTGCCTGATCGAGCTCGAGCTGATCGAGCCCGACCTCTTCTTCCGGGATTTGCCGGCGGCCGCCGGTCGTTTGGCAAACGCGATAGCGACGGCGCTGCGGCAATGAGCCACCGCCGCCCTGCGGGGGCGGCGGTGGGGCGCCACTGGACCGAGGTCGAGACCCCCGCCCTGCTCCTCCACATAGATACGGCGCGGGAGAACGTGGCGGCGATGGCAACGCAGGCGGCGGCGCTCCCGGCCGAGCTACGTCCCCACTTCAAGGCCCACAAGTGCCTTGAGCTGGCGCGCCTCCAGATCGAGGCCGGAGCGGTTGGCTGCACCGTCGCCACGGTCGCCGAAGCGATCGCCTTGATCGACGGCGGCATCGACGACGTGCTGATCGCCAACCAGATCCTGCAGCCGACCCAGATCGGGGCGCTGGCCGCGGCGGCGAGCCGCGCCCGGGTCTGCGTCCTCGTCGACGAGGCGACCAATCTGGAAGCGCTCGCCGCCGCCGCGCGTCAGGCCGGTGGCGAGATCGGCACGATGGTCGATGCCGACATCGGGATGGGCCGTTGCGGCGTCCGCGACCACCGGCAGGCGCGTGAGCTGGCCGCCCTGGCGGCGGCTACCGACGGCGTCCGCTTCGACGGCGTCAGCGCCTACGAGGGCCACTGCACGGGCATCGTCGAGCGAGACGAGCGACGGTGCAGGACCGAAGAGGCGATCGACGCCCTCGGTGGCTTCGTCACCGCGATCGAAGCGGATGGGGTCGCCGTCCCGACAGTCTCCGCCGGCGGCACCTCCACCTTCGACATCACCGGCGGCGACCCCCGGGTCACCGAGCTGCAGCCCGGTGCCTACGCCCTGATGGACCTCTCCCGCCGACGGCTCCTGACCGATTTCGAGATCGCGCTCACGGTCGCCGCGACGGTCGTCAGCCGCCACGGCGAGCGCGCCGTGCTCGACTGCGGATTGAAGGCGGTCAACTCCAAGCAGCGGTTGCCCCAGCTTGCGGACCTCCCGGGCGAAGTCGCCTTCGTCGACGAAGAGCATCTGGGCTTCGACGCGACCACCCCGGCACCCCGCCGTGGCGAGCGGGTTGAGGTGATTCCCGGCTACGGCCCGCTCACGATCAACCTCTATGACAACTTTCACGTCGTCTCCGGAGGTACCGTCGTCGCCGAGTGGCCGGTCGTGGCCCGCCGCTGACCCGAGGGCGGGACGTCCCGGGATCTGATTTTTGCTTTCGATGCCGGGTAGGAAGGGCCACGCGAGTAGTCGTCATCAACCACCTCTCGCTCGACGGCGTCATGCAGGCGCCGGGGCGGGCCGACGAGGACACCCGGGGTAGCTTCAGCCGGGGCGGCTGGGCGACGACTCGCAACGACCGGGCGATGGGTGAAGCCGTCGGCGAGCGGATGGGGACGCCGGGCGGCGGGCTCCTGCTCGGCCGGCGCAGCTACGAGGACATGCTGGCCGCCTGGAACGATCGGGGCGGTCCGTACGTATAAGGACACGCTGAACGAGACGCCGAAGTACGTCGCTTCGACGAGCGCGACGACGCGGCTCGCGTGGCCGAACTCGACCCTCCTGCACGACGACGTCCCCGCTGCCGTGGCGGATCTGAAGCGAGGGTCCGGCGGCAACCTCGTGATCATGGGCAGCGGGCAGCTGATTCGCTCGCTGCAGCCGCACGGGCTGATCGATGAATACCTCTTGATGATCCATCCTCTGCTGCTCGGCGGCGGCCGGCGCCTGTTCGACGACGGCGATCCCTTCGCCGAGCTGCGACTCCTCGACTGCACCGCCACCGGCAAGGGCGTGATCCTCGCCGCCTACGAGCGGGATCACGATCCCTGATCGCGAAAGCCTGCCGTAGCCTGCCGTTCGAGGTGTCGGAGGAGACCTACGACGAGCTTGGCCGGGACTACGCGAGCGCGCGCCGCGCCGACCCGCGGATCGCGGCGCGCATCGAGGCCGCGCTGGGGGGACGCGCGGACCGTGGTCAACGTCGGTGCCGGGGCGGGCTCCTATGAGCCGCCGAGCCGGGAGGTCGTCGCGGTCGAGCCGTCGGCGGTGATGATCGCCCAGCGGCCCGCGGGAGCGGCCCCGGTGCTGCGGGCGAGCGCGGAAGACCTGCCTTCGACGACGACAGCTTCGACGCGGCTATGGCGGTCCCCACGGCTCACCACTGGAACGATCTGGAGGCGGGGCTGCGCGAGCTGCGGCGGGTGGCGCGTCACCGGATCGCGATCGTGGCCTTCGACCCGGAAGCGCTGGCGGAGCTCTGGATCCCCCGCGACTACTTCCCGGAGATGCTGGGGCTGAAGCGGCGGGCCGGAGCCACCAGCGGGAACCTGGCCGCGATGCTGCCGAACGCCTCGGTCTCCCCCTCCCGGTCCTGCGCGACTGCGAGGACCACTTCTTCGCGGCTCTCTGGGCGCGACCGGAGATGCTCTTCGACGAGGAGATCGTGCGGCCGATGTGGGTCTGGCGGCGGATCTCGGGCGGGGCACGGCGGGCGGGCCGGGAACGGCTCGCCGCCGACCTCGAGAGCGGTGTCTGGGAGGAGCGCTACGGCGAGCTTCGCCGGCGACCCGAGCTCGACGTCGGCCTGCGGGTGGTCGTCTCGGACCTCAGGGGCTAGACGCCAGCCGCCTGCCGGGGGCCACCACCGTTGACGCTCACCACCCGCCGGTCCTCCGGCCCCGGCCGCAGGATCAGGACCTCGGCCGGGGCCTTGCGCAGCAGCCAGACGAGGTCGTCGCCGGAGATGCCGGTGGTGCCGGAAGCGCTGGCGGGGGCGACGACGCGGTCGAAGGACTCGCGGGCGAGCAGGCGCTCGAGGGCGTGGCGGTAGGAGCGGCCGCGCTCGATGCGGGCGTCGACGGGGACGCCCTGGGCGCGGGCGCGCTGCTCGATCGCCTCCAGCATCGACATCGCCCGGCCCGCCTCGTTGGGGATCGGGCATTCGAGCGGCAGGCTCTTGGGGACCGCGGCGAGGTAGGCGGGCATCAGGGTCGCGCCCTCGGCGGCGGCCAGGCGCAAGGCGGCGTCGAGCGCCCGCCGCGAGACCTCCGTCCCGGTGAAGGGCAGGAGGATCTGGTGGACCGCCTCCGGCCGCTCGGAGCGGCGCCCGCGCAGGCGCGAGCGGGCGATCAGGTAGCCGCCGCCGAGACCGGCGAAGAGCGCCACGCCGACGAGGACGTGCTCGATCATCCCTCCTCCTCTTTGCGCCCGCGGTGGGCGACGATCCGCACGTCGATCCCGGGCGGGGTCGCCCGCATCAGCCGCTGCGGCAGCGGCTCGCGCAGGCGGGCGAGGCCGCGCGGCGGCTCGGCCTCGCCGACCATGATGTAGGTGGAGCCGCGCTCGCGGACGACCCGGGCCACCGCCGCGACGAGGTCGTCGTGCTCCTCGATCAGCAGTGTCGCCCCGAGCACCGAGGCGAGCTGGCGCAGCGCCGTCACCTGGCGCTCCTGCTCGCCCTCGATCGGCTTCCCCGGCGGCTTCACCCAGAGCAGATCGAGGTCGGTGCCGAGCCGCTGGGCCGAGCGCCAGGCGCGGCGGACCAGGCGCTGGGAGCTCGGCTGCGGCCGGACCAGGGCGAGCAGGCGCTCGCCGACCGCGCGCGAGGCGTCGGCCGCAAGCCGCTCCCCCTCGCGGGTGCCGAGTGGCTCCCCGGCGGCGACCGAGAGGCGCTTGGACTCGACGTCCTCGGCCACCTGGCGCAGGCTGACCTCGCGCAGCGCCGCCAGGTTCTCGATCCGGAAGAAGTTGTTGAGGGCGGCGTCGATCGTCTCCCCCGGGTAGATCTTCCCCGCCCGCAGGCGGGCGATCAGCGCCTCCGGCGTGAGGTCGATGAGGACCACCTCGTCGGCGTTCCCCAGGACCGAGTCGGGCACGGTCTCCCGCACCCGTACCCCGGTCAGCTCGGCGACCTGGTCGTTGAGCGACTCCAGGTGCTGGACGTTGACGGTGGAGAAGACGTCGATCCCGGCCGCGAGCGCGTCGGCGATGTCCTCGTAGCGCTTGCCGTGGACCAGGCCCGGGGCGTTGGTGTGGGCGAGCTCGTCGATCAACGCCAGCTCGGGGGCGCGCGCGATCAGTCCCGGCAGGTCCATCTCCTCGACGACGAGGTCGCGGACCGGGACCCGGCGCCGCGGCAGCAGCTCCAGCCCGCGCGCCTGCGCGGTCGTCTCCTCGCGATCGTGCGGCTCCAGGTAGCCGACGACGACGTCGCGCCCGGCCGCCGCCTCGGCCCGGCCCTCCTGCAGCATCCGGTAGGTCTTCCCCACACCCGCCGCCATGCCGAGGAAGATCTTGTAGCGCCCGCGATCCATGGCGCCCCCCGTTCAGGCCCCCAGCAGGTTGTGGACGACGAGGTCGATCGCCTTGATCCCGACGAAGGGGACGACGAGGCCGCCGAGGCCGTAGATCAGCATGTTGCGGCGCAGCAGCGCGGTGGCGCCGATCGGCCGGTAGCGGACGCCGCGCAGGGAGAGCGGGATCAGCAGCGGGATGATCAGCGCGTTGAAGATCACCGCCGAGAGGATTGCCGATTCCGGCGTCCCCAGCGACATCACGTTGAGGGCGTCGAGCGGGCCGCTGCCGCTGCCGACCGCGTAGGTGGCGGCGAACATCGCGGGCAGGATCGCGAAGTACTTGGCGACGTCGTTGGCGATCGAGAAGGTGGTGAGGGCGCCGCGGGTGATCAGCAGCTGCTTGCCGACCTCGACGATCTCGATCAGCTTCGTCGGGTTGGAGTCGAGGTCGACCATATTGCCCGCCTCGCGGGCGGCCTGGGTGCCGGTGTTCATGGCGACGCCGACGTCGGCCTGGGCCAGGGCGGGCGCGTCGTTGGTGCCGTCGCCGGTCATCGCGATCAGGCGGCCGTCGGCCTGCTGCTCCTTGATCAGCTCGAGCTTGCGCTCCGGGGTCGCTTCGGCGAGGAAGTCGTCAACCCCGGCCTCCTCGGCGATCTTCGCCGCCGTCAGCTTGTTGTCGCCGGTGACCATGATCGTGCGGATGCCCATCGCCCGCAGCTGGTCGAAGCGGGCCCGCATCCCCTCCTTGACCACGTCCTTGAGGTAGATGACGCCGAGCACGCGCTCGTCGCGGGCGACCGCCAGCGGGGTGCCGCCCTCGCGGCCGATGCGGTCGAGCTCGGCCCCCAGCTCGGCGGGGGCGCGGCCGCCCTCGTCCGCGACCCACTGCTCGATCGCGTCGCCGGCGCCCTTGCGCAGCCGCGTCCCGTTGAAGTCGACCCCGCTCATCCGCGTCTGCGCGGTGAAGGGGACGAAGGTCGGCTCATGGCCGGCGAAGTCGTGCTCGCGGACGCCGAAGCCCTTGGCGAGGACGACGATCGAACGACCCTCCGGGGTCTCGTCGGCCAGCGAGGACATCTGCGCCGCCTCGGCCAGCTCCTCCTCGGTGACGCCGGGCATCGGCACGAACTCGGTCGCCTCGCGGTTGCCGAGGGTGATCGTCCCGGTCTTGTCGAGCAGCAGCACGTCGCAGTCGCCGGAGGCCTCGACCGCGCGGCCGGAGAGGGCGAGGACGTTGCGGCGCACCAGCCGGTCCATGCCGGCGATCCCGATCGCCGAGAGCAGCGCCCCGATCGTGGTCGGGATCAGCGCGACCAGCAGCGCGATCAGGGTCGTCTCCGAAAGTTCCGTGCCGGCGAAGAGCGCGAACGGGCGCAGGCTGACGACGACGATGACGAAGATCAGGGTCAGGGCCGAGAGCAGGATCCCGAGCGCGATCTCGTTCGGGGTCTTGCGGCGGGAGGCGCCCTCGACCAGGGCGATCATGCGGTCGAGGAACGACTTGCCCGGCTCCTGGGTGATCTCGACGACGATCCGGTCCGACAGCACCTTGGTGCCGCCGGTGACGGCGCTGCGGTCGCCGCCGGCCTCGCGGATCACCGGCGCCGACTCGCCGGTGATCGCCGACTCGTCGACCGAGGCGATCCCCTCGATCACGGTGCCGTCGCCGGGGATCCCCTCCCCCGCCTCGACGACGACGATGTCGCCGCGGACCAGCTCGGCGGCGGACTTCTCGCCGCCGTCGCGCATCTTCGCCGTCGCCTCGGTGCGCATCGCCCGCAGGCTCGCCGCCTGGGCGCGGCCGCGGCCCTCAGCCAGCGCCTCGGCGAGGTTGGCGAAGACGACCGTCAGCCAGAGCCAGACGGTGACGCTGAAGGTGAACCAGGAGGGCTCGTGGCCGCCGCCGAGCGAGCTGCCGCCGAAGAGCTGGATCAGCGAGGCGACGGTGGTGATGACGGCACCGATCTCGACCACGAACATGACCGGGTTGCGGACCTGGACGCGGGGGTCGAGCTTGCGCACCGACTCGCAGGATCGCCGGGCGGAGAATCTCCGGGTCGAACAGCGAACGGGCCTGCGTCTCGGTGGTCATTTGATCGGTGCTTCCTTGTCGAGGGCGATGTTGAGTTCGAGGACGTTGACGCCGGGCTCGCCGAGCAGGCCGAGGGAGCGCCCGTCGGTGTTGGCGGCGATCAGGTCTTCGACCTCGGCCGAGCGGCAGCTTCCGCACGGCGGCGATCCGGTGCGCCTGGATCCGGGCGTTGGCCACGGAGATGTGCGGGTCGACCCCGGACGCCGACTGGGTGACGGCGTCGACCGGGACGTCTTCGCTCGTCAGCGATTTGTCGAATGGTTTCTCGAGCCGCAGGTAGCCCTTCATGTACTCGCGGACTTCTTCGCGCGCTTCGACGCTGTTGGGCCCGGCGTTGCCGAAGAAGGTGACGTTGCCGCTGTATTCGGTCGCCGAGGGGCGCGAGTGGAAGTAGGCGTCGCCCTTGAATTCCTGGCCGATCAGGCTGGAGCCGACGACCTTGCCGTCGACCTTGACCAGCGAGCCGTTGGCGTTGCCGGGGAAGACGACCTGGGAGATGCCGGTGATCGCCAGCGGGTAAAGGAGGCCGAGGAAGACGGTCATCACGACGATCGCGATCAGTCCCGTGGTCAGGTCCCGGCGCATCAGAACAACCTCGTGGTCAGGCTCTGGACGACCGGCCCGAGCAAGAGAGCGGGGAAGAAGGTGAGGGCGCCGACCAGGATCACGATCCCGATCAGGAGGAAGACGAAGGTCGGGTTATCGGTGCGCATCGTGCCGAGGCCTGCCGGCGAGGCCTTCTTGGTCGCCAGCGCCCCCGCCACAGCGAGGACGAAGAGGATCGGCAGGAAGCGGGCACCGATCATCACCGCGCCGCCGAGCAGATCGGCGAAGCTGATCCCGTAGGCGCCGACGTTGCCGGGCGCGTTGGGCTGAACGAAGCCGGTGTAGCCGGCCAGGGCGGAGCCGTTGTTGTTGGCCTGGGAGAGGTAGGCGTAGAGGGTCTCCGAGAAGCCCTGCGGGTTGACGCCCGCATAGAGCGAGCGTTTGCCGAGCTCGGTCGCGGAGGCGAGGCCGGAGGAGAGCAGCACCGCCAGCGGCGTCACCAGGACCCCGAGCGAGACCAGCTTGATCTCGCGCGCCTGGATCTTCTTGCCCAGGTACTCGGGGGTGCGGCCGACCATCAGCCCGCCGATGAAGACCGCCAGCAGGACGTAGAGCAGCATCGAGTAGAGGCCGGTGCCGACGCCGCCGAAGACGACCTCGCTGAAGCTGAGATTGGCGAACGGCACCGCCTGGCCGAGCCCGGTCAACGACTCGAAGGCGGCGTTGACGGCGCCGCAGGAGGTGACCGTGGTCACCGCCGTCCAGAGCGAGGACCCGGCGACGCCGAAGCGCTGCTCCTTGCCCTCCATGTTGCCGCCGGTGGAGCCGGCGAAGGCGTGGGTGTGCAGGCCCGCCGCGTGCTGGGCGACGGTGCCGTGCTGCTCGGCCGTGTAGACGACGGCGACGCCGACGATGAAGAGGACGAACATCGCCGAGAAGATCGCCCAGCCCTGGCGCTGACTGCCGACCATGCGCCCGTAGGTGTAGGTGAGGCCGGCGGGGATGATCAGGATCAGCAGCATCTCGAAGAAGTTGGTCAGGCCGCCGGCGTTCTCGAACGGGAAGGCCGAGTTGACGTTGAAGAAGCCGCCGCCGTTGGTCCCCAGCTCCTTGATCGCCTCCTGCGAGGCGACCGGGCCTTGGCCGAGCATCTGGGTGCCGCCGCTGAGGGTGTGGACCAGGGAGGTATCGCTGAGGTTCTGGATCACCCCCTGGGAGACGAGGAAGAGGGCGCCGACGATCGAGATCGGCACCAGGATGTAGAGCAGGGTGCGGACCAGGTCCTGCCAGAAGTTGCCGAGCTCACGTCCCGAGCGGGCCACGATGCCCCGGATCAGGGCGACCACGACGACGATCCCGACCGCGGCGGAGACGAAGTTCTGGACCGTCAGCCCGGCCATCTGGGCGAAGTAGGTGAGCGTCGTTTCGCCGCCGTAGTACTGCCAGTTGGTGTTGGTGACGAAGGAGGAGGCGGTGTTGAAGCTGAGGTCCCAGGGGCCGGAGTGGAACCCCTCTGGGTTGAAGGGCTGGATTCCCTGGGTGCGCAGGATCAGGTAGAGCGCCAGCCAGGAGAAGAGCGAGAAGACGATCGCGCTGCGCGCGTAGGCCTTCCAGTCCTGACCCTCCCCCTCGGGCCGCACGCGCAACAGCCTGTAGGTGAAGCGCTCGACTGGCCCGACGACGGGGCTCAGAAAGACGCGCTGGTTGGTGAAGACCCGCGCCATGTAGATGCCGACCGGCTTGATCAGGGCGATCAGGACCGCGAGGAAGATCGCGATCTGCAGCCAGCCCTGGGCCATCAGAGGTTCTCCCCACGCAGCAGGGCGTAGAGCAGGAAGGCGCAGACGAGAGCGGCGACGAGCAGGCCGAGGCCGTCGGCGACGCCGAGGGCGGCGAGCGGCATGCTCATATCCGGTCGATCAGGTCGATCGCCCAGTAGAGGAGGGCGAAGAGGGCGACGGCGATCGCTATCGCGAGCAGGTCGGCGAGCGGACCGCCGCCGCCGGGAAAGATGTCCGCGAAGAGGAGCACGGATCGATCATGCGCCCGCCCTCGTCAAGGCCGCATGAACTTTGGCGCGCGCGCATACAGATCCTGTGAAGGCACGCCCGGCGCAGTTATTTCCGCTATGCGGTGAAAAGTGCGTACAGCGTTGTCAGGCGGCGAAGCGGTAGCCGACGCCGGGGTCCGTCAGTACGTAGCGGGGGCCGTCGGGCGGCTCGATCTTGCGGCGCAGGTTGGCGACATGGGCGCGCAGGACCTGGAAGTCGTCTTCGTACTCGATCCCCCAGACCGCGACCAGCAGAGCGCGGTGGGTCATCAGCTTGCCGCGGTTGCGGGCGAGCTCGCGCAGCAGGCCGAACTCGGTCGGGGTGAGGTGGACGGGCTCGCCGTCGCGGCGCACGCTGCGGGCGGCGAGGTCGATCTCCAGACCGTCGGCGACGATCGTCGGCTCGGCCTCCTCCGGCATCGCCCGCCGCAGCAGCGCTCCGAGCCGAGCGACCAGCTCGCGGGGGCCGAAGGGCTTGGTCACGTAGTCGTCGGCCCCGGCCGCCAGCGCCTCGACCTTGCGGTCCTCCTCGCCGACGGCGGAGAGGACGAGGATCGGCATCTGGCTCCACTCGCGCAGGCGCCGGGTCAACTCGACCCCGTCGATGTCGGGCAGCATCAGATCGAGGATCGCCGCCTCCGGCGGTTTGACGGCGGCGCGGTCGAGCGCCTCCTCTCCCGTGCTCGCCGGCACCGCCTCATAGCCGGCGTCGCGCAGGATCACCTTCAACGCCCGCAGGATCTGCGGCTCGTCGTCGCAGACGAGGATGCGGGGGAGCTCGCTCATGCTCCTCCCCCAGCTTCCGCGGATGCCTCGGCGGGCCGGCCCGCCGGCGCGGCGAAACTGACGACGAAGCTGCTGCCCTGGCCGGGCAGCGACTCGACGTCGATCTCGCCACCGTTGGCCTCGACGAAGCCCTTGGCGATCGCCAGGCCCAGACCCGAGCCGCCGGCCTCGACCGCCGCCACCCCGCTCCCCGCCTGAGCCCCAGCCCGGAAGAACGGCTCGAAGATGCGCCCGCGGTCGGCCTCCGGGATCCCCGGCCCCTGGTCGACGACGCGGACCACGACCCGCGACCCGACCAGGCGCGAGCGCACCTGGACCGGCTGGCCGCCGCCGTGGACGACGGCGTTCTCGAGCAGGTTGGCGAAGGCACGCTCGAGTTGGGTCGGGTCGGCGCTGAGGGCGGGCAGGTCGGCGTCGAGCGCCAGTCGCACCAGCTCGCCGCGGGCGCCGAGCGAGTCCCGTGCCGCCGCCAGCAGCTCCGCCGGCTCGACCGGCTCCCGCCGCGGCTCGGCGTGCCCGCTCTGCAGCCGCGAGACGTCGAGCAGGTTCTCGACCAGGCGCGAGAGCCGCTGCCCCTGCTCGACCACCGCCTCGCTCAGCTCGCGCCGCTCCTCGGCGGTGGCGCTGGGCGAGTCGAGCGCCGCGCCGGCGGCGATGATCGAGGTCAGCGGCGTGCGCAGGTCGTGGGAGACCGAGCGCAGCAGCGAGGTCTTGAGCTCGTCGCTGCGCCGCAGCGCCCCGGCCTCGATCGCCTCCGCCTGCATGCGGTCGCGCTCGCGGGTCAGCTCCTCCAGTTCGGCCAGGGCCCGGTCGGCCAGCTCGCGCCGGCGCTCGGACTCGGCGGCGCGAGCGCGGGCCAGCTCGGCTAGCGCCCCGCTGGCGATCGCGACGATCGCGAAGACGCCGAGCGCGACCAGGTCGTGGTCGGCGGAGACGTCGAGCGCCCCCAGCGGCGGCAGGTGGAACCAGTTGAAAGCGGCGGCGCTGAGCAACGCCGTCAGCAGCCCCAGCCAGAGCCCCCAGAGAGTCGCGATCAGCAGGACTCCGGGGATGTAGACGACGCCCAGCGAGACCGCCGGCGCGATCGACTTCAGCGGGTAGACGAGCAGCGTCCCGGCTGCGACCACAGCCAACGACGCGAGCAGCCCCAGCCAGGCGGAGGGAGGCTCACCCACCAGCCCGATCGGGATTCTGTGCCGCTGCATAGGCCCAGGGTACGACCGCGACCCCGCTAAGGAGCCAACAGGCCGACCTTCCAGCCGCCGCCCTCGCGCTCGAACAGGCGGCGCTCGTGCAGGCGGTCCGGGGCTTCGCTCCAGAGCTCGATCGTCCGCGGGCGCACCCGCAGCGCACCCCAGTCCGCGGGGCAGACGGGCGCCGTCTCCTGCACCTCGGCCAGGTGCGCGAGGCGATCGCGCAGCGGGCTCGAGATCGTCGATCGGCTCGCCCTGGCGGGAGACCGATGGTCTGCAACCGGTGCAGCAGGTCGCGCTCGTCGAAGAGCTCCTCGGCCAGGGCCCGCTCGGCCAAGGCCGCCTCGCCGGTGACGTGGACCTGGCGCCCGAGCGCCGGCCAGTGGAAGAGCAGCGCCACCTGGGGGTTGGCCTCGATCTCCCGCGCCTTGCGCGTCCACAGGGCCGAGGTGAAGAGCAGCGCCTCGTCCTCGATCCGCTTCAGGTTGACCGTGCGCGCCGAGGGCTGCCCGCCGGCGCCGACGGTGACGAAGGCGACCGAGGCCGGCTGCGGGACCCCCTCCGCCGCGCGCCTCCTCGATCCAGCCCTCGAGCTCCCGCAATGGATGCGCGCCGTCCACGCTTCTCAGCGTATTCGAAGGATTTTCATCGCCCTGGCCTGCAAAATAGCTTCGAGCTCGCGGCCGGCCGGCGAGCCAGGGCAGCGGTAGGCTCCTTTGCGAGCGTGCCGAGTGGGATCGGCCCAACCCGAGGAGGAGGTCCGATGTACGACTACGTGATCGTCGGAGCGGGCTCCGCCGGATGCGTGCTTGCCGCGCGCCTTTCGGAGGATCCCGGACGTCAGCGTGCTGCTGCTCGAGGCCGGCCCGCCGGACGTGAAGGAGAACATCCACGTCCCGCTTGGCTACCTGCAGCTGGCCCGCACCGACGTCGACTGGGACTACTACTCGGCGCCCGAACCCAACTGCGGCGGCCGCCGCCTGCCGCTCCCTCGCGGCAAGGTCTTCGGCGGCTCCTCCTCGGTCAACGCGATGGTCTACATCCGCGGCAACCGCGCCGACTACGACGGCTGGGGGGTCGACGGCTGGGCCTGGGACGACCTCTTCCCCTACTTCCTCAAGTCCGAGGACAACGAGCGCGGCGCTTCCGAGTGGCACGGCGCCGGCGGGCCGCTGGCGGTCTCCGACCAGCGCTCCGGCAACAAGATCACCCCCGCCTTCGTCGAGGCCGGGGTCGAAGCCGGCCTCGCCCGCAACGAGGACTTCAACGGCGCCGAGCAGGACGGGGTCGGGATGTACCAGGTGACCCAGCGCGGCGGCATGCGCGCCAGCGCCGCCGTCGCCTACCTGCACCCGGCGATGGAGCGGCCGAACCTGACCGTGATGCCCTACATGCAGGTCGAGCGGGTGCTCTTCGAGGGCGTGCGCGCGGTCGGGGTCGAGGCGAGCCAGCTCGGGCCAGTCCCAGGAGCTGCGGGCCGAGCGCGAGGTGATCCTCTGCGGCGGCGCCTACAACTCGCCGCAGCTGCTGATGCTCTCCGGCGTCGGCCCGGCCGAGCACCTGGCGATGCGCGAGATCGAGACTGCTGCTCGACCAGCCGGCGGTCGGCGAGAACCTCAGCGACCACGCCGCCCACTACGAAGTCTGGACCACGCCCGAGCCGGAGAGCCTGCTGCTGGCGCTGGAGCCGGCGGCGCTGGAGGAGTTCGCCGCCTCCCAGACCGGCCCCTTCGCCTCCAACCTGGCCGAGTCCGGCGGCTTCGCCCGGGTCGAGCCCGGCGCCGAGGCGCCCGACACCCAGATCCACGTCGCCCCGATCCACATCGTCGAAGAGGGCATGGGCGACCCACAGGCGCACGGCGTCTGGGTCTCCCCCTGCCTGCTGACGCCGCAGGCCCGCGGCTCGCGTCCGGCTCGCCTCCAAAGACCCGACCGCGAAGCCGATCGTCCGCAACGACTTCTTCAGCCGCCGAGGAGGACATGCGCGCGGACGACCGCGGCGCGTGCGCCTGGCCGCAGGAGATCTGCGCCCAGCCGGCGATGCGCCCCTACTGCGCCGAGCCGTTCACGGTTCCCGGCGGCGATTCCGAGGACGACCTGCGCGCCCACGTCGCCGCCACCACCTACCCGATCTACCACCCGGTCGGCACCTGCGCGATCGGCTCGGTCGTCGATGCCGAGCTGCGGGTCGAGGGCCTGGAGGGGATCCGCGTCGTCGACGCCTCGGTGATGCCGGTGGTCCCGCGCGGCAACACCAACGCCCCGACGATCGCGATCGCCGAGCGCGCCGCCGACCTGATCAAGGGCGCGGTGCCGCTGCGTGCCGGCGCCGATCCCGCTTCCGCGGTTCCGTAGCCGCGTATTTCGCGGAAAGCGAACCGCGGAACGTCAGGTCGAGCCCAGCGCCCGGTCGATGAACGGGCCGAGCAGGTCGGCCACCGAGGACGCCGGTCGTCTCCGGCGAGCTCGCTGGGGCCGGTGATGTAGCTGATCGCCAGCCGGACCAGGGCTTCGGAGAGCAGGTCGACGTCGGCTTTCGGCGCCTGCGGCCAGCCCTGCTCGATCACGGCGCCGAGGCGGGCGGTCGCCCACTGCACGACCGGCAGGCCCTGGGTGGTGACGAAGGGCAGCATGCCGCCGGTGCCGTCGTCGCTGAGCAGGATCCGGATCAGCGGGTCCTCGCCGGCGGTGCGCAGGAACAGCTCGAGCGCGGCGCCGACGGCGGCGCGGGGGTCGTCGACGTGCTCGAGCACGGCCGCCTCGACGTCGTCGAGGAAGCGCTCGCCCTCGTGGATCACGAAGGCGAGGCCGAACTCGTTGCGGTTGCCGAACTCCTTGTAGAGGGTCTGGCGGCTGACGCCGGCGGCTGGCGGCGATGTCGGACATCGTGATCTCCGACCAGGCCCGCTGCTCGAGCTGGTCGCGGGCGGCCCCGAACAGGGTCTGGCGCAGCAGCTCCCTGGCCGCCTCGGGGTATGGGGTTCGCGCGCTCGCCACCTTCGCCCCCATCGTCGCAGCGGAAGCGGTCACCCGGCCTCCTCGTCGGGCACGAAGTCGACCTTGTCGCGGACGCCGCAGTCGGGGCAGGCCCAGTCGTCGGGCACCTCGCTCCAGGGCGTCCCCGGCGGGAAACCCTCGCGCGGGTGGCCCGCCTCCTCGTCGTAGACGTAGCCGCAGCCGGGGCAGCGCCAGCGGCTCATGAGGCCGACCCGCACCCGCCGCCCCGTAGCGGGCGAGGACCTTCTCGCGCTTGCGCGGCTGGATGTTGGCGCGGGTGACGTCGCCTTCGAAGTGGTCGAGCAGGCGCGGGTCCATCACCCGCCGCCACACCGGCGGGAACCAGGCGAGCACGATCATCCCGGCGTAGCCGGTGGGCAGCTGCGGCGCTTCGTCGACGTGGCGCAGCGCCTGGTAGCGGCGGGTCGGGTTGGCGTGGTGGTCGCTGTGGCGCTGCAGGTGGTAGAGCAGCACGTTGGAGGCGACGTTGTTGCTGTTCCAGCTGTGCTCGGGCAGGCAGCGCTCGTAGCGCCCGTCCTCGCGCTTGTTGCGCCGCAGGCCGTAGTGCTCGAGGTAGTTGACGACCTCCAGCAGCGAGAAGCCGAGCACCGCCTGGAGCAGCAGGTAGGGCAGGACGACGGGGCCGAAGGCGATCGTCAGCGCCGCGAAGAGGCCGACCGTCATCGCCCAGGCGCTGAGCAGGTCGTTGTGCGATGCTCCAGTGCGACTTGCCGAGGCGGTCGAGGCGCGCCGTCTCGATCCCCCAGGCCGAGCCCAGGCTGCCGGAGACGGTGCGCGGCAGGAAGGCCCAGAAGCTCTCCCCCAGCCGCGAGCTGGCCGGATCCTCGGGGGTGGCGACGCGGACGTGGTGGCCGCGGTTGTGCTCGATGAAGAAGTGGCCGTAGCCGGTCTGGGCGAGGGCGACGCGGCTGAGCCAGCTCTCCGAGTTGGCGCGCTTGTGGCCGAGCTCGTGGGCGGTGTTGATCGCGATCCCGCCGACGACGCCCATGGTGAGGGCCAGGCCGAGTGATTCGAGCGACCGAGAGGTCGCCGCTCGACCAGAGGTAGCAGGCGAGGACGAGGCCGGCGTACTGGATCGGGATGAAGACGTAGGTGCACCAGCGGTAGTAGCGATCCTGCTCGAGGTACTTGAGGATGCTGTCGGGCGGGTTGCTGGAGTCCATCCCGACGACGATGTCGAGGATCGGGAAGGCGACGAAGACGAGCAGCGGGCCGAAGAAGCAGAAGCCGCCCCAGCCGGTCAGCGACGACCGACGCCCCAGGCGATGAACGGCGCCAGCGGGACGATGATCCCGAGCAGCCAGGCGTAGCGCTTGCCGTCGGTCCAGGTCGCCGGGTTGACCTCGACCTCGTCGTGATGGTGGTGGTGATGATGCGAGTCCGCGGTGGTGGCCTCCATGCGGCCTCCTCCTTGTCAGAGTTTCAAAGAACGTCTGCAACGTAGACAAATTGGCTGCACTTTGTCAACTAAGCAGACAACCTGCGCTCAATTTGCACGCGAATTTGAGCCGCACAGCGCAAACGACCCCGCTCGCGGGGTCGCAATAGACTCCAGAAGATCGCCGGCCGACTAGATCTTCAGCAGGATGAAGGTGTTCAGCACCCAGAGCACGGCGAAGAAGACCGTGGCGCGGGCGAGGTTGCGCTCGACCATCGAGCCGCCGCCGAGCGAGCTGCCGCCACCGCCGACGCCGAAGGCGCCGGAGAGCCCCGCGTCTTTTCCCGAGTGCAGCAGGATCAGGAAGATCAGGACGACGGAGAAGATGACCTGGATGACGCTGAGGAACGTGTACATGGTCGAAGTCTAGCCCTGCGGGACTTTTCGGCGTCTTCCCCGCCCCGTTGCCGTTGCCGTTGCTCTCGACCCGGTCGAGGATCTCGCACCGCTTCCTTGCGCAGCTCGGCGTCGAGCAGGGCGAAGTCCTCGTCGGAGAGCTTGCCGGCGGCGTGGTCGAGCTCGGCGTCGCGGATCTCGCGGTACTTGGCTTCCTTCAGCGCGTCGGCCTCGGTGCGGACGAGGGCGCCGCGGCGGCGGCCGCGGCCGGCCAGAGCGCCAGCAGCGCGCCCAGCAGGGCGATCAGGCCGCCGATCCACATCCAGGTGACGAGCGGGTTGACGATCACCTTGAAGATCGCCGCCGAGCCGTCCGTCGAGGTAGCTCTTGGCGATCCGGTTGGCGGTCAGCGACTGCAGCTTGTCGATCTGGGCCAGCGCCTGCCGCCTGCAGGCTGCGGGTTGGCGGCGGCGGCCCGCATCGTCGCCGCCAGCGCTTCGCACTGCGGCGGCGTGCCAGGAGCGCCGCTGACGCAGGCGCGGAAGCCCTTGTCGGCCGCCCGCACCCGCCGCTGCACGGCGCTGATGTCCGGCTGCGGCGCCGCCCAGAGGTCTTCGCCGAACCCGGCCTTCAGCCCCACCTCGCTGGTCGCCTCGCCGTCGAAGTAGCTGCCGATCGTGCTCACCGGCTGCCCGGTCGGGCGGAAGTAGCGCCGGCTCGGGTACAGGATCGTCGACCAGCTTGCCGCCTTCTTCGACCCGCAGGACGCTGCCGAACTGCAGGTACTCGTCGGTGACCGCGACGGTCGGCTTCACGTAGGTGATCTTGCGCCCGTCGACGACGGCGCTCTGCCCCGGCCGCAGGGTGACGTCGCGGTTGGTCTGGAAGCTGGAGGAGGCGGCGATGCCGATCAGCAGCACGGCGATGCCGATGTGGACGATGTAGCCGCCGTAGCGGCGGCGGTTGCGGGAGACGACGCCGACCAGCGCCGCCGGCATCGAGCCGCCGGCGAGCTTGCGCCGGGCCGCGGCACCGTTCCAGAACTCCTGTCCGAGGCCGGCGATGGCGAAGGCGGCGAAGACGAAGAGGGCGAAGGCCCAGGGCTTGTGGGTGGCGTCGCTGAACAGGGCCAGCGCCACCGCGGCGACCGCGGCGACGATCAGCGGCATCCGGAAGACGCGCTTGGCCGAGGCCCAGCTGACCCGGCGCCAGGCCAGCAGCGGCCCGATCCCGGTGAAGAGGACGAGCAGGATCGCCAGCGGCGTCGTGTAGCGGTCGAACCAGGGCGCCGCCAGCGAGGCCTTGTTGCCGGTGAACAGTTCCGAGATCAGCGGGAAGAAGGTGCCCCAGAAGATCACCGCGGTCAGCGCCACCAGCAGCAGGTTGTTGACCAGGAAGACCGACTCGCGCGAGACCAGCGAGTCGATCCGCTTCTCCGAGCGCAGGTCGTCGAGGCGGGAGACGATCAGCGCCGTCGAGCCGATCAGGACGACCCCGATCAGGCCGAGGATGTAGGGGCCGACGGTGTTGTCGCCGAAGGCGTGGATCGACTGCAGAACCCCGGAGCGGACGAGGAAGGTGCCGAGCAGCGCCAGCGAGAAGGCGGCGACGACGAGGCAGGCGTTCCAGACTTTCAGCATCCCCCGCTTCTCCTGGACCATGATCGAGTGCAGGAAGGCGGTGATGACCAGCCACGGCATCAGCGCCGCGTTCTCGACCGGGTCCCAGGCCCAGTAGCCGCCCCAGCCGAGCTCGGTGTAGGACCAGCGGGCGCCGAGCAGGAGGCCGAAGCCGAGGAAGGCCCAGGCGATCAGGGCGAAGCGGCGGGTCGAGCGGATCCATTCGGCGTCGAGGCGGCGGGTGATCAGGGCGCCGATCGCGAAGGCGAAGGGGACGGTCAGGGAGACGTAGCCCGAGTAGAGCATCGGCGGGTGGATCATCATGCTCGGGTGCTGCAGCAGCGGGTTGAGGCCGATGCCGTCGGTCGGGACCGGGCTCAGGCGTCGCGAAGGGGTCGACGTCGGGCGCGAACAGCATCAGCCCGGTGAAGAAGGCGGCGACGCCCATCATCACCGCGGTCGCCCAGGGGACGATCTCCTGCAGCTTCGCCGCGGGTCGCGTAGAGGGCGGCGCTGGAGACGATCGAGAGCACCCAGGCCCAGAGCAGCAGCGAGCCTTCCTGGCTCGACCACATCGCCGCCAGCTTGTAGAAGGTCGGCGTCTCGATCGAGGAGTGCTGGGCGACGATGTTGAAGGAGAAGTCGTTGCCGGCGAAGGCGATCTCGATGATCGCCACGCAGGCGGTGAGCAGGCCGCAGAAGGCGTAGACGACGCGGCGGGAGAGGTCGATGCGGCGGCGGTCGCCGTTGCGCCCGGCGAGGGCGAGGGCGGCGGCGGCGAGGGCGGTGAGCGAAGGCGAGCGCCAGCAGCGCGCTGCCGAGGCTAGGCATCGCTCTTGGTCGTGAACTTCGACGGGCACTTGGTGATCAGGGTTTCCGGTTCGCCGACGAAGGTGCCGCCCTCGATGGCGCCGGTGAGGACGATCTCGCGGCCGCCGCGGAAGGGGTCGGGGACGGTGCCCGGTGTAGGTGACCGGCAGGCTCCGGCCGCCGCCGTCGCGGTCGACGACGCGGAAGGCGATGCCGCTGCCCTGGTGGTGGATCGAGCCTTTGACGACCTCGCCGGTCATCTCGTAGCTGGTCCCGGGGGCCGCGGTGAGCAGCTGCGAGGGCTCCTTGGCCTCGGTCGAGGCCGAGAACGAGGTGTAGATCAGAGCCACCGCGAGCAACACGGCGACGCTGAGCGCGACCACGAGCCGGATCTTGCGCTTGCGCTGAGGGTCCACGAACTCGGGATTATCGCAAGCCGGCGCGGTGGGGGCGGATGGGCCGGGGGTCGGCGGACGCGCTTCGCGCTGAGTGTCCGGCGACCCCCGGCCCATCCGCCTGCGAGCGGGATGCGAGAATCCCCGTAATGAGCAGCGAGCAGAGAGACGATCCGGTCCTGCTGATCACCGGAGCCAGCAGCGGCATCGGCGCCGCCACCGCCCGTGCGGCGGCCGGCAAGTACCGGCTGGTGCTGGCGGCGCGGCGACTGGAGGAGCTGGACGCGCTGGCCGGCGAGCTCGGCGGCGACCGAGCGGGCGCTGGCCGTGCGCTGCGACGTCACCGAGTGGGACCAGGTCGAGGCGATGGCCGCGGCGGCGCTGGAGCACTTCGGCCGCATCGACGCCGTCTTCGCCAACGCCGGCTTCGGCGCCACGCCGCGGCTTCCTCGAGGAGTCGCCCGAGCACTGGCGCTCGATGGTCCTGACCAACGTCTACGGGGCGGCGCTGACGATCCGCGCCACCCTCCCCCACCTGCTCGAGCGCGGCGACGGCCACTTCCTGATCACCAGCTCGGTCGCCGGCCGCCAGGCCCTGCCGGGCTCGCTCTACTCGGCGACCAAGTGGGCGGCGACGGCGATCGGCGAGTCGCTGCGGGCGGAGCTGCGCCAGATGCACGACAACACCGGGATCAAGGTGACCCTGATCGAGCCGGGGATGGCCGACACCGACTTCTTCGACAACCGGCCCGGCGAGTGGGCGCTGCAGGACGACGACATCGCCAAGGCGGTGATCTACGCGCTGGAGCAGGGGCCGAATGTCGACGTCAACGAGATCCTGATCCGGCCGACCGGGCAGCCGATCTGAGCGCGACGCTCGACTCGCACTTTGGGTGCCGGTCATAGCAGCTCAGGCTCATACCGGGCCAGCACGCGGCAGCAGGAGCGACAGGCGCCAGTAGCTCCGCAGAAGCAGGCGGGCCGGCAGGGAGCGGGCTAGTGGGGAGATGAAGGGGGAGTCGAGGTCGGGGGTGAGCCAGGAGGCGAACTCGGCGGCGGTGACGGTGCGGGTGGACTGGATCTGGCGGCGCTCGCGCAGGAGGCGGGGGAGCCAGCGGAGCGAATTCGAGGTCGGCGGCTAGCTTCTGCCTGCCCCAGCCACCTGAGACGGAGACGGCGAGGAGGGCCAGCTCGGTGGCGAGCAGGGCCGGCGCCAGCAGGATCAGCAGCGGGGTCGGGTAGGCGCGGACGAGGAAGGCGAGGCGGTTGCGCTCGAGCCAGCGCCACTTGTGCTCGCGGGCGCCGAACTCGTAGTCGTGGTCGACGACCGCCGCGGGCTCGATCCCGAGCGTGCCGCCGCGCAGCCGCAGCCGCAGCGAGAGGTCGACGTCCTCGTGGTAGAGGAAGAAGCGCTCGGGGAAGCCGCCGACCTCGTGCCAGGTCCGCAGCGGGATCGCCAGGCAGGCCCCGGAGAGCACCGTCGACCTCGCCGGCCGGCGGCGCCGCGGCGATCGGCTCGCCGTGCCCGCCCGCCCAGACGATGCCGGTGAAGTGGATCGGGTTGCCGGAGGAGTTGATCCTGGTCCCCCCCGCGTCGGCGACCAGCGCCTGCCAGGCGGCCCAGCCGCGACCCTCGCAGCCAGGGCCGCCGGATCGCCTCGCCGAAGCCGGGCAGCGGCGCCGCGTCGGGGTTGAGGATGACCAGCAGGTCGCCCGCTCGCCACCGCGGCGCCGGCGTTGCAGCCGGCGGCGAAGCCGAGGTTGGCGCCGGTCTCGACGACGCGCGCCGCGCGGCGCCAGCTCGCGGACCGCCTCGGCGGTGCCGTCGGCGGAGTCGTTGTCGACGACGATCAGCTCGTCGCCCTCGCCCAGCTCCGGCAGCAGCGCCGGCAGGGTCCTGGCCAGCTCCTCGCGGCTGTTCCAGGCGACGATGAGGACGGAGAGCGTCGGGCGCACCGGCGCGGAGGCTATTCGAGCCATCCGCGCCGGTGCCGAGCGACGGCGCTATCGAGCCGCTGGGCTCTACTTCTTCTTCGACTTCTTGCAGGAGCTGATGTTCAGCCTGTACTTGTTGTTCTTGACCTTCTTGCCGTTCTGACCCTTCAGGTTCAACACGGCCGTCTGCTTCTTCGCGCAGGTGTTGGTCGAGTTGACGAGCAGGCTCTTCTTGCCGCCCTTCATGTTCAGGATGAACTTCTTCACGGGCACGATCCGGCACCGTCGGGAAGACGGTCTTGAGACCGCCCCGCTTGGAGCTGATCACGCCGCGCAGCTGGATGTTCACCTGACCGCGGAGGTCGGCCACCAGGTTCGGCAACGTGTTGTTGGAGGAGACCAGGTAGACCGGGCCCTTCAACTTGTTGTCGAGCAGAGGCGACTTCGCTTCCGCCTGGCCGTAGACCGAGCCTGCGGACACGCCTGCGCCGCCAGCTGCACCCTCGTGCACACCGTCTTGATGTGGCTCTGGTCGAGGAACAGCGAGTGCGGCAGCGTCAGCGCCGCCCGGCTCAGGTTGGCATCGCCTTCCCGCGCTTCCAGGATCGCCCGGATGCTGCGGGTTCTTGGCCCGCTTGGTCGGACCGGACAACTTCGTGAACAGCTTCGGCTTGAAAGCCAGCTTGTTGCATTCGGTCGCCTGGTACGGAGCGCTGACGGCGTAGGAGCTGAACGCGGCCGCGTTGGCCGGGTTGGCTCCACCGCCGTTGATCACACCGCTCGTCGCCCCGGCTTCGCAATTCGTCGGGTTGAGCATGAACTGATGCCTTGTCGACGTTGACGTCGATCGAGCGGACGTCCAGCTTGACCCCGCCGAACACGTTCGGGATCGGGTCGGAGACCGCGTTGATCTGAGCCGTTTCCGGATTCACGTTGAGCGCGACCCGGACGACGACGGTGCCGACGTCATAGGGACCGGCGACACCGGGCGTGATCACCGCCATCGACAGCGGTGCGCCCTTGTAAGGACCGGCGAGGAACGCCTTGCCGGCGATCTTGTAGCGGCGCCGAGCCGGAACCGGCCTGGGTCGTCGTGTCCGCGATCTGACTGGCCGCCGGACAGCTCGACGCTGCCGCCTCGGCTTTGCCGCTGCTCGCGGCCGCGGCCGCGATGGCCGCGTCGGAGCAGTAGGGGATGCCGGCGAGCTTGCCGGTCAGGCCCTTCGGCAGGGTGACGTTGACGACCTTCAGCTCCTGCTGGCCGTCGGGACGGGCGATTTTGACCTGGAACGGGCTGTAGGCACCCGCCTTGGAGCTGTCCGACTTCGCCGTGTAAGCCGGGCGCGAACGGCCGCTCGGCCAGCGTTTTCGGGCAGGTGCCGCCACCCGGATAGCTGGTCAGGGCGAGGTTGCTCGATCGGCGTGTTCTGATCCGGGTTGCCCGACCACGGGGTCATATCCGTGGTCGTCGTGTTCGGCCCGCAGGTGTTTGGCGAGGTCAGCGTTCCCTTCGGGAGCCACCGTTGAGGTGGAGCCGGAAGTTGCTGAACGTCGCCTGCGGATTGTCTTCGACGACGGCCGTGATCTGGCCGGTTTCTTCGTTCGGGATGATCTTGCCGATCAGGCGGACGTTGACCCCATAGCGAGTCGACGTCGCGTGGATGAAGATCCGGAACTGTTCTCCGGAGCTGCCCTCGGCCGGTCCGTTCTGGAGCGGTTCGCCGACGTAGACGGTGCCTCCCAGCGAGTTGGGCGGCAGCGACGGCGTCTGCACCTCGACGGTGCCGATTTTCGATTCGTCGGGACAGGCGATCGGATCGTTCGTGCCCTTGCGCGAACTGCGCGTCGGAGCAGGTCTCGAGGCCGTTGGCGGAGGAGGGGTTGATGCCCATCCCTTCCGGCAGCGTCACTTTCGCCGTCTTCAGATACGAGTTGGCGATCGGTTCCGAGGCGCTCGAACGGAATCCCGACATCGACCGTGGTCGGTTCCGGCGAGTCTACGGCCTACCGCCCGTGGTGCCGACGTCGATCGTCGGTTTGAACGGGACTGCGTCGCAGCCCGTGGCCCCGGTCGGAGTCGTGTAGCGATTCGGCGTCTGTTGACAGTCGGCCCGAGCGGCGGTCCTGCTGATTCGACATGCAGTTTCGACGACCTGCCCGCCGGCGCAGTTGCTCGGCATCGTCAGGTAGGTGCCGTTCAGCGGACGGGTTGACCGTTGCCTGGTCGGTGATTTCCCGCCGAAGAAGACCAGCCGCGAGCCGATGATCGGCGGGCTCGGCGGTGGTCCTGCCGGTGGCGCGTGGATGTCGCTGATCGTGAAGGTCACGTGCTGGTCGACCGGACTGAGCGAACCGACGATGAAGGTCGGTCCGGCTTCGGTCGGGAAGGCGACCATCGACGGGACGCCCTGGAACGGTACCAGGTTGTAGACCGGCACCGCGGCGCGATACCTGCAGCAATCGGCCGGCGGTCCACACGCCGGGCGGCGGCTTCGGCGGCAGACGGTCAGATAGTTGATGCCCGACGATCGTGTTGTTGGCGCAGTGGAGCCGAGTCGTTGCGCTCAGCTCGTTCGAGCGTGCACTTGCGGTCGCGGCTTCGGGATTGACGCTTAGGCCTTCAGGCGTGTCGACGATGATGTCTTTGACGAAGCCTTCTGGAAAGCCACCCACGTCCGGGGCCCCCAGTGGGAACGTGTTCAGGGTGAAGTCCGTGATGCCGAAATGGTGGATGCCCAGCGGCCTGCGTGAAGCAGTTTTTCCGCAGTGGTGGCGCCTTGTGCATTGCCCAGCGGTGTGGCGCAATCGGCGACAGGCCTGCTAGGTTCCCGCCCGGTGCCGGCGTGTCCACGTTTTCTTTGCAGGTGATCGATTCCCATTTTTCGATGCCGAAAGCCGCCTGCGCCGAGGGCGCGACGAAAACGGCACCAAGGGCCATAACCGCGACTGCGATTAAAAAGCGCCTAGCCATTAAATCCCTCCTCCGTAACCCATTGAGCGAAACGCTTCCCCTGCGTAGCGCCCTAGTACTTCTCCCGCCAAAGACAGTAGCGGGCCGGTCCCGCGAATCAAGTGCGAATTGCGACGAATTGGACAAAGAGTCCCATGCGGTCACCACCGAGCTATTTCCGGTGATGTGCCTTTTCTTACGCTTGGATTTCTTGCCGCAGGGGGTTCGCAGCTTCGAGCGCTTGTTGGCCTTCTTGCCGTTCTGGCCTTTGATCTGGATGATCGCCTTGACCTTGCCTTTGCAGAGGTTCTTGGAGGCGACGAGGAGGCCGTGCTTGCCGCCGGGCAGGATCATCGTGAACTTCGAGACCGGCACGTCGGGGACGCGGTCGAAGGTGGTGCGGATGCCCGCCCTTGAAGCTGTCGATGCGCCCGACCAGGTCGATCGTCGACCTGGCCCTGGAGGTGGGCGACCAGGTCCGGCAGCGGGTTGTTCGAGGAGCGCAGGTAGACCGGGCCTTCGAGCGGCTGGCCGAGCAGCGGCGTGATCGCCCGGGCCCTGCCGTAGATCGATTTCTTCGGGCAGTCGTTCGGCGGCGAACTGGACCCGGGTGCAGATCTGTCGAGAGGCTCGCCTGGTCGAGGAAGAGCGCGTGCGGCAGGCCGACCGAGGCGCGGGCGATGTTGGCGTCGCCCGCGCTGGGCCTGCAGCACCGCCCGCAGGCGCGGATGCTTGGCTGCGCTTGGTGCGCCCCGAACAGGCGCAGGTTCAGCTTCGGGCTGGAAGCCGAGCGGCGTCGCAGTTGTTGAGCTGGACCGGGTCGGAGACCGGGAAGGACGAGAAGGCCGCCGGGTTGGTCGGGTCGGCACCGCCGCCCTTGAGCGCGCCGGCGGTGGCGAATTTCGAGCAGTTGGTCCCGTTCAGGGTGAAGCCGTCCTTGTTGACGTTGACCGCGATCGAGCGGATGTCGAGCTTGGCGCCGCCGAAGACGTCCGGGATCGCGTCGGAGACGACGTGGATCTGCGCCGTTTCCGGATCGACGAAGAGCGGCACCCGGACGACGACGGTGCCGAGGTCGAAGGGCCCGGCGAGCGCGGGGGTGATCGACCGCCAGCGAGAGCGGCGCGCCCTTGTAGGGGCCGGCGAGGTAGGCCTTGCCGGCGATCTGCGAGCGGCGAGGTGCCGCTGCCGGCGGCGATCGTGGCGACGCCGATCTGGCTTTTGGCGGGGCAGCTCGGCGTTGGCCTTCTCGGCCGCGCCCGCCTGCGCCGCCGCGGCGGCGAGCGCCGTCGGCGGGCAGTAGGGGACGCCGGCCAGCTTCGCGGTGGCGCCGGGCGGCAGGGTGACGTCGATGCCTTTCAGCTCCTGCTGGCCGTCGCCGCGGGTGATGTTGGCCGGGAAGGGCGTGTAGGTCGAGCGGCGTTGAGGCTTTTCGGGCCGGCCTTGAAGCCGGGCGCGAAGGGCCGCGACGGCCATCGTTTTCGCACAGGCGCCGCCGCCGGGCGCTTTGGTCAGCGTCAGCGGGCTGGTCGGCGCCGCGGCGGCGTTGCCCGACCAGGGCGCGATCTGCGAGGTGGTCGTGTTCGGTCGCAGATCGAGCGGGCTGGTCAGCGGCGCTTTGGCGCCGCCGTTGAGCTGGACCTTGAAGGAGCTGAAGGCGACCTGCGGGTTGTTCGGCGAAGGTCGCGGTCAGCTGCCCGGTCTGCGGGTTGGCGGCGACGTTGCCGATCAGCCGCACCGAGAGCCCGTAGCGGGCCGACTCGGCGTCGACGAAGACTCGGTACTCCTGGCCGGAGGCCGGGTCGCGGCTGAGCTGCTGGCCGAGGAAGACCTTGGCCGGCAGCGAGTTGGCCGGCAGCACCGGCGTCTGGATCGCGGCGGTGCCGATCTGCGAGTTGGCCGGGCAGGCGACCGCGGCTTTGGTGCCCTTGCCGAACTGGGCGTTGGTGCAGAAGTGGAGATCCGGCGCCGCGGACGGGTTGAGCCCGAGCCCGCGCGGCAGCGAGACCGAGCGCGGTCTTCAGGGTCGAGGAGTTGAGCGGCTGCAGGCCCTGGGGGACTTTCAGTTCGACGCTGACGCCGGTCGGGCGAGTCGGTCTCGGCAATTCGGAGCTGGTGGCGATCGCCGGCGCGAACGGGACCGCTTTGCAGCCGTCGCTGTTGACCGGGCGGCCGGGCCGGCCGGCTTCGTCGTGTAGGTCTGGAAGGCCCCCGGGCTTTCGTAGGAGTCGACCTTGAGCCTGGTCGTCGAGGGCGCGTTGCACTGGCTGCCCATGGTCAGGAAGGTGCCGCCTTTGGTGCCGTCGAAGACCAGCCGGTTCTCGACCAGCGGCAGCGGTCGTCGGGATTTCGCTGATCGTGAAGCCCTCGTGGTAGTCGCTGTCCCAGGCGACGTCGGCGACCAGGTAGACGTTGGCGACCGGGATGCCGGGCAGGCCGACCGAGAAGCCGAACAGGGCCGGCACGCCCTGCGGCGGGTACGAGGTTGTAGACGGGGAAGGGCAGCGGCCCGACCGGCACCCCGAGCACCTCGGAGGTCACTTCGCTGATCCCGACCTGCGCTGGCCGCGCAGCCCACGGTGGCATTCGCTTCGAAGGTCGCTTTCGAGCACTGCGGGACCGCCTGTGGGTTGACGTTGAGCCCCTCCGGCAGATCGACCCGGACGTCCTTGACCATGCCTTCGGGAGCGCCGCCGACCGGTGGCAGGCCGCCGGTGGTTCATCACGAAGTCGGTCAGGCCGCGGGCGGGTGGCCGGCGGCCTGGGTGAAGAACTGGGATTCGGGGCTGGCGTAGGTGCATTTCGGCGCGTCGGACGTGCAGGTGCCCGCTTCCCACTTGGAGACGCCGAACGCGGCCCCGCGCCACCGGCGCCATCGCGGCCAGCATCAAGGCGAAGAACACCGCACTGCGATCGCGCTCAGAATCCCTGCCCGCTTGCTCATCGACTCACTCCTCCTCGTGGTTTCCCTTGCCTGTGCCGCCCCGCCTGGAGGAAGCCCCTGCCAACGGCCATACCCGCTCGGCGGGCCGGTCAATCAGCCTTCCGCTGCCCTTGCCGCCCTTGCCGTGACAGGCCGGAACCCGCAGCGGCAGCCGCTTCTTCTTCAGCTGCTTGCCGTTCTGGGCTTTGAAGTTCATGAACGAGAAGGACGGCTTCGCGCAGAGGTCGCGCGAGTTGACCAGGAGGCCGCGCTTGCCGCCCTTCATCGTCAGCACGAACTTGCTGACCGGGACGTCGGGCACCGGGTAGAAGACGGTCTTGATCCGCGCCTTGGCGGCGCTGATCACGCCGTGCAGGCTGCACGTCCACCTGGCCGCGCAGGTCGGCCAGCAGGTCCGGCAGTTCGTGGCTGGAGGAGACCAGGTAGACCGGGCCCGCCAGTTCGTCGTCGAGCAGCGGCGTCTGCGCCCGCGCGTAGCCGTAGATCGACGCGGCCGGGCAGTCGTTCGCCGCCAGCTGGACCCGGGTGCAGATCGTGCGGATGTGGGACTGGTCGAGGAACTGGGAGTGCGGCAGGGTGACCGCGGCGCGGCCGATGTTGGCGTCGCCGCCGCGGGCGACGAGGACGGCGCGGAATTTCGGGTGCTGCGAGCGCCTGGTCGTCTTCCTCGCCCCCGTACAGCCGCGTGAACAGCTTCGGCCGGAAGCCGAGGGCGCCGCAATCGCTGGTCTGGAACGGGGTGCTGACCGGGAAGGCGCTGAACGCGGCCGGGTTGGACGGGTCGGCGCCACCGCC
Source organism: uncultured Solirubrobacterales bacterium (assembly GCA_963795625.1). GTDB lineage: Bacteria > Actinomycetota > Thermoleophilia > Solirubrobacterales > 70-9 > VAYN01. Next base: position 301,765 of record CAWCIS010000003.1, on the reverse strand, counting down.
GTTGAGGACGCCGGCCGTGGCCAGCGGGCCGCAGCTGGTCGGGTTGAGGGTGAAGTCCTTGCGGTCGATGTTCGACGTCGACCGAGCGGAGGCTGAGCTGGGCGCCGCCGAAGACGTTCGGGATCGGGTCGGAGACGGCGTGGATCTGGGCCGTCTCCGGGTCGACGAACAGCGCCACCCTCACCACGACCGTGCCCAGGTCAAAGGGCCCGGCCGTGGCGGGGGTGACTACTGCCAGGGAGAGAGGCAGCCCCGTGGTAGGGGCCTGAGAGGAAGACCTTGCCGTCTCGATGTGCAGCGGCGCCGGGCCGGTGCCGGCGGCGATCGCGGCGGAGCCGACCAGGCTCTTGGCCGGGCAGCTCGAGCTCGCGCGCTGCTCTCGCCCCGCCGCTCGCGGCCGCCGCGGCCAGCGCCGCCGCCGGGCAGTAGGGGATGCCGGCGAGCTTGCCGGTCATCCCCGGCGCCAGGGTGATGTCGACGCCTTTCAGCTCCTGCTGCCCGTCGCTGCGGGCGATCTGGAGCGAGAGCGGGCTGAAGGCGCCGGCCTTGGTGCCCTTCGGCTTCGCCGCGAAGGCCGGGCGCGAAGGGGCGCTCCGCCAGCGTCTTCGCGACAGGCGCCGCCGCCGGGAGCGCTGGTCAGGACGACCGGGCCCTGCGGCGTCGCCGGCGGCGTTGCCCGACCAGGGCGTCAGCCGCGAACCGGCGCTGCTGGAGCAGACCGGCGGGCTGCTGAGGACGGCGCGCGGCGCCGGCGTCGAAGCTGAGCTTGAAGGAGGTGAACGGGACCTGCGGGTTGTCGGCGAAGGTCGTCGTCAGCTGCCCGGTCCGCGGGTCGGCGCTGACGTTGCCGAGCAGGCGCACCGAGACCCCGTAGCGGGCCGACTCGGCGTCGACGAAGATCCGGTACTCCTGGCCCGAGGCCGGGTCGCGGCTGAGCTGCTGGCCGACGTAGACGTTGCCGGTCAGCGCCGCCTTCCGGCAGCGGCGGCGATTCGATCGTCGACCGTGCCGACCTTCGAGGCCGGCGGGCAGTCGGTCCCGGGCGCCGGGCTGTGCTGGCGGAACTGGGCGTCGCGTGCAGGTCTGCAGGCCGTTGGCGGCGGAGGGGTTGAGGCCCATCCCGACCGGCAGCGAGACGGTGGCGGTGCGAGTGTCGGAGCTGTCCTGTTTGCCGCCGCCGAGGATGTGCGGCACGGTCGACGTCGACCGTCGCCCCGGCGGGCGAGTCGGTCGATGGCGGTGCCGGGGTCGACCGCGAGCGCCGGGTCGTAGGGGATCGTGCCGCATTCTTTCGGCGAGGTTCCCGGGCGGGATCGGCGACTCGAAGCGGGGTTCGGCGTCGCGGGGGAACTGGTACCCGGGGCTTTCCTCTTCGGCGTAGGAGGCGGCGAGCAGGTAGGTCGAGTAGATGCTCCCGGATGGTCCGGGAGCGGCCTCGCCGAGGCAGGTGCTGGGGGTGGTGATGAAGGTGCCGTCGCCGGCGGTGCCGTCGAAGACCAGGCGGTTCTTGAGGATGATCCCTTCCAGCCCCGGCAGTTCGAGCGCCTTCGGGACGGCGATCGTGAAGCCCTCGTGGAAGTCGCCGGCCCAGTCGACGTCGGCGCTGGAGGAAGATTTCCTTGCCGAGCAGTTCGAGCCCGAAGCGGGCGGGCTCCCCGGCCGGCGGCTTGATGTTGTAGACGGCGGCCTGCAACTGCGGCGCAACGACGCCGAGGATCGGGTCGGCCGCGGTGACGAAGCTGGTGCCGACCTGGGAGAGCGGGTTGCAGGAGGCGGCAGCGGCTTCGAAGGTCGCGAGGTCGCAGCGCGGCGTCGCCCCCGGGTTGACGCTGAGCCCGAGCGGCAGGTCGACCCGGACCGTCTTCAGTTCCCCTTCCGGTTTTTCGACCGTGCCGGGGACGGTGGTCGTGTGCTTGACGATGAACTGGGTGAAGCCGACCGGCGGGTGCGCGGCCGCCCCTTCGAAGAACTGAGAGGCGTGGCGACGCTGCAGGTCGGGGTGTCGATCGTGCAGGTGCCGGCCTGCCAGCCGGAGTCGACGGTCGGGTTGCGCGGGTCGCTGGGGGCGATGATGCCGCCGGTGTCGGCGCCGGCGCCGGCCGCGAGCGCTCCCGACGCGAGCATCGCCGACACGGTCAGCAATGTCGCGGTGATCCATGGGCAGCGGTTCATCCGTATCCCCTCCGTTGAGTCATCCCGAATCCCCTCCGTTGAGTCATCCCGAAGCGACTGTACCCGATTTTGATGACTCGAATCAATAATTTTTGGTATTGTGCTCGCCCATGAACCAGCCCAACGGAAATTCCTCAAATGGCCACGGCGCCCTCAATGGCAACGGCAGCGGTCACCGCTCCCTACCCGTCGACTGGGAGCACCTGGCGCGCGCAACCGCCCACCCGCTGCGGATCTCGATCATGGAAATCCTCGGCATGGACGGAGGGCGCACCCTCTCCCCCAGCGAGCTCAGCCAGGAGCTGCAGATCCCCCTCAGCAACACCAACTACCACGTCACCGAGCTCGCCAAAGCGGGCCTGATCGATCTCGCCAGGCAGAACCAGGTGCGCGGCGCGACCGAGCACTTCTACCGGGTGGCGGGCAGCGGCGAGGGAGCGTCCACGCAGCGGAGCCACGCGAGCCGGCTCTAGAATCCCGCCCGCGCGGACGTAGCTCAGTTGGTAGAGCGCAAGCTTCCCAAGCTTGAGGTCGCGGGTTCGAACCCCGTCGTCCGCTTTCCTTGAGCGCCCGCGCCGCCATCGCCGTTCTCGCCGTGCTCGCCGTCGTCGGCCTGCTCGGCTTCGGCCTGCTCAACAAGGGCTCCTCCAGGGTCGCGGTCGGCGACCCTGTGCCGTCCTCTCCGCTGCCCCGGCTCGAAGGCGGCGGTGACGGCTCCCTGGCCGACTACCGCGGCCGCTGGGTGCTGGTCAACATCTGGGCCTCCTGGTGCGGGCCCTGCCGCGGCGAGGCACCGGCCCTGGAGGAGTTCCAGCGGCGTCACGGCGGGCCCGGCTTCACCATCGTCGGCATCGACAGCCGCGACCTCAGCGGCGACGGCCGCGCCTTCGTCAAGCACTACGGGATCAGCTACCCGCAGCTGCGCGACGGCAACGGCGACACCGCCCACGACTTCGGGACGACCGGGGTGCCCGAGAACTACCTGGTCGGCCCCGACGGCAAGGTGCGGCAGGTGGTGGTCGGCCCGGTCGACGCCGAATACCTTGACGATCAGGTGGCGCCGCTGCTGCCGGCCGGCGGGCAGTCGTGAGAGCGCGGCGGGTGCCGGCGGTCTGGCTGGGCGCGCTGGCGGCGCTGCTCGCCGTCGGCGCTCTCGGCGCCCAGGCGGCGACGCCGCCGCAGACCTCGCTCAGCGAGATCTCCTCGGAAGTGATGTGCCCGGTCTGCGGCACCCTCCTGGAGCTGGCCGAATCGCCGCAGGCCCAGCGCGAGAAAGCCTTCGTCTCGCGGCTGGTCGCCGAAGGCAAGAGCAAGGACCGGATCAAGGACGCGCTGGTCGCCGAGTACGGGACCGAGGTGCTGGCGCTGCCCCAGAGCTCCGGCTTCGACCTCTCCGCCTACCTGGTCCCGATCGTCGCCTTCGTGATCGCCGCGATCGCCCTCGCCGTCGGCGTGCTGCGCTGGCGCCGCGCCGGCGATCCGCCTGACGGCGAGGGCGAGCAGCCCCCCAGCGGGCCCAGCGCCGAAGACAGCGAGCGCCTCGACGCCGATCTCGCCCGCTACGACCTCTGAGAGGTCAGTCGGAGCCGACGACGACGGCGCCCAGCGCCGCGCCCGGCAGGCGCCGCACCTGCGCCCCCAGCAACCGCCCCGGGCGGCCCGTCAGGCCCTTGCGGGCGGCCGCGGCGAGGACCGTGTCGGCCTCGGCCGCAACCGTCTCCATCAGCCCGGCCATCACCTCCAGCTGCGGCCCGATCAGCACCGTCAGCTCGTAAGCCGCGCGCAGTTTGGCGAGGGCGTGGCGAAAGCTCTCGAGCTTGACCAGGGTCGCGGGGTCGGCCGCGGGCCGGCCGGCAACCACGCAGACGAGCGGCTCCGTCACCGCCTGCGCCGCCGACCCGGCGAAAACGAGCGGCTGGAGGACCTCAGCCGCGGTCGCCTCCCAGCGCAGGTACTCGTGCAGCCCCGGACCGGGGCTCAGCCCCAGCGCGGCCGCGACCCGGGGCCGCGCCAGGTCGCACTCGAGCAGAGCGGTGCGACGCCCGGCGGCGCCGGCGGCGCCGGCCAGCGCGATCGCCCCGGCCAGCCCCTCGGCGCCGACGACGAGGACGGTGCGGTGGTCGTCCAGCCTTCCCTGCACCCGCACCAGGGCCTCGAGGTCGTTGCGGCGCAGCGACCAAGCCCGCGCCGCGCCGGGAGCGGGGCCGGCGATCTCGGCCAGGACGGGTAGCTTGCGGCGCCCGCCGAGCATCACATCCGCTCGGGAGCGGAGATCCCGAGCAGGCCCAGCGCGGCGGCGATCGTCCGCTTCGTGCAGAGGCAGAGCGCCAGCCGCGAGCGCTCGACGCCCTCGCCCTCGGCGCCGACCACCTGGCAGTCGCGGTAGAAGGCGTGGAAGTCAGCGGCGACGGCGGTCGAGTAGGCGCAGATCCGGTGCGGGGCGCGGCGGGCGGCGGACTCGCGGACCTCCTCGGGGAACTCCAGCAGGCGCTTGATCAGCGCCCGCTCGCTGGGCTCCATCGCGGCGGCCGCGGCGGTGTCGTCGAGCCCCCCGGCGGCCTGCTCGGCGGCGGCCCCGGCTTTGCGGAGGATGCCGGCGATCCGCGCGTGGGCGTACTGGACGTAGTAGACCGGGTTCTCGCTCGACTGGCTGCGGGCCAGCTCGAGGTCGAGGTCGACGGTGGTCTCGTGGCTGCGCCAGAGCATGAACCAGCGCGCCGCGTCGACGCCGATGTCGTCGAGCAGCTCGTCGAGCGAGACGAAGTCGCCGCTGCGCTTCGACATCTGCGTCCGTTCGCCCGCTTCGACGATGTGGACGAGGCTCATGATCAGCGCCTCGAAGGCGCCGGGGTCGGCGCCGAGCGCCTCGATCGCCGCCCGGATCCGCGCCACGTAGCCGTGGTGGTCGGCGCCGAGCACGTCGATCAGCAGGCCGAAGCCCCGCTGCAGCTTGTCCCAGTGGTAGGCGACGTCGGCGGCGAGGTAGGTGGGCTCGCCGTTGGCGCGGATCAGGACCCGGTCCTTGTCGTCGCCGAAGGCGGTCGTGCGCAGCCAGAGCGCCTCCTCGTGGCGGTAGGTGTGGCCGCCTTTGTCGAGATCGGCCAGCGCCGACTCGACCTCGCCGCGCTCGTAGAGGCTGCGCTCGGAGAACCAGGTGTCGTAACGGACGCCGAAGCGCTCGAGCGTGGCCCCGACCTCCTCCAGCATCAGCTCGATTCCGCGGCGGCCGACGGCGTCGCGGTCGGCCGAGTCGATGCCCTCGGCGGCGATCCGCGCGGCCAGCTCGACGACGTATTCGCCTTCGTAGCCGTCCTCGGGCAGCTCGGCGCCGGTCATGCGGGCGACGATCGAGGCGGCGAAACGGCCGATCTGGCCACCGCCGTCGTTGACGTAGTACTCGCGCTCGACCCCGTGCCCGACCGCCTCCAGCAGGCGGACCAGGGCATCGCCGTAGGCCGCGTGGCGACCGCCGCCGACGTGCAACGGCCCGGTCGGGTTGGCGGAGACGAACTCGACCAGGATCCGTTCCGGGCTTGCGGTCGGAGCCGGGCCGAGCGCCTCGCCGGCGGCGACCAGCGATCCCAGCGCCCGCCGGAACCAGGCGTCGGCGAGGAAGAGGTTGACGAAGCCGGGCCCGGCGACCTCGACCCGCTCGAGACTGCCGGAATCGCCCAGCTGCCGCTCCAACTCCGCCTGCAGACGCGCGGCGACGGCGCGCGGGTTGTCGCCCAACGGCGCCGCCAGCAACATCGCCGCGTTGGAGCTGTAGTCGCCCAGCTCCGGCTTCGGCGGGCGGTCCAGCGACGGCGCCGGCTCGGTCGGCTCGCCGCCGCGCAGCGCCCGGGCGGCCTGGTCGACGGCGCCGCGCAGCTCGGCGATCGAATCGGTGGCGGTCATCGGGCAATCGTATGGACCGCGCCCGGCCCAGGGTACGCTGGCCGCTTGCTTGCGGCCGTGATCAGTGACGTCCACTCCAACCAGCCGGCCCTCGAGGCCGTCCTGGCGGCGATCGACGAGGCCGGCGTCGACGAGGTCTGGTGCCTCGGCGACGTCGTCGGCTACGGCGCCCAGCCCGACGCCTGCACCGACCTGATCCAGCAGCGCAGCGCCATCTGCCTGGCCGGCAACCACGACCTCGCGGTGCTCGACCAGCTCGACGTCTCGACCTTCTCGGAGACCGCCGCGGCCGCGGTCGAGTGGACCCGGGAAAACGCCGGCGAGGCGACCCTGGACTTCCTCCGCGGCCTTTCGCCGGTCGGGCGCGCGCGAAGGCGTCGGCCTCTTCCACGCTTCCCCCAGCGACCCGATCTGGGAGTACGTGCTCTCGATCGACCAGGCGGAAACGGGGATGGACGCGCAGGCGCAGCGAATCGGGCTGATCGGCCACTCGCACATCTCGCTCTTCTTCACCCGGGCCGACGGCGCCGGCCACGGCGACGCCCAGGGCGCCCAGGCGGGCGACGGGGCCGGCCTCGCGCTCGAGAGCGGCACCTGGCTGCTCAACCCCGGCAGCGTCGGTCAGCCGCGCGACGGCGACCCGCGCGCCGCCTGGATGGAGCTCGACACGGAGACCTGGACGGCGCACTTCCACCGCGTCCCCTACGACGTCACCACCGCCGCCGAGACGATCCTCGCGGCCGGCCTGCCGAGCCAGCTGGCCGACCGCCTCGGGGTCGGGCGCTGATGCCCATATGCAGGCTAAATACAGCTTTCCGGTCGTTGTCTAGACTCGATTCATGGGCCGCTTGAGCGCACCCCTGCTTGCCCTCGCCCTGGCCGCCGTCGCGGCCCTGGGCCTATCCGCCTGCGGCAGCGGCGGCAAGGCCGACCTGCTGCCCGGGAGCACGGCCGGCGAAATCACCGCCAACCTCGACCAGGTGAAGACGCTGGCGAGCGCCGGCGACTGTGTCGGCGCCGAAGACGCGGCCCAGGCGGTCAGTTCGCAGATCGAAGAGCTGGGCGGGGTCGACAAGAAGCTGAAGCAGACCCTGCGCGAAGGCGCGACCCGGCTCAACGAAGTCGTCGCCGGCTGCGAAGAAGCCGAAACCGAAGAAACCGTGCCCGCGGTGGAACCGGCCGAAGAGCTGGAAGAAGAACCGAGGGAAAAGCCGGACAAGGCCGCGAAACCGGACAAGGCCGAAAAAGATCTGGAAGCGGCCGAAGAAACTGAAGCCGAAGCCACGCCGACCCCGCCGTCCCAAGCCGGAGGCAAAGCCAAAGGCCAGGAACAGCAGGAAGAAACCGAAGTGCCGCCGGCGGAAGAAACCGGTGGCACCTCGGCCGGCGGCGTCGGCCCGGCGGCGCCGGCGGGGAGCGAATGATGGAGGCGGGCAGCCTTTCCGGCCGCTACGAGACCGCTGAGAAGCTCGGCTCCGGGGGGATGTCGAACGTCTATAAGGCGACCGACCTGATCCTCGAGCGCACCGTCGCCGTGAAGATCCTCGCCGAGCACCTCTCCGACGACGAGCGCTTCGTCGCCCGCTTCCGCCGCGAGGCGCTGGCGGTGGCGAAGCTGATCCACCCCAACATCGTCCAAGTCTACGACACCGGCGTCGACGACGGCCGCCACTACATCGTCATGGAGTACGTCGAGGGCCGCTCCGGCGCGCAGATCCTCCAGCGCCACGGGCCGGTCGGCCCGGAGACCGCGGCCGAGCTCGGCGTCCAGGCCTGCGCCGGCCTCGACTACGCGCACCGGCGCGGGATCATCCACCGCGACGTCAAGCCCGGCAACCTGATGGTCTTCGGCGGCCCGGTCGGCGGCGGCGAGATGACCGTGAAGCTGACCGACTTCGGGATCGCTCGGGCGATGGAGCAGACCCGGATCACCCAGGTCGGCTCGGTCGTCGGCACCGCCGCCTACCTGGCGCCAGAGCAGGTGCGCGGCGAGGAGGCGACGCCGGCGACCGACGTCTACGCGCTCGGCGTCGTCATCTACCAGTTCCTCACCGGGCGCCTCCCCTACGAGGGCTCGTCGCTGGCCGAGCTGGCGGTGCGCCAGCAGAACGAGTCGCCGCTGCCGCCCAGCACCTACAACGCGGACGTCCCCGAGACCCTCGGCGGCGCCGTCCTGCGGGCGCTCGAGGGCGACCCGAACCGGCGCTACGCCAGCGCCGACGAGCTCGCGAGCGGGCTGCGGCTGGGGCTCGAAGGCGAGGACGTGAGCGTGCCCGAGGGCGCCACCCCGACCCGGGTGCTCGGCGGCGACACCGCCGCCACCCGCCACCTCGACCGCACCACCGCCCAGACCGAGTACCGCCCGGCGCAGTCCCAAACCCGTCGCCCGGAAGCCCGCGCGCCGCAGCCACCCCCGGCGGCTCCGCCCCCCGCCCGCGCCGCCACCCCCCGCCGCAAGACCCGCTCCGGCTTCTCCCGCTTCGTCCGCTTCGTACTCGCTCTCGTGGCGCTGGTCCTCGTCGCTGCTGCAGTTGCAGGGGCAGTTATCTACGCGACCGACCAAGCAGCCGGCGTCAAGGTCAAGCAGGTGGCCGGCGACACCGTCGACAAGGTCGTGGAAGAACTGAAGGAAGCCGTTCAGAAGAACACCGAATAGGCGCCCGGTGTAGAGGGAGAGGACACCCTCGAAACGTCTTGTACTTCTCGGTCGGTCCGGCCCTAGGACTGCCGCCGCTCGACCCAGCCGAGCAAGTTAAGTGAAGAGGGTGTCCTCTCCCTCTTTCTCGACGCTCCCTCTTTCTCGACGGCCTCGTCAGCTGTTAGTGCCAGCTGCATCCCAAGGCGAGCCCCCTGCGAGAACAGCCGCCCGGTAGTCATCGAAGCTGCCCGCCTCGATCGCCGCCCGCGCGAGGCGGGTCAGCTCGTGCATGTAGGTGAGGTTGTGGAGGACGATGAGGCGGACGGCGGTCAGCTCCTCGGCGCGGGAGAGATAGCTGATGTAGTCGCGATCGTGGTGTTGACAGGCGGGACAGGGGCAGCCGTCGACGAGCGGTTCGCGGTTGCCGATCCAGCCGCCCTTGCGCAGGTCGAGGCGGAAGCGGTTCGACGGGTCGGGCGCGAGCGCGACGCCGTGGCGGGCGAGGCGGGTGGGGACGGCGCAGTCGAAGACATCGAGGCCGAGGGCTATGCCGCCGAGCAGGTCGTCGATCTCGCCGATCCCGAGCAGGTGCTTTGGCGCCTCCTCCGGCAGCAGCGGCGCGGTCATCGCCAGCACCGCGTGCATCTCCTCCTTGTCGCGGCCGAGGGTGCCGCCGATCGCGATCCCGTCGACGCCGGCAACGGAAATCGCCGCCGCCGATTCGCGCCGCAGGTCCTCGTGGACGCCGCCCTGGACGATGCCGAAGACCGCCTGGCGCTCGGGTCCCTCACGCTCGTGCCAGGCAAGGCAGCGGTCGAGCCAGCGGTGGGTGCGCGCGGTCGAGCGGGCGGTGTACTCGCGGTCGGCGTGGAACGGCGTGCACTCGTCGAAGACGAGGGCGATGTCGGAGCCGAGCGCGGCCTGCACCCGCATCGAGACCTCGGGCGAGATGAACAGCTCCGAGCCGTCCCGGTAGGAGCGGAAGCGCGCGCCCTCCTCGGTGATCTCGACCTTGGAGCCGTGCTCGCCGCCGGAGCGGCCGCTGCCCTTGACCTCGTTGGCGACGCCGCCGTGGGCGAGCGAGAAGACCTGGAAGCCGCCGGAGTCGGTGATCAGCGCCCGCTCCCAGCCTATGAACCCGTGCAAGCCGCCGGCGGCGGCGATCCGCTCCGGCCCCGGCGAGACGAACAGGTGGTAGGTGTTGCCGAGGATCAGCTGGTAGCCGAGGTCGGCGACCTCGCGCCCTTCCAGCCCCCGCACCGACCCCTTCGTCGCCAGCGGGATGAAGGCCGGCGTCTCGATCGGCCCATGGGCGGTGTGGATGACCCCGGCCCGGGCCGTTCCGTCCCGCGCCCCGATCTCGAACCGCAGCCGCTCCGGATCGACCCTCATACCGAGTACATGTCGAGTTGATGACCCCAGAGGGTCACTAACTCGACATCTTCTCCGCGATGAGCGTCTTGCCGGTCATCGGCTCCGGCTGGGGGATGCCGAGCAGGTCGAGGGCGGTCGGGGCGACGTCGGCGAGGATGCCGCCGTCGCGCAGCTCCAGGCCCTCGTGGGTGACGATCAGCGGCACCGGGTTGAGCGAGTGGGCGGTGTTGGGCGAGCCGTCGGGCTCGAGCATGTGGTCGCAGTTGCCGTGGTCGGCGGTGACGATGCAGGCGCCGCCCCGAGCCTCGACCGCGGCGACGACCTCGCCGAGGCAGGCGTCGACGGCTTCGACCGCGGCCACCGCCGCCGGGATCACGCCGGTGTGGCCGACCATGTCGGGGTTGGCGAAGTTGATGATCCCGAAGCGGTAGGCGTTGGCGCCCCAGTGCTCGACGAAGGTGTCTGCCGCCGCCCGGGCGCTCATCTCCGGCTTGTGGTCGTAGGTGGGGACGTCGCGCGGGGATTCGACCAGGCAGTGCTCCTCCCCCTCCAGCTCCTTCTCCTGGCCGCCGTTGAAGAAGTAGGTGACGTGGGCGTACTTCTCGGTCTCGGCGACGTGCAGCTGGCGGCCGCCGGCCTTGGAGATCGTCTCCGCCAGGGTCGTCTGCGGCCGCTGCTCGGGGAAGGCGACCGGGTAGGGCCAGCCCTTGCGGTAGGAGGTCATCGTGGTCAGGTCGAGGGCCGGGCCGCCGCTGCGCGAGAACTCCTCGAAGCCGGGCTCGGCCAGGGCGCGGGTCAGCTCGCGGGCGCGGTCGGGGCGGAAGTTGACGAAGATCGCGACGTCGCCGGCGGCGGCGCCGTCGTAGTCGCCGATCACGGTCGGCAGCACGAACTCGTCGGTGAGGTCGGCCTCGTAGGAGGCCTCGATCGCCGCCCCGGCACTCTCGGCCTGCTGGCCGCGGGCGTGGACGATCGCGTCGTAGGCGAGCTTGACCCGCTCCCAGCGGGTATCGCGGTCCATCGCGTAGTAACGGCCGCTGACGGTGGCGACGCGCCCGGCCTGGCGCAGCCAGCGCTCGAGCTCGGCCAGGTAGCCGCGGCCGCCATGCGGCAGCGTGTCGCGGCCGTCGGTGAAGGCGTGGAAGACGACGTTGGGCACGCCCTCCTGCGAGGCCAGCTCGATGCAGGCCTCGATGTGCTCCCAGCCGGAGTGGACGCCGCCGTCGGAGACGAGGCCGAGCAGGTGCAGGCGCCCGCGGGGACTGTTGCGGGCCCGCTCGCAGGCAGCCAGCAGCGCCTCGTTCTCGAAGAAGCTGCCGTCGGCGACGCCGTCGTCGATCCGGGCCAGGTCCTGCTTGACGATCGCGCCGGCGCCGAGGTTGAGGTGGCCGACCTCGGAGTTGCCCATCTGGCCTGGGGGCAGGCCGACGTCGCGGCCCTGGGCGGAGAGCTGGGTGTGCGGGTAGCGCTCCCAGAGGCCGTCGAAGACGGGCGTCTCGGCCAGCGAGATCGCGTTGCCGGGGCCGGGCTCGGCCAGCCCCCAGCCGTCGAGGATGACCAGCGCCAGGGACGGGACCAGCGTCACCCGGCCGCCTCGACGATCGCCGCGAAGTCCTCCGGGTCGAGGCCGGCGCCGCCGATCAGGCCACCGTCGACGTCGGGCAGGGCGAGCAGCTCGGCAGCGTTGGCCGGCTTCATCGAGCCGCCGTAGAGGATCCGCGCCTCGTCGGCCGCGGCGCCGCGCATGCGCAGCACGTCGCGGATGAAGGCGCAGGCCTCTTGAGCCTGCTCGGGGGTCGCGGTGCGGCCGGTCCCGATCGCCCAGATCGGCTCGTAGGCGATGACGACGCGGGCGAGGTCGCCGGACTCGACCCCGGCGAGGTCGGCCTGCAGCTGGCGCTCCAGCACTTCCTCGGTCTCGCCGGCGTCGCGCGCGGCCTCGCTCTCGCCGACGCAGAGGATCGGCTCGAGCTCGTGGGCGAGCGCCACCGGCACCTTGCGGGCCAGCGCCTCGTCGGTCTCACCGAAGAACTGGCGCCGCTCGGAGTGGCCGAGGACGACCGCCTCGACTCCTATCTCCCCCAACATAGGCGCCGAGACCTCGCCGGTGAAGGCGCCCGACTCGGCCTCGTGCATGTTCTGGGCGGCGACCTTGACGGCGGTGCCGTAGCGGCGCTGGACAACCTCGTGCAGGGCCGTGAACGGGGCGCAGATGACGACGTCGGCCTGGGTCGCGGCGATCCGCGGCAGCAGCGCGTCGACGAACTCGGCCGCCTCGGCGACGGTCTTGTTCATCTTCCAATTGGCGGCGATGTACGGCGTGCGCTCAGGCATCGGTGCGCTCCTCGGTCTTGGTCGGCGTGTCCTTGTCCAGCAGGGCCTCGACCCCCGGCAGCTTCTTACCCTCCAGCAGCTCCAGCGATGCGCCGCCGCCGGTCGAGAGCCAGTCGACCTGGTCGTCGAGGCCGAACTTGCGCAGCGCCGCGACCGAGTCGCCGCCGCCGATCACGGTCGTGCCGGGCGCCGCGGCGACCGCCTCGGCCACGGTTCGGGTCCCACCCGCGAACGGCTCCATCTCGAAGGCGCCCATCGGCCCGTTCCAGAGCACGGTGCCGGCGGCGGCCACCGCCTTGGCGTAGCGCGCGGCCGTGCGCTGCCCGATGTCGAGCCCCATCCAGCCGTCGGGGACCTCGACGCATTCGCTCTGGCGGCGCTCGGTGTCGGCGTCAAAGCTCTGGCCGAGCACGAGGTCGACCGGCAGCATCAGCTCGCAGTCGGAGTCCTTGGCCCGCTCCAGCGCCTCGGCGGCCAGCTCCACCCCCTTCTCCTCGACCAGCGAGTCGCCAGTGCCGATCCCCTGGGCGCGGAAGAAGCTGAAGCACATGGCGCCGCCGATCAGGATCTGGTCGGCGATCTCGAGGAAGCGGTCGATGACGCCGATCTTGTCGGAGACCTTGGAGCCGCCGAGGACGACCACCAGCGGGTGCTCGGGTGACTCGACGACCCGGCCGAGCTCGGTCAGCTCGCGCTCCAGCAGGAGCCCGGCGTAGCCCGGCAGGTGGTGGGCGACGCCCTCGGTGCTGGCGTGGGCGCGGTGGGCGGCGCCGAAGGCGTCGTTGACGTAGAGGTCGCCGAGCTGGGCCAGCGCTTCGGCCAGCTTCGGGTCGTTCTCGGTCTCCCCCGGCTCGAAGCGGGTGTTCTCCAGCAGCAGCACGTCGCCCGGGCCGAGGGCGCCGCAGTGGAGGTCGGTGCCGTCGCCGACCACGGACGAGGCCTGCAGTACCTCGATTCCCAGCAGCTCGCCGAGCCGCTTCGCCACCGGCGCCAGCGAGAGCGCCGGGTCGACCTTGCCCTTGGGCCGCCCCAGGTGGGCGGCCAGGACCAGCGCCGCGCCGCGCTCGCGCAGCAGTTCGATCGTCGGCAGCGCCGCCCGGATCCGCATATCGTCGGCCACCTCGCCGCCGTCCAGCGGCACGTTGAAGTCGACCCGGACGAGGACCCGCCGGCCCGCCACCTCGGCGTCGCGGACGCTTGCCTTGGAGAAGCTCACGACCGCGACCCCGCGGCGCTCAGGAGCCCGCCAGGACCTTGCCGGCCAGCTCGACGCAGCGGTTCGAGTAGCCCCACTCGTTGTCGTACCAGGCGATCGTCTTGACCATGCGGCCGTCGCCGATAGTCATCGTGCAGCCGCCGTCGACGATCGAGGAGTGCGGGTCGCCGACGATGTCGGTGGACACGATCGGGTCCTCGGTATAGGCGAGGATGCCCTTCATCGGCCCCTCGGCCGCGGCCTTGAGAGCGGCGTTGACCTGGTCGACCTCGACCGGGTTCGCGGTGGTGAAGACGAGGTCGACGGCCGACCCGGTCGGGACCGGCGCCCGCATCGAGAACCCGTTCAGTTTCCCGTTCAGCTCCGGCAGGACCAGGCCCACCGCCTTCGCCGCTCCGGTCGTGGTCGGGATCAGGTTCAGCGCCGCCGCCCGCGAGCGGCGCGGGTCGGAGTGCGGCATGTCCTGCAGGCGCTGGTCGGCGGTGTAGGCGTGGATCGTGGTCATCAGGCCCTGCTCGATCCCGAAGGCCTCGTGCAGCACCTTGGCCAGCGGCGCCAGGCAGTTGGTCGTGCAGGAGGCATTGGAGATGATGTCGTGGGCGGCGGGGTCGTAGGCGTCGTCGAAGTTGACTCCCAGGGCCACGGTCACGTCCGGCTCCTTGGCCGGGGCGGAGATGATCACCTTCTTGGCGCCCGCCTCGAGATGCTTGGCGGCGTCGGCGCGGGCGGTGAAGAAGCCGGTCGACTCGATCACCACGTCGACCCCGAGCTCGCCCCAGGGCAGCGCCGCCGGGTCGCGCTCGGAGAGCACCTTCAGCGGCGTGCCGCCGACCGAGATCGTGTCGCCCTCGAGCTTGACCTCAGCCGGGAAACGGCCGAGGATCGAGTCGTACTTGAGCAGGTTGGCGAGCGTGCCGGGGTCGGTGAGATCGTTGACGGCGACGAACTCGATGTCCGCCCCAGCCGCGTTGGCGGCGCGGAAGACGTTGCGACCGATGCGTCCGAAACCGTTGATGCCGACCTTCACAGCCATGCAGTCATGCCTCCTGAATTCGCTTGGTGGAGCCGATCCTACGGGGTCGGCCTAGTCGGACCCGATGGTGATCTCGATCTCGTACCCGTCCGGGTCCTTGAGGAACGCGGAGTACGAGCCCGACCCGTGCGAACGCTGCTCGCCGGGGTCGCTGACGTTGACGCCGCCCGCCTTCATCCCGTTTTCCCAGGCGGCCTTGACGGCGACGATGCCGAGGCCGGAGAAGCTGAGCAGCCCGAAGCCGGGCTGGGGCTCGTGGTGGGCGGCAATGAAGAAGACCGGCTTGGCGATGCCCCAGCCGATCGTCTTGTCCTCCTCGAAATGGCGCCGCCAGCCGAGCGGCGCCAGCAGCGAGTCGTAGAACGCGGCGGCGCGGTCGAGGTCGGAGACCTCCAGGAGGACGTGGTGGAGCATCAGCGCGGAGGCTATAGACGGGAATCGCGGAAAGTCGTCTGACTAGCCGTTGCGAGGGGTCCAGCGGAAGAACCGGACCGCGAGCAGGAGGCCGACGACTCCCCAGATCGCGACGATCGCCAGGTTGTCCCAGGAGATCGCGGCGCCACCACCGCCGTTCGCCGGGACGTAAGCGTCGAAGAAGGCCTCGAAGAAGTGGCGGATCGGGAAGGCGTCGGCGAAGTGGATGACGCCGTTGGGCAGCTGGTCGTCGGGGATGAAGACGCCGGAGAGGAAGTAGAGCGGCAGCAGCAGGGCGTTGACGATCGGGGCGGCGGCGTCCTGGGACGGGATCGCCGCGGTCAGCGCGATGCCGAGGCAGCAGAAGGCGGCGGCGCCGATCACCAGGGTGACGACAATCGCCGGCAGGCGATCCCAGGGGATCTCGACCCCGTAGAGGACGCGGCCGATCGCGGCCAGCAGCGCCAGCATCATCAGCGCCACCACGATCGAGTTGCCGATGCGGCCCGCGATGAAGACCCAGGGCGGCATCGGCGTGCCCCGGCTGCGCTTCAGCCGGCAGTCCTCGCGGGCGATCACCAGCGACATCGCCAGGCTCTGCATCGTCGCCGAGATCACCGAGAGGGTGATGATCGCCGGCACGTAGTAGGTCGTCGTCTTGATCCCACCCCGCACGTCGACGGTCTGGCTGCCGAAGACGGTGGCGAAGATCAGCAGCAGCACGACCGGGAACATCACCGTGAAGAAGACCGAGGCCGGGTTGCGCCAGAAGGCCTTCTGGTCGTAGCGGAACTGGTGCCCGACCAGGGCGAGCCCACTCACTCGGCCGCCTCCGGGGACGCGGTCAGCTCCAGGTAGATGTCCTCGAGCGTCGGCCGCGTCACTTCCAGTCCCTCGAGGTCCTCGCCCCGCGCCAGCGCCGCCCCGGTCAGCTCGTGCAGGGTCTTGACCAGCGTCGTCGTCTCGACCCTGACCTCCTCGCCGCCCTCGCGGTAGTGGATCGTCGCCGGCTGACTCTCGCGGTCGCCGAGGTCCTCGGGGGTGCCGCGGGCGACGATCTCCCCGGCGGCGATGATCGTCACCCGGTCGGCCAGCCGCTGCGCCTCCTCCATGTAATGGGTGGTGAGGAAGACGGTCTTGCCGAGGTCGCGGAGGCCGGCGATCACGTCCCAGAACTGACGGCGAGCGGTCGGGTCGAAGCCGGTCGTCGGCTCGTCGAGGAAGAGCAGCTCGGGGTCGCCGATCAGGGCCATGCCGACGTCGAGCCGGCGCTGCTGACCGCCGGAGAGCCTGCTCGCCCGCGCCTCGGCCTTGTCCCCCAACCCGACCAGCTCGATCACCTCGTCGACCGGCCGCGGCGCCCGGAAGTAGCCGGCGTAGAGGCCCAGCGACTCGCGCACCGTCAGGTACGGATCGAGCCGGCCGCTCTGCAGGACGATGCCGATCCGATCGCGCCACTCGCGCCCGGCCCGCTCCGGATCCTCGCCCAGCACCACGACCTCGCCGTCGCTGCGCTTGCGATACCCCTCGAGAATCTCGACCGTCGTCGTCTTCCCGGCCCCGTTGGGCCCAAGGAAGGCAAAGACCTCCCCGGCCTCGACCTGGAGGTCGATGCCACGCACGGCTTCCAGGCCCCCGTAGCTCATACGAAGACCGCTTATCGAGATGACCGGCTCAGCCAAGGCCCGGGCAGTCTAGGCGGGAGGAGGATCGGGGCCGGTCGAGGCGGGTCGGGAGACCCTCAACCGAACCTCCCCGCTGTGCGTGAGGGCGAGGGTCTCCCGACCCGCCTCCCCTCCAAACTCAGTCGAGTTCGACGTCCCTGTGCTTGACACGGACGATCACATCCTCGCGGGCGGCCAGATCCCGGCGGATGCGGTCGGCGACGGTGACCGAGCGGTGGCGGCCGCCGGTGCAGCCGACGGCGATCGTCAGGTGGCTCTTGCCCTCGGCGACGTAGGCCGGGACGAGGAACTCCAGCAGCGGCAGCAGCCGGCCGTAGAACTCGCCCGCCTGGGTCCCGGACTCGACGTAGGCGCGGACCTGCTCGTCCATCCCGGTCATCGGCCGCAGCTCGTCGACGTAGTGGGGATTGGGCAGGAAGCGGACGTCGAGGGTGAGGTCGGCGTCGCGCGGCGGCCCGTTCTTGAAGCCGAAGGTGAGCAGGGTCAGGGCCAGCTCTCCCCCGTCCTCTTCGCCCAGCATTTCCTCGGCGATCCGCCGCCGCAGCTCGGCCCCGGTCAGGTCGCTGGTGTCCATCACCATGTCGGCGCGCTCGCGCAGCGGCGCCAACAGCTCGCGCTCGGCCCGGATCCCCTCGACGATCCTCCCTTCCGGCGCCAGCGGGTGGCGGCGGCGGGTCTCCTTGTAGCGGTTGAGCAGGGTCTCCTCGTCGGCCTCTAGGAACAGCACCTGCGGCTTCAGCCCGTCGCGCTCGAGGTCGTCGAGAACCTGGACCAGGTCGTCGAAGTACTCGCCGCCGCGCACGTCGGAGACGACGGCGGCGCGCTCGACCCCGCTGCCCTCGTGGCGGAAGAGCTCGCCGAGGCTGTCGATCATCCGCGGCGGCAGGTTGTCGACGCAGAAGTAGCCGCCGTCCTCGAAGGCGGCGATCGCTTCCGACTTGCCGGCTCCGGAGTGGCCGGTGATCACGACCAGGGTGACCCTGCCGTCCGACATCGCTAGTGCCCACCCAGAAGGTCGCGCGTGCGTCTGGCGAGTGCCGGACCGAGCGGGGGTAGGACGCAGGGAGACCTAATGGCAGCGCCATTTGGCCGACCGAGGACGACGCTCCGCGAAGTGTGTCCGGCGCCGCCAGGCGTGCGTGGGACCTTCTGGGTGGGCACTTAGTTCGTCCTGTTCAGTTGCTCGTGGATCTCGCGGCCTACTTTGCCAGGCAGGCCGGGCACCGCCTCGAGCTCCTCGCGAGTGGCGGCGAGGAACCGCTCCGGGGAGCCGAAATGTTGCAGCAGGGCGCGCTTGCGGGCGGGGCCGATCCCCTTCAGCTCGTCCAGCACCGAGCCGGTCATGGCGCGGTCGCGGCGGCCCCGGTGGTGTTCGATCGCGAAGCGGTGGGCCTCGTCGCGGACCCGCTGCAGCAGCTTCGAGGCCTCCGAGTCGGCGGCCAGGTCGAGCGGCGCGGAGCGGCCGGGAACGTAGACCTCCTCCTCTTTCTTGGCCAGGCTGACGACGACGACGCCGCGCTCGACGAACGGCGCCAGCACCTTCATCCCGGCTCCCAGCTGCCCTTTGCCGCCGTCGATCATCAGCAGCGAGGGCAGCGAGGCGAAGCTGGCGTCGCGCTTACCGTCGTGCGGGGAGAGGTCGGCCTGTTCGAGGTAGCGGGCGACCCGGCGCTCCAGCACCTCCTCCATCGAGGCGAAGTCGTCGGGGCCGCCGTTGCCGCCGGGGTCGCGCTTGTCGCCGCGGACTTTGAAGCGCCGGTAATCGGCCTTCTTGGTCGCGCCGCCCTCGAAGACGACCATCGAGGCGACCGTGTGCTCGCCGCCGATGTTGGAGATGTCGAAGCCCTCGATCCGCACCGGCAGCTCCTCCATCCCCAGCACCTCGCGCAGCGAGGCCAGCGACTCGACCCGGCGGGCGCGGCGGTGCTCGCGCCGCAGCCGGTCCTGGTCGAGGGCGAGACGGGCGTTGCGTTCGGCCAGCTCGCGCAGGCGCCGTTTGTCGCCGCGCTCGGCCGCCCGCACCTCGACCGCGGAGCCGCGGCGCTCGCTCAGCGCCTCGGAGAGGACGCCGGCGCGCTCGCGCAGGTAGGGGCCGACGACGATCATCGGCGGCATCGCCGGCGAGGCCGAGTAGTACTGGCCGATGAACTCCTCGGCGACCTCGGCCGGGTCGCGTTCGGCCTGGTTCTCGAGGTAGAAGCTCTGGCGCGCGGCGAGGATGCCGTCGCGGACCTGGAAAACCTGGGCGTTGGCGTCCGGCCCCTCGACCGCGACCCCGATCAGGTCGGCGGTGCCGACGGTGCCACCGGCGATGCGCTGGCGCTCGAACAAGGAGCGGATCGCCTTGAGGCGGTCGCGGTGGAGGGCGGCGCGCTCGAATTCCTCGGCTCCCGCGGCGGCCTCCATCTTCGCCACCTCCTCGGCCTCGACCTGGCGATAGCGACCAGAGAGGAAGTCGATGATCGCGTCGATGTTGCGCCGGTACTCCTCCTGGCTGACGTAGCCGACACAAGGCGCCCCGCAGCGCTTTATGTAGTAGTCGAGGCAGGGGCTGCCGGAGCGGCGGCCGGGCTCCGCTCCCTCGCAGGTACGGAACTGGAACAGCTTGCCGAGCAGGTCGAGCGTCTCCCGCACCCGCTTGGCGCTGGAGAAGGGGCCGAAGTAGGCGCGGTGCGGACGGTGCTTCTCGCGGGTGAAGTAGACCCGCGGGTACTCCTCGTCGAGGCTGACGCAGACGTAGGGGTATGACTTGTCGTCGCGCAGGCGGATGTTGAAGTGCGGCCGGTGGCGCTTGATGAAGCTCTGCTCGGCCAGCAGCGCCTCCGCCTCGGTGGCGGTGACGAGGGTGTCGATGCGGTCGACCCGGGCGGTCATGCGCGAGCCACCGGCGGAGAAGTGGTTGGCGACGCGTTTGCGGATCGAGCGCGCCTTGCCGACGTAGAGCAGCTCGCCGTCGCTGCCGTAGAAGAGGTAGACGCCGGGCGAGTCGGGCAGCGAGCGACGCTGGTCGGCGATCCGCTCGGCCCGTGACGGGCCGCCGTTTTCCCCTGCTGCGCTCATCGCCCTAAGGGTAGGCTGCTGGCCACCCGGCCCAACGGAAGCCAAGACGGAGAGTGAGATGACGAGCCAGACCCTGAGTCCCCCGGAGCTGAACACGCTGAAGATCGAGATCGACGGGGAGATCGGCACGCTCACCCTCGACCGGCCCGACGCCTTCAACGCGATGAGCCCGGAAATGATCGGCGAGCTGACCGTCGCCTTCGCCTGGCTGGCCGACCGCGCCCCGCTGCGGGCCCTGATCGTGACCGGCGCCGGCAAGGCGTTCTGCGCCGGCGGCGACGTCACCTGGTTCCGCAAAGGCGTCGAGGACGAGGAGATCGACCTCCCCTCGGAAGTGCGGCGCGGGGCCGAGGCGCTGCACGCGGCGATCGTCGACCTGCGGCGGATTCCCTACCCGGTGCTCGCCGCGATCAACGGCCCGGCCGCCGGCGCCGGCTTCTCGCTGGCCCTCGCCTGCGACACCCGGATCGCCTCCGAGGCGGCCTTCCTGGCCTGCGCCTACGGCCGCATCGGCGCCTCGCCGGACGGCGGCATGACCTACTTCCTGCCGCGCGTGGTCGGGCCGAGCCGGGCCCTGGAACTGCTGCTCGAGGATCCCAACCTGAGCGCCGCCGAGGCACTCCAGGAAGGCCTGGTCCGCGCGGTGGTCGCACCGGAGGTGCTGCTGACCGCGGCGCGGGAGAAGGCCGAGAAGCTGGCCGCCAAAGCCCCCCACTACGTGCGGATGTCGAAGCTGCTCTGCGGCGTCAGCATCGAGAACAGCCTCACCGAGCACCTGCAGCTGGAGCGCCACGGAATCGCCGACAGCATGGCCACCGAGGATCTGCGCAACGGCGTCGAGGCCTTCTTCGGCGGCGAGAAGCCGGAGTTCCACGGCCGCTGAACCCGTTCAGCGCCGCACCCGTATCAGGACTACAGTCAGACGAAGTCAAGCCAGTCCGCCACCGGAAGGGACCGCCATGAAGAAGCTCGCAGTCGCATTTGCCCTCGTCCTCGCCTCGCTCGCGCTCGTCGCCTGCGGCAGCTCCTCCAGTGACTCGAGCAGCACCAGCGCCGAAACCGCCACCGAAAGCCAGGCGGAAACCGGCGCCGAACAGACCAAGGAAGCCGAAGGCGGCACCTCCGGCGGCGCCGCGACGGTCGACATCGAAGCCGGCGAAGGCCTCGCCTACACCAGCGACAGCGCCACCGCCAAGGCCGGCAAGGTGACCGTCAACTTCACCAACTCGCAGCCGCTCACCCACGACGTCGCGATCGAAGACTCGAGCGGCAAGACGATCGGCAAAACCGAACTGATCGCCGAAGGCAGCGACTCCACCGTGGTCAACCTGAAGCCCGGCGAATACACCTTCTACTGCACGGTGCCGGGGCATCGCGAAGCCGGGATGGAAGGGACGCTGACGGTCAAGTAGACGACTGTCCGGGTCGTCGGCGCAAGGTCCGCCGGCGACCCGCCCGCTTTTTCCTTTTTTCAATAGTATCTGAGTAATGAACTTCCTTAAGAAGGGTTACTCGGGCCTGGTTCGTGGATTCGGCCGCTCGCCGCTGCGGCTCGCGGCCCTGCTCGCGCTCGTGGTGGCGAGCCTCGCCTTCAGCGCCTGCGGCAGCAGCGACAGCGGCAGCGAAGGCTCCTCCGCCACCTCGACCACGGCCTCGAAGGCCGAAACCAAGGCGGAAGCAAGGAAGGCCTTCCTCAAAGAACATCCGGGCACCGCCAAGTACGGCAGCCCCCCGCTCGAATTCGAAGCCGACCCCAACGGCAAGCTCGCCTTCACGAAGAAGGTGGTGACGGCCAAGGAAGGCAACGTCGTGATCGAATTCCACAACCCGCAGTCGATTCCTCACAACATCGCGATCGAAAGAGTGGGCGGCGGCGGAACCGACTACACGAAGACGGTCACGGACGGATCTACCGCGGATCACACGATCACCCTCTACGCCAACGAAAAGTACGTCTTCTTCTGCACCCTTCACAGGAAGCAGGGGATGGAAGGGATCCTGAAGGTAGTTCCCAGGTAATCAGGCCGGCGGCGCCATCACGCGGGTGACGCTGTCGCCGACGAAGCAGGGCTTCTCGTTGCCCTCCACCTCGAGCGTGAAGCGGGTGACGACCTGGTACCAGCCGCCGCCTTTCTCCTCGACCGAGACGACCTCGGCGCGGGCGCGGACCCTGGAGTCGACCGGCACCGGGGCGGGAAAGCGGATCTTGTCCCAGCCGTAGTTGACGCCGAGGGCGAAGCCGGTGGCCTCGATCAGTTCGCCGCGGAAGCCGTCGACGAGGGAGAGGGTGAGGTTGCCGTGGGCGATCGTCGTCCCGAAGGGGCTCTCGGTCCTGGCCCGCTCGACGTCGACGTGGATCCACTGGTGGTCGCCGGAGAGCTCGGCGAAGGCGTTGATGTCGGCCTGCGTGACCGCGCGCCACTCGCTCGGGCCGATCTCCTGACCGATCACGGCCTGCATGCCCTCGACTCCCTGAACCTCGACGGATGCCATCGGGCGCCAGTCTAGGGGATCGGCGGCAACCGCAGGCATGGCCGCGCGGGGCGGCTACGCTCTGGCGATGGCCACCGAGATCGAGCGCAAGTTCCTCCTCGACGAGCCTCCCACGCAGCTCGAGGGCCTCGCCGGCAAGCGGATCGAGCAGGGCTACCTCGCCTACGCCGATGGAGTCGAGGTGCGCCTGCGCAGGGAAGAGGATCGCCACCTGTTGACGGTCAAGCGGGGGCACGGCGAGGTGCGCGAGGAGGTCGAGTTTCCCCTCGACCCCCGCGTGTTCGAGGCACTCTGGCCGGTGACCGAGTCGCGGCGCCTGGGCAAGACCCGCTATCTGGTCCCGCTCGAAGAGGGACTCGAAGCCGAGGTCGACCTTTACGAGGGAGAGCTGGCGGGCCTGGTCACCGCCGAGGTCGAGTTCGGCTCCGAGCGGCAGAGCCGGAGCTTCCAGCCACCTGCCTGGCTCGGCGAGGAGATCAGCGGCGATCGCCGCTACTCGAACCAGAGCCTTGCGCTGGAGGGCGCCCCCCTGCTTAGCTCTGCTGCAGATGGAGGAAAGCAGAGGGAAATGGTCTCCCGGGCCTACCGCCTGAAGACCGAGGAGAGCCCGAGCAAGGGCCTGCGCCGGATCGCCCTGGGCCGAGCCGAGAAGGCGCTGGAACGCCTCGACGGCGTCGAGGGGCCAGAGCTCGCCGAAGCGATCCACGGCGCCCGCAAAGACCTGAAGAAGCTGCGCGGCCTGCTGCGACTGGCCCGGGAGGAGCTGGGCAAGAAGGCCTTCAAGGCCGAGAACCGCCGCTACCGGAAGGCCGGACGGCTGCTCGCCGGCGCCCGTGACGCCGAGGTCAAGCTGGAGACGCTGTCGGCCCTGTGCCATCGCCACGACGATCTTCCGCCCGCGACCGCCGAGCTCTGGGAGGGCCTGCTCGAGAGCGAGCGGGACGCGCTGGCCGCGGCCATGCGAGACGACCATGAGGGGCGGATCGTCGAGGCGAGGAAGGCGATCGCGGCGGGCCGTGACGAGATCGGCCGCTGGTCGCTGCGGTCCGACTCCTGGGACCTGGTCGAGCCGGGGCTCTCGAGGAGCTACCGCGACGGACGGCGGGCGCTCCGACGCGCCGAGGCCGATCCCACCGCCGCGAACGTCCACGAGTGGCGCAAACGCGCCAAGGACCTCTGGTACCAACTGCGAATCGTCCGCGACGCCTGGCCGGCGCTGCTCGGCGAGACCGTGGAACAGACCCACGAGCTGGCCGAGCTGCTCGGCGACCACCACGACCTGGCGGTGCTGGCCGACGACCTCCGCACTCGCGACGCCGTCGGCGATCGCGAGGCGTTCGAAACCGCGATCGAGAAGCGCCAACGGGAGCTGCTCGACGCGGCCTTCGAGATCGGCCGACGGCTCTACGCCGAGCGGCCGCAGGCGTTCAGGCGCCGGCTCAAGCGCTACTGGCGCGCCTGGCGTGGAGCCTGAGCCTCACTCGCTCCACCAGCCCGGAACGACCTCACCGTCGCCGTCGTGGCGAGCGCCGACCGCCAGCACCTCGATCCCGTCCTCACCTGCCTCGAAGGCACGGATCACCTCGGGTGAGACGCGGATCGCGTCGAGCCTCTCGACCTCGATGATCTCGTCGTCGAGCTTCATCCGCCCGGAGCCGCCGATGACGACGTAGACCTCCTCCGCCTCCTCGTGCTTGTGACCGAACGGGGTGCGTTTCCCCGGCTTCAGCCGATGATGGCTGACGCCGGTCTTCTCGGCGTCGAGGTCGCCCTTGGCGAACCGGGCCTCCTGCACGTCTTCCATCCCGAATTCCGGAGCGGAGTCCTTGACGTCGGTGAGCTTGGTGTGGGTGAACGGTGCGGACATGCGGCCTCCTCGGCTGAGATTGCTCTGCGAACGGATACCCGGAATGTCTACCGGGAACCCGAGATCGGCCGCGGCGGCACGATCAGGCCACCAACCTGACTTCGAAGCTCGGAACCGCCAGCGCTCCGGCGCCGCCGAGCAGGGCGAGGATGCGAGTGACGTAGGCCTGGGTCTCGGGATAAGGGGGAACGCAGTGGCAGGCTTCGACCGCGCCGGGGCCGGCGTTGTAACCGGCGAGGGCGAGTTCCGGGGAGCCGAGCAGGCGGATCAGGTCGGACATCAGGTGGGCCTGGGCGTCGATCGCGGCAACCGGGTCGAAAGGATCGTCGAGCCCGTAGGAGGCAGCGGTATCCGGCATGAACTGGGCGATGCCCTGGGCACCCGCCGGGGAGACCGCGAAGGGGTTGAAGTTGGACTCCGCCAGCAGCTGCGCGGCGAGCAGGGCGGCGGAGACGTTCCAGTGCGTGGCGGCAGCTAGGAGAGGATCGCGGAAACGACTCGGGACGAAGCTCGGCACAGTCGCGACACCCGTGGCGGCCCCTCCCCCGCTCCCATTCAGCGCGTTGCCGGCCTCCGAGCAGGGCGGCGGGCCCGCGTCGAAGCCGAAATGCCAGGGCTCCCACTCATATCTTCTTAGAAAGCCGAAACGGCCCGCGTTGGCGGCGAGCCACCCGTAGGCGGCATCCGGGCCGAGGTCGAGCTCGGTCGCGCAGCGGTGCAGCGAGTGCCCCGGCGGCGCCACCCAGGTCGGGTCGGGATGGGCAGCGAAGAGGGCCGCCTGTTCGGCGTCGGAGCGGAAGCCGGAGACGACCAGCAGCGAGATGCCGTCGGCTCCGGCGGCCGCCGCCATGCGGTCGAAGGCCGCGGCGACGTCGGGCCGCATCCCCTCACCGGTGCGGTAGACGAGCGGGCCGCTGTAGCCGCCGCCGGTGGCGATGGCGGCGGGGCCGCCCCCGGCCGTCCCGAGCGGTGCGGCTGCTTCGGCGACCGCCGAAGCTTCGACCTCGCTCCGGGTCGCGCCGGCGTCGAGCCGGGCGACGACGACGGCCCGCGCCCGCACCGGCGCGAAGGAGTCGGCATCGGGAAAGCTGAGGTCGAGGCGATCCGGGGCGACGCCGTTCGCCGCCCCCGACTCGACGGCAGCCGCCCGCGCCCGCGCCAGATAGGCGGCCTTGTCGATGTGGGCGGGGTTCGGCAACCCGTTCGGCAGCGTCGCCGGCGACAGCAGGCCGGGCAGGTCGTCCCGCATCGAGCGGGCCGCCGAGATCGCCACCAGATCGGCCGCCCGCTGCGCCCGCCCCTTGCCGGTCACCGCGCCGGCGATCGCGACCAGGGCCAGGGCCGCTGCCAGCAGCGCGAAGACCCCGCCGATCGCCAGGATCAACGCCTGCCCGGACTCGTTCCCGCTCGTGACCGCGGTTCTCGACCGCCGGATAGCCCCGCCTTCAGCCATTGCACGACCCTGGCGACCGAGACCGCAACCGTGGCGCGAACAAGCGGAAGATTGCCGCACGAGGAAGCGACGGAACCGTAGATTCAGGGAGCACCGAACCATTCCGGGGGCCGCGCCGTAGTCCGGTCCGAACCCGCTGACAAGGAGACCGCCATGCGCCGACCCTCGCTGCCCATCCCGCCGCACCGATCGATCCGACCCGCCCTTCTCGCGACGGCGCTGATCGCCCTGCTCGTGCCCGCGCTCGCCGGCGCCGCCCCGGCCGGCAAGCGGGTGGCCAAGCAGGCCGCGAACGCGACCCTCGGCCGCACGGTCCTCACCACCACCAAGGGCCGCACGCTCTACAGCCTCAGCGCCGAGACCAAGGGCAGGTTCATCTGCACCGGTGCCTGCGTCTCCACCTGGCGCCCACTGCTGATCCCGGCCGGCGTAAAGCCGACCGGCCCGGTCAAGCTCGGCACGATCGAACGCCCGGAAGGCAAGACCCAAGTGACCTTCAAAGGTCGCCCGCTGTACAGCTTCTACGGCGACACCAAGGCGGGGGACGTCAATGGCGAGGGGATCAAGGACGTCGGCACCTGGCATGCCGCCGTTACCGCGAAGGCGGCTCCCCAACCCGAACCGCAGCCGCAGCCGGAAACGCCGTATCCGTATTAGCCGGCGACGACTCCGGCGCCGGGTAGCCATCGTGCGCCGCCAGTTGCCGGAGCAGCCGCGGCGGTAGGCCGCCGGTCGCATCCGGCATCAGAGCGCCGAAAAGGGCGCGGCGCTCGGCCATCCAGCCGAGCCGCCGCTTGAGCACGGCGACGGCCGGCCCGCGGGACATCAGGTCGCGCGCGACCAGGGCCAGCAGCGCCCGGTCGGGGCCGAGGTCGGCGCGCAGGAGGACGCCGGTCGGCGCCAGGCCAGGCCGCTCTTCCAGGAGCGGCCGCAGCAAGGCCGCGGGAACGTGGAGGACGGAGAGCGAGCCTCGGGCAACCGTGACCGCCGCCGCGGCCGCGGCCAGCCCGTCGGGGTCGGCAGGAACTGCCAGGTGACAGACCTGACCGCGGGCCGCCGCCCGCACCGCCGGGAGATGCGCGGCCAGGCGCTCCTCCAGCCGCTGCGCGGCGGTCGAGGCGAGCAGGGTCGGCCGCGGCGCCCGGCCGCCGACGTCGACGAGGAGAGTCGCCAGGTCGGCATCGGCCCCAGCGCAGGCGAGGGCCGCGGCAGCCCCGCGGGAGCCCTCGGCCGCGCCCACCGCGGCAACCAGGACGGTCGCCGCAACGGCGGTCGGGCCGGCGCTCACCGGGCCGGCCTCGCATGCGCGGAGCTGCTGACAGCGAGGCGATCGGCGAGAACGTGCAGCGGCGAGGGCGGCAGCAGGCGCACGGTCACGGTGCCGCCTCGCACCGTGACCCCGACATCGTCCTCAGCCCAGCCCGGCAGCGCCGCCCGCGCCGCCTCGCTCGCCGAGCCGCCCGAGGCGAGCGCCAGCGCCCCGGCCTCGGCGGCGCCGTCGGCCAGGGTCAGCGCATAGCCGGCGACGAGCAGCTGCAGGGCGACCAACGCCGCCAGCAGCAAGGCCGGCAGCGCCGCGACCAGCTCGATGGCAGCTTGCCCCCGTTCCTCACCCATCGCCTGGCCCCAGTCCCGCCCTCGCTCCCACGGTCACCGGTGGCAGTCCCGGCAAGAGGCGTGGAACCCGCACCCGCACCGAGACGTCGTCGGCGTCCGCCACCTCGGAGCCGTCCCGCAGCGACGGCGGCAGCGCCCGCTGCGCCGCCGCCGTCGCGTCACCGCCGACCAGCGCCGCCCGCGCCCCCGCCCGGGCGGCCACGCTCGCCGACCACAGCGCCTGGCCGGCGAGGCCGATCTGGACGGCCACCAGGACCGCCAGCAGCAGGAATGGGACCACGGCGATCAGCTCGACCGACGCGGTCCCTCCCTCCCTGTGGCCTGCGCTGCCGGCGGTCGTTGGTGGCACCGGACCACCGTTCCAGGCGGGCGCGCACGCGTGGCGCGCAGGAGCTCACAACTCCGTCAGGCCTCTCCTACCTCAGAAGGAATTCGTGTTCGCGTCGATCCAGACCCGCCAGATCGCCGCCACCGAGGCGCCGAGCAGGAGGATCCAGACGAGCGTGCCGCCGCCGCTGGAGAAGAGCTTGGCGGTGCCGGCGATCAGCAGCGCGATCATCCCGAAAGCGCTGTAGAAAAGCGCCCGCTGGCGGTCGGTCAGCGTCGCCAGGGTCAGCTGCTTCTGGCGGCTGAGGACGTAGAGCATCCAGGAGATCCCGGCGAAGAAGCCCATCGTGATCGCGGTGAAGACCGCGTTGGCGAAGTTCTGCCCGTGCGGGGCGAAGGCGACGCCGAGCGCCAGGACCATGATGATTGCCAGGTTGCGGACGGTACGCACGAATCCAGTGTACGGCGGCGCTACTTGCTGGTCATGACGATAATCCCGAGCACGACGATCGCCACCGTGGCCAGCAGAGCCAGACAGGACGCCAGTGCGGCAGCGGCGGCGGCCAGCGGTCGTTCATTGCGGCTGAGATCGGCGAACCGCGCCACCCCCCAGATCGCGACCGAGAAGACGAAGGTGACGCCGATGCCGGCCACGGTCGAGGCGACCACCGTCTCCAGCAGCTCCTTGCCTTCGACCAGCGTCGCCAGCGTCATCCGCTCGAGGCCGCGACGGGGGCGCCGCGCTCGGCCCGGCGCGCGAAGACGGCGACGATCAGCGAGAGCGAGGCCAGGGTGACGACGACCGGGCCGAGGGCGCCGGTGCCGAAGATCCGGGTCAGGCCGTAGGCGAGCGCCCCGATCGCCGCCGCCGCCGGCAGCGTCAGCACCCAGGCGAAGACGATGTTGCCGGCGACCCCCCAGCGCACCGCCGAGAAGCGCTTGGCGGCGCCGGCGCCCATGATGCCGCCGTTGATCACGTGGGTGGTCGAGAGCGGGAAGCCGAAGTGGGTCGAGGCGAGGATCACCGCGGCGCCCGCGCCCTGCGAGGAGAAGCCCTGAGCGGCATCCATCTTGATGATCCGGGTACCGGTCGTTTTGATGATCCGCCAGCCGCCGCTGTAGGTGCCGAGCGGCGATCGCCGCCGCCGCCGAGGCGATCACCCAGAGCGGCGGATCGGCGCCGGCGGCGAGGCTGCCGTTGGCGATCAGCGCCAGGGTGATCACGCCCATCGTCTTCTGGGCGTCGTTGGTGCCGTGGGCCAGCGCCAGCAGGCCGCCGGAGACGATCTGGCCGTATTTGAAGCCGCGGGTCACGGTCCCCGGCTTCTGCCTGCCGACCACGCGGTAGATCAGCCCGATCGAGAGCCCGGCGACCGCGAAGGCAAGCACGGGAGCGATCAGCGCCGGGATCAGGACCTTGCCGACCAGGCCTTCGGCGATCACGGCGTCGAAGCCGGCGGCGGCGATAGCGGAGCCGACGACGCCGCCGATCAGCGCGTGCGAGGAGCTCGAGGGCAGGCCGAAGGACCAGGTGATCAGGTTCCAGGCGATCGCCCCGATCAGCCCGGCGAAGACGATCGTCGGCGTGATCACGTCGGCGTTGACGACGTCGTTGGCGACCGTCGCCGCGACCGAGATCGAGATGAAGGCGCCGACGAAGTTGAGCAGCGAGGCGATCGCGATCGCCACCTGCGGCCGCGCCGCCCCGGTCGAGATCGAGGTGGCGACGACGTTGGCGGTGTCGTGGAAGCCGTTGGTGAAGTCGAAGGCCAGCGCCGTGCCGACGACGATGACGAGGATGACGTCAGACGACATCGATGATGCCCGCGACCGTCACGAGTTCTTGATGACGATTCCCTCGAGGATTTGAGCGGCGGTCTCGGTCGCGTCGATCGCGTTCTCGAGCACCGCGAACATGTCCTTCCAGCGGATCACGACCATCGGGTCGATGCCGTTGGAGAAGAGCGAGGCGACGGCGTCGCGGGAGATCCGGTCGCCCTCGTTCTCGAGCCGGTGGATCTCGATCCAGTACTTGTCGAGATCCTTGAACTCGGGCAGGTGCTCGAGCCCGGCGGCGAGCTGCTCGCAGGAGGCGACCAGAACCTTGGTCAGCGCCGTCGCCTGCTCCATCGGCGCCTCGATCTTGTAGAGGCCGAGGAAGTCGGCGGCCTCCTCGGTGAAGTCGACGATGTCGTCCATCTGGGTCGCCAGGCCGTAGATGTCCTCGCGGTCGATCGGCGTCACGAAGGTCGTGTTCAGCCGCTTGATGATGTCGTGGGTGATCCGGTCGCCCTCCTGCTCGGCCTTGAGGATCTCGCGTGAGATCCCGGCCTCCTCGGGCCACTTGTTCATCATCCGGTCGAGCAGGGTCGCCGCGTGCACGGTGTTCTGGCCGGCCTCGATGAAGAGGTCGAAGAAGGTCCGGTCGCGAGGAAGGAGCGAGAAGCGCGCCAAGAGCGGCATCCTAGTGGCGCGCGGGGCGACTCGGCTTGGCGTCAGCCGCCGGCGGCGGCGAGCTGTTCGGCGGCGCGGGCGGCGTGGCGCTCGCGCAGCTCCTCCTGGACGCTGCGCCGGCTCGTCAGCCGGCACCGACGGCGCGGGTCCAGCGCCCCTCGCTGTCGAGCTCCCAGGCGTTGGCGTTGTCGGCGAAGCAGCGCTCGAGCACGTCGAGGATCTCCGCCCGCAGCTCCGCGTCTTCGACCGGGGCGACCAGCTCGACGCGGCTGTCGAGGTTGCGCGGCATCAGGTCGGCGGAGCCGATCAGGACCCGGGTCTCCTCCCCGCGCCGGAAGCTGTAGACGCGCGAGTGCTCGAGGAAGCGGCCGACGATCGAGACGACGCGGATGTTCTCCGAGAGCCCCGGCACCCCCGGCCGCAGGCAGCAGATCCCGCGCACGTTGAGGTCGACCCGCACCCCCGCCTGCGAGGCCTCGTAGAGCGCCCGGATGCAGCCGGCGTCGACCAGCGAGTTCATCTTCAGGGCGATCCGCGCCTCCTCGCCGGCCTCGTGGGCGGCGACGGTGCGCTCGATCTCCTCGACGATCCGTCCCCGCATCGTCGTCGGCGAGACCAGCACCTTGCGGTAGGCGGCGGGGCGGCCGTAGCCGGTGAGGAAGTTGAACATCTCGGCGACATCGGCGCCGATGTCGGGGTCGGCCGTGAAGAGCCCGAAGTCGGTGTAGAGGCGGGCCGTCTTCGGGTGGTAGTTGCCGGTGCCGATGTGGACGTACTCGCGCACCCGCTCGCCCTCGCGGCGGGCGACCAGGATCGCCTTGACGTGGGTCTTCAGCCCGGGGATCCCGTAGACGACGTGGACGCCTGCCTCCTCCAGCGACTTCGCCCAGTGGATGTTGGCCTCCTCGTCGAAGCGCGCTTTCAGCTCGACCATGCAGACCGCCTGCTTGCCGCGTTCGGAGGCGCGGATCAGCGACGGCACCAGCGGCGAGTCGTCGCTGGTGCGGTAGACGGTGTGCTTGATCGCCAGCACGTCGGGGTCTTCGACCGCCTGCTCGACGAAGCGCTCGACCGAGCTGGCGAAGGAGTCGTAGGGATGGTGGACGAGCAGGTCGCCGCGGCGGATCGCCGCGAACATGTCGACCGGCTCCTCGTCCTCGCCCTGCAGCCGCGGCTGCGTCACCGGCGACCAGGGCGAGTAGCGCAGCTCGGCGTGGCCGGGGACGTCGGCGATGTCGTTGAGGTCGCCGAGGTCGATCAGACCGTCGACGTCGTAGACCTCGCGGTCTTCGAGCCGCAGGGCGCCGATCAGCTGCTCGCGCAGCTTCGAGTTCATCCCGGCGGCGATCTCCAGCCGCACGACCTCGCCGAAGCGGCGGCGGCGGATCTCGTCCTGGACCGCCTGCAGCAGATCGTCGGCCTCGTCGGAGACGGTGAAGTCGGCGTCGCGGGTGACCCGGAAGTAGCCGTGGTCGATCACCTCGGTGCCGGGGAAGAGCAGGTCGAGGTTGGCGGCGATCGCCTCCTCCAGCGGCACGAAGGACTTGCCGTCCTCGCCCAGCGGAAGGAAGCGGCCGAGCAGCTCCTTCGGCACCTTGACCCGGGCGATGATCTCGGTCCCGCTCTCGGGATCGCGCAGCAGCACGCCGAGGCTGAGCGAGAGGTTGGAGATGTAGGGGAAGGGCCGGCCGAGCCCGATCACCAGCGGCGTCAGCGCCGGGAAGACCTGCTCGTGGAAGCGGGCGTCGATTTCCCGCCGCTCCTCGCTCGGTGGCGGTGTCGAGGGTGACGAGGCGGATCCCCTCCTCCTCCAGCGCCGGCCGCAGGACGCCGCCGAAGCAGGAGTTGAGGCGGCGGTCGAGCTCCAGCACCCGGGCCTGGATCGCGTCGATCTGCTCGCTCGGGGCGAGCCCGTCGGGACCGCGGGCGTCGATCCCGGCGTCGAGCTGGTCGAAGAGGCCGGCGACCCGGACCATGAAGAACTCGTCGAGGTTGGAGGCGTAGATGCCGCAGAAGCGGAGCCGCTCCAGCAGCGGCACCTCGGGGTCCTCCGCCAGTTCGAGAACCCGCTGGTTGAAGTCGAGCCAGGAGAGCTCGCGGTTGAAGTAGTTGGCGGGATCGTCGATCGATCCATCGTACTGAGCACCCGACCAACCGCAGCCGACCTTTGCCCCACCGGGCTGGGGTGAAAGTCGGCTGCGCCCCATGACTGGATCAGGCGACCTGGGCGAGTACCCGCCGCGCGCCCGCTGAGCGGGCCTCGAGCGCCCGCCGGTAACCGGCCGCGAGCTGGCCCAGCGCCCGCTCCCAGGAGCGCTCGCGGGCGGCGAGCACGGCCGGCGGCGCCGAGCTGGTGGCGCAGGGCCGGCGAGGAGGCGAGCTGCAGCAGCGCTCCCGCCAGGTGGTCGGGGTCGGGGCGGCAGAGCAGGCCGGTGTGGCGGTTCTCGACCAGCGCCGCCGGCCCGCCCTCGGCGACGGCGACGACCGGCAGGCCGCTGGCGCCGGCCTCGAGGATCACCTGGCCGTAGGTGTCGGTGGTGCTGGCGAAGAGGAAGACGTCGGCGCTGGCGTAGGCGCGAGCCAGCTCCTCCCCCTCGAGCCAGCCGAGGAAGGTCGCGTGCTCGCCGAGGCGGGCGCGCAGCTCGGCCTCCTCGGGGCCGCCGCCGGCCAGCAGCAGGTGCAGGCGCGGGTCGGCGTCGCGAGCCCGCAGGAAGCTCTCGGCCAGCAGGTCGACTCCCTTCTCGCGGGTCATCCGGCCCGCGTAGAGGACCTTGATCTCGCCCGGATAGGCGTCGCGGTCGGCCTTGACCGGGTCGAAGCGGTCGGTGTCGACGCCGCGCTCCCAGCGGCCGATCCGGGCCGGATCGATACCGAGCTCGACGAGCGAGGCGTCGGCCGCGGGGCTCGGCGAGAGGACGACGCCGGGGGCGCCGTAGAAGGCGCCGAGGCCGGCCCGGGCGATCGCCTCGATGCCGCCGTCGCCGCTGCGCATGCCGGCGTAGGCGGCCAGCTCGGTGTGGTAGCTGGCCAGCAGCGGCACCCCGGTAACGCGGCTGAGCAGGGTCGCGGCGACGCCCGCCGGGACCGGGCGCGGTGACGTGGACGAGGTCGTAGCCGCCGTCGGCCAGGGTCTCGACCAGGTCGGGCAGGCCGGGGACGCCGAGCGTCATCCCCTGCGTAGAAGGGCAGCTCCAGCTCGGCCGCCGCCGGCAGGCGCCGGTCGACGCCGGGGTCGGTGCCGATCACGTCGACCTCGAAGCCGGGCACGCCGCGCTCGCGGATCTGTTCGATCGTGTGGGTGACCCCGTGCATCGAGCCGATCCCGTCGGCGATCAGCGCCACCCGCCGCGCTCCGGCTCGCCCTCGCGGCTGGAGAGCTTCGCCTTCTCGGCGCCGAGGAAGACGGTCGAGGGCGCGTAGGGGACGGCCGGGACGAGCGCCTCGAAGAGGCCGTCGAGCGCGCCCCGGAGGTCGCCTGCTGGCGACCGCAGTGCCGGCGCCGGCGACCGCGGCGCGCAGGCGCCGGTCGTGGATGCGGCGGG
Source organism: uncultured Solirubrobacterales bacterium (assembly GCA_963795625.1). Classification (GTDB taxonomy): domain Bacteria; phylum Actinomycetota; class Thermoleophilia; order Solirubrobacterales; family 70-9; genus VAYN01. Next base: position 268,189 of record CAWCIS010000003.1, on the reverse strand, counting down.
CGCGGCGGTAGAGGTCGGCGTGGGAGAAGCCGTCGGACTGCAGGTAGGCGATCAGCTCGCGCCCGCGCAGATCGAGGCCCATCCCGTCGAGCCAGGCCTCGAGCAGGCAGCGGGCGTCTTCGGGGCCGAGGTCGGCGGCGACCTTGCCCTCGCGCACGGCGCCCTCGCGGATCACCCTTTCCGCCATCTTCAGCACCGCGGCGGGATCGGGCCGCTCGCCACGCGCTTCGTCCCGCATAGCCGGAGCAAGTGCGTCCGTCCGCGGGCCGCCAGCACCGAGAGCGCGCGTGGCCAGCGCCATCGCCGCGTGCGTCCACTTGGCGGCGCTGCCCTGCTCGCCGCCGGCTTCGGCGTCGCCGCGAAGCAGGTGGCGCAGAAACTCTTCCGGCGTCTGAGCATCGGGCGCCTCGGTGAAGGTGCGGCCGATGTCGACGCCGGCGTGGTCGTCGGAGCCGCCGATGCCGGTGCCGCCGTGGGTGTCCACGTAGACGGCGGCCGGCATGTTCAGCTCCGCGGCCCGCGAACCGTTGCGGACCTCCCAGACCGGGAACAGCTCCGCCAGGCGGCGGCGGTGGCGCCGTGTCAGCGGCGCCGCGACGTTGAAGAAGGGATGCGCCAGCGCGCAGGCGATCCCGTTCTCGTGCAGGTATGCGGCGCAGGCCTCGACATCGCCGGAATGTGCCTGCAGCCACTCGTGGTCTCCGGGGGTGATCCCGTAACAGAGGACGTGAACCGCCTGGGGCTCGCCGGCGAAGCGGGCGGTCAGCTCCTCGGAGACGAAGCAGTCGGGCCGTCCCTCCAACTCCAGGCAGCCCGCGATCGTGTCGTGATCGGTGATCGTCACGAAGTCCATCCCCCGCCGCTTGGCCAGCTCGTAGACCTCCTCCGGCGGCGTCGCGCACTCGGGCAGCCCCAGCGATCGCTGCACCCCCAGCCGCGAAAGCTGCGAAGCGGTGGAATGGCAATGCAAGTCAACTCGGGAAGTCATCGGTGTCTCCCTCTCATAGATCTCTTGGTCACCCACAGAATTCGCCATTAGCAGGGGAAACTTGTGAAGGGCGGGTAACGGCTGTGAACTTCGCGTGACCTCAGGGAACGACCTCGCCGCGCGGAGCGGAGTTGGCGAGCATCTCGTCCATGTCGCGCCGCCGGACCGATCGGAAGAAGCGACGCTGAGAAGTCGGGCGAACACGTCCTGCGCCCGGCGACCGGCGACGAAGCTAGCGCAGCGATCGCGGGCCGGCGACGAGCCGTTGGCGTTGCCGTTGAGGAGGTCGAGGATGACCCCCTCGCGCAGGCCGCCCTTGCCGATCTGCAGGGGCTGGCCGAGCAGCTCGGAGACCTTCTCGAGGAGCAGGACGCCGGTGGTGAGGATGCGGACGCGGACGCGGGTCGAGCTCGAAGCGGCGGGCGACGTCGGCGGAGGGGTCGCCGCAGAGGACGCGGATCCCCCGCTCCAGGGTCTCGTACTCGAGCACGGCGCCGACCAGGCGCCGCAGCGAGGTGGCGCTGCCGCCGACGGCGACGGCCTGGGCGGGGTGCTCGACCTCGACCCCCTCGAAGATGTCGTCGATGCGGTCGCGGACCTTGCGGATCTCCGCCGCCGAGGGCGGGTCGGAGGCGATCAGCTCGTCGGCGAGGACGCCGGAGCCGACCCGCCAGGAGCGCACCTTCTCGACCCCGCCGGAGACGGTGCCGATGATCATCTCGGTCGAGCCGCCGCCGACGTCGACGACGCCGATCTTGCCCTCGACCGGGTGGCCCAGGCGCCTTGGTGGCGCCGATGAAGGCGAGCCGGCCCTCCTCCTCCTCGCTGAGGACGTCGACCTCGACCCCGGCCGCCTCGCCGATCGCCGCGGCGACCTCCTCGCCGTTGGTGGCCTCGCGGATGGCCGCGGTGGCGACGGCGCGGATCTCCTCGGCGCCGAGCTCCTGCGCCAGCCGCACCTGGGTGGCGACGACCTCGCAGACCTCCTCGACCTTCTCCGGCAGGATCTCGCCCTTCTTGCTCGAGCGCCTTGTTGATCCGCGTGTAGGCCCGCTGCTCCATCACCTTCTTCAACTGCCCATCCACCGGCTCGGCGACGAGCACGCGGGTCGTGTTGGAGCCGATATCGATTGCAGCGCAGAGCATGCGGAGGTCTTCCATGTTCCCAGACCCCGGACTCACGGATCGTGCGCCGCGAGGTCCAGCGAGCCGTTGCCGCTCGCGGATCTCGCGCCAGCTCGGGTGCGAAGCGTCCTCGAACTCGCGAAAGAGCCCGGTGACGACGAAGGCGACCTGCTCGCCGATGTCGACGGCGTTGTCGCCGATCCGCTCGATCGCCCGCGCCGCCAGCATCATCGTCATCGCCCACTCGCGGCTGTCGGCGTCGTCGCCGATCTCCAGCGCCAGCCGGAAGCACTCGCGGTTGAGGTCGTCGACGACGTCGTCCTGGCGGACCAGGTCGCGCGCCATCTCGACGTCGCGTTCGGCGAAGGCCCGCTTGGCCTGCGCGATCAGCGTCCGCGTCTGCTTGCCCATCGGCGAGGATCAGGTCGACCATCTCGCGCGTCGGCGGGCGGCTCGTGGCCGGTGATCGGGATCACCTTGCAGATGTTCACGCACTGGTCGCCCATCCGCTCGATGTTCTTCATCACGTGCAGCAGGGCCGAGATCAGCCGCAGGTCGGTCGCCACCGGCGACTGCGTCGCCAGCAGCGTGATCAGGCTCTGGTGGACCTCGAGGTAGCGGCCGTCGATGCGGTCGTCGTCGGCGACGACGATCTGGGCCAGCTCGATGTCCTGGTGCTCGACCGCTTCCAGCGTGCGGCCGAGCGCCGTGCTGACGAGGTCGAGGCCGCCGAGGGCCGCTGGCCTCGAGGTTGCTCGAGTTCCTCCTGGTATTCGACGCGTGCCGATTCGGGCATCGTCCGGTCTCCCAGCTCAGCCGAACCGGCCGCTGACGTAGTCCTCGGTCGCTTTCTTGTCGGGTCTGGTGAAGATCTTCTCGGTCGGCCCATCTCGACCAGCCGGCCGGGCTTGCCGGTCTCCTCGAGGTTGAAGAAGGCGGTGAAGTCGCTGGCGCGGGCCGCCTGCTGCATGTTGTGGGTGACGATCGCGATCGTGTAGCTGCTTCTTCAGCTCGCGGATCAGGTCCTCGATCGCCAGCGTCGCGACCGGGTCGAGGGCCGAGCAGGGCTCGTCCATCAGCAGCACCTCGGGCTCGACCGCGATCGCGCGGGCGATGCAGAGCCGCTGCTGCTGGCCGCCGGAGAGGCCGGAGCCCGGCTTGTCGAGCCGGTCCTTGACCTCGTCCCAGAGGTGGGCGCCGCGCAGCGAGCGCTCGACGACCTCGTCCTTCTCGGCCTTCTTCATCCTGCCGGCGTTCAGGTTCAGGCCGGCGGCGACGTTCTCGTAGATCGACATCGTCGGGAACGGGTTCGGCGTGCTGGAAGACCATCCCGACCAGGCGGCGGACCTCGACCGGGTCGACGCCGCGCGCCGTAGATGTCCTCGCCGTCGAGCGTGATCTCGCCCTTGACGCTGGCGCCCGGAGTCAGCTCGTGCATGCGGTTGAGCGAGCGCAGGAAGGTCGTCTTGCCGCAGCCGGAGGAGCCGATCAGCGCCGTCACCTTGTTCGGCTCGATCGTCATCGTGACGTCTTCGACCGCCTGGAAGTCGCCGTAGAAGAGGTTGACGTCCTTGGCCTCGATCGTCTTGGCGCCGCGGCCCGACGGGGCCGTCGGCGGCGCCGCTCGAGGTCCGCGGTCACCGGCGTCCGCCTCGCGTCGCCTGCGGTCTGGCCGGCCTCGGCCGCGGTCTTCGTGGTGCCTGCGGCTCCCAACATGGCTCTCATCTCTTCCCTTCCACTGGCTAGCGGATCTCGGTTCTGTAGCGCCGGTAGACGAAGCGGGCCGACGACGTTGAGGATCATCACGATCAGCGATCAGGGTCAGCGCCGCCGCCCAGGCGCGGTCGTAGGAGGCCTGCTTCATCACGCCCGGGGAGCGGTACTCGTTGAAGGCGTAGACGGCGAGGTTCTGCATGCGGCCGTTGAAGGGGTCGGCGTTGATCGAGTCGATCACCCCGGTCGTGACCAGCAGCGGCGCCGTCTCGCCGATGATCCGGGCGATCGCGAGCATCACCCCGGTGACGAGGCCGGCGAAGGCGGTCGGCAGGACGACCTTGGTGATCGTCTTCCACTTCGGCGTCCCGAGCGCGTAGGCGGCCTCGCGCAGGTGGTTGGGGACGATCTTCAGGATCTCCTCGGCGGAGCGGATCACGATCGGGATCATCAGCACCGAGAGCGCGACCGAGCCCATCACGCCGAGGCGGATGCCGGGGCCGAAGAAGAGCTCGAAGAGCGCGTAGGCGAAGAGGCCGGCGACGATCGAGGGGATGCCGGTCATCACGTCGACGAAGAAGGTCAGCGCCCGGCGCAGCTTGCCGGTCGCCGTACTCGGTCAGGTAGATCGCGGCCATGATCCCGATCGGGACCGAGATCAGCGGCGGCGACGCCGGTGATCACCAGGGTGCCGACGATCGCGTGGGCGGCGCCGCCGCCGTTGATCACGCCGCGGGCGGACTCGGTGAAGAATTCGACGCTGAAGCCCGGGATGCCGCGCTTGGCGACCTCGTAGAGCAGCGAGATCAGCGGCAGCATCGCCAGCGCGAAGGCGGCGGCGATCGCGAGCGTGACGACCCGGTCCTTGGCGCGCCGCGGGCCCTCGACGGCGCGCGACCAGGCGTAGATGGCGATGCCGGCGAGCGGCACCGCGATGACAGGATCAGCGCGATGCCGAACGCGCCGGTCGCCAGCAGGACGCGGCGGCGACGGCGGCGGCGCCGGCGACGCCGTAGGGCGCCCAGCTCGGCAGGACGCCGCCGCCGATCCGCTCGAGCCAGCGCCAGGTGTCGCCGACGCCGTCGTCGGCTGGCTCAATCGCCATCTACTCGCTGTGCTGGCGGGTGATGACGGCGCGCGCGCCATGTTGGTGACGAGGGTGATCGCGAAGAGGACGAGGCCGGTGGCGATCAGCGCGTTGATCGCGAGGCCCGAGGACTCGGGGAAGTCGAGGGCGATGTTGGCGGCGATCGTCGAGGGGTTCGCCTGGCTGATCAGGTTGAAGGTGACGACGCCGGAGACCGAGAGGATGATCGTCACCGCCATCGTCTCGCCGAGCGCCCGGCCGAGGCCGAGCATCGCGCCGCTGATGATCGACGATTTGCCCGAACGGCAGCACCGTCATCCGGATCATCTCCCAGCGGGTCGCGCCGAGCGCCAGCGCGCCTTCCTGGAGCTTGCGCGGCGTCTGCGAGAAGACCTCGCGGGCGACGGCGGAGACGATCGGCAGGATCATCACCGCGAGGACCAGGCCGGCGACGAACATCGTCCGGCCGGTGGTCGAGGCCGGGCCCTCGAAGAAGGGGATGAAGCCGAGGTTGTCTTCCAGCCACTTCATCACCGGCGACCGCCGCCGGGCCGAGCACGAAGATCCCCCAGAGGCCGTAGACGATGCTCGGGATCGCGGCCAGCAGGTCGACCAGGTAGCCGAGCGTGAGGGCGATCCGCGGCGGCGCGATGTGGGTGATGAAGAGCGCGACCGCGACCGCGAGCGGGACGGCGACGATCGACCGCGAAGGTCGGCCGCCAGCACGGTGCCGAAGGCGAGCGGCGCGACGTAGTCGACGAGGCTCTTGCCGCTCGGGAAGTTCGGAGGCGGCTGGCGGTGACCGCCGGCAGCCCCTCGACGACGAGGAAGACCGCGACCCCGGCCAGCAGGGCGAGGATCGTCACCCCGGCGGCGGTGGCGGTGTTGCTGAAGATCCGGTCGCCGACGCGGCGGCGTCCTCCGGACGCCGCCGCGAGCAGCTGACCGGCATTGGTCGTGGTGTCGACCTGTGCTGCCACGTGCGTCCTAGCCGGCCTCGATCGCTTCGACGGCCGGGGTGATCTTCTTCGTCAGCGCCGCCGAGAGCGGTGCGGAGCCGGCGTTTTCAGCCGCCGCTTCCTGACCCTCGGGGCTGATCGCGTATTCGAGGTACCCCTTGACGACCGCCGCTTCGTCGGCCGACTTGTACTCGGTGCAGGCGATCAGGTAGGAGACGAGCACGATCGGGTAGGTCCCCTCGGATTCCGGTCTTGCGGTCGAGCGCGAACGGGAACATGTACTTGCCGCCGTTCAGCGCCTGGTCTTCCGGCGACTCCTCGACGATCGCCGCCGCGGCCTCGGGGGTCGGCTCCTCGTAGTTCTTGCCGACCTGGATCTTGGCGATGCCGAGTTCGCCGGCCTGGCTGGCGTCGGCGTAGCCGATCGCGCCTTCGCCGGCACCGACGGCCTCGACGACGCCCGAGGTGCCCGAGGCGGCCTCGCCGCCCTTGACCGGCCAGTCGCCGCTGACTTCGTGGCTCCAGACGCTGGGCACGACCTCCGACAGGTATTCGGTGAAGTTCTCCGTCGTCCCGGACTCGTCCGAGCGGTTGACCGGGACGATGCGGGTGTCGGGCAGGTCGACGCCGGGGTTGTCGGCGGCGATCGCCTTGTCGTTCCACTGGGTGATTTCCTGGTTGAAGATCTTCGCCAGGGTTTCCGGGGAGAGCTGCAGCGATTCGACTTCCGGGAGGTTGTAGATGATCGCGATCGGCGAGATGTAGGCCGGGACCTCGATCAGTTCGCCCGGGGTGCAGCGCTTGATCGCGGCCTTCATTTCGCCTTCTTCTTCGGAGATCGCCGCGTCGCTGCCGGCGAAGGCGACGCCGCCGGCGTTGAACTGCTCGCGGCCGCCGCCGGAGCCGACCGGGTCGTAGGAGATCGTCGCGCCCGAGTTTTCGTTCTCGAAGTTGGCGGTCCAGGCTTCCTGGGCGGCCTCCTGCGAGGTGGCGCCGGCGCCGGCGATTTCTCCGGAGAGGTCGCCGCCCCCGCCGCTGCTGGTTGAACTGGAGTCATCGGACGAGCTGCCGCAGGCAGCGACGCGCGAAGGCGAGAGCCAGCGCCGTCAGTCAGGGCGCCGAGAAGTCTCTTAGACACGCAAATCTCCTTGAGTTGGTGACGATTCATCTGCGGCCACCCTCACAGCGGCTCCCAGCGCAGCTTGTTACCTGGCTGTATCGAGGATGTGAAAAAGATGTAAAAGGCCGCGGCGGCCCGGGCCTCAGCCATCGGGCGAGAAGCGGTAGCCGATGCCGTTGTGGGTGTGGATCAGCTGCAGCTCCGGCAGCGCCTCGCCGAGCTTGGCGCGGAGGCGGCTGACGTAGACGTCGACCGAGCGGTCGTCGCGCCGCGGCCGGCTGCCCCAGACCTCTGTGAAGAGCTCGTCGCGGGTCATGATCCGCTGCGGGTGAGAGGCGAGGGTGACGAGCAGCTGCAGCTCGCGCATGGTCAGGCTCAGCGGCCGGCCGTCGACCAGGGCGGCGTGCTCCTCGGGGCGGATCTCGCAGGCGCCTCTCGAGCCGCTGCGAGGAGTTCCCGGTTCCGATCGCCATGATCGCCGAGCTTGGCGATCGCGGGCGCGGCGGCGGTTATCCGGCCGTGAAGCTGGTGTGAACGACTTGTGAAACGGGCTCCCCGGGGGTCGCCTCAGGGAGCGGGCCGAGCTCGGGCAGCGACGGCTCCTCGACGGCGCCGCCAACCGGCTCCGGATCGAAGCGGTAGCCGACGCCGAAATGGGTGTGGATGTAGCCCCAGCCGGGCGAGCTCTTCTCCAGCTTCTGGCGCAGCTTGCGGATGAAGACATCGACGGAGCGGTCGCCATGGGCCATCGCGTATCCCCAGACGCGCTGGTAGATCGCCTCGCGCTCGAGCACCTGGCCTTTGGCGCCGGCGAGCAGCTGCAGCAGCTCGAACTCGCGCCGGGTCAGGTCGAGGCTGCCGCCGCCGATCACGAAGGCCTGGAACTGGTCGGGCCGAATCTCCAGCTCGCCGGCGACCGTCGGGCCCGCCTGCGCCTCGGAGCGACCGCGGCGATGGCGGCGCGAGACCGCCTCGATCCTGGCCATCGCCTCCTCGGGGTGGCAGGGCTTGGTGATCCAGTCGTCGACGCCGAAGCGCAAGCCGCGAACCCGCTGGGCAACGGTGGAGCGACCGGTACAGACGACGATGCCGAGGTCGGGAAGCATCCCGCAGATGCGCTCGAGGTACGCCCAGCCCTCTTCCCCGAGCAACGCCGGGTCGACCAGCAGGGCGTTCAGCTTCATCGCCACCAGTTCCTGCGGCGGGATCGCGCTGGAGACCACGCGCAGCTGCCAGCCCGCCGCGTCGGCGCGCTTGGCCAGGACGGTGACGAAGCCACTGTCGTTATCGATTACCGCGAGACGGACGATGGCCCGATTGTATGCACCCCGGATGGATGAATTGCCTGCGTTCACAGGATTTTCACACCCAGCCCGATGCCAAATTGCGGCATTCTCGTCCGAAATCCAGCCGCAGCCGGGCTAACTGATCGCGCCCGTGGCGGTCAGAACCAGCACCAGGGCCCCGAGCGCGATCCGATAGACGACGAAGATCCCCAAGGTGTGGCTGCCGAGGTAGCGGATCAGCCAGGCGATCGCCGCGTAGCCGGTGACGAAGGCGACGATCGTCGCCACCGCCGTCGCCGCGGCCGAAGGGCTGCCGGCTTCGCCGACCTTGCGCAGCTCGAAGAGCCCGCTCAGCACTACCGCCGGGACCGAGAGCAGGAACGAGTAGCGAGCGGCGGCGACGCGGTCGAAGTCGCGGAAGAGGCCGGCGGAGATCGTCGCCCCCGAGCGCGAGACGCCGGGGATCAGCGCCAGCACCTGGGCCATGCCGACGAAGAGGCCGTCGCGGCCGTTCATCTCGTCCAGGGCGCGCCGGTGGGCCCCGACCCGCTCGGCCGCCAGCATCACGAAGGAGAAGAGGATCAGGGCCGAGCCGATCAGGTAGAGGCTGCGGGCGCCGGTTTCGATCTGGTCTTTGAAGATGAAGCCGAAGATCGAGATCGGGATCGTGCCGAGCAGGATGAACCAGCCCAGCCTCGCCTCCTGGCTGGCCCGCGGGATCGGCGTCCGCAGCTCGCTCAGCCAGGCGCGGGCAATCTGCAGCAGCTCGGCGCGGAAGTAGATCAGCACCGCCGCCATCGTCCCCAGCTGGATCACCGCGGTGAAGCCGGCGCCGGGATCTTCCCAGCCCAGCAGCGCCGGGACGATGCGGAGGTGGCCGCTGGAGGAGATCGGCAGGAACTCGGTCAGCCCCTGGACGAGGCCGAGGACGATTGCTTCGAGCGTGCTCATTGGCGGCGCATCCTATGGCGGCGCCTTAAGGCAAGATGAGAACGGTCGCCGCTGCAAGCTCGACGCCGCCGCCGTGCGCTAGATTCCCGCCCGTGAAGCGCGCCGCCGCCATGCTTGCCTCGATCCTGGCCACGATGCTGCTGCTGGCCCCGGCCGCGATGGCCGAGAACGGCGTCGGCCTGGCCGGCCCGACCACCGACAAGACGGTCACCTTCTTCTGCTTCGGCGTGATCGCCTTCTTCGCGATCCTGCCGATCGTGATGTCGCTGATTCAGGGCAAGCTGGAGAAGCGCAAGGAGCGCCGCCGCACCGACCTGCAGCGCTTCAACTAAGTAAGCCGGAAGCCGCTCAAGAGGCGTTTCTCCGTCTCGCCCTCGATCTTCGCCACGACTTCGACCCGTCCCTCCAGCGGCGTGCCGCGGATCTTCGTCGCCAGCAGGTCGTCGACCTGGAAGATGCCGGCGGAGTTGTTGAGCTCGATCTCGATCCGCACCGGGTGGTCCTCCCCGGCCTCGATCCGGACCTCGTCGATCGCCGCGGCGGAGATCGAGTGGATCCCCTCGTGGCCGGCCTCGATCGGGATCCGGGTCCGGCCCTGGGCCATGTCGAGGGCGTCGGCGACGCGGACCACCCCGGCCTCCAGCGTGTAGGGCTCGCCGCGGCGGCGGTGGCCGATGATCGCGTGCAGGATCTCGGAGGCGACGACGGTGCGCTCGGGCTCTTTGTAGGAGCCCGCCAGCAGCCGTTCGAGGGCGCCACTGGCGAGGAACAGCGAGTAGGCCTCGTGGTCGGCGCGGTGGATCGACATGCCGACGTCGTGCAGGAGGGCGCCGCCGGCGACCACGACCTCGGCGTCGCGGTCGCGCATCCCGTGGTCGGCGACCATCGCCGGCTCGACCCCGGCCTTGACCAGCAGCCGCAGCAGCCGCAGGGCGATGTTGAGGACGATCTGCATGTGGACCCAGGAGTGGTCGGACATCCCCAGCCGCTCGGACTGGACCTGGGTCATGTACCACCAGGCCCGCACCTGCTCGTCGCCGTTGACCGCCTCGAGGAAGCCCTCGAGCTTGCGGTTGCCGCGGCTCGGGGCCCGCACCTTGGCGTCGGCGATCGCCTCTTTGGGGGGCTTGCGAGTCGGCCCCTGCGGATCCGGCGTCGGGACGGGCTCGGTCATGGGGCGGATCGTAGGGGAGGGATCGGGCATCCCTCCCCCGCGGCGCGGCTCAGCCGCAGACGGGCCAAGGGCTGGAGCCGGACTCGCTGTAGAGCAGCGCGGCGCGGTAGTCCTGCTCGGCCTCGGGCGCGGCGGCGGGGTCGCCGGAGCCGCCGACCGATTCCCAGGTGCCGTAGTCGAACTGGTATTTGCCGCGGTAGCTGCCGTCGGAGGAGACCGCGGTGGGGTCGCCGCCGGACTCGCAGGCGGCGATCGACTCGAGCGTGGCGAGCGTGACGCCGCCGGGAAGCGTGGCGAAGGCTTCGCGGCGCTGTCTGTGCAGGACGGCAAGGCGTTCGGCGTGGATCCGCTTGGCGGCGGTGTGCACCAGGCGCTCGAAACGGTCGACCGGCCACTGTGGCGACGCGATCTCGACCGCCGTGGCACCGGCGACGCCGACTCTGGCGGGACGGTCGCCGGAGCCGGTGGCGGCGAGCGCGGTCGCCGGCAGGGCGAGGACGAGGGACAGGACGGGGAGAATATGTGTGCGTTTTGTAAGCAAGCGGCGCACCGTTGCGGTCTTTGCGGGTTTGATGGGTGATCGCCATCACACAAAGACCCTAGAAAGCGCCGATCCGCACTTGCTCAGGCACAAACTGGCGCCGCTCGACTCGTACTGCACAGCGAACTGCATCAATTTCGTAATCCTGAAGATTTCGAACGTGATGCAGTTCGGAGTCAGCCTTACGGGATGATTTGAGCATCGCCGCGCAATCGACCACCCGCCTTCTGCTCGCCTGCCCCGATCGGCCGGGGCTGATCGCGCGGGTCAGCGGCTTCCTCGCCGATGCCGGCCTCAACATCGTCGACGCCGACCAGCACTCGACCGCCGAGGGCCGCTTCTTCATGCGGATGGTCTTCGACCCGGTCGCCGGCGAGGAGCTGGCAGAGCTGGGGCGACGCTTCGAAGCCGAGGTCGCCGCACCGTTCGAGATGGAGCACCGCTTCGCCGAGACGAGCAGGCCCAAGCGGGTGGCGATCATGGTCTCGCGCGAAGACCACTGCCTCTCCGATCTGCTCTGGCGCTGGCGCAACCACGAGCTCGGTGGCGAGCTGGTCGCGGTCCTCTCCAACCATCCCGACCATGCCGCGCAGGTCGCCGCGGTCGGCCTCCCCTTCCACCACGTCCCGGTCGACCCCGCCGACCGGGCAGCAGCCGAGCGCCAAGCGCTCGGCCTGCTCGGCGAGGTCGACCTGCTCGTCCTCGCCCGCTACATGCAGATCCTCTCCGAGAACTTCCTCCGCGAACTCGACGCGCCGGCGATCAACATCCACCACAGCTTCCTGCCCGCCTTCGTCGGCGCCGACCCCTACCGGCGCGCGCACGAGCGCGGCGTCAAGCTGATCGGCGCCACCGCCCACTACGTCACCGCCGACCTCGACGCCGGCCCGATCATCGACCAGGACGTGACCCGGGTCAGCCACAGCGACGAGGTCCCCGATCTGGTCCGGATCGGCCGCGATGCCGAGCGCCTGGTCTTGGCCCGCGCGGTGACGGCTCACCTCGACGACCGCGTCCTGCTCGACGGCGAGCGTACGATCGTCTTCTGATGATCCCCGGCTCGCGCGCACCCGGCATCGTCCAACTCGTCGAGTACGGGCGCGATCCGCTCGGCTTCCTCGCCAAGCAGCAGCGCCGCTACGGCGACCTCTTCGCGATTCACTTTCCCTACTTCGGGCGGATCGTCTACGTCGCCGAGCCAGGCCTGGTCAAAGTCCTCTTCACCGGCGACCCCGCCGTCTTCCATGCCGGCGAGGCGAACGCGACCGTACTCGAGCCGGCGCTCGGCCCGAGCTCGGTCCTGACCCTCGACGACGGGCCGCACCTGCGCCAGCGCAAGCTGCTGCTGCCGCCCTTCCACGGCGAGCGGGTCGAGCGCTACGGCGAGCTGATCCTCGAGATCACCCGTAAGGAGATGGAGAGCTGGCCGGTCGGCGAGCCGTTCGCGATCCGCCCCCACACGCAGAAGATCACCCTGGCGGTGATCATGCGCGCCGTCTTCGGCGTCCACGACGAGCGGCGGCTGGCCCGCTTCGAAGGCCTGATCGACGAGTTCGCCCGCCGCGTCGGCCTGGTCGCCTCGATCCCGCCGTTGCGGCGCGACCTCGGCGGGCTCAGTCCCTGGGGCCGCTTCCTGCGCTCGCGCCAGGCGCTCGACGCCTTCATCTACGAAGAGATCGCGCTGCGCCGGGCCGAGGCCGGGCGCGAGGAGCGCGATGACGTGCTCTCGCTGCTGCTCGGCGCCCGCGACGAGGAGGGCAGGGGGATGAACGACCGCGAACTGCGCGACGAGATGGTCACCGTGCTCGGCGCCGGCCACGAGACGACGGCGACCGGGCTCGCCTGGGCGGTGGAGCGCCTCGCCCACAACCCCACCGTGCTGGCGAAGCTGCGCGACTCGCTGGCCGCGGGCGAGGAGGACTACCTCGCGGCCACGGTCAGGGAGACGCTGCGATCGCGGCCGGTGATCGTCGACGTCGGCCGCAAGCTGACCGCCCCGGCGACGATCGGCGGCCATCGGCTGCCGCGCGGAACCTTCGTCCTCGCCGCGATCGCCGCCCTCCACTACCGCGAGGACACCTTCCCGGCGCCGGAGGAGTTCCGGCCCGAGCGCTTCCTCGAGGCCAAGCCCGACAACTACGCCTGGATCCCCTTCGGCGGCGGCATCCGCCGCTGCATCGGCGCCGCCTTCGCCGAATACGAGATGCGGACGATCCTGCGCGAGTTCGTCGAGCGGGCCGATCTGCGCCCGGCCGGCCCGAAGCCGGAAAAGGTCAAGGTCCGCAACATCACTTTGGTCCCGGCACGAGGGGCACGGGTCGTGCTCGGGCGCCCGTTGACCTACCCGGCGGCCGGCTCAGCCTCGGCTGTCGCCTGAGCTTCCTCCCACTTCACCAGCAGCTGCTCGACCTCGCGCTTCGCCTTGGCATGGCGCGCTTCGGCCTGCGCCGCGCGGTCCGGGTTGGCCCAGGCGGCGGGGTCGGCGAGCTCCTCCTCGACCTCGCGCAGCTTCGCTTCGGCCCGCTCGATCCTCTGCTCCAGCTTCGCCGCCTTCTTCGCTGCCTTCTCGGCCGCGGAGGTGGCGCTGTACTTGCCGCCCTTGCCGCCGCCGTTCGCCGCCGTGGGCTTTGCCGCGGCGGCGGCTGCCGACTCGCGCTCGTCGCGGCGCCGCTGGTACTCGGCCCAGCCGCTGTCGTGGCTGGTCAGCCTGCCGTCCTCGCAGACGAGCGTGCGGCTGCCGACCGCCTCGAGCAGGGCGCGATCGTGGGAGATCAGGACGACTGCCCCCTCGAACTCCATCAGCGCGTCCTCGAGCGCCTCGCGGCTCTCGATGTCGAGGTGGTTGGTCGGCTCGTCGAGGACGAGGACGTTGGCACCGGAGGCGACCAGGATCGCCAGCGAAAGCCGGCGCTGCTCGCCGCCGGAGATGTCTGAGAGCTGCTTCTCGACATCTTTGCCGGAGAAGAGGAAGCCGCCCAAGAGCGCCCGCGCCTTCGGTCCGGCGAGGCCGGTCTCACGCTGCGCCGCGTCGAGCACGCTGCCCTCCCCCGCCGCCGTGTCGGCGTGCTGGGAGAGGTAGCCGAGTTTGACGTTGTGGCCGTTGCGGACGCTGCCCGAGGCCGGCTCGCGACGACCCGCCAGGGTCTCGATCAGGGTCGTCTTGCCGCTGCCGTTGGCGCCGACCAGGACCACGTGTTCGCCCCGCTCGACCTCCAGCTCGGCATCTTCGAGCAGCGTCCGTCCCGGCACCTCGATCTTCCCTTTGACCAGTTTCAGCACCACCCGCCCCGGCCGCTCCGGCGATTTGAAGGAGAAGCGCAGTTTGCGGGTGTCGCGGCGTTCGGCCTGCGGCCCCGTCTTCTTTTTCTTGTCTATCTGTTTGACCCGCGACTGCGCTTGTTTGGCCTTGGAGGCCTTGTAGCGGAAGCGCTCGACAAAGCGCTCCATCCGCTCGATCTCGGCCTGCTGGCGGTCGATTGCCTTGCCGAGGGCGATCTGGCGGGCCGCCTGCTCCTGGCGCCAGGCATGCCAGGGCCCGGGGAAGAAGCGGGCACGCTGGGCCTCGATCTCCAGCACTGAGGTGCCGACCGCCTCGAGGAACCAGCGGTCGTGGGCGACCAGGACCACGGCCGCGTCGAGGTCGACCAGGTAGGACTCCAGCCACTCCAGCGAGGGGATGTCGAGGTGGTTCGTGGGCTCGTCGAGCAGCAGCAGGTCGGGCTTGGCGGCCAGCGCCCGGGCCAGGGAGGCGCGGGTGAGCTCGCCGCCGGAGAAGGTCGAGAGCCGGCGCTCGCGCTGCTCAGGCCCGAAGCCGAGCCCGCGCAGGACTTCCAGCACCTGGTCGCGCCAGCGGTAGCCGCCACCCGCTTCGAGCCGGTGCTGGGCGGCCGAGTAGGCGGCCATCGTCTCCTCGTCGACGCCCTGGGACATCTCCCCCTCGAGCCGCTCGAGCTCGGCCTCGGTCGCGATCATGTCGGCGCGGCCGGAGAAGACGTAGTCGCCGAGGCTGTCGCTGGAGTCGCGCGGCGGGCGCTGGTCATGCAGCGCCACCCGGGCGCCGCGATGGATCGTCAGCGAACCGGAGTCGGGAGTGAGCTCACCCGAGAGCACCCGCAACAGGGTCGACTTGCCGGCGCCGTTACGGCCGGAGAGGGTCATCCGTTCGCGCGGCTCGAGCTTGAAGGAGACGTCCTCGAACAGCAGCTTGCCGCCGACGTGGACGTCCAGGGAGGTTGCGGTCGCGATCGCCATGGACAGACCAACTTAGAGAACCGCCGATCCGGCGTAACCTCAGCCCATGGCGAGCCCGCTGCGACACCTCGGTGAGCTGGCGAAGGCGCGAGCGACGCGGCGCTCCTCCGAGCGCGCCGACGGGCAGGCGCTGGCCGCGCTGGAGGCGCGGCCAGCGGCGCTGCCGGCCGGGCTGGAGATCCAGTGGCTCGGCGTCTCCGGCTACCGCCTGACCTACGAGGGGCGAACCCTGTTCGTCGACCCCTATCTCTCCCGCGTCCCCTTCCGCGACCTGCTGCTGCGGCGGCCGACGCTGCCCGACCCGGCGGCGCTCGACCGCTTCGCGAAGGCGCCCGGCGAGACGGTCGGCGTCCTCGTCGGCCACACCCACTTCGACCACGCCGTCGATGCCCCGGCGATCGCCCGCCGCTTCGGCTGCAAGGCCTATGGCTCCGACTCGCTGCTCAACCTGATGGCCCTGCACGGGCTCGCCGAGCGCACGGTCGTGGTCGAGCCCTACAAGACCTATGAGCTGGGGCCGTTCGAGGTCTCCTTCACCCCCAGCCTCCACTCGAAGCTGCTGCTCGGCCTCGCCGTCCCCTACGACGGCGAACTCACCTGCGAGCACCTCGACTCGCTCTCACCCGGCGCTTACCGCTGCGGCCAGGTCTGGGGCATCTCGATCGCCGTCGCCGGCACCCGCCTCTACCACCAGGGCAGCGCCAACCTGGTCGACGAGGCGATCCGCGAGCGCGACGTCGACGTCTTCCTCGCCGGCGTCGCCGGCCGCGGCTTCACCGACGACTACTGGCGACGGATCCTGCCCAAGCTCAACCCTCGCGTCGTGGTCCCGACCCACTACGACAACTTCTTCCGCCCGCTGGGCCAGGATCTGGAGTTCGTCACCGATGTCCAGCTCTCCGAGCTGCCGGCCGAGATCGGCGCCGTCAGCCGCGACATCGAGATCGCCGCCCTCCCCCGCTCCGACCGAGAGGCGGGCGCCGACCAAGACTGAGCAGTTGAGGTGGCTATAGGGACTACAACTGCTCAACCTTGGCGGCGATCTGCTCGATCGTGCCCATGGTGCGCTGCGTGCCCTTGCCGAGGGCTTTCTCGATCGCCTTGTGGTCGAGCTCGGACTCGAGGGTGCCGCCACTGGGCAGCCAGAAGAGCTCGCGCGCGACAATCTCCAGGCTGTCCTCCTCGGTCGCCAGCGCCAGCACCTTCTTGCGCACCGCAGCCGTCGGCACCTTCGCCAGCATCGTGACCTGAAGCTTGCCCTTCGAGGCCTTGACCGCTTTCGCCGGGAACGGCTCCTGGGCGGCGATCGCCGCGACCTCGGCGCCGCTGCGCAGGAAGACCGGCACTTCGTAGCCAAGCGCATCGCCAAGGCCGCCTTCGATCTCCTTCGTCAGCGCGGTCTCGCTCTTCTTCGCGGCGGCGAAGATCACGTTGCCGCTGGCACGGAAGGTGGCGACGTCCTCGAACCCCAGCGCCTCGAACTCGGCCCGCAGCTCGTCGTTCTTGATCCGCCGCTTGCCGAGGTTCATGCCGCGCAGAAAGGCCACATAGCGATCCATGCCAGGCACCCTAACCCGAGCGCGAGAGTGCCCGTCGACCACCCGGCCCGGAAGGACTGGGTGGTCGAGCTTGATGGAGGCGCCGAGATTCGAACTCGGATCCGCGGCCGCGGCGCGAAGGCGTCTACAGGTATAGCCGGCGCTTTGTTCTCGTCTCCCGGGGTCCGCGCCGGCGGGCACTGCGGAAGACACAGCCCTCTGAAATGTCCCCTGGTGGACGGGGCGATCCGCCTGGGTGATCCCGCATTTTGAAGCCGGCTGCCCTACCTGCGGGCGAGGTAGGACCGACTCTCACAGCGCTTAGTTTCTAGCTAAGCGGCGAGGGCGAACTCATGGTCCGCACGTATTGGTTTGGTGTCGGGGTTTAACGAGGCCTCCGACAACCTCGACCTGCAACCTTTCGCACGAGTCGACCACGTCGAAGCCTGTCGCCCCCGTGCACTGCGCTTGGAATTGTACGTTGTCGGGGATGGTGTCCCTGTGAGCGAGCATTCCTACGACGCGATCGTGCTCGGCGCGGGCCCTGCCGGCGAGGTCTGCGCCGGCCGCCTCGCCGACGGGGGGCTGAAGGTGGCGATCGTCGAGCAGCACCTGATCGGCGGCGAATGCTCCTACTACGCCTGCATGCCCTCGAAGGCGCTGCTGCGGCCCGCCGACGTGCTCGGCGAGGCGACCCGCCTGCCGGGAGTGCCGGTCGAGGCGGGCGACAAGCTCGACCCGCGGGCGATCCTCGATCGCCGTGACGAGGTCATCCACGACCTCGACGACTCGGTGCAGCTGCCTTGGCTGGAAGAACGGGACATCGACCTCTACCGGGGCCCCGGCCGCCTCGACGGCGAGCGGCGGCTGCTGGTCGGCAATGCGGTGCTCAGCGCCCGCAAGGCGATCGTCATCGCCACCGGCAGCGGGGCGGCGATGCCGCCGATCGACGGGCTCGAGTCGGTCGCGGCCTGGAACAACCGCCAGGCCACCACCGCCAAGCGGGTCCCCGAGAGCATGATCGTGCTCGGCGGCGGGCCGGTCGGCAGCGAGCTCTCTCAGGCCTGGGCCTCGCTCGGCACCAAGGTAACGCTGGTCGAGGGCAACGAGCACCTGCTCTCCCGCGAGGAACCGTTCGCCGGCGAGGAAGTCGCCGACTCGCTGCGGGAGAACTTCGGTGTCGACGTCCGCACGGGCGTCCAAGCCGAGCGGATCGAGCCGGGAGGTCCCGGCGTCATCGCCCGCCTCAGCGACGGCACTCGCGTCGAGAGCGCCGAGATCCTGGTCGCCGTCGGCCGGGTACCGCACACCGCCGAGATCGGGCTCAACTCGGTCGAGGTCGAGCCCGACGAGCATGGCTTCCTCGAGGCCGACGACCGCCTGCGAGTGGGCGGCCGCGACTGGCTCTTCGCGATCGGCGACGTCAATGGCCGTGCCCTCTTCACCCACATGGGCAAGTACCAGGCCTGGGTAGCCGCCGAGAACCTGCTCGGTCGCGAGGCCGAGGCGGTCGCCGAGGGCATCGGCTCCCCGCGCGTCACCTTCACCGACCCCCAGGTGGCCGCGGTCGGCAAGACGCTCGAACAAGCCCGCGAGGCCGGGATCGACGCGGTCGCGATCGACGTCCCCACCGACGGGTCGGCCGGCGCCAGCTTCCAGGGCAAGGACACCGGCGGCACCTCCCGACTGGTGATCGACCAGGCCCGCGGGACGATCGTCGGCGCCACCTTCACCGGCTTCGAGACCGCCGACTTCCTCCAGGCCGCCACCGTCGCAATTGTCGGCGAGGTACCGCTGGCCAGACTCCGCCACGCGGTCGCCGCCTACCCGACCCGCAGCGAGATCTGGCTGAAGCTGCTGGAGAAGTACGAAGCCTGAGCCGACGGCTCAGACGACCGAGCGCTTCTTCAGGTCTTCGAGCAGATCTCCCGGGAAGCCGGCCACCTGGTCGAGGTCATCGACCGACTGGAAGCCGCCGAGCCGCTCGCGGTGGGCCAGCAGGCGGGTCGCCTGGGTGACGGTCAGGTTCTCGCCGCGCAGTTGCTCGAAGGTGACGGTGTTGAGGTTGACCGTGCTGCCGGCGCCGGCCGCCGGCGCGTCGAATCCTGATGGCGAAGGGGAAGTCGATGGCAGGGAGTGCTCCGGCGTCGGAATCGACCCCGTCACCTCAGGCGTCGGACCGGTGGTCATCGGCGTCGGTGGCGTGGGCGGCCCCGGGGTGGGCTCGGGCGGCAGCGGCGCCGGCGGCTCTGGAGCCGGAGGCTCGGGAGCGGGCGGCGGGGTCGGCGGAACGGGATCGGGCGGCTGCGGCGCGGGTGGCGGGCCGGGTGGAGCCGGCGTCGGCGACGGGGGCGGCGGGGTCGGCTCCGGGGTCGGCGGCGGAGCGGGCACGGGGGGCTGCGGCAGCGGCGGAGCGGGTGGCGGGGCTGACTCCGCAAAGGGAGCCGGCGCGGTCGGGGCCGGTGGCTGAGCCGGGAACTGCGGCTCGGACACGCCCTGGACCGAGCGGACGACAGCCTGTTCGGCCTCGGCGGCGCGACGCTCGGCCTCCTGCGCCCGCTGCTCGGCTTCGGCGACGCTCTGCTGCATCTCGCGCAGGCGCCGCTGGCGCTCTTCCTCCTCGGCCCGCAGACCTTCCAGGCGTTTGGCCTCGACGGCGCGCTGCTCGGCCGCTTTGGTCCGCTCCTCGATCTGGCGCAGCCGCTCCTCGGCTTCCTCCATCCCCCGTTCCTGAGCCGCGCGTTCGTCCTGAAGCCGCTGTTCGGCAGTGTGCAGATCTGCGGCCGGCGGTGGCACCACCGCTGCGGGCGGCATCGGCGGCTGCGACACGGCGCCCTCCTGAATCCGGCGGTCGGCCTCGGCGCGAATCCGCTGCTCCTCGAAGCGAACCTCCTCGACCTTGTCGCGAACCCGCTGTTCGGCGGCGACGGGGTCGTACTCGGTCGGCCCCGGGGTAACGGCGGCGCCGATCGGGGGCACCGGCGATAGCGGCTGGGCGGGTGGCGGCGCCTGGGGCGAAGCAGCCGGCGTCGGCGGGAACTGACCGGTATCGCCCGCGGCGGCGGCCTGGGCGAGCTCGCGTTCGTTGGCGGCGCGGACGGCGGCAAGGCGCTGCTCGGCCAGCGCCGCTTCCCGCTTCTGCTTGCCGCCGCCGTACTTGATCCCGAAGAAGGTCTTCTGCTTGGGCTCGGGGATCGGCTCCGGCGCTGGAACCGCCGGCTGGCCGGGCGTCGGCACCTGCCCAGGCGCAACAGTCGGCGACGTCGGCGCCTGGGGCGCGCGGCCGCGTTTACCGGCCCGCTGCTCCTTGCGAGCTTTGATCTCCTCGCGGCGTTTCTGGCGCAGTTCGTTGCGTTTGACCCGCTGCTCCTCGCGCACGCGACGGCGGCGGGCCTTGGGATCCTCGGCCTGGCCAGGAGGCGGTGCCGCGGGCGCGCCCGGCGCCGGCGGAGCACCGGGAACTGCGGCCGGCATCGGCGTCGGGACCGCGGCCATTTCGGCGGTCGGTGCGCCAACGCCGGGAGCGGGAGGAGGCGGGGGCACGCTAGCGGTCGTCTGAGCCATCGAGGCGGGAACGCCAGGGGGCGGTGGCGGAGGAACAGCACCCGTTGCCGGGGGCGCTCCCGGCACGGCACCCACTTTGGCCTCGGCGGCTTTCGCCTTTTCCTTGCTGCGGCGCTGGCTGATGTTGACGACCAGCAGCAGCACCAGGATCGCCAGCAACAGGGCCGCGACGAAGTAGCCGGTGTGGTCGCTGACGTAGCCGCTCGCCTTATCCGGGAAGGATTCGGCACCGGCGATCGCGGGCGCGGCCAGCGCGGCGAGGCCGACGAAGCAGGAGGAGAGAAGCAGGCGGATCCGCATCCCTTCCCATCCTTGCATGTGCGGCGGCCGTTGCAAGCGCAAATCGGGCCGGGTGGCGGACCGACGTTCGAGCGGCGGAATCCGGCTCATCGCATCCTTCCCTTGAACTCGCGCTCGACTTCGCGGCGGACGTCGCGATCGGCGATCTCGCGGCGACGGTCGCGGCCTTCCTTGCCCCGCGCCAGCGCCAGCTCGACCTTGGCCCGCGGGCCTTTGAAGTAGATGCGGGTGGGAATCAACGTCAGACCTTTCTGCGCCGTTTTTCCGATCAGGCGCTCGATCTCCTCCCGGTGCAAGAGGAGTTTTCGCGGCCGCTCGGAGTCGTGGGCGTCGGCATTGGCGAACTCGTACGGCGGGATGTGGAGCTTGCGCAACCAGACCTCGCCGTCTTCGACGACCGCGTAGGAGTCGGTCATCTGCGCCTTGCCGCTGCGCAGCGACTTGACCTCGGAGCCGGTGAGGACGATCCCGGCCTCCATCGTCTCGACCCAGACGAATTTGTGGCGGGCACGGCGGTTGGTGACGACATCGCCGGAGACGGGCAGGCGCGGCTTCTTCGACTTCTTAGCCATGGTCGAGCTCCAGGTCTACCCGACCGCGCCCGCTATCCACCCCGGTCACCTTCACCTTGACCGGATCGCCGAGGCGGAAGGTCGACTTCTCGCGGTTGACCAGCGCCACCTCGGCCCGGTTCAGCTCATAGCGACTGCCCGGGAGGACACGGGCCGGCAGCATCCCCTCGTAGGCGTCGCCAAGCTCGCCGCCGAAGGAGACGAAGGCGCCGGCGCGGATCACCCCGGAGACCTCACCGTCGAACTCGACGTCGGGGCCACGCTCGCCGAGCTCGCGTTCGAGCAGGTAGGCGGCGCAGACGTCGTCGGCCGCGCGCTCGATCTTCATCGACTCGCGCTCGCGGGCGGAGCAATCGGCGGCGACATCACGGGCCTCGGCCAGGCGTGGCGCCTCCTCCCCCTCCCCCAGCGCCGCCAGCAGCGCCCGGTGCACGACCAGGTCGGGATAGCGCCGGATCGGCGAGGTGAAGTGCGTGTAGGCGGCGCTGCCGAGGCCGGCGTGGCCGCTGTTGCGCTCGCTGTATTGCGCTTGTTTGAGGGAGCGGAGCACGAGCGATGTATACGCCTCGCGGCCATGTCCGCGCCGCCTGGCCTCGCGGCCGACCAGCCGGCTCGCCTCAGCCGCGATCCGGCCTGCCTCCTGGGCGGAGAGGCCCTGGCCGATCGGCGGGGTGGGGATGCCGAGCGCCGCCAGCTGCTCGACCAGGCGTTCGATCCGGGTCGGGTCGGGCTGGGCGTGGACCCGGTAGATCGCCGGCACCCGCCGCTGCTGCAGGAACTCCGCCACCTGCTCGTTGGTGAGGATCATCAGCCGCTCGATCAGGCGGTGGGCCTCGGTCTGGGCGACGCCGTGGGCGGCAACCACGTTGCCGGCGACGTCGAACGCGAACTCCGGCTCGCTCGACTCGACCTCGAGGCTGGTCTCGCCCCGGCGCTCGCCGAGGGCGCCGGCGACCTCGCGGGCGGCCGCGAGCGGTTCGGCCACCGCCGCCGGCGGCTGCGCCCGCCCGGCGAAGATCGCGTCAAGCTGGTCGTAGTCGAGGCGGGCGTCGGAGCGGATGCGGCTGCGATAGAAGCGCGCCGCGCCCACCTCCGCCCCGGGCCCCAGCTCGATCTCCGCCGTCACCGCCAGGCGCTCGACGCCCGGCGCCAGGCTGCAGGCCTCGCTGCTGAGCGCGTGCGGCAGCATCGGCTCGACCGCACCCGGCACGTAGGTGCTGTTGGCGCGCCGGCGCGCCTCGAGGTCGAGCGGCGAGCTCGGACGCACATGGGCGGCGACGTCGGCGATGTGGATCCAGACCCTGGCGCCGGCGCCCTCGCGCTGGGCGGAGACGGCGTCGTCGAAGTCACGGGCCGTGGCCGGGTCGACAGTGAACGTGGCCAGGGCGGTGAGGTCGCGGCGGCCGCCGGAGTGGCGCTCCGCCGCGACGGCCGCGGCAGCGGCTTCGGACTCGAGCCCCGCCCGGAAGCCGCGAAAGCCGAGCTGCTCGCGCAGCAGCGCCGCCACCGCCTCGCGGGCGCTGGGGAGCCGCTCGCGCTGGCGTGGAGCCGCCCCGGCCCGTCCACGGGCCCGCGCGGCCCGCCCCGGCCGGGGCCCCCGGCGCCGGCTCACTTCCCAGCCTGACCGGCGAGGACGCCGAGCGCCCGCTCTTTCCCCTCGTCGGCCGGCGTTTCCGGGTTGTCGGCGACCTTGACGTCGGGGTGGATTCCATGGCTGCGCGCCAGGTTGACCCCGGTCGGGGTGAAGTACTCGCCGACCGTCAGCTTCAGGGCGCCGCCATTGGCGAGGTCCTTCTCCTCCTGGAAGACGCCCTTGCCGTAGGAGCGGGTACCGACCACGGTGGCGCCGGCGTCGTCGGCCAGGGCGGCCGCGAGGATCTCGGCGGCGGAGGCGGTGTTGCGATCGATCAGGACCACCAGCGGCTGCTTCGGCAGGTTGCCGCCGACGGTCTTGTGAACGCTGTGGCCCTGGGTGCGGGAGTCGGTCGAGACGACGACCTCGCCCTCGGGCAGGAAGATGCTCGCGCTCAGCACCGCCTCGTCGAGCAGCCCGCCCGGGTTGCCGCGCAGGTCGAGCACGGTCCCTTCCGCCCCTTCGCGGCGCACCTTGCGAATCGCCGCTTCCAGCTGGACATGGACGCCTTCGCTGAAGCTGAGCATGCGCACATAGCCGAGCTTGCGCCCATCCACGGTCACCACCTTGCTGCTGACGTTCGGCAGCGCCACCTCAGCCCGGGTCACCCGCAGTTGCTCGACCTTGCCGCTCTTCGCGTCGAGCACCCCGAGGGTGACCTCGGTCCCTTCCGGGCCCTTGATCTTTTCGGTCGCTTCGTTGCTGCTCGTGCCGGCGATCGATTCGCCGTTGACGGAGACGATCGTGTCGCCGACCTCGATCCCCGCCTTGGCGGCGGGCGAGCCGGGGAAGACCGTGACCGCTCGCAGGCCGCGCTTGACCGGCACGACCGAGATCCCGACCCCGGAGAAGCGCCCTTCGATCTGCTGGTTGAAGCTTTCGAGGCTTTCCGGCGAGAAGTATTCGGTGAAGCGATCCTCTTTGTGGCGTCTGCGCAGCTCCCTCACCATCCCCTGCAGCGAGGAGTTGCCGAGCTCGGTGGGACCGACCGGGCGGTAGTAGTTGTCTTCGAGCACTTCGGCGGCTTCCGCGCTCAGCGACCCGGTCGAGCCGCCGAGGCGGTCGCGGACGAACCCCGGCAGCTTCGCCGGGTGCGCGCCGAGCCAGAGGCCGAGGCAGAGGAAAGCGATCAGGCCGACGCCGTAAGCGACCGCGGCGCGCGCTTTCACGCCGGCCTCAGACCTTGAGGAAGCGGCGCAGGGTGATGCCGGAGCCGATCGTCGAGACGATCACGGCGGCGGCGAAGAGGATCGCGACCAGGGCTGGGAACGAGAGCGTGCTGTCGTTCTGGGCGGCGAGGAACGAGAAGTCGCTGCTGAGCGGGTCGACGACCGTGAGCTTGCCGAGCCACAGGATCAGTATGGCCACCAGGCCGCCGACGAAGCCGACCACCACGCCCTCGATCATGAACGGCCAGCGAATGAACCAGCGGGTGGCGCCGACCAGGCGCATCACCTCGACCTCGCGGCGGCGGGTGTAGATCGAGAGCCGGATCGTGTTGCCGACCAGCATCAGCGAGGCCGCGATCAGCAGCGCCGTCATCACCGTCAGCACGATCTTCAGGGCACTGGTCACCTGCTCGATCTGCTGCGAGGCCTCCTGGCGGTTGAAGGGCTTGCTGATGATCGGCGAGATCGGCTGCGGCTTGCCGCTGCCGCCGGTCCCCATCACCGCGGCGCTGATCCCGGGCAGGTTGGCGGCGTCGTCGGCCTTGACCTCGAAGCTGTTCGGCAGCGGGTTGCTGTTGAGCTGCTCGACGATCGATTTGTCCTTGAGTTCGCTGCGCAGGGTCTGCAGCGCTTCGGCCTTGGTGATCAGGGTGACCTGATCGACGTGGGGCACTGCCTCGATCTTCGTCTTCGCCGCGGCGATTTCCGCCGGCGTGGCATCGTCGAAGAGTTCGAACTGGATGTTGAGCTCGCTGCGGATCTGCTCGCTCTTGGCCTGCGTGGTCTGGAAGATCGGGATCAGAACGCCGAGCAGGATCACGGTCACGACCGTGGTCACGACCGCGGCCAGGGTCGGCGCGCCGTTGCGGCGCAGCGCCCGCAGGGCCTCCTGCAGGAAGAAGACAAGCCGCGACATCAGAGCAGCGAGCCCTGGTCGTGGCCGTTGGTCTGACCCTCGCCTTCGGGCCCGACGCCCATCTCGGCCCGCATCCGCAGGCCGAACTCGGTCGTCGACTCCTCGGTGTAGCCGCCGCTGACCTCGTCGCGGACGACGCGGCCCTCGTAGAGCTCGACCACGCGGCGCTGCATGCTGTCGACCATCTCGCGGTCGTGGGTGACGACGAGCACGGTCGTGCCGGCCTTGTTGATCCGGTAGAGCAGCTGCATGATCCCGATCGAGGTGACCGGGTCGAGGTTGCCGCTGGGCTCGTCGGCGAGCAACAGCGGCGGATGGTTGACGAAGGCGCGGGCGACGGAGACGCGCTGCTGCTCGCCGCCGGAGAGCTGGTCCGGGTAGCTGTTGAGCTTGGTCGAGAGCCCGACCAGGCGCAGCGTCTGCGGCACCTGCTCACGGATTTCGGCCCGGCTGGCGCCGATCACCTGCAGCGCGTAGGCGACGTTGTCATAGACGGTGCGGTCGGGCAGCAGCTTGAAGTCCTGGAAGACGGTGCCGATGTTGCGCCGCAGCTGCGGGATCTTCTTCTCCGAGAGGGCGCCGATGTCGCGGCCGGCGATCTTGACCGAGCCCTCGCTGGCGGCGAGCTCGCGGATCAGCATCTTGATCAGGGTCGACTTGCCGCAGCCGGTAGGGCCGACCAGGAAGACGAACTCGCCGCGGCCGATCACCAGGTTGACCCGGTCCAGGGCCATGTGGCCGCCGGGGTAGACCTTGGTGACGTCGTTGAGCTCGATGATCGGCGCCCGGCGCCCGCGGGGGCGCTGGGGCTCGTCGCCGCTGCTATGTCTCTTCTTGGATCGGGCCATACGGAGGGGGGCTTCTGTGGACACAGGGTGACTCCTGCGCCCCTCCGGCAACGCAAGACCGCGCCCAAGCAAGGCTTCGCCCAGGGCAGGCGGAGCGCCTCGGCTAGCCGATCGCGACCATGCGCTCGATCGGGATCCGCGCCCGCTCGGCGACCGCGGCCGGGACGCTGACCTCGAACTTCATCTCCAGCAGGGCGTCGCGCAGCTTCGGCAGGGTGATCATCTTCATGTATTTGCAGGTAGCCATCCGGTTGGCCTCGATCAGGTTGGCCTGCGGCGCCGCCTGCTGCAGCGGGTAGAGCATCCCGTTCTCGGTGGCGACGACGAAGCTGCCCTCGGGATTGGCTTCGACGTGCTCGAGCATCCCCGAGGTCGAAAGCATGTGGACGCCGTCCGCGGCGATGTCGCCAGAGGCGACGTACTCCATCGCCTGGGTCGAGCAGCCGCACTCGGGGTGGATCAGGAACTCGGCCTCGGGGTGCTCGGCCCGGGTGCGGGCGATGTCGTCGGGGCGGATGCCGGCGTGGACGTGGCACTCACCGTCCCAGATGTGGAAGTGGCCGCGGCGCTCGGGTTCGTCGACCAGCCCGGTCTCGCGCTCGACGAAAGCGCCCAGCCACATGTCGGGGCCGAAGAGGATCTCGGTATCGGGGCCGTGCTCGGCCCAGATGTGCTCGACGACGCTGACCGCGTTGGAGGAGGTGCAGCAGTAGTCGGTCTCGGCCTTGACCTCGGCCGAGGTGTTGACGTACATCACCACCAGGGCGCCCGGGTGCTCGGCCTTCCAGGCGCGCAGCTGGTCGGCGTCGATCGAGTCGGCCAGCGAGCAGCCGGCGTCGAGGTCGGGGATCAGCACCGTCTTCTCGGGCGAGAGGATCGAGGCGGTCTCGGCCATGAAGTGGACCCCGCAGAAGGCGATCGCCTCGGCGTCGGTGCTGGCCGCCTGGCGCGAGAGGCCGAGCGAGTCGCCCATGTGGTCGGCGACGTCCTGGATCTCCGGCAGCTCGTAGTTGTGGGCGAGGATCACCGCGTTGCGCTGCGCGGCGAGAGCGCGGATCTCCTCGCTGAGAGCAGCGATGTCTGCGGGCGTTAGCGCGTCCGGTGCGGTGGGTTGGATCGTCGGGAGCTCCTGCATGAGCCCTTCCTTTCCTGATGTTCGCTGGTTGGGCACAACGCCTCAAGCCAGTCGAATGAACGTATGAGAAGTCTACTCGCTCGGGGTGCGGGGCCGGTGTGGGGAGGGTCCTGCGGGCGGGGCAAACAGGCTCCGTTCTCGGACCCTCCCCACACCGGCCCCACGAGGGCGGCACACTTCTTCTATGCCCGAGTTGCCAGAGGTGGAGATCGTGGCGCGGCGGCTGAACACCGCGTTAGTCGGAGCAGAGGTGGAATCGGTCGTTGCTCCTGGGATGAACGTGATGAAGACCTTTGAGCCGCCCTTGGATGCGCTGGTCGGGCGCGAGATCACGGGGGTCCGGCGCGTGGGGAAGATGCCGGTCGTTGAATTTGGCGACTTGGCGTTGTTGGTTCATCTGATGTCGGCGGGGCGGTTGCGGGTGTTCGAGAAACGGGCGACGCCGAAAGATCGGGCTTCGCGGGTGCTGGTGAGGCTCGACGATGGCCGGGAGCTGCGGTTGCGGGAGTTCGGGACCAAGCAGCGGGCCTGGGCGAAGCTGCTGCCGGCGGACGCCGTGGGCGCGGACGAGATGGTCAGCACGCTCGGCCCGGAGGCCTGGCCCCCGCCCCCGCTCGCGGAGTTCGCGGCAGCGATCGACAAGCCCCGGCACCTCCACCCCCTCCTGCGCCACCAGAAAGACATCGCCGGCATCGGTCGCTCCTGGGTCGACGAGATCCTCTGGGAAGCACGCCTCTCCCCCTTCAAGAAGGGCTCGGAACTGGATGAGGAGGAGATCGAGCGCCTGCACGCGGCGCTCCACGTCCTCGGCGACGCGATCGACCATTACGAGCAGACGATCGGCCCCGAGGTACCCGACAAAGTGCCGATGCCGCTACAAGTCCATAAGCGAGAGGGCAATCCCTGCCCACGCTGCGGCACCACGATCGAGGCTGTCTTCTTCTCGGAGCACCAAATGAACTACTGCCCCGAGGAGCAAACGGGCGGGCGGGTTCTCAAGGACCGCCGCCTCTCGAAACTTCTGAAGTAAGGCGAGAGGCGACGGGGGAGGCCTCGCCGTCACGAACAGCGGGAGGTTCCGTCGAGACCTCCCCCGTCGCCCCGCGATCGGCCTGCCCGGGTCGAGCAGGAGCACGAGTCGGTTAGGCAGGCTCGAGCAAGAGGCTGAAATCCAGCGAGGGAGCGGAGTGGGTGAGGGCGCCGATGGAGATGAAGTCGACGCCGGTCTCGGCGATCGCGCGGACGTTGGTCAGGTCGACGCCGCCGGAGGCCTCGAGGGCAGAGCCGTCGCCGGAGCCGGAGTTCTGATCGCGCAGTTTGACCGCGCCACGCAGGGTCTCCAGGTCCATGTTGTCGAGCAACAGGCGGTCGGCGCCGACGCCGAGAGCGTAGGCGGTCTCATCGAGGTTGCGGACCTCGACCTCGACCGGCATGCCCGGCCGTGCCTTGCGCGCCAGGTAGATCGCCTTCGCCACGCCACCGGCGAGGGCGATGTGGTTCTCCTTGATCAGGATCGCGTCGTGCAGGCCGAGGCGGAGGTTGCGACCGCCACCGGCCGCGACCGCGGCCTTCTCCGGGACCCGCAGCCCCGGCGTCGTCTTGCGGGTGTCGAGGATGTGGACGTCCGTGCCCGCCACCGCCTCGACGAAGCGTGCGGTCAGCGTGGCGATGCCGGAGAGGTGGCCGAGGAAGTTGAGCCCGGTGCGCTCCGCGACCAGCAGCGCCGCCGCCGGCCCATTTGCCAACAGCACCTCGGCCGGGACCCCCTCGCGCCATTGGCCCTCGACCACGAGCTTGTCGACGTGCTCGACCCCGCACTGGCGCATCGTCTCCTCGACGAGGTCGAGGCCGAAAGCGACTCCTGCCTGTTTCTGCACGATCCGGGCGCGGGCGCGGGCATCGGCGGGCACCGTCGCCTGCGTCGTCACATCGCCGGTTCCGACGTCCTCGGCGAGGGCACGGCGGACGATCTCGCTCGGCGACTCCTCGAACTCAGCCATCGCGCCACCCTACCCCCACTCTTCAAGGGGTGTCTGAGCGCACCGGGTCGTATCCCCCCTTTAACTCAGATACCCCCGGGGCGCTGACCGAATCTCACGTGTCCTTGTCGCGCAGCGTTTAATCCATGAGGTGACCGAGCTGCCCCCGTTCCAGACCCTGATCGACGAGCACGCCGGCGACGTGATGGCCGTCTGCCGCGGGACGGTCGGGCGCAGCGACGCCGACGACTGCTTCCAGGAGACCTTCATCGCCGCCCTCCGCGCCTACCCGAAGCTGCGGGACGCGGACAACCTGCGCGGCTGGCTGGTCACGATCGCCCACCGCAAGGCGATCGACCATCACCGCGCAAGGGGTCGGCGGGCGATGCCCGTCGCCGAGCCGGCCGAGGTCGCGGTCACCGACCCCGAGCCGAGCGGCGACGTCTGGGCGGTCGTCGGCGCGCTGCCGCCGAAACAGCGAGCCGCCGTAACGCTTCGCTACGCCGGCGACCTCCCCCACGCCGAGATCGCCGCCGCCCTCGGCTGCTCGCCCGAGGCCGCCCGCCGCAGCCTGCACGAGGGACTGAAGCGACTACGGAAGGAGCTCGCATGAAGGACTCGCTGAACCGACTTGCCGCGCGCGCCTCCGCCGAGGGCCTGCTCGACGTCGCCTACGCGACGACCGACTCGCCCTTCGGGCCGCTGCTGCTGGCGACCACCCCCAAGGGCCTGGTCCGTGTCGGCCTCCCCAACCAGGACGCCGACGAGCTGCTGATCGACCTCGCGGCGCGGGTCTCCCCCCGCGTGCTCGAGGCCCCGGCCCAGCTCGACGAGGCCCGGCGCGAGCTCGATCTCTATTTCGAGGGCAAGCTGACCGAGTTCGACCTGCCGCTCGACTGGCGGCTCAGCAAGGACTTCCGCCGCCGAGTGCTGCGGGCGATCGCCCGCATCCCCTACGGCCAGACCCGCAGCTACACCCAGATGGCGACCAGCGCCGGCAACCAGCGGGCGGTCCGCGCCGCCGGCACCGCCTGCGGCACCAACCCGCTGCCGTTGGTCGTCCCCTGCCACCGCGTGCTGCGCAGCGGTGGCGCCCTCGGCGGCTACGGCGGCGGCGTGCCGATGAAGGAGGGGCTGCTGCGGCTGGAGGGAATCCTCGACGACTGAGCGCCACGGTTAAAGGGTTTGCCGCCGTGGCCCGATCAAGAGGACATGCGACGGCGGAACTCCGCACACGGCGGCGACGAAGCGGCGGCGATCAGATTCGCCTGGTGGGCGGCCTTCTTCGCGACCCTGAGCCTGGTCGCGGTGCTCGGACTGGCGAAATCGGCACAGGCGATGACCCTGCCCGGCACCAGCGCGGTCGGAACCCTCATCTCCCCGGCACCGCCCGCGGCGGAAGAATCCGAAGACGAAGCGGAAGCAAGCGAAGACGAAGGCTTCGAAAACGAAGAATGTGAAGAAGACGAAGCGGAATGCGAAGAAGAATTCGGCCCCGGCGAAGCGCCGCAGGAATGTCTCCTGACCAGCGCCCAGACGACCGCCACCGCCGCCGCCAACAAGGACAAGGTCCGCCTGCAGATCCACTACACGACCTCCACCCCGACCACCGTCACCGTCGAGTACGGCTTGCACGGGGGCAAGGGCTCGCTCTTCCTCGGAAGTGAGAAGAAGCACTTCGGCCGCCGCGGCGTTCTGCGGCTGACCAGGGTCCTGACCGAGAGCCAGATGACCAAGGCGATGGCCGCCAAGGGCTTCACCGTGCAGCTGCACGTACCCGCGGCGCCCGGATACTGCAAGTCCTTCTTCGACTACCAGCTCGACGTCAGACAGGCCACCCCCAGCGGCCTCTCCTGGCGCCCATCCGAATAGGCCTCAGCCGGGCAGCGTCCGCGCCAGCCAGGTCGTCGCGTCCGCCAGATGCGAGGGATCGATCTGGTGGCCGACGTCGGACTCGCGGTACTCGACCGCCAGCCCGCCCGCCTCGAGCAGGTCGCGGGCGCGCCGGCCGAACCCGACCTCCATGATCGGGTCGCGGCGGCCGTGGGCGATGAATGCTCGCGTCGCCTCGCGGCCCTCGAAGGACGGCTCCCAGCCGTCGACCACCGGCACGAAGCCGCTGAAGGCGAGGATCCCGGCGACCGCCGGACGGTCGGCGCCGAGCGCCATCGCGTAGCTCATCACCGAGCCCATCGAGAAGCCGCCGAGCACGGTCCGCTCCGGGCCCACCCCGGTCTCCTCCCAGAGCTGGTCGTGCAGCTCGGCGAGCGCGCCGCGGGCGGCGTGGAAGCTGTCGTGGTCGGGGAAGCCGACCCGCGGCACCAGGTACCAGTGGTAGCCGGGCGAGCCCGGCAGGCTCAACGGCGCCCGCGGCGTCACCACCCGCAGCCGCCGCTCCGGGTCGAGCGCGTCGGCGAGGCCGAGCAGGTCGCGCTCTTCGGTGCCGCGGCCGTGGTGGAGGACGAGCAGGCCCTCCGCCTCCCTCAGCGCCGCTCGCTCCAGATAGGTCAGCGACTCCATCTAGGAGGCCGAGGCGGCGGCGGTCTTGTTCAGGTAGTCGCGCACGAACTCGTCGAGGTCGCCGTCGAGCACCCGCTGCACATCGCCGACCTCGTGCTCGGTGCGGTGGTCCTTGACCATCGTGTAGGGGTGCAGGACGTAGCTGCGGATCTGCGAGCCCCAGGCGACGTCTTTGACCTCGCCCCGCGCCTTCGCCATAACTTCCGCCCGTTTGCGCTCCTCCAGCTCGATCAGCTTCGAGCGCAGGAACTGCATCGCCACCGCCTTGTTCTGCGTCTGCGAGCGCTCGTTCTGGCACTGGGTGACGACCCCGGTCGGGAGGTGGGTGATCCGCACCGCCGAGTCGGTCTTGTTGACGTGCTGGCCGCCGGCGCCGGAAGCGCGGTAAGTGTCGATCCGCAGGTCGGCGTCGTCGATCTCGAGCTCGGGGCCGGCGTCGACCAGCGGCCCGACGTCGACCTGGGCGAAGCTGGTGTGGCGGCGCGCGGAGGAGTCGAAGGGAGAGATCCGGACCAGGCGGTGGACACCGCGCTCGGCCGCGAAGAGCCCGTAGGCGTTTTCGCCTTTGGCGATGAAGGTGGCCGACTTCAGCCCCGCCTCCTCCCCCGGCGAGGCCTCCTTCATCTCGACCTCGAAGCTGCGCCGCTCGGCCCAACGCAGGTACATCCGCAAGAGGATCTCGGCCCAGTCCTGGGAGTCGGTCCCGCCGGCGCCGGCGTGGACGGTGACGACGGCGTCGCCGGCGTCGTACTCGCCGCTGAACAGCCGCGCCTCCTCGAGCTCGGCCAGGCGCCGCTCGACCCAGCCGAGCTGGGCGCCGAGCTCGGCCGCCATCTCCTCGTCCTCCGCCGCCATCTCCGCCAGGTCGCCGAGATCGGCGACGTCGGACTCGAGGCCGCGGAAGAGCCGCAGTCGTTTCTGCGCTCGCGCGTGCGCGGCAGAGGTCTTGGCGGCGGCCTCCTGGTCGTCCCAGAATCCCGGCTGCCCCATCTCGGCCTCCAGCCGCTCTGCCTCTAGCTGCAGCGCAGCGGGGTCAAAGGTAGTCCGAGAGCAGGGACAGCTGCTCGCGGACGGCGGCCAGGCGCGGCGCGATCGATTCGGTGGGCGCGGCGTCGGCCATCCATGCAGGTTATCCGGCCGCGCCCGCCTCGTTCGCGAAGCCGCCGGCGCGCAGTCCCTCGGCGCGGTCCTCGAACGGGCGCCAGCTGAGGATCCTGCGCTCGCGCAGCTCGAACTGCCAGGCCATCTCGTCCTCGCCCGCGGCCGAGCCGTCCTCTTCCCAGTGCCAGCGACGGGTGATCAACGCCACGGCGGTGCCACCTCCGCCCTCCACCCCTTCCTCGTAGAGCTCCCCCAGCACGATCGTCTGCTGGACACCGCCAGGCTCCCGCGTCGCCCAGACCCGAGCCGCCTCGACCCCCTTGCGCAGCCCACGGCCGGAATGCAGTTCCACCTCGGGGTCGAGAACCTCCACGAAAGCATCCAGATCCCGCTCGTTGAAGGCCCGGACGAACTCGCGAACGGGGTCTATGCCCCGTGGCACTTCTTGTACTTCTTCCCCGAACCGCACCAGCAGGGGTCGTTGCGGCCGACTTTGTCGTGCTCGTCTTTGACCACGGTCTCGACCACGTCGCCGCCGACGGACTGTGAGGCGGCCGTGTCGACCGCGGCAGCGCCACCACCGGCGATCGCGACCTGTTCGAGCGCTGAGGGCTGGGCCGCCGCGGTGCCGCCCGAGTAGTCGAGCGCGGTCGGCGGGTTGGCCCCGTTGGCGCCGTTGCCCTGGGCCGGGTTGACTTCGATTTCGGCCCGGTAGACGAGTTTGCTGAACTCGTCCCAGATCGAGTGCATCAGCTCCGAGAACATGTTGAAGCCCTCGTTTTTGTAAGCGACGAGCGGGTCGATCTGGGCGAAGCCGCGAAGGTGGATGCCTTCGCGCAGGTAATCCATGTCGAAGAGGTGTTCGCGCCAGCGATTGTCGATCACCTGCAGCAGGATCGAGCGCTCGAGGTGGCGCATCAGCTCCTCGCCGAGCTGCTGCTCACGGTCGTCGTAGGCGCTCATCGCGTCATCGTCGAGGGCGTCCTTGAGCTTCTCGCGATCGACCGTCTCCGGGGCCAGCGTTCCGACGTCGATGCCGACCGGCCAGATCAGCCGCAGCTGCGTCTCCAGCTCGCCCAGATCCCATTCCTCGAGCAGCTCGCCCGAGGTGTACTCGTCGACCAGCCGCTCGATCACGCCCTCGGTCTCGTCGCGGGCGGTCTCTGAGATGTCGCGCCCTTCGAGGATCTCGCGGCGGTATTTGTAGACGACTCGGCGCTGCTCGTTCATCACGTCGTCGTACTCGAGCACGCGTTTGCGGATCAGGAAGTTCTGCTCCTCGACCTTCTTCTGAGCGTTCTCGACGGTTTTGGTCAGCATCTTCGCCTCGAGCGGCATTTCGGTGCCGTCGTCGTCGACGGGCCCGAGGCGGTCGAGGATTTTGTAGATGCGGTCGCCGGCGAAGAGGCGGATCACGTCGTCTTCGGCGGAGAGGTAGAAGCGCGACTCGCCGGGATCGCCCTGGCGGCCGGAGCGGCCGCGCAGCTGGTTGTCGATCCGCCGCGACTCGTGGCGCTCGGTGCCGCAGATGAAGAGACCGCCGAGCTCGCGCACTTCCTCGGCCTCGGCCTTGCAGGAGGGCGCCAGCTCGGCGGTCTTCGCCTCCAGGGCCTCGTGGTAGCCCTCGCTCTCGTAGGTGATCCCCTGCTTTTTGAGCTCGTGGATCGCGAGGTGTTCAGGGTCGCCGCCGAGCTTGATGTCGACGCCGCGGCCGGCCATGTTGGTGGCGATCATCACCTCACCCTTGCGCCCCGCCTGGGCAATCAGCTCGCCCTCTCGTTCGGCGTGCTCGGGCTTGGCGTTCAGCACCGCGTGTTTGATCCCGTCGCGCTTGAGCGCCTCGGAGATCATCTCCGAGACTTCGACCGAGACGGTCCCGACCAGGATTGGCTGGCCCTTTTCGTGGCGGGCGACGATCTCGTCGAGGACGGCTTTCCACTTGCCATCTTTGGTTTTGAAGATCTGGTCGTTCTGATCCATCCGCACCATCGGCTGGTTGGTCGGCACCTCGACCACGGGGATTTTGTAGATCTTCATGAACTCGGTCGCCTCGGTCAGCGCGGTACCGGTCATCCCGGAAAGCTTGTCGTAGAGGCGGAAGTAGTTCTGCAGGGTGATCGTCGCCAGGGTCTGGTTCTCCTCGCGGATCGCCACCCCCTCCTTCGCCTCGACCGCTTGGTGCAGGCCCTCCGACCAGCGCCGGCCCTCGAGGATGCGGCCGGTGAACTCGTCGATGATCATCACCTCGCCGTCGATCACGGCGTAGTCCTTGTCTTTCTTGTAGAGCGACTCGGCCTTCAGCGCCTGGCTGAGGTGGTTGACGAGGCCGCCGTGCTCGCCGAGGTAGAGGTTGTCGACGCCGACGAACTGCTCGGTGTTCTTCACCCCCCGCTCGGTCGGGGCGACGGTCTTGTGCTTCTCGTCGAACTCGTAGTCGTAGTCGACCTCGGAGGTGTCCTTGTTCTCACCGAGCGATTTCAGTTTCTCTTTGGCCTGGACGCCGACCAGCTGTTTGGCGAGGCGGGCGAAGGTGTAATAGGTCTGAGCCGCCTGTTCGGGCTGGCCGGAGATGATCAGCGGCGTCCGCGCCTCGTCGATGAGGATGTTGTCCACCTCGTCCACGATCGCGAAGTGGTGGCCGCGCTGGACGCACTGCTCGAGCGACGGCGACATGTTGTCGCGCAGGTAGTCGAAGCCGAA
Organism: uncultured Solirubrobacterales bacterium; assembly: GCA_963795625.1. GTDB lineage: Bacteria > Actinomycetota > Thermoleophilia > Solirubrobacterales > 70-9 > VAYN01. The sequence goes on along the minus strand of CAWCIS010000003.1, from coordinate 233,019 downwards.
CTCGGAGTTGGTCCCGTAGGTGACGTCGCCGGCGTATTTGCGCTGGCGGGTCTCGTGGTCGTCGGAGTCCTGGACGGCGGAGACGCTGACCCCGAGCGTGTCGTAGATCGGTTTCATCCATTCCGAGTCGCGGCGGGCCAGGTAGTCGTTGACGGTGACGACGTGAACGCTGCCCCCGGCCAGGGTGTTGAGGAAGACCGGCAGGGTCGCGGTCAGGGTCTTGCCCTCGCCGGTGCGCATCTCGGCGATGGCGCCGTCATGGAGCACCATCCCACCGATCAGCTGCACGTCGTAATGGCGCTGGCCGGTGCTGCGGCGCGAAGCCTCGCGGGTCAGCGCGAAGGCCTCCGGGAGCAGGTCGTCGAGCGACTCGCCGCTGCGGGCGCGCTCGCGCAGCGAGTCGGCCTCCTCGCGGATCTCCTCGTCGGAGAGCGCTTCCATCTCCGGCTCGTAGCGGTTGATCGCCTCGGCGCGCTTCTGGTAGGCCTTGAATTTGCGCCCCTCCCCGGCGCGCAGGGCCTTGGTGACGAGGTCCATCGCTGGCATTGCTCAAGGGTAGCGGTGCGGAGTGGGCAGCCGTCCGTTGCCTCTTGCCCTGAGCGGGTAGTGGGCGTACAGTCGGAGCGAAACCACAAGGAGGCACTCATGCGGATAGAGATTCGGGGCCGGAACGTCGAGATGACGGATGACCTGCGTGAGATGGTGCGGAAACGATTCCAGCGCCTCGGCCGGCAGGTTTCGGCCCTGGCGACGCTCGAGGTCGTCCTCTCCGAAGAGCGCAACCCCTCGATCGCCGACAAGCACGTTGCCGAGGCCACCTTCTATCTCAAGGGCGTGACCCTGCACGCGCGCGAGGCCTCATCCGACATGACGCACACGGTGCGCGAACTCGCCGAGGATGTGCGGCGCCAGGTCAAGAAGCATCGCGATCTGCGGCGGAAGCGCAGCAAGACGCGGCACTTGGTCGATCAGATGCGCGGGCGGCCGGCTGAGCTGCATCCGTAACGAGCATTGCGTCGGGGGGACCCGGGCGGCACTCGCCTGCGCGAACAGCGGGAGGCTTGGCGAGTGCCATCCCGGCCTCCCCACGAGCGCTCGCTCGGGTCCGGCTGAGAGTCTGAGACGGCGAAAACCAAGCAGGTCGGGGGACGCAGGGAAGTGAGGTGAGGGAAACGCACTCCAGTGCGTGACCCGAGCCGAACGACCGAGGACCCCGAGATGCGCCGGTTTGCAGCCGCCTCAGAGGCGGCGCGCGAAGGTGATGGCCACTACGCGAGCGGCGCCGGCTGCCCGTAGCGCTTGTGCGCAAGCGGTGAGGGTGGCGCCGGTGGTGAGGACGTCATCGATGAGGAGGACGCTGCGGGGGGCGGTGCCGGTGGCGTGGATGCGGGGCGGCCGACCGATTCGCTCGGCGCGGCGGCGGCCGACCTGGCGCTGTCCTCCCCGTCGGGCCAGGCAGCTCTCCAGCGGCGCCTCGAGACGTTCGGCGAGCGCTGCCGCCAGCTCGCCGGCGGGATCGAAGCCGCGGCGCCGCAGCCGCGAGGGCGCGGGCGGCACCGGCACGATCGCCCCACTCAGCATGTGTGCCGGCGCCAGCCACTGAATGCGGTCAGCCATCAGCTCGGCGACCGGCAGCAGGTGCCGGAACTTCAGCGCCGCAACCAGATTGCGCGCAACCCCCTCGTGCGGCGCCGAAGACCAAGCCCGGTTCAGCCCCGGCGGCCCCTTCCCCAACAACGGCTCCGCCGCCGCCAGCCGCCTCCCACAGCGGGTGCAAACGACCGCCTCCGGCCGACAGCTCCGACCACAAGCCGCGCACAACGGCGGCGCAATCCCAGCAGCAACGGCATGCAAAATCTCCATCCCCCGACCCTCACCCACCGCGACGCACCCGTGGCGCGCACAGAGTGACTTCTCAGAGCACGAACGCGCCCAACCCTCATGCGAGAGCGACGGCCCCGATGGGAGGGTGCGGATACCCCTCCCCGGGAATGTGTGCGAAGCACGCGGAAATGCAATCCGGTCATCGCGCGACCTTTAGGTCGCGCACCAACATCCGGAGCAACGCGCCCATAGGGCGCGGAGCGACTAATTCACGGGGAGGGGTATCCGCACCCTCCCACTGAGCTCCCCCGAGTCAGCCGCGACGCCCGACAACCGCGCCGATCAGCACGGAGTCAGCCGAGATCTCCGCCCCCGGCAGGGCGATCACTTCGCGCAGGCGGCTGTTGCCGCCGATCTTGACCCCGTCGCCGATCACCGACGGCCCGTCGATGCGAACGTCGTCGCCGATCTCACAGCCGGCCCCGAGCAGAACCGGCCCGACCAGGGCCCCCTCGTCACCGGCGGGCGAGCCGCTGCGGAAGCCGTCGACGACCTCGCCCTCGCGCTCGACCTCAACCTTGCCGCTGAGCGCGTCGAGGGTGCTTTCGCGCAGCTCCTCGAGGTTGCCGATGTCGTTCCAGTAGGCGTCGATCTCGTGCGAGTAGAAGGGCACGTCGCCGTCGAGCAGGCGCGGGAAGACGTCCATCGCCCAGTCGGCGAAGCCGGGCGGGTCGTCGGGCCCCGCCGCCTTGCTGGTGCCGGGCTCGGGGAAGAAGTCGAAGATCTCGGAGCGGAACATGTAGATGCCGCAGTTGGCGAGGTCGGAGAGCGCCTCGGCCGGGTCGGGCTTCTCCTGGAAGCCCTGGATGCGGCCGTCGGCGGCGGTGATCGCGACCCCGAACTGGCTGGTGTCGTCGACCCGCTTGGTCGCCAGGGTGGCGACGCCGTCGTGGGACTCGTGGAACTCGCGCATCGCGGTCAGGTCGATGTCGGTGAGGGCGTCGCCGGAGATGATCAGGAAGGAGTCGCCGAGGAAGCCGGCGGCGTTGCGGACCCCGCCGGAGGTGCCGAGCAGCCGCTGCTCGGGGCTGTAGGAGAGATCGACCCCGAGCCGGCTGCCGTCGCCGAAGTGGGATTCGATCAGGTCCGGGAACCAGTGCAGGTTGGCGATCGTCTCGGTGAAGCCGTGGCGGGCGAGCAGGCGCAGGATGTGCTCCATCACCGGCCGGTTGAGGACCGGGACCATCGGCTTCGGCATCTCGTAGGTGATCGGCCGCAGGCGGGTGCCGAGCCCGGCGGCGAGGACCATCGCTCTCATACCGGCCCCATCGCCTTCTTGAAGCGCTCGATCGCCTCGACCGGGAGCGGGTCGACCCCGCGCGCCTTGGCCAGCTCCAGGGAGACGAGGTCGCCCAGCATCGTCGCCCAGAGCAGGCGGGCGACGCGCGTCTCGCCGGCGGTCTCGACCCGCACCGTCGGCGCGCCGTCGCCCGCTACCGCGGCCGCGGTGAGCTCGAAGCGGCGGCGGATCCGCGGGTGCTGATCGGCGTCCTCGAGGAAGACGGCGGCAAGCTTGGCGGCGGGGGCGTCCCAGCCGCAGAGCTCGTTGTGATCGGCCTCGGGCAGCTCGGAGAAGAAGGCGGGGAGCTTGGCGTTCTCGTTCACCTGGCACTTCCAGCGGCGCGCCACCGGCGTCGTCAGGTCGGCGCCGTAGACGACCGGAAAGGTGCCCTCGAGCTGGGCGGCGATCTCGGCGGCGCGGGTTTGCAGAGCCTCGGCCTCGCGCTCGAGGAAGGCCGCGGCGGCGTCGATCTCGGTGTGGACCCGGGGCGAAGCGCCGGCCAGCGCCGCCACCTCGGCGACGATCGTGAACATGTAGGCGACGGCGGCGCGGGGCTGGAAGATCCCCGGCAGGCCGATCACCGGCAGCCCGGCCTCGCGCGCCTTCTCGACCAGGACGCCACCGGTGCCGGCGACGACGCGGCGGGCACCAAGCGCCTCGGCGGCGTCGAAGCAGGCCAGGGTCTCCTCGGTGTTGCCGGAGTAGCTGGAGCAGAGCACGGTCCACTCCGGCGTCGCCCAGCTCGGCAGGCCGTAGCCGCGGACCGCGAGCAGCGGCCGGGTCAGGCGGTCGCCGAGAGCGGCAGCGGCGAGGTCGGCGCCGATCGCCGAGCCGCCCATCCCGCAGACGATCACGCCGGTGGCGTCGGCGGGCTCGAGGCGCGCCGACTCGATCCGCCAGAGGGCGTCGCGCAGCTGGTCCGGTATGCCGAGGACGTCGTCGATCATGGTGGCTAGGCGGGAACTCTTTCATCCTGGCCGACGACCGCGCCGTCGACCTCCGCCCCGGCGTCAACCGTAACGCCCGCGGCGAGCACGGAGCCGCTGACCCTGGCGCCGGCGCCGACGACGCAGCCGTCGAGCAGGACCGAGTCGTGCACCGCGGCGTCGGCGCCGATCCGACTGCCGGGCGAGACGATCGCGCGCGGGCCCACCGTGGCGCCGGGGTCGATCTCGGCACCAGCGCCGATCAGCAGGCCGGGGGCGGTCGGGGTCACCCGCGTCTCGACCCGGCCCTCGAGGATGTCCCAGCTCGCCTGCAGGTAGCGCTCCGGGGTGCCGATGTCCATCCAGTAGCCGTCGAGGCGCAGGGCGCCGAGCCCGTCGCCGACCAGGACCGGGAAGACCTCGCGCTCGATCGAGACCTCGCGCTCGGGGGCGATCAGGTCCAGCACCGAGCGCTCGAGGAAATAGGCGCCGGCGTTGATCTCGCCGGGGACCGCGTCGCCGGTCTTCTCGACGAACTCGGTCACCGCCCCCTCGGGGTCGACCCCGACGAGGCCGTAGGCGGCCGAGTCCTCGACCGGGTAGAGGGCGATCGTCGCCCGCGCCTCGCGCTCGCGGTGGGCGCTCATCAGCGCGGTCAGGTCGAGATCGGTGAGGACGTCGCCGTTGAGCGCCAGGAAGCGCTCGTCAAGGTCGTCGCCGAGGGCGTCGGCGGCGAAGCGGATCGCCCCCGCGGTGCCGCGCCGGTCGGGCTCGGTGACGTAGGTGAGGCGGACGCCGGCGTGTTCGCCCTCGCCCAGCGTCGCGCGCAGCACATCGGGCAGGAAGCCGCAGGCGAGCACCACCTCGGTCACCCCGTGCGCCGCCAGCCACTCGACCATGTAGGCGAGGAAGGGGCGATCGACCAGGGTCAGGGCGGGCTTGGGGACGTCGTTGGTCAGCGGCCGCAGCCGCGTCCCTTCGCCGCCGACGAGAACGATCGCCTGCACTACTCGGCGGCCGTCGCGGCGGCCGCGACCTGTGGCTTGCCGATTCCCTCGTAATCGAAACCCGCCGCGGCGAGCGCCTCGGGGTCGAGAAAGTTGCGGCCGTCGACGATCAGCGGTCGGGCCATGCGCTTGGCCACCTCGGCCCAGTCGAGCTCGGCGAACTCGCGCCACTCGGTGACCAGGACCGCGGCGTCGGCGCCGTCGAGCGCCTCCAGGGCCGAGCTGGTCAGCGTCACTGAGTCGAGCAGCTGTCCGGCCCGCTCGCTCGCGACCGGGTCGTAGGCGACGACCTCGGCGCCCTCCCCCTGCAGCCGCGCCGCCAGCACCAGGCTCGAGGCCTCGCGCATGTCGTCGGTGTCGGGCTTGAAGGCGAGGCCGAGCAGCGCCACGCGCTTGCCCAGCAGCGAGCCGAGGTGCTTCTCGAGCTTGCCGACCACGCGCCGCTTCTGCAGCTCGTTGACCTCGATCACCGCGTTCAGCAGTTGGAAGTGGTAGCCGGTATTACCGGCCAGCATCTTCAGTGCGGTCACGTCCTTGGGGAAGCAGGAGCCGCCGTAGCCGATGCCGGCGCGCAGGAAGGAGGAGCCGATCCGCTCGTCGAGCCCCATCCCGCGGGCGACCTCGCCGACGTCGGCGCCGACCTCCTCGCAGACGTTGGCAATCTCGTTGATGAAGGAGATCTTGGTCGCGAGGAAGGCGTTGGAGGCGAGCTTGATCATCTCGGCGCTGGAGACGTCGGTGTGGAGGACCTCGCCGAGCGGCTCGTAGAGGCCGGCCACCGCGGCGGCGGCGCTCTCGTCGCCGGCGTCGGCTCCGACCACGACCCGGTCGGGGTGCATGAAGTCGGCCACCGCCGTCCCCTCCTTGAGGAACTCGGGGCAGGAGACGTAGGAGAGGCCGGGCATGTCGCGGCGGATCGCTTCGCCGGTCCCGGCCGGAACCGTGCTCTTCATGATCAGCACGTGCTCGCTGCCCTCGGGCAGCTCCTCGACCACGGCGCGGACGCGGGAGAGGTCGGCGTCGCCGGAGTAGGTCGGCGGCGTGTCGACGCAGACGAACAACAGACGGGCTCCATCGAGCAGCTCGGACATATCGGTCGTGAAAGTGAGGCGCTCGGCGTTGCGGCGGACCAGGTCGGCGAGATCGGGCTCGTGAATCGTCACCTCGCCGCGGGAAAGCGAATCGACCTTCTCCGCGAGGATGTCGCGGGCGATCACCGGGTGGCCGAGCTCGGCGAAGCAGGCCGCGGTCACCAGGCCCACCCAGCCGACTCCGATCACCCCTATCGGCTCTCGCTGCTCGCTCATCCCTTCTTCCCTCCCTGCTTAGGCTTTTTCTTCGGCAAGATCACGTCGGCGGAGCGGGCCATTCCCACCATCTGATCGTTGGTCAAGGTCTGCAGCAGGTCGTTGGAGACCCAGTAGGTGTTGTCGCCGCGGTGCCAGGCGATCATTTTGACCCGATCGCCGTCGACATAGATGTCGTATTCGCGTCCGTGAATGGTCTTGGTCAGGCTCGGATTGTCGAGGATCGGCGGGTCCGGCCAGCCCTGGATGCCCTGGATCCCGAAGTAGTGGGTGCCATCGTCGAGTTCGAGCACCCCGACCATCCGGTAGGCGGCGTGACGTTCGCCGTCGGTGTCTTTGAAGTGGTAGACGCGCGGATCCTGGATGTGTTCGTAGCTGTTGCTTTCGACGAAGTAGGCGCCCGACGGGAGTCGGCTCGGGTAGAAAACGGGGAAGCCGGCGCCAAGCTTGCGGGCGGCCGCCTTGCCCTCGGCTTCGCCGGCTTCGCGCGCCGGCACCAGGCCGTCGCTGCCCGGCGGTTTCAGCCGTTCCAGGTGCGGCTTTTCGGGCATCGGCTTGCGGCCGCCCTTCTTCCCCTTCTTGCCCCCCTTCTTCTTGCCGCCTTCACCGCCGTTTTCGAGCGAGCCGCGGGGGCCGCCGCTGGCTTCGATCCCGAGGAACATGTTGACCGCTTCGTTGACCGCTTCCGGCGTCGTGTAGACGTAGCTCGGCCCGAGTTCGGCCGGGAAGTGGACCTCCTTGATCGCCGCGTTGCGCGAGGCGAGGAACAGTTTCAGCACCTGCAGCATCGTTTCCTTGTCGTTGACGTCGGAGGTGGTGTATTTGGTGAAGATGTCGATCAGGCCGCTCTGGTCGAGAACCAGGTCCTGGATCGAGATCCGCTGACGGGCGGCGCTGATGAAGTCCTGCTGGCGCGAGGAGCGGACGAGGTCGGTGTCGGTGTGGCGGTAGCGCACGTACTGCAGCGCTTTTTTTCCGCAGAGCAGCTGATATCCGGGCTGGACGTTGATTTCCGAATACTGTTCGGCGGGCGGCAGGCCGGCGTTGGAGTGGAAGTAGCGGCGATCGACGTCGACGTAGACGCAGCCGATCGCGTCGACGGCGCGGACGAAGCCGAGGAAGTCGACGTTGACGACGTGGTTGATCGGCAGCCCGGTCAGCTGCTTGACCGTCTGCAGGGTCAGTTTCGGCCCACCGTAGGCATACGCTTCGTTGAACTTGCCGGTCCCGTAGCCGGGGATTTCGATCTTCAGGTCGCGCGGGATCGACATCACCGCGATCGCGTTGCGGTCGGGGTCGAGGCGCAGCAGGATCGTCGTGTCCGAGCGGCCGGAGTCTTCCTGGACGCCGGCCCGTTTGTCGGAGCCGAGAATGAGGATGTTCTCCGGCTCGCCGCCGTTGACCCGGCTGAGATATTTGTGCAGCTTGCTGCTGTAGACGTTGTTGTGCGAGAGCGCGTGGGCGATCGAGTCGAGGTAGAGGAGGATGCTGGTCGCGGTCGCCGCCGCCGAGACGGCGACGATCAGGACCGAGGCGAGGGTGAAGCGCAGCCAGAAGCGCTTCGGCTTCGGCGGCGGCTCGGGGTCGCCCGAGGGCGGCGGCTTCTTGCCGGCCCAGCCGCTTCCCGGCGGCAGCTCAGTCATCGCCGAGCCGGCCCGGGATCGCCCGCAGGAAGGAGTCGAGCGCCTGCCGGTAGGTCTCCAGCGAAGAGACCGAGACCCACTCCTCGGGCCCGTGGTGGCCGGCGCCGATCGGGCCGAACTCGACCGCCGGCACCCCCACCCGCAGGAAGGAGACCGCGTCGGAGGCGCCATCGCGACCGACGCTCATCGGCTCGCCGTCGTGGTGCGCCGCGGCCGACTCGCGCAGCCCCAACACGAAGGGCGAGTTGCGGTCGACCGTCGCCGGTGGCCGTGTGAACAGCGGGCTCGCCTCGATCCCGGGCAGCGCCCGCACTTCCGCCAGCACGGCGGCGGGATCCTGATCGGGCAGGTAGCGGATGTCGACGTCGATCACGCATCGGTCGGGCACCTTGTTCAGCGCGTCCCCGCCCCAGATCCGGCCCAGGTTGATCGAGGGACGGTCGAAGAGCTCCGAACTGTGCCGGGCAAACGGTAGCGACTCGATACTGCGGAAAACGTCGATCGCGTTGAGAACGGCGTTGTCGCCGAGCCAGGGCGTGGCCCCGTGGGCGGCCGTCCCCCCCACCTCCAGGCGCAGGGCGAGCACCCCCTTGGCCTCGATCCCGATGTGCAGATCGGTCGGCTCGCCGGTGATCGCGAAATCGCCGGTGAAGCCGCTGTCGACGAGGTGGTCGCTGCCGCGCTCGGCCTCCTCCTCGGACTCCTCGTCGCCGACGATCCCGAGCCGGACCCGGACCCCGTCCTGGTCGCGCATCGCCGCCGCGACGACCAGCATCGCCGCCAGCGCCCCCTTCATGTCATAGGCGCCGCGCCCATAGAGCCGGTCTCCCTCGATCCGCGGATCGAACTGGCCCCGCAGCCCAGGGACGACGTCGAGGTGCCCGTGCAGCACCACGGTCGGCGCCGCGGCGGGGCCGACCTCGGCCTTGACCACCGGCAGCCCGCGAACCTCGTCCCGCTCGACCTCGATCCCCCGCTCCTGCAGCCACCCCGTGACGAACCCGGCGGCTTCGGAGATCGCCTGCGGCTCAGAGGTCTCGTAGCCGATCAGCCGCTTGGCGAGGGCTACGAGCTCCTCGCTCATCCCTCGGCGATCGCGAGAAACGCCTCAGCCCGGTCGCGATCCTTCTCCGCCCGGAGGAAGTCGGCGCTCCCCTCCTCGTGCTCGGAGAGCCGCTGCTCGGCGTCGGCGAGCTGCTCTTTCAGGGCGCCCGCGTCGAGATCCTCCGGGGCGATCGCCTCCTCGACCAGGAGTCGGGCGCGGTTGCCGAACATCTGCAGCCAGCCGTGGGCCTGGGCGTAGCGCTTGGTCTCGGAGTCGGAGACGTGCAGGCGCAGCTCGGTCGGCTGCAGCGCCGCCAGCAGCGGCGCGTGGTTGGCGAGGATGCCGATTTCGCCGACCTCGGTCCGGGTCGAGACCTGCTGCACTTCGCCCTCGAAGACCTCCCCCTCCGGGGTCAGGACCTCGACGTCGAGCTTGTGGTCGGCGGCCAAGTCAGATCCCTACGCCGCCGCGGCGGCCTTGGCGTTCTCGGTGACCTGGTCGATCGAGCCCTGCATGTAGAAGGCGCCCTCGGAGAGGTCGTCGTGCTCGCCGTCGAGGATCTCGCGGAAGCCGCGCACGGTCTCGGCCACCGGCACGTACTCGCCGGTGCGGCCGGTGAACTGTTCGGCGACGAAGAACGGCTGCGAGAGGAAGCGCTCGATCTTGCGGGCCCGGGAGACCGTCTGGCGGTCCTCGTCGGAGAGCTCGTCGATACCGAGGATGGCGATGATGTCCTGGAGCTCCTTGTAGCGCTGCAGGACCTCCTGGACGTCGGTCGCGGTGCGGTAATGCTCCTCGCCGACGACGTCGGGCTTAAGGATCGTCGAGGTCGAGTCGAGCGGGTCGACCGCCGGGTAGATCCCTTTCTCGGAGATCGCCCGCGAGAGCGCGGTGGTCGCGTTGAGGTGGGCGAACACCGAGGCCGGAGCCGGGTCGGTGTAGTCGTCGGCGGGGACGTAGACCGCCTGGATCGAGGTCACAGAGCCGCGATCGGTCGAGGTGATCCGCTCCTGCAGGCCGCCCATCTCGGTCTCCAGGGTCGGCTGGTAGCCGACCGCGGAGGGCATCCGGCCCAGCAGGGCCGAGACCTCGGAGCCCGCCTGGACGAAGCGGAAGATGTTGTCGATGAACAGGAGCACGTCCTGGCCGCCCTGCTCGCGGTAGTACTCGGCCATCGTCAGCCCGGAGAGGGCGACGCGCAGGCGCGCGCCGGGGGGCTCGTTCATCTGGCCGAAGACGAGCATCGTCTTCTCGAGCACGCCCGACTCTTTCATCTCGAGCCAGAGGTCGTTGCCCTCGCGCGAGCGCTCGCCGACGCCGACGAAGGCGGAGAGGCCGGAGTGCTCCTCGGCGATGTTGCGGATCAGCTCCTGGATCAGCACGGTCTTGCCGACGCCGGCGCCACCGAACAGCCCGACCTTGCCACCTTTGGCGTAGGGCGCGAGCAGGTCGATGACCTTGATCCCGGTCTCGAGGATCTCCTGGGTCGGGGTCAGGTCGGAGGCCTTCGGGGCGGGCCGGTGGATCGGCCAGCGCTCGCCGTCGGCGGCGAGCTCCTCGCCGTTGTCGATCGGCTCGCCGAGCAGGTTGAAGATGCGGCCGAGGGTCGCGTCGCCGACCGGAACCGTGATCGGCCCGCCGGTGTCGGTCACCGCGGCGCCGCGCTGGATGCCGTCGGTCGCGTCCATCGCCACCGCGCGCACGCGGTCGTCGCCGAGGTGCTGCTGGACCTCGCAGACGAGATGCGCCGTTTCGCCGTCGCCGTCGCCGCTACCGGTCTCGATCGTCACCGCCGAGTAGATCGCCGGCAGCTTGTCGGGGAAGACCGCGTCGATGACCACACCGGTCACCTGCTCGACTCGACCTACGTTCGTTCCGTTGCTTCCGTTCTCAGCCATGGGTTCCTTTTCTCGTCGCCAAAGTTTTGTCGTCGTCTAGCCGAGGGCCTCGGCCCCGGCGACGACCTCCAAGATCTGCTGCGTGATCTCCGACTGACGGACCCGGTTCATTTCGAGGGTCAGATCGTCCATGATCGTTTCCGCGTTCTCGGCGGCGTTGCGCATCGCGGTCATCCGCGCTCCCAGCTCGGAGGCGGCGGACTCGAGCAGCGCCCGGTAAACCGAAATCGTCACGTACTCGGGGATCAGGCGGGCGAGCAGATCCTCGGGTTCCGGCTCGAATTCCCACTGCGAGCGGGCCTGGCCCGCGTCGTCCCCGGTCTCCTCCTCGCCGGCGGACTCCTGCTCAGCGCCCTCGCCGATCACCTCGGCCTGCTGCAACGGCAGCAGGGTCTGGCGCCAGACGTGCTGGGTCAGCGGCGAGACGAAGCGGTTGTAGATCAGTTCGACCCGGTCGAGCTCCTCGTCGACGTAGCGGGCGGTCATCTCCTCGCCGATCTCGCGGGCGTTGGCGAAGGCCGGGCGATCGGTGAAGCCGATGTAGGAGCCGGTGATCTCCTGTTTGCGGAAGTTCAGGGCCGAGACGCCCTTGCGGCCGACCACGGCGAAGGAGGGCTCGGCCCCCTCGGCGCGCACTTTGGCGGCCGTCCGCATCCCCTCGCGGATGATGTTCGAGTTGAAGGCGCCGGCGAGGCCGCGGTCGCCGGTGACCAGCACGATCCCGACCCGTTTGACGTTCTCGCGCTCGACCATGACCGGGACGCGGGGGATGCCCCCGGCGCGCTCGGAGGCCTGGCGGGTCAGCTTGCGCATCCCCTCCGCGTAGGGCCGCAGATGGGCGATCCGCTGTTCGGCCCGGCGCAGGCGCGCCGCGGCGACCATCTCCATCGCCCGCGTGATCTTGTTGATGTTCTTGATCGACGCAATGCGATTCTTGACTTCCTTCTGGCTGGCCATGATCGGTGGGGTCTAGGGACGGTTTGCGCTTGTGAGGCCCCCGATGAGGGGTGCCTGCGGGCGGGGCAAACTGGCTCCGTTCTCGGCACCCCTCATCGGGGGCCACTCGAACGAGATCGTCAGACCGAGACCTCCTCGGATGCCGTGCGAGAAGGAGCTTCGCGCTCCTCAGCTGATTTGACTCGGTCCGACTCACCGGCCTCGAGCGGGTCGCCGTGCTCGTCGAAATCGGGGCCGAAGTCGTCGACGAAGTCGGCGATCGCCTTGCCCAGCTCCTCCTCGTCTGCCTCCTCAAGCTTGCCGGTATCTTCGATCCGCTTCAGCAGCTCCGCCTTCTCGGAATGCAGGCGAACCCGCAGGTCGGCGAGGAACTCGCCGACGCGCTCGACTTTGATGCGGTCGAGGTAGCCACCGGTGCCGGAGTAGATCGAGGCGACCTGGTCGCCGACACTGAGCGGCTCGCGCTCTTTCTGTTTGAGCAGCTCGACCAGCCGTTCGCCGCGGGTCAGCGCTTTCTGCGTCTCCGCGTCGAGCTCGGAGCCGAACTGGGCGAAGGCCTCGAGGTCGCGGTACTGGGAGAGGTCGAGGCGCAGTTTCCCGGCGACCTTCTTCATCGCCTTGGTCTGCGCGTTACCACCGACCCGGGAGACCGAGATGCCGACGTTGATCGCCGGGCGCACGCCGGAGAAGAACAGATCGGACTCGAGGAAGATCTGGCCGTCGGTGATCGAGATCACGTTGGTCGGGATGTAGGCGGAGACGTCGGAGGCCTGGGTCTCGATGATCGGCAGCGCCGTCAGCGAGCCGCCGCCGAGCTCGTCGTTCAGTTTCACCGCGCGCTCGAGCAGGCGGGAGTGCAGGTAGAAGACATCTCCCGGGTAGGCCTCGCGACCCGGCGGGCGCCGCAGCAGCAGTGACATCTGGCGGTAGGCCGAGGCGTGTTTGGTGAGGTCGTCGTAGACGCAGAGCGCGGCTTTGCCGTTGTAGAGGAAGTGCTCGCCCATCGCGCAGCCGGCGTAGGGGGCGATGTACTTGATCGGCGCCGCCTCGTCGGCGGGGGCGGCGACGATGATCGTGTTCTCCATCGCCCCGTTCTCCTCCAGCGTCTCCTTCAGCTGGACCACGGTGGACATCCGCTGCCCGATCGCGACGTAGATGCAGATCAGGTCCTTGTCCTTGTTGTTGATGATCGTGTCGATCGCGATCGCGGTCTTGCCGGTCTGGCGATCGCCGATGATCAGCTCGCGCTGGCCACGGCCGATCGGGATCATCCCGTCGATCGACATCAGGCCGGTCTGGACCGGTTCCTCGACCGGCTGGCGCTCGACCACGCCGGGTGCTTTGAACTCGGCCGGACGGGTCTCGGTGGTGGCGACCTCGCCGCGGTTGTCGAGCGGGCGGCCGAGCGGGTCGACCATGCGGCCGAGCAGCTCCGGGCCGACGGGGATCTCGAGCAGGTGGCCGGTCCGTTTGACCGTGTCGCCCTCGACGATCTTTTCCCACTCGCCGAACAAGACGGCGCCGACGTTGTCGGACTCGAGGTTGAGGGCCAACCCGGTGACGCCGTGCGGCAGGTCGAGCATCTCCAGCGCCATCACGTTGTCGAGGCCGTGGATGCGGGCGATCCCGTCCGCCACCGAGAGGACGGTGCCCACCTCGGTGAGGTCGGCGGAGTCGGTCTCCAACCCCTCGATTCGCTCCCGCAGAATGCTTGCGATCTCGTCCGGCTTGATCTCCATCTGGTGCTCTCTGCCTCCTTACGCCGCGGTCGCGACGGTCTTTCGAAGTTTGTCCAGGCGACTGCGGATGCTCGCGTCCAGAACCATGTTGCCGACCTGCAGGACGATGCCGCCGAGAATGTCGTCATCCACCCGGCTCGAGAGCTCGACCTGCTCGCCGGTCTGGCGTTCGACCTCTTCGCCGATCCTCTGCACGACGGCCGCATCGAGGTCGACGGCGCTGACCACGGTGACGTCGAGGCGGCGGTTCTCCTTCTTCCAGAGCTCGTCGAACTCGCGGCGGATGCGGAAGATCTCCTGCATCCGGTGCTTCTCGATCAGCAGCTCGAGGAAATTGGTCAGCTCCGGCTCGGCGCCGGAGATCGCCCGCCCCAGGCCCTCCTGCTTGTCGGCGGAAGAGAGGTACGGGCTGAACAGGAACACCTGCAGTTCCTGGTTGCCGTCGACCGCGTCGGCGAACTGGCCCAGCCTGCGACTGCAGCGAATCCAGCTTGCCCCTGTCCTTGCCGGCCTCGAAGAGGGCATCGGCGTATACGTGCGCGGCCTCGGGCATCTAGTTCTGCTCCGCTCCCGAGAGCGAAGAGAAGTCGACCTCGGCAAGGGCCTCCTCGACGAGCCGCTTCTGGTCCTCGCCGGTGAGGCTTTTGCGGGTGACCTTCTCGGTCGCCAGCACGGTCAGGTCGGCGACCTCGCCGCGGATCTGCTCCAGCGAGCGCCGGGTCTCCGCTTCGATGTCCCGTTTCGCCTGGGAGACCAGCTCCTCGCGCTTCTCGCGACCGGCGGTGGTCGCCTCGGCCTCGGCCGTCTCGGCCGCTTTGCGGGCGCGGGCCATGATGTCGTCAGCCTGCTCACGGGCCTCGGCGAGCCGGCCGCGGTACTCGGCCAGCAGCTCGTCGGATTCCTTGCGCTGACGCTCGGCCGTATCGAGCGACTCGGCGATCGTCTTCGCCCGCCGGTCCAGGGCCTCCTGGATTTTCGGGAAGGCGAGCTTGCTGAGGACCCACATCGTGAACAGGAACAGGATCAGGGTCCAGATCATCAGACCCAGGCCCGGCGAGACGAGAAAGCTTCCGCCTTCTTCGCTCGCCTTCTCTGCGGCCACCGGGACCGCGGCTATGTAGCCGAGCAACGCCATCCGCCTAGAGGAAGAAGGCGATCAGGCCGAAGATGAACGTGTAGAAGGCCACGGCCTCGGTCAGGGCGAAGCCGAGCCAGCGGATGCTCTGCAGCTCGTCTTTCATCTCGGGCTGGCGGGCGACCGACTCGATCTCCTTACCGAAGATGAAGCCGATGCCGATGCCGGCGCCGATCGAACCGAGGCCCGCACCGACACCCAGCGCGATTGCCTTTCCGGCAGCTTCCACGCCTTCGTCAGAGACGGCGGCGACGACAGGGGACAGGTCCATGGAAAAAGTGCTCCTTTTCTAGTGACTGGCGGAGGTGGCTCCGCCGAGGTAGATGGCGGTGAGGGTCGAGAAGATAAAAGCCTGCAGGGTCGCGATAAGGCCGACCTCGAGGATGAAGAAGAAGAAGGCGAGCGGGAAGGTGAGGGCTCCGAGCGCGGCGATCCCGAGCAGGACCGCGAGCCCGCCGCCCATGAACAGGAGCAGCAGGTGGCCGGCGAGGATGTTGGCGAAGAGCCGGACGGAGAGCGAGATCAGCCGGGCGAAGTGGGAGATCGCCTCGATGATGAAGATGAAGCCCTTGGCGGCCGGGTTCATGTCCTCGAGGCCCGGCGGCAGCCAGCTGGCCAAGTACTTGAAGAGCCCCTTGGCCCGGATCCCTTCGATGTGGTAGGAGACCCAGACGACCAGGGTCAGGACCAGCGGGATCGAGAGGTTGGCGGTGGCGGCGTAGATCGCGAAGGCGGGGATTTCGGCGCCGAAGACGTTGACCGTGTGCTCGGTGTTGGTCGGCAGCGGCAGGAAGCCGATCATGTTCGAGAACCAGATCCAGAAGAAGAGCGCGGCCAGGAACGGGAACCAGCGGCGGGCCATCTCCTTGTCGAGGCTGCCACCGGCGATCGTGTTTTTGGTCATGTCGTAGGCGACCTCGATCGCGGTCTGGATCCGGTTCGGCTTCTGCTGCATCCGTTTCGAGATCCAGACCATCGTCCCGATCGTCAGGGCACTGGCGAGGAAGAGGTAGAGCACCGCCTTGTTGATGCTCATGTCGATGCCGGCGATGTGGATCGAGACCCACGGTTCGAGCTTGAACTCGTTCTGCGGCTGGAAGCTTTCGTTTTTGCCCGAGCTGCCGAAGATCAGGAACATCAGGATCGCGATCGCCAAGTAGACGCCGAGCCCGATGAAGACTTTGGATTTGGTGCTGAGCCCCGACTTCGGGGCGGCGACCGTGGCGCTGTCGTCGCTCATGCCGCTCCCTGCCCCTCGGGCGCGCCGCCGAAGAGGTGGGCGAAACCCTGGGCCGCGAAGGAGACGGTGAAGAGGACGAGGACGAGGACGGCGGCGGCGAGGCCGGCTTCGCGCTCGGAGAGGCCGACCAACAGCACCGCGGTCGCCATCAGCCAGACGCGGCCGAGCGTGGTCGCGGCGACGATCCCCATTGCCTTCTGGCGGTTGCCGGCGACGAGCTCGGCCTGAGCGCGGCGATTGGCGAGCGTCTGGATGCCGCGCTGGGCCAGCCAGGCGGCCGCGGCGACGAGATAGCCGAGCAGGGGCAGGCCGCCCAGCAGAAAGACGGCGAGGGCGACGGCCAGCACGAGTAGATCGACGTACTTGGGAGGAGACATAAGGTCAGAGAAAACAACGCCCGGCTCGGAGGAGCGGGCGGACTCGCGACTATACCCAAACCGGCCCGGGAATGGCTTTGTGAAGCCACTTCGTGAGGGTTGCCACTACCCCGGAGGGGGGTCGAGCTCAATCGCCTCGAATTCCCCCGTCTCCGGGTTGATCCGCCCCCGGCGCAGCTTCAGGATCTCCAACACGAAGATCAGGTAGACGCTGGCGGCCAGAGCCAGCAGGATCAGGGCCCCCATGACCAGGGTCCAGAAGAGGTTGAAGTGGCCGTGGTTGTCGCTGTAGGGGACGAAGCGCAGCGCCAGCGCCAGCGCCGCCATCACCAGCGTCCAGGCATAGAGGTAGGCGACCGTGCGCCGCTGGGAGAAGCCGATGTTGGCCATCCGGTGGTGGAAGTGCCAGCTGTCGGCCTGGTAGATCGGCTGGCGGTATTTGAGCCGCTTGGCGACGACGAAGCCGGTGTCGAGGATCGGCACCGCAAGCACGATCAGCGGGAAGGCGAGGGCGATCACGGCGTTCGTCTTCAGCGCTCCCTGGACCGAGGCGACCGCCAGCAGGTAGCCGAGCAGGTTGGAGCCGGTGTCGCCCATGAAGCTGGAGGCGGGCGGGAAGCCGTGGCGGAGAAAGCCGAGCGCGGCGCCGGCGGTCAGCGCCGCGAGAACTCCGGCGGCGTTGCGTTCGAGCGAGAGCGCGATCGCCGCCAGGGTGATCGCGGCGATCGTGCAGACGCCGGCGGCGAGGCCGTCGACCCCGTCGAGGAAGTTGATCACGTTGACGACGGCGACGATCCCGAGCACGGTCAGCGGGTAGGCGAGCCAGCCCAGGTCGAAGCCGCCGACGAAGGGCAGGGTGAGGTTGTCGACCCGGACCCCGGCCAGGACGGGGATCAGCGAGGCGCCGATCTGGCCGAGCAGCTTCGGCAGCGCCGAGAGGCCCTGGATGTCGTCGACGACGCCGACGGCGGCGATCGCCACCGCCCCGATCAGGATCGAGCGGCTCTCGCCGTCGCCGGGCAGCCAGATCCAGCCGGCCGCCTCGACCGCGACCAGGATCGCCAGCCCGGAGAGCCGTGGCATCGGCTTGTCGTGCAGACCGCGCGGCTTCGGCTGGTCGATCGCCCCGACTCGGATCGCCAGTTTCTCGGCGTACGGAACCAGCAGCCAGGCAATGGCCGCGGCCAGGAGGAAGGCGAAGACTGCGTCGGTGGTCGTCGGTATCAGAGGGCTATCCCGGTAGGGGTTCCACTTAACTTTTTCCGAAGACCCGTTGCGGCTGCCCGCGATCCTCTTCCCGGAAAAAGTACAAGACGTTCCACCCCTACCGGGATAGCCCGCCGAGCGCAGCGTCGACCAGCAACTGTGGGTCCCGGGGGTTCTGGACCCCCAGCGGGGAGTCGCGCTTGCGCAGCTCCAGCGCCGCCGGGTCGGCCAGGACCTGGAGGCGGCCGTCGGCGATCAGCGCCTCGTCGACGCCGCCCATGCGGCCGCTGAAGGTCGAAAAGACGGGGGTGCCGAGCGCCACCGCCTCGCGGTTCATCGTCCCCCCCGCGCTGACCACTAGATCGGCGTAGGCGATCAGGCTCTGGGCGTCGATCGCCCGCTCGGGCACGATCAGGTTGGCGGCGTGCATGGCGCGGATCGCCTCGCCCTGGGCCGAGGTGCGGGGAATGACCACGGCCTGGGCCTCCGGCGCCGCCGCGAGACGGTCGATCGTCGCCCCGTAGAGGTCGTTGCGGGCGTGGTACTCAGAGGTCTCCGGCGGTGGTCGCACGACGACCAGCACCTTCTCGCGGTCAAGCCCCAGCTCGTCCAGCACCGCCGGGTCGGGCTCGAACCCGGCCAGGTAGTACTCCTCCTTCAGGCCCGGGTAGAGGACCAGCTTCTCGCCCTTGGCGCCGAGCCTGGCCAGCCGCTCCAACGGGATCGTGTCCGGCGCCAACACGCGGCGGGCGAGGCGGAAGCTGATCTGGCGCTGCAGCTGCGCGAACTCGTAATCCTGCATCTGCACCGAGGGCACCCGATAGAGGGCGGAGACGACGGCGAGATCGACCGAGCCATGCCCGATCGCCAACTGCGGCGCCCGCTTCCAGACCAGCCGCGCCAGCCGCGCCGAGCGCCCGCCGAGCGCCCTCACCTTGCCCAGTCGGGAGCCGCCGCCGTGCTCGCCGACCACGGTGTACGGCATCCCCAACCGCTCCAGGATGCCGACCGTCTGCCCGTACTCCCGAGCGGTGATGAAGACCTCGTGTCCCTGCGCTTCCAGGCGCTCGATCAAAGGCCGCAGGACGAGCGGGTGCGCGGCGGCGGTGCAGTCGACCCAGATCCTCACCGGGCCGACCCTAGGCTATTTCGCCGGTTCGGCCCCCGGGCGCACTCCGGTCGTCCGCAGTCGAGCCAGACGACCGAGGGCGTCGAACCAGAAGGGAGCGCCGAGCGAGATCGCCGCGATCGTCAGCGCCCAGCCGATCAAACTCAGCACCGCCGCCTGCGGGCTGGCCCAGGGCACGTTCTCCCCGCTCCACATGAACGGCAGCTTCAGGCTCTCGAGGTCCGCGTAAGCGTCCTGGACCTTTTCGCCGGCGGCCTTGGGGCCGGCTTCCGACGACGAGCCGGGCTTTTCCGTCTTCACCGCGGTTTCGGCCCTGGCGACCACCGCGCTGCGGACCGCGGGATCGGTCGCGAGCCGTTCGACGACACGGACGGCGCTGACGTTGAGGCCGATCGTGACCGCGATCGCGATGCCGATGCCGATCTTCTGCGCCCACCGCTTGTACCAACCGGAAACGCGATCCATCCCGTCGTCGAACCAGTCTTCGACCGACTTGCGGAACTCCGCGGCGCTCGACTCCCCCTCCGCGAGGAGCCCCTGCAGCTGAGCCCCCAACGGCGAGTCGGCCGGCATCGCCGCGATCGTCCGCTTCAGCTCGTCGAAGGTCTTGTCCGCCGCCCCGCCTTTCTCGCGGACCGTCTGCAGCAGGGCGAGCGTGAAGTTGCGGGCGGAGACGTAGGAGGGCTTGTCTTCCGCCGGCGGCGTGGTGACGTCGCTTTGCACGAGCGGGTGTGCCATGACCGCCCCCGCGACCGCCTCGTCCCCCAGCAGTCCTTCTATGCCCTTGACGAGATTGTGCGCCCGTTGCTTGGACGCCCAGGCGATCAGCTCGGTGCCGGCGCTGACGATCAGGCTGAGCAGGAAGAAGACAAATGAAAGACCGATCGCGATTTCGACGATCGGCGAGCCGAGGTCGAGCGACATCAGACCGCGATCGGCGCCAGCTGTGGGTAGAGGGGGTGGCGATCCATCAGGGCGGCGGTGCGGGCGACCAGCGCCTCCCTCTCGGCCTCGAAATCGCCGCCGAGGGCGGTTGCGATCACGGCGGCGATCTCCGCCATCTCCTCCTCGCCCATGCCCCGGGTGGTCAGCGCCGGGGTGCCGATGCGCAGGCCGGAGGGATTCATCGGCGGCCGCTCGTCGAAGGGGATCGCGTTGCGGTTGACGGTGATCCCGACCGCGTCGAGGCGATCCTCGGCGGTCTGGCCGTCGAGCCCGGTCGGGGTCAGGTCGACCAGCACCAGGTGGACGTCGGTGCCGCCGGTGAGGACCGGGATCCCGGCGGCTTCGAGGCCGGCGGCGAAGGCCTTGGCGTTGGCGATCGTCTGCCGCTGACGCTGCGCGAACGGCTCGCTCGCGGCGATCTTCATCGCCACCGCCTTGGCGGCGACCGTGTGCATCAGCGGCCCGCCCTGCTGGCCGGGGAAGACCGCCTTGTCGATCGCTTTGGCGTGCTCCTCACGGCAGAGGATCATGCCGCTGCGGGGGCCGCAGAGGGTCTTGTGGATCGTCGTCGTGACGACGTCGGCGTACGGGACCGGGTTGGAGTGCTCGCCGGCGGCGACGAGGCCGGCGAAGTGGGCCATGTCGACCATCAGCTTGGCCCCGACCGAGTCGGCGATCTCGCGGAAGGCGGCGAAGTCGAGCTGGCGCGGATAGGCGGACCAGCCGGCGACGATCAGGGCCGGCTTGTGCTCGTCGGCGAGCCGCGCGACCTCGTCCATGTCGACCAGCATGTCCTCGCGGCGGACGTGGTAGGGCACCGGTTTGTAGAGGGTGCCGGAGACGTTGATCTTCATCCCGTGGCTGAGGTGGCCGCCATGGTCGAGCGCCATCCCGAGGAAGGTGTCGCCGGGCTCCAGCAGCGCCATGTAGGCGGCGTTGTTGGCCTGGGCGCCGGAGTGCGCCTGGACGTTTGCGTGCTCGGCCCCGAACAGCTCCTCGGCCCGGGAGATCGCCAGTTCCTCGGCGACGTCGACCTCCTCGCAGCCGCCGTAGTAGCGCCGGCCCGGGTAGCCCTCGGCGTACTTGTTGGTCAGCACCGAGCCGACCGCATCGAGCACCGCCTGCGGCACGAAGTTCTCCGAGGCGATCATCTCCAGGGTGCGCTGCTGGCGGTGCAGCTCGGCGTCGAGGACGGCGGCGATCTCGGCATCGACCTCGGCCAGCGGCGCGGTCTGGAAGTTCTCTGGCAGCTCGCTCATTCGGCCGCCGACCATAGCAACGGGCCGGGATAGTCTGGCCGCGTGAAAGCCTGCCTTCCCGTCCTCGGCCTGACCCTCCTGACGGCACTTGTCGTGGCCGCCCCAGCTGCTGCCACGGAAAACCCCTGCGCCGGCCCGGAAGCCGCCCACCTGCTCTGCCCCGACCTGCGGATCGGCCCACCCTCCGGCCTCTACGTCCAGGACGCTCGCGGCCGCGAGCTGCTGCGGGCGACCAGCGACGTGCGCAGCCGCGGCCGCGGCCCGATGGAGCTGCGCGGCACCCGCAACGGCGGCCGCACGATGCGGGTCAACCAACGCATCTACCGCGCCGGGGGCGGCCATATCGACGTCCGCAGCGAAGCGACCCTGCGCTTCACCAGCGTCGGCTCCTATTTCGGCGGCTCCTACTGGAAGGTCCACCAGCTCGCCCGCTTCGAGCTGCGCCGAGCCACGCCGAGCGGCAAGCTCGGCGCAGTCGTCCGCACCGGCCCCAAGCTCAACTACTGCCTGCGCGACCTCGAGCGCACCCGCCCCGGCAGGCGCTCGCCGGAGAACCGCCACTACCCGGGCTGCAACCAGAACCCGTACCGGGACCGGGTCACCCTCGGAACCTCGGTCGGCTGGTCCGACATCTACCCGGCCGACTACGACAAGCAGTGGATCGACGTCTCCGGCCTGCGCGGCTGCTTTGCCTTCACGATGACCGTCGACCCCGAGCACCTGCTGTTCGAGTCGAACGAGCGCGACAACACCTCCCAGCGCCTGGTCCGCCTGCCGTTCAAGGGCGACGCCGGCTGCTGATTGCCTGCCGAGGGGCCCATCGGCCCGGTTTAACCGAGGCCGACCGAGGCCAAGGCGCCGGCGAGGTCGCCGGGCGAAAGGCCGCCGTGGCGCAAGACCGTCCAGGTCCCGTCCTCCTCGATGCCGGCGATGTCGACCACGGTCGAGGGCAGGCCGGTGAGCTCGCCGCCGTCGATCGCGAGATCGGCGCCGGCGACGATCGAGTCGGGGACGTCGGCGAAACGCGCCGGCGCCGGCTCGCCACTGACGTTCGCCGAGGTCTGGAAGACCGGGCACATCGCCCCGGCCAACGGCCCACCGAGCAGCCTGACGCCAAGCCGCTCGCGGTCCTCGCGGCAGGCGAGGGGATAGCGATGTCCCGGGTTGGCGACGACCAGCGTCACCGGCCCCGGCAGCAGAGCGCTGACCGCGGCCGCGGTGCGCGGGCCGAAGCCGGCGACCAGCTCCCGCATCGCCAGCGGCGAGAAGTACATGACCGCCGACGATTTCCCGTCGTCGCGCCCCTTGAGCCGGTGAATCCGCGCGATCGCGCCCGCGTCGAGCGGATCGCAGGCCAACCCGTAGAGACCGTCGGCGGGGAAGACGGCAACCCCACCCGCCGCGACGCAGCTCTGCAGCGCCGAGCGGGCGGCCTGGGCGCCGCCGCTCTCGAGCTTGACGATCTCGGTTGGTCCGGGCCCGGTCATCTCTCTCCCAGCACTACCCGCTCGATACCCGCCAAGTCGCGGCGGGTCTCGATCGCCGCGAAACCCGCGCCGGCCATCAGCCCATGCACGGCTTGCGCCTGCCCCTCCCCCACCTCGAGGGCGAGTGCGGCAGTCCTTTGCACCCCTATTCGACACAAAGGACTGCCGCGATCGGAGAGCAGGGCGCGATAGGCGTCGAGTCCGTCGGGGCCCGCGAGCAGCGCCTCGCGCGGCTCCCACTCGATCACCTCCGGCTGCAGAGAGGCCCAGGCCGTCTCCTCCACGTAGGGCAAGTTCGCGAGGACGAGGTCGAACGTCTCCCCGACCGGGATCGTGCCCTCTAGGAAGCGGACGCGATCGGCGAGGCCGAGGCGATCGGCGTTGGCGCGGGCGACCTCCAACGCCGCCGGCGAGGTATCGGTTGCGGTCACCCTGCAGCCCGGGAGCTCGTCGGCTGCCGCCAGGGCGATCGCGCCGGAGCCGGTGCCGACGTCGAGCAGCGTCGCCGGCTTGCGCTCGAGCGCGATCTCGACCAGCAGCTCGGTCTCCGGCCGTGGGATCAGGACCCGGGGGTCGACCGCGAGATCGAGATGGCGAAAGCCCTTGTAGCCGACGATGTAGGCGACCGGCTCGCGCCGCAGGCGCCGCCGCACCATCTCCCCGAACAGCCGCGTCGCCGCCGGCTGCAGCTCGGCCGTCGGGCTCGCGACCAGCTCCGCCCGCCCCAAGCCGGTCGCCGCGGCCAGCATCACTTCGGCGTCGAGCCTAGGATCTTCGATCCCCATCGCCCGCAGCGCGTCGGCCGCCGAGCTCAGCGCTTCCCCGATCACCCTGGAGGTTGCGTCATCCGACCGCGGCGGTCTCCAGCCGCTGCCGCTTCTCCTCCGCCGAGAGCGCGTCGGTGAACTCCGAGAGGTCGCCGCCGAGCACGCCTTCGAGGTTGTGCGAGGTCAGCTTGATCCGGTGATCGGTGACCCGGCCCTGGGGGAAGTTGTAGGTGCGGACCTTCTCCGAGCGCTGACCGCTGCCGACCTGGGCCTTGCGCTCGGAGGCGATCTTCGCCTGCTGTTCGGCCAGCTCGCGCTCGTACATCCGCGCTCGCAGCACCCGCATCGCCCGGTCCTTGTTCTGCAGCTGCGACTTCTCGTCCTGCATCGAGACCACGATCCCGGTCGGCTTGTGGGTGATCCGCACCGCCGAGTCGGTCGTGTTGACCGACTGCCCGCCCGGACCGGAGGAGCGGTAGACGTCGATCTGGAGGTCGTTCTGGTCGATCTCGACCTCGACCTCCTCGGCCTCCGGCAGCACCGCCACCGTCGCCGTCGAGGTGTGGATGCGGCCCTGCGACTCGGTCTCCGGCACCCGCTGCACCCGGTGGGTGCCGCCCTCGAACTTGAAGACCGAGTAGGCGCCGTCGCCCTTGACCGCGAAGGTGACGTCCTTGAAACCGCCCATCTCGGAGACCGATTGCGAGAGCACCTCGGTCGTGAAACCGCGCTCCTCGGCGTAGCGGGTCAGCATCTTGTAGAGATCGGCGGCGAAGAGGGCGGCCTCGTCGCCGCCGGTGCCGCCGCGGATCTCGACGATCACGTTCTTGTCGTCGTTGGGGTCGCGCTCGACCATCGCCAGCCGGATCTCCTCTTCGAGCTCCTCGATCCGGCCCGGCGCCTCCTCGACGACCTTGCGCATTTCCTCGTCCTCGCCCTCCTCGAGCAGCTCGCGAGCGCCTTCGAGGTCGTCCTTGAGCGTCGCGTACTCGCCCGCCAGCTCCTGCGCCGGCTGCAGTTCCCGGTACTCCCGCCCGACCTCGGCGTAACGCTCCCGATCCGAGATCACCTCAGGATCGGACATCTGCCGCTCGAGCTCCGAGAAGCGCGCTTTTAGCTGTTCAACTAGCTGCTCGATCACACTGCCAACCCTAGCTGCGTCGGCCGAAACGGCTCCACGCGCGGGTCCTGCGGGAGAGGGGTCCGAGAACGGAGCCTGTTTGCCCCGCCCGCAGGACCCCTCTCCCGTGGGACCCGCGCGCCGGGCGCGACTAAGCCACGATCTCTATGTGCTGGTTTTTCGCAGCCTCCTCGGGATCCTCCCGGGCCAAAACCGCGTTCAGCGAGGCGATCGCGACCGCCAGCTGTTCCTCGTCGGGCTCCCGCGTGGTCAGGTTCTGCAGCATCAGGCCCGGCCACATCACCGCCCGTACCCAGCGTTTGCGCCGATTTTTGCCAGCCCACTTGATCACCTCGTAGGAGAGGCCGGCGATCAGCGGAATCCCAAGGATCCGCGAGAGCACGAGCCAGTACCAGGCGGGCAGCCCGATCGGGGCGAAGACGAAGATCGCCAGCACCATCACGATCAGCAGGAAGCTGGTGCCGCAACGGGGGTGCAGCCGCGAGTAGAGCTTGGCCCGTGAGGGAATCAGCTCGTCTTCGGCCTCGTAACAGGAGATCGTCTTGTGCTCGGCGCCGTGATACTCGAAAACGCGCCGCAGATCGGGCATTTTGCTGATCGCGAGGATGTAGCCGATGAAGATGCCGGTGCGCAGAACCCCCTCGACCAGCCAGAAGAGGAAGGGCGAGCCGAGCTGGTCCTTGACCAGGCTGGTCAGCCCGACCGGGACGACGAAGAAGAGGCCGATCGAGAGCAGCAGCGAGAAAGCGATCGTCAAACCCCAGACCCAGCCGCCGATCTCCTCTTTCTCGCCGTCGTCCTCCTCCTCCATCTGCGCGTTGGCGGAGATCGCCAGGGCTTTGAAGCCGATCTTCATCGACTCGCCGAGAGCGACAACGCCGCGGAGGATCGGCAGCCGCCAGATCCGGTGGCGCTGAGCCCAGGGGACGAGCGGCTCGGACTCGATTTCGATCTGCCCCTCGGGGGTGCGCACGGCGACCGCCCAGACGGCGACGCCGCGCATCATCACACCCTCGAGCACCGCCTGACCGCCGACCGGAGCGTCGCGTTTGGCGACCAGGGCCCCATCGGGCATGCGCAGCTCATCCCCACCGCCATTGGTGGAGGAGACAGAAGATGCCTGAGCCGAGCCCACCGGCGGGCTCACGGGTTACTTCCCGGCCCGGTGCTTGGCGGCGCGGCGCTGGAAGCGCTCGACGCGGCCACCGGTGTCGACCAGCTTCTGCTTGCCCGTGTAGAACGGATGACACTCGGAGCAGAGCTCGACATGCAGATCGTCTTTCGTCGACCGCGTGTAGAACTGGTTGCCGCACGAGCAATGCACGTTCGCGAGCGTGTACTCGGGGTGGATTCCTGCCTTCATGTCGACCATTCTAGAGCAGTGGGCTCGCGGTGTAGGAATGGCCCCTCGGTGCCGATACCTACGTGTGGAATCAACCGACCCCGCACGAGGCCCCGGCGGCAGCTCCGCCCTGCGCACCGCAATTGGGTTTGTGCTCTTCGGCGGCGCCCTCGTGGTCACCGTCGTCGACTGGCTCGGCATCGGCGGCCCCGGGCTCGATTCGGCCGTCAATGGACCTCTGTACGACGCGGTCGTGGTCAGCGCCGGCCTTGCCTGCCTGCTCAAAGCCGACAAGGCCGGAGGCGAGCGCACGGCCTGGCTGGCACTCGCCGCGGCGGTCCTCTGCTGGGGCGCCTCGGAGATCTACTGGACCGCGTTCTTGGTCAATGATCCCTCGCCCCCCTACCCGTCGCCCGCCGATGTCGGCTATCTCGCCTTCTACCCGCTGGCGGCAACCGGCGTCTACCTCCTCGTCCGCGCCCGGGCGCGGGAGCTCGACTGGCGCCTCTGGATGGACGGCCTGATCGCGGCGCTGGGGACCGCCGCCCTCGGCGCGGCACTGATCTTCGAGTTCGTCGCCGACCGCACCAGCGGCACGCCGATCCAGGTCGCGACCACCCTCGCCTATCCGATCGGCGACATCCTCATGCTGGCCCTCGTCGTCGGCGTCATCGCCCTCACCCGGTGGCGCCCCGGCCGGACCTGGTCGCTGCTCCTCGTCGGCCTCGCGGCCCTGGTCGTCGCCGACGTTGCCTACACGCTGCAGACGACCGACGCCAGTCTGCCCGGAGGCGACTGGATCGAACCGATCTACCTGCTTGCCGCCGCCTGCATCGGGGCCGAGGCCTGGCAGACCCGCACCGACACGATCCAGCCGATGGCGCGCTTCGACGGCTGGCGCGAGCTGATGGTCCCGGCCTTCTTCGCGACGGTGATGATCGGGCTCTTCGCGATGCAGTACTTCAGCCGGGCCAGCGCCCTGACCACGGTGCTGTGGGCGGCGACGATGATCGCCGTGATCGCCCGGCTCGGCCTCAGCGTGCGCGAGAACAAGCGGCTGCTGGAGCAGGTGCGAACCGACCACCTGACCGGACTCGGCAACCAGGGGCGGATGCAGGTCGATCTGGCGACGCGCTGCCTGCGCGCCGGAGAGGAGCCGCTGACCTTGATCCTGCTCGACCTCAACGGCTTCAAGCGCTACAACGACACCTTCGGCCACCCCGCCGGCGACGCGATGCTGGAACGGATGGGGGGCCAGTTGATGGATGCGCTGGGCAGCGACGGCGACGCCTACCGGATCGGCGGCGACGAGTTCGCGGTCCTGACCGCCGCCGCCGACGGCCGCAACGGCAAGGTGGCCAAGCTGACCGCCGAAGCGCTGACCGCGAGTGGGCCGGGCTTCGAGCTCAACGCGGCCTGGGGCACCGTGACCATTCCCGAGGAAGCCGAGGCGCCCGCGACGGCGATGCAGCTCGCCGACGTGCGGATGTACGCGCAGAAGGAGTCCCGGCGCCTCTCCCACGACCACGAGGACGCGATCGAGATCGAGGGCGCCGACGTCTCCGTGCGCCTAGGCCGGGCCCGCGACGGCGAAGCTCTCGAGCAGCGCAAGTAAGACCTTCGTCACCTCGCTGCGGCTGGCCGGGTCTTCGGAGCGCGCGACCAGCATCGCCGCCTCGTCCAGCGCCCCCATCAGCATGTGCGCCATCGGCTTCACCGGGAGCGGGCGGATCTCCCCCGCCTCGATCGCCGCCGCCAGGCTCGCTTCGATCAGGCCGAGGCCGTTGGCGGCGCCGATCTCGCGCCAACGATCCCAGCCCAGTACCGCAGGCGCGTCGTGGAGGGCGATCTGGCGCAGCTCCGGCTCGGCGCACTCGTCGAGGAAGGCCTCGACACCCGCCTTCATCGCCTCCAGAGGACTGTGCAGATCCGAGCCGAGGACGATCCGCGCGACCCGCTCGGTCGACTCGGCCTCGAGCTGCTCGTAGGCGGCGTCGAGCAGGCCCGACTTGCCGCCGAAGTGGTGATAGAGGGCGCCGCGGGTGACTCCTGCCGCGCGGACGATCTCCTCGGTGCCGACGTCGCCGTAGCCACGCTCGGTGAAGAGGCGGCGGGCCGCGGCGATCAGGGCCGCCCGCGTCGCCTCTGCCCGCTCCGCCTGCGTGCGCCGGCCCCGACCAGCTTCCGAAGATCCCTCTCGGGGATCTTCGGAATGTCCCATGTTTGCATTTACATTCATATTGTATGTATGTTAGTGAGAATAAACAGATGAACAGATCCAGCTGGCCACTCATGGCTTGCGGTTCACTTACTCAGGAGGATCGGATGACCGTCAACGTCAGCGAGCGTAAAGAGATTGATCTCCCGGCGGGACGGATCCGCTACCGCGAGGCCGGCTCCGGCAAAGCGATCGTCTTCGTCCACGGTTACCTGGTCGACGGGCGCCTCTGGAGCGGGGTCGTCGACCGCCTCTCCGATCGCTTCCGTTGCCTCGCCCCGGACTGGCCGATCGGGGCGCAGCAGATCGCGATGAAGCCCGATGCCGACCTCTCTCCTCCCGGGGTGGCGGCGACGATCGCCTCCTTCCTCGAGGCGCTCGACCTCGAGGACGTGACGATCGTCGGCAACGACTCCGGCGGCGCGATGTCGCAGGTTCTGGTCACCCGGCACCCGGAGCGGATCGGCCGGCTGGTCCTGACCAACTGCGACACCTACGAGAACTTCCCGCCGGGGATCTTCAAGGCGATGCCGCCGCTGGCGAAGCTGCCGGGCGGGATGACGCTGCTCTCGCTCCCCTTCCGCTCCGGCGCTATCGCCCGCGCCGCCTTCAAGCCGTTCACGCGGAAGCCGATACCGGCGGAGCTGATCTCGTCCTGGATGGACCCCGGGCTGAACGACAAGGGCGTCCGGCATGACCTCAAGAAGGTGACCGCGGGGATGAACAAGCGCTACACGCTTGAGGCGGCCAAGGAACTGCGCGGCTCGCGGCTGCCGATCCTCTTCACCTGGGCCCCGGGGGACAGGCTCTTCCCGATCTCGGGCGCGGAACGACTCGCCGCCGAGGCCGGCAACGCGCGCGTCGTCGAGATCGCGGACGCCGGAACTTTCGTGGCACTGGACCAACCGCAGCGACTGAGCGAGGAGATCGCGTCTTTCGCAGGCGACGCCTAAAGCGAACAGACGTTCCCAGAAGTTCGCAAAGTGCAGCTTTTTCGTCCGACCGGGCGGGGAATCTTCCCCGACCCCTACCAGGACGGAGAGCTAGTGCCCAAGCAGATCTTCGACCAAGCACGACCGAAGAGCATCATGGCGCAGCAACTCGACGAAGCCTTCGCGGGCTGCGATCAGTGGACCGTCGTTGCGGCCCCGCCGCGGCGCAGCAGCATCGACTTCAGCCCCCGTGCCTCGAGCTCCTCGAGGATGATCGGCAGGGCGGCGGCGGTGCGGACCCAGGAGCCCGGCGCGCTGTAGTAGTCGGCGTCGTGCAGGAGCAGGATGTCACCGGCCCTGGCGCCGGCCCCGGCGCGACGGGCAATTGAGGCCGGGGTCGCCCGGCGGTCCCAGTCCCGTCCCCAGCGCGACCACAGCACCGGCCGCCAACCGCGGCCCCGCACGGTCCGCAGGCCGACGGCGCTGAAGATCCCGTAGGGCGGCCGGTAATCGGCGACGGCCTGCCCACTTGCCTCCTCGATCGCCGCCCGCCCCCGCTCGGCGTCGCCGAGCAGCTGGCGCGGGGTGAGCCGCAGCTGGTTGCGGTGCCGGTGGCAGTGCAGCTCGACCCGGTGACCGGCGGCGGCGATCTCCGCCGCCAGGGCCGGCCGCTGAACGACCTGCTCGCCGGCGAGGAAGAAGGTGGCGACGGCGCCGGCCTCGCGCAGGGTCTCCAGGATCGCCGGCGTCCCCTGCGGATGCGGCCCGTCGTCGAAGGTGAGGGCGACCCCCGCCTCCCCGTCCTGGCGCAGGACGACCGGCAGGGCGTTGCCGATCGCCGGCACCACCGGCGCCAGCGCCGGGCCGGCGTGGGCGACGACGGTAGCGGCGAGACCGGCCCCGGCCGCGGCGCCGATCAAGGCGCGGGGTTCGCGGCTTCCTGGTGACTGACCGGCTGGGCCGACGACTGGACCGCGGCCTGGGGGCTGCTGGCGGCGGTGTCGTTGTCCTTGCCGATGTGGATGCGGCTGGTCACCGGCTTCGCGACCTTCAGCGGGCTCTCCTTCTGGACAAGGGAGACCATCAGCACCACCGCGATAGCCGCCAGGGCGACAGCGGCCACGACCCGCTCGGTGCGCAGGCGCCAGACCGGCTGCGGACGCACCTGCGGCCGCACCGAGAGCGCCCGCGAGGCGATCGATGGCAACGAGGCGAAGGAGGAGTCGGGCGACTGGCGCTCTTTGGTGACGTGGCGCAGGACCGACTCCAGCTCGTGGTCGGAGCGGGCGACCTCGGCCAGGCCGAAGCGCTCGAAGGCGGCGTTGTTGGCGCGCAGGTGACCGGCCGAGAAGCCGTAGGAGACGACCGGGCAGCCGCGGATGTGGGCCTCGAGCACGGTCAGGCCGGCGGTCGCGTGGATCATCGCGTCGGCCGCCGCCATCCAGTCGCTCATCTGCTCGGTGAAGCCGAGGATGCGGACCTGCTCGTTGTCGCCGAAGTCCTTCTCCAGCTTCTCGCGGGCGACGTCATTGCGGCCGGTGATGCAGACGACGAGGGTGTCGTCGCCGACCAGCGCCGAGCGGATCGCGCCCTCGAGATCGCCCACTCCCCAGCCGCCGCCGGAAACGAGCACGATCCGGGCGTGCGCCGGCAGCTCCAGCGCCTCGCGAGCATCGCGGCGGGTGCGCGGCATCAGGAACTCGCGCGAGATCGGCGGGCGCACCCACTCGACCGTGCCAGGCCCGACCAGCTTCTCGACCTCCTCGATCGACTCGGGGTGGGTCACGTAGTGAAGGTCGACGCCGGGATGGGCCCAGTAGCGCAGGCCGGCCAGGTCGGTGATCGCCGACTGCACGGGGATGTCGAGGCGGCGGTTCTCGCGCAGCATCCCCAGTACCGCGGTCACACCGGGGTAGGTCGAGATCACGGTGTCCGGGTCGCGTTCGGCGATCAGCTTTGCCAGGCCACGGCCGCCGATCAGGTAGCCGAGGTGGTGGAAGAACCAGCGGGCCGGGGCGAACTTGGTGATCAGCCAGTACTGGATGTCGAACAGCCAGGGCATCCAGCGGAAGGTGACCTTGGAGCCGTTGCGGAGGACCGCGGCGCAGATCTTGCCCATCGCGTCGAGGCCGTTGGCGATCTCCACCTCGGCGCCGGGAACCTCTTCTTCGAGGTCGGCCTTGATGATCCGCGCGGGCAGGTCGTGCCCCTCGCCGATGTCGGCGGTCAGGACCAAGACCCGCGGCGGGCGCTCCTCCGAGCGGGCGGCACCGGCGAGCAGGGCGCCGGCGGCGTGTTCGTTGCCGTTGAGCGAAGGCGTTTTGCCGGGGATCGGGTCCGGCGGGCGGACGCTGCCGCGGACCCACTCGACGTACTTGCGCACGCCCTCTTTGAAGCTCGTCTCCGCTTTCCAGCCGAGCTCCTCGAGCGCGCGCTCGTTGGAGATCGCCTTGCCTGGGAAGTCGCCAGGTCGCGGCGGAGTGTGGGTGATCTCGCAGGTGTCGACGTTTTCCTGGACGCGCTCGGCGATTTCGAGGATCGTCACTACCTCGTCGCCGGAGAGGTTGTAGGTGCGGCCGGCGGCCTCGGGGGCGAGGGCGGCGACGATGCCGTCGGCGAGGTCCTCGACGTAGATGAAGCTGCGGGTCGTGCTGCCGTCGCCGGCGATCGTCAGCGCCTTGCCTTCGAAGGAGAGGTCGGTGAATTTGGCGACGACGCCGGCGGCGCGGGCGCGCGGGCCGTAGGGGATGCCGAAGCGGAGGATCGTGCTGTCGAGGTCGTAGAGCTCGGAGTAGCCGGCGCAGTAGGTCTCCCCCGCCAGCTTGGTCGCGGTGTAGATGTGGCGCGGGGCCGGGATCGGCGTCTCCTCGCTGACGTCCTGCTCGACGCAGTCGCTGTAGACCCAGGTGGTCGAGCCATAGACGACGCGGCTGACTTTGGCGCCGGCGGCCGCCTCGAGCACGTTGAGGGTGCCGCGGGTGTTGACCTCCTCGGCCAGGACCGGGTCGGCGAGGACGTGGGAGACGTCGGCGACGGCAGCGAGGTGGATGACGGCGTCGCAGTCGCGCATCGCCAGGTCGAGGTTGGCCGGGTCGGTGATCGAGCCGGTGAAGGTCTCGACCTCGAGCGGCGAATGGTACGGCGAGGCGCTGAGGTCGAAGATGCGCGGGGTCATGCCGCGATCGAGCAGGCGATCGACCACGTGGGAGCCGATGAAGCCCCCGCCTCCGGTTACCAGGACCCTCATGCAGTCTCCTTGCTCAGGGCCGCCTCGCGGCTCTCTGGTCGGTAATAGAGCGGCACGCACCAGTGGTTCTCAGCCACCCAGTCGGTGTTCGGCAGCTCGTCGGAGCGGCCCATGATGCGATGGCAGGGCTGGTCGTAGACCTTGCCGGTGCTCTTCTCGAGCTCTTCGAAGACGATGTACTTGTAGAAGCCCGAGGTCATGCCCTCGGGCAACTCGAGGCGGGCCGGGTGAACCGGGTCGAGGTGCTCGCGGGCGTACTCGTTCTTCCAGGCGACGATCTCCTCCATCCGCTCGGCCTGGACCAGCGCCAGGGCGGCGGTGAACTCGCTCATCCTGAAGTTGAGCCCGTCGACCTCGTGCTCGAACTTGCCGTAGTTACGGAATTTGGCGGCGAACTCGATCAGCTCCTCATTGGCGGAGACGAGCACGCCGCCCTCGCCGGTGGAGACGGTCTTGGTCGCGTAGAGCGAGTAGACGCCGGCGTCGCCGAAGCCGCCCGGCCGGCCGCCGTTCCAGTCGGCGCCGTGGGCGTGGGCGCAGTCCTCGAGCAGGAAGATCCCTTCAGCGGCACAGTATTCGGCGATCCGCTCGGCGTCGAAGGCGATGTGGCCGCCGATGTGGACGAGGATCGCGGCCCGCGGCTTGTGGCGCTCGGCCTTCGCCTCGAAGTCGGCGAACGACATGCAGAGGTCCTCGCGGTTGCAGTCGACGAACTCGACCTCGGCGCCGGCGCCGATCGCGGCCAGCGGCGTCGCCATGAACGTGTTCGACGGGCAGAGCACGGTCTCATCCTTGACGCCGGCGAACTCGAGCGCGGCAAGCGCCCCCCCGGCCCAGCTGGAGAGGCCCAGGCTCGGGAGCCCGTTCCACTGCGCCCAGCGCTCCTCGAACGCCTTCAGCTTGGCCCCCTCCGACCACTGCTCGGAGTCGAGCACCTCGGTCCAAAGCTCGAACAAGCGCCTGCGGTCGCGGTGATCGAACCCGATCGCGAACTTGGTCGCATCGGGCCGGGTGGTTTCTGCGGGGCCTACGATGACTCCTTAGGTGAGTGTGGCTGGGAGTTGCGCCTTGGCGGGACTTGACGGTACTGCGCCGAAGGCGGCCGCAAGGCTAGCAGCGAAACCGGATCAAATACCCGGACAAGCCGAAGATCAGTCTCCCGCGTGCGCGGACTCGATCACGGCGCCGACCACCCGGGAACCCGCCAGCAAAGTCGTCCCGGCCAGTGCCACGGCCATGAAGGCGACCAGCGCGGCGCCGTCGAGCGGGGTCGTCGACCACTTCTCTTCGAAGATCAGCGGCGCCAGGATCACCGGGACCAGGACCTGGACCGCGAACATCACCGGCGCCACGTGAGTGGCCGGCCGCCGCTGCAGCGCGCTCATCTCGCTCAGCAGCGCCAGTCCCTCCGAGGCGAGCGCGGTAGCGAGCCAGACGACCGCGACCAGCAGCGTCCCCGCCGCCAGCTCGTCGGTAAGGAGCTTGCTGGCGATCGCGGTCCAGGCGTAGCCGAAGCCGGCGCCGAGCACGGCGAGAAGG
Source organism: uncultured Solirubrobacterales bacterium (assembly GCA_963795625.1). Classification (GTDB taxonomy): domain Bacteria; phylum Actinomycetota; class Thermoleophilia; order Solirubrobacterales; family 70-9; genus VAYN01. The sequence continues at coordinate 199,367 of CAWCIS010000003.1, read as the reverse complement.
CTGAGTGAGGCGGCGCGGCGCCTGAACACGTACGGGGCCGCGACCGGAATCGCGACCAGGCCGAAGGCGACAAGGATCGCGACGGTGCCGGCGTGGTCGGTGGTGCGACCGGGCGCGGCCCAGGCGACTCCCGCGACTCCGACCACGATCGCCGTCACCGCGACGTACTCCCGCCGCCCCGGTGCCTCCCCCAGCTTCGTCGCCCCCAACCACAGCAGCACGATCAGCCCGCTGACCAGGCAGGGCTGTACGACCGTTAGCGGCGCCAGCAGCAGCGCCACGATCTCCAGCGGCCAGCCCAGCAGCCCCAACGCGGTTGCCCCCAGCCACTTCGGGTTCCTGACCAGCTTCCCGATCAACGAGACCCGCAGGGAGTGCTCGTGCGGCACGTCCCGCACCTCCAGCGCCTGCAGCGCGATCGAGGTGTTGTAGAGGACCGAGGCCCCTACGGCCGCGAGTATCCCGAGAGCGAGCACGCGGCGACCATATCCGTCGCCTGCGGCTGGCTAGCGACGATCAGATTGCTTGTCGCCCTCTCGTCCGCCATAAGGACCGAAATGCATGATCACCAAGGAACTTGAGAAGGACGTAAGCACCAGGGGCACGAGCGCGCCAAGGCTCAACAACTCGCCAGTCACCCCAGCAGCAGCCATGCCGAGAATCGCTCCCGTCGCAAGAAGAAGGCCGCCGATGAGAATTGCCACCAATGCCTTAGTTCTCGTCATAAGGAAACCTTACTCGCAATTGCAGACAAAACAACTACAAGAAGCCCGAACGAGCCACCGATAATCCCGCCGGAGACCGTTGCCTCCTGGATCTCTCGATCGGGAGCCCCACCCAATACAGAGGGAGCGTGTCCGATAAACCCACCAATGGCAATCATGCCCGCGACGACCCCGATGGCGGCGGCGAAATCCCCGGCGAATGAAGCGACCGGCAGCATTCTCCCGACCTTACGCGGGGGCGACGCACAGCCGGCGCGGCGATCGCGCCGGCTTTGGAACTTCTTCTCTACGTCTCTTGGTACAGCGGCCCGTCGCCGCCCTCGGGCAGCGTCAGTCGGCCGCCCTTGGCGGTGATCGCGCCGCACTGGACGCAGTTGGAGGCGGTGACGTGGACGTCGACCGTCGAAGCGCCGCTCTCGAGCTGGTCCTCGGGGATCTCGTAGACCTGGGCCGGGCACATCGAGACCCAGGTCTGGGCGATCTCCTTGGGGACGCGGGTCTGGATGCGGACGTGGTTGGGAGCGTCGTCGCGGGTCGCGTTGCCGGAGAGGAAGACGGAGTCGAGCTTGTTGAAGGTCAGCTCGTTGTCGGCCTTGACGTACATGTCGCCGGCTTTGCCGATGTCCATCGCGTGCTCGGCGTCGTCCTCCTGGCTCCAGTGCCCGCCGGGGAAGTTACCTTTGGTCATGGTCATCGCCGAGGCGATGGCGCCGCCGACGAAAAAGCCTTTGGAGAAGGGCTGGCGCATGTTGCGCGACTCGTAGATCTCCTTCTCGATCAGCGAGTTGTGGACCTTCTCGTCGTAGGCCTCGAAGTTGACCGAGTCGATGTCCTTCTTCAGGGTCTCGACGATCGTCTCCGCCGCGTACATCCCCGCGTGCATCGCGTAGTGGACGCCCTTCAGGGTCGGCACGTTGACCATGCTGGCGGCGTCGCCGGCGATCATCATCCCCGGCACCGCGAGCCGCTTCGGCATCGAGAAGTAGCCGCCGGAGGGGATCGTCTTGGCGCCCCAGGCGACCCGCTTGCCGCCGTCGAGGATCTTCTTGATGAAGGGATGGGTCTTCAGCAGCTGCAGTGCGTCGTGGCAGCTGAAGGTGGCGTCGGTGTAGTCGAGGCCGACCACGAGGCCGATGCAGATCTTGTCCTCGCCCATCGGGTAGATGAAGCTGCCGCCGAACTCGTTGTAGCGGGCGGCTTTGCGCAGCGGCCAGCCCATCGTGTGGATCACCCGGTCGAGCGGCTCCTTCACCTCCCAGACCTCTTTGACCCCAAGCTCCCAGCGCATCGGGTCGGCGCCGTGCAGGTCGAAGTAGTCGTAGGCGGCGTAGCTGAGGTGGCCGACGGTGCCCTCGGCGAGCACGGTCGCCTTGGCGATCACGTCGGAGCCGGGCTCGAAGTTGCCGAGCTCTTCGCCGTCCTTGCCCCGGCCGCGGTCGCCGGAGCGCACGCCCCTGACGACGCGGTCCTCGACCAGCAGCTTCGTCGCGGCGGTCTCGGAGAGGATGTAGACGCCGGCCTCCTCGGCTTTGTCGGAGAGGAAGCGGCCCAGTTTCGAGACCGAGGTGACGTAGTTGCCGTGGTTCTTGAAGTTCGGCGGCATCGGCTTCAGGGGCAGCGCCGCCTTCGAGGTCAGCATGTAGACCGCGTCCTTGGTCACCTCTTGGTAGACCGGCCACTCGTCCTTCGGCAGGTCGGGGAACAGCTCTTCCATCGCCGAGGGGCGCATGTTGGCGCCGGAGAGCAGGTGGGCTCCGGCGACTTTGCCCTTCTCGATGACGGCGACGGGGACTTCGCCGAGCTTCTCGGTCAGCTCCGGCTCGTGCTCGAGCAGTTGCATGACTTTGTTGGCGCAGGCGAGGCCGGCGGGGCCACCGCCGACGATCGCCACGCCAACCTCGATGCGCTCATCCTCCGCGTCCGTGGGCGGGCCGATTACATCGGCCGACTCGAACGGCGGGGGAACTCGCTCGGCGCTATCCCCGGCACTTGCTCAGCCGCCCTTCTTCGCCTTGATCGCCTCGGTCAGCTTGGGGACGATCTTGTGCAGATCGCCGACCACGCCGAGATCCGAGAACTCGAAGATCGGGGCGTTCGGATCCTTGTTGATCGCCAGGATGTTCTCCGAGTTCTGCATCCCGACCTTGTGCTGGATCGCGCCGGAGACACCGGCGGCGAGGTAGAGCTTCGGCGCGACCGTCTTCCCGGTCTGGCCGATCTGGGCCGCGTAGGGGTACCAACCGGCGTCGACGACCGCGCGGGTCGCGGCGACGGCGCCGCCCATCGACTCGGCCAGTTCCTCGGCCAGCTTGAAGCCCTCGGCAGCGCCGAGGCCTCGTCCACCGCCGACCAGGATGTCGGCGTCCTCGATGTTGACGTCGGCGCCACGCTGCTCGCCGCGCTGGACCATCGTCGCCTTGGTCGACCAAGCGGAAAGCTCGACTTCGACGTCGACGACCTCAGCCGTGCCACCGCTCTCCTTGGCGTCGAACGCGTTGAGGCGGCTGATGATGATGCCGGGCTCGCTGACGTAACCGACATCGGCGATCTCAGAGTCCTGCAGGATCGGGCGCTCGGCGACAAGCTTGCCGTCCTGCACCTTGACCTCGGTGACCTCCATGGTGACGCCGGCGTTGAGGCGGGCGGTCAGACCGGCACCGATCTCGAAGCCGAGCAGCCCGCCGCCGAACAGCGCGTAGGAGATGTCGTTCTCGGTGATGACCTTGGCCATCGCGTCGATGATCGGCTGAGCCAGACCCTCCGGGACGCTCTTGGCCCGGTAGACCTTGGCCGCGCCCCAGTTACCGAGACCGGCACAGGCGTCGTCGGCGATATCGCCGACGACCAGAGCCGCGGCCTCGCCACCGATTTCGCCGGCCAGCTTGGCCGCCTCGGAGATCGCCCCGAGTGAGTTTTTGTTGAAGTTGCCCTCGTCGTCGTGCAGGGCGTAAACCAGGATGCCTGCCATCTAGATCAGCTTCCTCTCGTCGAGCCAGGCGACGATCTTTTCGACCGTCTCGTTGGTGTCCTCGTCCTCGATGATCTCGCCGGCCACCTTGGCGGGGGGCGGGTTGAGCGCGAGGACCTTGGTCTTGGAGCCGGACTCGCCGACCATGCCGCCGTCGATGCCGACGTCGCCAGTGGCCTTGGTGTCGAGCGGTTTTTTCTTCGCCCCCATGATCGCCTTCAGGCTCGGGTAGCGGGGCTCGTTGATCGCGTCGCCGACGCTGATCACCGCGGGCAGCTCGATCTCGACGGTGTCGTAGCCGTACTCGGCCTGGCGCTCGCAGCGGAGCTTGCCGTCGTTGACGTCGATCTTGATCACCTGGGTCAGCGAAGGCATCTGCAGGTGGTCGGCCACGACGGCACCGATCGTGTAGCACTCGCCATCATCGGACTGCTGGCCCAGCAGGACCAGGTCGGGGCTCTCGGACTCGAGCACCTTGGCCAGCGAGTAGCCGGTGGCGCAGACGTCGGAGCCCTGCAGGGCGTCGTCGGAGAGATGCACGGAACGGTCGGCGCCGAGGGCGACGGCCTTGTGCAGAGCACGGACAGCGGAGCCAGGGCCCATGGTTACGGCCACAACCTCCTCGACCGGGATCGCTCCACCCTCCTTGATCTGCATCGCCGCCTCGAGGGCGTGGGTATCGAAGGGATTGAGGTTTTTCTCGCCGCCACGGTCCAGACGCATCGTGTTCGGATCGATGCGCTTCTGTACCGCGGCGTCCGGAACCTCCTTGACCAGGACGCAGATCTTCAAGTGAAGCCTCCTTGGGGAAACGATTCTCAGGTCTTCGCGGGCTGCGAAATGCGCCTCGCGGGCCCTTTGCGGGCGGGCATGTTATCGGTTGCGGGCGACTGGTTGATTGACCAGTCAATCGGGGGGATATTACCCGGCCCGGCGGGAAGTTATTCGCCGCGCTCGTGGCGCTCGGTGGCGCCGGCGCGGATGAAGTCGACGATCTCGTCGGTTCCGGCACCCGGGGTGAAGACCGCGGCGACCCCGAGCTTCTTCAGCTCCGGGATGTCGTCGGCCGGAATCGTGCCCCCGACCGTGACCAAGACGTCGTCGACGCCCTGGGCTTCGAGCAGGGCCACCACTTTCGGCACCAGGGTCATGTGGGCGCCGGAGAGGATCGAGAGGCCGACCGCGTCGGCGTCCTCCTGGATCACCGTCTCGGCGATCTGCTCCGGGGTCTGGTGCAGGCCGGTGTAGATGACCTCCATGCCGGCGTCGCGCAGGGCGCGGGCGATGATCTTGGCGCCGCGATCATGGCCGTCCAAGCCGGGCTTGGCGACGACGACGCGGATCTTGCGGGCGGTGGCGGTGGTCATCGGCGCGGGGAAGCGTAGCGGCTGCTCAGAAGACGGGGGACTCGGTGTAGGTCCCGAAGACCTCCTGCAAGGCGGCGATCATCTCGCCCTCGGTGGTGCGGGCGCGGGCGGCGGCGATGATCGGCTCCATCAGGTTGCCGTCCGTCGCGGCGACCCGCTTCAGCTCGGCCAGGGCGCTCTCGACTGCGGCGCCGTCGCGGCGGGCGCGGGTGGCGGCGAGGCGGTCGGTCTGCTTGCGTTCGAGCGAGGGGTCGATCTTCAGGATCGGGGTCGGCTCTTCGTCCTCCTGGACGAAGTCGTTGACGCCGACGACGATCCGCTTGCGCTCGTTCAGCTCCTGCTGGTAGGTGAAGGAGGCGTCGGCGATCTCGCGCTGGGGGAAGTTGCGGCGGATCGCCTCGACCATCCCCCCCAGCTCGTCGATGCGGGCGAAGTAGCCGTAGGCGGCGGCCTCCATCTCGTCGGTCAGCTTCTCGACGAACCAGGAGCCGCCGAGCGGGTCGGCGGTGTTGGTGACGCCGGACTCCGAGGCGATGATCTGCTGCGTGCGCAGGGCGACTCGCACCGCCTCCTCGGTCGGCAGCGCCAGCGCCTCGTCGTAGGAGTTGGTGTGCAGCGACTGGGTGCCGCCGAGCACCGCCGCCATCGCCTCCAGCGAGGTGCGGACGATGTTGTTGAGCGGCTGCTGGGCGGTCAGCGAGACGCCCGCGGTCTGGGTGTGGAAGCGCAGCCGCATCGACTCCTCGCGCTTGGCGCCGTAGGTGTCGCGCAGCTCCCGCGCCCAGATCCGGCGTGCCGCCCGGTACTTGGCGATCTCCTCGAAGAAGTCGACGTGGGCGTTGAAGAAGAAGGAGAGGCGGGGGGCGAAGTCGTCGACGTCGAGGCCGCGCTCGATCGCCCGCTCGACGTAGGTGAAGCCGTCCTTGAGCGTGAAGGCGAGCTCCTGCTGGGCGGTCGATCCGGCCTCGCGGATGTGGTACCCGGAGATCGAGACCGGGTGCCAGCGGGGCATCTGCTCGGTGCACCACTCGATCATGTCGGTGACCAGGCGCATCGCCGGCTCGATCGGGAAGCACCACTCTTTCTGGGCGATGTACTCCTTGAGGATGTCGGTCTGGATCGTCCCCCCCAGCTTCTCGGGCGGCACGCCCTGGCTCTCGCCGACCAGCACGTAGAAGGCGAGCAGGATCGCCGCCGGGGCGTTGATCGTCATCGAGGTGGTGACGCCGCCGAGCGGGATCCCGGCGAAGAGCTGCTCCATGTCGTCGAGGGTGTCGACGGCGACGCCCTCGCGGCCGACCTCGCCGAGGCTGCGCTCGTGGTCGGAGTCGTAGCCCATCAGGGTCGGCATGTCGAAGGCGGTCGAGAGCCCGGTCTGGCCGTGGTCGAGCAGGTAGTGGAAGCGCTCGTTGGTCTCCTCGACGGTGCCGAAGCCGGCGAACTGGCGCATCGTCCAGAGCCGCCCCCGGTACATCGACGGGTAGGGCCCGCGCGTGAACGGATACTCGCCGGGCTCGCCGACCCGCTGCTCGAGCTCGGGGTCGACGTCGTCGGGGCCGTAGAGCGGCTCGATCTCCTGACCGGAGATGGTGGTGAACTCGGCCTCGCGCTGTTTGAACTCGGGCTTCGAACCCGGCTCGGCTGCCATGGGAGAAGTCTAGGGCCGCCTGGCGAATCGGCGGGGCGGCGGCCTGCGGCGGGCGGCGAAGCGCGAGGCCCCGAAGCCGGCCACGCTCGCCAGCAGGGTGACGACGACGGCGACGAGGCGACGGCCGAGACGCTCGAAGCGCAGCGTCTGCCAGCCCTCCTCGCGGGCGATCGCGGCCAGCGGCGGGTCGGGGTTGACCGCGACCGGGTGACCGACCGCGCGCAGCATCGGCAGGTCCGAGAGCGAGTCGGAGTAGGCGTAGGAGGCCTCGAGGTCGATCTGATGACGATCGGCGAAGGCCTGCATCGCCTCGACCTTGCCGGGGCCGTAGACGAAGGGGCCCTCGAAGCGGCCGGTGAAGTTGCCGTCGGCGTCGACCTCGTAGCGGGTGCCGATGCCGCCCTCCATCCCCAGTACCTGGGCCAGGGACTCGACCACGTCGTTGCCGGCGGCGGAGACGATGAAGGCCGGGCGGCCGGCGTCCTGGTGGGCGTGGACCTCGTCGAGCATCTGCGGGAAGACCCGCGGCAGCACCGCCGCCATCACCTCCGGCCCCATCCGCTCGACCGTCTTCGCGGGGACGCCGCGGATCAGCTCGCGCGCGGCCCGCAGCACCTCCCCGGTGCGCTCGTCAGTGGTGCCGCGCAGCCGGTAGCGCAGGTGCTCGAACCCCCAGCCGGCGAGCTGGCGGCGACTGACGATCCCGTGCTGAGCCGCGACGCGGGCGAACTGCATCCCGGAAGACCCCGCCATCAGGGTCTTATCGAGATCGAAAAAAGCGGCTCCCCGACTCATGCGCTTTTAGTCCCTCGCACGGCTGCGAAAACCAAGCAGGTCGGGGACGCAGGGAGTGAGGTGAGGGGAGCGCACTTCGTGCGTGACCCGATCCGAGCGACTGAGGACCCCGAGATGCGCCGGTTTGCAGCGGCCGCGCTAGTGCGAGGGCACCTCAATCACGATCGCGTCGCCCTGACCGCCGCCTGAGCAGATCGCGGCGACGCCGAGCCCACCGCCGCGGCGCTGCAGCTCGTGCACCAGCGCGCCGACGATGCGGGAGCCGGAGGCGCCGATCGGGTGGCCGAGGGCGATCGCGCCGCCGTTGACGTTGACCTTGTCCTCGTCGACGCCGAGCATCCGCACCGAGTTGAGGGCGACCGAGGCGAAGGCCTCGTTGATCTCCCAGAGGTCGACGTCCTCGGGGCTCTTGCCGATCTTCTCCAGCGCCTGCTTGGCGGCGTTGGCGGGGGTTTTGGCCAGGTAGGCGAAGTCGTCGCCGACCATGCCGTAGGAGAGGATGCGGGCCAGCGGGGTCTTGCCGTTGCTCTGGGCCCACTCCTCGGAGGCGACGACGATCGCGCCGGCGCCGTCGTTGACGCCGGGGGCGTTGCCGGCGGTGTGGGTGGCGTCCTCGCCCCCGATCGCCTTCAGCTTCGCCAGCGTCTCCAGGGTGGTGTCGGGGCGGATCGCCTCGTCGGCCTCGACCGTGCTCTCGCCCTTGCGCGACTTCACGGTGACGCCGACGATCTCGTCGGCGAGGCGACCGGCGTCGGTGGCCTCGGCGGCGAGCCGGTGCGAGCGCTCGGCGAAGCGGTCCATGTCGAGGCGGGTGATCTCGAGCTCGTTGCCGACCTCGCTGGCCTCGTTGATCATCTGCTTCTCGGTGAAGGGGTTGGTGAGGCCGTCATGGGTCATCGCGTCGACCGCGGTGACGTCGCCCATGCGGAAGCCGAAGCGGGCACCCGGCAGCAGGTAGGGGGCCTTGCTCATCGACTCCATGCCGCCGGTTACGGCGACGTTGGAGTCGCCCGCGCGGATCGCCATGTCGGCGATGCCGAGCGAGCGCATGCCCGAGGCGCAGACCTTGTTGATCGTCTCCGAGGGGACCTCCTTGGGGATGCCGCCCTTGATCTGGGCCTGGCGCGAGGGGATCTGCCCCTGGCCGGCCTGCAGGACCTGCCCGAAGACGACCTGCTCGACCTGCGCGGGGTCGACGCCGGAGCGCTCCAGCGCCGCCTCGATCACCGTGCCGCCGAGATCGGTGGCGTCGAGAGAGGACAGGGCTCCGCCCATCTTCCCGAAGGGGGTGCGCGCGGTTCCAAGGATCACTGAGCTGGGCATCTACTGCCTTTCTTCTGCGGGTCGTCGGGTTGGGTCAGGTGGGCGCCGAGGCCGGGCGGTGACGATACCGACCGGCTTGCGGTCAGTGCATAGACTCGTGCCCGATGAAGGTGATCGTCAGTCAGAGCGAGCCGCTCGCGGCCGGGGCCGGGCTCGCGGTCGTCGGCCTCTACGAGGACGGATCGCCGCCCGAGTCGGTTGCCGGGCTCGCGGGCGCCGGCGACGCCAGGGGCTCGTTCAAGAAGAAGCTGCTGCTGCACTCCGGCGAGGCCCGGGTCCTGGTCATCGGCCTCGGCAAGCGCGAGGAGGCCGACGCCGAGCGCCTGCGCGTCGCCGCGGCGCTGGCGGCCAAGGAGGCCGGGCGCCTGGAGGCCAGCTCGGTCGCCTGGGTGCTGCCGGAGACCGGCGACGACACCGCGGCCGCGGAAGCGCTGGTCACCGGCACGATCCTCGGCTCCTACCGCTTCGACCGCTTCAAGGGCAAGGGGACGTCGAAGGACGACGCCCCGGCGCCGGGCATCGAGACGCTGACGCTCCTGGGTCCGGAGAGCGTCGCGACAGCGGCGGAGACCGCGCGCATCTACGCCGAGGCCCAGAACCGCGCCCGCGACCTGCAGAGCACCCCCGCCAACTTCGCCACGCCGAGCTACCTGGCGAGCCGCGCCGAGGAGATCGCCGCCGGCCACGACGCCGTCAGCGTCGACGTGCTCGGGCCCGAGCAGATCGCCGCCAAGGGCATGGGCGGCCTGGTCGCGGTCAGCCGCGGCGGCGGCGAGCCGGCCCGGCTGATCGTCCTGCGTTACTCCGGCGGCGGCTGCCGGCCCGACCCTGGGCCTGGTCGGCAAGGGCGTCACCTTCGACACCGGCGGGATCTCGCTCAAGCCCGGAGCCGGGATGCACGAGATGAAGTACGACATGTCCGGGGCGGCCGCGGTGCTGGAGTCGGTCGCGGCGATCGCCGAGCTCGGACTCGCGCTCGATGTCGTCGCCGTCGTGCCCTCGACCGAGAACATGCCCTCCGGCACGGCGATCAAGCCCGGCGACGTGATCACCCAGTACAACGGCGTCACCGTCGAGGTCAACAACACCGACGCCGAGGGCCGACTGATCCTCGCCGACGCGCTCGCCTACGCGGTCGAGCTCGGGGCCGAGCGGATCGTCGATCTCGCCACCCTGACCGGCGCCGTCGTGATCGCCCTCGGCTCTACCTACGCGGCGGTGATCGCCAACGACGACGAGCTCGCGGCGGCGGTCGCGGCGGGCCGGCGAGGAGAGCGGCGAGCTGACCTGGCGCCTCCCCCTCCACCCCGAGTTCAAGGCGCTGATGAAGGGCACCGTCGCCGACCTCTCCAACCTCGCCTCGAAGCGCAAGGCGGGCACGATCACCGCCGCCTCCTTCCTCGAGGAGTTCGTCGGCGAGACGCCCTGGGCGCACATCGACATCGCCGGCACCGCCTGGGAAGTCGGGCGCGAGTACACCGGCAACGACGCCAGCGGCTTCGGCGTCCGCCTGCTGGTCGAGCTGGCGCGCGACGCAGGCCTCGCTAGGCTCGCAGCCGCCGAGGATCATGCAGGTCGCGGTGCCGGAGGCGATCAATTTGCCGCTGTCGGCTGCGGTCAGGGTCGCCTCGGCCGTCGCCTGTTTACGGCCGCGATAGAGGACGCTGGCCTCGCAGAGGACGCGGCCGGTGTCGCGGGTGATCGGCCGCACGTACTTGGTCTCGAGGCCGAGCGAGGTGTAGGCGACGCCGGCCGGCAGCGTGGTGTGCACCGCGCAGCCGAGCGCCGAGTCGAGCAAGGTCGCGGCGTAGCCACCGTGGACGACGCCGATCGGGTTGTAGTGCTCCTCCCCCGGGTTGCCCTCGAAGACGACCCGCCCCTCCTCCAGCTCGACCGGCCGTAGCCGCATCGTCACCGCGATCGGCGGCGGCGGCACCTGGCCGGTGACGACAGCGGTCATGTACTCCATCCCGGTCATCGTCGCCCCCGCCGCCGCGGTCGCCACCGGGTCCTGCCAGACCAGGGTGCGGCTGCGCGAGGTCTCGGGGCTGGAAGCGGCGAAGGCCTCGGCGACCTCGGCGGCGCTGCCGTCGGGAGCGACGACGAGCCCGCCGGCGCCGTCCGCGCTCATCGGCCGCTCCGACGGGCGCGGGAGGGCGCGGCCGCGAGGCGGGCGCCGCCGCGGTAATGCAGGTCAGCGGTGATCTCGGCCTGGCTGATCGCGATGCGCGGTGCCTTCGAGCGGCCGTGGTGCCTGTGTCGGTGTATCAGCCTCATTGCGTCGCCTCCGATCGGGCGGTGGTCCATGGTTTCTTCAAGCAACTAACCACGGCACAAGCCTACCCGAAGTGGGTTGCTTGATGCAACCATGTGTGCGAGGATCACATTCGTGCTGCATCGTGACTATCCGAACCAGCTCTGCTCGATCGCCAACTCGCTGGAGGTGATCGGCGAGCGCTGGTCGCTGCTGATCGTGCGCGACGTCTTCAACGGCAACCGCCGCTTCGGCGAGATGCAGAGCTCGTTGGGGGTCGCCCGCAACGTGCTCTCGGCGCGGCTGCAGCGTCTCGTCGACGAGGACATCCTCGAGCGCCGCCAGTACCAGGAGAGCCCCGCGCGCTACGAGTACTTCCTGACCGAGAAGGGCCTCGACCTCTGGCCCACCCTGATCGCCCTGCTCAACTGGGGCGATCGCTACTCCCCCAGCCCCGGCGGCCCGCCGAAACTGATCCGGCACAAGGTCTGCGGCGGCCATGTCAGCGAGCGTGGCGTCTGCGAAGAGTGCGGCGAGACCCTCAGCGCCCGTGACGCGATCCAGGTTCCGGGACCGGGCCGGGCAGCCGCGCTTGCCGCGGCGGGCGCGGGCGAGTCGGCCTAGCTCCCGCCCTGCTCCTTTTCTTCCCTCGCCAGCCTCTTCTGCTCGTCGGCGAGCACGATGTACTCCTCGACCATCAGCTTGTCCTTGGGCCGGTTGGCAGCCCGCTTCATCGCGATCAGATCATCGAGGGAGACGATGCGGACCGCCACCCCCTCGATCGTGTCCAGGCGGGCATCGGCGCGCATCGCCTGATAGCCACGCATGCCGGCCGCGTCGGCCAAGATGTCGAAGGAGCCCCATTCGGTATCGAAGGTGAAGTTGGCCCCGTTTTCGAGCGTGCGGGCATCTGGTGTGAAGGGAAGGTCGGGGGGAGCCCCTCGCAGAGAAACCCCGATCTCAATCAACGCCGCGGCCAGACGCTCGAGATTGGAAGCCTCGCGCGCGTAGATGACATCAAGGTCATAGGTGGGATAGGACGAGCCGTGCGCCAACCCCGCTATGCCACCAATGACCATGAACTCGACGCCGTGACGATCAAGAGCCTGCAAGAGCTCTTTGATTTGGAGAGAAGGCCCGAGGTCGTCCAAGGTCATTGCCTCCTAAGTGGCCTGGCGGCCAATGCCGCCCCGGTTGCGGCGTGCGAAGTCCGCAAATTCCATGCCGCGCCTCACTCGCTGTTCAGGGGTGAAGGCCAGGTTGGATTGGTTGAGCGTGCGATCGATGCCGAAGTCGCGCAGCTCAGAGGTCAGCGAGAGATCCTCCCCCAAGAGATAGAGCAGCTCGCGCAGGGTCTCGACCGAGGGCGAAACGCGATCGCGCTCGATGCGCGAAATCGCCGACTGCGTCGTACCGGCGCGGGTTGCCAGGCCGCCCTGGCTGACGCCGTGACGACGGCGAGCCTGCTTCAGCAATTCACCTGGGCTCACCGATTAAATATAGCTTATTTGTACTTATCGCATATCAGCTATCAATGCCCTCCCCCGGCGCCCAGGCCTACGTCGCGCTAGCGTTGGCTACACAGCCAATCGGGTGAGCGAGCGTTGAGGAGGAGTGGGCATGGCGACTGCGGCGGAGCTTCAGGTTCGAGACAGGGTCTTCATCGGCGGCGAGTGGGTCGCCCCGGCCGGGGGCGAGTCGATCGAGGTGGTCAACTCGACTACCGAGGAGGTGATGGGCACGGTTCCGGCCTGCTCTCCGGATGACGCCGACCGCGCCGTCGCCGCCGCGCGCGGCGCCTTCGACTCCTGGTCGCGGACCTCACGCGAGGAGCGCGCCGGCTACATGGCGGCGATCGCCGCCGGGCTCGGCGAGCGCAGCGAGGAGATCGCGGCGACGATCACCCAGGAGCTGGGGATGCCGCTGAAGCTGAGCCAGATGATCCAGGTCGGGCTGCCGACCGCCCAGTTCGGGGCGATGCCGAAGCTGCTGGACGAAATCGCCTGGGAGGAGGAGATCGGCAACTCGCGGGTGCTGCGCGAGCCGGTCGGCGTGCTCGGCGCGATCACCCCCTGGAACTACCCGCTGAATCAGATCGCCTGCAAGGTCGCCCCCGCCCTCGCGGTCGGCTGCACCGTCGTCCTCAAGCCGAGCGAGGTGACGCCGCTGAACGCCTTCCTGCTGGCCGAGGTGATCGAGGCCGCCGGCCTCCCCGCCGGCGTCTTCAACCTGGTCACCGGGACCGGCCCGGTCGTCGGCGAGGCGATCGCCGCCCACCCCGGCGTCGACATGGTCTCCTTCACCGGCTCGACCCGGGCCGGCAAACGGGTCAGCGAGCTGGCCTCGGCGAGCGTCAAGCCGGTGGCGATGGAGCTCGGCGGCAAGTCGCCGAACGTGATCCTCGACGACGCCGACCTTGCCAGGGCGGTCCCCGACGGCGTCGCCAAGTGCTTCCTCAACTCGGGCCAGACCTGCAGCGCCCTGACCCGGATGCTGGTCCCGCGCGACAAGCTCGCCGAAGCCGAGCAGATCGCCGCCGCCACCGCCGAGGCCTTCACCCCCGGCGACCCGTTCGCCGACTCGACCCGGCTCGGCCCGCTCGTCTCCGACCTCCAGCGCCAGCGCGTGCGCGGCTACATCGAGAAGGGCGAGGCCGAGGGCGCGAAACTGGTGACCGGCGGCGCCGAGGCGCCCGAGGGGCTCGACCGCGGCTACTTCGTCCGCCCCACCGTCTTCTCCGAGGTGACGGCGGAGATGACGATCGCCCAGGAGGAGATCTTCGGCCCGGTGCTGGCGATCCAGCCCTACGACGGCGAGGAGGAGGCGGTGCGGATCGCCAACGACAGCCCCTACGGGCTCGCCGGCGGCGTCTGGTCGGGCGACCAGGAGCGGGCGATCGGGGTTGCCAAGCGGATTCGCAGCGGCCAGATCGAGATCAACGGCGGGGCGTTCAACCCGTTGGCGCCGTTCGGTGGCTACGGGCAGTCGGGGCATGGCAGGGAGAACGGTCGCTACGGCCTCGAGGAGCTCCTTCAGGTGAAGTCGCTTCAGCTTTAGCGAGGGAGGCGTGGGCGGCGTGGGGAGGGTCCTGCGGGCGGGGCAAACAGGCTCCGTTCTCGGACCCTCCCCACGCCGCCCCCACGAACCGAAATAGGCTGACGGGCATGAACTTCGATCTTTCCGATGAGCAGAAACTGCTCCGAGACACCGTCCGCGACTTCGCTCGACAGGAGGTCAAGCCTGTAGCCGAGGAGCTGGATCGGACCAAGGCCTTTCCCTACGAGATCGTCGAGAAGCTGGGCGGGCTGGGGTTGATGGGGATTCCGTTTCCGCAGGAGTACGGCGGTGGCGGGGCCGACACGCTGTCCTATGTCCTGGCGGTGGAAGAGCTGGCGCGGATCGATTCTTCGGTCTGCATCACGATGGCGGCGCATACGTCGCTGGGGACGATGCCGATCTACCTCTGGGGCAGCGACGAGCAGAAGGACGAGTGGCTGCCGCAGCTGTGCAGCGGCCGAGCGCCTCGCCTCCTTCGGGCTGACCGAGCCCGAGGCCGGCTCCGACGCCGGCAACGTCCGCACCCGCGCCACGCTGGCCGAGGGCGAGTGGACGGTCAACGGCGCCAAGCAGTTCATCACCAACTCCGGCACGGACATCTCCGGCTGCGTCTCGATCACCGCCGTCACCGGCGAGGTCAACGGCCGCAAGGAGATCTCCAACCTGATCGTCGCCAACGGCACCCCCGGCTACGAGATCGGCGAGGCCTACCGCAAGATGGGCTGGAACGCCTCCGACACGCGACCGCTCAGCTTCGAGGACTGCAAGCTGCCGGAGTCGAGCCTGCTCGGGCGCCGTGGCGAGGGCTTCAAGAACTTCCTCCACATCCTCGACGGCGGCCGGATCGGGGTCGCCGCGATGGGCGTCGGCCTCGCCCAGGGCGCCCTCGACGAGGCGATCGCCTACGCCAAGGAGCGCCAGGCCTTCGGCCAGTCGATCTCCAAGTTCCAGTCGATCCAGGCGAAGATCGCCGACCTCTCGGCCCAGATCGAGGCGGCGCGGCTGCTGACCTGGCGGGCCGCTCTGGAGAAGGACGCCGGCCAGTCCTTCACCCTCACCGCCGCCCAGGCGAAGCTGATCACCGGCAGGCTCGCGGTCAAAGCGACCGAGGAGGCGGTGCAGATCCACGGCGGCTACGGCTTCATCGAGGAGTACCCGGTCTGCCGCTTCTACCGCGACGCCAAGATCCTCACGATCGGCGAGGGCACCGACGAGGTCCAGCAGATGGTGATCGCCCGCCAGCTCGGCTGTTAGGCCTCAAGCGCCCTTCAGCGTGAAATGCACCCGCGTGCCGGGCGCCCCGTCTTCGAGCCAGATCCTGCCGCCGTGGGCCTCGACGATCGCGCGGGAGATGGCGAGGCCGAGGCCGGCGCCGTCCTCCCCGCGGGCGGCGTCGCCCCGGTAGAAGGCCTCGAAGACGCGCTCGCCGTCGCCGGCCGGGACCCCCTCGCCGTTGTCGGCTACCTCGACCTCGACCCCCCCCGCGCTGGGACGGGCGCGAACGGTGACGCTGCCGTCGGCGGGGGTGTGGCGGATCGCGTTCTGGATCAGATTGAAGAGGACGCGCTGGACCTTCTCGGCGTTGGCGCTGGCGAGGAGCTCGCCCGCCGGCAGCTCGGCGGCGAGGCTGACGCCGCGCTCGCCGGCCGGCGCTCGCATCGCCGCCACGGTGTCGCCGATCAGCTCGTGCAACTCGACCTGGCGCATCGTCCAAGAGATGTCGCCGGCCTCGATCCGCGAGAGCTCGAAGAGGTCGTCGACGAGGTCGCTGAGGACGGCGACGTGGGTGCGGATCTCCTTCAGGTAGCGGTCGCGGGTCTCCCCCGTCGCCACCCCGTCGTCGATCGACTCGACCAGCAGCCGCAGCGAGGCGAGTGGCGTGCGCAGGTCGTGCGAGGCGGCGGCGACGAGCCGGCGGCGTGCCTCCTCGATCTCACCGCGCGAGCGCTCCTCCATCGCCAGGCGGACAGCGAGCGCCGCCGCCAGCGCGGCGCCCGCGGCGGCGAGAACCACCAACAGAACCTGATCGGCGCCCATGTGGCCGGGGACGGCCACCGCCGCGGCGCCGGCGAGGAAGGCGGCGACGGCGATGACGACGGCGCGCTTCATACGACTGCTTCGCGCTGCGCTGGCTCGCACTCATGACCACCGGCGATCTTGCTCACTCGCTCCGCGCTCATGGTCGCAACCTGTATCCGACGCCCCAGACCGTCTCGATGAAGCGGGGCTGGTTCGGGTCGTCGCCGAGCTTGGCGCGGAGGCGGCGGACGTGGACGGTGACGGTGCTGGTGTCCTCGAAGAAGGGCTCGCCCCAGACCGCTTCCATCAGCTGGTCGCGCGAGTAGACCCGGCCGGGGTGCGTAGCGAGGTAGGCGAGCAGGTCGAACTCGCGCATGGTCAGTCCAATCGCTTCACCGTCGAGGGTGACGCTCGCGCGTCGCCGGCTCGATCCGCAGCGGCCCGTGCTCGATCGGCGGCGCCTCCTCGTCGGGAGGCGAGACGCGGCGCAGCACGGCGCCGACCCTGGCGACCAGCTCGGCCGGGGAGAACGGCTTGACGACGTAGTCGTCGGCGCCCTGGCGCAGGCCGACGAGGCGATCGGACTCCTCGCCGCGGGCGGTCAGCAGGATCACCGCGATCCGCGGGCCCGGCGCCTCGTGCAGCTGCCGCATCACCTCGATCCCGTCGATCCCCGGCAGCATCAGGTCGAGCACGACCAGGTCGGGGCGGTGCAACGCGGCCAGGCGCAGCGCCTCGGGCCCGTCGGCGGCGCGGTAGGTCTCATAGCCGGCTCGCTCCATGTAGCGGCCGACGACGTCGAGGATCGTCGGCTCGTCGTCGACGACCAGCACCGTGCCCTTGGAGGAGTCGGCCATGGCCGCGATTGTCGCGCCCGGGCGGACGGACTCGCGGCTAGCCGAAAGTGAAGGCATATCCCTCGACCCCCGCTTCCGGTTCCAGGGTGAGGACGTGATGGCCGACTGCGGGCATGTCGACGAGGTTGTAGAGGCGCTGGCCGCTCACGGTCACGGCGCCGTCGTGGACATCGGAGCCGGCGTCGGCGCCGGCGATCGGCTGCCCGTCGAGCAGCACCTTCACCTGGCGGTCGCGCCCCGGCGAGCCGAGCACCAGGTAGACGCGCCGGGCGCCGAAGTTGAGGTCGAGCGAGGCCCCGGATTCGGCCGTCACCGAGTCGAGCGAGATGTTCCACCTGCCGTGGTAGGCGAATTCGTTGGCGGGGAGCGACTTCGGTGCGGTGAAGTCGTGCGAGCCGGGCGAGAGCATCGAGTTGGTGAAGCGTTCCGCCCGGGCGGCGCCGAGGTAGGTCTCGGGGGTGGTCACGGTCTTCGAGGGGGCGACCGCGTGGACCTGGGTCTCGCCGCCCTTGACCGTCTTGCCCGCTTCCGCCAGAAGGTCGCGGATCACCTTCTCTTTCTCGCCGTATTCGCCCTCGCCGAAATGCACGTAGCGGACCCGGCCCTGGGCGTCGATGAAGTACTCGGCCGGCCAGTACTGGTTGTCGTAGGCGTTCCAGGTCGCCTGTTCGTTGTCCTGCACGACCGGATAGTGGATGCCGTTTTCGGAGATCGCCATTTCGACGTTGCTCGCCTCGCGCTCGAACGGGAACTCGGGCGTGTGGACGCCGACGATCGTCAGGCCGTCCTTGCGGTACTTCGCGTCCCAGGCCTTCAGGTAGGGCAGGGTGCGGATGCAGTTGATGCAGCTGTAGGTCCAGAAGTCGACGAGGACGACGCGCCCGCGCAGCCCGCGCAGGGTCAACGGCTTGTCGCCCGGGGTGTTGAACCACTGCTGGTTGTCGACGAATTCCGGGGCGACGCCGAGGACGGGCAGATCGGAGGTTGCCCTTGGCATCGGTTTCCGGCGCCGCACCGGTGGCTTTGGAGCCGATCCCGTGGCCGCCGCCGCGAATGTCAGCGAGGGCGCTTTTGGCCTGGGCGGTGTCCTCGAGGCCCTCGGTCGGGTTGACGAGGAAGCTCGGCAGACTGCCGGCGATGTGGTTCTGGAAGCGGATGTCGTAGTTGCCGAGCATCGCCAGGGCGACGACCACCATCACGGCGCCCATCGCGATCTGCAGGCCGACGCCGCGTTTGGCCAGCGGCCGCACCACCTTGCGCCCGCCGAGCATGAGGAAGTAGAGGACGACGGCGGAGCCGATCCCGTAGCTGAGGGCGACGGCGAGGCGGCCGGTGCTGAAGGACTGCGAGGCGGAGACGGTGATCACCCCGGCCAGGATCGGGCCGGCGCAGGGGGCGTAGACTAGGCCGAGGCTGGCGCCGACCGCGGTCCCGGACCAGAAGCCGTCGCCCTTGCCTTTGGCGACCCCGGCGCGGCTCGCGAACTGGCTCATCCAGGCCTCCAGCCGGGCCGCCAGCGGCGGGATCATCAGGGTGATCCCGAAGCCGAGCAGGACGACGATCGCCAGCTTGCGGAGGAAGTCGTTGGGCAGGCCGAGGGCGGAGATCACGTAGACCAGCGCCACCGTCGCGAAGGTGAAGGAGACGGCCAGCCCGGCGACGATCCCGAGCGGCCGCCGGCGGCCGCCGGTCGCGCCCGCTGAGAGCGCGATCGGCAGCACCGGCAGCACGCACGGCGACAACGCGGTGGCCGCGCCGGCGATGAACCCGAAGAGGATCAGCAGCGCCATGGAGCTAGTGCATCGCCCCGCCGTGATGCATCGCGTGACCGTGATGCTTCATCGCGTGCCCGTGCTTCATCGCGTGGCCGTGGTGCTTCGCGGCCAGAGCGCCGGAGCCACCAAAGGCGAGCACACCGCTCACCGCCACGACCAGAACCGTCACTGCCCTTCTTGCCCGCATTCCATTCCCTTCGTAGAGATCCGTTCAACGGGTCACGCTAGAAAGGAAATGTGACGCGGGGAGAAACTGGCGGGCGGGCTCAACCGCCGGGGGGCACGGCCGTGACCTCGGCCTCGGGACGACCGGCGACTTCGGCCGCGCGACCCACGGCCTCGCCGATCCCGAAGTGGGCGCAGATCGCCAGCTCGTGCTCGCGGCGCAGCGGCCGGGCCGGGTCGACGACGGGGGCGGTGCTCAGCTCCTCGGCGCCCTGCGCCACCCAGACGCCGAAGGCCGCCCCCGCGCACTCGCGCAGCGGCACCGCGATCAGCCGGGCCTGACGGCGGCGACCGATCCGGGCGACCAGCCACACCGGCTCGCTCGAGGAGGAGTCGAGGAAGAAGCCGGTGACCTCGCCGACGCCGGCGCCACCGGCCTCGCTGAGCTCGGCTCCGACCCACTTCAGCGCCTCCGTCGCCGAGGGCGGCGGCGCCGGCTCAGTCATCGACCTGCCACTCCAGCAGTTGGACCGCGGCGCTGGCGGGATCGAGCTCGCGCCTCACCACCCGCTCCAGCAGCTCGGCGGTGCGCGGGTCCTCGGCCGCGGTGCCCTCGAGCCGACGGCGCATCCGCGCCGTGGCGATCCCGAGCACCTCGCTGCGCAGGTTGCGGGCGCGGCGCTCGGCCAGCGTCCCCGCCGCCTCGATGAAAGCCCGGTGCTCGTCGATCGCCGCCGCCAGCTCGGCCACGCCCTCGCCGCGGGCGGCCTCGGTGCGCAGGATCGGCACCTTCCAGCTCGCGGGGTCGTGAGAGAGGGCGAGGACGCTGCGCACCTCGCGCACCATCGTGTCGGTCATCGGGTGGTCGGCCTTGTTGACGACGATCACATCGGGGATCTCCATCACCCCCGCCTTCAGCGCCTGGATCGAGTCGCCCGAGCCCGGCATCAGCGCCAGCACGATCGTGTCGGCGTGGTCGACGATGTCGATCTCGGCCTGGCCGACGCCGACGGTCTCGATCAGGACGTCGTCCTTGCCGGCCGCGTCCATCACCAGCGCCACCTGCAGCGCCGCCTCGGAAAGCCCGCCGAGCGCCCCGCGCGAGGCCATCGAGCGGATGAAGACGCCGGGATCGAGGAAGTGGTCGGAGAGGCGCACCCGGTCACCCAGCAGGGCGCCCTGGGTGAACGGGCTGGAGGGATCGATCGAGAGCACCGCCACCTCGCGCTCGGACTTGCGCAGCTCCGCGGTCAGCGCCCCGATCAGGGTGCTCTTCCCCACCCCCGGCGGCCCGGTGAAGCCGACTATGCGGGCCTTGCCGGTGCGCGGGTAGACCTCGCGGACGAGATCCCAGCCGGCCGGGTCGTCGGACTCGATCAGCGTTATCGCCCGCGCCAGCGCCCGCTTGTCGCCGGCGACGAGGCGCTCGGCGAGCGGTGCGGCTTTGGCGGCGTCGGGCATTGGCGCGTGAGTCTAAAGTCCCGGCCGCCGTGATCCGCACGACCCGTTTCCTCGCCCGCCGGCGAATGCTGAACCACCGCTACGGGCGGTTGCTCTGGCGCTACCTCTGGCGCCGCTTCCTGACCCGGGCCGGGCGACGCTGGCGCACCGACGGCCTCGTCTTCTTCGGGCGCCGGCTGGAACTCCAGATCGGCAGCGAGGCAGAGGTTCGCTTCGGCCGCTTCGTCTGGATCGGCGACGGCTCGAAGATCCGCTGCCACGAGGGCGAGGTCGAGATCGGCGCCAAGACGGTGATGGGGCAGGAGTGCACGATCTCCGCCTACCGACACGTGCGGATCGGCGAGCAGTGCGTAATCGCCGACCGAGCGATGTTCATCGACTTCGACCACGGGGTGGTCGAAACCGAGCGCCCGATCCGCCTCCAGGGCATCTACATGCGCGACGTCGAGATCGGCTCCAACGTCTGGATCGGCTACGGCGCCTGCGTCCTGCGCGGGGTCAGCGTCGGCGACAACGCGATCGTCGGCACCAACTCCGTCGTCACCAAGGACGTCCCCGCCAACGCCGTCGTCGCCGGCAGCCCGGCCCGGATCATCCGCATGCGCGAGGCGCCGCGGAACCTCCGCTGGCCGAACCCGGTCGAGCCGGACCCCGAAGCGCACACCACTCTTCCCCAGCCCGATTAAGCTTTTTTCGGTCCGCTGCAATTCGCCCTGCAGCGCGCCTGGCCGGGAGCGCGCTCCGTCCTTTGCAGACAGTAAGTTGCACTCCCAGTGCTTCGGTGGTGTGGCCTCCGATGGAGCTTCACAGCGTCAAATATGTCGACTTCACAGCGCCAAATGTGTCGACTGCAGATAGGAGGAGCATCCGCCACATGGACATCGCCGCCCGCTTTGGGGACAACCTCCTGCGCTGCAGGAAACAGGCTGACCTCTCCCAGGATGAGCTCAGCGTCCGTGCCTCGGTGCACCGGACCGAGATCAGCCAGCTCGAGCGCGGGCTCCGCATCGCCCGCGTCGACACCCTGATCAAACTCGCCGGCTCGCTTGAAGCCGCGCCGGAAGAGCTACTGGTGGGCATGACCTGGGAGCCCGGCGGCACCCGGATCGGCAAGTTCCACCCGGACGAGGACTGAGCCGGGTTCAGGCGGGGCCGAGTGGGGCGCCGGCGAGCTCGGCGTAGACCGCGACGGTCTGCTCGGCGACGTCGCCCCAGTCGAAGCGGCGGACGTGCTCGTAGGCATCGGCGATCAGCCGCTGCCCGAGCTCGTCGTCGGAGAGGACGCGAATCGCCACCTCGGCCAGCGCTTCCGGGTCGTCGGCGCGGAAGCGCAGGCCGCCTTCCTCGTGGACGACCACCTCGCGCAGGCCACCGGTATCGGCGACGATGCAGGGGCAACCCGAGGCCATCGCCTCGAGGGCGACCAGGCCGAAGGGCTCGTAGATCGAGGGGACCACGGTGAGGTCGGCGATCCGGTAGAGCGAGTGCAGGACGTCGTCGCCGATCCAGCCGAGGAATGTGCCGTGCTCCATCAGGCCCAGCTCCTCGGCCTGGCGGTGCAGCTCGGCCTCGTGGGTGCCGGAGCCGGCGACCAGGAAGCGGGTGCCGGGAGCCTCCGCGATCACCCGCGGCATCGCCTCCAGGGCAAGCTGGAAGCCCTTCTCGTAAACGAGGCGGCCGATCAGCAAGACCAGCTTCTCCTCCGGCTCGGCGAACTCGGAGCGCAGCCGCTCCAGCTCGGCTGGGCTCTGGGCCTGCAGGTCGTCGGGGTCGATCCCGTTGGGGATGACGCTGATCCGCTTCTCGGCGACGCCGAAGATGTCGACGATCTGCTCGCGCATGTAGTGGGAGCAGGCGATCACCCGCTGCGAGCGATTGACGATCCAGCGCTCGACACCGTGGATGTAGGTCTGGGGGTGCTTGTCGACCCAGCCCTGGTGACGGCCGTACTCGGTGGCGTGGATCGTCGTCACCAGCGGCGCGTCGAAGCGCTTGGCGAGGTGGTCGCAGGCGTTGGCGACCAGCCAGTCGTGGCCGTGGACGAGGTCGAACTCGTAGCGGTCGCCGAGCTCGACCCCGGCGGCGAGCATGTCGGAGTTCATGCGCTCGACCCAGGTCACGAACTCGCCCAGGTCAGTCGGGCGCTTGGGCTCGCGGATGCGGTGCACGACAACCCCGTTGAAGACCTCCTGTGCCGGCGACTCCTCGCCGCCGCGGGTCAGCACGTGAACCTCGACGTCGCGCTCGACCATCGCCTCCGAGAGCTTGCGGACGTGGCGGGCCAGGCCGCCCTCGATCAGCGGCGGGTACTCCCAGGAGAGGATCAGGACGCGGGTCATCGCGATTGGTACTACGGCTCCAGAAGCGGAGCGAGGCTCAGGTCCGGGGCGAGAGAGCGCATACGCGGATCGGTGGCAGAGCCGCAGTCTATGGCCTCCAACAAGGCGCGGGCGTGGTCGGTGGCCCGCTGGTAGGCGTAGTCGCCGGCCTGGCCGCGCTTGTCGAGGAAGGCCCAGTCGCTCGCCTGCGCCGCCAGCAGCTCGCGGGCGGCGCGCAGAGCCCGGTCCCCACGCAGGCCTCCCGACAGGGCCCGCAGCAGGCGCAGCTCCAGCCGTCGCGCTCCCCGGGCGAGGTCGGCGACCGGGGGCGAGTCCCAGGTGCTGAAGTCCTTGTCCTCGCCCCAGGTCGAGGCGGCCAGCCCGCGCTCGACCGGCTCGTGCTCGGCCAGCGCCTGCGGGACCGTCAGCGTCCGCACGCCGGCCGCCTCGGCGCCCTCCAACACCGCCCGCAGCCAGATCGGCCCCTCCGACCACCAGTGGCCGAGCAGCTCGGTGTCGATCGCGAAGACGAGCAGGCCGCGGCGATCGTGGGTGGCGGCGTACTCGCGCAGCCGCGCCGCGGTCGCGGCGAGGAACTCGGCCGCCTGGCGGCGGGCCGCCGCCGCGGCGGCCGCTGGATCGTAGGCCCCTCCCCCCACCTTCCAGAGCCGCATCCCGCGCAGCGATTTGCCGTCGAACTGGGCGTAGGCCGGATCGGAGGGGTAGCCGTCGAGCGACCAGAGCCAGCCGACCGCCTCCCAGTCGATCGGCAGCGCCACCGGGCCGGCCTCGGTCCGCACCGGCGCCAGCGCCTGCAGGGGCCGCTCGTGGGCGCTCTGGTCGGTGCAGAACCACTCGACGCCGGCCTCGGCCAGGCGCCACTCGAGGCCGGGCGCGTAAGCGCACTCGGGCAGCCAGATGCCGCCGTCCCAACCGAAGCGCCGGCGGTGCGAGGCGACCCCCGCCTCGAGCTGCAGCCGCAGGCCCGGGCGGGTCGCCAGCAGCGGCAGCACGGCATGGGTCGCCGAGGAGGCTGCCAGCGCCACCCGGCCCGCGGCGGCGGCGCGCTGGAAGGGCCGCAGCGGATCGCCCCCCTCGGCGTCGAGCAGCTCGCAGCGCCCGCCGGTAGCGCTCCGCCTCCCCTTCGCAGGCGGCCCTGCACTCCGCCGGCACCTCCGGCAGGTCCGCTTCGGCCGCCCCGATCCGCCACTCGAGCAGGAAGTCGCGCAGCCGCCGCGCCACCCCCGGATCCTCGAGCTGGTCGGCCAGGACCGGGGTCACGGTCATCGTCAGTCGCTCGGCGAACTCCAGTACCGGCAGGTAGGAACGGATCACCGCGTCGAACAGCCACTCCTCGCCGAACGGGTAGGTCCCGAACCCCTCGACGTACGGCATGTGCGAGTGCAGGACGATCGCCAGGTCGCCCGCGGAGCGCTCAGACATGGCAGACGGCTATGAAATCCAGTGCCGCGTCGAGGTTCCCTTTCCTGAGAGCGAAGTCGGAGGCGGCGATCGCCGGCGTGAAGCGGTCGTAGAAGCGCTTGGTCAGGCCGAGCCGCTTGTGGACGCTGTCCCAGCCGAGCTTGATCGCCAGCTCGTGGACGCGCAGCTTGCGGGCGTGGTAGAGGCCGTAGAGCTCGACGCTCGCGAAGTGGTCCTCACAGAGGCGGCGGAACTCGGCGGCGCGGTACTCGTGCACGTGCCAGGGGTTGTCGGACTTCTCCGCCCCCGGAGGCGCCAGGGTCAGCAGGTTCGGGGTCGAGACGAAGGCGATGCCGCCGGGCACCAGCATCGACTTGAAGTGCTCGAGGATCGCGCCGGCGTCCTCGACGTGCTCGATCGTCTGTAGGAAGACGACGGCATCGCAGGGCTCGGCGAAGCTCTCGACCAGGTCGCGCACGAAGCGCAGGTTGGGCCGGCTGTAGCGCAGGCGGGCGTGCTCGTGGGCCTCCGGGTTGGCATCGACGCCGACGACGGAGGCGGCGTCGCCGGCGAGCACGCTGGAGCCGTAGCCCTCGCCGCAGGCCATGTCGACCACGCGCAGGCCGGCGACCCGCGCCGCGATCCACTCGTAGACGACGAGGTGGCGCCGGTACCAGTAGTTCTCCTCGGGTACGTCGGGCAGCGTCCGCTCTCCGGTCAGCGGCAGCGGCGGTACCCCCGGGGGCTGATTCAGCTGCAGGTACTCCTCGGCCATGACGGGGGACGCTATTGAGCGCGTTGCACTCCGTGCATTGCGCCGTTCCGCGTAGAGTTCCGCGCCGATGCCGGCCTCCCCCACCGCCACCCCGGAGCACATCAAGGACGTCAACACCCGCTACCACGACGCGGCCGCCGACGAATACGACGCCAAGTGGGGCATCGACTTCGGCGAGACCGGCCAGGAGCAGGTGCGGCTGAAGCTGGTCAAGGCGCTCGGCGGGCGCCGCGGCGAGTCCTTCGGCGACGCGCTCGAGATCGGCTCCGGGACCGGCTACTTCTCGCTCAACCTGGTCCAGCTCGGCGCGATCGAGCGACTGACGGCGACCGACATCTCGCCGGGGATGCTGCAGCGCCTCAGCGCCACCGCCGACGCGCTCGGCGTCGCCGGCGTCACCACCGTCGCCACCGAGGCCGAGACGCTGCCCTTCGAGGACGAGAGCTTCGACCTCGTCTTCGGCCACGCCGTCCTCCACCACATCCCCGACCTCGACCGTGCCTTCGCCGAATTCCGCCGCGTGCTGCGCCCGGGCGGCGCGATCGCCTTCGCCGGCGAGCCCTCACGCTACGGCGACCGCCTGGCGGCGCTGCCGAAGCGGGCGGGGATGCTGGTCGCGCCCGCCTGGCGGCGCCTGACCGGAGCCAGGCAACGCGCCGTCGCCGAGGCCGACCTCTCCCACGGCCACTCGCTCGAGGGCGAGGTCGACGTCCACGCCTTCGCTCCCGCCGACCTGCGGCAGCTGCTGCGCGACGGCGGCTTCGAGCACCGCCACGTCGGCGGCGAGGAGCTGCTCTCCAACGCCTGGGGCTGGGGCCTGCGCACGGTCGAGTCGACCGCCGAGCCGGACTCGGTCTCCTGGGGCTGGCGCAACTTCGCCTTCCGCAGCTACATCGCCCTGCAGAAGGTCGATACCCGGGTGCTGGAGCCGTATCTGCCGGCGGAGCTGTTCTACAACTTGCTGGTTTCGGCGCGCAAGCCTTCCTAGAACCTCGGGCCGTTAGGGAGGGTGGGGCATCCTCCTACCTTCGCTGGGCTATTCGCCTGGGGACAACTTCGGCAGTCCTAGATCGTGCTCTCATGCGAATAGCTAACGCCGCTCGTACGGAGGATGCCCCACCCTCCCTCACAGTTCGGGATTCGCTCGGAGCTGACGGGGACGATCTGGCACCGAAGAAAAGGACGGCCTCGTGATCTAGAGGGCAATCTCGAGCGTCTCGTTAGGAGGAGTCGGGGTACCCCCGTACGAGCGGCGTTGGCTATTCGCCCTAGCGCTCTTCCTCGGACGGGCGGGCAGTTCTCCTCAGGCGAATAGCCCAGCGAAGGTAGGGGGTGCCCCGACTCCTCCCCTCCAAACCCTCGAAGTAAAGGCGTCCTGCAACCAGGCAGTCCTGCTGCCTACCCCTTGGCAGTTCGAGCCCGGAAGAGCTTGACCCTGGAGTCGATCCCCTTCAGCCTCCGCTCGCCGATGTAGGTATAGGCGAACCCCTCTCCGGCCGCCTCCTTGATGGCCCCGTCGACGACGACGCTGCCGGGGCGGGCGACGCCGGTGATGCGGCTGGCGAGGTTGACGGCGCGGCCGTAGTAGTCGCCGGACTGGGGCAGGACCGGGCCACAGGCGAGGCCGGCGCGCAACAGCGGGAACTCGTCGCCTTCGGCTTCGGCGGCGGCGATCAGGGCCAAGCTCGCGACCAGCATCGCCTCCGGATCGGTGCAGACGAACATCACCGCGTCGCCGATCGTCTTCACCAGGCGCACCGGCGGCTCAGCGACGGCGCTGGCCATCTCTTCCAGGCGGCCGGCGACCAGGCCCAGCTCCTCGGCCGGGATCTCCTCGCCGAGGCGCGTGAACTCGACCAGGTCGGCGAAGCAGACGGTGAGGTTGACGGTGCCGCCCACCCCGCCCGAGGCGAGGTCGGCGGTCGCGATCACGTCGCGGCGGATCTGCTCGAGCATGTTCGCCTGCAGGGCGTGGACGATGGTCGGGCCGACCAGCGGCATCATGAACTCGGCCGCCGCGGCGAAGCGCAGGGCGAGGTCGCGCTCGCTGTCCCCCGGCTGGGCCAGGGTTTTGATCACCAGCTCGCGGTTGGCCTCGGCGATCCGGGCGGTGCCCATCCCGATCGTGCGCGCGACCTGCAGCATCCCCTCCTCCGGCAGGCCGGCGTCGCGGAACGCTTTCATCCGCCGCGCCGCGTCGAGATCGGCCTCGGTCCCACGGGGCTCGTCCGGGTCGGTGTAGGGAACGCCGAGGGCGGCGCTGAAACGGCGCAGCTGCTCGAGGTCGATCTCGGCGATCTCGGCGATCTCGCGCGCCGTGTAACGACGGCCGTCACCGGCCATGGTCCGCTCCACCGGCAGCAGCGCCAGCCGACCGGCGTTGACGGCGTCCCGCAGCTCCTCCAGCGAGACGCCGTCGGCGGCGAGCTCCTTGAGCAGGACGAGCCGCGCCTCCCGCGCCTCGCCATCGAGGTCGTCGAGCAGCCCCTCGGCGGCGAAATCAATCTCGGGGGCGGCGGCCACGGCGCCATTCTTGCCGCTCCACCGGTTCCGTGGTTCCAAAACCACCAAATGAGTGGACTTGGAACCGCGCAACCGACAACGCCCGCCGATCCCGAGTCCGCGGTTCGGAACCCACGAAATGCGTGGATTTGGAACCACGCAACCGGGTGGCTCAGGCGTAGGCGACGGCGCCGCCGCGGCGGGGGTCGCCGCCGCCGCTGAGAGCGCCCGTGGCCGGATCGCGGGCGACCGCCTGGACGCCGCCGAAGAAGAGGTTGATCTCGGGACGGCGGGCGATCGCCAGGCCGCGGGCCTCGATCCTGGCCAGGGCGGCCTCGTCGATGCCCGGCTCGGCCTGGACCAGGCCATGCTCGAAATGCAGGCGCGGCGCCTCGATCGCCGCCGCCACTGGCAGCCCCTGCTCGACCGCGCGCACGACAGTCTGCAGGATCGCCGAGCGGATCCGGTTGGAGCCGGCGCTGCCGACCCCGAGCACGATCTCGCCGTCGCGCAGAACCACGGTCGGCGCCATCATCGAGGGCACCCGCCGTCCCGGCGCGATGCGGTGGAAGCCGAGCGGGTTGAGGTCCTCCTCGCCGAGCATGTTGTTGAGGATCACCCCGGTCCCGGGCACCAGCACCCCCGAGCCGGAGCCGTTGGAACAGGTGACGGCGGCGCACATGCCGTCGTCGTCGAGCACCGAGATGTGGGTGGTCGAGCCGAGCAGGTCGCCGGCGGCGAGGTCGAGCCCGGCGGGCTCGAGGGTGCCCGCCTCCATCCCCTCCTCGTACAGCGACTCGGCGAACTCCTCCCCACGCAGGTCGTTGGCGGCGGCCATCGCCGCGACCAGCTGCTCGGGGCCGCTGCGCTCGCCGAGGCGCTCGAGCAGGCCCAGGCAGTAGGCGATCAGGATCCCGCCCGAGGACGGCGGCGGGTTGGTCAGCACCTCGGCGCCACGGAACGGAGCCCGGATCGGCTTGCGCTCGATCGCCTCGTAGGCGGCGAAGTCGCCGCGGCCGAGGGTGCCGCCGTTGGCGACGACGAAGTCGCTCAGCGCCGCCGCCACCTCACCACGGCAGAACGGCTCGGCCCCTTCGGCCCCGAACCGTTCCAGCGCCTCAGCCAACTCGCCGAAGCGGAACCGGTCGCCCTCGCGCAGCAGCCGTCCCTCCGGCGCGTAGAGCTCCCTGGTGCCGTCGAGGCGGTCGTGAATCGGGGCGAGGATGTCGAGGATGTAGGCCTGCTCGGCGTTGACCGGCACCCCCTCGCGGGCGAGCCGGATCCCGGGCCCGACGAGATCGGCGAGCGGGGCGGAGCCGAAGCGCTCCAGCGCATGCACCAAGCCGGCGGCGGTGCCCGGCACCCCGCAGGAGGCTGGGCCGACGTAGAACGTCTGCACCGTCTCGGCATCGAAGTGAACCGGGACCGGGGCCAGCTCGGTGCCGCGCTCGGTTTCGTCCAGCCCCGGCGCGGCGACGAAGAAGTCGATCAGCGCCGTCTCCTCGCCACGGTGGACCATCATGTAGCCGCCGGCCCCGAACCCGGTCAACGGGCTCTCCACCGCAAAGGAGGCGAGCACCGCGCAGACCGCGGCGTCGACGGCATTGCCGCCCTCGCGCAGCACGCTTGCGCCGGCCTCGGCGGTGAGCGGGTGGCCAGCCGCGACAACGCCCTTCATCGGGCTCTACCTACTCAGCCGGGGAGGAACTCGGGGACGTCGATGCCGAGCTCGCCGCGCTGCTGCGGCTGCGGCGGCCGGCCGCGGCCGCTGTCTTTGGTGCGGCGAATGGTCGGCTCGGCGGCACGACGGGGCGCCTGCTGGCGGCCGTCGAAGCGGGTGGCGACGACGGTGACCCAGATCTGGTCGGAGAGCTCGTCGTCGACGTTGGCGCCGAAGATGATGTTGGCGTCGGGGTGGGCGGCCTCGCCGACCACCTTGGCGGCCTCGGAGACCTCGACCAGCGAGAGATCGGAGCCGCCGGTGATCGAGAGCAGGATCGCCCGGGCGCCCTCCATCGAGGTCTCCAGCAGCGGCGAGGAGATCGCTTTCTCAGCGGCGAGGATGGCGCGCTCGTTGCCATGGGCCATGCCGATCCCGAGCAGCGCCCGGCCGGCGTCGGACATGATCGTGCGCACGTCGGCGAAGTCGAGGTTGATCACGGCGGGCAGGGTGACCAGGTCGGAGATGCCCTGGACGCCCTGGCGGAGGACGTCGTCGGCTACCTGGAAGGCCTCGACCATCGAGGTCTGCTGGTCGAGCACCTCGAGCAGGCGGTCGTTGGGGACCACGATCAGGGTGTCGACCTCGGCCGCCAGCTCCTCGATGCCCTTGTTGGCCTGGGTGCCGCGGCGATTACCCTCGAAGGTGAACGGCTTGGTGACGATGCCGACCGTGAGGGCGCCGACCTCGCGGGCGAGGCGGGCGACGACCGGGGCGGCGCCGCTGCCGGTGCCGCCGCCGGCCCCGGCGGCGACGAAGACCATGTCGGAGCCCTTGAGCAGGCGCTTGATCTTGTCCTGCTCCTCGAAGGCCGAGCGGTGCCCCACCTCGGGGTCGGCCCCGGCGCCGAGGCCGCGCGTCTGCTCGTCGCCGATGTGGACGGTGACGTCGGCGACGCAGAGCTGCAGGGACTGCAGGTCGGTGTTGACCGCCATGAACTCGACCCCGGGGATGCGGGCGTCGACCATGCGGTTGACGGCGTTGACGCCGGCGCCGCCGACGCCGACGACTTTGATCACCGGCTGGTGCGGCTCGCCGCTGCCCGGCGGCTCGTAAGCCGGCTCTTCGCGCCCATAGCGCGGGTTGCTCACAGAAGGTTCCTCATGGCGCTCATAGCGCGGCTTCGGTTCCTCCGAGAAGACCCGTTTCAGGCGCTCCGGCGGAGTCTCGCTGGGGGCTTTTTCAGCTATCGGCTCCTCGGCAGCCTGATCGAACAGACCCTCAGGCGCAGCCGGAAGCGTCCCTCCCGCGGGTGGCGGGGAGGAGGGCGCCTCGCCCGCAGCTTGCGAGGACGAGGTGTCCTCATCGGCGACAGGACCCGTGGACCGGGGCTCCTCAGTCTCCGCGGCCTTTTTGGCCTCCGCCGGATCCTGCCTGCCGTACCTGGGCGCCTCGGGCGGATCCGCGGGGGCATCCTCCGCGGTCGAACGGAAAAGATCGGAAAGCGGACCCTCGCGCATGCTTGCGCGTTTGTTACGCCGAGCCATTCGCCAGAACCTCCTTCGCCAGCTCCCGGTAGTAGTTCGCGGCGCTGCTGCCGGAATCGTACTTGAGGACGCTGGCACCCTTGACGGGAGCCTCGGCGAATTTGACCGCCTTGCGGATCCGGGACTTGAAGACGAGGTCGCCGAAGTTCTCCTCGAGGATTTCCACGGCCTCTTTGGCGTGGACCGTCCGCGTGTCGAGCATGGTCGGCAGGATGCCCTCGATCTTGACGTCGGGGTTGAGGTTCTCCTGAATCATCTTCAGGGTGTTCTGAAGCTGGACCAGCCCGCGCATCGAGAGGTACTCGCACTGGACCGGGACGATCACTTTGTTCGCCACGGTGAGGGCGTTGATCGTCAGCAGCCCGAGGCTGGGTGGGGTGTCGATGCAGATGAAGTCGTACTCGCCGTCGACCTCTTTGAGCGCCTTCTCGCAGCGAGCGCTCGCGGCCGATCTTGGTACTCATCGCGATCTCGGCGCCGGCCAGGTCGATCGAGGCGACGGCGATGTCGATCTCGCGCTTGACGATGATCTCGCTGATCGGCATGTCGTTGACGAGCACGTCGTAGAGGCTCTTCTCGACCTTGTCCGGGTCGATCCCCTGGCTCATCGTCAAGTTGCCCTGCGGGTCGAGGTCGATGCAGAGGACCCGGTAGCCGGACTCGGCGAAGGCGACCGCGAGGTTGAGGGTGGTGGTGGTCTTGGCCACCCCGCCCTTCTGGTTGGCGAAGACGAAGACGTCGGCGTGCTTGACCGGCACCTCGGGCTCGGCCTGCTGCTCGCGCACCGTGTCGAGCCTGCTCGGCGCGATCAGATCCCGCGGCATCATCCTGGCGGGCTCCTCCGGCGCGGCGGGAGCAGCGGGCTTTACCTCGACTTGAACCGGCGCAGCCGTTGCGGACTCAACCGGAGCGGCTGGAACCTGGGCCTCAATGGCTCCTCCCGCGGGTGGCGCGGATGAGGGCGCCTCGCCCGCAGCTTGCGAGGACGAGGTGTCCTCATCGGCAACAGGACCCGCGGGCCGGGGCTCGCTGGTCTCGCGGTCGTCCCCCTCCCAGGTGTCAGCACCGGACCGCTCGGGTACCGCTTCCTCCATACGCTGGAGCTCTTCGACGATCGGGTGCTGCTCGTCTACCTGAATAGGGGCTGGCTTCGGCTTGCGGCTTAGAAATCCCATTGCGCCGATATTCGTATGGGGGGCCGCTTTTCCTGCCGGCCTTCGAAATTGCTAGGAATTGCCCGATCCCAGAACTCCTCGACAAGCGACTGGTCATCGTCACCGGCAAGGGTGGCGTCGGCAAGACGACGGTCGCCGTGGCGCTCGGGCTACGGGCCGCCGCCGAAGGCAAGCGGACGATCGTCTGCGAGGTCTCTTCGCAGGAGAACGCCTCGCGGATCTTCGACCACACCGAGGTCGGCTTCCACGAGGTCGAGATGGAGGAGAACCTCTGGTCGATCTCGATCGACCCCGACGAGTCGATGCGCGAGTACGTGCTGCTGCAGCTGAAGGTGCGGGCGATGCGCGACATCCTCTTCCGCAGCCGCCTCTTCAACTACCTCGCCGCCGCCACCCCGGGCCTCAAGGAGCTGGTCACGATCGGCAAGATCTGGGAGCTGGCCCAGCTCGACCGCAAGGTCAAGAAGGGGCGCAAGTACGACCTGGTGATCGTTGACGCCCCCGCCACCGGCCACGGGGTCGGCTTCCTGGAAACGCCGCGCACCTTCGCCAACATCGCCCGGGTCGGGCCGATCCACTCCCAGGCCCAGACCCTCGACCGCTTCATCACCGACCAGGAGAACACCGGCGTCGCGATCGTCGCCCTGCCGGAGGAGATGCCGGTGAACGAGTCGGCGGCGCTGGAGAAGGACCTGCACGAGCAGGTCGGGGTCGCGGTCGACCGCGTCTACCTCAACGGCCTCTATCCGGAGCGCTTCCCCAAGGCAGAGACCGGGAAGCTGGAACAGCTCGCCGCCGGCGAGGAGGGCTCGGTGCGAGCGGCGGCGCGGGCGGCGCTCTCGGAGCAGTCCCGGGCCCGCTCCCAGCGCGCCCAGCTGGCCCGCCTGCGGCGGCGCGTCGAGGCCCCGGTCAAAACCCTCCCCTTCCTCTTCGAGCCCGACCTCGGCCCCGAGGCGGCGCGCCGCCTCGCCAAGAGGCTCTCCTGATGCCGACACTGAACGACGTCCTCGAGGGCAAGCAGATCTGCATCTGCGCCGGCTCCGGCGGGGTCGGCAAGACCACCACCTCGGCCGCGATCGCGACCGGGATGGCGGCCCGGGGCCTGAAGGTCTGCGTGCTGACTATCGACCCGGCCAAGCGCCTCGCCGACTCGCTCGGGCTGGAGGAGCTGGGCAACGAGGCGCGCCGGGTCGACCCCGCCCTGTTCGAGCAGCAAGGCGTGGAGATCAAGGGCGAGCTGTGGGCGATGATGCTCGACGCCAAGGCCACCTTCGACGAGCTGATCGCACGCCAGGCGCCGGACGAGGAGTCGCGCGACCGCGTCCTCGAAAACCGCATCTACCAGCAGATCTCCAGCGCCCTCGCCGGCTCCCAGGAGTACATGGCGATGGAGAAGCTGTTCGAGCTGCACACCGAAGGCGAGTTCGACCTGCTCGTGCTCGACACGCCGCCGACCCGCAACGCGCTCGACTTCCTCGACGCGCCGAAGCGCCTGACCCAGTTCATCGAGGGCCGCTCGATGAGGATGTTCATGAAACCGACCGGGCTGGCGGCGAAGGTCGCCGGGCGCGGGACCTCGGTCGTGCTCGGCGTGCTCAAACGCATCCTCGGCTTCGACCTGCTCTCCGACCTGGCCGAGTTCTTCAACGCCTTCAGCGGCATGGTCGAGGGCTTCCAGGCCCGGGCGAAGCGGGTCGACAAGCTGCTAGCCGACCCCGGCACCTGCTTCCTCGTCGTCTGCGGCCCACAGGGCGAGCCGGTCAACGAGGCCGTCTACTTCCACCGCAAACTGGTCGAGGCGAAGCTGCCCTTCGGCGGCGTCATCGTCAACAAGGTTCACTACCCGGCCGAGGAGCTGGGCGAGGGCGGCAAGGACCTACCCGCGACCCTGGCCGAGAAGCTCGGCGACGAGGACCTGGCGAAGCGGGTGGCGGCAAACTTCTCCGACTACCAGGCGCTGGCCGAGCGCGACGCCCGCAACATCAAGCGCCTCGCCGACGAGCTCCACACCCGCGGCGTGATCCGCGTCCCCTACCTCGACGAGGACGTCCACGACCTCGCCGGCCTGGCCGAGATCAACCGCTACCTGTTCGCCACCGGCAAGGAGCGGGTGGCGATGGCGGCGGGTCGCGCCTAGCCCGAGACTCAATTACTCGGCGCCGGCGCCGATAGAGCTTCTGTGCGCCGCGTCTTCGAAAAGCTCTGGCTGCCCCTGCTCCTGGTCGGGCTGAGCGCCTGGATCGCCTTCTCCAACACCCTTACGGGGGACTACCCCGGCGACGCGGCGCCGGCGATCGAAGCGCTGATCCACGGCCACCTCCACGCCTACTTCGCGTCCGAGCCCGCGATGGGCCCATTCGCGACGCTGGTGCAGGCGCCCTTCGCCGCCCTCGGCAGCAGCCATCTTGCCGAATACCAGTGGGCGAGCTTCGCCTGCCTGCTCTCGGTGACGGCGCTCGGGCTCTACTTGGCGCGGCTGGCCGGGCGCCGCGGTGCCCCGAGGGCGAGCCAGATCCTGCTGCCGCTGCTCTGCCTGGTCAACCCGCTCACCTTCGCGGCGATCGAAACCGGCCACCCGGAGGAGCTGCTCACCGCCGCCCTTGCGGTAGCAGCGGTCGCCGTCGCCGCCGAGGGGCACGGCAACCGTGCCGCGCTCCTGCTCGGGCTGGCCGTCGCCTCCAAGCAGTGGGCGGTGATCGCGATCTTCCCGACCCTGATGGCACTGCCCTCGCGGCGCCTGCGCTGCGGCTCCCTCGCCGCGCTAGTCGTCGCGTCCCTGATGCTGCCGGGCTTGATCGCCGCTCCCGACTCGTTCCTCCACGTTCAGGGCCACGCGGCTTCGGGCGGGGGCATCGCGACGATCTGGAGCGCCTGGTACCCGGCGACCTCGGAAGTCACCCTCCACTTCGGCGGCGGCCTGACCGGCAGCGTGCACCAGCTGCCGTCCTGGCTGGAGGCCCTGACCCACCCCCTGATCGTCGGCCTGGTCTTCGCGATCCCGCTCGCCCTCTGGGCCTGGCGAGGCCGCTTCGGACTGGCCGGGGGCGAGGCGATGGCGCTGCTGGCGCTGCTGGCCCTAATCCGCTGCGCGCTCGATCCGGTCGACAACCTCTACTACCACGCACCGCTGCTGCTGGCCTTGATCGGTTGGGACGCTATGACCTCCGACCGCCTTCCGCTGCGCGGCCTGGCGGGGGTCGCGGTTGCCCTCTTCTTTCTCTCCTGGTCGCGGAACCTCGGCGATCTCCAGGGCTTCAACGCCGTCTACCTGGTCGTCATCGGGGCCACCGCGATCGCGGTAGCGAGGAGCCTGCCCGGACGCACCGCCGAGCGCCCCGGACGGGCGGCTCCGACGTTGGTGACGGGTCGTGCCTAGCCCGCGTGGCGGCCGGGGCCGTAGTGCGCGTAGTCGAACTCGAGGTGGCTGACCTCCCAGTCGGCGTCCTCGGGAACCGGGAACAGGTGGCGCACGCGCGGGGTGTCGATGCGCTCGCGGTGCTCGATGTCGCGCTCGCTGGCGGCGGGCCACTCCAGCGAGTCGCCGCGGCGGGCGTCGGAGACCTCCTCGAGCCACGGCGTGGCCGTGATCTTGATCTCGTCCTCGGCCGGGATCGGCTCCATGATGCGGGTGTCCTGCTCCATGTCGGTCTCCTCGGTCGATGAATCGATTGCGATGGGCTCGGGCGGTACGACGGGGGACGGAAGCTGTTCGATGCGGAACTCGGGCACTGACTCGACCGGCTCGGGCGGTCGGATCGCCTCGACCGGAGCGGCGGGCTCGGTCGGCTCGACGGGCTCTTCGACGGCCTCGATCTCCTCGGCAGCAGTGAAGGCGATCTCGGCGTCGCCCCCGTCCAGACCGGTGGCGATCAGGGTCTCGTCCGCGGTGGTGCTGAGGTCGCTGCCGAGCTCGCCGAGTGCCGCCTGCAGCAACAGCCTGCGGACCCCGTCCTCGGCCCAGCCGGCGAGCTGGATCCCGTTCTCCAGCGAGCGGCCGTTCATCAGCGCCCGCTCCAGCTCGAGCGTGTCCTCGACTTTTTCGCGAGCCTCGATCCGATCCAGCGAGTCGTCGGAGATCAGCGCCGCGGCGCGCAGCGGCAGCGAGGCGCCGACCGGGCCATGGCCCTCGAGCACGGCGCGCAGAGCCAAAAGGTGGTCACTGAGACCGTCGAGCGCGCTCTCGCGCTCACAGCCCATCTCGAAGCGTCCGACCGCCCAGGTGAGGGCGCTGTCGGGGTCGGGACGGGCCTCCAAAGTGTTCGCCAGCTCGATCAGCTCGCCGGCCTCCGCCTCGCTGAGGCGGTAGCCGCCGGGGCGGGTGGCGGGCGCGCCGGTGGCGATCCGCCGCCAGCAATCCTCGCCGGTCGGGGCGAAGGCATAGGGGCCGAGGCCGATGCCGCCGCCTTTGAAGAGGCGCATGACGCTGATCAGCTCCCGCAGCTGGTTGAGGGCCGCCTCGGCGCCTTCCTCCTCGTGCTGCTCGGCGACGGCCAGGTACTGGGGCTCCCAGGAGGCGCGTCCCATCCCCTCGCTGCGCATCGCCTCGATCGGCGCTTCGATCGCGTCGGAGCGGACCACGCGCACCCCGTGCGGCAGCTGCAGCCGCGCGATCGACATCCGCAGGCCGACCACGGGGACGATCACCAGCTCGGCGTCGTCGGCGCCGCGGGCTTCGGCGTCGAGCATCGAGAGGGCGCTGTCGAGCCGCGCCCGGTCGAGCGAGAACTCGGTCGACCCCTCCCAGAGCGCGGAAATGAAGATCGTCAGCATCCGTTCCGCTCGCTCGCCGGGATCGGCGGGGACCGCCTCGCCGCGCGACTCCAGGTAGGTAGAGGCAACGCCGGCCTCGACGGCCGCCTCGCGGGCAGGGCCGAAGCTGGGCAGCGAGCAGAGCTCCCGGGCCCGCTCCTCGACGAAGCGCGAGGTCAGCGGCACGTAGCTGAAGAAGGAGGCGTCGTCGCCACTCTCGGCGGCGACGTCGAAGGGGATCTGGTCGCCGCCGGCGACGAGGGAGCTGAAGCGCGTGGCCGCCTCGGTGGCCAGCCGTTTCAGCGCTTCGTTGAGCAGGAAATCACGCACGGCTCAGGCTTCCGCCCGCCAGGCAGCGCTCCTGCGCTTGCACGATGCATTGCAAACACCCGGGTTTGGACGTTTGGACTAGACGGCGGCGGGCTCGGCGTCTGCCGCCAACAGCCAGCGGGTGCCGTACTTGCGCATGTCGTCGATCAACGGCACCAGCGCCTCGCCCTTCTCGGTCAGGGCGTACTCGACCCGCGGCGGCACCTCGGGATAGGTGTGCCGCTCGACGATCCCCTCCTCCTCCAGCGCCCGCAGCCGCAAAGACAGCGTGCGCGGGCTGATCCCCTCCAGAGAGCGCTCCAGCTCGCAGAAACGGCTGCTGCCGTCGGCGAGATCGCGGATCAACAGCAGCGTCCACTTGCCGCAGACCACCTCGGCGGTGGCGCAGACGGGACAGGTGGAGTTGCTGAGAGCGCTCATGGTCAGATCGGGGCGGAGATCGGATGGCCTCGCTTCAACAAGTGTAGCTACATGGCTTCACTTACTGAAGCATTGGGCAAAGGCAGGCGCTATCGGCAATTCCGCCGCGATCGGGCTAAAGCCGGGAAGCCGGGCAACCGATGCGTAAGCATGGGATCCGCCCCTGCCCAATCGACCATGTCCGCCGAGGGCGGATTCGCGCTGATCGAGGTCGTCGTCAGCGCCCTGATCGCGGTGATGGTGACCGGGGCCGTGATCTCGCTGCTGAACTCGACCGGCCGGGCCAGCGCCGAGGAGCGCCACCGCTCGCAGGCCTTCTCGGTCGCCCAGGAAGACCAGGCGCGACTGCGCGCGACCCGGATCACCGACCTCGACGTGGCGATGACTCCGCGCACGGTGACGCTCAACGGAACCCCGTACACGGTCACCTCAAGCGCGACCTTCGTCAGCGACAAAACCAGCAAAACGAGCTGCACCAGCGGCAGCACCGCGTCCGACTACGTGAAGCTCGGCTCCAAGGTCACCTGGCCGAGCATGGGCTCCCGCGCCCCGGTCGTGCTGGAAAGCATCGTCTCCCCGGTCAGCGGCTCGCTCGATCCGACCCACGGGAACCTGGCGGTGACGGTCGTCAACGCCAAACAGGAAAAAATCTCCGGAGCGGGCCTCAGCGCGACCGGCGTCGGCGCCTTCAGCGGCTCGACCGACTCCGAAGGCTGCGCCCTCTTCGGCGGCGAGCCCGCCGGCGCCTACACGCTGACCCCGAACCTCGGCAGTGAATACGTCAATGCCAACGGCGAAGTGCCGCCCTCGATCCCGATCACGATCACGGCTGGGACGACGACGCCGCTGGCGCTGGAATACGACCGCGCCGGCTCGGTCGAAGTCAGGTTCACGGTCAAAGAAAGCGGCGGAGCGGGGCTCAAAGAATCGACCCAGGACTCGATCATCGCCTTCAACACCGGGATGAAAACGGCGCACTCCTATGGGACCCCCGGTGGTACGGAGCTCAGCATGATCAAAGCGACGCCGCTGTTCCCGTTCACGTCGCCGGACAGCTTCTACGCGGGCTCCTGCACCACCAACGCACCCGCCGCCGGTGGCGCCAGCGTCAACGTCCCCGCCGGCGGCAACGCGACGACGACCGTACAGGTGCCAGCCCTCTACCTGACTGCCTGGCAGGGCAAAAACAGCTCGAACAAAGGGCTCGAATTCAGTAACGCCGATGTCTGGATCGAAGATTCCGAATGCGATGGCAGCGGCGGCACGCCGGTCCTCCGCAGATTTGCGACCAACTCGACGGGAACCCTGAGTGACCCGGGCCTACCGTCGAGCAAGTACAAGATATGCGTCGACAGCAAGGTTTCCGGAACCTCGGGCGCGCGTCGAAAACGGTTCCCGCTGACCGAAGTCAAGAGCTTGACCGGGACCACTCTCAACGCCTACCTGGGCTCCGGTGGAGGCACCGAATCGGAAGAAGGGTCCTGCCCATGACCCGCGTCGACCTCCGCGACGAGAGCGGCATGACCCTGGTCGAGCTGCTGGTCGCGACCGCGGCCGGGGTGATCGTGATGGCCGGGGTGACGATGGCGATGATCGTGACCATGCGCGAGACCAACCGCGTCGCCAGCCACGTCGATGCCAACCAGCGGGCACGGATCGCGATGACGAGGATCCTCGATCAGCTCCATTCCGCCTGCGTCGCACCTCAGATCGCCCCGGTGCGGGAAGACAGCACCGGGACCATGCTCAGCTTCCTGCACCAGTCCGGCTCGGCGGTCTCCCTCACCCCGGTGCTGAGCCGGATCAGCCTGGCTGGGACCACGCTGACCGAGTCCGACTACCCGGTCAGCGGTGGCGCCGCCCCCAACTGGACCTTCTCTGAAACCGCATCGAAAACCACGGAGCTGATGACCAACGTCAGCCCGGTCACCGTGGGGGCACCGATCTTCACCTACTACTCCTACACCAACGGCAAAATCTCCTCGACCCCGCTTTCGAGCTTGACTGGAGGCAACAACGCCAATGCCGTCCAGGTCAACGTCGCCTTCGAGACGGCGCCGCAGAAAACGGCGATCCGCAACGACGCCAGCGCATCGACGGAGATCCAGGACGCAGCTCTGCTGCGCCTCACCCCGCCGGCCTACGGCTCGACCACCGCCAACCTCCCATGCCAGTGAACCGGCGCGACAACGAGAGCGGGTTCACGATGGTCGCGACCGTGCTCGCGATGTCGGTGTTGATGCTCCTTGGGGTGGTCGCGGTCGCCGCGGTCAACGGCGACACCAACCTGACCCAGCGCGACCTCGAACAGAAACGGGCATTCGAGGCGGCCAAAGCCGGCATCGACGATTACTCGTTCCACCTCACCGCCAACACCGGCTACTGGGCCCAGTGCACCGGCGCCGAAGAACCCAACGCCCTCAACCAACAGGGCGCCTCGCCACTGAAGAAACGCACCGTGCCCGGCAATACGGGCGCGACCTACGCGATCGAACTGATTCCCGCCACCGGCCAGACCACCTGCAACCCGGCGACGGCCCAAACGGCGACGACGAGCATGATCGAGACCGGCGAAACGCTGCCGGGCTCGTTCCGGATCCGCTCGATCGGGTTCGCCGGGAAAGCGAAGGCCTCGATCGTCGCCACCTTCAAACCGCCGAGCTTCCTCGACTACGTCTACTTCACCCAGCTGGAGACCCTCGACCCGGTCTCCTACGGCTTCCCCAATCCCTCGACCGAACTGACCAAAGCGACCGAACAGTGTTCGCTGACCTGGCAGGAAGGCCGCTACGAACAACCGATCCGGGAAGTCGGCGGCAAGAAGGAATACTGCTTCAAAATCTCCTTCGCGACCGGCGACCGGATCAAGGGCCCGGTACACACCAACGACGCCTTCGCGATCAACGGCACCCCCACGCTCGGCCGCACCAGCCAGGACATGGTCGAAGTCGGAGCGTCATCCCCAGGGTGGTATCCGATCAACGGCTCGGGCGACAAACCAAATTTCGTCGGCACCTTCGTGATGAAAGCGCCGAAACTGATCCCACCGGCAAGCAACTCACAGCTCTCCACGATCGCCCAACCGGCCTTCAGGTACACCGGCCAGGTTCAGATCTGCCTGAGCGGCACGAACATGACCGTCACCACCCAAGCCGGTAAATGCACCGGTGGTACGACCTCACCGATCCCGTCGAACGGGGTCGTCTACGTCTCCAACGGCACCTGCAACGAACCGTACTCGCCGTTCACCGCCGTCTACCCCGAAACCTCGGGCTGCGGCAACGTTTACATCCAGGGCGAATACTCAGGCCAGCTGACCATCGCCGCCCAGAACGACATCATCATCAACGGCAACCTGACCAAAGCCAGCGGCAGCGGTGGGATGTTGGGTCTGATCGCCAACAACTTCGTCCGCATATATCACCCGCTCTGTAAACCCCTCCCAGGCGGGGGAACGCCGACGTGTTCGACTATCACCGCGCAGACCGGCCCAAACGAATGCGGCGAAACCAACCCGGAAACGAAAAAATACGAAGAAGGCGTCAACGGAGCCGGCACGCTTAAAAACGTCAAAATCGAAGCGGCGATCCTGGCCATCGAACACTCGATCATCGTCGATCACTACGACTGCGGCAACATCCTCGGAGACCTCAACATCGACGGCGCGCTGGCCCAGAAGTTCCGTGGTCCAGTCGGGACCGGCTCGAATACCAACCCCTCGAGCGGCTACCTGAAGAACTACGTCTACGACGACCGGCTCCACTACCAGGAGCCCCCCAGCTTCATCGACCCGAAACCGTCTAACTGGGTGATCGGCAGGGAGACGCTCGGCTGAGGCGGAGCAGGCCACCCACCATCTGTGGTGTCGAGCGAATCAGGGGATTTTGCGCCCAGAGCAAAGGTTTGGGCGAATTCCTGTCGATGTAGGACCAGATGCTTCAGCTGACCAGGAAGAAGAGCGCCAAATCGGTCGTCGGCCTCGAGATCGAGGCGGGCAGCATCGCCGCGGCCGAGGTCAGCGCCGGCGGCGACGCCGGCCTATCGGCAACCGCGATCGCGCCGCTCCCCCCCGGCGCTTTCGACGACGGCGAGGTGATCGACTCCGAAGCGATCGCCGAGACGCTGCGCGCAACCTTCTCCGCCAATGGCCTTTCCAAGCAGGTGCGTCTCGGCATCGCCAACCAGCGCGTCGTCGTCCGCACCATGCAGCTCCCGGTGATCGAAGATCCCGACGAGCTGGCGGCGGCCGTCCGCTTCGAGGCCGAGGAGCGGATCCCGATGCCGCTCGACCAGGCCGTTCTCGACCACCGCGTCGTCGGCGGCATCAGCGCCACTGAGGACGCGGCGCCGCAGATCGAACGTGGTCGTCGTCGCGGCGCGCCGCGACATGATCGCCGCCTCGCTGAAGCCGATCCGCGACGCCGGCCTCGAGCCGGTGGGGGTCGACCTCTCGGCCTTCGGGATGATCCGCGCCCTCGGCGAGGCCGCGGCATCCCCCGGCGAGGGACAAGCCCCGCCGGCAACCGTTCTCTACTGCAACATCGGCGATGTCACCAACCTCGCCGTCGCCAAAGGCCGCTCCTGCCTGTTCACCCGCGTCGCGCCCGCCGGCCTCGAGGGAATCGCCACCGAGGTCGCCAACGGCACCGGCCTGGCCCAGGAACACGCGCACCTCTGGCTCGCCCACGTCGGCTTGGCCCAGCCAGTCGAGACGATCGAGGGCGATCCCATCTTGGTCGCGCAGGTGAGGGCGGCCCTCGAACGGGGCGCCTCCTCGCTGCTCGACGAGCTGCGGCTGTCGCTGGACTTCTATGGCGCCCAGGAGGGCGCGTTCCCGGTCGAGCGAATCGTGCTTGGTGGACCGGGCGGCGCGATCCCCGGCCTCCTCGACCGCATGGCCCCCATCCTCGGCCTGCCGATCGAGCTCGGCCTTCCCCCCGCCCTCGCGGGACTGGGCCCCACCGCCGCCGCCCGCCTCACCCTCTCCTACGGCCTCGCCCTGGCGGAGTAGACGATGCGTCCCGTCAACCTGATCCCAGCGGAGGAACGCCACGGCGGCCGCAAGCCGATGCGCGGCGGCCCCCTCGCCTACATCGTCCTCGGCGCCCTGCTGGCGGCGCTGGCCGGCGTCACCCTGCTGGTCATCGCCAACAATCAGATCTCCGACCGCACCGCGGAAGTGGCCGAACTGACCACGCAGACCGCCGCGGCCGAAGCAGAGGCGAGCCGCCTCGCCCCCTACACCCAGTTCCACGCAGTCCGCAACGAACGCGCGCTGACCGTCGCCAACCTGGCCGACAGCCGCTTCGACTGGGAGCAGGTCATGCGCCAGCTCGCGCTGGTCCTCCCTAGCGACATCCGCCTCACCAACCTCACCGGCACGGCGCGGCCGGACGTCTCGGTCAGCAACGGCGAAAGCGTCTCCCTGCGGGAGTCGATCCCCGGGCCGGCACTAGCCATGGTCGGCTGCGGCGCCGGGCAGGAAGCCGTCGCCCGCTTCATCACCGTGCTCAAGGACATCGACGGCGTCACCCGCGTCGGCATCCAGTCTTCGCATCTGCCGGACAGCTCCGGCGGCGGGGAAAGCTCCGTATCCGCCAGCGGCGCCTGTCAGGAAGGCCGGCTCACTACCCAGTTCCAGATCGTCGTCGCCTTCGACGCGGCGCCGATCCCAGCCGCCGCCACCGGGACGACCGAAGTGGCCGTCGCGCCCCCAGCGGAAACGAGCTCGGAAGGCTCCGGCGAATCGAGCACGACCAGCTCAGAAGGTGAATGACGTGTCGACCTCGCCGAACTCGAACAAAGCGATCATCGGGATGGTCGTCGTCGCGGTGCTCGCCGCCGCCTTCTGGATCCTCCTGCTCAGCCCGAAGCGCGAACAGGCGAGTGAACTGGCGACCGAAATCGAAGCACAGCAGGCGGCGCTGGTCCAAGCCCAGAGCCAGGTCACCGAAGCCACGGCGGCGCGCGAGGAATTCCCCAGCGACTACCGCCAGCTCGTCACCCTCGGCAAGGCGGTGCCGGCAAACGACGAAACCGCATCGCTGCTGGTTGAACTCAACCACGTCGCCGACCACTCCCACGTCAGCTTCGACAGCCTTCAACTCAGCGCGAACGGCGGCGAAGTCGCCCCAGCCACCGGACTCGCGCCAGAAGCAAGCGCGACCTCGGCCGTGACCGCCGCCTCCACGGTTCCGCCCACCGAGGCCGAAGCGGCACTGCTGCCCCTGGGCGCGACGATCGGCTCCGCCGGGCTGGGGGTCATGCCCTACAACCTCACCTTCAGCGGCAAGTTCTTCCAGGTCGCCGACTTCATCCACGGCGTCGACTCCCTGGTTCACACCGGCAAGTCGGAAGTGGGTGTCGACGGCCGCTTGGTGACCCTGGATGGCTTCTCCCTGACCGAAAAGGGCTCTGAAGAAGAAACCGGTGAACTCGAAGCGACCTTCGCGGTCACCACCTACCTGGTTCCCCCTGACCAGGGCCTGACCGCCGGAGCCACCGCCACCAGCCCCGCGACCCCAGCCGCAACTGCGGCTCCGACCACCACCGCCACCCCGTCCTCCTACTCCACGGAATCAGCCCGATGAAACGACTCAAAGGCCCCGA
This sequence comes from uncultured Solirubrobacterales bacterium, assembly GCA_963795625.1. Taxonomy (GTDB): domain Bacteria; phylum Actinomycetota; class Thermoleophilia; order Solirubrobacterales; family 70-9; genus VAYN01. Next base: position 155,446 of record CAWCIS010000003.1, on the reverse strand, counting down.
GATCAAGCTGCCCAAAGTGCGCCTGCCTCAGTTCCTCGTCGACCTCTACCACGACCTCGACGAGCGCCACCTGCTGCCGGTGGTCGCGGTCTTGATCATCGGGATCATCGCGATCCCGCTGCTGCTGGGCGGCTCCTCCGACTCCGCCGAAGAAACGACCGTCAGCGCTGAAAGCGCCGCGACGGCCAGCGCCGCCCCGAAGACGAGCACCCTGGTGGTCGCCAAGGAGAACCCCAACCTCCGTGACTACAAGCAGCGGCTCAAGCATCTTCACCCCAAGGATCCGTTCCGGCCCCAGGGCTCGGCTAGCACCGGCGATGAAGCGTCCGCCGGCAGCTCCTCCTCGGAAGCCGGCGAAGCCACGAGCGGCGGAGAAAGCTCGCTCCCGGTCGAAACCGGTGGCGAATCGGGCGGCGGCACGCCGACCGAAACCACGACCCACACCAAAGTCACTTATTTCACCTACGCGATCGACGTCAAGGTGACGCCGCTGTCGGCCGGCAACGGCAAGCCGAGCAAGGCCGACCCGACCGTCCGCCACGACCTGCCGCCGCTGGTGATGCTGCCCAGCCGCGATACCCCGGCCCTCACCTACATCGGGCCCAGCCGCGACGGCAAGAAGGCGATCATGCTGGTCTCCTCCGACGTCGTCTCGCTGTTCGGCGACTCCAAGTGCATCGTCGGCTCGACCAGCTGCCAGATGCTGGCACTCGAGCCGGGGTTGCCGGAGACGATCGTCTACGGGCCCAGCGCCCGCACTTATCGGATCGAACTGCTCAAGCTCCAGGTCGTCACCACCGAACACCTGAACCGCGCCGCCCTCGGCAAGCCAAAGCACGGCAAGTCGAAGCAGCAGAAGTCGAGCAAGACCTCCTAACCGAGGTAGAGGTCGACCAGGGCGTCGCCGGCGAGCATGCCGACGACGGCGCCGAAGGCGAGGAAGGGCCCGAAGGGGATTGCCATCTTGCGCGCCCGCTGCCCGTGGCGGGCGATCAGGGCGAGCCCGACGACGCTGCCGGTGAGGAGGGCGATAAGCAGCGCCGGGGCGACGGCACGGCCGAGAAAGAGGCCCATCGTCGCCGTCAGCTTCACGTCTCCCAGCCCCATCCCCCGTGGGTAGGCGAGCACGACCGCGAACAGCAGGCCGCCGGCGGCAGCCGCGGCGATCAGCCGCTCGGGAACGCCACCGGGGTCGGTCGGCAGCGCGACCGCCAGGCAGAGGATCGCGCCCACCAGGAGGATCTTGTTGGGGATGATGCGGCGCTCGAGGTCGGTCAGGGTCACCGTGGCCAGCATCGTCACGAAGACAAAGTCGATCGCGATCCGGGCCGGGTCGCCCCATTCGACGATGACCGCGGAGACGAAGAGCAGGGCCACCGTCAACTCGGTCAACGGATAGAGCGGTGAGATCGGCGTCCCGCAGCAGCGCGCTCGGCCGCGCAGGAGCAGCCACGAGAGCAGCGGCACGTTGTCGTAGGCGGCGATCTGCGCTCCGCACGTAGGACACTGGGAGCGCGGGCCGGCGATCGACATGCCGCGGGGCACCCGGTGGGCGACGGCGGTGGCAAAGCTGCCGGCGACGGCGCCGAGGACAAATGAGAAGAGAGCGGCTCCTACCATCGGCAGGAGTTGTATCCGACGCCGGCGGCGTCGCCGCCGCGCCTACGAGGCGCCGCCGACCACCTTGAATTTCCAGGCTGCCCCGGCCGCCTCTTCGTTACCCGCCTCGTCGACCCCTTTGACCCGCAACGTGTGGGCCTTGGAGCGCAAACGCGGGAGACGCAGAGGCGTCTGACAGGCCTTCCAGGGCCCGCGATCGAACTTGCAGAGAAAGGTCGTGTCGGGGGGGTCTTCGGCGATGTCGTCGAAGCGGAAGACCGCGACGTGCTTGCGCGTCTTCACCCCGGGCCCGAAGGTGATGCGGGTCTGCGGCGGGCTCGAGTCCTCCGTGTAAGAGACGGGGTCCGAGCAGTCCGAGGTCTTGCCGTCGGCGCTCACCGCCTCGCCGTAGAAGTGAGTCGTCGCGTTTTCGGCGACCGGCACCGCGAAGCCTTCGGAGAATTGCGCCACTGTCCCCACGGCAACCGGGCGCCCGCTGCAGGGCGCGTTCTTGTAGATCCGAACCAGCGCCGCACCACTGGAGCTGCCGGTGACGAGAGGAGTCGAGTTGTTCGAACGCCCACCCGGGACGATGCGCAGCTTGGGCGCTGCGGGGGGCTTGGCGCTCGGCGCCGGGCCGGCTTCGCCGCCGGCGGAGCCACCCGGCGGAGTTCCTTCGCCGCCACTCGGGGGCGTTACCGGAGTCGCCGTGACCTCCTGATAGGTGACCGAGGTCGACGAGCAGGCCGAGGGCAGTTCGGCCCAGGAGGCGCGCGCGTAGAAAGTCGTGGTCGAGTTGTCGGCAACGCCGACCTGGATCCCGCCGCCGGCGAAGGTGGTGGCCGACCCTTCGCCCACGGGACTGCCGCTGCAGTCGGCGTTGGTGAAGATCGTGATTATCGAGCCATCATCGGCGTTGCCGATGATGTGCGGCAGGTTGTCGTCCGCCGGCGAGGCCGGGTCGACCGCCGTCAGCTCGGGCGCGCTCGGGGGATCGCTCACCTGCTGGTAGGCGATGTCGTTCGAGCAGCTGGAGGTGCCGCTGAAATCGGAGTTGGTCGCGGAGAAGGTGGTGCTGGAGCCCGGCGCCACGGTCACCTCGATGCCGGAGTTGGTGAATTCCGCGACGCTTCCGGTCGCGGCTTCAGGGCCGACACATCCAGGCTTGGCGTAAATCGTGATCGTCCCTTCTTCGCCGAGCGCGGTGACCGCCGAGCTGCGAGCGCCACCGATGCGCGAGGTCGATACCCCACTGACCGAGCCGAAAACTCGCGGCGTGATTGAGAGACCCGGCGACGAAGGGTGGGTTCCAGCCAGGTTCGGTGCTTGGGGCAGCGCCATGGCCGGAGCGGCGAGCAACGCCAGCGCCGCCAACGTGAGTAGCGACATGCCGAGGAGCCGCCGGGTTCTGGCGGGACTCGGCCGGCGATCGATCGAGGGGCACGGCATCTTCGATTACCTCGGCCGCGAGTCGCTCATCGATGAGCCCCGGGGCCATTTCTGGACGAACGCACGAGGGGCGGGCCAGATGGCCCGCCCCTCGGCAACACTCGGCTTGACCAGGTCAAGCCGTACTAAGACTGGATCAACCGCCAGCCCAGCTACCTGCTCCACTGACTTCCGGGCAACCACCCTTGGCTTTGACTTCGCAAGGGTAAGTCAGCTGCCCAGTAGAAGCTCGTTTGATCTCGAACCACTGGCTGGTGGGATTGGACGTGACTTTGATGTTGTAGCTGTTTGCGGTTGAGGTTTCCGCAAGCGTTACAGGGGCACCCGTCAACGTCGGCTCAATTGCTTCCAGCTTGGAGATGGTGCAGCTGGTGTATTCGCCGTTGTTTTCGGTAGCACAGGTCTCCATCGCTACCTGCGCGGAGTGTGCAGTCTCCTTGGCCTTGGCGTCGTTCGCCTTGCCTTTCTGGTTGAAGAACGCCGGCAGCGCGATCGCGGCCAGGATTCCCAGGATCAGCATGACGACGAGAAGCTCGATCAGCGTGAAGCCGGCCTCGCTGTCGCCATTGAGTCGGGCTCCAATTTTCGCCCGGATGTTCTGGAGCAACATAGGTACCTCCTAGTGGACCTATCGTTTGCGCCATTGCCCGGGCTTGTGGTCCGAGACACTGGCTATTACCCCCTCCTCATCGGCCTCCCAGCCCCCACCTTTAGCCCCTGCATGGACAAATTCGGACAGTCCTAATTTTCGTTTCTGACTGCCGAAAAGTGGGGCCAGTGACCCAAAAAAATATGCACACCAATAGTGGCTGCGCAGAACTGCGTACCTCGATCGCCGAACGAACGTCTAGGGCGCGAAAGAAACCCCCGCCGAACAAAATGGTCAGCGAATCTTTTCGTAGATGCTGAACATCGGCAGGTACATCGCGATCACGATGAAGCCCACCATGCCGCCGACGAAGACGATCATCAGCGGCTCGATCAAGGCGGTGAGGGCTTTGACCTTGGCGTCGACCTCGGCCTCGTAGAAGTCGGCGATCTTGGTCAGCATGTGCTCGAGCTGGCCGGTTTCCTCGCCGACCGCGATCATGTGGCCGACCATCGGCGGGAAGATCGGGTTGGCCTGGATCGGGGCCGCCAGCGAGCCGCCGCGCTTGACCGATTCATAGACGTCTTCCATCGCCTGCTCGACGACGATGTTGCCCGCCGTCTCCCCCGTCAGCTGGATCGCCTGCAACATCGGCACGCCGGCGGAGACCGAGCCGGAGAAGGTGCGCGACCAGCGGGCAAGCGCGACTTTCTGGATCACGTCGCCGATTTTGAACGGGATCCTCAGTTTGGCCCGATCCCAGTATTCGTGACCGAGCTTCGTTTTCTTCAGTTTGACGAAGGTAAAAATGAACAGCGCGATCGAGGGCAGGATCAGGAACCAGTAACCGGTGATCGCTTCCGAGGCGGTGACGCAGATCTGGGTCGGCACCGGCAAACCGGCTTTTTCGTCCGGGTGTTCGGCCGCCAGTTCTTCGAAGATCTTGACGAAAACGGGGATCACGAAGGCGACGATCGCCACCAACACGATCACCGCCACGCTGAAGACCAGCGCCGGGTACATCAGCGCCGATTTGACCTGGCGCTTGAGGATGTCGGCTTTCTCGACCTGGAAGGCGATCCGGTCGAGCGCGTCCTCCAGGCGCCCCGACTGCTCGCCGGAGCGGACCATCGCCCGGAAGAGACGGTCGAAGACCTTGGGGTGGCGCTCCATCCCCTGCTCGAGCGTGCTGCCCGCCTCGACATCGGAGCGGACCGAGCCGACGGCGGCCTTGATCTGCTCTTCCTGGGTCTGCTCCTCGAGCGTGTGCAGGGTCCGCAGCATCGGCATCCCCGAGGCGACCAGGGTCGCGAACTGGCGCGAGAAGACCGAGAGCGCCCGCATGTCGACGCCCTGGAAGCGCTTGAACAGGTCCTCGATGTTGAACGGGGCCTTTTTCTCGGAGACGTCGAGGACGATCAGGCCGCGCTGGCGCAGCTGCTCGGAGACCTGGGCCTTGGAGTCGGCGTCGAGCTCGCCGGTCGACGGAGTGCCGGTCAGGTCCATGGCCTTGAAGGCGAAGGTGGTGGCGCCGGCGGACATCTCGGCTTAGCCGCCGTTCGTGTAGACGGGCGCCGCGGGGGCGCTCTGGCCGTCGATGCCACCGCCCGGCATCGCCGCCGGGACGCCGCCGAGCAGCCGTTTCAGCTCCTCGGGCACCGAGGCCCGCTGTTCGGCCAGCTTGGCGGTGATCTTGCGGGAGCGCACGAGGCGCGCCAGGTCGGCGTCCATCGTCTGCATCCCGACCGCGCCGGAGGTCTGCACCGCGGCGTAGATCTGGTGGGTCTTGCCCTCGCGGATCAGGTTGCGGATCGCCGGGGTCGGGACCAGCACCTCACAGGCCACCGCGCGGCCTTTGCCGTCCGCAGTCGGCAGCAGCTGCTGGGTGACGATCCCCTGCAGGGCGATCGAGAGCTGGGTCCGCACCTGGCCCTGCTGCTCGGGCGGGAAGACGTCGATGATGCGGTCGACGGTCTGGGCCGTCGACTGGGTGTGCAGGGTGGCGAAGACGAGGTGGCCGGTCTCGGCCGCGGTCAGCGCCGTCGAGATCGTCTCCAGGTCGCGCATCTCGCCGACCAGGATCACGTCGGGATCCTGGCGCAGGGCGGCGCGCAGGCCGAGCCCGAAGTCCGGGGCGTCGGAACCGACCTCGCGCTGGTTGACGATCGATTTTTTGTGCTGGTGCAGGAACTCGATCGGGTCCTCGATCGTGAGGATGTGGTCGTTGCGCTCGCTGTTGATCACGTCGATCATCGCCGCCAGGGTCGTGCTCTTGCCCGAGCCGGTGGGGCCGGTGACAAGGACGAAGCCGCGCGGTTTGTTGGTCATTTCCCGCAGCACCGCGGGCACGCCGAGCGAGTCGAGCGCCGGGATCTGCTGCGGCACCAGGCGGAAGGCGGCGCTGACCGAGCCGCGCTGGAAGTAGCAGTTGACACGGAAGCGGGCGACGCCCGGGATCGCGTAGGCGAAGTCCAGCTGCTGGTCGTTCTCGAAGCGTTTGCGCTGGTCGTCGTTGAGGATGCCGTAGACGACCTCGCGGGTCTGCTGCCCGTTCAGCCGCGGGAATCCCTCCATCGGACGGATGTGGCCCTTGTCGCGGACAGCGGGCGGGAAGCCGGCGGTGAGATGGACGTCGGACGCGTTCAGCTCGACCATCTGGCGCAGCACCTCGGAGAAGTCGAATTCAGGCAGTGACACGGAGCACCTCCTCGAGGCTGGTCTGGCCGCCGCGGATCTTGACCACGCCGTCCTCGCGCAGGGTCAGCATCCCCTCGTCGCGGGCAACCGAGGCGATTTCCGGCTCGGGCGCGTGAGCGACCGTCAGTTCCTTCAGCTTTTCGCTCAGGCTCATCACCGAGTAGATGCCGACCCGGCCGCGGTAGCCGCTGTGGCCGCAGCGGCCGCAGCCGACCGGCTCGTAGGCCTCGATCGGGGCGCCGGCCGAGACCCCGGCTTCGACCAGGGCCTGGGTCGGGATCACGGTGCGCCGCTTGCATTGCGAGCAGAGCTTGCGGGCGAGCCGCTGGGCGACCACGCAGTCGACGGCGGATGCCGTCAGGAAGGTCTCGATGCCCATCTCGTTGAGACGGGCGATCGCGCCCGGGGCGTCGTTGGTATGCAGCGTGCTCAGCATCATGTGCCCGGTCAGCGCCGCCTCGATCGCGATCCGCGCCGTCTCCGCGTCGCGGATCTCGCCGACCATGACGATGTCGGGGTCGGCGCGGAGGATCGAGCGCAGCCCGGTGGCGAAGTCGAGCCCCGCCTTGCGGTTGACGTTGATCTGGTTGATGCCGCCGATCCGATACTCGACCGGGTCCTCGATCGTGATGATCTTTTTCTCGATCTGGTTGAGCTCGGTCAGCGCCGCGTAGAGGGTCGTCGACTTGCCCGAGCCGGTCGGGCCGGTGACGAGGACGGCGCCGTAGGCGCGCCCGAAGGAGTCCTCGAAGCGGGCCCGGGCCGAGCCGTCCATGCCGAGGTCGTCGAGCGTGCGCTGCGAGTTGCCCTCGTCGAGGATGCGGATCGTCGCTCCCTCGCCGCGCTGGGTCGGCAGGGTGGTGACGCGGAGGTCGATGCGGCGGCCCTCGACGGCGACGCCGACGCGGCCGTCCTGCGGCACCCGCTTCTCGGCGATGTCGAGCTCGCTCATGATCTTCAGCCGCGAGATCACGGCGCCGATCATCCGCTTCGGCACGTGGGCGGCCTCCTTCAGCACGCCGTCGATGCGGAAGCGGACCCGCAGCTCGTCTTCTTCGGGCTCGAGATGGATGTCGGAGGCCCCCTCGCCCACCGCCTGGGCGAGCAGGCTGTAGACGAGCTTGATCACCGGCGCGTCCTCGGCGCTGGCCTGCATCTCGCTGACCCCGCCGATCGCGTCGGCGCCGGTGGCGTCCTCCTGCTCCTCGTCCTCGATGATCGCCTCGGCCGCGGCGTTCTGCAGCGTGCCGAGGCGCGCCAGCAGCGATTCGACGTCCTCCTCGGCGGCGACGGCGATCTGGCAGTCGAGTCCGGTGGCGATCTGGATGTCGTCGGCGGCGAGGACGTTGGCCGGGTCGGCCGCGGCGACCAAGCAGCGTCTCCCGATCGACGTAGCCGACCGGAACCGCCTTGTAGCGGCGCGCGATCGTGACCGGGAAGAGTGCGGCGGCGCCGAAATCGACCTGGTAGGTGGCGAGGTCGACGTGATCGAGCCCGTAGCGCTCGGCAACCGCGCGCGAGAGCTGGTCGCCGTTGATCGTGCCGTCGGCGATCAGCACCGACTCCGGCGTGCGGCCGGCCAGGCGCGCGTTCTCGATCGCTTTGGTCACGGTCTCCCGTGAGGCGTAGCCGAGCTCGACGACGACGTCGGTGGTGAACCCATGCGAGTGGCCGCGGTGTAGCGGCGGCGTCAGCCCGGGGACCCCCGTCGGGGTCGCCGAGGACCGGCGCGGCGGAGCCGCTCGAGTCGGGGACGGGGCGCAGATGGTTTGGGTGTTGATCCGGGCTCATCGCTAGTTCGGGTGGTAGCTGGCTTCGGGACCGTCGTAGGAGGCATCGCGGATCGCCTGCTCGATGCTCTGAGCCGACTGGAAGCCGTAGATCACCGAGGCCTGCGGGACGCCTTCGCTGAGGTCGCGCGGACGCATCACGACCAGGGCCGGCACCTGCTGGACTTCGACCCCGAGCGTGATCGCCGCGTAGCGCGAGATCTGCTTGGCCGGGACGACGAAGAGCGCGACGTCGTGCAAGCCGGACAGACTGCTTGGTCGAGGCGGCGACGAGCTTGTCGTCGATGCCGCCGTCGTGGACGATCAAGAGGACGACGGTCTTGCCGTTGTCGTAGGCGCGAGTAACGGGCGCGGGCAGCGGCGGCGTCGGGATCGAGGCCGCGACCGAGCCGGCGGACGCTTCCGTCGTGGCGGCTTCAAGCGCGCCTTCCACGGCCCCTTCGACCGCTTCGCCGGGCGTCGCGCCGGTCGCGGTCCCGGTCGCGCCGGTGCCGGCAACCGAGACGGTCGCTTCGGTCGAGGCCGCCGTTTCCGCGCTTTCTTCTTCGCCGCCGCCCATGCCGAGCAGGATGTAGCCGGCGACCAGGGCGAGGACGACGACGATCCCGATCTGGAACCTCGGGTCGCTGTTGATCTTGTCCCTCACTGGGCCACCGCCGGCGCCTCGGTGAGCTGCTCGATGCCGCTGGCCCGCTGGCCGCCGGCAGCCAGCATCAGTTTGAAGTCGTGCGGGCTGGAGGCGTAGTCGATCGCCGTCTGCTCGGTGATCCTGCCCTCCATCGCGTAGGTGAGCAGGGCCTGGTCGAAGGTGCGCATCCCGTAGTACTCGCCTTCGGAGATGACCTCGGTGATCTTGCCGGTTTCTTCGGGGTTGAGGATCAGGTCCTGGACGCGGCCGGTGACGACCATCACCTCGGAGGCCGGCACCCGGCCCTCGCCGGTGACGTCCGGGACGAGGCGCTGGGCGATCGCGCCGCGCAAGGTCGAGGAGAGCATCACCCGTGCCTGCTGCTGCAGGTGGGGCGGGAAGAAGTCGATGATGCGGTTGATCGTCTCGGTCGCGTCGAGGGTGTGGACGGTGGAGAGCACGAGGTGGCCGGTCTCGGCCGCCGAGAGCGCGGTCCGCACCGTCTCCTCGTCGCGCATCTCGCCGATCAGGATCACGTCGGGGTCCTGGCGCAGGACCCGTTTCATCGCCCGCCCGAAGCCCTTGGTGTCGGAGCCGACTTCGCGCTGGTTGACGATCGAGCGTTTGTCGCCGTGCAGGTACTCGATCGGGTCCTCGAGCGTGACGATGTGGCAGGCCCGGGTCTGGTTGATGTGATCGATCATCGCCGCCAGGGTCGTGCTCTTGCCCGAGCCGGTGGTGCCGGTGACGAGGACGATCCCGCGCTGCTCGTCGGCGAGGTCACGCACGACCTGAGGCAGGCCCAGATCCTCGATCGAGCGGATCTTGAAGGGGATCGCGCGACAGACGATCGAGATCGAGCCACGCTGTCGGAAGCAGTTGACGCGGAAGCGGGAGACGCCGGACAGCGAGTAGGAGAAGTCGGCCTCGCCGTCCTCCTCGAACTCGGCGATGGACCGCGCCTCGGCGATCGCGCGGAAGGCGCCCTCGGTGTCCTCGGCACTGAGCTCACCGAACCCCTCGAGCGGGATCAGTTCGCCGTGCATGCGGGCGACCGGGGGCGAGTCGACCTTGACGTGAAGGTCGGACCCCTCGCGCTCGACGAGGGTACGCAGGGCTGAGTCGATGTCAAACATCCCGGCTGTTATCGGCGGAGATGTTCCAGGCCTTAACCGTGGGTGCAGGGCGTTGCGGGAGGGGTGCCGATAGGCCTCCCCGTGAATTGAGTCGCGTCCGCTTCGCGGACTTGCTCCGGATGTTGCTGCCCGCCTATGGCGGGCAATAGACAGATTGCATATCGCGTGCTTCGCACACATTCCCGGGGAGGCCTATCGGCACCCCTCTCACGAAGCCGCACAACAGACGGAGAATGCGAGAGCATCGCCCCGTCCCAGCTCTCCCTAGCGACCCGGATTTCGGCTCCCCGCTTAGAGATTCCGCTTAGAGATTCCGCTCCTCGGCCGTCCCGGCAGTGCGTGTTGTGGAGGGGTCTGGTCGTCCTCCATTCGAATGTGTGCGAAGCACGCGGAAATGCAATCCGATGTCTGCGCGACCTTTAGGTCGCGCTCCAACATCCGGAGCGACGCGCCCATAGGGCGCGGAACGACTAATTCGAATGGAGGACGACCAGACCCCTCCCCCGCTTCGCCACGACCCGAGACGGGCCGTGGCAGGGCAATCGAGCTAGGCGACCTCGCGCAGTTTCTGCGCCTCGCCCAGCGACTGCAGCTTTTTCAAGCTCTGGTTCTCGATCTGGCGGATCCGCTCGCGGGTGACGTTGAAGGTGCGACCGACCTCGTCGAGCGTGCGCGGGTGCTCGCCACCGAGGCCGTAACGCAGCTCCAGGACGCGACGCTCGCGGTAGGAGAGGTTCTCCAGCGCTTCCTTCAGCGCCTCTTTGGTCAGCAGGTCCGCGGCCCGGTCGAACGGGGACTCGGCCTTCTCGTCGGCGATGAACTGGCCGAACTCGGACTCCTCCTCGTCGCCGACCGGCTTCTCCAGCGAGACCGGGGCCTGGGCGGAGCGCTTGATCGAGTCGACCTCCTCGGGATCGATGCCGGTTACCTCGGCGATCTCCTCCGGGGTGGGCTCGCGGCCCAGCTCGGTGACCAGCTTGCGCTCGGCGCGGCCGATCTTGTTCAGCTTCTCGACCACGTGGACCGGGATCCGGATCGTCCGGGCCTTGTCGGCCAGGGCACGGGCGATCGCCTGGCGGATCCACCAGGTCGCGTAGGTCGAGAACTTGAACCCCTTGCGGTAGTCGAACTTCTCCGCCGCGCGGACCAGGCCCAGCGTTCCCTCCTGGATCAGGTCGAGGAAGGGCAGGCCCTGGTTGCGGTAATTTTTCGCGATCGAGACGACCAGGCGCAGGTTCGACTCGACCATTTTCTGCTTCGCGTCGAGGTCGCCCCGCTCGATGCGCTTGGCGAGTTCGACCTCCTCCGCGGCGGTCAGCAGGCGGACTTTGCCGATGTCCTTGAGGAACAGCTGCAGCGAGTCCGTGGTCATGTCCGGTTTCAGGTCCAGCGCCGCTTTCTGGCGACGGCGACCTTTTTTCCCGGTGTCGGCGGGCATCGCGTCCGCGGCCGCTTTCTGGGCCGGGTCCATGTCCTCGACGAGCTCGATCCCCGACTTCTCGAGGTGCCCGTACAGATCCTCGACGTCCGACTCGTCGAGATCGACCTCGGACACGGCCGAGGCGATGTCGCCGAAGGTCAGCACCCCGAGCTGCTGCCCGCGATTGATGAGGCCTTTGACCTCCTCCAACTCCTGAAGCTCTGCTACCAGCATGCGATTTACTCGTTTCCCTAGCGGTTCGTGTTTAGTCCTGGCAATGAAATGCCGTTGCGGGTCAAAAGTCGTGCCGGCCGATGAAAAAGCGGACCGGCGACTTGGTCCGCGAAGTAAGCATCAATATTTGGACTGCGATGTGGCCCGGAGGGCGTGCGTCGAAACTTCGTCAAACGCTTGTTCGTATCGTAGTCGCTTCAGTTTGTGAAGTCAATGCCGAACTCGACGCGCCATCCCAAACCCTGGCTGAGCGCCTTTTGGCAGCGCGCCTACCGCGAGAACGTCACCGGCCTCTCGGCGATGGTCGCCTACAACCTGATGCTGGCGGTCTTCCCCTTCGCCCTGCTCGTCCTCTTCGTGTTCGGCCAAGTACTGAAGATAAAGGGGGTCGAGACCAGCGTCGTCAGCGACCTCGAGCGACTCTTCCCCAGCGTCGAGCAGCAGACGCTGACCGATGTCCTCAACCGGATCCAGAACAACTCGACGACCATCGGGATCGCCGCCTTCGTCGGCTCGCTCTGGATCGGCGCCTCCTTCTGGGGCGCGATGGACACCGCCTTCTGCCGCATCTACCACGTCGAGTGCCGCGGCTGGGTCGAGCAGAAGCGCTTCTCCTTCGCGATGCTGGGCGTGGTCCTGCTCTTCATCGCCGCCAGCATCTTCGTACCCGCGGTCGAGAGCGGCCTCATCTCCAGCACCGACCGGCTGCCGTTCGGCCTCTCCGATATCAAGGCGATCGACACGATCCTGCTGCTCGGCGCGGCGCTGCTGGTCACCTTCGGGATCTGCTCGGTGATCTTCTGGGCGGTGCCGAAAGGCCACATGCCCTGGCGCGCGGTCTGGCCGGGAGCCGCCTTCGTCACCATCGCCGCCGGCCTCGCCAACTGGCTCTTCCCGATCTACCTCGCCAACGTCTCCAGCCTCTCCCACTTCGGCTCGACGCTCGGCTTCATCCTCATCGCCCTGCTCTGGTTCTACGTGCTCAGCCTCGCCCTGCTGGCCGGAGCGGTGATCAACTCGCTGCGCTTCGAGGTCCACGACACCGGTGAGCTCCCCTACGGCACCAAACGGCCCTGCGAAGGCTGCCAGGACCCTCCCGGCGCTCAGAAGCCCCCCGGCCGGGGCGACAAACCCGCCGCAACACCTCCTGCGCAATAAAAACTGTCATATTTTGACGTAAGGGTGGCGCGCTTCTCGGTCGGCGAGCGTGATCGTTTGTGGTTCGTTGAGCGCGGTACGGCGATTAATTGAAACAATCGTTTTGATGCAAAAACAGGGGAGTTCTCACAAGGTGTCAGGAGTACTCGATCCCACGATCCCGCCGGACATAAGCGAGCAGACGCAACGGCGGCGGATCATCGACGCGATGGTCGAGAGCTGCGCCGAGAAGACATACGCGGCAACGACGATCGCCGACATCGTCAAGCGCGCCAGCATCTCGCGCACGACCTTCTACAAACGCTTCCCCAACAAGCGAGCCTGCTTCGACGGCGCCCTCGACTCCTGCATCGAGGCGCTGCGCACGACCGCCGCCGCGGCCCACAGCCCCTCCGACCCGCCGGTCGAGGCGGTGCGCAAAGCCGCCACCGCGACCCTGGAGCTGATGGCGGCCAGGCCCGCACTCGCGCAGCTCGTGATGGGCGACGCGATCACCGTCGAACCGGCAATCGTCGAGCGCTACCGAAGCCTGGTCATCCCGGCGATGGCAGGCCTCTGGGACAAGGCCGGCGAGCCCAAGCGGTCTTACGCGGACCCACGCCTGGCCTTCGGCAGGGCCCAGGTGCTGATCTTCAGCAAGATCGCCGCCGGCCGCACGGCGCGGCTTCCGGAGCTGCTGCCCGAAATCGTCTACGTCGCCCTGCTCCCCTTCGCCGGACACGACGAGGCGGTCCGACAGGCGCAGATCGCCGGCGACGGCGTCCCGCCCCTGCGGTGATGACCGAGAAGGGCGAAGACCTGCGCAAATGGCGCCTGCCGCGCGGGCGCCATGGCCTCCCCCGCGAGATGGTCGTCCGCTCTCAGCGCGAACGCTTGCTGGCCGCGGTCGTCCGGGTCGCCGCCGACAAAGGCTACGAGGCGACCTCGGTCGCCGACATCCTCGAAGAGGCAGGGGTCGGGCGGGAGTCCTTCTACGAGCTGTTCAACGACAAACGCGACTGCATCCTCGCCGCCCACACGGTGCTGGTGGACCACCTCGAAGCCACGGTGAGGGCGGTCTACGAGGAGCCGGGACCGTGGGCCGGCCGGGTCCGCAAGGCGCTGGCGGCGATGCTCAACTGGTTTGCCGCCGACCCCGCCGCCGCCAGGGTAACGATCGTCGAGCTCGCCGCTGTGGGCGCGGTCTCGCGGGAGCGTTTCCAGAAGGACTTCCAGCGTTTCACCAAACTTCTGGAGGACGGCCGCGACGGCAGCGGGCCTGGGCGGCCCCAGGCTTCCGAACTGGCGATCGGAGCCGGGATCGCAAAACTCTACGAGGAGGTGGTCTGCGGGCGGACTACCGACCTCCCGAGGCTTCTCCCGGAACTCACCTACGAGCTGCTCGTGCCCTTCGTCGGCGAAGAGGCGGCGCGAACCGAGCAGCGCCGCGCCGCGGAGACGATCGCGGCCTGAGCCCCGGCCGAGGGCACCCGGCCAGGCTGTCCTATATAGCTAGGGCTCCTTGAACCTGGCGTGCAGGCCTTGGACGACGTCTTCGGCGATCTGCCCGGTGCCACCGAAATGGAGTCCGCCGACCTCGCCGTAGTTGACCGCGTCGAACCACTTGACGGCGGATCCGCTGGCGTAAGCGGGAGGTCGGGGCTCGAGGCGCGAGACGCAGGACACCACTTTCCCTCGCTCAATCGTGACCTGGACGCCGATCGGCCTCGAGATCACCCCTGGAGTCGGCTCGACCTCCAGCTGACAGGCACCGGCAACCCGTTCGGGAAGGCCGATCAGAGGAGCGGCGAGGAGGAAGGCCGCCTCGACGTCGACCTCGCTGACGAGGGTGCTGTCGGGCCCCAGGTGGAGGAGCTCGCAGCGACCCGCGGCGGCAAGTGGCGCGACACCCAGTCGGGCCCACTCGGTCACCGTGTACGGGGTTCCCGAGCCCTTGCTCTTCACCGGCTCGACCAGGCCGGCGATCCGCATGCTGGAGAGGCGCCGCTCCAGCGCCGGATAGCTGAGATCGGAGATCTGGCTGTCGAGCTCGGTGAGCGAAAGCGGACTGGTGGCGAGCGCCCGCATCATCGTCGAGCCCCAGCCGTCGATCAGCGCCCTGATCGCGCCCTTCGCGGCCCCGCTGTCGAGCGAGATCGGGCCATCCGGCGACTTGCCGAGCCAGCTGCCGAGGCGGCCGGCGACGTCGAGAAGTTCGCGGCCCATCGGGGTCAACTCGTGCTCGACCGCGTAGGGCATCTGCTGGGTCGGGCGTCTCGCCAGGACCCCGAGGTCGGAGAGGCTCGCCAGGTGTCCGCGCAAGGTGGTCTGCGCGGGCAGTCCGGTTGCCTTGCGCAGCTCGGCCAGCCGCATCGGCCGCTCGGTCAGGGCCGCGAGAACCTGGAAGTTGAGGGGCGTTGCCAGAACGGTCAATGCCCGGCCGCCGGCGCGAACCTGTGAGCGCGAGGGCTCGATATCCGCTGCTGCGGCCCTACTCTCGCGGATCGGGTCGTCGCCGGGGCTACCCAAAGTCCTTACCTTGAATTTAGGTTAGCAAAAGGTTCTCTACTAGAACATATTTGTTTTACTCACGAACATCTAAGTTTTTACCTGCCTCGCGCAGCGCTTCGGGCAGGGGCGTGCGGTCGAGCTCGCCGAACAGCCGCATCCCGCTCGGGTCGCTGACCACGGTCTCCGTCGCCAGGCCCTCGATCAGGGGACGGGCGACGCCGGGGTCGACCGGGGTCACCAGCCCGATCCACAGCGAGGAAAGGCCGGGCGTCAGCACCGGCACCGTGAGGCGAAGCGGCGGCCGACGGCCGAGCGCCTTCGCCAGCTCGTCGATCATGCCGCCGTAGGTGGTGACGTCCGGGCCGCCGATCTGGATCTCGCGGTCGAGGGGCGCATCGAGGTCCGCGGCGGCGGCGAGGAAGGAGACTGCGTCGCCGATCGCGATCGGCTGGGTTCGGGTCGTGACCCAACGCGGCGTGATCATCAGCGGCAGCCGCTTGACGAGATAGAAGACGGTGAGGAATGACTCGCTGCCGGCGCCGATCACGGCGGCGGCCCGGAAGTAGGTGACCGGGACCGCGCCGGCGCGCAGCGTCTCGGCGGTGGCGTGGCGGCTGGCCAGGTGCTCCGACCCCTCCCCCAACCCGCCCAGGTAGACGATCCGCCGAACCCCGGCGACCGCAGCGGCGGCGGCGAAGTTCTCCGCCCCGGCCTTGTCGCGCGCGGCGAAATCCCCGTCTGAGCCCCGGCCCATCGAGTGGACCAGGTAGTAGGCGACGCCGACTCCCTCGAGGGCCGGACCGAGCGTGTCGGGCTCGAGCACGTCGGCCCGGCGGACGTCGCAGCCGATCGCGGTCAGCTCGCCGGCACGGTCGGGATCGCGCGCCAGCGCCCGCACCTCCAGCCCCTGCTCGCGCAGCCGGGCGCAGAGCTTCCCTCCTATGTAGCCGGGGGCCCCGGCAACCGCGATCACTCCGATGAAGCTACCCCCAGGCGGCGAAAACCAAGCCTGGCTAGGACGCAGGGAGGCCGGCAAGGGGAGCGCACATCAGTGCGTGACCCGCAGCCAGCCGACCGAGGACAACGCCAGGCGCCGGTTTGCAGCCGCCTGGGGCTCAGCCGTACTTGTCGCCGATGATGCCACGCAGCTTCGAGCGGTCGTGGCGGGCGTGGACCCTTCTGACCGTTCCAGAGCGCGAGCGCATCACCAGCGATTCGGTGGTGGCGCCGTTGCCGCGGTAGCGGACGCCCTGGAGGACGTCGCCATCGGTGACGCCGGTGGCGGAGAAGAAGACGTCGTCGCCGGAGCAGAGATCGTTGGCGGTGAGGACGCGGTCGAGGTCGTAGCCGGCGTCGATCGCCGCCTGGCGCTCGCCGTCGGTGCGGGGCCAGAGGCGCCCGAGCAACTGCCCGCCCATCGACTTCAGCGCCGCCGCCGAGAGCACGCCCTCGGGAGTCCCGCCGATCCCCCAGAGCAGGTCGACCGGGGAGCGTTCGCTGACCGCGAGCAGCGCCGCGGAGACGTCGCCGTCGCTGATCAGCCGCAGGCGGGCCCCAGCCTCGCGGACTTCGCGCATCGCCTCCTCGTGACGGGGCCGGTCGAGCATGACCACGATCACGTCGCCGACGCTCTCGCCCTTGCGCTCAGCGATCAGCTTCAGGGTCTCCGGCAGCGGCCGGTCGAGGTCGAGCAGGTCGGCGATCTCCTCGCCTCCCGCCATCTTTTCCATGTAGACGCAGGGCCCCGGGTCGAACATCGAGCCGCGCTCGGCCAGCGCGATCACGGCCAGGGCGCTGGGCATGCCGCGGGCGCAGAGGGTGGTCCCCTCCAGCGGGTCGACGGCGATGTCGCAGACAGGCGGGCTGCCGTCGCCGATCTGCTCGCCGTTGAAGAGCATCGGCGCCTCGTCCTTCTCGCCCTCGCCGATCACGACGACGCCGTCCATCGCCACCGAGTCGAGCACGAAGCGCATCGCGTCGACCGCGGCGCCGTCGGCGGCGAGCTTGTCGCCGCGCCCGACCCAGCGGGCCGCGGCGAGCGCCGCCGCCTCGGTCACGCGCACCAGCTCCAGCGCCAGGTTGCGGTCGGGCTTGGCCTGCGAGTCCTGAGATGCCTCTGCCATCGGGCCGGAGGCTAACCGACCCGGGGATCGGCGCGACGTGCGCATGGATTGATGCAAACGTCCGAGTTAGTTCAACTCAGTTAAGTGATGGAGCGCACGTACCGATACCGGCTCATCGTGAAACGGCCGCTTGAGCCAGACAGCAGTGGGGAGATGGGCATGGAGATCCAGTTGACTGAGCTCGGAACGGCGCTGAACACGCGCACTCCCGACGTGGTCGAGCGAATGATGAGGCGTTCCTCCGCCTCGAGCAAGACCCTCGACCGGGTCGTGGAAGAGAGCTTCGAAGAGGTCGGTGCCGTTTCCACCGTCGCGGTAGCCCGCTGGATGGCGGGCGAGGGCGAGGCGGTGGCGCGCGAGGTCGGCCAGGAGTCCTGGCGGATCTTCGCCCAGCTCGCTTCCCAGCGCGAGGCGCCACTGAACGAGGTGACCAAACGCTGCCTGCGCTGGCGCGACTGCGCTGCCGAGGTGATCGTCGAGAGCGCAACCGAGCTGAAGCTCGACGCGACGACGCTGGAGCGTGCTCTGCAAATGCTGCAGCGCAGCCTCGACGTCACCCTGGTGCGGATGTGCCAGTCCTTCGAGGACGAGCGGCGGCGCGCCCACGAGGAGCTCAGCAATCGCCAGAAAGAACTGGTCTTCCTCGCCACCCACGACGCTCTCACCGGGCTGCCGAACCGGACGCTGATCCTCGACCGCATCGAGCAGACGCTGACCCGCACCAGGCTCAAGCAGGAACCGGTGGCGGCGCTGTTCATCGACCTCGACAACTTCAAGGGAATCAACGACTCGCTCGGTCACAACGCCGGGGACGAGCTGCTCTGCGCGGTGGCGGCCCGGCTTGACGGCGTAATCCGCGAGACCGATGCGCTCGGCCGACTCGGCGGCGACGAGTTCGTGGTCGTCGCCGACGGGCTCTCGCTGGCGGCGGGACCGGAGCTGATCGCCGAGCGCCTGCTCGATGCCTTCAAAGAGCCGTTCACCCTCAGCCGCGCCGAGGAGACGCGGGTCTTCGTCAAGGCCAGCATCGGCATCGCCACTGGCGGGCGCTCCTCCGCCGAAGAGCTGCTGCGCGATGCCGACATCGCCATGTACCGGGCCAAGTGGGGCGGCAAGAGCCGTTACCTCGTCTTCGAGTCCGGGATGGAGGATGAAGTCCAGTCGCGGCTGGAAATCGAGATGGACCTGCAGGGCGCACTCGAGAACGAGGAGTTCTTCCTCGTCTACCAGCCGACTTTCGATCTCGAGACGATGACCCCAACCGGAGTCGAGGCGCTGATCCGCTGGCGCCGCCCCGGCCGCGGCGTGGTCCAGCCGGAGGAATTCATTCCCCTGCTGGAGGAGTCGAGGCTGATCGTCGAGGTGGGCGCCTGGGTGCTGAGGGAAGCCTGCGCACAGGGCGCCAAGTGGCAGCTCGCCGGCTATCCGCTGAACCTTGCGGTCAACGTTTCCGCCCTCCAGCTCGACACCGACGACCTGCTCGACCACGTCGAAGAGGCGCTGGACTCGAGCGGCCTCGACCCGAAGGCGCTGACGATCGAGATCACCGAGACGACGCTGATGAGCAACGTCGAGGAAACGGCGCGGCGGCTCGGCGAGCTCAAGGATCTCGGGCTTCGCATCGCCGTCGACGACTTCGGCACCGGTTATTCCTCGCTGGCGCACCTGCGCCAGTTTCCGGTCGACGTGCTCAAGATCGATCGTTCCTTCATCTCCCAGCTGGCAGAGGGAACAGAGGGCGAGATCCTTCTCCACACGCTCGTCCAGCTCGGCAAAGCGCTCTCGATCGAGACCACGGCCGAGGGCATCGAGCGCCACCAGGACCTGACCCTGATCAAGTCGCAGGAGTGCGACAACGGCCAGGGCTTTCTCTTCACCAGGCCGCTCAGCGTCCAGGATGCCGACTCGTTCTTCAGCCAGTGGCCGGCGACCCGGCAATTCGAGGTCCGCCACTGAGCGGACGGTAGGGTCTGCTGGATGGAGCGCTGGGGACTGACCCTGCCACTGCCCGGCATCACCCTGGCCGAGCACAGAGAGCACGTCTTGCTTGCCGAGGCGAGCGGCTACACCGACCTCTGGACCGGCGAGACCGCCGGGCCCGACGGCTTCACGCCGCTGGCGCTGAGCTCCGCCTGGACCGAGCGGATGCGACTCGGGACCGGGATCGTCGGCGTCTTCCAGCGCGGCCCGGCGCTGCTGGCCCAGGAGGCGGCGGCGCTCGCCGGCGCCTCCGACAACCGCTTCGTGCTCGGCATCGGCTCTTCTTCTGACCGGATCGTCGAAGGCTGGAACGGAATTCCCTTCGAGAAGCCGTTGAGCAAAGTCAGGGAGACGCTCGACTTCCTCGACGTCGCCCTCGCCGGCGAGCGCACCGATACCGGGTTCAAGCTGGAAGCCCCGCCTGCCGAGCCGGTGCCGATCGTGCTGGCGGCGCTGCGCGGCAAGATGCTGGAGCTGGCGGTGCAACGGGCCCAGGGGGCCTTCACCAACTTCCTGCCGCTGGGCGGCCTGCCCAAGGTGACGGCGCAACTCACCGACGCGCCCACGGGCTTTGAGCTCCTCTGCCGCTTCTTCTGCATTCCCGGCGAGCGTGAGCAGGTCGAGCCGCTGGCGCGCTTCATGTTCTCCTCCTACATCACGGTCCCGGTCTACGCCAACTTCTACCGCTGGCTCGGCTACGGCGAGCAGATCGACCCGATGGTCGCCGCCTGGGAGTCCGGCGATCGCCAGTCCGCGGCGGCGGCCGCGCCCTGGGAGCTGATCGAGGACATGTTCGTCTTCGGCTCTCCCGACGAGATGAAGGAGCGCCTCGCGGCCTTCGTCGAGGGCGGCATCACGCTGCCGATCCTGACCCCGATCGTGACGCCGGACAAGCTCGGCGAGACGATCGCGGCGCTGGCGCCCTAGCTCGCCGGGTCGGTTAGCCGTCCGTAGGCGTCGGGACGGCGGGTGGTCAGGAAGGGGAAGAGCTCGAGCCAGTCCTGGCGCTGGTCGAGGTCGAGGTCGGCGACGAGCACGGCGGGTTCGTCTCGGGGCGCCTGCGCGAGGACGCGGCCGTAGGGATCGGAGATGAAGCTGGAGCCGTAGAAGCTCAGCGGCGGCTCGGCGCCGGTGCGGTTGACGGCGACCATGAAGGTGCCGTTGGCGATCCCGTTGGCGACGATCACCCGCTGCCAGAGCGGCTCGGTGTCGAAGCCGGGGTGGTCGGGCTCGGAGCCGATCGCGGTCGGGTAGACGAGGACCTCGGCGCCGGCGAGGCTGTAGGCGCGGGCGACCTCCGGGAACCACTGGTCCCAGCAGGTCGGCAGGCCGACCGCGGCCTCGCCGAGGGCGAGCACCGGAAAGGGATCCGGCCCGGCGGGTCCAGGGCGGAAGTAGCGGTCCTCGTGGTAGCCGGCGGTGACCGGGATGTGCAGCTTGCGGGTGGCGGCGACCAGCTCGCCGTCGGGGGCGAGGACGATCGCGGTGTTGAAGCCAAGCCCGTCGGCGGCGTCAGCACGCTCGTAGAGCGAGGCGTGGACGTGGGCGCCGGTGGTCGCCGCCATGCGGGCGGCGAAGCGGTGGGTGGGGCCGCCGGGCAGCTCCTCGGGCTCGGCCCCGACTGCCTCCGGTCCGCCCGCGTCGACCGCGAAGTAGCGGCTCAGGGTCAGCTCCTGCAGGCAGATCAACTGCGCGCCCTCACGCGCGGCGAGCTCGATCCCCGCGGCGAGCGCCGCCTCGTGCTCGTCGGGGTCGGGGTGCCAGCGCTGCTGCACGGCGGCCAGGCGGAAGGGCTCGCGGCGAGGCGGTCGGGTGCGGGCCGGCGACTCCGGCGGCGGCGGAGCGACGATCAGGCGGATCTCCTCCATCTGCCGACTGTAGCCATCACCGCATCCGTGCACGCGTTTGTTCCGCTATCCGGAAAGAACTGCGCACGGGAGGATGATTGGGACGATGAGTGCGCAGATCGAATCCACGCCGAGAGCCGACGGCTTTCGGATGCCGGGCGAGTTCGAGCCGCACGACGGCTGCTGGATGGCCTGGCCCGAGCGTCCCGACAACTGGCGCCTCAGCGCCGGGCCCGCCCAGGAGGCGTTCGCGGCGGTGGCCGAGGCGATCGCCGTCTCCGAGCCGGTGACGATGGCGGCCTCTACCGCCCACCTCGATCGCTGCCGGGCGGCGCTCTCTTCCGCGATCAGGGTGGTCGAGATCGCCACCGACGACGCCTGGCTGCGCGACACCGGGCCGACCTTCGTGGTCGACGGGCGCGGCGGACGGCGCGGCGTCGACTGGGCCTTCAACGCCTGGGGCGGGCTCGAGGGCGGTCTCTACTGGCCCTGGGATCGTGACGACCGGGTCGCCGCCCAGGTCCTCGAGGTCGAGGGCGCCGATCGCTACCGGGCTCCGCTCGTGCTCGAGGGCGGCTCGATCCACGTCGACGGCGAGGGGACCGTGCTGACGACCGAAGAGTGCCTGCTCAACCACAACCGCAACCCGAAGCTCTCGAAGGAGCAGATCGAGCGGGCGCTGCTCGACCACCTCGGCGCTGAGAAGGTGATCTGGCTGGGGCGCGGCGTCTTCAACGACGAGACCGATGGGCACGTCGACAACCTCGCCTGCTTCGCCCGGCCGGGCGTCGTCCTGCTGAGCTGGAGCGATGACGGGTCCGACCCTCAGGGGGCGATCTCAAGCGACGCGCTCGCTCGCCTCGAGGCCGCGACCGATGCCCGCGGGCGCTCCTTCGAGGTGGTCCTCCTTCCCTCCCCCGGACCGCTGTTCAGCACCGAGGCCGAGGCAGTCGGGGTCGAGGCCGCCCCGGGCACCCAGCCGCGCCGCGGCGGCGACCGGCTCGCCGGCTCATACGCCAACTTCTACATCGCCAACTCGCGCGTGGTGATGCCCCTGCTCGACGAGCGCCACGACGACGAGGCGGCGGCGATCCTGCGCGACTGCTTCCCCGGGCGCGAGCTGATCGGCGTTCCCGCCCGCGAGATCCTGCTCGGCGGCGGCAACGTCCACTGCATCACCCAGCAGGTGCCGAAATCAACCGCCTCCTCCTCCCAGGGAGCGTAGCGACCGGTGATCCGGGCCCTGCCCGGATTCGTCCGGGGGAGGCGGCAAGGCGCGACATCGGCGCCGCTCGCAGAGAATCAGATCGTGATGCTCGCTAATCGATTCTTCTTGCCAGCGAGAGCGCGTAGTCGCCGGCGGCGTCGGTGAACCAGCCGCACATCTCCAGGCCGGCGCCGGCGTAGACGGTCTCGAGCCGCTCGCGGGTGAACTTGGTCGAGATCTCGGTCCGCATCTCCTCGCCGGCGGTGAAGACGATCTCGAGGTCGAGGTCGTCCAGGCGCACCTCCTGATCGGCGAGCGAGCGCAGGCGGATGTCCATCCGCTCCGCCTCGGCGTCGTAGCGGGCGACGTGCTCGAAGGCGTCGAGGTCGAAGTCGGCGCCGAGCTCGCGGTTGAGCACCTCGAGCACGTTCTTGTTGAACTCTGCGGTGATCCCGGCGGTGTCGTCGTAGGCCGCCTCGAGCCGGTCGGAGTCCTTGATCAGATCGGTGCCGAGCAGGAGGTGGTCGCCGGGGCCGAGCAGGGCGGCGATCCGCTCCAGGAAGGCGTGGCGCTGGCGCGGGTAGAGATTGCCGATGGTGCCGCCGAGGAAGGCGATCATCCTCGCCCCGGCACCATCCGGGATCCGCTCCAGGTCCTGCTCGAAGTCGCAGACGAGGCCACGGACCGCGAGGCCCGGGTACTCGTCGACCAGGCAGGCCGCGGTCTCGTGGGTGATCTCCTCGGAGATGTCGACCGGGACGTAGGTCTCGAGGCTGCCGGCGTCGCGCATCGCGCTCAGCAGGTGACGGGTCTTCGCCGCCGAGCCGGAGCCGAGCTCGACCAGGGTGGCGGGATCGCCCGCGGCGGCGAGGATCTCGGCCGAGCGCCCGCTGAGGATCTCCCGCTCGGCCCGGGTCGGGTAGTACTCGGGCAGCTCGGTGATCCGCTCGAACAGCTGCGAGCCGCGCTCGTCGTAGAAGTATTTCGGCGCCAGCTCCTTCGGGTGGGAGCTGAGACCGGCGCGGACGTCGCGCGCCATCGTCGCGGCGGCGTCGGCGTCGAGGTGGACGTCGATCGCGATCATGCGTCCCTCGCGCAGCGCAGGCCGGAGAAGATCTGCCGGCGCTGCGGCAGATCCCAGTTGCGGAAGCTGGGGCGGGCGACGCTGGGGTCGGTCGCCCAGGAGCCGCCGCGCAGCACCTTGTGCTCGGGGCCGAAGAAGACCTCGGAGTACTCCGGGTAGGGGAAGGCCTCGAAGCCGGGATAGGCGAGGAAGTCGGATGTGGTCCACTCCCAGGCGTGCCCGACGCCCTGCAGGCGCGGGCGCGCCGCCTCCCACTCGGTCTCGCTCGGCAGCCGCTTGCCGGCCCAGCGGGCGAAGGCGTCGGCCTGCTCCCAGGAGACGTGGACCACGGGGTGAGCAGGATCGATCGGGGCCCGCCGCCCCATCGCCGTATGCACCCAGCCGTCCTCCGTAGCTCTCCCAGTACTGCGGCGCCTCGGCGCCCGTGTCCTCCATGAACTCTTGATACGCAGCGTTGCCGACCGGGGTTCGGTCGATCTCGAAAGCGGGCAGCTCGACCGCGTGGCGGGCGCGCTCGTTGTCGTAGGCGAAACCGCGCTCGCCGGCGCCGATCTCGTACTCGCCGGCAGCGATCGCGACCATCTCCGGCCCGGGGTCGACAGGCTCGATCGCGAGCAGGGAGTCGACCAGCGCCGACTCGTAGCCGTCGACCAGCTGCAGCAGCTGCAGCATCGTCTCGTTGTGCTGGAGCTCGTGGGCGAGCAGCATCTCGTAGACGAACCCTTCGCGCAGCAGGCGATCGCCGGCGTCCGGCCCGATCTCGACCGCGTCGAGCACCTCGAGCGTGCGCTCGCGCACGTCGGCCATGTAGGCGCGCAGCTCGGCGTCGCGCAGAATCGGCAGCTCGCCGCGGGTCTTGCGCGGGTTCTCGATCGCGTCGTAGAAGCGCCCGAGCTCCCCGTCCATCGGCTCGCGGCCGCCGATCGTCTGCACCAGCCAGAGCTCCTCGAAGTTGGCGATGTGACCGAGGTCCCAGGCCAGCGGGCTGAGCAGCGGCGAGTAGACCGTGTTCAGCTGCTCGTCGTCGAGCGGCTCGACCAGCGCCAGAGTGCGTTCGCGCGCCTCGGCAAGCCGTTCCGCTGATCGCTGCCTTGGAGTTTGCCGTCACCTCGGTGGCGATACGAAAACCCTATACGGGTCGGATTACCGGCGGGTGAACTTCCGCCCGCCGCGAACTGCATCAAGTTCTAATATCCTGAAGATTGCGAACTTGATGCAGTTCGAGTTGTAGGGTCTCGCGGGATGCGGATCGAGGGAGCGGGGGCACTGGTTGCGGGTGGCGCCTCGGGGCTCGGCGCGGCGACGTCGCGGGCACTGGCCGCGGCGGGTGCGCGGGTGGTCATCGCCGACCTCAACGCCGAGAAGGGCGAGGCGCTGGCGACGGAGATCGGGGCCGAGTTCGTCGCCGCCGACGTCACCGACGCCGAGGCGGTCGCCGCCGCGGTCGCGCGAGCCGCGAGCGTCGACGGCGGCCTGCGGGTGTCCGTCTGCTGCGCCGGGATCGGCTGGGCCGAGCGGGTCGCCCACAAGGGCGGCCCGCACAACCTCGAATACTTCTCCAACGTCGTCAAGGTCAACCTGATCGGCAGCTTCAACGTGCTGCGGCTGGCCGCCGACTCGATGAGCGCGAACGAGCCCGACGACGAGGGCGAGCGCGGCGTCTGCGTCAACACCGCCTCGATCGCCGCCTACGACGGCCAGATCGGCCAGATCGCCTACGCCGCCTCCAAGGGCGGCATCGTCGGCATGACCCTGCCGGCGGCGCGCGACATGGCCTCCCGCGGCGTGCGGGTGATGACGATCGCCCCGGGCCTCTTCGACACGCCCCTGCTCGCCGCCCTGCCCGAGGAGGCGCGCACCGCGCTCGGCGCCGGCATCCCCTTCCCCTCCCGCCTCGGCCGTCCCGAGGAGTACGCCCGCATCGTCCTGGAGATCGTCGCCAACCCGATGCTCAACGGCGAGACGATCCGCCTCGACGGCGCCCTGCGGATGCCGCCGAAGTAGGCCGAGCGTCCAGCCTCAGTCGGTGCCCTCGGCCTCGGGGTCGAGCCAGACCTTCTTGAGCCAGGGCGGGTCTGATCGCGAAGGTCGAGGTGTCGGTGCCGGCGATCGGCTCGAGCGGGATCAGGTGGACGCGGCGGCCGGGAGTGAAGCGGTCGACGTGGGCGATGCCGCCGGCGTTGCCGGCGTGGCTGCCACCGGAGACGAGCAACAGCCCCGTCGCCGGCCCCCAGCCGTTCTCCGCACGGAGCACCGAGCGCTTCGGTCGCGTCCTTGACCAGCGTCCACGCCCGCGTCCGAGCCCCAGTTGACGGCACTGCGCGCGTAGTTGTAGCCGTTGTGCGAAGAGGCCCGCTCGTCGACGCTCCCGTCGGGCCGGATCCGGATCTGACCCCCTCCCAGTCGTCGTGGTGGTAGCCCTCGTCGCCGGCGATCGGCACCCCGCGCAGCGTCGCGCGAGTCCGCGTAGTAGGTCCAGTACTGGATGTAGAGATTCCCGGCCCGCGAGCCCGAGCAGTCAGCCCCACCGGCTTCCGATCGCCTCCGCCTCCCCGTCCCGGCAGTCGACGACGTGGACGAACGCGGTCACCGGCAGCCCCGCATCCGTCCGGTGCACCAACCCCCGCGCCGACCCGTCCCCACAACTCGTGCTGCGGCAGCGCCTGAAGTCGACCGGCAACGCCCGCGACCCCTCCTCGAACGCCAGCATCGGCATGTGCTCCCGCACCATCTCCCCCACCTCGCGTCCCGTACGCCGCGATCAACACCGGCTCATCCCCACATCCGTCAGCCAGCGAAGCCGCACAGAGCAACTCCGACGCCACGACCCTTCGCCAGCGCCACGCCCGGCACCCGAACCCCAGCCGCCACCAACCCGACCAGCAGCAGCGCCACGACGCCAAGCGTCCCCACCCACTCCACCGTCGACTGCCCCCGCTCGTCCCTCGGCACCTCATCCCAAGGACAACGCCCCGAGCTTCTCTCCCCCTGGGCGGCCGAAGAGGAAGGGTCGGGAGACCCTCAACCGAACCTCCCGCTGTTCGTGAGGGCGAGGGTCTCCCGACCCTTCCCCACCCCACCCCTTAGAGGTTCTGAATCTCCGCCGCGATGTCCGCCGCCGCCTTCTTGGCGTCGTCGAACAGCATCGAAGTGTTCGGTTCGTAGAAGAGATCGTTGTCGATGCCGGCGAACCCGGGACTGAGCGAGCGCTTGATCACGATCACCTGCTGGGCCTGGTCGACTTCGATGATCGGCATCCCGGCGATCGGGCTGTCGGGATCGTTTTTGGCGGCCGGGTTGGTGACGTCGTTGGCGCCGACGATCACGGCGACGTCGGTGCGCGGCATTTCGGGGTTGATGTCCTCCATCTCCCGCAGCTGCTCGTAGGGCACGTCGGCCTCGGCCAGGAGCACGTTCATGTGCCCCGGCATGCGGCCGGCGACCGGGTGGATCGCGTAGCTGACGGTGACGCCGCGCTTCTCCAGCTCGTCGGCGACCTCCTTGATCGCGTGCTGGGCCTGGGCGACGGCGAGGCCGTAGCCGGGCACGATCACGACGGTGTCGGCGTAGGCGAGCTTGATCGCCGCGTCCTGGGCGCCGATCGAGACGTGCGGGCGTTCCTCGGTACTGCCGCCGCCGCCGCCCGCGGGAGCGCCGCCGAAGCCGGCGAAGAGGACGTTGGCGACCGAGCGGTTCATCGCGGTCGCCATCTCCATCGTCAGGATCGTTCCCGAGGAGCCGACGATGGTGCCGGCGACGATCAGCGCCACGTTGTCGAGCGCGAAGCCGGCGGCGGCGGCGGAGAGGCCGGTGAAGGCGTTGAGCAGCGAGATCACGACCGGCATGTCGGCGCCGCCGATCGGCAGCACGACCATGTTGCCGAGGATCGCGGCGGCGATCAGGATGCCGATGAAGAGTGCCTGGGAGGGATCGCCGTTGTTGATCGCGATGTCGACGCAGGCGGCGACGATGCCGAGCAGGAGCACGACGTTGATCACCTGCTGGCCGGGCACCGCGAGCGGCCGGGTCGGGATCAGGTCCTGGAGCTTGGCGAAGGCGATGTTCGAGCCCCAGAAGGAGACCGAGCCGATCACCGCCGCGAGCAGGGTCGGGATCAGCATTTCGAGCGGGATCGCGGGTCTCATGGACCGAGTCTCGTAGATCCCGTGGCGGAGCTCCGACCAGGCGATCAGGGCGACGGCGCCGCCGCCGACCCCGTTGTAGAGGGCGACCATCTGCGGCATCTCGGTCATCTGCACCCGCACCGAGGCGACGAAGCCGATCGCCGAGCCGAGCCCGAGGCCGATGATGATCAGGCCCCAGTTGCCCATTCCGTCGAGCAGCAGCGTCGTCACCACGGCGACCGCCATGCCGGCGGCGGCGATCATGTTGCCCTGCTTGGCGGTGGTCGGGTGGGTGCCTTGTTTGAGCCCGATGATGAAGAGGCGAGAAGGCGACGATGTAGAGCGCCGTGGCGGCTTCGCCACCCGGCTTGAGGACCGCGAGCAGGATCATTTCCCGTCGTCCTTCTCAGACCCGGCCGTCCCCGGACGCGAAGCGGAGGAGGCGTACGGCTTTCGGCTTTTTCGAGAACATGCCGAGCATGCGGTCGGTGACCATGAAGCCGCCGACGATGTTGATCGCGCCGAAGGCGACGGCGATCGTGCCGATCACGTACTCGAGCGGGTCGTTGGCGTAGCCGAGGACGATCAGGCCGCCGAGCATGACGATGCCGTGGATCGCGTTGGTCTGCGACATCAGCGGCGTGTGCAGGGTGGTCGGGACCTTCGAGATCACCTCGAAGCCGACGAAGGCGGCAAGCACGAGGATCGCGATCTCGGTCATCAGGCTCATTTGGCCGCCCTCTCGTTTTTGATCTCGCCGCCCTGGGTGATGCAGGCGGCGGCGACGATGTCGTCCTCGAAGTCGACCTTGACCTCGCCCTCCTCGGTGACCAGCAGGCCGAGCAGGTTCTCGAGGTTCTTGGCGTAGAGCTGGGAGGCCGGCGCCGGCATCTCGCTGGCGAGGTTGCGCGGGCCGATCACTTTGACCCCGTTCTCGACGACGGTCTCCCCCGCCTCGGTCAGCTCGCAGTTGCCGCCGGTCTCGGCGGCGAGGTCGACGATCACCGAGCCGGGCGCCATCCCGCGCACCGCCTCGGCGGTGATCAGCAGCGGCGCCGGGCGGCCGGGGATCGCGGCGGTGGTGACGATGATGTCCTGTTTGGCGGCGTTGTCGGTGAGGGCGTCGCGGACCTGCGCGTTCTCCTCGTCGGTCAGCGGCCGGGCGTAGCCGCCCTCGCCCTCGGCGTCGGGGATGAAGTCCAGTTCCAGCGGGCGACCGCCGAGCGAGGCGATCTGCTCCCAGGCGGCGCGGCGGATGTCGAAGCCGGTGACGATCGCGCCCAGCCGCTTGGCGGTGGCGACCGCCTGCAGCCCGGCGACGCCGGCGCCGAGGACGAGGACCTTGGCCGGGGGCACGGTGCCGGCGGCGGTGGTCATCATCCCGAAGAAGCGGCCCGACTCGCGGGCGGCGATCAGCATCGCCGCGTAGCCGGCGGCGGCGGCCTGCGAGGAGAGCGCGTCCATCGCCTGGGCGCGGGTGGTGCGCGGGATCGCCTCCATCGCGAAGCTGGTGACGCCGGCCTGAGCCAGCGCGTTGTTGGACTCGGCCGCGGTCCAGGGAGCGAGATGGCCGATGAAGAGCTGGCTGGAGTTGAGCTTGCCGATCTCGGCGGTAGAGGGGGCGGCGACGCGGAGGACGACGTCGGCGCCCCACGTAACCTCGCCCTCGACTACCTCGGCCCCGGCCTCGACGTACTGGGAGTCGGGGTGGCCGGCGGCGTCGCCGGCACCGCGCTCGACCAGCACCTCGACGTGCTCGTTCTTCTTCAGCGACTTGACCACGTCAGGGACCAGCGCGACCCGGCGCTCCCCAGCAGCAGTCTCTTTCGGCACTCCGATCTTCACGCGGCGCGGAAGATTATGGGAAGTGTCAGCCGCGCGTCTGCACGCCGGAAATGGCGCCCAGACGCTCGAGGGTGTGCAGTTGCTCACCGCGGTCCATGTGGACGGCGGAGACGATCAGGCGATCGATGCCGGCCTCGCGGAAACGCTCGATCCGCTCGGCCACCTCGGCCTCGGTGCCGACCAGCGAGGTCGCCTCGACGATCTCGTCCGGCATCGCCTGGAAGGCGCCGTCGCGGTCGCCGTCCTGGAAGCGCTGCTGGACCTCGTCGGCGACGTCGCCGAAGCCGAAGCGGTGGGCGAGGTCGACGTAGAAGTTGGTTTTGCGGCTGCCCATGCCGCCGAAGTAGAGGACGAGGCCGGCCTTGACGACGCTCTTGGCCGCCTCCAGGTCGCCGTCGATCGCCACCTGCAGCGATGGGCTGACCTCGAGGTCGGAGCGCTGCCGGCCGCCCTTGGCGAAGCCGGCCTCGAGGTGCTCGCCCCAGGTCGCCTCGAAGGCGTCGACGCTGAAGAAGATCGGGATCCAGCCGTCGCAGATCTCCGCCGCCATCTCGACCGATTTGCGGCCGATCGCGCCGACGAAGACCGGGATCTCGTTGCGCTCGGGGTGGAAGTTGAGCTTCAGTGCCTTGCCCTCGCCACCGGGTAGAGGCAGCTGGTAGTGCTCGCCCTGGTGATCGACCGGGCCCTCGCGGGCGATGATCTCGCGCACGACCTCGATGTACTCGCGGGTACGGCCCCAGGGCTTCGCGTAGGGGACGCCGTACCAGCCCTCGGAGACCTGCGGGCCGGAAGGCCCGAAGCCGAAGAGGAAGCGGCCGCCGGAGAGTTTGTCGATCGTCGCCCCGGCCATCGCCGCCGCCGCGGGCGGGCGCGCCGGCACCTGCAGGATCGCGGCGCCGAGGTTGATCTCGGTCGTCTGCGCCGCCAGCCAGGCGAGCACGCTGACCACGTCGGAGCCGTAGGACTCGGCCGCCCAGACCGACTCGTAGCCGAGCTTCTCGACCTCGCGCACAAGCGAGGCGGCATCCTCGCCGGCCGGGCCGATACCCCAGTAGCCGAGGTTGTATCCGAGCTTTAGAGCCATCCGCACCGCACCCTATTGAATAGACGCCATGGCCAGCGACCAACCAACTATCGAGCAGGGCCTCTCCGGCGCCGAGGCGGCGAAGCGCCTGCGCAAGCTGGGTCCGCCGGAGGAGACCTCCTCGCGCTCGACCTCGAGCATCGTCGCCGGCAACGTCTTCACCCTCTTCAACGCGATCATCGGCGTCTTCTTCGTCCTCGACCTCGGGCTCGGGCTCTACGCCGACTCGCTGTTCGGGCTGATCGCGGTGATCAACTCCTACATCGGCATCCGCCAGGAGCTGAAGGCGAAGGCGACCCTGGACGAGCTGGCGGTCCTCGTCGCCCCCCGGGCCAAGGTCGTCCGCGACGGCGCCATGGTCGAGGTGCTGGCGACCGAGATCGTCCCCGGCGACGTCGTCCGGGTCGAGCCGGGCGACCAGCTGGTCGCCGACGGCGCAGACTCTCGCCAGCCGCGGCATGACTCTCGACGAGTCGATGCTGACCGGCGAGGCCGACGGCATCCGCAAGGGCGAGGGCGACCGTGTCCTCTCCGGCTCCTTCTGCGTCTCCGGCTCCGGCCACTACCTGGTCGACGCGGTTCGCGAGCAGAGCTACGCCGGCAGGCTCGCCGGCGAGGCGCGCGCCTTCCGCCACCCGCCCTCGCCGCTGCAGCGCGAGGTCAACCGGGTGATCCTCGCCTCCACCTACCTGATGCTGCCGCTGGCGGCGATCCTTGTCCTCAGTCTCAGGATCCGCAACACCAGCCTCGACGAGGCGGCGCAGACCGCGACCGCGGGCCTGGTGACCCTGATCCCCGAGGGACTGGTGCTGCTGATGAGCGTCACCTTCGCGGTCGCGGCGGTGCGGCTGGCAAAAAAAGACACGCTGGTCCAGCAGATGAGCGCCAGCGAGAGCCTGGCCGCGGTCGACACGATCTGCGTCGACAAGACCGGGACCCTGACCGCGGGCGAGCTGCGACTGGCCGGGGTCGAGTTCGCCGCCGGCGCCGACGCCGAGGCGGCCGAGGCGGCGCTGGCGACCTTCGCCGCCAGCGCCGGCGACCGCAACCGCACCCTGGAGACGATCGCCGAGCGCTACCCCGGCCAGGCCGGCAGCGTCCGCGCCGAGGTCCCCTTCTCCTCGGAGTGGAAGTGGAGCGGGGTCGCGCTCGCCGGCGGCGCCGGCGGGAACGGCAGCGGCTCGACTTACGTGATGGGAGCGCCCGACGTGCTGGCCGAGGCCGGGGCGCTCGACCTGCCGCCGGACCTCGCCGGCAAGCTCGAGCAGGAGACGGCGGCGGGGCGACGGGTCGTCGCCTTCGGCGAGTGCGGCGAGGCGCTGCCCGCCGACCCCGCGACCACGAAGCCGCCGCGGCTGACGCCGCTGGCGCTGGTCGTGCTGGAGGAGACGCTGCGCCCCGACGCCGCCGAGACGATCGCGGTCATGCGCGAGCAGGAAGTCGACCTGAAGCTGATCTCCGGCGATGCCCGCGCCACCGTCACCGCGGTCGCCTACGCGGTCGGGGTGCCGCGCGAGGCCGGCGTCGTCGAGGGGCACGAACTGCCCGATGACCCAGAGCGACTTGGCCAGGTGGCGATCGCGAACACGATCTTCTGCCGAATCAAGCCGGAGCAGAAGAAGGCGCTGGTCGCCGCCCTGGTCGCGGCCGGGCGCTACGTGGCGATGATCGGCGACGGCGTCAACGACGTACCTGCCCTGAAGCAGGCGCGGATGGCAGTGGCGATGGGCTCGGGCACGCAGGTGACCAAGGGCGTCGCCGACATCGTCCTGCTCAAAGACCAGTTCTCGCGGCTGCCGGAGGCGGTCGGCGAGGGGCGGCGGATCGCCCGCAACATCCACCGCCTCGGCCGCCTCTACCTGACCAAGACCGTCTACGCCGCGACCCTGATCCTGCTGGTCGCGGTGCCCGGGTTCGCCTTCCCCTTCCTGCCGCGCCACCTCACCCTGGCGGCCTTCCTGACGATCGGCATCCCCTCCTTCGTGCTCGCCCTGGCGCCGTCGGACGGGCCGCTCTACCGCGGCCGCCTGCTGCGGGCCCTGGCCGCCTTCGCGGTCCCGGCCGGGGTCGCGACCGCGCTCGGCTCGATCCTCTCCTTCTTCCTCGTCGACACCGTCTTCGGCGGCACCCTCGAGGCCGGCCGCACCGCCGCGACGACGACCCTGATCGTGCTCGGCCTCTCCTTCGTGCTGCTGCTCGAGCGCGGGCCGGGCCGCGAGCACATCGCGATCCAGAGCTACATGCTGGCGATGGTCGTCGGCCTCGCCGGGCTCTACGCCGGGATCCTCGCGATCCCGCCGCTGCGCGATTTTTTCGAAATGGAGCTGCTCGACGCGACCGCCTGGTTCCTCTCCCTGCTCTCGGCCGCGATCGGGCTGACGATCGCCAGCGCGCTCTGGAAGCTGCCGCAGATCGAACGGCTGGAAATGCCGCCGAGCGAGCCGGAAGACCCCGTCTGACGATTGTCCAGCCCGAGGAGCCGATTTTTCGACTCCGGGCCATGTTGGGACCCCCCGCGGCGCGGGTAGCTTCCACAGATGGCGATGTCCTTGAATCCGGCCCGCCCCTCTCCCGGCGCCGGGAAGTACCCGCTCGACCCGGGTCGCTTCGACGAGGCGTTCGCCCCCGAGGGCACTCCGCGACCTCCCTACGCGGCGGTGCTCGACGCGCTCGCGCAGCACGACCTTCCGGCGCTGCGCGAGCGCGTTCAAGCTTCGGCAACCGAGCTCGGGCTCGACTTCGGCGCGGGCCGGCCGATCGCCGTGGACCCGGTGCCGCGGCTGCTCGCCGCCACCGAGTGGGCGAAGCTGGAGGCCGGGCTGGCGCAGCGGGCCCGTGCCCTCAACGCCTTCCTGCTCGACGCCTATGGCGGCCAGCGGATCTTCGACGCGGGGGTGGTGCCGCGGCGGCTGCTGGAGAGCTCCACCGGCTATGAGCCGCGGATGCGGGGGCTGCTCGACCCGGCGGTGCCGCCGGCGACGGTCGTCGGACTCGACCTTGTCAGGGGTGCGGATGGCGCGCTGCTGGTTCTGGAGGACAATCTGAGGATGCCCTCCGGAGCCGGCTACGCGATCGCGGTCCGCGAAGCGGTCGAGCCGGCGCTGGGCGCCGCGCTGCGGCCACGGCCGTTGGGCTCCTACGTCGGCGAGCTCGGCGCCGCGATCCGGGCCGCCGCCCCCGACGGCCGCGAGGAGCCGGCGGCGGCGTTGGTCTCCGACGGGCCCGGCAGCGGCGCCTGGTACGAGCACCGCCGGCTCGGCCGCGAACTCGACATCCCGGTAGTCGAGCTGGGCGAGCTCGAGGTCGAGCGCGGCCGCCTCTTCGCCCGCCACAACCGCGACCGCCGCCAGCTCGACGTCCTCTACCGACGCCTTGACGAGGACCGGCTGAGCGCCCCCGACGGGGGCCTGACCGCGCTCGGCGAGCTGCTGCTGCCGGCGCTGGCCTCGGGACGGCTGCGCTGCGTCAACGCCTTCGGCACCGGCCTCGCCGACGACAAGCTCGCCCACGCCTACATCGAGAGCATGGTCCGCTTCTACCTCGGCGAGGAGCCGCTGCTGCGCTCGGTCCCCAGCTTCGACCTCTCCGACGCGGCCGCCCGCGAGACGACGATGGGCCGGCTCGAGGAGCTGGTGATCAAGCCCCGCGACGGCTTCGGCGGCAAGGGCGTGACGATCATGCCGAAGGCGACCGAGCCGCAGCGGCGGCGGGCGATCGGCCTGGTCCGCCGCCGCCCCGAGGGCTTCATCGCCCAGGAGACGGTGCAGCTCTCCAGCCATCCCACCGTCTGCGGCGCCCGGCTGCGGCCGCGGCGGGTCGACCTGCGCCCGTTCGTGGTCAGCGCCGCCGCCGGCACCAGCGCGATGTCGGGTGGGCTGACCCGCTACGCCCGCGGTGCCGGCGAGATGATCGTCAACAGCTCCCGCGGCGGCGGCTGCAAGGACACCTGGGTGGTCGACCCCCCGGCGGCGAGACGATGAAGTCGCGCTCCCTCGCCTCGCGCCGTGAGCGGCCGCTGATCGGGGTCACGACCTCGGAGATGCGGCGGGCCGAGAGCCTCAACCCGACCCCGGAGGGCGAGCCGCCGACGCGGCTGGAGATGGCGCTCGGCCTTCCTTACCTGCGCGGCCTCGAGGCGGCCGGGGGGCTGCCGCTGGTGATGCCGCCGCTCGGCCTGGACGCGATCGAGCCGCTGCTCGACCGCCTCGACGGCATCTGCCTCTCCGGCGGCCCCGACCTCGACCCGGCCGGCTATGGCGCCGAGCCGCATCCCGAACTGGGGCCGATCGAGCCCAACCTCGACCGCTTCGAGCTGGCGGTGGCGCGCCGCGCCGACGCCCGCGAGATGCCGATCCTGGCGATCTGCCGCGGCACTCAGGCGATCAACGTCGTCCGCGGCGGCACCCTGCACCAGCACCTGCCGGAGATCTCGACCGAGATCTCCCACCGCCAGCGCACCCCCGGCAACCAGACCAGCCACTCGGTCGAGGTCGTTCCGGGCAGCGAGCTGGCGGCGGCGCTGGGCGGCACCGAGATCGACGTGATCGACGTCAACTCCTTCCACCACCAGGCGCTCGACCGAGTCGGCGAGGGGCTCGAGGTCAGCGCCCGCGCCCCCGACGGCACGATCGAGGGGGTCGAGGACCCCAGCCGTCCCTTCCTGATCGGCGTCCAGTGGCACGCCGAGACGCTGGTCCACCGCGTCTACGAGGCGGCGCTGTTCAAGAACTTCGTCGACGCCTGCCGCGACGACGGCGCCGAGTTCCAGCGCCGCAGCGGCCGCGAGGTCGCGTGAGCGAGGTGGAGGCGTTGGCGGACACGGCCCCCGCCTGGGCGACCTGGGCCGAGCCGCACGAGCTCGGCCCCTACACGGTCGGGATCGAGGAAGAGGTGATGCTGCTGGACGCGACCAGCTGGGCGCTGGCGCACCGGATCGACAGCGTCCTGCCCCGCCTCCCCCGCCCCGACAGCGAGAGCTTCACGGCGGAGACGCACGGCTCGGCGCTGGAGATCCAGACCGGCGTGCACGGCCGCATCGGCGATGCCGTCGAGGAACTGGCGACGCTGCGGGGCGAGCTCGACGCCGTCCTGCGCCCGCTCTCGATGCGGGCCGCCAGCGCCGGCACCCACCCCTTCGCGGTCTGGCAGGAGATCGTCGTCTCCGCCGGCGAGCGCTACCAGTTCGTCTACGGCTCGATGCGCGAGCTGGCCCGGCGCGAGCCGACCTTCGGCCTCCACGTCCACGTCGGCGTGCCCGGTGCCGAAGCGGCGATCCACGCCGCCAACCGACTTCGCACCCACATCCCGCTGCTGCTGGCGCTCTCGGTCAACTCGCCCTTCTGGCAGGGCCGCGACACCGGCCTCGCCTCGGCCCGGACGCCGCTGTTCCAGGCCTTCCCGCGGGTCGGCATCCCCCGCCCCTTCGCCGACTACGCCGAGTATGTGGAGACGGTCGACGTGCTGATCCGCTGCGATGCCGTGCCGGAGCCGACCTTCCTCTGGTGGGACGTGCGCCCGCAGCCGCGCTTCGGCACCGTCGAGGTGCGGATCATGGACGCGCAGACGACCCTCGCCGACACCGCTGCGATCGCCGCCCTGGTCCAGTCGATCGTCCGCGCCGAGGTCGAGGGCGAGGACCACATGGAACGCTCGATGCCGCAGGAGGTGCTGGAGGAGAACCGCTTCCTCGCTGCCCGCGACGGCATGGACGCCGACCTGATCGAGCCGGAGCTGGGCGGGCGGGTGCCGGCCCGCGAGCTGCTCGCCGACCTGGTCGCGGTCTGCCGCCCCCACGCCGAGGCGCTCGGCTGCGCCGAGGCGCTCGACGACGCCATCCGTCTCGGCGAGCGCACCGGCGCCCAGCGCCAGCTGGAGCAGGCCGCCGCGCTGGGCTCGCTGCCCAGGCTCGTCGGCCTCTTGGCGGCCGACTTCGCCTAGCTGAGCTAGGACTGGCGCGGGGACAGCACGAACTGGGTGACGATCAGGTTCGCCGCCAGCTTCGGCTCGGCGGCCTCGCGGATCCGCTCGATCCGGACCTCGATCACCACCGTGGTGCGGCCGACGTGGAGCGGCCTCGCCTCGGCGACGATCTCGTCGCCCGGCAGGCCGGAGCCGAAGACGTTGAGCTTCAGCTCGATCGTCGTGAAGTCGTGCCCCGGCGGGATGCTGCGGAAGGTCGCCCAGGCGGCGACGGTGTCGCCGAGCGCGGTCCAGGCGCCACCGTGGACGAAGCCACCGGGGTGCAGGTGCCGGCGATCGACGACGATCCTGCCCCGGGCGTGCGTGTCCTCGATCGCCAGCGGCTCGATCCCGAGGTCGCCCGGGAAGCTGCCGCCGATGAACCCCTTGGCGTCCTCGGTCGTGACCCGCGAGAGGTCCGCGTTCGCCCGCTCCACCGCTAGCTCACCCCGAAGCCGTCGAGCCCGTGGTCGCCGAAGGGCTCGTCGCGCTCCCGCACCGCCTCGCGGAAGCCCGACTCGGCGGCGCGGCGGACGAAGGCATGGCCCTCCTCGGTGTGGCGGGCGATGCCGTCGAAGAAGGTGCCAAGCGTCTGCGTCTGCCGCAGGCCCTGGCTTTCGACCGTCTGATTGACCAGCAGCTTCATCATCACCAGCTGATTGACCGGCATCCGCGCGACCCGCTCCAGCAGCCGCTCAAAGCGCTCATCGAGCTCGGCGGCCGGCGCCGCCTCGGTCGCCAGCCCCCACTCCGCCGCCTCGGCGCCGGTCAGCGAGTCGCCGGTCAGGAGCAGCCGCTTGGCCCGCATCGGCCCCAACCGCAGCGCCCACATCGCCGTCGTCGGCGATCCCCAGACCCGCGCCGGGGGATATCCGATCTTGGCGTCATCGGCGACGACCAGCAGATCCGAGCAGAGCGCCATGTCGGTGCCGCCGGCGACGCAGTAGCCGTGGACCTTGCAGAGCACCGGCTTCTCGGAGTGGAAGAGGCTCATGAAGCCACGCACGTTGCGACTCATGAACTGGTAGTCGGTGACCGGGTCCCAGTTCGACTCCGGCGCGTGGTTGGCCCCGATCGTCGCCGGGTCCAACGGCGACCCCGCCGGCACCTCGGCTCCACCCAACCCACTCATGTCCCCCTCAGCCGAGGCGACCAGGTCGTAACCGCCGCAGAAGCCGGTGCCGTTGCCGGCGAGGGCGATCGCGTGAATCGCGGGATCGAGATTGGCCCGCTCCACGCACGCCGCCAGCTCCACCGGCATCCGCGGTGTGATCCCGTTGCCACGCTCCGGGCGATTGAGCGTGATGCGAGCGACCCGGTCGCTGCTCTCGTAGGTCAGCGTCTCCATGGCGCGACCCTAGAGCCTGCGCGAAGGCCGGGTCCGGTAGGGGTGAAGCGTCTTGTACTTTTTCGCGGCTGCTCGACCTCGGACGGCCGCAACCAATTCGCGAAAAAGTTAAGCGAAACCCCTACCGGACCCGGCCTTCCCTCCCAGCCTTAGTTCATCCGCTCGACGAGCATGGCCTCGCCCTGACCGCCGGCGACGCACATCGTCTCGAGCCCGACCTGGTGGTCGTCGGTCTCCATCACGTTGAGCAGGGTGCCCATGATCCGGGCGCCGGTCATCCCGAACGGGTGGCCGAGGGCGATCGCGCCGCCGTGGGTGTTGAGCTTGCTTTCCTCGATCCCGCATTCGTCCATGATCGGGATCACCTGGGCGGCGAAGGCCTCGTTGAGCTCGACCGCGCCGACGTCGCCGATCGCCATGCCGCTGCGCTCGAGGACCTTCTTGATCGCGCCGATCGGGGCCACGCCCATGTACTCGGGCTCGTTGCCCCAGGTGGCGGCGGTGACGATGCGGGCGCGCGGGGTCAGGCCCAGCTCCTTGGCCTTGGTGTCGCTCATGATCAGCACCGCGGCGGCGCCGTCGTTGAGCGGGCAGGAGTTGCCGGCGGTGACGCCGCCACCGCCGAAGGCCTCCGGCAGGGTGGCCAGCTTCTCCAGGGTCGAGGAAGCGCGGGGGCCGTCGTCTTTCGTCACCTCGGTGCCGTCGGGCAGCGTGACCGGGGTGATCTCGCGGTCGAAAAACCCGTCTTCCTGGGACTTCACCGCCAGTTCCTGGGAGCGCTGGGCGAACTTGTCCATGTCCTCGCGGCTGACGTTGTAGTGCTTGGCGACGTTGACGGCGGTGATGCCCATGTCGATGTAGGCATTGGGCTGGCCGTTCTCGCCGATCAGGTTCGGGTTGCGGTCGTCGGCGCCGGCGGGCTCGGTGCGCTCGTTGAAGCGGCTCACCCACTCGACCCCGGCGGCGATGTAGACGTCGCCCTCGCCGGCCTTGATCGCGTTGCCGGCGTGGCGGATCGCGTCGAGGCTGGAGGCGCAGTAGCGGGAGACGGTGACCCCGTTGACGGTCTGCGGCAGCTTCTCGGAGAGCAGCGCAACTATGCGGCCAATGTTAAAAGCCTCGAGGCCCTGCGGCATGCCGCAGCCGCAGATCACGTCCTCGACCAGGGCGGGATCGACGTCGGGGTTGCGCTCGAGCAGCCGGTCGACGACGAAGGCGCCCATCTCCTCCGGGCGCAGCTGGGCGAGCGAGCCCTTGAAGGCACGGCCGATCGGCGTGCGGATGGTGTCGACGATGACTGCTTCGGGCATGCGGTTTCTCCTTCGAGGCGCTTGGTCAGTGCTGAAGTGCGGGCCGGAGGGTAGTTGACCGGACTCGCCGCCGTTTTGTGCGAAAAAGCACGATAGGCACGCGTCGCGTCCCCGACCTGCGTTACATTCGCCTCAATCCACCTCGCGTGTAACGCGAGCACTGCCGCTTAGCGGCGGCGAAAGGAGGGCGCGTTATGCCCGAGGGTTACTGCGTCAAAGAGCGTAAGAAGGTCGAGATCAAAGACGCCAAACAGGTGACCATGAAAAATGGTCGCCCAGCGATCCAAGGCGTCTGCCCCGATTGCGGGACCAAAATCTTCAAGATCGGGAAACTCGAGGGATAGAGCTTGAACCCGGACTGCGTCCGTCCCGTACATGGAGGCGGATGCAGTCCGGCGCATTGACACGAGAGCGGGACGTGCGTGAGGCCTACGCGGCCCACTCGGGCGAGCTCTACGGGTTCGCGATGCGCTCGCTCGGCGACTCCGGCCTCGCCGAAGAGGCAGTGCAGGAGACCTTCGTCCGCGCCTGGCGCGCCGGCGAGCGCTTCGACCCCGAGGTCGGCTCCCTGCGCACCTGGCTGTTCGCGATCCTGCGCAACGTCGTGATCGACCTCAGCCGCGCCCGCGCCGCGCGCCCGCGCGTAGCCGAGGCCGGGATCGAGCCCGCGGTCGAACCGCTCGAGCAGGCGCTGCTCGCCTGGCAGGTCGAGGAGGCGCTGCGGCGGATCGGCGAGGACCACCGCCGGGTGCTGCTCGAGACCCACTTCCGCGGTCGCCCATATAACGAGGTAGCGGCCGAGCTCGGGGTGCCCGAGGGGACCGTCAAGAGCCGCGTCTACTACGGGCTCAAGGCAATGCGGGTCGTGCTGGAGGAGATGGGCTATGAAGACTGACGCGTGCCGCGAGTGGCGCCACTCCCTCGGCGCCTACGTGCTCGGCGACCTCCCGGCCGGCCAGCGGGCCGGGATCGAGGCGCACCTGGAAGGCTGCGCCGAGTGCCGGGCCGAGGCCGAGTCGCTGCGGACGGTGGCGGTGCTGTTGCCGCTGGCCGATCCCGACCGGGTCGAGCGGCCGGCGCCCCAACCCTCACCCGAACTGGCAGAGCGGATCGCGGCGACGATCGGCGGCGAGCGCAAGCGCGGCCGCCAACGACGGCAGCGGCGGCGTTTCGGCTTCGCCCTCGGCGGCGTGGCGGCGGCGGCCGTGGCGGCGGCGCTGGCGATCGCGATCCTGCCCGGCGGAGGGGGCGGCGGCCCGGAGCAGCAGGTCGAGTTCGGCGCGCTGCCGGGCGGGGTGAAGATCTACGCAACGCTGGAGCCGCACGCCTACGGCACCGAGATCCACATGTACGTCAAGGGCGTTCGCTCCGGCACGCTCTGCCGCGTCTACCTGCGCGGGCCGCACGGCGAACGCGTCCCCGCCGGCACCTTCACCTACCGCTGGGGCGACGACTCCGACGCGGTGCTGAGCTCGGCCCTCGACCTCTCCCGCACCCGCGCGATCGGCGTCCGCGCCGGCAACCGAACTTTTGTCGCCCCGGTCGATGTCGGCGGGGCAACGGCATCGGCCCACTCAAACCAGGAGGACGTGACGTGACCCGAACCAGGACCATCTTCGCGCTGGGAGCGCTGGCGCTCGCAGCGGCGCTGGCGATCGCCGGCTGTGGCAGCAGCAGCGACAGCACCAGCGGCGGGGCCTACGGTGGGAGCGGTGGCGGCACCGAAACCGCGGCGGCAAAGTCGCCGCCCGGAGCCGAAAGCGGCGTCGCGGTTCTCACCATCGCCGGCGCCCCCAAGGTCGGCCCGATCCTGGTCGACGCCAAAGGCTTCACCGTCTACGACTTCCACAAGGACAAGGGCACCACCTCGTCCTGTTACGGCAGCTGCGCCGGCGTCTGGCCGCCCGTGCTCAGCGAAGGCGCCCCCACCGCCGGCGAAGGCGCGAGCGCGTCCAAGCTCGGCACCACCAAACGCAAAGACGGGACGGTCCAGGTCACCTACGCCGGCCACCCGCTCTACACCTACGTGGCCGACAAGAAGCCCGGCGAAGCCAACGGCAACGACTTCTCCTCCTTCGGCGCCCAGTGGTACGCGCTGCACGCCAACGGCGAAGAGGCCGGCGACTAGGCACACCCAGCACCCCCCCACCGTTCCGCGGTTCCAAATCCACCTAATCCGTGGATATGGAACCGCGGAGCAGGCTGAGGGGGGAGACATTTCGGTGCGCGGTTCCTTAAGCACGCATGTCGTGGAAAGCGAACCGCGGAACTGAGGAGCTGGATGGAGACTGGCCGCTTTCGGAGTTGGCCGAGTCCCAAGCCGGAGTCGCGAGCCTCGACCAGCTACGCGGCATCGGCCTATCGCCGCGGGCGGCCGAGTATCGCGCCAGCCGGGGAAGGCTGCACCGGGTGCATCGCGGGGTGTACGCAATCGGCCACCTCTCCATCGGCCGGAGCGGAGCGCTGCGGGCGGCGGTGCTCGCCTGCGGGGACGGAGCCGTCGTCTCGCACGGAACCGCGGCCGCCTTCTATGACCTGCAGGACCGCTGGCCGGCGCTGATCGACATCACCGGGGGTCGTCAGGCGGGACGGAAGCTCGACGGCATCCGCTGTCGACGCTGCCGCTACCCGACTCCGGAGGAGATCGTCATCCACGACGGCATCCCCTTCAGCTCGCCCGCCCGGGTGCTGGTCGACTCGGCGGGATGCTGGGAGTTCCCTCCCTGCGCCGGATGGTCGAGCGGGCGGCGGTTCGTCGTCTGTTGGACATCGACGCGGTGGACCGGGCCATGGAGCAGGCGAAGCGGAGGCGCGGCATCAGGGCGCTTCGGCTGATCCTCGAAGACTGGCGTACCGACGATGGCTCGGTGCCTGACCTGCGCAGCGAGTTCGAGGCGCTCGTACTGCCGCAGCTCCTCGCGATGGGACTGCCGCGCCCGGTCTGCAACAAGACGCTCGTAATCGACGGCGAGCGTCTCATCCCCGACTTCCTCTGGGAGAGGCAGCGCGTCGTGGTCGAAACGGACGGCGAGGACACGCACGGCACCCCAGTCGCCTTTCAGCGCGATCGGCGCCGCGATCAAATCCTCGTCGCGGCCGGATACCGAGTGTCCCGAGCAACCTGGGACCAGATGCACAACGAACTCGACGCAGTCGTGAAACGGATCGCCCGCACCCTGCTGCAGGCGGGGGCATAGCCCCCTCGGCGCCTCATTCGCGGTTCGGTATCCCCGGATTTCGTGGAAATGGAACCGCGGAATGGGGGCTCAAGGGAGTTCCGGCTTGCGCGGTTCCCAACCTACGCATTTGGTGGAAAGGGAACCGCGGAAAGTCGAGCGGAACAGTGGCGGGGGCGAGCGAGGAGAGGGCGGGCGACTAAGCCGGATCAGCCTGGTCGGCCCGGCCGCGCTTGCGGTAGGAGATCGAGGGCGCGACCTTGGCCCGGATCTCCGCCAGGAGCCGCGCCGAGAGCTCGGCCGGGTCCTCGTCGGGGTGGGGTTGGCCCCCCGCGGGGTCGAAGAAGCTGACCCGCAGCCGCGGGCGGCGGGGGAAGCCGGTGAGATCGGAGGTGCCCTCGATCGCGACCAGGGTGATGTGCGCCTCCGGCACCTCGAGCGCCAGCCGGCCGACGCCGCTGCGGGCGCGCAGGACCTTGCCGCGTGAGCGGGTGCCTTCGGGAAAGACCCCGATGCAGACTCCCGCCTGCAGTGCCTCGATCGCCCGCGCCAGCGCCTGCTTGTCGCCTTTGCCCCGCTCGATCGGGATCTGGCCCATGCCGTTGAGGACCGGGGCCAGCCCGCGCACCTTCCAGAGGTCAGATTTCGCCAGCGCGCGGATCTGGCGGCGCTTGCGGGCGGCGATCCCGACCATGATCGGATCCCAGTGGCTGTCGTGGTTACCGAGGATCAGCAGCGGGCCGCTCGCGGGGATCGCGTCGAGGCCCTCGACCTGCAGACGCCCCCAGGCGGCGACCGGCCGGTTCAGGGTCATCGCCACGCCGTAGGTGCGGGTTCGCTCGCGCATCGGCCGTGAGTTCTACTCGACGGCGCGCCGAAGCCGCCCGCAGAGCGCACCGAATCCCCTGCCCAGGTGTGACCGATTCCCACCCGGTGTGATGAAAATCACGCTGCCGGGTACGGCTGGCGGAGAGGCTGCCCACTTCGCACTTCGGCTTTTCTGCAGGGCAAACCCGGCCAATGCCTAGCGCTAACCAACCGACGAACTAAAGTGTCATTTGTGACGCAGAGGCCCCTCGAGCTGATCCTTGCCCGCAACCTGATGTCGGCGCTCTCGACCCCGGCCTTCCTGGTCGACGAGGGCGGCGTCCTCGCCTTCTACAACGAGGCTGCCGGGATGATGCTCGGCAAGCGCTTCGAGGAGCTCGGCACCGTCGGCGCCGAGGAGTGGGGCTCGCTGTTCGGGCCCTTCGACGAGAGCGGCGAGCCGATCCCCTACGACGAGCTGCCGCTGGTCACCGCGGTCCGCAGCGGCCGCCCCGCCCACGCCGAGTACGTGATCCACTCCAGCGACGGCGCCAGCCACGCGGTCGAGGTCTCGGCCTTCCCGATCCTCACCGCGCACGGCTCCCAGGGCGGCATCGCGATCTTCTGGCCGGCCGGCACAAACGGCGACGGAGCGCAGCCGGCGTGAAGGTCAAGCTCTGGGGGACGCGTGGCTCGATTCCCTCCCCCGGGCCGGAGACGATCCGCTACGGCGGCAACACCTCCTGCGTCGGCGTCACCCTCTCCGACGGCTCGCTGCTGGC
Source organism: uncultured Solirubrobacterales bacterium (assembly GCA_963795625.1). Lineage (GTDB taxonomy): Bacteria > Actinomycetota > Thermoleophilia > Solirubrobacterales > 70-9 > VAYN01. The sequence goes on along the minus strand of CAWCIS010000003.1, from coordinate 111,578 downwards.
GCTCGACGCCGGCAGCGGCATCCGCAGCCTCGGCCTGGCGCTCGGCAACGAGCCGACACGGCTGCACATCCTCCTCACCCACCTCCACCTCGACCACATCCTCGGCCTCGCCTTCTTCGCCCCGGTCTTTCGCCCCCAGACCGAGATCGTGATCTGGGGCCCGGCCTCGCCCGAGGCCTCGCTGCGCGACCGCATCGCCCGCTACATCTCCGCCCCCCTTTCCCCGGTCGAGGTGCGGGAGCTGCCCTGCGACGTCTCCTTCCGCCACGCCCCCGACAGCGAGTGGGAGATCGGCCCGGCCCGGATCCGCGCCGCCTCGGTCTCCCACCGCGGGCCGACGCTCGGCTACCGGATCGACGACGGCGACTCCTCGCTGACCTATATCCCCGACCACGAGCCCGGCCTCGGCGCCGACCTCGACCGGCTCGAGGACGACTGGATCTCCGGCTTCGCCCTCGCCCAGGGCACCTCGCTGCTGATCCACGACGGCCAGTACACCGACGCCGAGTACCCCGACCACGTCGGCTGGGGCCACTCGCCGCTGCGCGACGCGCTCGCCTTCGCCCGCCGCACCGGCGCCGAGCGCACCGTCCTCTTCCATCACGACCCGATGCACTCCGATGACTTCCTCGACCGCTTCGGAGCCGAAGCGCGGGAGCGCTGGGCGGCGCTGGGCGGGGATCCGGCCGCGCTCGATCTGGGGGCCGAGCGAGCCGAGTACGAGCTGTCGGCACGAGCGGCGAAGCCGGCCGTCAAAGCCGCCACGGTCTGACCGTTACCCTGAGCCCAGTGCTGTCGACCGCCAGGATCGATGCCGTTGCCGAGCGCTCGCCGCGGGTTCGCGAGGCGATCGAGGTGGCCACTTCCGCCCACGCCGGCCAGATCCGCAACGGCAGCGGCGGCAGGCCGTACATCGAGCACCCGCTGGCGGTCGCCGAGCTGCTCGCCGAGCACGACTTCCCGGAGCCGGTGCTGGCGGCCGCGCTCCTGCACGACGTGGTCGAGGAGAGCCCGATCGAGGTCGCGGAGATCCGCGAGCGCTTCGGCGCCGAGGTCGGCGAGCTGGTGGCGGCCCTGACCGACGCCGAAGAGATCGAGCACTACGGCCGGCGCAAGACTGTCCACCGGGCCGACGTCGAAGCGACGGGCGCGGAGGCGCTGGCGATCTACGCCGCCGACAAGCTCTCCAACATCCGCGCCCTGCGCCGCGTCTACTCCCGCCAGGGCGAGGAGGTGGGCAGCGAGCTGAAGGCGCCGCTGGATGCCAAGGTCGAGGTCTGGGAAGCCGACGTCGAGATGCTGCGCGAGCGGGCGCCGGAGCTGCCGTTCCTGGCCGAGCTCGAAGCCGAGCTCAGTCTTCTCGTGGCGGCTCGAGCAGTGGCAGGCCCTCGGCGCGATACTTGAACCGCCGCTTCAGCGGCAGCAGCGCCCAGAGCACGCCGAACATGGTCAGCGCCAGCGCCACCGTGATCACCGTCGCCACGGTGCCGAAGAGGATGTCGGTGATCAGCATGATCGCGCAGGTCATCGCCAGCGCCAGGGCGGTGAGGCCGGCGATCGCCAGCCGGTTGGAGATGAAGACGAGGCGATGCTTCTGCTGGTAGCGGAAGGTGATGCGGTGGTAGGCGGAGGGGGCGATCAGCAGCGCCGCCGAGAACGCCGTCAGCAGCAGGGTCGCGAAGTAGACGTCCTTCTGGAAGCCGGTGATCTTGGTGAAGTTCTGCTGGAACGGGACCGCCAGCAGGAAGGCGAAGAGGACCTGGACGCCGGGCAGGGCGACCCGCAGCTCCTGCAGGAGCTCGCCGAGGTTGCGGTCGAGGCGCTGGTCCTCGGTCTCGTCCCTTCCTGACGGCCGGTCGACCATGTCCGCCACCATAGGCGAAGTGAAGACCGCCGTCGTCCTCTTCAACCGCGACCTGCGCGTCCACGACAACCCGGCGCTGGCGGCCGCCGCCCGGGCCGAGCGCACGGTGCCGCTCTTCGTCTTCGACGAGAAGCTGCTCGGCTCACGCTTCGCGGCGCCGAACCGGGTCGCCTTCATGCGCGAGGCGCTGCTCGACCTCGACCAAGCTCTGAGGCGAGTGGGCGGACGGCTCTTCGCGCGCCGCGGCGATCCGGTCGCCGAGGCGCTGGCGGTGGCCCGCGAGTGCGGCGCCGGGGAGCTCCACGTCAGCGCCGACCACAGCGCCTACGCGACCGCGCGCGAGCGCCGCCTGGCGGCCGCCTGTGCCGAGCAGCGGATCGGCTTCCACGCCCACCCCGGGACGACGATCGTCCCGCCCGGTGCCGTCACCCCCGGCGGCGGCGATCACTTCAAGGTCTTCACCCCCTACCACCGGGCCTGGAGCGAGCTGCCGCTGCGGCGGCGGGTCGGGCCGCCGCGGCGGCTGGCGGTGCCGAGCCGGCTCCGCGCCGGGCAGATCCCGGCCCTGGGGAATCTGACCAGCGGCGCGACCTCGCCCGAGCGCGCGCCCGGCGGCGAGAGCGAGGGCCGGCGGCTGGCCCGCGGCTTCCTCCGCGACGGCCTCGGCGCCTACGACGAGCGCCACGACGACCTTCCCGGCGACGGCACCTCGCGGCTCAGCCCCCACCTGCGCTTCGGCTGCGTCTCGCCGCTGGCGCTGATGGAGGAAGCGCGCGAACGGGCCGGCGGCGAGCCCTTCGTGCGCCAGCTCTGCTGGCGCGATTTCCACCACCAGGTGCTGGCCGCCAACCCGTCCCTCCCCCACCGCGACTACCGCCCACGCGGCGACCGCTGGTCGCGCTCGCGGCGGGCGCTGGAGGCCTGGCGGGAGAGTCGCACCGGCTACCCGGTCGTCGACGCGGCGATGCGCCAGCTCGCCGCCGAGGGTTTCATGCACAACCGGGCGCGGATGGCCGTCGCCTCCTTCCTCACCAAGGACCTCTACATCGACTGGCGGGCGGGCGCCTGGCACTTCTGGGACCTGCTCAGCGACGGCGAGATCGCCAACAACGCCGGCAACTGGCAGTGGGTGGCGGGGACCGGCAACGACACCCGGCCCAACCGCGTCCTCAGCCCCGTACGCCAGGCCGAACGCTTCGACCCCGATGGCACCTACGTGCGCCGCTACCTGCCGGAGCTGGAGCAGGTCCGAGGCAAGGCGATCTTCCGCCCCTGGCTGATGGAAGGCTTCGGCAAGCTCGACTACCCGGAGCCCATCGTCAACCACGACGAGGCGGCGGCGGCCTTCAGAGCCCACCGCGAGGGCTAAAACACCGGGCGCCGTAGGATCGGTAGATGGGACGTCTGGCGGTGATCCTCGGCAGCAACGCGCTCGGGCCCGGCGGGGAGGAGATCGCCGCGGCGGCGGCCGAGCACGGGGCGGCGATCGTCCAGCGGCATGGGCTCGCCGACGCGCCCTACGTCCTCCCCCACCAGATCGACCACGCCGCCAACCTGCGGCCGCTGGCCGAGCAGGGCTGCGACCGTGTGCTGGCGATCGGCTCGGTCGGCTCGCTCCGCGCCGAGCTGCCGGTCGGCAGCCTGCTCTGCCCCGACGACTTCATCGCCTTCCACCTCGGGGCCTCGGTCTTCGCCGACGCCCGCGCCCACTCCGCCCCGGGCTTCGACCCGCGCTGGCGCGCCGAAGTCCTCGCGGCCTGGGAGGCAGGCGGCCAGGCGCCGCACGACGGCGGCGTCTACTGGCAGACGCTGGGGCCCCGCTTCGAGACCCCGGCCGAGGTGCGGCTGATCGCCGCCCACGCCGACGTGGTCGGGATGACGATCGCCTCCGAGTGCGTCGTCGCCGGCGAGCTCGGCCTCGACTACGCGGCCCTCTGCGTCGTCGACAACCTCGCCAACGGGATCGGCGAGGGCGAGCTCGACGTCGCCGGGCTGGAGGACGACCGGATCGCCAACGCGAGCCGCCTGCGCGACGGCCTGGCGGCGGTGCTGCCGCGGCTCGGCGCCGTCGGGAGGTGATGCCGTGGCGCTGACCGTGAGCGGCGCCAGGCTCGACGGCGAAACCGTCGGCGTCCGTTGCGAGGAGGGGCGGATCGAGGCGATCGGGCCGGAGGTGGTCGCCAGGCTCGGCGACGAGAAGATCGACGCCGGCGGCGCCCCGCTGGTCGCCCCCCTGCTCAACGGCCACACCCACGCGGCGATGACGCTGTTCCGTGGCAGCGGTGGCGACCTGCCGCTGATGCCCTGGCTCGAAGAGCGGATCTGGCCGGTCGAGGCGAGGCTCGACGACGAGGACGTCTACTGGGGAGCCCGTCTTGCCTGCGCCGAGATGATCCGCGGCGGCACCACCCGCTTCTGGGACATGTACTGGCACCCCGAGGCGACCGCCCGCGCCGTCGCCGACGCCGGCATCAAGGCCACGATCGGGGCGCCGCTCTTCGACGCGAACGGCGACGCCGCGGGCATGCGCGAGACGGCCCTGAACAGCGTCGAGCGGCTCGCCGAGCTGGGGCCGGCGGTGTCCCCCGCCCTCGCCCCGCACTCGATCTACACGGTCAGCGAGGAGTCGCTGCGCTGGATCGCCGAGCTCGGCGCCGAGCGCCGGCTGCCGATCCAGATCCACCTCTCCGAGACCGAGCGCGAGGTCGACGACTGCCTCGCCGCCCACGGCCTGCGCCCGGCCGCCTACCTCGACAGTCTCGGCATGCTGAGCGAGCGGACCGTGCTCTCGCACGGCGTCTGGCTCGACCGCGAGGAGCTGGAGCTGATCGGGGGCCGTCGCTGCACGATCGTCGCCAACCCGGTCGCCAACATGAAGCTCGCGGTCGGCGGCGTCTTCCCCTACCCGGCGGCGCGGGCGGCCGGGGTCGCGGTCGGGCTCGGCACCGACGGCGCCGGCTCCAACGACTCGCTCGACCTGCTCGCCGACCTCAAGCTCTTCGCCCTCGCCCAGAAGCACGCCGCCGCCGACCCGACCGCGGTTGCCGCGGCCGAGGCCTGGGAGCTGGCCACCGGCATCCGGGCGCCGCTGCTGGGCGCGGGCCGGCCGCTCACGGTGGGCGCCGCCGCCGACTTCCTCCTCCTCGACCCGGGCTCGCCCGGGCTGGCGATCGGCGAGCTCGCCTCCAACCTCGTCTACGCCGCCTCCGGCGCCGACGTCGACACCGCCGTGGTCGGCGGCCGGGTGCTGATGCGGGACGGCGAGCTGCCGGAGCTCGACGAGATCGTCGCCCGCGCCCGCGAGCGCGCCCGCCGGCTCGGGCTCGCCTGAGCCGCGGCCCGGAACGCCTGCGCCACAGCGCCAATTCCGGCCCGCCATGCGTGAATTCGGTATCCACGGGGTATAGGCTCGCCTCCAGTGTCCGAGGCCCAGGCCACTAGCGAGTCCCAGCCCCAGCCCGGAGCCTCCTCCGTCAGCTACGAGGGCGCCAGCAAGCGCTACGGCGGCTCCGACGCCCTCGCCGTGGACCAGCTCACGCTCGAAGTCCCGGCCGGGGAGATCTGCGTGCTGGTCGGCCCTTCCGGTTGCGGCAAGACGACGGCGATGCGGATGGTCAACCGCACGGTCGAGATGACCGCGGGCGACATCCGCGTCGGCGGCGAGTCGGTGCGGGACAAGGACCCGGCGCGGCTGCGACGTGAGATCGGCTATGTGATCCAGCAGATCGGCCTCTTCCCGCACCGCACGATCGGCGAGAACATCGGCGCCGTGCCGCAGCTGCTGGGCTGGAAGAAGGAGCGCACGCGGGCGCGCACGGCCGAGCTGCTGGAGCTGATCGGGCTCGACCCCGAGCTCGGCGCGCGCTACCCGGCGCAGCTCTCCGGTGGCCAGCAACAGCGCGTCGGGGTCGCCCGCGCGCTCGCCGCGGACCCGCTGGTGATGCTGATGGACGAGCCCTTCGGGGCGATCGACCCGATCAGCCGCGAGCGCCTCCAGAACGAATTCCTCCGCCTCCAGGCGCAGGTCCGCAAGACCGTCCTCTTCGTCACCCACGACATCGACGAGGCGATCAAGATGGGCGACCGGATCGCGATCATGAAAGAGGGCGGCAAGGTCGAGCAGTACGCGACCCCGGCCGAGGTCCTGATGGCACCCGCGACCGAGTTCGTCGAGGACTTCGTCGGCGCCGACCGGGCGCTGAAGCGGCTGGCGCTGATGCGGGTCTCCGACATCGACCTCTGGGAGGCGCCGCTCGCCCATATCGGTCAGGCGACCGCCGAGGTGCGGGCGAAGCTGGCCGAGCCCGACGTCGAGGTCCCCTATCCGCTGCTGGTCGACGGCGAGCGCCGCCCGCTCGGCTGGCTATCCGAGCGCGACCTCCGCGCCGAGACGGTCCCGGCCAAACCGGACTCGCCGCTCGGCCCGCTGCTCGACCGCGACGACATCATGCGCGACGCCCTCGCCGACCTGCTCCAAGGCGAGGCCCAGTACGCGGCCGTGGTCGACCACGAAGGCCGGATCGACGGCGTGCTCTCGGTCGAGATCATCTCCGAGTTCCTCAAATCGCCGCAGGCGAAGACGGAGGAGCACAGCGCCGTGGAGCGCCCCCATGGCTAGCCTGGCACTGCCCCTGGCGGCGGTGGGCGAAGTCGGAGAAGGGTTCATCCACGAACGGACCGGCCAGGTCTGCCAGGCGAAGGCCAGCCACCTCTTTTGCTGGGACTGGGCGCGGGAACACATCGACCGCTACGGGACGCCGACGCTGCAACAGCTCGAACTTGTCGCGATCTCGGTCGTGCTCGGCTTCATCGTCGCCTTCAGCCTGGCTCTGTTCGCCCATCGCCGCCGCTGGCTGCGGCCGCCGCTGCTGGCCGGGACCGGCGTCCTCTACGCGATCCCCAGCATCTCCTTCTTCCTGCTGCTGCTGCCGATCACCGGCCGCAGCCGCGAGACGGCGATCATCGCCCTCAGCGCCTACACCCTGCAGATCATCTTCCGCAACGTCACCGTCGGCCTCGACAACGTCCCCGCCTCGGCCAAGGACTCGGCCCGCGGCATGGGCATGACCGAGCGCCAGATCCTCTGGCGGGTCGAGATACCGCTGGCGACGCCGGAGATCATCGGCGGGCTGCGGATCGCGACGGTCAGCACGATCGCGATCGCGACCCTGGCGGTCTTCGTTCACGCCGGCGGCCTCGGGACCCAGATCTACGGGGAGGCGAACCTCCACTTCCCGACTTCGATTCTGATCAGCATCGCGATCGTGATGGCGATGGCCTTTGCCTTCGACGCAGTCCTATTGACCATCCAGTACTTCGCGACGCCCTGGCGCCGGGCGAGGGCATCGTGACCATCGCGACGCCGCTGTTCGCCTCCTTCGGCGGAGCGATCGAATTCATCTTCACGCCGCAGACCTCGAACGTGACCGGGGGGAACACCGTCGGCGGTATCGAGCAGGTGATCGAACTGACCCTGGCCCAGCTCGAAGTCACCGTCCTGGCGCTGGCGCTGGCGCTCCTGATCGCCCTCCCCGCCGGCCTCTTCCTCGGCCACCGCGGCAAGGGAGAACTGGTCGCCGTCGGGCTCGGCAACGCCGGCCGGGCGATCCCGGAGCTCGGCCTGATCGCGCTGATGGCGGCGGTGATCGGGGTCGGGCTCTTCAACCTCACCGTCGCCCTGGCGATCCTCGGCATCCCGCCGATCCTGGTCAACACCTTCGTCGGCATCCGCGAGGTCGACCGCTCGACGGTGGAAGCGGCACGGGGGATGGGCATGACCGAGCTCGAGATCGTCCGCAAGGTCGAGGCGCCGATGGCGGTGACCAGCATCTTCACCGGCATCCGCACCTCGACGATCGGGATCGTCGCGACGGCGACGATCGCGCCCCTGGCCGGGGTCGCGACGCTCGGTGAATTCATCCTCGGCGAAAACGTCTACGGCTCCAACGGGGTGCTGGCCGGCGCGATCATGGTCGCCGTCCTCGCCCTCGCGCTTGAGTTCTCGCTCGCCGGGCTGCAACGCGTTCTGACTTCCAAGGGCCTTAAGTTGAGTCCCGCGTGACCCGTCCGCAAACACACAAGGAGGCACCACAGTGAGGTTTCACAAAACGAGGCTGGGCATGGCGTTCGCGATGCTGGCCGCGCTTGCCCTGGCCATAGGCGTCAGCGCCTGCGGCAGCAGCAGTGACAGCAGCTCCAGCACCGAAAGCGAAGGGGAAGGCGCCGCAATCGTCTCCAACCCCGACAACGCCAAGGTGAGCCTCACGATCGGCTCGAAGAACTTCCCCGAACAGGAAATTCTCGGGGAAATCTACACCCAGGCCCTGGCCGCGGCCGGGTACAAGGCCAAGAGCGATCTCAGTCTCGGCTCCGAAACGGTCGCCCACAAAGCGGTCCAGTCGGGCGCGATCTCCGGCTACCCGGAGTACGCGAGCACGGCCCTGACCTCCTTCTTCGGGCTCGAACCCGAAGACGTCCCCTCCGACGCCCAGGGCGCCTACGAGAAAGCCAAGGCCGAATTCGAAAAGGAAGAACTGACCGCCTTCCCCCCCACTCCGTTCGCCAGCGCCAACGCGGTCGGCACCCTGAAGAAGACGGCGGAAAAGTACGGCCTCGAAGACGTCTCCGATCTCGAAGGCGTCTCGGAAAAGCTGTCCCTGTACGGCTCCCCCGAGTGCCGTCAGCGGATCGACTGCCTGGCCGGCCTGGAAGAGCTGTACGGCCTCAAATTCAAGTCCTTCCACCCGGTCGACATCAGCCTCCGCTACACGGTCCTCGAAAAGGGCCAGGCCGATCTCTCGATCCTCTTCACCACCGACCCACAGCTGTCGGCGGAAAAGGACAAGTTCGTGATCCTCAAGGACGACAAGCACGTCTTCCCGGCCGGGAACATCATCTTCGTCACCACGCCGAAGGTGGTCGCGAAAGCCGGCCCGGACTACGAAAAGACGATCGTCGAGGTCCAGAAGGGCCTGACCCTGCCGGTCATGCAGGAGCTCGACGCGCGGGTCGAACTGGAAAAGCAGACGCCGAAGGAAGCGGCGGCGGCTTACCTGAAGTCGGCCGGGTACACGAGCTAGTAGTAGGAGGCCGGCGAGAGGCTCGCCGGACGAACAGCGGGGAGTGTCCGGCGAGCCTCTCGCCGGCCTCCCCACCGGGAGCGAGTCGATGCGTATCCGCAAGCGCAACCAGGCCCCTCGAAGTTCCGCGGTTCCTTTTCCACCAAATAGGCGGGTACCGAACCGCGGAAGTCCGCTCAACCCCTGTACCCCGTTCCGCGGTTCCCTTTCCACGGGTTGCGTGGATAGCGAACCGCGGAACGACGTCCAATCGGTGCGCAGTGGAGCCATGCCCGATCGGACCGGATACGTATCGGCGAGTTAGGCCGCCAACTCCCTGGTCGTCCGGCTGCTGGAGGTGCGGGCGCGGATGCGAGAGAAGGAGACGTGGGCGGCCCAGGCGGCGGAGAGGCCGGTGATGCCGGCCAGGAGCAGGGCGACGCGGGGGTCGTAGGTTTCGGCCAGCCAGCCGGTCAGGGGGCCGCCGATCGGGGTCGAGCCGAGGAAGACGACCGAGTAGAGGGCCATTACCCGGCCCCGCATCTTCGGCGCCACCGCCAGCTGCAGGGTCGAGTTGATCGTCGCCGCGAAGGTGACGGCGGCGGCGCCGAGCAGGGCCAGCACCGGGATCTCGAAGGCCAGCGAGGGCATCGCCGCCGCCAGCAGGCCCGAGGCGCCGAAGGCGAGGGCGCCGCCGGCGATCAGGCGCGGGCCGGTCTGCCCGTGGGCGCCGTTGACGAGAGCGCCGGCGATCGAGCCGACCGCCATCGCCGAGACCATCACCGCGTAGGTGCCGGCGCCGCCGCCGAAGCTGAATTTGGCCAGCAGCGGCAGCACCACCTGGAAGTTGAAGCCGAGGGTCCCGACCAGCGCCATCAGCGCCAGCGGCACCGCCAGCTCGGGGGTGCGGAGGACGTAGCGCAGCCCAGCCCGGATCGCCCCCGGCTCCCGCGGGGCGACCGGCTCGGTGTGCAGGCCCGCCGGGTCCATCCCCCAGAGGGCGACGATCATCGCCACGAAGGTGAGCGCGTTGAGCGCGAAGCAGGGGACGACGCCGAAGCCGGCGATCAGCAGCCCGGCCAGGGCCGGCCCGACGATCCGCGCCATCTGCACGATCACGCTGTTGAGGCTGACCGCGTTGACGACCCGGCCGGGCCCGACCATCTCCATCACGAAGCTCTGCCGGGCCGGGTTGTCGACGGCGTTGACCGTCCCCATCGCGAACACCGCCACAAACACCATCCACGGCTCGACGATCCCGCTCGCGGTGACCACGAAGAGGAAGACCGCGGGGATCGCCATCAACGCCTGGGTCGCGATCAGCAGCTTCCGTTTCGGGAAGCGGTCGGCGAGCAGCCCGCCCCAGGCGCCGATCAGCAGCATCGGCAGGAACTGCAGCGCCGTGGTCAGGCCGACCGCGATGCCGCTGTCGGTCAGGGTCAGGATCAGCCAGATCGCCGCCACCGTCTGCATCCAGGTGCCGGAGAGCGAGATCAGCTGGCCGGCGAAGTAGCGCCGGTAGTTGGGAACCTCGAGCGAGTTGAAGGAGCGGCGCAGGGCAGCGCTCACGAGCGGCCGCGCCGGGCCGGCGCGTCTTCACTCTCCAGCATGCCCTCGAGGATCTCCGCCGCCCGCTCCAGCACCGCGACGTCGGCCGCGGGCATGTCGCGCATGCGCCGCGCCAGGTAGGCGTTCTTGCGCCCGCGCAGGCGGCGCAGCCGCTCCCGCCCGGCGCTGTTGACGCTGACCAGGGCGCTGCGACCGTCAGCGGGGTCCGGCATGCGCGCGATCAATCCCTCCCGTTCGAGACAGCCGAGCGTGCGGGTGGCCGTCGGCCGCCGCACCCGCTCCAGCTCCGCCAGCTCGCTGGGGGTGAGCGGCCCGTGGCGCTCGATCGTCGCCAGGGCCGAGGTCGAGGTCGGGGTCAGGCCGGTCGCCTCCGCCGCCGCCTCCTGGCGCAGCCGCCGCGCCGTCCGCACGATGCCGAGCCGCAGCTGCGCCGCGGCGTCGGTGAGAGAGGTGTCGGTGGCCTTCGGGTTCATTAGTTAGCGTTGATAATTAGTTTAGCAAACTAGATCCGCCGGCCCAGGTCGTTTCGTCCCGCTCTTCTTGGGTAGCGTGAGCGCGGTGAGCGAGGTGGCAATCAGCGTCAGCGGGCTGCGCAAGGCATACGGCGAGAACGAGGCTGTCCGTGGCCTCGACTTCGAGGTCGCCGCCGGTGAGGTCTTCGGCTTCCTCGGCCCCAACGGCGCCGGCAAGACGACGACGATCGAGATCCTCGAGGGCTATCGCGAGCGCAGCGCCGGCGAGGTCGCGGTTCTCGGCGTCGATCCCGAGCAGCCGACCCGGGCCTGGCGCAACCGCGTCGGCCTGGTCCTGCAGGAGTGCGAGCTCGACCCGCTCTGGACCGTGCGCGAGGCGATCTCCCTCTTCGCCCGCTTCTACGACTCACCCCGCCCGGTCGAGGAGACGATCGAGCTGGTCGGCCTCGGCGACAAGCGCGACGCCCGTGTCGGCACCCTCTCCGGGGGCCAGAAACGCCGTGCCGACGTCGCCATCGGGATCGTCGGCGACCCCGACCTGATCTTCCTCGACGAGCCGACCACCGGCTTCGACCCGACCGCCCGCCGTGACTCCTGGAACATGATCGAGGGGCTGAAGGCGCTCGGCAAGACCGTCTTCCTCACCACCCATTACATGGACGAGGCGCAGCATCTTGCCGACCGCGTGGCGATCCTCCGCGATGGCCGCATCGTCGCCCAGGGCCGCACCGAGGAGCTCGGCGAGAGCCTCGGCCGCAGCACCGTGATCGGCTTCGCCCTCGATGGCGGCCTCAGCCTCGACGAGATCCGCCCACGCGTCTCGGCCCCGGTTCAGCTCTCCGGCAACCGGGCCGAGATCGAGACCGAGCAGCCCCAGCACGACCTCTACGCGCTGCTCAGTCTGGCCGAGCAGCGCGGTCTGACCCTCGACGAGCTCGAGGTGCGCCGCCCCAACCTCGAGGACATCTTCCTCGAGCTGACGAGGAGCGAGGGCGAGTGAAGGATCGCGGCGTCGTTCTCGTCCAGGCCCGGATGGCGATCCTGGTCGCCCTGCGGACGCCGCGGGCGCTCGTCTTCACCGTCGCCTTCCCGCTGATCCTGCTCGTCCTCTTCAACTCGATCTTCATCAAGAGCGGCGACAACGGCACGACCCTGCCGAACGACGTCAGGATCAGCGCCCAGGCCTACTTCACGGCCGGCATCGTCGCCTACGCGGTGGCGCTGTCCACCTTCACCGCGCTCGCCGTCTCCTTGACGACCCAGCGCGAGAACGGACAGCTCAAGCGCTACCGGGGAACGCCGATGCCGCCCTGGACCTTCATCGTCGCCCAGATCGCCCGCGCCACCGCCCAGGCGCTGTTGATGACCGCCGTGCTGCTCGCGGTCGGTGCGGTCGCCTACGGCGTCCCGATCCCCACCTCGACCTTTCCCGCCTTCATCCTCTACGTCGTCCTCGGCACCGCCACCTGCTGCGCCCTGGGGATCGCCCTCACCACCATCACCACCACCCCCGACTCGGCCTCGACGATCGCCCCCTTCACCGTCGTCATCCTCGCCTTCTTCTCCGGCATCTGGATCCCCGTCGACCAGCTCCCCCACTGGCTGGAAACGGTCGGCAAGATCTTCCCCCTCTACCACCTGGCCCTGGGCCTGCAGACCACCCTCTCCCCCAACGCGACCGGCAGCGGCCTCGACGCCGGCAACATCGCCGTGCTGGCGATCTGGGCCCTCGCCGGCGCCCGCATCGCCGGCAAGCGCTTCCGCTGGGAGCCCCAGGCCGCGCGGGCCTGAGTGTCGAAGCGTCACCAGTAGGAGTTACGCTCTGATAGCAACGGGTGTCAATCGCGCGGAGATACCTGCGGGGTGGTTCCCCGCTTCACCAGACTTGACCCGCTCCGGCGGGTCTTGTCGTTTCCGGAGCCGGTTCCGAGCTAGGCCGCGAAGCGTTTTTCGGAGCGTTCCCGGGCCTTGGCGGCCTCGACCTCGCGGTCCTTCGGCGGCGCCGCGGTGACCAGGCGGTCGAGCAGCTTCGCCGTCACTGCGACGACTTCCTCGACCGCGTCGTCGAACGCCCCCTGGTTGGCCTGCGAGGGCTTGGTCGAACCGCTGATCTTGCGCACGTACTGGAGCGCTGAGGCGTGGATCTCGTCCTCGGTCGCGGGTGGCTCGAAATTGTGGAGGGTGCGGATATTTCTACACATGGCCCCAGTTTAAGCCGGGATCGGCCTCCCGGCTAGCCCCGCCGGTGGACCTCGGTGGCCCGTGCCTGGTCGCGCGGGCGCACCACGATCTCGTCGACGTTGACGTGGGCCGGCTGGGCGACGGCCCAGCGGATGCACTCGGCCACGTCCTCGGCCCGCAGCGGCTCCATGCCCTCGTAGACCCTGGCCGCGGCCTCCTCGTCGCCCTCGAAGCGGACCAGGGAGAACTCGGTCTCGACCATGCCGGGGGCGACGTCGGTAACGCTGACCGGCTCGCCCAGCAGCTCCAGCCGCAGGGTCCGCAGCGCCGCCCGCTGGGCGTGCTTGGCGGCGGTGTAGCCGGCGCCGCCGCGGTAGGTCTCGAAGGCGGCGATGCTGGTGACGCCGACGACGTGGCCGTCGCCGGACTCGATCAGTCGCGGCAGCAGCGCCCGGGTCATCCGCATCGTCCCCAGCACGTTCGCCTCGTACATCGTCCGCCACAGCTCTTCGTCGGCCTCGCCCAGCGCTTCCAGCCCGAGGGCGCCGCCGGCGTTGTTGACCAGCACCTCGCAGGCCGGTACCGCCGCGGCGAACTCGGCGACCGAGCCCGGGTCGGTGACGTCGAGCGCGATCGCCTCGCCGCCGACCTCCTCCACCAGCCGCTCCAGGCGGTCGAGCCGGCGCGCTCCGAGCACCACCCGGTAGCCATCCCCCGCCAGGGCCCTTGCCGTGGCGGCCCCGATCCCACTCGAGGCACCGGTGATCACAGCGGTCCGCATCGTTGCGGTGACCTTAAGGGTTCCGTGTCTCCTCGATACCTGAGGTAGAACTGAACATGGATGGACGATACCCGCGAGCTGACGACAATCCGTCGCGAACTGGCCACTCGCCTCCGGGCCCGATCGGCCGAGGGCGAGCAAACCCTGATCGCTCGGATCAGCGCCATCGCGGAGTTCGAGATGGACGCTGAATTTCTGGCCGGCCTGCGGACAGCGAGCAAGGAAACCATCGATTACGCGGTGCGTGCGGTGGAAGAAGGGGAGAACTGGACGGTGTCGGTGCCGCCGTCGATCGCGACGCAGATCCAATTGCTGGCGCGCGAAGGCGCGCCACTGGAAGCGATGCTTCGCGGTTACTCGACCGTCCACAACCTGCTGATGGAGGTCTTGACCGAGGAGATGAAGGCCCCTCCCCCCGGACGTGCTCGGATACATGCTGAGGGTCGGGAGCCAGCAGAGCGACAATGTGATCATGGCCTTTACGAACGTGTACGTGAGCGAGGTGGCGCGACTGGAACGGTCCTCGACGCAGCGCCTCGCGGAAGGGATCCAGCGGCTCCTTGCCGGCGAGCCGCCGCGGAAGGGCGAGCTCGACTACGACCTCGACGCCTGGCACCTCGGGGTGATCGCCTCGGGCAAAGCACCAGAGCTGAGCGTCCAGCGCCTGGCGGAGGAGCTTGGCTGCCGGCTTCTGCTGGTGCCGCGCGGCCCGAACACGATTTGGGCCTGGCTGGGCGCCCGAAGGAGCGTGTCCATCACCGAGTTCGAACGGCTGGCCGCGTCGAAGCTCGGCACAGCGGTGTCATTCGCCTTCGGCGAGCCGCGGGAGGGCATCGACGGCTGGCGGCTGACCCACCAGGAAGCCCAACTCGCGCTGACGGTCCTGCTGCGCGGCTCCGAGCGCCTGGTCCGCTGCTCGGACGTCGCGCTCCTGGCGGCGGCAGCGCGTGACGAGACGACCGCCAGGTTCCTCCTCGACGCGTACCTGCAGCCCATAGAGAGAAGCAAGGACGGTGACACCCTGAAGCGGACCCTGCGCTCCTACCTGACTGCCGATTGCAACGCGGCGTCGGCGGCGGCGGCACTGGGCGTTGACCGACATACGGTGCAGCGGCGCCTAGGCAAGATCGAAGAGAGCCTGGGTCGGCCGCTCAGAAGCTGCCGGGCCGAGCTGGAAGTAGCCCTGCGGGTCGATGCCTTGATCGCGTAGCGGGGGCCACTGAGCCAGGCGGTCCCACCCCACCTTTCCAAGCCCACCACATAGGTGCACCGCGGAGCGACCCCTCGCTGGTGGGATCAGGGGGTGACGAAGAACGAGCTCGGCGGCGCAGTGACCGCGCGGATATCGCCCGCGAGGGGCTTCGTCGCCACGGTCGGCGAGATGGTGATTCTCACCGTTAAGACGATTCTCTCGGCGATCCGCCCTCCCTATCCCTATGGGGAGGAGTTCATCGATCAGTTCCTCCGCGCCCTGCGAGTGTGCTGGTTCCCCCTGCTGGTCTCGATGATCGCAGTCGGACTCGGGGCTCCCGGTCTGCAGGCCGGGGGCTTCCTGAAATTGCTCGGCGCGCTCGACCGCCTGGGCGGGTTCTTCGTTCCCACCGCGGTCAGGGAGCTGGCGCCGTTCGTCACCGCCGTCGTCGTCCTCGGGGCGGCGGGCAGCGCGATCACGGCCGACCTCGGATCCCGCAAGATCCGCGAGGAGCTCGACGCGCTCCAGGTCCTCGGCGTCGACCCGGTCAAGAACCTGGTCGTGCCGCGGTTTCTGGCGTTGACTCTGATCACCGGACTGCTCGACGTCTTCGCGATAGTGGCGGGAATGAGCAGCGGGATCATCACCGAGCTGGTCAACCACGAACAGCTCGGCGGTTTCTTCACCACCCTCCTGACCAACGCCTCGCTCCTCGACCTCGCCGGATCGGTGATCAAGTGCATGCTGTTCGGCGCGATCATCGCCGTCGTCTGCTGCTACCGGGGGATGAGCATCTCGGGGGGTGCCGCCGGCGTCGGCAAGGGCGTCAACGACGCGGTGGTGATCTCCCTGCTCGGCGTCGGCGCCTTCAACTACGTCTTCACCCAGACGCTACTGGCGACCAATCCGCAGCTGCAGACGATCCGCTGAGCGGGCGGGGCGCGGCCAGTTAGCGGCCGCGCCCACCCAGCAGCTCTAGTAGCGGTAGTGGTCCGGCTTGTACGGGCCCTCGACGGGGATGCCGAGGTAAGAGGCCTGGTCGGCGCTGAGCTCGGTCAGCTTCACGCCGAGCGCCTCGAGGTGGAGGCGGGCGACCTTCTCGTCGAGGTGCTTGGGCAGCACGTAGACCTGCTTCGCTTCGTACTGAACGCTCTTGCCGAAGAGCTCGATCTGGGCGATCACCTGGTTGGTGAACGAGTTCGACATCACGAAGCTCGGGTGCCCGGTCGCGTTGCCGAGGTTGAGCAGCCGGCCCTCGGAGAGCAGCACGATCGAGTGGCCGTCGGGGAAGCGCCACTCGTCGACCTGCGGCTTGATGTTGATCCGCTCGGCGGCGCCGCCTTCGAGCCCGGCGACGTCGATCTCGTTGTCGAAGTGGCCGATGTTGCCGACGATCGCGTTGTGCTTCATCCGCGCCATGTGCTCGGCGGTGATGATGTCCTTGTTGCCGGTGGCGGTGACGAAGATGTCGGCCGTCGCGACGACGTCGTCGAGGGTTTTCACCTCGTAGCCCTCCATCGCCGCCTGCAGGGCGCAGATCGGGTCGATCTCGGTGACGATCACGCGGGCGCCCTGGCCCCGCAGCGAGGAGGCGCAGCCCTTGCCGACGTCGCCATAGCCGCAGATCACCGCGACCTTGCCGCCGATCATCACGTCGGTGCCGCGGTTGATGCCGTCGACCAGCGAGTGGCGGCAGCCGTAGAGGTTGTCGAACTTGGACTTGGTGACCGAGTCGTTGACGTTGATCGCCGGGAACAGCAGTTCGCCGGCCTCGGCCAGCTGGTAGAGCCGGTGCACGCCGGTCGTCGTCTCCTCGGTTACCCCCTGGATCCCGGCGCCGAGCTTGGTCCAGCGCTGCGGGTCCTCGGCGAGCGAGCGCTGCAGCGTTTCGAGGATGATCTTGAACTCGCCCGAGTCCGCGGTCGAGGGGTCCGGGACGGCGCCCGCCGCCTCGAACTCGGTGCCCTTGTGGACGAGCAGGGTGGCGTCGCCGCCGTCGTCGAGGATCATGTTCGGGCCCTCGCCGTCGGGCCAGACCAGCGCCTGCTCGGTGCACCACCAGTACTCCTCCAGGGTCTCGCCTTTCCAGGCGTAGACCGGGACCCCGGCCGCGGCGATCGCGGCGGCGGCGTGATCCTGGGTCGAGAAGATGTTGCAGCTGGCCCAGCGCACCTCGGCGCCGAGCGCGACCAGGGTCTCGATCAGGACCGCCGTCTGGATCGTCATGTGCAGCGAGCCGGTGATCCGCGCGCCTTTGAGCGGCTGGGTGGCGGCGAACTCCTCGCGGGTCTGCATCAGGCCGGGCATCTCGACCTCGGCCAGCGCGATCTCCTTGCGCCCGAAGTCGGCGAGGCCGATGTCGGCCACCTTGTAGTCCTGCGTGGCGGTGCTGACGGTCATCGAGTAGACATCTCCTGGGTTAGTTGGGTTGTAAGGCATGGTACGCAAAGGGGGTCGAGCGGGCGGCGTCGAATCAAGTCGCGGTGAGCTCTCAAGCCGCAGCCAAGCCCTCCTCCTACGCGCCGGGGATGGACGCCCGCAGCACGCGGGTGGCCGCAAAGCTGAACACGCCGATGCTGATCGCGGCGGCCCTGACCCTGCCGACGGTGGCGATCACCGAGTCCCACCCGGGCGGCGCCCTGGAGACGGTGGCGATCGTCCTCAACTGGATCACCTGGACCGCCTTCCTGGTCGAGTTCGTGACGATGATGGCCGTCGTCCCCGATCGCTGGGCCTTCATCCGCCACCGCCCGCTCGACGTGATCATCGTCTTCCTGACGCCGCCGATCCTGCCCGCCGGCCTGCAGAGCCTGCGCGTCCTGCGGCTGCTGCGGCTCCTGCGCCTACTGCGCCTGGCCCAGCTCTCACGCGAGGTCTTCTCGCTCGAGGGCCTGCGCTACGCCGCCCTGCTCGCCGTCCTGACCGCGGTCGGCGGCGCCGCCCTGTTCGGCGCTTTCGAGGGGCACTCCGAGCACCTCAGCTTTTGGGACGACCTCTACTGGGCGGTGACGACGATGACCACGCTCGGCTCCGACATCACCCCGACCACGACCGGTGGCGAGATCGTCTCCACCATCGTCCTCATCGTCGGCATCGGCTTCGTCGCCCTCCTCACCGGCTCCTTCGCCCAGCGCTTCCTCGCGCCCGAAATCGCCGAGATCGAGTTGGAGCTGGAGGAAGAGGGCCTCAGCGCCGAGGCCGTGGCGCTGCGCGAACTGCGCAGCGTGCAGGCGCAGCTGCAGGCGCTGGAGCTGGCAGTCGAGCGCATGGTCAGCCAGCGCGCCGACTGACTCACCCGCACTTCTCTCCGCATAGCGGAAGGAAGTGCGTAGACGGTCACTCCTCGTCGGCCTGCTCAGAGGCGATCTTCGCCTCCAGCTCCTTCATTACTTCCGGGTCGCGCAGGGTCGTCACGTCGCCCAGCGCCCGCCCTTCGGCGATGTCGCGCAACAGCCGGCGCATGATCTTGCCGGAGCGGGTCTTCGGCAGGTCGTCGGCCCAGATGATCCGTTTCGGGCGGGCAAATTTGCCGATCCGGCGGGCGACGCTCCCACGCACGCCCTCGACCAGCTCCTCGCTCGGCTCGGTATCGCCGTTGAGGGTGACGAAGGCGCAGATCGCCTGGCCGGTGTCCTCGTCGGCCTGGCCGATCACCGCCGCCTCCGCGACTTTCTCGTGGGCGACGATCGCGGACTCGACCTCGGCGGTGGAGAGCCGGTGG
Source organism: uncultured Solirubrobacterales bacterium (assembly GCA_963795625.1). Lineage (GTDB taxonomy): Bacteria > Actinomycetota > Thermoleophilia > Solirubrobacterales > 70-9 > VAYN01. Next base: position 92,739 of record CAWCIS010000003.1, on the reverse strand, counting down.
CCGGAGACGTTGACGACGTCGTCGATGCGGCCGATCACCCAGAAGTAGCCGTCGGAGTCGCGCCGGGCAGCGTCGCCGACCAGGTAGCGCTCCTTGCCGAACTTCGAGAAGTAGGTCTCGACGAAGCGGTCGTCCTCCTTGTAGAGGCCGCGCAGCATCGACGGCCAGGGGCGCTCCAGGACCAGCAGGCCCTGACCCTCGTCGATCGGCTCGCCCTCCTTCTCGTCCACCACCTGCGCCTCGACCCCGGGGAACGGCGTCGTCGCCGATCCCGGCTTGGTCGCGGTGATCCCCGGCAGCGGCGTGATCATGATCGCGCCGGTCTCCGTCTGCCACCAGGTGTCGACGACCGGACAGCGTTCGCCGCCGATCACCTTGTGGTACCAGAGCCAGGCCTTGGGATTGATCGGCTCGCCGACCGAACCCAGCAGGCGCAGCGAGGAGAGGTCCGACTTCTGGGGGATATCGGCGCCCCACTTGATGAAGGTGCGGATCGCGGTCGGCGCCGCGTAGAGGATCGTCGCCTTGTAGCGCTCGATCAGCTCCCACCAGATCCCTTTGCCGGGGTAGTCCGGCGCCCCCTCCCACATCACGCTGGTGGCGCCGTTGCTGAGCGGCCCGTAGACGATGTAGGAGTGGCCGGTGACCCAGCCGACGTCGGCCGCGCACCAGTAGACATCCTCCTCCGGCTTCAGGTCGAAAACGTAGCGGTGGGTGGCGGTGACGCCGGTCATGTAGCCGCCGGTCGTGTGCAGGATCCCCTTCGGCTTCGCGGTCGAGCCGGAGGTGTAGAGGATGTAGAGCGGGTGCTCGGCCTCCATCGGCTCCGCCGGGCAGTCCGGGTCGGCGGCCGCCAGCACCTCGTCGTAGAAGACGTCGCGACCGTCGCGCATCGGGCAATCGATGCCGGTGTGGCGGACGACGACGATCGTCTCCAGGCTCGCCAGCTCGCCCATCTGCTCATCGACCGCGGGCTTGATCGGCGCCGTCTTGCCTTTGCGGCGGGCACCGTCGACGGTGACCAGGGCCTTCGCCGCGGAGAACTCCATCCGCTCCCGCACCGACTCGGCCGAGAAGCCGCCGAAGACGACGTTGTGGACGGCGCCGATGCGGGCGCAGGCCAGCATCGCGACGACGACCTCGGGGATCATCGGCAGGTAGACCCCGACCACGTCGCCCTTCTCGACCCCCAGGTCCTTGAGCGCGTTGGCGAAGCGCTGGACGTCGCGATGGAGATCGGCGTAGGTGACGTCGCGCTCCTCCCCCTCCTCGCCGCGCCAGTGGTAGGCGACGCGGTCGCCGATTCCGGCCTCGACGTGGCGGTCGAGGCACTGCGCGCTGGCATTGAGGCGCCCGTCCTCGAACCACTTGTAGAAGGGCGGGTTGGAGTCGTTCAGCGCTTCGGTCGGCTCGACGTCCCAATCGAGCAGCTCGGTTGCCTGCGCCAGCCACCAGGCCTCGGGGTCGGCGGCGGCCTCGTCATAGATCGCCGGATCGCTCCAGCGCGCCCGCTCGCGAAACTCGGCCGGAGGCTCGAACCGTTCGACCTCCAGCATCGCCTCCAGCTCGTGCTCCAGACCCACCGATTTCTCCTCCGCTGCCATCCGCCCTCTCCTCCTCAGCGACCCAGCGGCTTCACCGGCAAGACGGTGCGGCCGAAGGTCGAGTTGGTAACCGCCGCGAACGATGCATACCAGGCGGCAGCGGCCGTGGCCAGGCCAAACCAGCCGCCGGCTTCGACCATGCCGGTCGATTCGTTGGCGTTGCCGATGCCGAGCAGGATGAAGGTGATCGCCAGCAGGAAGAAGACAACCGCGATCGCCGCCGTCGTTCGCAGTGAGGCGACAAACATGTAGGTGGTGAAGATCGCCCAGGCGATCAGATAGAGACCGACCGCCGCGCCGACGTGCTCGGCCGGGATGTCACCGGCGAAGAAGGTGACGAAGGCCCAGAACGAGAGCCAGAACCCCCCGAACGAGGTGAAGGCGACGGCGCCGAAGGTGTTGCCGGTGCGGAACTCCCACATCCCGGCCAGCAGTTGAGCGATGCCGCCGTAGGCGAGGGCGACGCCCAGCACCACCGGCTCACCGGCGCTGCTGACCAGGCCCGAGTTGAACATGCTGAGGATGAAGGTGGTGAGAGCGAAGGCGGCCAGACCGAGTGGTCCGGGATCCGCGGGGACCCACCCCTCGCGAGCAGGACTCGATGAAGACTCCATGATGCACTCCCTTCCCTTGGGGTAACACCTAGTTACCCGTCCATCAAGGGACCAACCAGAAGCGCGACCCGCTTAGTAGCCGCCGGGGTGGCGGACTATGAAACCTTCCGGGCTGTCCACCCAGGGATCGTGCCAGCGCGGGCCGGGGCCGCCGACGGTGTCGAAGGCGATGCCGGCGATCACCATCCAGGCGTGTTCGGCGTTGGCGTAGACGGTGATCCACTTGCCGGGGCCCGCTTCGCCCCAGGTCTCGAGCCCGGTCGAGTCGAGCGGGCTTTCGAGGAAGCCGCCGCCGTGCAGGGCGAAGCTGACGGCGCCCGAGCAGTCATAGCCGGAAGATTCGAAGGATCCGTGGCCGCCGCCCCAGATGTAGGGGGTGGTGGCAATCGAGTTGGCGGCGGAGATCGCGTCTTGGACCGCCTGCGGCGCGGCGCTCGGGGCACTGGCTTCGCTTTCGCTGATCACCTGGGCGGATTCGCCGGGGTTGAGCGGCGCCGGCACCTGGCCGGTGGTCGTTTCGCCGCCTTCGGAGGCAATCTGGTTGGAGATCGAGGCGAGGTTGTTGCTGAGCGCTTCTTCCTGGCTTTCCAGCGCCGCCATCGCTTCGCGGCGCTCGGCCTGGGCCGACTTCAGTTCGGCGAAGCGCGCTTCGGCCTCTTCGCTGGCGGCGGCCACTTCGCGCTCGATCGCGGCGATCGAGTCGCGCGCGTCCTTGACCTTGGCGCGGTTGTCGGCGAGCTTGGCGACCGCGCCGGTGACCTCGTCGCGCAGCGATTTGACCCGGTCGACGACCGAGTCGTCATAGCTCTGGATCCGGTTCAGGTATTCGGTCTGGGCGGCCATCTGCGACCAGCTCTCCGATTCCAGGATCGCGTTGACGACGTCGGGCGAGCCGGCCTCGTAGATCGCGACGAGGCGCTCGCGCAGCACGCCGAGGGCGCGGTTGAGCTGGGCGCGGACTTCTTCGAGGTGCGCCTTTTCCTTCTTCAGCGCCGCCGTCGCCGCTTCCAGCTCTCCCTGCTTTTCGGCCAGTTCGCCCTCGACCGCGGCCTGCTTCTGGCGCAGCGCCGAGACTTCGCCGATCATCGTGTCGATCGCGGCGTTCTGTTCGGCGATCGTTTCCGCCAGCGAGCTCTGGTCTTCGCGCACGCCTTCGAGCTTGCCCTGGGTCGCATCCAGCTTTTGCTGCGGCGTCTTCGCCGGCGCGCTCGCCTCGGTCAGCGCCAGAGCGCAGAGCGCCGCCAGCAGCAGGGCCGCGAAGAGCAGCGCGCGCCTCTTGGGCGCGCTCGGATGAGTGTCGAGGAAGAAAGCCCGCATCGAGATCCGCGCCGTTCCAGGAGGGTTCGGCAGCGGGTCGCGCAGGCTAGCGAAGACGCCTAAAGACTATGAGGAGTTGCTAATAACTTGCAACTTGCCTTGCAAATCAGGCACTTTGCAGGAGTCGGGGCGCTCGCCCCGACTCCTGCCGCGCCGGGGCGCTAGGCGAGGAGTTTCGCCTTCGCCTTGTCGAACTCCTCGGACGAGAGCGCGCCCTTTTCTTTGAGGTCGTTGAGCTTGTGCAGTTCGTCGGCCGGGGTGCTGTGGGCCTGGGTCTGCACGTATTCGTCGAAATGCTTTTTCGCGTCGGCCTGGGCTTTGATCGTGCGGTCGCGCATGCCGTTGCCGCGGGCGATCAGGTAGATCAGGGCGGTCAGGAACGGGATGAAGACGAGGAACAGGACCCAGGCGGCCTTCGCCCAGCCCGAGAGCTCGTGATCGCGGAAGAGATCGGAGATGATCGTGATCAGGATCCAGATCCAGATCACGAAGAAGAAGATCTCGAAGGTGACTAGGAGAATTTCTCCAAAGGAGATATCGGCAAACGGCAACAAGGTGCTTCCTTTCGGTTAGTTGCGGCCTGGTCGCCGCGAGCTTCTATTCCTCACGCTATCCCCCCGGCCTTCTTGATGCGTGGAGATTCTCGTCCAAAACCGGGGCGCGGGCGCTGACGATCCAGGTCGAGGCCGGCGCCCAGACCCCGTCCGGGCGGACGAACTCGGCCAGCTCCTCGCGCAGGGCGGCGGCGATCTCGGGGCGGATCCGCTCCGCCTCGGCGCCGGCGAGCCGGATCACCTCGCCCGCCGGACCCAGCGCCATCGCGAACTCGACCGCCTCGTCGAGGTCGCGGCCGGTCTGGATCGGCAGGTCGCAGCGCCGCAGCGAGACCTCCTCGAAACCGGCGGCGAGGAGGATCTCGCTGGTCACGTCGGCGTCTCCCATCGAGAACGGCCCCGGCCCGCAGGTCGGCTCGTCGGACTCCTCCGGCTCCTCGACGAAACGCTCGACCACGAGCTCCGCCCGGCGCACCCAGGCGTTCTCGAGCTTGCGGCGCCAGACGACCATGCAGAGACGACCGCCGGGCACCAGCGCCAGCCGCAGGTTGCGCAGCGCCGGCACCGGGTTGGCGAAGAACATCGTCCCCATCCGCGAGAAGGCGTAGTCGAAGCCCGGCTCGAGCTCGGCCACCTGCAGGTCGGCGACGGCGAACTCGACGTTCGGCAGCGCCGCCGCCTCAGCCTCCCGCTGCGCCAGCTCGATGAAGCGCTCGGCGGCATCGAGGCCGAGCGCCGAGCCCCCGGGACCGACCAGGCCGGCGATCCGCCGCGTCGTTTCGCCGAAGCCGCAGCCGATGTCGATGGCCCGCTCACCGGGGGCCGGCGGGTGAATCCTCAGCGCCTCCTCGCCGTGGGCGCCGAGGCCGACGGAGACCAGGTGCCGGTACTGGACGAAGCGGTCGAATAGGACGCCGTTCCAGGCCTCTACAGCCTCCTCGTTCGTAACCGCAACGCTGGCCATATTTCGCATACTAGAGCCGTTTTCTCAGGATGCAAGCCGCATCGCGAAGAGCGTCACCGCGACCGAGGTGGCGAGGTTGAGGCTGGAGACGCCCGCGCGCATCGGGATCGCGATGCGCGCGTCGGCGCGCTCCAGCAGCTCGGCGCTGATGCCGTGGCGCTCGGTGCCGAAGGCGAGCACGGCGCGAGCGGGCAGGCGGTCGGGGTGCAGGTCCTCCCCCTCCGGGTCGATCGCCAGCAGCGGCCGGTCGCTCGCCGGCAGCGCCTCGATCGCCGTCACCGGCAGCGCGAAGTGCAGCCCCGCGGCGCCGCGCACCGCGTCCGGGTACCAGGGGTCGTTCTCACCGGTAGTCAGGACCGCGGCCGCGTCGGCGGCGGCGGCGACGCGGATGCAGGCGCCGATGTTGCCCATGTTCTTCGGCTGCTCGAGCAGGACCACCGGCGCCGGGCGCGGCTCGGCCAGCACGGCGGCGAGGTCGACCGGCGGCCGGCGGGCGATCGCCACCACGCCGGTGCGCGGGACCAGGGGCGCCAGCTCGGCGAGGTCGGCGGCGTCGATCCGCTCCACCCGCCCGCTCAGCTGTCCGGACAGGTCGGGGGCCAGCTCCCGCGCCAGCGCCTCCAGCGCCTCCGGGTCGACGGCGACCGCCTCGACCAGCTCGGCCCCGAAGCGCAGCCCGTGCTTGAGGGCGTGGAAACCCTCGATGACGGTCAGCTCGCGGGTCGCGCCGCGCTTTGCGGAAGCGGACCGTGAGCTCGTGGTTGCCCATCCGGCCATCATGACTCGATCGACGGAGCCTGGACGAGCCGATCGCGACCGGCGGCCTTGGCCCGGTAGAGGGCGCTGTCGGCACGGTCGATCAGCTCGTCGGCGCTCTCGCTGCAGTCCCAGCCCGCGAGCCCGGCCGAGCAGGTTTGCCCGTCGGGAGTCGCGGCGCGCAACCGTTCGATCAGCTCGGCCGCTTCCTCGACCCCGGCGTCGGGGATGACGACGAGGAACTCCTCGCCGCCGAAGCGCACGATCGTGTCGGCGCCGCGCAGCTGCGAGTCCCAGGCGATCGCGCATTCGCGCAGCATCGCGTCGCCGGCCAGGTGGCCGTTCTCGTCGTTGAAGTCCTTGAAGCGATCGAGGTCGATGATCGCCAGGCAGAGCCCGGACTCGGACCGCCGCGCCCGCGCCATCTCCCGCGGCAGCTGCTCGTCGAGCGCGCGCCGGTTCGGCAGGCCGGTGAGGGCGTCGCTGCGGGCCAGCGCCGCGACCTCGGTCAGCAGGTTCTCGCGTTCGGACTCGATCCGCTTCAGTGTGGTGACGTCGGTGGCGCGAGCGTAGATCAGCGACTCGTCGGGCGAGAGGCTCGAGCTCCAACGCAGCCAGTGCCAGCTGCCGTCCTTGGCGAGGTAGCGGTTCTCGAAGCCGACCGCAGCCTGACCTTCGAACAGGCCCGCGGACTCCGCTTCGGTGCGGGCGCGGTCATCCGGATGGACGAGCTCGACGAAAGGTGCCGCCCGCAGTTCCTTGTCGCCGTAGCCGAGGCTGTCTTCCCAGGCGGAGTTGAGCTCGACGAAGTAGCCGTCCATGTCCGCCGTGCAGAGCATGTCCTGCGAGAGATCGAAGAAGCGGCGGGCCCGCAGGTCGGCCTTGGTGCGACGGGCAACGATGACGCTGGTCAGCGCCATCACCACGGTGAGCGAGACCGCGGTGAAGATCCAGCGGGTCAGAGGCGAGTAGCCGGCCGTGCTTTCGACCACCGCCAGGGTGACCGCGTAGACGGCGAGCAGCCAGGCGAGGTGGAAGGCGGCGAGCCGACGCGGGAAGAAGTAACCGGCGATCAGGGTGCCCCAGACGAAGATCGAGCCGTACTGGCCGGCGGCCACTCCGCTCTCCCAGATCAGGAGCCCGGTCAGGACCGCGGCGCCGGCAAGCACCAGGTGGGTGAGCACGAGCGGGACGTGCCGGGCGAGGAACCAGCAGAGCAGGCCCACCGCCGCCATGCCGGCGGCGGTGGCGACCAGAGCGGCGGTGTGGGCGCCGCTGGGGTGAGGCAGGGCGAGCGAGAGAATGACCAGGCTGGCACCGCTGAGCAGAAGAGCGCCGACCGCGCGGGCCTCTGAGCGGCCCGGAGGTTTCAGGTCCTCATGCTTTTTAGGTAGTGCGGCCAATGCCCGTTAGACATCGGCAACGCACCCCAAGCCTTTAGGAATGCGGCCGAACAACCTGAAACTGGCTCATCAGGCCATGGTCCTCGTGATCGAACATGTGGCAGTGGATGACGAACTTGCCGGTGTAGTCGGTGAAGTGCCCGGCGAGCAGGATGCGTTCGCCGGGGAAGACGAAGAAGGTCTCCTTGAGGCAGTCTTCCCAGGGCGGCGCCGGCTTGCCGTCGCGGGCCAACAGGTACCAGTCGCTGTGGTGGAGGTGCATCACGTGGGCGACCGTGGTGCGGTTGAAAAACTCCCAGACCGCGGTCGTGCCGAGCACCGGGAAGGCGTCGGCGCGAGCCGGGTTGAAGGTCTTGCCGTTGATCAGCCAGCTGGTCTTGAAGAGGCCGCCGACGCTGACCTCCCAGGTCTTGTCGGGCTTGTCGTGTCGGCGCTCGCGTGCCTTCCGCGCCCACTCCGGCAGCGGCCGCAGCCTGCGCGGCACCCGGGTCCGGTCGGCGACGCGGTCACGGTCGACCCGGAACTGCATCAGGGCGCCGACGTAGGCGCGGGAGCCGTCCGGGTTGCGACCGCCGTGGGGACCGCTGCGCAGCTCCACCGAGTCGCCGGCGGCAGCGGCGAAGTCGACGATCACCTCGGCCCGCTCGGCCGGCCCGAGCAGGATCTCCCGGCGCACGACCGGGCGCGGCATCAGGCCGCTGTCGCTGCCGATCTGAACCATCGGGGCGCGGTTGGAGAGCTGGAAGTTGTAGGACTGGAACTGGGAGACGTTGAGCAGCCGCAGCCGGTAGCGGCAGGGCCGCACCCGATGGTGCGGCATGTAGGCGCCGTTGACGAGCACGCTCTGCCCAGCGATGCCGTCGGCGGGTGGCTGCAGACCGCCTTTGAAGGGATCGGTCAGCTGGTTGTGACGGTCGAAGGTGCGGTCGGCGATCATCAGCGGGATGTCGCGCTCGCCCTTCGGCAGCGGCAGCGAGTCCTCGAGCTCGTCCTCGACGATCCACATCCCGGCCAGGCCGCGCCAGGTGTGCGGGGCGGTCTTGTCGAGGCGGTGGTCGTGGTACCACTGGAACGCGGCCCGTTCCGGGTGGCCGGCCTCGGTCAGGTCGTAGACGTAGGTTTTGCTCTTGCCCGGCGAGAGCAGGACGTCGTTGCCGGACTCGCGGGCGGAGAGCCCGCGCGGGATGTGGCAGAAGTAGGAGATCGGCTGCGACTTGGTCAGGCCACCGGGCTGACCGTCGAACTGGGTGCGGTTGTGGCCGCCGTGCAGGTGGACCGAGAGCTCGCCGCACCGGTCGGGCAGCTCGTGGCGAAAGGTGACCTTGGTGCGCTCCCCCGCCGGGCGCCGGATCGTCGGCCCCGGGAAGGTCCCGCCGTAGGTCCACAGCTTCGTCTTCGCGCCGGGCAGGATCTGCGCCTCGGCCTCGCGGATCGGGATCTCGATCTCAGAGCCGGTCAACTCGCGCGGGATCGGCAGCGGCTCCCGGAACGGCACCGCGGCGAGCGCGCTCGGAGTGTCCGCGCCGAATGGGAGCAGCTCGCCGAGGCCGCCGCCCTTGACCGGCAGCAGGTAGGCGAGCGCGCCGCCGCCGAGGGCACCGAGGAAAGCTCGGCGCCCCAGGCGCGGCGTGGATGTGGAGTGCTCGGACGTGCCGCCGACTAACTGGCCGGCAGGACCTTGACCGAGCCGTGCATCCAGGGATGGATCGCGCACATGAAATAGATCGTCGGCGTGGTCGCCGGATCGGCGGTCACCAGCTGGGAGATCGAGTCGTTCTTCTTTTCCGTGAACCAGGAATCGCCCTTGGTGCTGGTGCTGCCGAGGGTGCTCCAGCCTTCCGGGCCGGCCTTGGCCGGGTTGATCGTGATCTGTTCCGTTTTCGGGTTGAACCCGTGCCATTTGGCGATCGACATGCAGATGTGCTTCGGGGTGAAGCAGTTCTTACGCGCCTGCGAGGTCTTCGGCAGCGAGCCTTTGGTCACCATCGAGAACGTGTGCGGGCCGACTTTTTTCGGGTCGGTTTCGTTGACGATTTCCAGTTCGTCGCCGACTGCGACCGATTCCGGGGCGACGAACTTGAGCGCGCCCTTGGAGAGCTGGATGCTGATCGTGTCGGTGACGCCGGTCGGGGTGACCGCCGCGCCGGCCAGTCCGGGCGCGATGGCGGCGAACATGGTGACGGCAGCCGCAACCGCCAAGACGAGGTGCTTTTTCAAGGGATTCCTTTCAAAAGGTTGTGAAGAAGTTGCAAGTTAATGGCCGACGCGGCGGAGTTCAAGCGCTCCACAGAGCCGATTGCGTCCGTGTAGCCTTCCCGGGCACGATGGCGAGCTTCCTCCACACCTGCTACCGAATCGGAGACATCGAGCGTTCGGTCGCTTTTTACGCGAAGCTCGGCTTCGAGGAGGTGGCGCGGATGCCGATCGGCGACGAGGCGATCAACGTCTTCATGGGCATGCCAGGCGAGGATCCCCGCCTTGAGCTCACCTACAACCACGGCGTCGAGTCCTACGAGCTGGGCAGCGGCTACAACCACATCGCCCTCGCCGTCGACGACCTCGACGGCACCCTCGAGCGGCTCGCCGCCGAAGGCATCGACCCCGAGAAGCCCCCCTACCGCCCCGGCGCCCGCACCGAGGGCCACCGCATCTGCTTCGTCCGCGACCCGGACGGCTACCGCATCGAGCTGATCGGCGAGTAGGAGCCGGCGTGGAGCTGTTCGCGGTTTCGACGGGAGTCGCCATCGCCTATGGAATCGGGCTCTGGGTCGTAGTGATCGTCGCGCCGGCGACGATCACCGCACTGAAGGGCCAATGGCTCCTGTTCGCGGCCGGCTGGCTCACGGTGGGAACGGTCTGGTGGATCGCCGCGGTGAGGCTGGCGCGGCCCCGGTCTTGGTGGTCTCGCCATCGCTACGGCCCTGACAAGCTCGCGCGTTCGCAGGCTCGATACGACGCGCCGAGCTGATCGGGGGGGTAGCGCCGCGGCGCTAGCCGGGGCTGATGCCGCCGCCGACCGAGGGCGGTGAGCCGGACGGAGCCGGGGTGGGAGTGGGCGCCGGGGCGGCTTCGTTGCCACCTTCTTCGCCCCCTTCGGCTTCCTTTTCGCCACCCTTGCCCGCCGAGTCCTTTTCTTCTTCTTCGCCTTCGTAGCTTTCTTCTTCTTCGTAGCCGCTCGAGTAGCCGGACGAGGCGGTGTGGTCGCTGCTCAGACCCGAGAGTTCGGGCAGGCTGTCGGGGACTTCGAATTCGGGGCACTGGCCTTCCTGGGCCGCCGACATGTAGGAGTGCCAGATCGGGCCGGCGGTGGGACCGCCGAAGCCGGTCGCTTCGCGTGACTGCGGATGGCCGACCCAGACCGCGGTCGAGAACATCGGCGTGTAGCCGACGAACCAGGCGTCGGACTCGCCCTCCGAGGTCCCGGTCTTGCCGGCCTCGGACTCGCACCCGATCGAGGTGTAAGGGGAGCCGGTGCCCTGGGTGATCACGCCTTTCAGCAGCTCGGTCACGTCGTAGGCCTGGCCCTGGGTCAGCACCCGTTCGCCGGAGGCGGCGTCGGCTTCGTCGACCTTGCCGTTGGGGAATTCGACCCGGCTGATCGCGGTCGGGTCGTGGTGGATGCCGCCGTCGGCCAGGGTCGCGTAGGCGTCGGCCATTTCCAGCGGCGTGACGCCGATCCGGAGACCGCCGATCGCCTCGGCCGGGACCGATTCCAGCGGCGCTTCGATCCCCATCTGGTGCGCGGTGTGGGTGACGTTCTCGGAACCGACGTCGAGGTCGAGCTGAGCGAAGACGACGTTGATCGAGTTCCAGGTGGCTTCGGCCAACGACATCGTGCCGCCGCCGGGCTCGTCGTTGTTGACGGTCCAGGAGCCGCCGCCTGGGGTGGTCAGCGTCATCGGCGAGGTGCCGTCGTAGTAAGTCGTGTTGGGGTCGATGCCCTGCTTGATCGCCGTCGTCAGCACAAAGGTCTTGAACGAGGATCCGGGCTGGCGGTGAGCCTGCCAGGCGTAGTTGAACTGGGCTTCGCTGGCGTAGCCTTCGGTCGAGGCGAGGGCGACGATCTCACCGCTGTCCGGCTTGACCGAGGCGAGCCCGGCAGCTGGTCCGCCTTCCGGGTAACAGACGGCGCAGGCGTTGACCGCTTCTTCTGCCTTCGCCTGCAGACCCGGGTCGATCGTCGTGTAGGCCTTGAGGCCGCCGTTGCGGACGGTGTTGATCCCGTAGCGGTCGATCAGTTCCTGCTGGACCAGGTCGAAGAGGAAGGGGTCGTGGATGACCTGGTACTTGTCGCCAGGATGGAGGCCGAGACCCTCCTTCACCGCTTCGCTTGTATTCCGCGGTGGTGATGTACCCCTGTTCCTCCATCGTCCCCAGCACCTCGTTGCGGCGCTGGGTCGCCGCCGCCGGGTCGAGGAAGGGGTTGTATTCGGATGGCGCCTGCGGCAGGCCGGCGATCAGCGCCGCTTCGTTCAGTTCGAGATCTTTGGCCGGCTTGCTGAAGTAGGTCTGGGCGGCCGCCTCGGCGCCGACCGCGGTCTGCCCTTCGACCGTCCCGTAGGGAGCGGTGTTGAGGTACTGGGTGAGAATCCAGTCGCGGTCGTGCTTGTCGAAGAGGTCGTTGGCGAGGTGGGCTTCGATCAGCTTTCGCTTCAGGGTGTCTTCGGGGTTGTGGATGTAGAGGTTGCGGACCAGCTGCTGGGTGATCGTCGAGGCGCCCTGAACCGGCTTGCCGCCGGCGAGCGCGTCCTTCCAGGCGGCGCGGGCGATGCCTTCGGGGTCGAGGGCGTCGTGCTTGTAGAAGTTCTTGTCCTCGATCGCGACCGTCGCCTGCTTCAGCGTTTCCGGCAGCGCGCTCGCCGGGACCGGCTGGCGAATGTTGTCGGAGCGGATGAACCCGATCAGGCTGCCGTCAGCGGCGTAAATCGCCGAGGAGCGGCCCTTCTGGACCGGCTGCAGGCTCGAGAGCGGCGGTGCCGAGTTGTAGACGCTGAGCGCCCAGGAGACGCCGATGCCGCCCGCGACCACGACGATGCCGGCGACGACGATGAGCGGGATGGCGATCTTGTGCCAGCGAGAAGTGGGCGGCTTGCGCCGCCGCCTGCGGATACGAGTGGCCATCGGGCCAGCGATTGTAGAGAGGGTCAGGGGCCGGCCAGAGCCATTTGCGGGCGGCGCAAGCCGGCTTGCCCAGGGGATAGGCTCGCGCCGCGGCACCACGGGAGAGCGGTTGGAGAGAGGAGAGCATTGAAACTCGTGATCGGCATCGTCCGGCCCGAGCAGGCGAACGAGGTTCTGGAGGCGCTGTACCGGGCGGAGGTGCGGGGCTTCTCGGTCAGCCGGGTACAGGGCCACGGCGGCGAGCTCGACCGGGTCGAGACCTACCGCGGCACCACCGTGAAGATGGGCCTCTCGGAGAAGGTCCGCTTCGAGGTCGCCGTCTCCGACGACTTCGTCGAGACCACGATCGAAGCGCTCTGCGAGGGCGCCCGCACCGGCGAGGTCGGCGACGGCAAGATCTTCGTGATGCCGCTGGAGCGGGCGGTGCGGATCCGCACCGGCGACACCGACCACGGCGCCGTGACGCCGGTCGACAAGTGAGCACCCTCGCGGGGCTGCCCACCGCCGCTACCGGGATCGATGCCGGCGACACCGCCTGGATGCTGATCGCGACCGCCCTGGTGCTGATGATGACCCCCGCCCTGGGCCTCTTCTACGCCGGGCTGGTGCGCTCGAAGAACACCCTCAACACCTTCATGATGTGCGTCGCGGCGATCGCCGTCGCCACCGTCACCTGGGCCGCGGTCGGCTACTCGCTCGCCTTCGATGGCGACGGCAGCCTCGTCGGCGGCCTTGGCAACGCTTTTCTCAACGGGGTCGACTTCGCCCCCCGCAGCGGGACGGCGATCCCCGAGCTGGTCTTCTTCGCCTTCCAGGCGACCTTCTGCATCATCACCGTCGCCCTGGTCTCCGGCGCCGTGGTCGAGCGCATGCGCTTCGGCCCCTTCCTCGTCTTCGCGGCGCTGTGGTCGGTACTGGTCTACGCCGTGCTCGCCCACTGGGCCTTCGGCGGCGGCTGGCTGCAGGCCGGGGGCACCCTCGACTTCGCCGGCGGCGTCCCGGTCGAGATGGGCTCGGGCTTCTCGGCCCTGGCGGCGGCGCTGGTGGTCGGCGCGCGCAAAGACTACGGCCGCCAGGCCCTCCTCCCCCACAACGCGATGTACGTCCTGCTCGGCGCCGGCCTGCTCTGGTTCGGCTGGTTCGGCTTCAACGGCGGCAGTGGCTTCTCGACCGGCGATCCCAGCGTGCTCGCTTTCACCAACACCCTGCTCTGCCCCGCCTGCACCCTGGTCGTCTGGTTCGCGCTCGACCTGATCCGGGGCCGCAAGGCGACCGCGATCGGGGCGGCGACGGCGATCGTCGTCGGCTGCGTCGCGATCACCCCCGCGGGCGGCTACGTCAGCCCCGGCTGGGCGATGCTGCTCGGCGCCCTGGCGGCGCTGCCCAGCTACGCGATCATCGTCTGGCGCACCCGCACCCGGGTCGACGAGACGCTCGACGTGCTCGCTGCCCACGGCACCGCCGGCTTCTTCGGGATCCTCTTCATCGGCTTCTTCGCCGAGTTCGCCTGGAACGGCACCGCCGACGGACTCCTCTACGGCAACGCCGCCCAGCTCGGCGACCAGGCCCTCGCCGCCCTCGCCGCTCCCGCCTACGCCTTCGCCGCCACCTATCTGCTGCTGCGGTTGATCGGCGCCTTCACGCCGCTGCGCGCGAGCGCCCGCGAGGAGGCCCAGGGCATGGACGTCGCCCAACATGGCGAGGAGGCCTACGCGACCGGCGAGGGCGCGATCCTGGTCTTCCCCGACGTCGCCGAGGAGGTCGACGCGCCGGTCGCCGACCCGGCCTGATCGGCTACGCGCGTAGCTTGTAGCCGGTCGAGAAGAGCCGCAGGTTGACGGCGAAGAGCACCCCGGTGGCCGCCACCAGGGCCAGCAGCGAGAGCGGGATGCTGACTTCGGTGTAGCCGACGAAGCCGTAGCGGACGAGGTTGATCATGTAATAGATCGGGTTGAAGTGGGTCAGCGTCTCGAACGGCTGCGGCAGCAGCGCCGCCGAGTAGAAGACGCCGCCGAGGAAGATCAGCGGCTGCAGGACGAAGGTCTGGACGAAGGAGACGTCGTCGAACTGCTCGGCCCGAACCCCGATCAGGACGCCGAGCTGGGAGAAGAAGAAGCCGACCAGGAAGAGCGAGGGGATCAGGACGAGGACGTGGTCGACCGGCAGGTCGACCAGCAACGAGGCGGCGATGAAGGCGAGCGTCGCGACGATCAGGCCGCGCATGAAGCCGCCGAGCGAGAAGGCCAGCAGCAGCTCCATCGGCGAGGCCGGCGAGGAGAGCTGGTCCTGGATCGCCCCCTGGAATTTCTGCTGCAGGATCGACGACGAGTTGTTGGTGAAGGCGTTGATCGACCAACTCATCATGATCAGGCCGGGGATCACGAAGACGATGTATTCGATCCCGTGCAGGTCGCCGACCCGGGAGCCGAGGGCGGCGCCGAAGACGGAGATGTAGAGGAAGGTTTCCAGCAGCGGCGCCCCGAGCGTCTGTTTCTTGATCTTCATGAAGCGGCTGACCTCGCGCCGCCAGAGCGTGAGGAAGCGGATCTGGGCGGCGCTCACGGCATCACCTCGAGGTCGGCGTGGGAGCGGGAGAGCTCTTTGCGGCCGACCAGCGCCAGGTAGGCGTCCTCGAGATTGGGCACGCCGTAGCGGTTTGCCAGCTCCTTGCTGCTGCCCTGGGCGACGATTTCGCCATTGTTGATGAAGGCGATCTTGGAGCAGAGCTGCTCCGCCTCCTCCAGGTAGTGGGTGGTGAGCAGGATCGTCGTCCCCTCCTGGTTGATCCGCTGCACGTAGTGCCAGAGCTCCAGCCGCAGCTCGATGTCGACGCCGGCGGTGGGCTCGTCGAGGATCAGCAGCCGCGGCCGGTGCATCAGCGCCCGGGCGAGGATCAGCCGCCGCTTCATCCCGCCGGAGAGGTTGCGGGTGCGTTCGTCGCGCTTCTCGGTCAGCGAGAAGGTCTCCAGCAGCTCCTTGGTCCGCTCGCGGCGTTCCTTGCCCGGCATCCCGAAGTAGCCGGCGTGGTAGTCGAGCGTCTCCGCGACCGTCAGGAACCAGTCGATGTTGAGCTCCTGCGGGGCGAGGCCGACCGCCTGGCGGGCGGCGCCGTAGTTGTCGATCGCGTCGTGGCCGAAGACCTCGATCGCGCCGGAGGTCGGCTGCGCCAGCCCGGTCGTGCAGTGGATCAGGGTCGACTTGCCGGCGCCGTTGGGCCCGAGCAGGCCGAAGAACTCGCCCTCCTCGATGTCGAGGGAGACGCCCCGCAGCGCCTCTACCCCGGCCGGGTAGCGCTTGACCAGGTCGGTGATGTGCAGCGCCTTGGGGGCGCCACCGGCGGCTGCGGAGGTCGGATCGCTCACGGCGACCAATCTATTCAGGCGGGCTCGCCGGCCGTCAGCCGCGCTCGGCGGCGCGAGTGAGGACGTCGTTCATCTTCCGCATCGCCAGCTCGTAGGGCGGCGCGAACTTGCGCTGCACCCAGTGGCCGATCTGGATGTCGCGCGAGGTGAAGACCAGGTACCGGTCCTTCTCGATCCCCTCGAGGATCTTCTCGGCGACGTGCTCGGGCGATACGGCGCGCTTCTCGAAACGCTCTTTCAGCTTGCGGATCTGCGGGCTCTCGGGGTCGACCCCGACGATGTTGACGGTCTCGACCAGGGGCGTCCGCACCCCACCGGGGCAGACCAGGCTGACGCCGATGCCGTGCCGGCGCAGGTCGAAGCGCAGGACCTCGGAGACCCCGCGCAGGCCGAACTTGCTGGCGCTGTAGGCGGCGTGCCAGGGCAGGCCGAAGAGGCCGGCAGCGGAGGAGACGTTGACCACGTGACCGCCGCGCCCGGCCGCGATCATCGCCGGCACGAAGGCCTCGAGGACGTTGATCGGGCCGACTAGGTTGACGTCGATCATCCGCTGCCAATCGCTGTGTCGGAGCGTCTCGATCGTGCCCCAGGTCGAGACCCCGGCGACGTTCATCACCACGTCCATGCTGCCGTGGGCGGCCTCGATCTCCATCGCCAGCGCGACCACCGCGTCGTGGTCGCGAATGTCGATCGCCTTGACATGGCTGACCCGGTCGCCGGCAGCGCGGGCCAAGGCCGCGGTGCGGTCGAGCCCCTCCGCGTCGATGTCGGTCAGGCAGAGGTCGGCACCTCGGCGCGCCGCGGCGAGCGCGGTCGCCCGGCCGATGCCGCTGGCGGCGCCGGTAACGAAGCAGCGCTTGCCGCTTAGCGCTTTGACAGCCATCGCAGCCGCCGCGGCGGATCCGTGATCGGGTCGGGGACGACGGCGAGCGAGTTCAGGGTCATCGCCAGCATCGCGTAGTGGCCGGTAAGGATGCAGAGCTCGATCAGCTCGACCTCGTCGAAGTGGGGCACCAACCGCCCCCAGAGCTCGTCGCCGATCCGGTTGTCCCGCAGCAGCTCGTCTACAGCGGCAAGCATCAGCGCCTGCCGCTCGCTCCAGCCCGGGGCCTCGGAGCCGAGCCTCACCCGTGCGATCTCGTCCTTACTGAGGCCGGCGAACTCACCCAGCTGCTCGTGCTGGGACCACTCGTACTCGCTGTTGGTCCGATCGGCGACCCGCAGGATCACCAGCTCGGCCTCGACCCGGGGCAGCTTTCCTCCCGGCATCAGCTTGCCCGCGAAGCCCATCCAGCGACGGAAGAGAACGCGGTGGCGGGCCATCGTGGTGAAGACCCGCGGCGGCTCGCCGCCGACCATGAAGCCGGCGACCTTGACGATGCCGGTGTTGATCCAGCCGATCTCGCGGCGGGTGCCGGGACCGATACGTGGGCTGCCCCCTGCTGGCACGCAGGGACCGTAACCGACCGCAGACGCGCCCGATCGTTCCTGCCAGATATGGTGGAAACGGCGGCCGGTCCCATATAACTCTGCGGTGGCCGCTCCCCTGCTCGCCGTCGACACCCCCTCGATGCTGTTCCGCGCCTTCTACGCGCTGCCGAGCAAGATCGTCGGCACCGACGGCAAGCCGGTCAACGCCCTGCTCGGCGCCGCCAACCTGATCCTCAAAGAGGTCGAGATCCACAAGCCGCGGGCCGTCGCCCTCTGCTTCGGGCCCGACGCCGCCGGCTATCGGACCGAGCTCTACCCGGCCTACCACGCCAAACGCGAGGAAGAAATGCCGGACGAGCTGGAGCCGCAGTTCGCCCAGGCGCGGGACTTCTTCGAGGCTTTCGGCTGGACCGTCGCGACCAGCCCCGACCTCGAGGCCGACGACCTGCTCGGCACCTACGCCGAGCGCGAGGCCGCGGCCGGCGGCCACGCCCTGCTGCTGACCGGCGACCGCGACATGTACCAGTGCGCCGGAGACGGGGTGACGGTCCTCTACGTCCGCACCGGCGGCAAAGGCGCCGAAGAGGTCGGGCCGGACGAGGTGCGCGAGCGCTACGGCATCGGGCCCGAGCTGGTCCCCGATTTCATCGCCCTGCGCGGCGACCCCTCCGACGGGCTGCCGGGCGCCAAGGGCGTCGGGCCGAAGAAAGCCGCCGAACTGCTGCGCGAGCACGGCTCGCTCGAGGCGATTCTCGACAACGCGATCCGCGAGCGGCGGCCGAAACTGCGCGCCGCCCTGATCGAAGGCCGCGAGGACCTGATCGCCTTCAAGGACATCGCGACGCTGCGCGACGCCGGCGTCGAGCCTCCGCCCGATCGGGAGACCGACTGGGCCGGCGCCGCCGCGGCCGCCCGCGAGCGCGGCATGAACCGGCTAGCGGACCGGCTTGCGCAGAGCGCCGAGTAGCCCCCAGCCCGAGACGATCGCCCAGACACCCTCGAGCAGGACGAAGCCCCACTGGGACGAGGTGAAGGCGAGCACGGCGAGGATGGCGGAGCCGACCAGGTTGAGGGCGAGGTAAGGGCGCGAATCGGGGCGCATGCGCTCAAGCTGGACCGCGGTGAAGGCGGTGAGGATCAGCAGCGCGCCGACAACCTGGATCGCCTGGTCCATCGCCCGAGCCTAGAGCGCGCCAGTACGGTGGTCGGGTGACCTCGGCCCAGATCCCGTGGCGCGGCCCGGGCTCCGATCGGCCCGACCTGCCCCTCCCCCCGGCCCGATGCCGCTGCGCCGCGACGGCCAGACCCGCAAGCGCTGGCGCTACGTCGGCGTCTTCGGCGCCGAGCTGATGCTCTGCGCGGCGCGCGCCGAGGTCGGCCCGCTGGGCCAGTCGTTCTGGGTGATGTGGGACCGCGAGGGCCGCCGCCACGACGCCCGCACGACGCTGCGGCCCGGCAGCCGCGAGGTGCGGCTCGACGGACCGCGGCTGGAGATCGACTCCCCCGATCTGCGCGCCGACCTGCGCCTTGGCGAGATCGCCCCGATCGAGTCGATCTGCCCCAGCGGCTCCGGCTGGGGCTGGACCCGCAAGCGCGCCGGCGTCCCGATCGAGGGCACGGTCGAGGTGCCCGGCAAGCGCTGGGAGATCGCCGCCCTCGGCGTCGACGACGAGTCGGCCGGCTACCACCGGCGCCAGACCAGCTGGCACTGGTCGGCCGGAGTCGGCGCGGCGGCTGACGGCCGGGCACTGGCCTGGAACCTGGTCGCGGGCGTCAACGACCCGGCGCAGAACAGCGAGCGGGCGATCTGGGTCGACGGCGCGCCCGCCGAGCCGGCCCCGGTCTCATTCCGCGGCATGGACGGCATCGACCTCGCCGGCCCCGACCGCCTCGACTTCGCCACCGAGTCGAGCCACGCCCGCGACGAGAACTTCCTCCTCTTCAGCTCCCGCTACCGCCACCGCTTCGGCAGCTTCTCCGGCTCCCTCGCCGGCCTCGAACTGGCCGAGGGCCTCGGCGTGATGGAGGAACACGACGCCGTCTGGTGACCCAGCCGACTTTGACCACACCCTGGTGGGGTCAGAGTCGGTCGCGCCTAAGAGGGTCTAGCGAAACTCGCGTGTGCGGCTGGCGAGCGCCGGACCAAGCGGGGCAAGGACGCAGGGAGGCCGAATAGCAGCGCTATTTGGCCTCCCGAGGACGCCGCACCGCGCAGTGTCCGCCGCCGCCAGGCGTGCGCGGGGGTTTCGCTAGACCCTCCTAACGGTGCTCCGGGTTCGGGAAGTCGAAGCGACAGCCGGCGTCCCAGGCGGTGCGTTGGTTGCCGTGGGCGGGGATGCCGCCGGCGTCCTTGAGGATCCGCGCCAGGTGCAGCATGTTCCAGGCGGCGAAGGTGGTGTTGCGGTTGGTGAAGTCGTTCTCCGGGCCGCCGGAGCCCTCGTCGAGGTAGGAGGGGCCAGGGCCGGCCTCGCCGATCCAGCCGGAGTCGGCCTGCGGCGGGATCGTGTAGCCGAGGTGCTGCAGCGAGTAGAGCGTGTTCATCGCGCAGTGCTTGACCCCGTCCTCGTTGCCGGTCACCAGGCAGCCGCCGACGCGGCCGTAGTAGGCGTATTGGCCCTTTTCATTGAGCTGACTCGAGTTGCCGTAGAGGCGCTCGACGATCTTGGTCGCGACCGAGGACTTCTCCCCCAGCCAGATCGGCATCCCGAGAACCAGGATGTCCGCGGCCATCACCCGCTCGAAGATCGCCGGCCACTCGTCGGCCTCCCAGCCGTGCTCGGTCATGTCCGGCCAGACGCCGGTGGCGATCTTGTGGTCGATCGCGCGGATGCACTCGACCTCGACCCCGTTGCGACGCATGATCTCGATCGAGATGTCCATCAGCCCCTGCGTGTTGGAAACCTCGGGACTGCGCTTCAGCGTGCAGTTGATGAAGAAGGCCTTCAGGTCCGAGTAGTCGGTCTCGTTCTTCTCGCAGAGCTCGGCCTGCATCGGGGTCAGCTCGGTCACGTCGTCTCCTCGGTTGGCTTGGTCGGCGCCAGCGCGTCGCGGCGGGTGGTGAAAAACTCGAGCGCGGCCGCGACCTGGTCGGCGGCGGCGAGCAGATCGGCGTAAGCGAGCTCGGCGCCGGCGAAGCCGCCGGCGTTCCAGAGCTCACCGGGAGCCTGGGTGATCCAGGGGCCGACATAGACATAGGGCTCCGGGTGCTGTTCATCGCCGGGCGAGAAGCCGTAGGTGGCGCGCAGGCCGTCCGGCTCGGAGCCGAGCTCGATCGCGACGTCGAAATGCTCGGGCCAGAGGATCGGGGGCGACGCGGCGTCCGCGGGCCGGGCGCCGGCGGCGAGCAGGTCGAGGACGATGGCGCCGAACGCGTACCAGGCGACCAGCGCGCCGGCCGCGGCGGGGTCCAGCTCCAGGGACTCGCGCTCTTGCCGACCATCCACTTCGCGGACCAGCTCGGTGCCCTCGACCCGGATCTGACGGGTGGAGCCCTCCCACTCGAAGACCGGCGTCCCGAAGCCGCCGGGCGTCACCTCGAGGGCGATCTCGTTCGCGGGCATCCGCTCCGCCGCGACCACGTCCTCGGCGACCCGGTGCAGGGCCGCCACCACAGCTCCAAAGCCATCGGGCAGCGGGGAGAGAAGCGTGCTCACAGTGGACTGAGTCTCCCATGCCGCCGCTTACGAAATTGTGAACCGGATGCGTTTCCGAGCATGACGAAGGACGCCGCGCTACCAGGTGTCGACGAAGCCTCGCCCCGAACGCCCGTCGCCGGTCCCCGCCGCCGCCAGCGTGCGCGCGATCAAGCCGCGCGTCTCGGCCGGGTCGATCACGTCGTCGAGCTCGAACAGGGCCGCCGCGTTCAGCGCCTTCGCGTTCTCCTCGGCGGCGGCGGTGAGGTCGCGAACCCGCTGCTCGCGCTCGCCCTCGTCGGCGATCGCCTCCAGCTCCTTGCGCAGCGCCAGCCGCACCGCTCCCTCCAGACCCATCGGCCCGAGGTGGGCGCTCGGCCAAGCGACCGTCAGCAGCGGCTCGTGCAGGCTGCCGCCGGCCATCGCCTGGGCGCCGAGCCCGTAGCCCCGCCGTAGGATCACCGCGATCAGCGGCACCCGCAGCGCCGCGCCGGCGACCAGCAGCCGCGAGGCGTGGCGGACCAGCCCGGTCGCCTCGGCCTCGGGGCCGACCATGAACCCGGGGGTATCGACCAGGGAGACGACCGGCAGCCCGAAGTTGTCGCAGAGCTGAAGGAAGCGGGCCGCCTTGTCGGAGGCGTCGCTGGTGATCGCGCCGGCGACGTGGCGCGAGTCGTTGGCGACGAACCCGAGCGGCCGTCCCTCGATCCGCGCCAGCGCGGTCACCAGCTCCGGCGCGAAGCGCTCGCGCAGAAAGGTGGCCGAGCCCTCGTCGGCGAGCGTCTCGATCACCGGCGCGACGGCGTAGGCACGGCGGGCGCGCTCGGGGATCGCCTCGCGCAGCCGTGCCTGGTCGGGCGCGGCCCCCGGCGGCGTCGCCCCCTGGAAGTAGCCGAGCAGCCGCTTCGTCACCGCCGTCGCCTCGGCCTCGTCAGCGGCGACCACGTCGATGACGCCGTTGCCGGCCTGCATCGCGATCGGCCCGACCTCGTCGGGATCGACCCGGCCGAGGCCGCCGCCCTCGATCATCGCCGGCCCGCCCATCCCCAGCGAGGAGTTCTCGGTGGCGACGATCAGGTCCGAGCAGCCGGCGATCACGGCGTTGCCGGCGAAGCAGCGGCCGGCGACGATGGCGATCCGCGGCACCAGGCCGGAGAGCTTCGCCCAGAGCGCGAAGGCGCGGGTGTCGAGGGCCGAGACCACCGGGTAGTCGGTGTCGCCCGGCCGGCCGCCGCCACCCTCGGCGTAGAAGACGGTGGGCAGCCGCATCCGCTCGATCAGCTCGAAGAGGCGGTCCTTCTTGCGGTGGCCGAGCGCCCCCTGGGTCCCGGCCATCACCGTGTAGTCGTAGGAGAGCACCGCGCAGGCGGCGCGCTCGCCGAAGAGCTCGCCGTTGACGCGGGCGGTGCCGCCGACCAGCCCGTCGGCGGGGGTGCGCGCGATCAGCTCCTCGACCTCGCGGCGGCCGCGCTGGGCGGCGATCGCAAAGCGCCCGTACTCGACGAAGCTGCCCGGGTCGACCAGGTCGGCGACGTTCTCCCGCGCGGTGCGGGCGCCGCCGGCGTGACGGCGCTCGACGGCGTCGGCGCGCGCGGGGTCCTCGGTCAGCGCCCGCCGCGCCAGCAGCTCGGCCAGGTCGTCGCGCCCCTCGCCGCCGCCGGGCATCTACCCGCCGAGGCCGCCGAACACCGCGAACGGGTTGGCCGGGCGCTCGGCATAGGCGACCTGGCCGCTGCCCTCGACCGTCACCTTGCTGCCGGCCGGAGCCTCGCCTTCTAGGCGCGTCGCCAGGGTCCTGGCACTGTCCTCGTCGGCGGCGCCGACGACCAGATACTTCCAGCGACGCACCGCCGGCAGGCCCTCCGCTCGCAGCAGCTCGGCGAAGTGGGCGGCATCGCGGTGGGACGGTAGATCGACGCGGACCTCGAATTCCGGCTCGCCGGTCTCGGTCAGGTGCGCGCGCTCGGCGGCGATCAGCTCGGCGTGCTCGGCGACCTTGGCGGCGTCGCTCGCCGGCAGCGGCAGGTCCGGGTCCTCCCACTCCTCCGCTTCCGGATGCCAGTGAGTCAGCTCGACCTCGAGCGCCCAGCCATGGGTCTTGGACAGCTTCGCGATCAGGTCGCGAGCCTGCTCGGCCTGCTCGCGGGCCCCCGCGTAGACGAAGACCCGGGCCCCGTCCACGGAGACGATCAGCCGGTCGTGGAAGGCCACGCTCAGCTCGTGCTCCAGTTCGGCGGCGTCGAGCCGCTCGCTCAGCGAGGCGCCGCTGCCCTCGTCATCTGCATCTATCTGCAACCGCCAGTCGTCGTTCATGCGCTCAACATAGAGTCTCTTGTCGATGAGCACCTCCCCAGACGCGGTAGGAGACGGCGGTCACAGCGGCGTCGCCGTGGTCACCGACAGCACCACCTCGCTGCCCCCCGAGCTGATCGCGCGCTGGGGGATCGAGGAGGTCAGTCTCTACGTCGGCTGGGCGGGCGACCACCGGCCCGAGCACGAGTACGACCTCGACGAGTTCTACGCCCGCCTGCGCGAGTCCGACGAGCTGCCCTCGACCTCACAACCCTCGGTCGGGGACTTCCTCGCCGTCTACGAGCCGCTGGCCGAGGCCGGCCGCGACATCGTCTCGATCCACATCGCCAAGGGCCTCTCCGGCACCTATGAGAGCGCGCTGCGAGGCGTCCCGGGTGATCGCCGACAAGGGGCTGCGCGGACAGGTCGAGGTGGTCGACGGCGCGACCGGCGCCGGCCCGCTCGGCCTCCTCGTCCTCGCCGCCGCTGAAGCGGCGGCCGCGGGCCACTCGCAGCGCGAGGTCGCCGACGGGGTCGCGCGCACGCGCGAGGGCCTGGCGATGTGGTTCTGCCTCGACACCCTCGAGTACCTGCGCAAGGGCGGGCGCATCGGCGCCGCCCAGGCCCTGGTCGGCTCGGCCCTGAAGATCAAACCGATCCTCACCTTCGGCAGCGAGATCGCCCCGGTCGGCAAAGTCCGGACCAAGAAGCGGGCAATGGAGCGGATGGTCGCCTACCTCGGCGAGCTGCACGAGCGCGGGGCGAGCGGCTGGATCGTCCAGCACGCGCAGCTGCCCGAGGACGCGGCGACGCTGGTCGCCGCGGGCGAAGAGATCTTCGGCAGCGAGCCGATCTTCTGCACCCAGGTCGGGGCCGTGCTCGGCGCCCACCTCGGCTCCGGCTTCCTGGTCGGCGGCGTCGGCTGCGCGCCGGCGTCCGAGTAGCGCCCCGGCTCAGCCCCGTTCGAGCTGCTTGGCCAGGCGCCGCATCGCTTTGCCGTTGGCGCGGCGGATGAACCGGCGCGCCAGCGGCGGAAACAGCCGTTCGGAGCGCGGCACCGTCTCCCAGGCCAGCTCGAAGGAGATCCTCGTGCCGCCCCCGGGCACATCCTCGAGGCGGTAGGTGCCCCGGGTCTCGCGCTTGCCGTGGGCGCTCACCACGTGCTCGACCAGCCGCGAGGGCGCCTCCGACTCGATCACCTCGATCTCGGCCATTTCGCGTGAGCCGGGCGCGTTGACCCGGGCGCGCCCCTTGGCCCCCACTCCCCGGGCGGGGCCGGAGAGGCTCCACTTGGTGAAGAGATGATCCATGAACCCCTCATGGTTGGCGAGCACGTCGAGGAACTCGAAGACCTCCTCACGGGGCTTCGAGACGGTCGTCGACACGGTCACCGGCTCCACCGGCCGGATCCTAGGCGCTTGGCGACGCGGAGCAACCCGTGGCCTCCGTCAGTCCTTCTCCACGACCTTGACGGTGCCGTGCATGGTCGGGTGGATTTCACAGTGGTAGGCGAAGATCCCGGCCTGCTTGAAGGTCTCGGACTTGAGCTTGCCACGCTCCAGCGTGCCGGTGTCGAAGCTGCCGTCGTCGGCGGTCGCGGTGTGCGGAGCGGTGTCCTGGTTGAGCCAGATCACCTTGCCGCCGACCTGGACCGTGACCGGGTCGGGGCCGTAGGTGTATTCGACGATCTCGACCTTGGCGGAGCGTTCCGCCTCGCCGCTCGGAGCCGGGCCGTTGCCGCCCGCTCCGGTGGTCGTAGTACCTGGAGCGGCCGTAGAGCCGCTCGTCGTTTCGCCACCGCCGTCACCTCCACAGGCAGCAAGGGCCATGGCGGTCACGATCAGGACGGGCGCGAGTAGGGCTTTCAGCTTCATCCGCCGAGGCTACCCACAGCGGCTGCGCCGGAATCATCGCCTAGGCTTGCGGCCGTGCTCGCCCCCCGATGCCGCCAGCCGTGACCAGGCGCATCGCCGATGCGGTCACGGGGCGGCGCGGGCGCCTGCTGACGATCGCGGTTTGGATCGCGATCGGCGTCGCCGGCTTCGTCGCCCGCTCGCACATCGACGACGTCACCGCCGCCGGCCAGAGCAGCTTCCTCCCCAGGAACGCGGAATCGACCCGCGCTCTCGACCTGCTCGAGCACAGTCAGAAGAGCGGCGAAGAGGTCCCGGTGGTGATCGTCTTCGAGCGCGACGGCGGCCTCACCAACGCCGATCTCGACGCGATCGGCCGCATCGGCAGCGGCCTCAACGAATTGAAGATCGTCGGCGCGACGCCGATCGTCGACCCTTTCTCGGCCGATGCAAAAGCGCCGCTGGGGGAGGTGGCGAAGATCGCCAAGGGGGTCGGACCGCTCTCCCGCGACGGCGAAGCGGCCCTGGTCGTGCTGGCCCTCGACGCCGCCGAACGCGGGGCGATCGTCGAAGGGGTGCACACGATCCGCCGCTACCTCAACGACCACCGGATATCCGGCGTCAGCGCTTACGTCACCGGTCCCGGCGGAATCGCCGCCGACCTCGAGCAGGTCGCGAACGAAGCCGGCAAGACGCTGCTGATCGCCACCCTCAGCCTGGTCCTGCTCCTGCTGCTCGTCGTCTACCGGGCGCCGCTGCTGGCCCTGCTGCCGCTGCTCACCGTCGGCGCCGCCTACATGGTCGCGATCGGGATCGCCTACCTGCTGATCGACGCCGGCGCGATCACGGTCAATACCGAGGGCACCTTCTTATTGCTGGTGCTGGTGTTCGGCGCCGGCACCGACTACTCGCTGCTGCTGGTCCACCGCTACCGCGAGGAGCTGCAGAGCGGCAAGCCGGCAAGCGAGGCCCTCCCCACCGCGCTCGCCGAGAGCGTTCCCGCGATCGCCGCCTCCGGCGGCACCGTGATCGCGGCGATGCTGGTCCTGCTGGTCGCCGACCTGCAGTCGACCCACTGGCTCGGCCCGATCCTGGCGATCGGCATCGCGGTGATGCTGGCCGCGGCCTTCACCCTGCTGCCGGCCCTGCTCTCACTGCTCGGTGAGCGCGCTTTCTGGCCGGCGACGCGGTCGGCCAACCAGTTGCGCGGTTCGAAATCCACGTATCCCGTGGATACGGAACCGCGGAATGCGGCCGGCCAGTTGCGCGGTTCGAAACCCGCGTATCCGGTGGATTTGGAACCGCGCAACGTCTGGGGACGGGTCGCGGCGCTCGTCCGCCGCCGCTCCCGCCCGATCGTCGTCGTCGTCTTCGCCGGCCTGATCGTGCTCGCGCTCGGCAACCTCACTCACCACGGCACGATCGGCTTCGGCCAGGGCGAGACGCGGCCGACCAACTCCAGCCGCGGCACCGCGGTTTTGAACGAACACTTTCCGCCGGGGATCGGCTCACCGCTGACCGCCGTCGTCAAGGACGAGGACGTCGCCCCGGTCGTTGAAGCGATGAAAAAGCTCGGCACCGTGAAGCTGGCGCTGCCGGTGCCCCCGACCCAGGACACCGACGAGACCGTGGTCGTGGTGATCCTCCGCGGCAACCCCTACTCGGGCGCCGCGGCCGACGCGGTCGAGGGCATCCGCGAACGCCTGCACGCGGTCGCCCCCAGCGGCCTGCTCGGCGGCATCCCGGCCGAGAACTACGACATCGAGCAGACCAACGCCGCCGACACGCGGCTGATCGTGCCGCTGGTCCTGCTGGTCGTCGGCCTGATCCTGGCGGCGGTCCTGCGCGCCCTGGTCGCGCCCGCCTTCCTGATCGTCACCGTCGTCGCCTCCTTCGCGGCGACGCTCGGCCTCTGCACCTTCCTCTTCTCCGAGCTCGGCAGCGAAGGCATCGCCTTCAACCTGGTCCTGCTCGCCTTCCTTTTCCTGGTCGCCCTGGGGGTCGATTACAACATCTTCCTGATGGCGCGGGCGCGCGAGGAGTCGGCGGGTCGCGGCACCCGCGAGGGGACGCTCCTCGCCCTCGTCAACACCGGCGGCGTCGTCACCGGCGCCGGCCTGATCCTCGCCGGCACCTTCGCCACCCTGACCCTGCTGCCGCTGGAGGAGCTGGTCCAGATCGGCGCCACGGTCGCGATCGGCGTCCTCCTCGACACCTTCGTCGTCCGCGCCCTGCTGATCCCGGCGATCGCCTACCGGCTCGGCGAGCGCACCTGGTGGCCCTCCCGGCTCCCTAGTAGCCGGGACTGACCTTTATTTTCTTGCGCTCGGAGGCGTGGGCGCCACCCTTCTTCTCCAGCGTCCCGCAGGCCTCGACGATGTCGTCGGCGAGGCGGTCGATCTGCTCGCGGCTCAGCGTCTGCTTGACCAACGCCCGCAGCACTTTCACGTCTTCGGCGTTGGGCGGCATCGTGTAGGCGGGGAGCATCCAGCCGCGCTCGGCCGAGAGCTGCCAGGAGAGGTCGAACTCGTCGTAGTTCTTCTCGCCGGCGAGCTTGAAGGCGACCAGCGGCAGCTGCTCCTGGTCGGCGCCGATCAGCTCGAAGTTGCCGGTGGCCTCCAGCCGCTCGGCCAGGAACCGTGCGTTCTGCTGCATCGCCTTCATCACGTAGGCGTAGCCCTCACGCCCGTAGCGAACGAAGTTGTAGTACTGGGCCAGCACCATCGAGGCCCCGGTGGAGAAGTTGAGGGTGAAGGTCGCGTCGGTTTTGCCGAGGTAGTTCTCGTAGAAGACGAGGTCCTCGGCGAGGTCGCTCTTCTCGCGGAAGACGAGCCAACCAACGCCGGGGTAGACGAGCCCGAACTTGTGGCCGGAGACGTTGATCGAGCGCACCTGCTCGAGCCGGAAGTCCCACTCGGAATCGGGATAGAGAAAGGGCCAGACGAAGCCGCCGCTGGCGCCGTCGATGTGCAGCGGCACATCGATTCCCTTCTCGTTCTTGAGGTCGACAAGGAGCTTGTTGATGCCGACGATGTCGTCGGCGTGGCCGGTGAAGGTGGTGCCGAGCACGGCGGCGACGCCGATCGTGTTCTCGTCGATCAGCGGCTCCACGTCTTCGGGGCCGATCGTGTACTTGCCTTCCTGCAGCGGCACGATTTTCGGCTCGACGTCGAAGTAGCGACAGAACTTGTCCCAGACCACATGCACGTCGCCGCCGAAGATCAGGTTCGGCTTGTCAACGGGCTTGCCGGCGGCTTCGCGCCGCTGCTTCCACTTCCACTTCAGCGAGAGGGCGCCGAGCATGATCGCCTCCGAAGAGCCCTGGGTGCGGGCGCCGGTGGTCTCACCGGGAGCGTGGTAGAGGTCGGCGAGCATGCGGATGCAGCGCTGCTCGACCTCGGCCGAGATCGGGTACTCGGCGTGGTCGATGAAGTTGCGGTAGAGGTTCTCGGCGATCAGCCGCTGCGCCTCCGGCTCCATCCAGGTGGTGACGAAGGTGGCGAGGTTGCGGTTCGGATCGCCCTCCAGCGCCAGTTCCTCGTCGACCAGGCGCATCGCGTCGAGGGACGACATGCCGCTGTCCGGGAAGGGGCCGTCGGGAGCGTCTTCGGTGAGGAAACGGTTGCCGTAGAGCTTCACGGCGTCGTCGGGGCTGAGCGGCTCGGTCATCGGGCTCCAGTCGTCTCTTGGTCGGCTGCGGCCGAGCGTACTCGACGGGTCACCGGCGACATCACCCGTTTCAGATGATGTTGGTGGCACGCCGGCCCCCGATACTCTGCGACGCACCGCATCGGGAAGTTTCGCGACGACGAAAGGACCGGCTTTGAACGGCGACGACCTCAGTGAGATGGGACCGATCGATTACCTCCTGGTCGAGTGGCCCGGCCGCCAGCCCAACGGTGAGGTGGCGCCCCACCTGGTCGACCTGGTCGACCGCGGCCTGATCAGGATCCTCGACCTCGCCTTCATCGCCAAGGGCGAGGACGGCTCGGTGGCCGGCCTCGAGCTTGCCGACCTCGGCGGCGAGGTGGCCGAGCTGGCGATCTTCGAGGGCGCCGCCTCGGGGCTGCTCTCCGACGAGGACGTCAGCGAGGCCGGCAGCGCGCTGGAGCCCGGCACCTCCGCCGCCCTGCTCGTCTTCGAGAACACCTGGGCGGGGCCGTTCGCGGCCGCCGTCCGCCGCTCCGGCGGCCAGCTGGTCGCCAGCGGCCGCATCCCCGTCCAAGCAGTCCTCGCCGCCCTCGACGCGGCCGAGGCTTCCTAGAAAGGAGACCGACCATGCCAGGACTACTTCGAGGCGTCGCCCGCACCGCCGTCATCGCCGGCACCGCCACCACCGTCAGCAACCGCGTCTCCCGCCGCCAGGGCCAGCGCTGGGCGCAGCAGGAAGCCCAGGAAGCGCCCCAGCAGCAGGCACCCGCAGCCGCGCCCGCCCCGGCCGCCGCCGCGCCTTCGATGATCGATCAGCTCAAGGAGCTGGGCGAGCTGAAAAGCCAGGGCATCCTCACCGAGGAGGAGTTCGCCGCGCAGAAGGCCAAGCTGCTCGCTTAGGAGGGTCTGGCGAAACCCGCGTGTGCGACTGGCGAGCGCCGGACCAAGCGGGGCAAGGACGCAGGGAGGCCGAATAGCAGCGCTATTTGGCCGACCGAGGACGCCGCACCGCGCAGTGTCCGCCGCCGCCAGGCGTGCGCGGGGGGTTCGCCAGACCCTCCTCGGTCAGGAGCGGGTGCTTGGGTCCTGCTCGGCGACCGTCAACTCCGCCGTCGGGTTGACCTCGAGGCGGCCATCGGGGATCGGCTCGCCGCTGCGGATCGAGAGGCCGTAGGTGCCGTCGGCGAGGCGAGCCTCGGCGCGCTCGAGGGCGGCCATGCGGTCCTTCAGGTCCTGGGCGCGACCGGCGTCGAACTCGTCCTGGTAGAGCCCCTCGGAGTTGAAGTCCCCGGGCTCGCGGCGCTCGTCGCCCTCCTCCGGGGTATCGCGCTCGACCGCGGCGATCTCCTGCTCGAGTTTGGTCCGCTCAGCGGCGAGAAGTTGGCGTGCGCGCTCAGAGTCCATGCGACCACCCTACCCACCGGATGGGCCGCCCATGGCCGGGCTGGTTGACACGGAAACCAATCGCGCTATCCTGACGGAGGACTAACTACAGAAAGTGGACTTGGCCATGGCCTATCTCCTGATCCCGCTCGACGAGGCAATCGTCTTCCCCACCGTCACCGCCACGCTGCCGATCGACGTCGGCGACGAGGACCGCGTCTTCCTCCTCCCCCGCACCGACGGCGAGTTCGCCCGCGTCGGCGTCGTCGCCGAGGTGCTGGAGAGCGGCGAATCCCGCCGCGGCGCGCCCGCCGCGACCGTGCTCGGCCTCCACCGCGGCCTGGCCGGAGCCGCCGTCGCCGGCGAGGACGACCCCGAGACCCTCCACATAGAGGTGCAGGAGTTCCACGACGGCCACCCCGACGACGAGCACACGCGTGAGCTGTCGCGCGAGTACCGCGCCGTGGTCGAGGAGATCCTCGAGCTGCGCGGCGACGACGGCCGCATCTCCGCCTTCCTGCGCTCGGTGCAGGAGCCGGGCGCGCTGGCCGACACGGCCGGGCTCAGCCCCGAATTCTCCAGCGAGCAGAAACTGCGGCTGCTCGACACCCTCGACGTCAGCGAGCGGCTCCAGGTCGCCGTCGAGCTGCAGCGCGAGCGGCTGGCCGAGCTGCAGGTGCGCAGCCGCATCCGCGACGACGTCGAGTCCGGCGCCCAGAAACAGCAGCGCGATTACTTCCTGCGCAAACAGATGGAGTCGATCCGCAAGGAGCTGGGCGAGGACGAGGGCAACCTGATCGAGGAGTACGAGCGCAAGATCGCCGAGGCCGGGATGCCGGAGGCGGTCGCCGAGCAGGCCGAGAAGGAGCTGCGCCGGCTCGAGCGCCAGGGCGAGCAGTCGCCCGAGTCCTCGATGATCCGCAGCTACCTCGACTGGCTGATCGCGGTGCCGTGGAGCAAGCGCTCCGAGGAGAAGCTCGACCCGGTCCACACCCGCGAGGTGCTCGACGCCGACCACGCCGGCCTCGACGACGTCAAGCGGCGGATCACCGAGTTCATCGCCGTCCGCAAGCTGCGCGAGACCCGCGGCAAGGGCGAGGAGGACAGCCGCGCCAACGGGGCGATCCTGACCCTGGTCGGGCCCCCGGGCACCGGCAAGACCTCGATCGGCGAGTCGATCGCCCGCGCCCTCGGGCGCGAGTTCGTCCGCATCAGCCTCGGCGGCCTGCACGACGAGGCCGAGATCCGCGGCCACCGCCGCACCTACATCGGCGCCCTGCCGGGACGGATCGTCCGCGCCCTGCGCGACGCCAAGACGATGAACCCGGTGATCCTGCTCGACGAGGTCGACAAGGTCGGCGCCGACTGGCGCGGCGACCCCTCGGCCGCCCTGCTGGAGGTGCTGGACCCGGCGCAGAACCACTCGTTCCGCGACCACTACCTCGACGTCGAGGTCGACCTCTCCGAGGTCGTCTTCCTCGCCACCGCGAACATGACCGACACGATCCCGGCGCCGTTGCTGGACCGGATGGAGTTGATCCCCTTCGACGGCTACACGACCGCCGAGAAGCTGGCGATCGCCCGTGGCTACCTGCTGCCCAGGCAGCTCGAGCGCAACGGGCTGGAGCCGGATGAGGTCGAGGTCAGCGAGGAGATCCTCCGCAGCGTCGTCACCGAGTACACCCGCGAGGCGGGCGTGCGCCAGCTCGAGCGCGAGCTCGGCAAGCTGCTGCGCGGGTCGGCGACCCGGATCGCCTCCGGCGAGACCGAGAAGCCGATCGTGATCGACACGGCCGCCGTCACCGACGCCCTCGGGCGCCAGCGCTTCTTCCAGGAGTCGGTCGAGCGCACGGCGATCCCCGGGGTCTCCACCGGGCTGGCGGTGACCGGCAGCGGCGGCGACGTCCTCTTCATCGAGGCGACCGCGATGGAGGGCGACAAGGGCCTGGTCCTGACCGGCCAGCTTGGCGACGTGATGAAGGAGTCGGCGCGGATCGCCCTCTCCTACGTGCGCTCCCACAGCGACGAGCTGGGGATCGACCCGGCTCGCTTCAACCGCGAGTTCCACCTCCACGTCCCGGCGGGAGCGATCCCCAAGGACGGGCCGAGCGCCGGCACGGCGATGACGACCGCGCTGGTCTCGCTGCTGAGCGGGCGGCCGGTCAAGCACACGGTCGGGATGACCGGCGAGGTCACCCTGCAGGGCCGGGTGCTGCCGATCGGCGGGCTGAAGCAGAAGGTGCTGGCCGCCCACGCGGCCGGGCTGACCGAGGTGATCCTGCCCGAGCGCAACCGCGGCGACCTCGACGAGGTCCCCGAGGAGGTGCGCGAGCAGATGACCTTCCACCCGGTGATGAGCGTCGGCGAGGTGATCGCCGTCGCCCTCGAGCCGGCCGAGAAGGAGGCCGATGTCGCCGCGATGTCGTAGCTGCAGCCCGGTCCCGACCGAGCTGCGGGCGGCCGCCGGCCTGCTCGAGCGCCGCTGGACGATGGCGACGATCTACGCCTGCTCCAGCGGCGCCGCCCGCTTCAACGAGTTCCGCCAGTCGCTGCCGGGGGTCTCGCCGACGACGCTCTCGGAGCGATTGGAGCAGCTCGAGGAAGCGGGGATCGTCGAGCGCGAGCTGGTCGCCGGCCGTCCCCCCACACCGAGTACACGCTGACCCCGCGCGGTCAGCGGCTGGCGCTGGCCGTCGCCGGCCTGCTCGAGCACCGCGCCTGAGGAATCCTTTATTTCAAATTTAGGATCCGGCGGCGGCTGCCGATACCCGGGCATGAGAACTTCCATGTTTAGAGCGGCCAGCCGCGACGAGGCCGGCTTCACCCTGGTCGAGCTGCTGGTGGTGATGCTGATTCTCGGCATCCTCGCGGCGATCGCCCTGCCCGCCTTCTTCAACCAGAAGAGCAAGGCGAGCGACGCCAAGGCGAAGGAGACCGCCCACACCGCCCAGGTGGCGATGGAGACCTGCAACACCGACAACAAAGGCGTCTACTCGGCCACCGCCTGCACCCTCGCCGGTCTGCGGGCAATCGAGCCGACGCTCCCATCTGCCGAAGCCGAACTCGAAGTGAAACCCAACGTGCCGGCCGGCGGCTTCACGATCAAAGTGATCGCGGCATCGAAAAACACCTTCAGCATCAGCCGCTCGGGCACGGGGGAACTCACCTACGCCTGCACGGTCAACAGCTCCAACCGCGGCGGTTGCCCCGGCTCCGGCACGGCAAACGGCACCTGGGGCCCCTGAGCTGGGCTAGAGCGCGGGCAGAGCCGGCGAGACCGGCGCGCCCTGCTTCGACCCCGCTCCTATGCGGGTCCCGCTCCCATCAGCTCTGCCTCCGGGACCTCGAAGCCGGTCTCGTCAGCCCAGCCGGAAATCGACTGCATCAGCCGCTCGCGGGCCTCGGCCCGGTCCTGCAGCCAAACCAGTGTCGCCAGGCCCTCCTCGCCGATCATCAACAGCCCGTCCATCCCCCGCGCGCGCTTGAGCGTGTCGACCGCCTGCTCTGGGGTGTGCGCGATCGGCGCCCCCACGTTCAGGGAGGTATTGACCGAGGCCTCGACCCCGACCCGGCGCCCCATCGCGACCAGGAACTCATGGCAGAAGGGGTCCACGTCAGGCCGCACTATCTGCAGGCGCCCCGTGCCGTCGTGGTGGATCACGCTGGGAATCAGCTCGTGCGCCTCGGGCCGAGCGAGCGCGGTCAGCACCATGTAGTTGTAGGCGTTGTAGTCGTCCGCCGCGGCTCCCGGGTGCAGGTGGAAAAGGCGCTCGGCAGCGGCGCGCGTGAGCATCGGCGCCAGCGGCCTGATCAGTTCCCGGTGCTTGACCCGTTCGTTCAGCAGTCGCCGGGTGTCGGGATTGCAGGGGTTGGCGAGGATGCTGCGGTGGCCCAGCGCCCGCGGGCCGGTCTCGGAGGACCCCTGGTAGAGACCGAGGATGCGGTCCTCCGCGAGCAGGTGCGCGAGCAGGTCCGCAACCCGCGCCATGTGCTGGGGCTCCGAGCAATCCCCCAGCTGCATGCTCCCGAGGGTGGGCTCCGCGCCGACCGCGGCTCGGATCTCCGCGGTTGTGGGAGCAAAGCCACAGTAGAAGGCGTGCTTCAAGGCCGGGCCGGGTCGGGCCCCGGCCCGCATCGCGAAGGCGTAAGCGGCGCCGGCGGGCGTGCCCGCGTCGCCGGGCACGGGTGGTACCCACAGCTGCAGGCGGGTGTCGCCCCGGCCGAGCTGGTGCTCGTACCAGTGTTCGTCGAAGGACTCCAGCAGGCGCATGTTGGCGACGCAGTTGAGAGCGGCGCCGCCGGTGAGGACGAGCCGGCTGCTGCCGGTCTGCCGGATCAGGTGCTCGACGATGTGCGCGAGCGCGTCCTCGAACACCATCTGCACGGCGGCCGCCTTGTCGACCCGCTCGCGGGTGACCTCCGGGTGACGCACGTCCTCGACGTTGAGAACCGCGTCCGGGTCCCACATCTGCTCGAACGGGATCGGCTCGCCGAGGATCTCGATCAGCTCCTCGGTGTAGGGCTTGGACCACCCTCCCCAGGTCCAGTTGGCAAGCGCGCGATTCACCCGCACCTCCCCCTCCGCGCCGAAGTAGAGGATCTGCCTGAGTCGACGGTAGTAACGATTGCTGAGCCGGCTGCCGTTGCCCCAGGCGGCGGCGCCCATGTAGCGGCCCTCGGAGCTGAGCATCGGCCAACCACCCTGGGTCGAGCTGAGCATGCCGTACAACATCCCAAGCGAATCGAGGACGTTCGCGCCTCGCGCCTGCAACAGCGTCACATTGCCGTCGCGTGCCTCGTAAAGCGAAGTCGAAGCGTCGTCGCCGGAGCCGTCCAGAACGACCACCATCGTCGGCTCGTCTTCGTTCGCGAACGGTGAGACGCCGTAGCTGAAGTAGGCGTGGTTGTCGTGGTGGCGCATGCCGACGATCGACACGCGGTCCTGGAGCCCGAGCTGCTGCGACAGGCGCTTGGCACCGGTCCTCATCAGTCTCCCTATGTCTTCGCTGACAGCCTCGCTTGAATCGTCTCCAAACGGTTTCCTCAAGCCCTTTGGGGCTTCTTCAAGCGGAAAGCGAATAAGGAACATGACGATCGCCTTCGCGTACTCCCAACTGCTCACGCAAGCCGTCAGGTCCCCCGGCCCGATGCCGAGCCCGGCCATCTGGCGCTTGACCGCCTCGAGCGAGTGCTCTGGGTAGTCGGCGCAGTGCTTGACCGCCGAGTAGCGCTCCTCCTCTTCGTTGCAGATCAGCTCCGCCGTTCCCTCCGGGGTGACCCGCACCAGCGCCGCGCCGCAGTTGTGGAAGCCGATTCCCACCCCGAGCACGTAGGACTCCCGCCCCTCTCGTATCGCCCGCTCGAGTCGATCGCGCTGCCGGCGGGCAGGCTCGCTGTCGAAGCCCACCAGGCCCATGCGCGAAATGAGTCGCTCCGCCAAGGGTGTGGCCAGCCGGCTTCCCCATTCCGCCAGGCGCGGGTGCCTGGTACCCCGCACACCGAAAGCCCCAGCCGTCTCCCTGCCTCCCATGCGGCGGGAGCATAGGTCGCCGGCGTGAAAAATCAGAGGCTTTTGCACAGATATGTCACAAACGACCTCCGCGGCAAGACGCGAGCATCCGACCGCGCACGGGGCCTATCCGTCGATGATCAGGTCCCCGGCGCGACGCCGTTCCCACCAGGCCCACGCCGTCATCACCGCGCCGGCGTAGAGCCAGCCGAGCAGGACGTCGAAGAAGTAGTGCTCGCCGGTGGCGATCAGCGTGAACCCCATCGCCAGGGGATAGAGCGCCAGCAGCGGCCGCAACGCCGGCCGCACCCGGCCCCAGAGGAACATCGCCACCAACGCCGTGAAGGCGGCGTGCAGCGAGGGCACGGCGGCGACCAGGTTAGCGCTCGACTGGCCCTTGGAGAAGAGCCCGGCGGTGCCGACCCCAAGCACCCCCCAGCCCTCCGAGGTGGTGCGATGGACGCCGTCGAGCAGGCCCATTTCCGCCGCCATCCAGGGTGGCGCCGCCGGGAAGGCGATGTAGGTGGCGACGCCGGCCAGCGCCAGCGAGACCAGGCGCCGGGTGAAGCGCAGGAAGCCGACCCGGTCGCGCACCCAGAGCACGCCGGCAAGTACGAAAGGGACGATGAAGTAGGAGGTATAGACAAGGGTGAAGGCGACGTCCCACCAGTTGACGACGCCGGGCTCGTAGAGCCGCCCCTGCAGCCATTCGGTCGGGGTGGTGCCGAAGAAGACGAAGCGGTCGAAGTCGATCATCGGGTGGACGTGGACGCCGATCCCCAGCGAGTCGGCGGCGCCGCGGGCGAAGTCGTAAGCGCAGAGGACCAGCGCGATCGGCAGCCAGTCGACGACGATCTGGAGGATCTGACGCGGATGCTGGCCGATCGAGCCGCAGGCAAGGGCGCCACAGACCCAGAGGATCACCAGTTCGCGCTGGACCGGCACCCCGTAGTGGGCGCTCCAGACGATCAGCGCCGCGAAGTAGACGGCGAGTGCGCAGCGCCGTACCAGCGGCCAGTGGGCAAAGCCGAAATCGACAGCCGGCTCGGCCCCCACCGCTGCGAACTCAGTCGTCGTCACCGCGCCTAATTTACGTCGCTTTTACAACCGCGGTCGCCACGCCTACCGGAGGGACGAACCGTCGCCGGCGCTGGGTTGCCTGGCCGCGGCGAAGAGCGGAGAAATCCGGGGAAGTCCGCAAACTGGCCAGCCAGCCAGTACGATCCCGCCAGTGGCCGACGAGACCGAGACGAAAGCGCCCCGGCGCGAGGTCGAGCAGGAGATGGTGCTGGAGCGCAAGCACTGGCTCGACGGCCCGCCCCAAGCCCTCTTCAAGGAGATGCGCGCCCAGTGCCCGGTCCACTGGACCCCCGAAGTCACCGAAGTCCCGGCGGCAGCCGGCTTCTGGTCGGTGACCACGGCCGACGACGTGCACGCGGTCAGCCGCGACTGGGAGACCTACTCGTCCGAACTCGGCGGCGTCGTCGTGATCGACGAGGTCTTCCCGATCGAGCTGGCGCGGGCGATGTTCATCGGCATGGACCCGCCCAAGCACGACCGCCTCAAGGCCCTCTTCCAGGCCGGCTTCACGCCGAAGCGGATCGCCGCCCACGAGGACGAGATCAGGGAGATCGTCGTCGGCGTCCTCGACCGGCTCGAGGGCCGCGACGACTGCGACCTCGTCACCGACGTCGCCCAGCCCGCGGTCTCGCGGGTGATCGGCAGCTTCATGGGCATCCCGGAGGAGGACGACGCGGCCTGGGCCGAGCTGATGAACATGGCTCTCGCGGCCAGCGACCCCGACTACAGCGCGGACGGCATCGACAACATCGAAGCGACGATCCAGCAGGCGATCGCCCAGGTCTTCGAGCGCTGCGGGGCGATGATCGCCGCCCGCCGCGAGCACCCGACCGACGACCTCACCAGCGTCCTCGTCGACGCCGAGGTCGAAGGCCAGAAGCTGGAGGAGCACGAGATCGTGATGGGCTTCTTCCTTCTCGTCGCCGCCGGCAACGACAGCACCAAGGCGACCTACGCCAGCGGCATGCGGGCCCTGCTCGAAGACCCGGAGCAGCTGGCGCTCGTCCGCGACGATCCCTCGCTGGTCCCGGGGGCGGTCGAGGAGGCGCTGCGGATGTTCCCCGCCTTCGCCCACTTCCGCCGCACCGCGACCCGCGACACGGTCCTCAACGGCAAGGAGATCAAGAAAGGCGAGAAGGTGGTGATGTGGTACGCCTCGTCCAACCGCGACGAGAGCCGCTACGAGGACCCCGACCGCTTCGACGTCCTCCGCAACCCCGAGCACCAGGCCTTCGGTGCCGGCGGCCGCCACTTTTGCCTTGGCACCGCCCTCGCCCGCCTCGAGCTGAAGATCCTGCTCGAGGAGACCCTCGCCCGCTATCCGGACATCTCCCTGGCGGGCAAACCGACCTTCGTCGAGTCGGCCTTCCTCAACCAGCTGAAGACGCTGCCGGTCAAGCTCTCGGCCTACTAGAGAGCCGCGTACCCCACACTCCGTCTCCGATCTGCGAGCCTGCCGCGGTGACGCTGCTGGCGGCGAAGATCCTCCTTGCCCCACTCTGCGTAGTCGCCGTCTCCCTGGCCGGCCGGCGCTGGGGGGTGGCCGTCGCCAGCGTGCTCGGGGGGCTGCCCGTGGTCGCCGGCCCGATCCTGCTGGTCGAGACCCTCGCCCACGGCCGCGGCTTCGGCGCCGACGCCGCCGCGGGCACCCTGCTCGGGCTCGCCGCCCTGACCGCCTTCGTGGTCGTCTACGGCCGCGTCGCGCCGGCGGCCGGGCCGGTCCCGAGCGTGCTCTGTGGCTGGACGGCGTTCCTGCTCGGCGTCGCGCTCCTGAGGCTGGTGCAGCCGCCGGCGCCACACCGCCCTGGTGGGACCTCCCCGCCCGCGCCCTCGCCGCACTCGGGCTCGTGCTCGCGCTGACCGCCGTCTCCGGCGCTCTCGGCTCCCACCTCAGCGGCCTGCTGGCGCCATTTCCGATCGTCACCAGCGTCCTCGCCGTCTTCACCCACGCCCACGGCGGCGGCGCCCAGGTAGGTGTCCTGCTGCGCAACTTCCTCTTCGGCTTCTACGGCTTCGCCGCCTTCTGCTTCACGCTCGCGGTGACCCTGCCAGTGCTGACCAGCGCCGCCGCCTTCGGCCTCGCGGTGGCGGCGGCGCTCGCCATGCAGGCGGTGGTCTTCCTCCTGCGCTTCCGCCTCTTGCCCGCGCCCGCGGTCGGCTGAGCGGACGCGACTACTGACCGGCAAGCTTCCCGGTCGTGAGATTGACCGCAACCGAGTCGCCCTCGACCTCCGGGTTGCTCGGGCGGTAGTCGATCTCGAGCCGCTTGGCCTTGATGTCGACGGTGACCGTCAGGTAGCCGAAGTGAACGATCGGGGCGGCGACCAGGGTGTACTCGCCGTGGGTGAGGGGCGCACTCACCGGGAACCGCGGATGGGTCTCGCTGAAGCCGCCGGCGCCGGCGACCACGTAGGGGATCTCACGCCCACCGACCTCGCGGGTGTAGCGCTGATAGAGGTGGGCATGGCCCGAGAGGACGGCATCGGGATAGAGCCCGGCGTCCTCGAAGGCGCTGTCGAGATCCTTGTCGAGCCCCGCGGAGCCGGGATGCTCGGAGACCGAGGCGGGCGGGTGATGACAGGCGACGATCACCGCCCGCTCCCCGGCTTCCCGTTCGGGCTTCAGCCGCTTCAGCTCGGCT
Organism: uncultured Solirubrobacterales bacterium; assembly: GCA_963795625.1. GTDB lineage: Bacteria > Actinomycetota > Thermoleophilia > Solirubrobacterales > 70-9 > VAYN01. Next base: position 53,572 of record CAWCIS010000003.1, on the reverse strand, counting down.
TTGAGGAACTCGAGCTGCTCGTCGCCCGCTTCCGGGTAGCGGCCGCCCTGGGTGGAGAGCACGCCCGGCCCGTCGATCACGTTGGTGTAAAGCCCGACGATCGAGACGAACGGCGCGTCGAGGGTGAAGTAGACGCCGGGCTGGTTCATCGTGCTGCGCATCAGGCCCCCGGCGTCCTCGGCCGGCCCGGGGGTCGCGGCGCAGAAGTTGCGCATGAAGGCGGTCAAAGTCTTTACCGACGGGGTGTCGGGGCTGGACCCGAAGACCATCCCGTCGTGGTTGCCGGGGATCGCGAAGATCGGCCGGTCGTAGCTGCGAAAGGGCTCGTAGAACTGGTCGTAGTAGTACTGGCCCTCGCCGAAGTTGTAGACGACGTCACCGAGGTGGAAGAAGAAGGCCGGAGCCCCGTCGCCTCCCTTCCGCACGTCTTCGGCCATCAGGTCGGCCACTCCCGCCTCGTGAGCGATCGCCGTCGCCATCTTCTGACTCCTGTTGACCTTGGCCGCGCCGGTGTCCCCCACCGCGTGGAAGCTCAGCCGCTTCGCCTCCAGGATCGGCTTCAGGAAGTCCTGCCCGAGTACGTCGGCGAGGTCCATCCGGGATGGGCTCACACGGGGCGGTGGAACTTTCTGGACGTCTTCGTCGTGCTTCTTGTAGTAGGGAGATTCGTAGTACGCCTGGCTGGTGTTTTCGATTTTGAACGCGGTCTCGTCCGGACTGGGCTGCGCCTCCGCGAACAACCGCCTATCCGCACCGACAATCCCCTCTGTCAGACCTTTCATACCCGCTCCTCCAACCAAGGTTCCTGAATAGGACTCTGAACATACCCAAAGTGTGTGTAGTCGGCAAGGCGTCTCCTGCTATGTGGAGATCGACAACACCAGGGGCGCGTCGGACATGGTGCTTGCCACCACTCCGCGAACACTCGTGGAGCCGGTCGGTGCCCGGCGGCGGGCACCCGCTGTTCGTGCTTACGTAACCGGCGGCGGCCAGCCGAGCCGGCGCCGCGGGAGAGCGAGCGCGCCCCTGGGACCACGGCCACGCTTCGGTTAGGCTGCGCCGCGAGTCGATGCGATCGCCGGCGGCGGAAGAAGGGTGATGCACGCGCGCCCGGCTCCCGGCCGGCGCCGAACGTACCTGGCCCTGCTCGGGGTCGTCCTGCTCGCCGCGGCGGGCGCGATCCTCGCCCACGACGGCCACCTGCTGCGCCGCGTCGAGCAGCTGACGATCGACGCCCGCTTCCAGATCCGCGGCCCCCGGCGGTCCGCGGCGGCCTCCCGGATCGTCCTGGTCACGGTCGACGACGCGACCTTCAACTACCTCCGCAATCACGAACGCAACGGCCAGTGGGCCTTTCCGCGCCGCTACCACGCCCGCGTCATCGACCGGCTGAGCCGAGCCGGCGCCCGGGTGATCGCCTACGACATCGCCTTCGAAGACCGCTCCGACCCCGCCGACGACGGCGCCCTGCTCGACTCGATCGCGCGGGCCGGGAACGTCGCGCTCAGCGCGACGACGGCGAACGCCGCCGGCGAAACGCCGGTCCTCGGCGGCCGCCGGGTGCAGCGAGCGGTCGGCGCGCAGGTGGGGAACGCCGTGCTCAAAGCCGACAGCGACGGCGTCGCCCACAACACCTACTACTCGATCAACGGCGTGCGCAGCTTCGCCGTCGTCGTCGCCGAAGCCGCCCGCGGCCGCCCGGTCCCGGTCTCCTGGTTCGGTGGCCGGGAACGACCGGTGCCGATCGACTACGTCGGCCCGCCAAGCGCCTTCCGTACCGTCTCCTACTCGCGGGTCCTCAGCGGTCACTTCCCGGCCGGCCTCTTCGCGGGCAAGACCGTGATCGTCGGCGCCTCCGCCGCGAAGCTCCAGGACCTCCACCAGACGCCGGTCTCCGGCACCCCGATGGCGGGGCCGGAAGTGGAGGCCAACCAGGTCGCGACGGTCCTGGAAGGGATCCCGCTGCGCCGCCCCCCGGAGACGACGACCGTGCTCCTGATCGTCCTCTTGGCGCTGCTGGTGCCGCTGGCGGGAATCAGGCTGGGGACGATCGGGGTGGTCGCGGTCGGGCTCGGCGCGCTGCCGGCCTGGGCGGTCGCGACCCAGATCGCCTTCGACTCCGGGACCCAACTCGACTTCAGCGACCCGGCCGCGGCCCTCCTCCTGGCGACGCTCGGGACCGCGCTCGTCGGCCTCCGGGCCGACAGCCGCGAGCGCAGGCGACTGCGGACCCTGTTTGCCGCCGACACGGCCGCGGTGGTCGAAGGGGTGCTCGGGCCCGCCGGTCCGCGCCCGCTGGAGCCGACCTCGATCATCGCCGGCTACCGGATCGAGGAGCCGATCGGCCGCGGTGGCATGGGGGTCGTCTACCGCGCCACCCAGCAGGCCCTCGGGCGCACGGTGGCGATCAAGCTGATCGCCACCGAGCGCGCCCAGGACCCGGTCTTCCGCGAGCGCTTCAAGCTCGAGTCCCGGCTGGCGGCGGCGATCGAGCACGTCAACGTGATCCCCGTCTACGAGGCAGGCGAGGACGACGGACTGCTGTTCATCGCCATGCGCCTGGTCGCGGGCACCGACCTGGCCGCGGTGCTGAACCGCGAGGGAGCTCTCGATCCGGCCCGGGTCACGCAGCTGATCGCCCAGCTCGGCGGCGGCGCTCGACGCCGCCCACGCCCACGGCCTCGCCCACCGCGACGTTAAGCCGGCCAACGTGCTGCTCACGCTCGACCGCCCCGAGCATCTCTACCTGACCGATTTCGGCGTCGCCAAGAGCATCGGCGCGGACTCGGGGGTGACCGTCGCCGGCGGCTGGGTGGGCACGCTCGACTACCTGGCCCCCGAGCAGATCCGCGGCGAGGAGGCCGGCGGCGGCGTCGACGTCTACGCGCTCGCCGGCCTCCTGCACCACTGTCTGACCGGCGCCGTCCCGTTCCCCCGCGACACCGACGCGGCCCGGCTGTGGGCCCACGTAAACGCGCCGCCGCCCGCTCCGAGCAAGCTGCGAGCGGGCCTGCCGGCGGCGATCGACGGCGTCGTCGCCCGCGGCATGGCAAAGGATCCCGCCGCTCGCTTTCAGAGCGCGGCCGAGCTCGCCGCCGCCTGCGCGCTGGCACTGGGCGTCGCGATTCCCGAGCCGGCCGGCGGCGAGCGGCCGGCGCCGCCCCCACAATCGCCCGGGGAGGAGGTCCCGCCGACGGTCGTCTCCGACTGATCGGCCCGGCGACGCTCAGGCGAGGTCGCGCTGCGTGATCACGCCGAACTGCAGCGCGCACTCGGCCAGTCGCACCCGCTTCTCGTTCTGCGCCAGGGCGGTCAGCTCGAACTTCCCGAACAGCGCCCGCAGATGCATCTTCACCGCGTCGACGCTGAGGAAGACCTCCGCGGCGATCTCCTGATTGGTGGCGGGCTTGGTGAAGCCGGCGCCGTCGCGGTAGGGGCGACAGAGCGCGAGCAGGACCCGGCGCTGGGTCTCGGTCAGCTCCACCGGGATCGAGGTCTCGCCGGTGGCGACGGTCTCCCGGACCGGCGCCGCCGCGCCTGCCTTGAAGGCGACGACCGTCTGCCCGACCCTGATCCGGTCGCCGTCGCGCAGCCGCTGGCGGCCGTTGATCCGCAGGCCGTTGACGTAGGTGCCGTTGCGGGAGAGCCCGTCGTCGACTATCGCCCACTCGCCGCCCGTGCCCTGCAGTTCGGCGTGGAGACCGGAGACCTCGGGGTCCCAGGCAAGCGAGAGGTCCATCTCGGGGCGGCGACCGAGGGTCTGGGCCTGCTCGCCCAGGTCCGCAGGGAAGAGCTCGAGCGCGCCCTCGCCGTCCCGCAGGACCAGGAACGGCCGGCCCGCCCTTTCGGCGGCCAGCAGCTCCTTCAACTCACTCGGCGAAAGCGAGTGGGGAGCCAGGGGATCCGTGTTGCCGTTCAGTTTGAGCTCCGTCCGGTCTCGTCTCGGTTCGCCGACGCGAGGGCCAAGGTAACGCACCCCTACACCTTGGGTGGCTGGAAGGAGCGCCCCGGCGAACGGATGCTTGGCGGGCCAACTCGATTCCAAGGAGGAAGTCCGATGAAAGCTCCGCTCTCCATCTCTTCTCAGTTCCGGTCCGGCCTCGCCCTCGCCCTCGCCGCCGTCGCGGCCGCGGTCGTCGCGGTGAGCCTGAGCGCCTGCGGCGGCTCCGGGTCGAACCAGCAGGAACTCACCCAGGCCCGCCGCGAGGTCGCCTTCCACATCCACCGCGAAGAGCGGCTGCGCAAGCTCGAACGGGAACTGGGCCAGGTCAGAGGCGGCGGCGGGCGCAAGCACACCGACCTCAGGGTCGAAGTCGCCGGCGCCGCGGCCCCGGTACAGGGTGGGTACGTCCCGAGCTACGACGCGGCGCCGAGCTACACCGGCTCACCGACCTCCGGCTCCTGCGGCGGCGAACTGTCGGTCAACTCGCGCACCTCCTGCCCCTTCGCCGCCAACGTCAAGCAGGCCTATTTCGCCGCGGTCGGCTCGGGCAGCGGCAGCATCGAGGCCTACAGCCCGGTCACGCATCGCTCCTACCTGATGTCCTGCAGCGGCTCCCCGCACGAGTGCACGGGCGGCGATGACGCGGCCGTCTACTTCCCCTAGCGGTCAATGATGCTTAAGTCCCCCGCCGAAGCCAGCCCAGAGGAGAACTCCTTGATCAAGCCCGACTACAAGCGATCGACTTCCTCCTCCTCCGGGGGTCGCCCTCGTCGCCGCCTGCAGCGCTCGGCAGCGACGCTGGCGGTGGTCGTCTCCGGCCTCGCGGCGCTCGTGGCTCCGGCCACGGCCGGAGCCTCCGCCACCGTGATCGCCGCCGGCGCCACCGCGATCAGCGTCGGCAGCGGCCACAGCTGCGCGTTGCTGTCGGGCGGCAGCGCCGAGTGCTGGGGCTCCGACGCAGATGGCGAGCTCGGCGACGGCGTGGAAACCTCCGAGAGGAGGCTTGCCCCGGTCGCCGTATCGGGCCTCACCGGTGCCACGGCGATCGCCTCCGGCTCGATGCACACCTGTGCGCTGCTGGCGGGCGGGACGGCCAAGTGCTGGGGATTCAACGCCCTGGGCGAGCTCGGCGACGGGACCCACGAAGCCCACAGCACCCCGGTCGCGGTGTCGGGCCTCGGCGCCATCGCCGCGATCGGCACCGGCGTCGGCCACACCTGCGCGCTGCTGACGGATGGGACGGCCCGGTGCTGGGGAAGCGATGCAGGAGGCCGGCTGGGCGATGGAAAAACCTCTCCCGACTCGAACGTCCCAGTCACGGTTTCGGGCCTCGCCGGCGCCACCGCGATCGGCGCCGGCGAGTACCACACCTGTGCGGTGGTCGCGGGTGGGGCGGTCGAGTGCTGGGGGGAAAACTGGTCCGGCCAGCTCGGCGACGGGACCACCGCGAACAGCTCGCTCCCTGTCGCGGTCTCCGGCGTCAGCGCCGCCACCGCGGTCAGCGCCGGCTACGGGCACAGCTGCGCGCTGCTGTCGAACGGGACGGCCGAGTGCTGGGGAACCGGTACCTGGGGCCAGCTCGGCGACGGAGCCGAAGCCGAGCGCTCGGCCCCGGTCGCCGTCGCGGGGCTGAGCGGCGCCACCGCGATCAGCGCCGGCGGCGACCACAGCTGCGCGCTGCTGTCGAACGGGACGGCCGAGTGCTGGGGGCACAACAGCTGGGGCGAGCTCGGCGCCGCCACCCGAGCCGACCACGCGACGACGCCGCTCCCCGTGGTCGGCCTGCACGACGCCGTCGCGATCAGCGCCGGCGACTACGAAACCTGCGCGCTGCTGGCCGGCGGCGCGGTCGAATGCTGGGGGTCGGTCTACGGCCCGCGGGATATCCCGGCGAGCGGGGGCCCGGCAACGGCAACGGCGCCCACCCCACCCCAGGTCAGGATCACCTCCCACCCGCCGCGCGAGACCGCCGCACGGAACGCCGGCTTCACCTTCACCGGGGTCGCGGGCGGCAGCTACCAGTGCTCGATCGACGAAGGCGCATGGAATCCCTGCAAGAGCGGCGACAGCTTCGGCGGGCTGCTGCCCGGCGATCACCGCTTCCGCGTCCGTGAGACGCTGAACGGCCTCACCGGCCCCGCCGACTCCTACTCGTGGACGGTCGACCTGCCGCGAGCCTGTGTCCTGCGGGTCGCCCGCGCCCGCGTCTTCGCCTACGCCACCAAGCAGAGGGCGCGCCTGGTCATCCACTACAAGGCCTATCGCCCGGCCCAGGTCACCGTCTCCTACCGGCTCCACGGCACCAAGGGGGACCTCGCCCTCGGCAGCGTCCCCGCCCACTTCCAGACGGCCGGCGTCTTCCGCCTGCCCACGACCCTGTCCCGGGTCGAGACCGCGCAGCTGCGGGCCGCGAAGTCGATCGCGGTCCGCTTCCAGATCCCGCAGGCCCCCGGTAGCTGCAGCCGCTATTACGCCAAGCGCCTGACCATCCCCAGGGCGATATCCGGCCAGACCGTCTGGTTCCAGTCGGACTCGGTGTTCGGCGGCGGCGCATGAACCGGCCGAGCTCGAGAAGGAGGAGGATGCCGATGCCCAAGGCCCTGATCTGTGCGTTTGCGGTCGCGGCGGTGGTGGCCCTGCCCGCCCTCGCCGCCGCCGGTGGTTGGGCCGGCGTGCCGGCCCCTGCTCCCGGCAACCAATCCCATAGCGTCCTCTCCGCCGTCTCCTGCCTCTCCGCCTCGTCCTGCATGGCGGTCGGAACCGCCGACGACGGCATCGCCGACGAAACGGGCGAACCGGAAAACGTCGGCGCCTTCTCCGAGCGCTGGGACGGCTCCGCCTGGACGCTGGTGCCGACCGGCGAGGCGGCCGGCTCGGGCGCGGCCCTGTACGCGATCTCCTGCGTCTCACCCGAATTCTGCATCGCCGTCGGGCAGACCCACTCCACCGGGAGGACCAACCTCGCGCGTCACAGCGCCTACGGAGCGCAACGCGCGCTGGTGGAGACCTGGAACGGCAGCGCCTGGACGGTTCAGGCGGATCCCGGCGCCGGGATCCCCCACAGCGGCCTGTTCGGCGTCTCCTGCGTCTCCGCCGATTTCTGTGTTGCGGTGGGTGGGCACAGCGCGCCCAGAACGTCGTCCCCTCTGGTCGAGGTCTGGAACGGGACCGGGTGGAAGCTCGCGACCACGCCCACTGTCGCCAAGCACGGCTCTCAACTCAGCGCCGTCTCCTGCGCGGCCGCCGACGCCTGTACGGCGGTGGGTTGGTACAACGCCAATCCGAGACCCGGAGCCGCCGAGAACGAAGCCCTGGCGGAGCGCTGGAACGGGCGGCGCTGGAGCGCGCAGTACCCGCCCTCGCGGATGTACTACTTCGCGGAACTGAACGGCGTCTCTTGTCCGACCCGCTCGTTCTGCCTCGCCTCCGGGGTCTATCGCCTGGGCAGCGGCGACCTCACCGGTAGTCCGGTCGCCGAGAGCTGGAACGACTCGGGCTGGGCCGTCGCCACCGCGGGCCTGCCGAAACACAGCCCGCTCTACGGGGTCTCCTGTCTCTCCGAAACCCAGTGCTCGTCCGTCGGCCAGTTCGACCCGGCCGCCAACCCCTCGGCCAACGCCACCGCCCCCCTCGTCGAGGGCTGGAACGGGTCCCGCTGGGCCCGGGCCGCCACCCCCGACGCCCCGGCGCCGCCGATAACGGGGCTCGGCGCTCTCCCCGACCCGAACGCCCCGACGCTGTTCGGGATCTCCTGCCTGGCGGAAGCCGGCTGCACCGCCGTCGGCGGCCAGGGGGCGGGCGCCGACGACACGACCCTGGTCCAGGCCGGGCCCAACCCCCCGGCCGGACCGCCGCGCCCCCCCGCGCCGGTGTTCGGACGCAACGCCAACATCAGGGCGACGGCGGGAAGCGTGCTGGTCAAGCTGCCGGGCGCCGGGGGCTTCGTGCCGCTGGCCGCGGCGACGAGGGTCCCGCTCGGCACTGTCGTCGACGCAAGCGACGGCACGGTGAAACTGACCACGGCCAGGGGCCCCCAGGGGCGCGCCCGCACCTCGACCCGCGCCGGCGCCACCCAGAGCGGGCTCTTCCACGGCGGCGCCTTCCGCCTGGCGCAGCGCGTCTCGCACTCGCCCTTCGCCACCGGCCGCGTCGGCGTCACCGTGCTGGACCTGGCGGGCCGGCTGCCCGACTGCGGTCGCGCATCCGGACCCTCGGCCCGGGGCAAGCACGGCGGGCGGCGCCTCTGGGGCGACGCTCACGGCAACTACGAAACTGGCGGCCGCTACGGCTCGGCGGCGGTCGGCGGCACCAAGTGGCTGACCGAAGACACCTGCGCCGGCACCCGCGTCAAGGTGGCACGGGGGATCGTCGCCGTCACCGACTCCCGCACTCATCGCACCGTCCTGGTCAAGGCCGGCCACAGCTTCCTCGCCCGACCGTGACCCGCAGTCCACAAATCCGACCCGCAAGGAGCCACGATGCGCACTGACCTGAGCAAGATCGTCGCCGCGCTGACGATCGCGGCCGCCCTGGCCCTACCGAGCGCCGCCTCCGCGCTGACCCCCGCACAGGCCCAGAAGGATGTCGAAGGCGAACTCACCCGCACCTACGGCAGCACCTGGCTCGAACGGGCGCCGTCCTGGTCGGTGCCCGAGTGCGAGGAACCGCAGGCGCCGGGCGACTACCAGTGCATGACCGAGTTCGAACACGCCGGCACCTGGTACTTGGTGTCCGCCACGGTCAGCGACGGCGCGACGGAACTCGTCTACGAACGCCACTGGGTCCGCCGCTGGGGCCCCAACTCCAACCACTGCGCCAAAGGCACCACGGTCGCCGGCTACCTCTCGAGCAACGCCTCCGACTGCGCCGAGCTGCTGCTGTACCAGAACTTCGGCTACGCCCGCGGCAGCCGCCACCCCACCGTGCGCTACACCGGCTTCAAGCGCCACCTCTACTTCTACGGCACCGGCACGGCGCTGTGGCCGGACTTCTTCGGTTACGCCTGTCAGCGACCCGGCAAGACCTACCAGTGCTTCAACCGCTTCGGCGACGGCTTCCGCTGGCGGCCCGCTTCTTAGGTGACGAGAGCGCTCAGAGTTCCGTAGCCACCGCCCGCGCGGCAGCGACGCCGAGGTAGGGCGTGAGCAGGAACTCGGTCAGCTCGGGGGTGAGCTCCCCGAGGCGTTCGCCCCCGCCGGCGTTGAGGTAGCGGAGCACCAGCGAGATCGCTCCCCCGATCAGGCTTCCCTCCAGGTGCAGGGGAAGCTCGCTGCCGAGGGGGCGCTCGGCGCGACCGGCGCGGAGGGGCACGGCGAGCCTCTCGATCGTCGCTTCCTGGCGGTCGAGCGCGGGCCCGCCGGCAACCAGGATCTCGACCGTGCAGAGTCGGGCCAGCCGCGGGTCGGCCGCGAAGGCATCGATGTTTACGCCATAAACGGCTCTATAGAGCCGTTTATAGTTCGCTAGACGCGGCGGAGAATGGTGAAGCGAGCGGTGATTCTCGTCAGGCCGTGTTCAGATCCGCCGCGGCGCGAACGAGCGCCTTCAGGGCCTTCTCGTCGAGCTCGTCATCCTCGTGCCAGTCGATCGCTCGCCTGACGTTGCCGTCGAGGCTGGAGTTGAAGAGACCCGCGGGGTCGTCCAGCGAGGCGCCCTTGGCGAAGGTCACCTTGACTTTGCTCTTGTAGGTCTCGCCGGTGCAGATCATCCCCTCGTGGTACCAGGTCGGGACGCCGCGCCATTTCCACTCCTCGACCACGTCCGGCTCGGCCTCCTTGATCGTCTGGCGGATCCGGGCCAGCAGCTCGCCGCGCCAGTCGCCGAGCTCCTCGATCCTCTGGTCGATCAGTTCGGAGGGGGTCTTTCCGTCGCTCATGGAAGCCTCGCTTTCTAGGCCGGTGGCTGGTCGATGCGGATCATGTTGCCGGACGGGTCGCGCACGGCACAATCCCGCGTGCCCCAGGGCTGATCGGTCGGCTCCTGCACGATCTCGGCCTCGGCGGCGACCAGCTTGTCGAAGGTCGCGTCGAGGTCGTCGCTGTGGAAGTGGACGCCGTTGAGGGCGCCCTTGGCGACGAGGGCGGCAACCGCCTCGCCGTCGGCCGGGCTGCCGTTCAGGTAGTTGGTGAGGACGACCGCGACGCCGGGCTGGGACTCGGCGCCGACGGTGATCCAGCGGAAGTCGCCTTTGTTGACGTCGTTGCGCAGCTCGAGGCCGAGCGCGTCGCGGTAGAAGCTCAGCGCCAGGTCGGGGTCATGCACGATTACGAAGCATTGGGAGAGAGTTAGGTTCATGGCGGCGATGCTAGGGCGTCGGCGATCCGGCCGTTTCTCCATTCCTGCTCGGCTCGCGACTCGGGCGGGTGAGGTCCTTGGCGATACATCCCGGCACCTCCGCGAGGGCGCCGTGGTCCCGCGCCCGGTAGGCCGTCGGCGTCTCCCCCACCAGCTCCGTGAAGCGGCTGCTGAAGGAGCCGAGCGAGGTGCACCCGACCGCCATGCAGACCTCGGTGACCGACATGTCCGGATGTCGCAGCAACGCCTTCGCCCGCTCGATCCGTCGCGTCATCAGGTATCCGTAGGGCGTCTCCCCGTACGCCGCGCGGAAGCGCCGCGAGAAGTGCGCGCTCGACATCAGCGCCGTCCGGGCCAGCGCCTCGACGTCGAGCGGGCGGGCGTACTCGCGGTCGATCTGGTCGCGGGCGCGGCGCAGATGGACGAGGTCAGCGAGCTCCTCCGGCGTCACCATCCAAGTGTAGGAGCCCGGATCGGGCCCTCATTTTCATCGCCGTGCTGGTCCCGAGAATCCAGGCGAACAGCGTCGCGGGAATCGCGATCGTCACCCCTCCATCAAGTGAGAAAAAGCCCTCCGTGGTCAGGAATGACACAACAACGCGAGGTGCGCCAACCCGGCCACGAGGGCGAGAACCGCGGTCCATCCGGGCATGCGCCCGTCGCGCAGCACCAGCGCCGCATACGAGCCGAGCGCCAGCGCCGTGGGGCTCCCGACATCGCCAGCAGTCCGAAGGCGAGGTCGTAGAGCAGCTTGGGATCGGGCGCTTCGGCACCGCGGTAGACGAGGACGAAGAAGGCGGTGAAGCCCGCCAGGAGGAGGGTGACGAAACTGACGAAGCCGAGCAGGAAGCAGCCGAGAACAGGCTCTCGCCGTCGCTCGTCTGCCGCAGCCACAGCCAGACTCCGGCGCCGAAGGCCGGCCATAGCGTCACCGCGGCGGTGGTGAGGAGCATGCCAGCGAGCAACGCCGGGCGATGCTCCTGGACGTAGCTCGCTATCTCTCCCGAGGTCGCGTCCCCGGCGCCGCTGCCGGTGTCGATTACCTGCGGGTAATTGCCCTCCTGATAGGCCGGTTAAGGTCGGCGCATGGCGGAAATGAACCCCCAGCAGCAGGCGGTCGGGACGCTGTTGCGCGCTTGGCGCCGGCGGCGCCGGATGACCCAGCTCGACCTCGCGCTCGAGACCGGGGTCTCGGCTCGCCACCTGAGCTTTGTCGAGACCGGTCGCTCGCAACCAAGGCGCGAGACGCTGCTGCGGATCGTCGAGCATCTCGACGTCCCTTTCCGCGAGCAGAACCGCCTCCTGCTCAGCGCCGGCCACGCCCCGGCGTTCACCGAGCGCTCGCTCGACGACGCCGACCTCGCGCCGGTCCGGGACGCCCTCGACCTGGTCCTCGCCCGGCACGATCCCTACCCGGCGGTGGTGGTCAACCGTCGCTGGGACCTCGTTGCCATGAACTCCACCCTGCTGGCGCTGATCGAGCCCGCTGAGATCGACCCGACCTTGCTCGAGCCGCCGGTGAACGTGCTGCGGGTTGGCCTGCATCCCCGCGGACTGGCGCCGTTGCTGGTCAACCCCCGCGAGTGGCGAGGCCACTTTCGCGGCGCCTCGAGCGGCAGGTGGAGGCGAGCGAAGACGCGGGCCTGCGCCTGCTGCTCGAGGAGATCGCCGCCTACCCGGATCCCGAGGGGGCGCGCGATCGCGACTCCGCCCGGACGGACGGCGACATTCTCGGGCCACTCATGGTGCGAGCCCCGGACGGCAGCGAGCTCTCCTTCCTCGGCATGTTCGCCACTTCGACACCCCGTTCGAGGTGACGTCGTCCGAGCTGGCGATCGAGCTGCTCTTCCCGGCCGACCGGGCGACCGGCGAGACGCTCAAGGCTCTGGCGCCCTAAGAATGCGCGCGCCCCGCTAGACCTTCCGGCTCGTGTAGAGCACGGTCTGGAAGGGCCGGTCGACCGTGCCGCCGAAGGACTTGTCGGCGATCGCCGCGATCGCATCCAGAACCCGCTCCCGTTCGTCGTCCGGCAGTTGCGAGATCGAGGAGAAGGTCGAGTAGAGGGCGCGCAGCCGCTCGGTCGAGAGGCGGGCGGTCCAGCGGATCACCTCAACCTCGGTGGCGACGAAGCCCGCCTGTTGCAACTCCGACCTACGTCGCTCGAGGTCGAGCGCGAACGGCGGCCCGCCCGATCCTGCCGACGGACCACGGCCAAGCGGCTGCAGGATCGGCGTCGTCGCCTCATAGAACGGGTCCGGTCGCGTCTCGTCCATGAAGACGTTCCACCACATCGCCCACCAGCCGCCGGCTCGCAGCAGACGCAGCGCCTTCACCAGCCCCACCGACGGCTCGACCCAGTGGAACGCAGTGGCGGCGGCGCCGAGGTCGAATTGGCCGGCGGGGAGGGAGACGTCCTCAAAGGGCGTGGTCTGGATCGCGATCTCGAGACCCTCGCCCTCGACCTTCTCGACCAGGCTCGCGGCCAACTGCGGATCGGGCTCGACGGCCGTGACGCGCGCACCCGCCGCGGCCAGAGGCAGCGTCGCCTGCCCGGTCCCCGCGCCGACCTCGAACAACCTCGTGCCCGGCCCGAGCCCGCAGCGATCGGCGAGCACCTCGTATACCCGGTCCGGATAGTCGGGCCGGGAGCGGTCGTACCCGGAGGCGTCGCGGCCGAAGAGATGGCGACCGCTGCGGCGGTCGACGGGAGGCACGAGCCGCCTCGTCACTTCCGCCTCCGCCAGCTCACGGCTGCGGGGTCAGGCTCGTCGTCCTCGTCGCCGTTTCACAAGTGGCGTCAGTGGCCTTGCCGGTGATCACGAGCTTCAGCCTGGACGGGCCCCGGAGCGCCTCGCGCCCCTGCCGCGTCAGCACCAGCTTCAGCTGTCTCTCGCCGGGCCCGGCGAATCTGACCGTCGTGCTCTTGAACACCGGAACTGACCTCGTCCGCCCCCCGCGGCGGGACGGGGCCTCCAGCTCCGCGCTGCCGGCCAGCATCACTCTCGCCGCCCCGTTGACCGTCGCCGCGATGGACAGATCCCGGGTCCGAAGCAGCTTGGAGAGCGACTCCCTCTCGACACTGAGGGAGAGTTCGACCCCCGGGGGCGGCTCGGTCGGGGCCTTGGGTGGAGCCTCGGGACCGCGCGGCGGCTGAGTCGCCGGCACGACCATGTAGCCGATCGAGGTGCTTTCGGTCAGACCGTCTTTGGAAAGCGCGGTCACCGTGTAAGCGTGGCTCCCCGCCGCCGCGGTATCCAGATGCCCGAAGCCCCCGCTCCCCGTTTTGATGCCGTTGGAGTCGGTGCAGGAGGCCAGGCCCGACCCGCCCGTCCCCTCGCCGCAGGAGAAGGCGGTCGCGACCGACTGCCCGATCTCGTAGGTGCCGCCCGTAGCCGGGAGGGAGATCGACGCCGACGGGGGAGCCGCGACCGTCAGGGTCACCTGGGCCGTCGCGTAGTCGCCGGCGGGGTCGGCGGCCCGATAGGTGAAGGAGTCGCCGCCGAAGTAACCGGCGGTAGGCGTGTAGGCGAACGACCCGTCCCCTTCCAGCGCCACCGAGCCGTGAGCGGGAGGCGTGGCCACGGTCGCCGAGAGTGGATCGCCGGCAGGGCCCGACGCGCTCGCGAGCACGCCCGAGGCGGCGGGCACGGTCAGCTCTTGACCTGGCAGCGTCGTGTAGCCGCGGCCACCCGCCGCGATCGGGTTCGGGTATTCGATCGAGACCTGTCCCCCGGCCCGCCGCACATTGCCGGTGAACGTGGCCGTGAGGCCTTCCGCGGCGAAACTGGAGCCACCGCCACCGCCGCCCGAGCCCGCCGAACTGCCACAGGCATCGCCGGCGCCACCGCCGCCCTGGCCGCCGCCGACGTAACCGCCGCCACCGCCGCCACCGGCTCCCGGTTGGCCACCGCCGCCCGCGAAGCTGCCGCCGGAGGCGCCTGTCGCGCCCGCCTGGGCGCCGCCCGGACAAGTGCTGGCCCCGGTCACGTCGCCCGCGGCGCCGCCCGCGGCGCCGGATCCAGCCGCCACTCCCCCGCTCCCCTTGCCCAGCGTCGCCCCATAAGCCTGCGTCGCGATGCCCGAGAATCCGACCGTGCCGGACTGTCCTCCGCTCCCACCTCTGCCCCCGGCCGGTTCTTCCCCGCTGGTCGCGTTGAGGCCCCTCAGGCCTTCGCCGCCGCCGCCTGCGGCGAGCAGCTCCAGCGCCCCACCGAGCCTCACCGAGCTGAAGCCGCCGCCACCGCCGCCGCGCGTGCCGTCCCCGCCCCCGTTGAAGCCCCCCGCGCCGCCGTCCGCGGCGAGCTCGCCCGCGCCGCCGACGCTGAGGATCGCTTCCTCGCCGGCCGTCAGCGAGCCGAGCGTCGACTTGACCCGGGCCCCCCAACCACTGGGACGCTTGCCGCCGCCCTGAGCGCCTTCGACCGTGAAGTCGGCTTTGCCGACTCCGGGCGGCACCTGCCAGCTCGTGGTCGTACCGGCGTACCTGAACGTGACCCGACAGGAGGCAGTCGTGCAGCCGGGTCCCGAGACCACCGGAACCGTCACCGTCGCCGGCGCCGAAGCGGCGCTCCGGTTCCCCACCGCGTCTTCGGCGTAGACGACGTATTCGCGAGTGCCGGAAGGGGCGAGCGGATCGAGGAAGCTGGTGCCACCGGCGCCTTCGATTTCGCTGCCGTCGCGGAAGACGAGGTAGTGATCGACGCCGACGTTGTCGCTGCTCGCGGTCCACCGCAACTGCACTCCTTCGACTCCCGCCACCGCGGTCAGGCCGGCCGGGGCGGTCGGCGGTTCTTCGTCCGGCGTGACCGTTGCCGTCGCCGAGTTGGATGCGGGGCTGCGGTTGCCGCTCGCGTCTTCGGCGTAGACGACGTATTCGTGGTCGCCGAGGGCGACTGGAGAATCGACGAAGCTGGTGCTCGTCGTGGTCCCGATTTCGCTGCCGTCGCGGAAGACGACGTAACGCTCGACGCCGAAGTTGTCGCTGCTCGCCCCCCACTGCAGCTGCGCTCTTTTCCACCCCACCGGTTGCCACCAAAGCGGTCGGGGCGGTGGGCGATTCTTCGTCGAGCTCGACCGAGACCGTCGCGGCCCCTCCACCCGCCGCCAGAGTCTTGATCCGCACCGGTCCCCCGTCGAAGGTCTGCCCCACCCCGAGTGGCGCGTCCTGGAACGTGGAAGTCGCGGGGTTGGCATCCAGCAGCAGCGTCTCCGCCGAGGAGCCCGAGGGGGCGACCCGGATCGAGACGCCGGTGGTGGAGGCGTCGGCGACGTTCTCGAAGACGCCGCCCTTCTCCCTGATCTCGAGGTAGTACCAGGAGGTGACAGTGCCGTCGGCTTCCCTTTCCCGGGGGATGCGGACGATCGTCGGTTCGGTGGTTTGGTGGAGGGCGGAGCGCATCGAGTAGGTGCCCGAGGCGTCGACCGTCTCGATGTTTTCCGGGCCGAGGATGCCGAGCTTCACCAGGTTCCAGCCGCTGTTGTGCCGGGGGGCCGAGGTGTTGCCCATCACGTCGAAGGGGTCCCCGTATTCGCTGATCGTGCAGTTGTCGCTGATCTGGACCCTGACCCCGCCGGCCGTGCAGGTCCAGCTGCCGGCATGAAATAGGCCGAGGGTGTGACCCAGCTCATGGATGACCACCCCGACTCCGGAGTTCCCGTTGATCATCGCGCCGCTGTTGGAGACCCCTGCTATGCCGATCCAGGAGCAGCTGCTCTGGTACGGGATCATGTAGATGAGGTGCTGGTAGCCGGCGAGTTCGATCCCCGCTTCGTTCGCGGCTTCGTCGGCCTTTTTCGCCCATTCGTTGTAGGGGCAGCCCCCGGTCGGGGCGTCGATCTTGAAGGTGCCGAACACGTCCCCGTCCGGCCGCAGCTTCCCCGTCAGCGAGATCCCACCGTAGGACTCCTCTTCGTAGAAGGCGCTGGCGGAGTTGGGCGCGGTGAAGACCTCGGAACGAGCCGACGCCGCCGACCAGGGTTGGCCGGAGTCGCTCGCGAAGTTGACCAGGAGCACGGCGACCTTGCGCGGCCCCGCCGGGAGCGCCGCCTCAGCGTTCGCGGTCGTCGCCCCGGCCGGGCCCACCAGGCGATCGTGAAAGCCGCTCGAGCGCGCGATCGCCGCCTGCCCCGATGCGGATGCGCAGAGGCCGAGAATGGCGGCGGCCACGAGGCAGACGGCGATGCCGTGCCGCCAGGCGCGGCTCAAAGCCCGAAGCGTCCCCCGCCCCGCAAATCTCAAGTCCATATCCCTGCTTCCCTGGCGACCTGTAAACGACCGAGTTCCGTAGCCAGAAAATTGTAGACCTCGGCGCCTGACCCGGCGAAACCCAAAAAAAAGAGCGCCCCCGCGCCCTTTCCGTACCCAATTTATACCCGACAGGGGGGCTTGTTTCAAGCCCCGGGCCGCCCTCACAATGCCCGGCCACGAGCCAGAAACCACGGATACGAGAGGTGACCGGATGGCAACGACGGAGCACGCGGTGGTGATCGCCGGAGGGGGGCCGACGGGGATGATGCTGGCGGCCGAGCTGGCCCTGGCGGAGGTCGACGTCGCGGTCGTCGAGCGCCGCCCGGACCACGTCCTCGTCGGCTCGCGGGCGGGCGGCTTTCACTCGCGCACGATCGAGCTCCTGGATCAGCGTGGGGTCGCCGATCGCTTCCTCGCCGAGGGCAAGACGGCGCAGGCCGCGATGCTGGCGGCGACCGTGCTGGACATGAGCGACTTCCCGACCCGGCATCCGTACTCGCTCGGGATCTGGCAGAACCAGATCGAGCGGATCATGGCCGCCTGGATCGCCGAATTGCCGGTGCGGATCTACTACGGAAGCGAGGTGACCGGCTTCGCCCAGGACGACACCGGCGTCGACGTCGAGCTCGCCGGCGGCCGCTCGCTGCGGGCGCGGTATCTCGTCGGCTGCGACGGCGGACGCAGCCTCATCCGCAAAGCGGCCGGCATCGAGTTTCCCGGCTGGGATCCGACCAGGAGCAACCTGATCGCCGAGGTCGAAACGACCGAGGAGCCGCCGCCGGGCATCAAGCACGACGCCACCGGCATCCACGCCCTCAACACGATGGAGGACGGGAAGACGGTGCGGGTGATCGTCACCGAGCGGCAGCTCGGGCCCGGCGGCGAGCCCACCCTGAGCGATCTCAGCGAGGCGCTGATCGCGGTGTACGGCACCGACTTCGGGGTCCACAACCCCACCTGGATCTCCAGGTTCACCGACATGACCCGCCAGGCGGCGACCTACCGGGCGGGACGGGTACTGCTCGCCGGCGACTCGGCGCACGTGCACTACCCGGCGGGCGGGCAGGGCCTCAGCCTCGGCGTCGGAGATGCGGTGAATCTGGGGTGGAAGCTGGCCCAGGTGATCGACGGGACCTCCCCGGAGCCCCTCCTGGACACGTACCGGGACGAGCGCCACCCGGTCGCCGCCCGCGCGATCCAGCACACGATGGCCCAGGCCGCACTGCAGCGCCGGGACGAGCGCATGCAGGCGCTGGTCGACGTGGTCTCGGAGCTGGCGACCATGGATGAGCCCCGCAGACGAATCGCCGGGCTGATCTCCGGCCTGGACATCCACTACGACCTCGGCGAGGGCCATCCCCTGCTCGGGCGCCGGATGCCCGATCTGGACCTCGTCGGCGCCGACGGCCCGCTGCGGGTCTTCGAGCTGCTGCACGGCGCCAGGCCGGCGCTGCTCAACCTCGGTGAGCCCGGCAGCTTCGACATCGCCCCGTGGACCGACCGGGTCCAGCCGATCGACGCGAGCTACGACGGCGAGTGGGAGCTGCCGGTACTCGGCGCGGTCACCGCTCCCGCCGCCGTGCTGATCCGGCCCGACGGATACGTCGCCTGGGTCGGAGACGGCACCGACCTCGGGCTCGCCGATGCGCTGACCACCTGGTTCGGGCCGCCTACCGCGAGACGCGATAGCGGAGATGGGTGACGCCGGGGCCGTCGACAACCCGGAGCGGCTCGAGCTCGATGTGGTCGGCACCGAGGTGCTCGAAGAGGCGGCGGCCCTCTCCGAGCAGGACCGGGATTAAGTGGATCTGGATCTCGTCGAGAACGCCGGCGGCGAGGGCCAGCTGCGCGGTGCCGACGCCGTGGACCAGGACGTCTTTCTCGCCGGCCGCCTCCTTCGCCTCGGCCATCGCGGTCTCGACGTCGCCGACGTAGGTCACCAGCGGCCACTGCGCCGCGTCGGCACTGGTCTTGTGGCGGCTGAGGATGAAAATCGGCACGCCGTCATGGTGGTCGCCGCCCCAGTAGTCCGCCGGCTCGACGGTCCCCCGGCCGGCGACCACCGCCCCGGTGGACATCGCCTCGTCCATGATCTCGCCGTTGACGCCCGCGGGACGGCCGGGCACTCCTCCGTGGCCGGTGGGCGGGCCGGAGAAGATCCACTCGTGCAGGCGCTCGCCGCCGTCGCCGAGCCCGTTGTCCGGGCGCTCGTCGGGGCCGGCGGCGAATCCGTCCAGGGACATCGACATGTAGAGCACAGTCGAGGACATCTTTCTCTCCTTAGTTCTTTGCGAGGACATGGGTGACGACGCCGTCGGGATAGGCAGTGGTGGAGACCGGGGCGAAACGCTGAGGCTCGGGCAGGCCGTGCCAGAGGGGCAGGCCCTCGCCGAGGGCGACCGGGTGGACCGTCAGCCGGTACTCGTCGATCAGGCGGGCACGGGCCAGCGAGTGGGCGAGGCGAGCGCCGCCGAAGAACACGACGTCGCCTTCCCCGCTCTCCTTCAGGTCCGCGATCTCCTCCTCCGGCGGCCTCGGCGAACAACGCGTGTTCGCCCACTCGAACTCCGGCGCGGTGTGCGAGAAGACCAGCTTTGGCAGCGAGTTCATCAGCCGCGCCATCGGGCTGTCGGAGCTGCTCCAGGTCTCCGCCATCTCGTCGTAGGCGCCGCGACCGAGCACGATCTCCCGGACGCGGCCGAGCAGCTCCAGGTTCCCGGTATGACGGGCGGCACCGGCGTCGGCAGCATCACCCGGCTCGGCCAGCCAGTCGATCACGCCAACCTCACGAGCAAGGAAGCCATCCAGCGAAGCGGACATGCAGAGAATCAGTTTCGATCGGGTTGTCGTGGTCGGTGACATATGACCTCCTGGGTTCGTCCGACGGGGCTTCGATCTGCCCCGCCTCTACCCAGACGACGAACGAGCGCAACGAAGATCGACACCAGGGGTCTGAGCCTTACGCCCGCCCCCGCAGACGTTCCGTCCAGTCCGCATGGCGTCGCCGCAGCTCGTCTTCATCGAGGTCGGCGCGCCCCAGCGGCAGGTAGTTCGGGGCCCAGGACCCCACCGCGTCATCGGACCGAGCGACCGCCCAACAGTCCCATAGGCGCACCTCGCCAACGGCCCGGCCGATCCCCGCCTCATATGCCGCAAGAAAGTGGTCGGCGATCTGCTCGTCGAAGAGGAGCACGAGATCGAGTCGGCACCAGCCCAGGTCGAAGCCACGTGGGCCGCGCGCCCCGCCCGACCAGTCGACGATGCCCGTCAGCCTTCCGTCCCGCCAGACGACGTTGCCCGACCAGTAGTCGAAGTGGGTGAGCACCTCCGGCGAGTGGACGATCTGCGACCAGCGAGACCGAACTTCCGCCGCCAACGGGCCACCCAGTACCTCCTGGGATCCTCCGCCGTGGTCGAACACGCTCGGCAGTTCCGCCAGCCGCTCGGCCGGCACCGTGTGCACCTCGGCGAGCCCTCGCCCTAACTCGCGCGCCCATCCCCTGGGGTCGATCGGGGTGATGTCCGGCCGGCCGTCAAGCCAGCTGCTCAAAGAGGTCGGGTATTTCGACCAGCGGCCGTCGAGGTCGCCGCCGAGCGGCACCGGGGCCAAACCGCCGAGTCCGTCGAGGGCCCGCAGGACCCGCTGCTCAAGCAAAGGGGCAGGATCGTCCACCGGGAACTGGCGGACGACGACGCTGGTCGCGGGATTCTCGGTATCGACCCTCCAGGTGTCCGCGTGCTGGCCCCCCTCGAGGCGCTCGGCATCCAGGACCACGGCCGACGGGCCCGCCAAGCGCCGGACTTTCTCCAACGCTCCAGATGAAGGCAGGGCCGCGGATCGGGTCATCCCCAGAATCTAAGACCTGCGATCGCGATCGCCGGGAATCTGTCGAATCCGCGCGTCCCGGTTCGTCGTTCGGGTAGAGGAGCGCAAACAGGAGCTCCACGACCGCAGGAGGGATCGAGATGAGCAAGCTGATCGCGACCGCGCAGGCCACCGTCGACGGCGTCGTCGACCCGGTCGGCGAGTGGGTGCAGCCGGACGGAGACCACGGCGACTACTCGTTCGAGCGCCAGGCGAAGTCCAGCGGGCTGGTGCTGGGCCGCAAAACCTACGAGGGCCTGGCGGGATTCTGGCCGGGCCAGTCGGGCCAATGGGCGGACATGGTCAACTCGATGCCGAAGTACGTCGGGTCCACCACCCTGTCCGGCGAGCTCGATTGGAACGCGACCCTGCTCGAGGGGAGTCTCGAGGACTCGATCCCGAAGCTGAAGGACGCGACCGACGGCGATCTGTTCATGCACGGGAGCGGCGAGTTCGCCTACGCCCTCGCCGAGCAGGGCCTGATCGACGAGTACGAGATCTACCTGAACCCGCTCGTCTGGGGCAAGGGGAACGTCCACGTGCTCGGAGACAGGGGAACCGTGCGGCTTCGGCTCGAGGACGTGAAGCGGTTCGATTCCGGAGTGGTCCTCCTCACCTATCTCCCTTAGCGGCGCCCTTTTCTCGGTTTCGGGGCCGAGGGTGAGGTCGGCACGAACAGAGCGCAGCTCTCCAGGGAGTCGCAGCCGCAGACGCTCGCGATCGTCAACCAGTCGCGCATCCCCTGGGCCCGCGCGATCAGCGCATCGACCTCGGGCAGCTTGCGGGCGGCGAGCGCGCGGAGCTGCTCGTGCGCGGGAGCGCCCTCGTCTATCGAGGTAAGCAGGACGCCGGCCTCCTCCAACGAGAAGCCCGCCTGTTTCGCGATGTGGATGATCCCCAGGCGCCGCACCGTCTCCTCGGTGAAGCGCCGCCGGCCGCCGACCCTCTCGGCCTCTGGCAAGAGCCCTTCGCGCTCGTAGAAGCGAATCGCCGAGACGCTGGAGCCGGCCTTCTCCGCGACCTCACCGATGCCGAGCGTTGCCTCTGCCATCTCGATCCCTCCTTGACCTGAACCCAGGTTCAGGTTCAACACTAACGAGGCGGATCGACCCCCACTTCAAGGAGCCTTCAATTGACCGACTCGCCACCGATCGCCTGCTCGCTCGACGCGCGCGACCTCGAGCAACGGCTCGCCGCGATCGCTGAAATCGCTGAAAGCAGCCTGATCGGCCACGTGACCGACGGCCACCACCTTCTGCGTTTTCGCTCTGACGCGGAGACGCGCAAGCGGCTCGAGGAGATCGTCGCCGCCGAGGCGGAGTGCTGCTCGTTCCTCGACCTCCGCCTGGAGGAGCGTGGCGGCGAGCTGACCCTCTCGATCGCTTCGCCGCCGAACGGGCAGGCGGTGGCCGACGCGCTGGCAGCGGCATTCGCCGGCTAGTCGACCCACCAGTCGCGCCGGCCCTCCACGTCTTCACGCGGATTCTCGCCAAGATCGGGGGCGCCGACGACGAGGATCTCGAGGCCCTCCGGGCCGGCCTCGTAGCCTCGCCAAGTACCGGGCGGGACGCGCACCGCGTCCCATTCCCCGAGCTCGACGATCTCGTCGTCGAGCTTCATCCGCCCGCTCCCCCGCAGGACCACGAACACCTCCTCCTGCTCCTTGTGCGTGTGGCCATACGGGAAGCGATAGTCGGGCGGAATGCGCTGATAGCTCAGGCCGCACCGCTCAAGCCCGAGCGCCTTGCTCGCATGGCGGAACTCGAGGTCCGGCGGGCCGTCGAAGTTGGACCCGAGATCCTCCAGATCCTCCTTGAGATTCCTGCGGGTGAACGGCACGGCGTGATTCTATGACTCAGTTTCGGCTTCCGGCGCGGAGCGATCCTCGACGCCGATGTGGAGCCGGCGGTCGTAGACCTGCTGGATGTCCTGGGGGAGGTCCTCCAGCTCCACGATCTGCCGCAGTTCGACCCGACAGTCGACCCCCGGGCAGCGCTTTGCCAACTCGAGCGCCTCCTCGGTCGAACGCACCTGGATGATCCAGTAGCCGCCGACCACCTCCTTGGCCTCGGCGAAGGGACCGTCGACGACCCGCGCCTCGCTGCCCTCGAAGACGACCGAGGCGCCATCCCCCGGCGGCCGCAGCCCGTCCAGCGCCAGCAGCTTCCCGGCTTCGCGGAGCTCGATGTTGTACCGGGTCATCGCCGCCATATCCTCGGCCGTCGGCTCCCACTCCTCATCCGAAATCCGCGGATACATGAACATCATGAATCTCATCTGGTCCTCTTCCTGTCTGGATGGGCCGAAGCTCCGTCGCGATCGACCCTGTCATGCAGGGCGACGAACAAGCGGGACCGAAATCGACACGCTCCGTTCGAGGGGGACAATCGAGTCGGCGCGGGAAGCTGTCCCGGATCGAGCCAAATCAGCGTCACCTTCGCGCTCTCCGCCGATGAAGAATCGCCCATCTACCTCGACCGGCTCACCCTCGATGGGATACGTGATCCGGATTTCGCCAGCGTCCATTCGACCGCGCTCACGCCATCGGCGAGCGGTTTTCTCGCGCATTTCCGACTCGCTGCCGGCGGTCAGGTCACGGCGGCCGAAACCATGAGACCGGGATGCCGACCCGTTTCCGGCGGTACCAAAACCGGCTTTCCGTGCCACTCGGTGCTTCTTTTTGTCGCTCGCGATGCCGATGGGCGGCTGCGTCGCGGCTTCGGTCGTGATGGCATGGGAGTCCTGCGCCTGCCTCGCCGACTGTAAGGCGGGCAGGAGGTATGGATTTGGCCGATTTTTGAGGCCTCCCAAAAACGCTGAAACCCGCCTTGATTAGCGGGTTTCAGTCCTATAGCGGGGCAGGATTCGAACCTGCGACCTTCGGGTTATGAGCGCGGCCCGCTGGATCGGCTGGGCACTGTTGGGCGCGTTCTAGGGCGATTTTCGCAAGATCGAGATCGGCTGGGATCGGCTGGGATCCGTGGGGCTTGTTGCCCCATTTGTTGCCCCAGGCCGACTACCGCTGGAGGCGAATCGGAACGTCACGCGCCTTCGGGCGGCGCGGTGGCGCGTGTGTCCGGCCCCGGTTCGGGCTACGCCGCCTGGTCGGTAGCCTCCTCCTTGCGCCGCTTGACGCCGAGCTTGCCAGTCCGGGGACCGATCAGCGCGTCCTCTGCGATGAGGCCGAGCAGCGACGCCGACAGCGCCGGGTTCAGGAGCATGGTGTCGCGCTGCTCCTCGGAGAAGATCACGCCGGTCAGGGCGTGCAGGTGCGAGACCTTCGCCATCGCGACATCCTCGTAGGCGTCCTTCACCAGCTTCTCGACGTCGTTCTTGACGGCGGGCGAGTACTGGTTCTGCCAGTGCTCGATCTGGGTCTGGACCACCGCGTGGTCTTCGTCAAGCTCGATGCACCCGTTCGGGTACTGCGCGGTGGGCTTCTGCCACGCGGCGATCATGCCGGTGTCGTTGATGTCCTCCGCGGTGACCCAGCGACAGTGCGGGACACCCACGCTGACCGGCGTGCGCTTGGCAGGCGTCGTCCCCGTGTCAGGCTGACCGATGACGACGGTATCGTCGCCGCGCCCGCGGACCACCACGACCTTCTTCTTGCGCGGCTTACGCGGCTTCGTCGGGCTGTCGATCGGCGACCGCGGGACGGTCCCCGGGCTGGTCGGCGTCGTAGTGGTGTCCGTCTCGGCGGGCTGCACCCGCGCACGCGACGCCTTCCAACGGCCGGCGAAGCGATCTATCACGCGCTTCAGCCGCTCCTCACGGTCGTCGCTCTGCTCGCGCGAGTCGTACTCCGCGTTGATCGCGTCCAGGATCTCCTTCGGCACTTTGCCGCCGAAGTCGGCGGACCAGTCGGACGGTTTGACCGAGCGGGACGAGATGCCGGAGCCCATCCAATAGAGGTCGGCGCGGCCGGTGGAGGGCGCGACGCCGCTCGCGCCCGTCGCCTCGTCGTACTCCGGCGGCTCGATGACGAGGAACACGCGGCGGCGCACCGAGTCGCTGCCGATGCCGAACTGTCGGTAGACGTTCGCACCCGTCTTGGTGTCCCCGTCCTCGCTCTCGGTGTAGGCCTGGCCGTACAGCTCGTCGCGGTACAGGACGCCGATGTACGCCGACGTCGCGCCGAGGCCGCCGGTCTCAACCTTCGGCTCGGTCCGGAGCCACCAGTGCACCTTCGTGCCGTCCGGGAGCGAGACGACGTTGCTCGCCTCGATGAAGTCGGTCTCGTCCTTCTTGCGGTACTCGATCAGCGATCGCGCGCCGCGCACCTTGCGGAACTGCCCCTTGCCGGGAGCCCACATCGACCTGTCCTCCGGCATCTCGTAGACGCGAAGGCGGACGCCCTCCGGCAGCTGCCAGAAGCGCGTGTTGAAGTACTTGCGGCCGAGGAAACGGTTCGACTCGCCGCGCTCGGAGTCGCCGTCGATGGTGTCTTCGACGAGGCTCCGGCCGAGAAGCGTGAAGGTCGTCCCGTGGCCGGCGTCGCGGATGAACTTCGGGATCGTCGCGGCCCAGTCGATCCCCATCTCATCGTCGTAGTACGGCGGGTAGACAGTGGCGAGGCCGTCGTTGCCGTCGGTGTCCTTCCACTCGACCTCCTCAAGCACAAACTCGCCCTCGCCCTCCGAGGCGTCGGGGTCGAACATCATCTTGACCATGTAAGCCTCGCCGTCGTGAACGCTGATGACGACGACGCCCGCGGGGTTCCACGGCAGGAGCGTCATGCGCGAGCCGAGCGCGTAGTTGTCGTGGGGACCACCGACGATCTTGCCGCCCTTGCCGAGCGTGCGCATGTACTCACGCAGCTCCTCCTTCGTCATGCCGTGGCCGTCGTCGGCGTACTGCATGCGGTAGGTCCCGGTTGCCTTCACGCCTTCCCACTCAGGCCCGAACTCGATGTTCGTGGCTCCAGCCTCGAGGCCGTTGCGGGCCAGCTCGCGGCCCCACTGATAGGTCGGGCTGTTGCGATACTCGCGCTCGAGCAGGCTGCCTACGCCGAGGAACTGCAGAGGGGTGTTGCCGCTCATGGCGGTCCTCCGATCCGTCCTAGACGGTGACTAGACCCCTTGGCCTAGGCGTTCTAGAACTCGTTGTCGGGCCACCTTACCACCCTAGGGTCGCGACTGCTGACCCTAGGGTCTACGGCAGGAGCGCCTAGGGCCTCCGAGGGGACGAGCACGGTTGGCCCGCCAGCTAAAACCAGAAGAGACGTTGGAGGGCAGCAGACTCTTATGTCGCTACGACCTTCGGGTCCAGACCCACGATCGAGTCCGGCGAAAACCGCCCCTGAGAACCAGCTACGTACGCCGCATTGGGCTCGATGCTGAGCCATTGCCTGTCGAGCGACTCTGCCATGGCTCCCGTCGTGTTGCTTCCCCCAAAGGGATCGACGACCAAGTCGCCTTCATCGGTCAGGAACCGGATGAAGAACTCCGCGAGCTCGGGCTGCATCCGTGCGGGATGAACCTTTAGATCATGCTCCTTGCAATAGGACCGATAGGCGTCGTTTGATCTCGTGTTGCTGATCCGCAGCATGGACTCGAAGTCCAGCGCGCTGGGGGGAATCGCGCCACCGTGGTCCGTTAGGAACGACGTCTCGCTGATCGTGTGCTCGGAAGGGCGGGCCCCGGCGTTGTACGACTGGCGCTCAAGCAACTTCTTCATCGAAGGGCTATAGCCCGTGAGGATCTTGCGATTATCCGCCTTCGGCCGAGCGGTTCGAGACATCCACCAGACGTTCGTGTAGGAATCCTTGACGCGGCATCGCTCGATGTTGACCCATTGCGCCGGGGAGGGGAGCCGCGCGGGATTGTGGACGACGAACTGCTGACAAAGGTTGAACCCGCCGGCCTCCTGCAGGCGCAGTAGCGCCTTGAGCGTGAGGGTCGACATCACCGGCTCGCCCGACTCCCAGGCATTGCCAAGCTCGACCACAAGAGAGCCATCCGGCGCGAGCAGATCGCCGAGCTCCTGGGCTAGCTTGCCCAGCCACTCTAGGTACTCATCCCCAACCAGGTTGCCGTACTGCTTCTTGCGGTTGAGAGGAAACGGCGGGGACGTAAAAAGGAGTTGGACCTCACCGCGCACGGCTTCGGCGTATCCAGACGTGAGGAAGTCCTCGACGGACCCGCGATACATCGTCCCCAGCTCCGTCCAGTACGCAGGAGAGAGAGCTTCGAGGCTCTGATCGGTCGTTTGGTCGGCGGCGGTGGCGATCTTGGAACCTCGGCTATTACGGCGCTCCGAGGGACGACTCTAGCGGCGGCGTCGGACTTCGAGCCTCCTTGATGCACCTGCGTTTGGCGAATCTGGACGGTCGCCGACCTCTCGGAGGTTTCTTGCGGCTCGCCTGGAGTCGGAGCATCAGGCCGGTCAGCTAATGCGGCGGGCATCGTCAGCACGTAGTGCTCGCGGGGGTCTTGATCAGCCCAGCCGATGTCTTGGAGCAGCCGGAAGGCCGCGGCGAACTCCAGCTCCATGCGCTCGGCGGCACCATAGTCCCGGTGCTGCTCGAAGACGATCCAGAAGACGCCGATCGCGCCGAGGTGGTTGCGGACGAGCTCGTATAAGCCGCCGCGCCTTCGCGGTCGATCGTGAGCCTGTTGTCGGGCATCGGGCTCCTCCCAGTCGAGGCACCGAGGGACCCGCGATGCCGTCCGATCGAGGCGCGCCGGTAGCGTCTCCGTCGAAGCGAAGGCCGTTTTCCTTCGGCGCCGGGCCCCGGGGCGCTACAACGACGCCGGGGCCATTTATTCGCGTTTGTCGCGGGCGAACGTAGGTAGACGAGAGACATCGCGCAAGGGCCGTACCGACCTCGCTCGAAGCTCATGTTGCCCCAGGTGTTGCCCCATGGCCCATTTTGAACCTCTTTGTCTGCGTCCTCAGGAAGACGAAAGCCCCGCAATTGCGGGGCTTTCGTGAAATAGCGGGGGCAGGATTCGAACCTGCGACCTTCGGGTTATGAGCCCGACGAGCTACCTGGCTGCTCCACCCCGCGGCGGACGTTGATGGTAGCAACGCGGCAGTGGCTGAGGGCCTGGGCGGGGCTTTTGCACAGGCGACCGCCCGGCTTGGCCTCGCTCTAGAGTCTCCGCCGATGTCAGAGAGCACTCACAGGGTCGCGGTGGTCGACGTCGGCACCAACTCGGCGCGGCTGCTGGTCGCCGACGTTGCGGAGGGCAGGGTGACGCCGGTCGAGCGGCGCAGCACGGTGACCCGGCTCGGCCGCGGCGTCGATCTCTCCGGCCGGCTCTCGGCCGAGGCGATCGAGGACGCCTGCGGCGCGATCGGCGGCTACGTGAGCCTCTACGAGGAGCTCGGGGCCGAGGCCGTCGAGGCGATCGCGACCAGCGCCGTGCGCGACGCCGAGAACGGCAGCGCCTTCGTCGCCGAGCTGCGCGAGCGCTTCGCGCTCTCCGCCCGCATCCTCGACGGCGAGGAGGAGGCCCGCCTCACCTACCTCGGCGCCACCTCCGAGCGGCACCCCACCGAGCCGACCCTGGTGGTCGACATCGGCGGCGGCTCGACCGAGCTGATCGTCGGCACCGGCGAGGAGATCTCCTTCCACACCTCCCTGCAGGCGGGGGTGGTCCGCCACAGCGAGCGCCACATCGCGACCGACCCGCCCACCGCGCTCGAGCTGGAAGCGCTCGCCGCCGACATCCGCGGCCTGATCGAGCCCGCGATCGCGGGGGGGGTCGAGGCCCGGGCCGGGATCGCCGTCGCCGGCACCCCCACTTCGCTGGCCGCGGTCGAGTTGGGCCTGGAGCCCTACGACCCGGCCCGGGTCCACGGCCACGTCCTCTCGCTGCCGTCGATCCAGCGGATGCTCTCCCAGCTCGCCTCGACGCCGCTCGCCCAACGGGTCGAGATCACGGGTATGCACCCCGACCGGGCCCCCACGATCGTCGCCGGCGTGGTGATCCTGGTTGAGACGATGAGGACCTTCGGCCTTGAGCAGGTCCAGGTCTCAGAGCACGACATCCTCTACGGCACGGCGATTGCGGCGTCAAGTCGCCTCTGAGTACCGAGTATTTCGCTCGAAGAACCTCGCGGTACCGGGTGGACAGCCACGTTCCCGCTGACAGGACAGTTGGGTAAGAGAACGTTCCGAAGCCCGAAAAGTCGGTAGGGTGTAGCTACCTGGTTCTCAGTAGCCAGGTTGTAACCGACTAGACGCAGCGGACAAACCTGCGGATACTCGGCTGACCGGGGAAGAGTTGTGGATCATCCACAGCCCAGATCCTGGTTACAGGGCTTAGGCGATTGCCGCATCATGGCGCCTCCCGCCGTCTGAGCCCATCGAATACACATGGTCCCTGAAGACGTACCCCTGCCCGTCCTGAGGGATCAGCTTGAATCGGCCGCCAGCGATGGCGGCCGATTCTCGTTCAGGGCAGCGAGCTGGCCATCTCGCCCATCTCTACACCGAAAGATGGCTTGATCAAGCCAGATTTGACTTGCGCGGATATACGACCTCGGGATCGGTGAGGACGTTCACCAAGGTCGGGCGGCCCGACCCGAAGGCCCGCTCGAGCGCGGGCCGCAATTCGCTCGGGTCGCGCACGAGGACGCCGTCGCAGCCCAGCGATTCGACCAGCTGGTCATAGCGGGTTTCCGGCCGCAGCTCCGCCGCGACCGAGTATCCGTAGAGGAATTTCATCGGGTGATGCTCCAGCGCCCAGATGCCGTTGTTGCCCATCACGCCGACCACACCGAGGCCGTGACGCGCCATAGTGTCGAACTCCATCCCGGCGAAGCCGAAGGCGCCGTCGCCGAGCAGAAGGCAGACCTGGCGGTCCGGATGGGCGACCTTGGCGCCGATCGCCTGGCCCGGCCCGGCACCGAGACAGCCGAAGGGGCCCGGATCCATCCAGCAGCCGGGCTCGTAGGTGTCGATGTGGCGACCGGCATAGGAGACGAAATCGCCGCCGTCGCCGACGACGATCGCGTCGCGATCGAGCACTTCGCCCAGTTCGCGATATATACGGACCGGATGCAACGGTGAGCGCGAGTCGTTCAGTTCCTCCTGCTCCGCCCCGCGCTTCTCCGCCTCGACCGCCCGCAGCCCCTCCAACCAGGGCCCGGTCCGCGGCTCTCCCCCGCCCGCCGCCTCCCGGATCGCAGCCATGCTCGCCCGTACGTCCCCGACCAGATCGAGCGCGGGAGCGCGGTTGGCGCCGAGCTCGTTCGGGGCCACATCCAGCCGCACGATCTTCGTCTCCTCGCCGAAGCTGCCGCCGAAACCGAGCCGGAAGTCCATCGGCACGCCGATCACCAGGGCGACGTCGGCGCCCTGCAGCGCCGCGCCACGGGCGCGACTGAAGGCGAGCTCATGATCGGCCGGCAGGCAGCCGCGACCGAGGCCATTGAGGAAGACCGGGATCCCGAGCGCCTCGGCGAGCGCCCGCAGCTCGCCCTCGCCGTGGCCCCAGTAGAGGCCGGTGCCGGCCATGATCGCCGGCCGCTCCGCCGCCGCCAACAGCGCCGCCGCCTCCTCGACTCCGGTGGCGGGCTCCGCCGCGGGCTCACTCGACAGAGGCGGAACCTCGACCTCTGCCTCGCTGAAGACGACGTCCAGCGGATAGTCGACGAAGGCCGGCCCGCTCGGCGCGGACGCCGCCAGGTCCAGCGCCGCCGCGGTCATCGCCGCGATCCGTCCCGGCTCCTTCACGGTCTCGGCCGACTTGACCAGCGGCGAGACAAAGGGAAGGTGGTCGATCTCCTGCAGCGAGCCAGAGCCCCAGCGCATCTCCGGCGCCCGCCCTCCCAGCACTCCGATCGGCGAGTTGTTCGCCTGCGCCCCGGCGATCGCGCTGAGACCGTTGGTGACCCCAGGCCCCGCGGTCAGCGCCGCGACGCCCAAGCCCCGCGTCGCCTTCGCGATCCCCTCGGCGGCGAAGACGGCCGTCTGCTCGTGCCGCACGTCGACGATCCCGATCCCCTCCTCCTTACAACCGTCATATATGGAGAACAGATGTCCCCCCGACAGCGTGAAGAGATGGCTTACGCCCCTCGACTTCAGAACCTGGGCGACTATCCGCCCCCCGTGCGCCTCCATCGATTGAGCCTATAAGGAGTGCCCGGGGCGGGACTCGAACCCGCAAGCCCCTTACGGGGCAGCGCCTTTTAAGGGCGCCGCTTTTGCCAGTTTCGCCACCCGGGCAGAGCGATGGTATCCCGCCTGCAGCCCCGTAAAGGCGCAATAAATGTTCGCGGCGCGCAACTTCGCCGCTGTTACGGTGTCTCTAGGCATAGGAAACAACGCCTTCCCTGGAGGAGAGCTTGGAGGCTTCAGCCCTAACGCACGCCGGTCGCCGCGGACTTCTAGCCCGCCGCTCACCCCTGCTCAAGCTCCAAGGCGACGAGAAGCTGGTGGCGATGGTGCGCAGCGGCAACCCGGGTGCCTTCGACACGATCGTCGACCGCTACCAGGGCCGCCTGCTCGGCTTCTGCCGGCAGATGCTGGGCTCCACCGAGGACGCCGAGGACGTGCTGCAGGAGGTCTTCGTCAACGCCTACAAAGCGATGCTGCGCGACGAGCGCGATATCAACCTGCGCCCCTGGCTCTACCGGATCTGCCGCAACCGCTGCCTCAACCACTTGCGCAAACCGACCGCCGACGCACAGGAATCGATGGACATGGTGCCCGCCGTCGAGGCCTCCTCGACCGCCGAGCGGGTCCACAACCGCGAGGAGTTCCGCCAGCTCCTCGTCGACGTCAAGAAACTTCCCGAGACCCAGCGCTCGGCTCTGCTGCTGCGCGAGATGGACGCGCTCTCCTACGAGGAGATCGCCGCCGCGATGGAGACCACCGTGCCCTCGGTCAAGTCGCTGCTGGTGCGGGCGCGGATCTCGCTGGCCGAGGCCAGCCAGGCGCGGCTGCTCACCTGCGGCGAGGTCCACGTCGAGCTCTCCGAAGCCGCCGAGGGCCTGCGCAAGGTCTCCGGCCCGGTCCGCCGCCACGTTCGCGAGTGCGAGGAGTGCTCCGACTTCCGCTCCCAGGTCCGCTCCAACGAGAAGGCGCTCGCCGCGCTCTTCCCGGTCGGCGGCCTGCTCGCCCTCAAGGGCTTCATCGCCTCCAAGCTCGGGCTCGGCAGCGCCGGTGGAGCCGGAACGGCCGGCGCCGCGGGCGCGGGCGCCGCCGCCGGTGGTGCCGCCGGAGCCGGCGCGATGGGTAGCGTCGGAGCCGCGCTGGGAGGCAGCAGCGCCGCCGGTGGCATCGGGGCGATCGGCGGGGCGATCGGCACCAAGGCCGTCGCCGGCGTCGTCGCCGGGGTCGTGCTCACCGCCGGTGCCGTCGACGTGACGCAAAACGCCGGCACCCCGGTCGATCCCCCCACTCCCAAGGTCGCCCATGTTCAGCGCTCTCAGCCCACCGGCCCCGCGATCGCGCCCGCCCAGGTGAGCGAGCCGAAGATCGCCGCGAGTGCACCCGAGGCGACTACCCCGCCGCCGGTCGCCGTTGAAGCTGCCCCGGAGCCCGCCGCGACCGAGCCCGCTCCGACCCCGCCCGCTGCCGGCGAGGAAGCCGCCGGGCAGTCCAACGTCGGTGGGGAAACGATCAGCGGCGGCGATCCCGCTGTCGAAGCCGTCAACGTGGCGACGCCGCCCACCGGCTCGACCCCAGGCGTCCACAGCGGTGGCAGCACCGTCGTCGTCACCGTCGGCAGCCCGCCGCCCCCGCCACCACCGGCGGCGCCCGCTACCGAACCGGCTCCGGAAACCGCGCCGCCCGTTGAGTCGGCGCCGCCGGGAGAAGCCGAATCCGGTGACGGCGAAACCGACTCCGCCTCCTCCGAACTGCTTCCGTAAGCCCGGCGCCCGCAGGCGCCACCGCTACCCGAGTCCGATGACTTTGAGCCGCCGCATCAGGCAGGTGCCGGCGAACTGCCTGGTTTCGTCGAGCGAGTAGCCGAACAGCTCGAAGTCCTCTTCCTCGGCCCAGGGCGGTGAGAGCACCCCGTCGGCGACCGGCAGCGATTCCTCCAGCGTGCGCTGGATCGCCTGCTTGTAGCGGTCGTCCTCGCGCGCCTTCTCGCGCAGGAAGACGGAGCCGAAGGCGACGTGGCGGTGCTCGTCGCGGGCGACCTTGCCGAAGCCCTCGACGAAGCCGGGAAGCGTGCCTTCGCGTTCGTTGAAGTCCATGATGAAGTGCTGCCCCGTCAGCGCCAGCATCCCCTCGATCACCATGTGGTAGAGCGTCACCGCCTCGACCAGCGCCTCGGTGTCCTCGGGTTCGGCCGAGAGCCGGTCGGTCCGCTGCTTCAGCATCTCGTCGAAGAGGCGGCCGAAGTTGTCGTTGAGATGCGCGGAGGTCTCGCTCAGCATCGCGCTGAGCTCGTCGGATTCGAGCACCCCCACCTCGCGGTAGAAGCGCTCGAAGAAGCGCACGTGGCGGGCCTCGTCGGCGATCTGCGTGCAGAGGAAGATTTTCTGGTCCTCGGTCGGCGCGGCGCGCATGATCGGCCCCAGCTCCTCGGCCACTTTCTGCTCGCCAATGAAGAACGAGGAGAGCCCGTACATGCGCTGGAAGCGCTCCTCCTCGCTGATCCGCTCGTGCCAGTCCTCGCGGTCGCGAGCGAAGTCAAGCTCCTGGGTCTGCCACTGCTGCCGCTCCCAGAGCAGGTACAGCTCCTCATAGGTGAGCAGCTTGACGTCGGCGGTGCTATCGGCCGCCTTCATCAGGGCCGGGTCGGCGGTCTCCTGATAGTCGGCGCGCTCGGTCCTGGACTGGGTCCCGGATGCCTCTCTGGCCTCCATCTTCAGCTCTCCTCGGGTCGGCTGCAGTGGTCCGGGCGAGGCTACCGCAAGACTGGCCAGCCGGCCAGTTTCTTTAGGCGCTGTGCGCCTCACCCGGCTTCAACAGCACGACCTGAGCCGAGGTCTGCGCCTCGACATCAGCCTTGAACGCGCCCGAGTCGGTCTCGATCGGCGGGAAGGTGTCGTAGTGCATCGGGATCACCGTGCCGGCACCGACGAACTGCACCGCGACGACGGCGTCGTGGCGATCCATCGTGTAGTGGCCGCCGATCGGCAGCAGGGCGACGTCGACGGGATCGCGTTCGGCGATCAGCTTCATATCGCCGAACAGACAGGTGTCGCCGGCGTGGTAGATCGTCTTGCCGCCGAGCTTGACGATCAAGCCCGCGGCCGGGCCCATGACCACCCCGTGCTCGGCGCTGTAGGGGGCCTCTTCGGAGCCGGGGACCGTGTTCGTGTGCCAGGCGGGGACAAGCTTGACCGAGCCGCCGTCGAAGCTGACGGTGCCGCCGAAGTTGGGGTCGCTGACGTTCTCCACGCCCTGCCCTTCGAGCCAGTTCGCCAGCTCGACCATCGCGATGCAGTGGGCGCCGGTGCGCTTGGCGACGGGAACCGCGTCGGCCATGTGATCGGCATGGCCGTGGGAGAGAGCGATGTGGGTCGGCTCGACCTCGTCCGCCGTTACGACCGCGACGGGGTTGTTGGGCTTGAGGAACGGATCGATCAGCAGTCTGACCTCGCCGTCGCTCAGCTCGAAGCAGGACTGACCGTGAAACTTGATCTCCATCTCAGCGCTCTCCCTTTGGGTCCATGGGGTTGGTCATCTCTTCCTTAAGTGCCCAGCCGACGGCAACTCCAACCATCATCCCCATCCGCGCCTCCTCGGCGAGCAGGGCGCGAACCGCGGCGATCCGCTCGTCCGGGTCGGGGACGGTCGCGGCCTTCAGCGCCTCGGCCTCGTGCGGCGGGCCGAACCAGCCGCCCGCCGCCATCGCACCGGCCAGAACCTTCTGCAGCTGCGGCGCCGCCTGGGCGACCACGTCTTCGGCCGCGGAGAACCGCTCCGGGTCGAGCAGCCGCTCGATCGCGGCCTCGAGCTCCTTCTCGTCGGGCACCGGCTCAGCCTAGTTACTCGGCGGGGTGCAGAGCCGCGGCGAGCAGCCCGGCGAGGGCGCCGACGACACCGCCGACCAGGCCGGCGACCAGGTTCGCGCTGGTGACGAAGAGCGGCAGGGCGATCAGCACCGAAGCGGCGACGACCACGCCGATCGTGTCGTACTCCTCGGCGATCGAGCCGCGGGCTTCGGCGCGGCGGAGGGCGAACCAGGCGGCAACGGCCCCGAGCGCCATGCCATTGCCGCCGGCGATCACGGTGAAGTCGTCCTGGGCATTGGCGACGCCACTCGCGGCCAGCATCCCGAGGGTGCCGCAGGCGATCAGCAGCACCGCGGTCGGGAGGCTGCCGAGGCGGCGCTCGACGCCGGTCCCGAAGATCACCAGCCCGAGCGCGACGACGAACAGGTAGCCCACGTTGACGTAGGCGAAAGGAGCCGTGAAGAGCCGCCACCACTCGTCGTCGAGCGGAATCGCCAGGCCGCCGAAGCTGGAGATCGAGTGGCCGCTCGCCTGCTGGATCAGCAGCAGGCCAGCCGAGCCGAGGATCGCCGCCAACGTCGCGTAGGGGCGGAAGGGCGTCGGCGCTTCCGACTTCGGGCGGCGGCGCGGGCGCGCCCAGCGGCGGCGCGGGCGCTGCGCCTCGAGGGCGCCGTCGCGCCGCTCCAGCTTCGGCGCCCGCTTACGTAGGCGGGTGCCGCAGTAGGGGCACTCGGTTACGTAGGGACTGACCTCGGAGCCGCAGTTCTTGCAGATGACGCTGAGCTCAGTCTCGCTCATGGTCCATCGAGAATAACCCTCTTGTGCCGCGCCCCGCGCTCGTTTGCGGTGGCATACTCCCGGGACACCCGTCTTCGAGGAGGAATTTACGTGGAGCTGAAGAGCCTGACTGAGCAGAAATCGCTGCTCGCGACCCTGCCGCCAGGCAAACGTGCCCGACTGCACCGGCTGCTGTTCGAGTTCGGTCCCGGCAACGGAACCCTGATGCTGCTGCCGATCGACCAGGGGATCGAGCACGGCCCCCGCGACTTCTTCCCCAACCCGGCTTCCAAGGACCCGGATTACCAGTTCCGGCTCGCCGCCGAGGCCGGCTACTCGGCTCTCGCCTGCCAGATCGGGATGGCCGAGAAGTATTACCCCGACTACGCCGGACAGGTGCCGCTGATCCTCAAGGTCAACGGCAAGACCGACATCCCCTCCTCGGCCAAGTCGTTCTCCTCCTGCAACTCGAGCGTCGAGGACGGTGTCCGGCTCGGCGCCGACGCGATCGGCTACACGCTCTACGTCGGCTCCCCGCGCCAGGACGAGGACCTTGCCCAGCTGCGCCAGGTGCGCCAGGACTGCGACCGCTTCGGGATGCCGCTGGTGGTCTGGTCCTATCCGCGCGGCGAAAACGTCGACGCCAAGGGAACCGCCAACTCCTTCTACGCGATCGACTACGCGGCGCGGATGGCGATGGAGATGGGTGCCGACATCGTCAAGCTCAACATGCCGAAGATCGACCCGGCCAAGGACAAGGACGCTCCCGCTCCTTACAACGAGATGCAGGTCGACCAGGCGGAGGCGATCCGCCAGTGCGTCGAATCGGCCGGCCGGGCCCTGGTGGTGCTCTCGGGCGGTTCCAAGACCGACGACGAGACCGTCCTCACCAACACCCGCGAGGTGATGGAGGCCGGCGGCTCCGGCGTCATCTTCGGCCGCAACGTCTGGCAGCGCGAGTGGAACGAGGCGCTGGCGATCGTCGAGGAGATCAAGGCCTCACTGCTCGCCAACGTGCGCCGCACCCCGTAGCGCTTTCCAGTCCTGACGGGGGGAGAGCCGGTCCCCGGCCCGCTCTTGAGGACGGATGGGGACGGGCTTTCACCGCCGCGGGCAACTCGGCAGCATCGTTCTGCTGCTGATCGCCGCCGTCGTGCTGCTGCGGCCGTGGGAGGAGATCGGCCAGCCCGGCCCCGAACCGGCGAGCGCCCGCGGCTACGTCGTCCGGGCGGTCGACGGCGACACGATCGAAGCCCGGATCGGCGGCGAGCTGGAGGACGTCCGCTACATCGGAGTCGATACCCCGGAGACGGTCAAGCCGGGGACGCCGGTGCAGTGCTTCGGGCACCGCGCCTCGGACTTCAACCGCCATCTGGTGGAGGGCGAGCGGGCGCGGCTGGTCTTCGGGGTCGAGCGCCGCGACGTCTACGGACGCCTGCTCGCCTACGTGTACATCGGTCACAGCTTCGTCAATGCCGAACTCGTGCGTAGGGGCTTCGCGCGGACCCTGGCGATCCCGCCAAACACCCGCTATCGCATGCTTTTCGGCCACCTGGAGCAGCACGCCGCCCTGCTCGGACGCGGGCTCTGGGGCGCCTGTGAGCCATGAGCGCGGAGTGAGCTCTGCAAGATGCTTTGCTACGGTGCCCGCGGCCCCCGGGCCCCCTTTTCTATGCGAATGCGACAAAGCATCTCCCAGTTCGAGAACGCCTTCGAGCAGGAGACCTCACTGGAGCGCCGTCGGCGCGAGCAGCTGCGCCGACGCGCGGCCAACCGTTCGCGTGCGCGCAAAATCAACCGCACCGAGCAGGAGAGCAAGGTTCGCTTCAGCGTCCTCGCCGTCTGCCTGACCGTCACCGTCGTCGTGGTCGTCGTCGCGATG
Organism: uncultured Solirubrobacterales bacterium; assembly: GCA_963795625.1. Lineage (GTDB taxonomy): Bacteria > Actinomycetota > Thermoleophilia > Solirubrobacterales > 70-9 > VAYN01. The sequence continues at coordinate 16,692 of CAWCIS010000003.1, read as the reverse complement.
TTCGAGGCGCTGGCCTTTTTGATGGCCTAGCCGCGAACGACCGCCCCTCTTGAATAGACTCGCCCGCCGATGGCCAGACGCTCACTGAAGCCGCAGCTGAACCAGATCCGCGCCTGGGTGCACCAGGGGCGGACGGACGCCTGGATCGCGCACCAGCTGGAAATCAGCGCGACCGAGCTGCGCGAGTTCCGCAAGCAGTACGACCTCTCCGCCGACGACGAGAACGCCGGCTCCAGCGAAATCGATCTCCGCGACGAGATCGAAGCCGAGATCGAGGCCGCCGCCGCCGAGCAGGAGGACGTCGAGGAGGACGACGAGGACGAGGATGGCGACGAGGGGTCCGGCGACTCCGAGCGCGGCCCCGCGGGCGACCGTCCCAAACGCCGTCGTCGTCGCGGCCGCCGTGGCGGGCGCGGCCGGCGCAAAGAGCTCGAGGCGACCTTCGACCACGGCGAGAGCGACGGCTACGGCCTCTGGCTAGACCCCGCGGTCAAGGACAACCCCGTCTACGCCGAGCACTGGGCCGGAAAGCGCGAGGTCACGGTGCGCATCGACGCCGACCAGATCGTCATCCGCCGCGCCGGCTCCCCCGAGCCCGAGTCAGACGACTCCGGCTCGGACTCCGACGACGAGTAGCTAGCTCACCAGCTGGCGACCGCCGGCAAAGTCGCCGGCGCCGCGTAAGTACAGCCAGAAGGCGGCATCGGCCAGCGACTGCGCGTCGCCCTCCGCCGCTGGCGCCACGTCGATCGCGATCTGCAGGCACCAGTCGGTGCCGCGCCCGTAGAGGTCGGCCAGCTCGGCGGCGGTGAAGGTGACGCCGATGCGACGCCGCAGCTCGTCCCGGATCGCCTCGATCAGGCGATCGGCGAGGCGGCGGGCTCGCGGATCGCGCAGTGCCTGCAGCTCGCGGTACCCCTCCTCCCACTGGAACAGCGCGTTGGCGAGCGGGTAGCCCATCGGCCGAGATTACCCAGTGCCGGTATCGGGGATTTCGCGCAGGGGCGCGTTGCGAGGACCGCAGGCGGCGGGGCTGAGCTCGCCGCGGACCTTCCAGACGGTCACCGGGCCACTGCGCAGGACCGGCACGACGGCGGGCTCGCCGCGCAGCCAGCGCGCCTCGGGCGAGGGGATCGGATCGCCGGGGTGGATGAAGTTGAGGAAGGGCGCGGTGACCAGGTAGTCGAGATCGGCGGCGTTGACGGCGGCACGGAAGTTGCGGCAGGTGGGGATCGCGTTGAAAGCCCCGTGCGGGCCGTCTTCGCCGAGGTAGATGACCCGGTTGGAGAGATCGGTGCCGTAGAAGCCGTACTGGGCGAAGCCGGCGCTGGTGCCGGCGAGGCCGATGCGGGTGCCCTCGAGGCCCCGCGCCCAGCGATAGGCGGAGTCGAGGTTCATGCCGGGGATGCTCTCGGCGGCGACCTCGTTGCGGAAGCGTTCGTCGAGGTAATGGCGCTGCAGCGGGTAGCCGATCGCGACCACGGCCAGGGCCAGGACCGCGAAACCGCCGGCGACGACGCCGCGGCCGGCCCCCCTCCCCCGTGCCAGCAGCAGCGCCGCCGGGACGAGGACGGCAAGCACGACCAGGCCCAGCGCGAAGACGCGGGCGGGGTCGTGAGCGGCGCTGTCGGCGCGATCGCTGACCGAGAGCACCACCAGCAGCGCCCCCATGAGCCACCACCGGCCACGCCGAGTGTCGAAGAGGCGTGGCAGCGGCACCAGCGCCAGCCCCGCCAGCACGGCGCCGTAGACGTAGCGGAGGTTGATCCCGAAGGCCACCGGGGCGCCGTCGGCGCCGGCGGCGCTGAGCGGGGTGAAGAGGTAGGCGAGGAAGCCGAAGAGAACGACCGCGCCGATCGCGCGGATGACCCGGTCCCGCCCCTTCAGCAGGGCCAGGAGGGCGGCCAGGATCGCTCCTCCGACCACCAGCGGCCAGAGCGCGCCGAAGGCGTCGTGCAGCCCCGGGACGAAGTAATGGCGCCAGACGCCGGTGTCGGTCGCGTAGTGGGCGATGCTGAAGTCGGGCCTGCCGATCTGCAGCCGCTGCGGGTGCGGCAGCGAGATCGGCCCCAGGCTTTCGACCGCCGGCAGCGGGTTGCCGGCGACGATCAGGTTGCGCAGGTACCAGAAGCCTCCGGCCAGGAGCGCCGGCACGAACCACCACGCGGCGGCGGCCCACCTCTTCCCGCGCGGCGCCAGCACCAGCACGGCAACGCTCAGCGCCGCCGCCATCGCCAGCGCCGTCACCTTGGTCCCGGCGGCCAGCCCGATCGCCAGCCCGGCGACGGCCAGCGGCCAGCCGACCGGCAATCGCCGGGGGGCGAGCAGCGGCCTGGGGACCGCCCTGGGCCGGTCGACGGGCTTCAGCGCCTTGTCCGCCGCAACCCGGTCCGTGCTCTCCGCCTGATGGCGTCTCCAAGCCTCGATCAGGATCGCGATCGCCGCCAGGGTCAGCGCCGCCGCCATCAGATCGTTCTTCGCCGCCGCCGGCTCCCGCACCACGAGCACATGAGCCTCCAGCAGGATCGCCGCAGCGACGACGCTGAGGTCCCCCCGCCCGTAAGGCCTCCCCACGCACCATGCGGCGAGGAACGCCACCGCTAGCCACCCGTAGTTGAGGAACAGCGAGAGCGTGTCTCGCCCGATCAGCAGCATCCCGTCGGCATGGAGCAGCTCCGAGTTCTGCGGATAGAACCAATTCGTGAACACCGTGTCCACGTGGTGCATCCCCGTAACGGAGTGGCTCTGTGCCATGTCCGCCGCGAACGGCAGGTGGTACCAGAGCGAATCGAAGTTGAAGATCCCGCCGTCCAGCGCATGCTTGGTCGTTATGGCCCAATGCCCGACAACCAGGGCGATGACCCCCGTCATGATCAGCAGCCGCCAGCCGCTCTGGCCGGAGGGTCCGGGCGGTGCGGCATCCCCCACGGTGCTCGAGGGCTGCGCGCCCTCCGCGCCGCGGAGGACCCCCGCCCCACCGCCACCCCCCGGAGAGAGCGTTATGGCGGCAGCGAGAAGGACACAGGCGCCGACCAGAGCCCCGGCGTAGAGGAGCCCGAAGATGCCGAGGATCTCGGAGATCCAGGTGAGAAGAGCAACGGCGACGATGGCCTCAACGAGGCGAGCCGGTGCGCCGTCCCAGGCGGGCATCAGGCGACGGCGCAGCCCGTAGGCGCTGAAACCCAGGGAGAGCGCCATCAGGGCCAGCTGAACGGCTCCCAGGAGGTAGGAGCCGAGGCTAACCATGGCGAGGACCCGGAGGGTGTCCTAGTTCTTGAGGCCGCGAATCACAACCGGGGTCTCGCCTTCGGCGACCATCCCCTGGGCGCGGGCCATGCGATCGATCACCAGCGGTTCGTCGGCGGACTGGATCCGGTTGTGGAGCCGGGTGTTTTCGTGCTGAAGTTCGTGCAACTGAGCTTTCGCGGCGGTCGTCGCCGTGTAGGTCTTGACGAATTCGATCGCCGGGTTGAGATAGGAGTAGAGGACGGCGGCGAGGACCAAGGTCAGGGCGATCCGGCCGACGCGGTCCCAGTTGACGCGGCTGGCGCCGCTGCGCGCGGCGGGGCGTCGTTTGCGAGCGGCGGGACGGCGGCGGGTGGAGGCCGATCGGTTCCGCCCGGCGTAGGCGCTCGCTGCCATGCCCGGTCCTTTGCGGCCGGGCCCCGCATTCCTTCATTTAGGAGCGGCGCTGGACGAATGCCTGCAAGCCCGGAAACTCAGCTGAGGAGCCCAGCTCCTCCTCGATCCGCAGCAGGCGGTTGTACTTGGCGACGCGATCGGAGCGCGAGGGAGCGCCGGTCTTGATCTGGCCGGCGCCGGTGGCGACGGCGAGGTCGGCGATCGTCGTGTCCTCGGTCTCGCCGGAGCGGTGGGAGATCACGGCGGTGTAGCCGGCCTCGCGGGCGATCCGAATCGCCTCCAGGGTCTCGGTCAGCGTCCCGATCTGGTTGACCTTGACCAGGATCGAGTTGCCGACGCCGAGCTCGATGCCCCGGCGCAGGCGCTCGGGGTTGGTGACGAAGAGATCGTCGCCGACCAGCTGCACGCGGTCGCCGAGCTTCTCGGTCAGCAGCTTCCAGCCGTCCCAGTCCTCCTCGTCCATGCCGTCCTCGATCGAGACGATCGGGTAGCGCGAGCAGGCGTCCTCCCAGTAGGAGGCCATCTCCTGCGGCGAGAGGCTGCGACCCTCGTGCTCCAGTACATAGGCGCCGTTCTCGAAGACCTCGCTGGTCGCCGGATCGAGGGCGATGAAGACGTCGGCGCCGGGCTCGTAGCCGGCGGCCTCGACCCCGGCGAGGACCGCCTGCAACGCCGCCTCGTTGGACTCCAGGTCCGGCGCGAAGCCGCCCTCGTCGCCACCGGCGGTCGAGAGGCCTTTCGAGGACAGCGACTTCTTCAGCGCGTGGTAGACCTCGGCGCCGATTCGCAGGCACTCCGAGAAGCTGGAGGCGCCGGCGGGGACGACCATGAACTCCTGGAAGTCGACCGAGTTGTCGGCGTGGGCGCCGCCGTTGAGCACGTTCATCATCGGCACCGGCAGGATCGTCGGCTCGCCGCCGCCGTAGAGCTCGGCCAGGTAGCGGTAGAGCGGCTGCGCCGAGTCCATCGCCGCCGCCTTGGCCGCCGCCAAGGAGACGCCCAGCAACGCGTTGGCACCGAGTCGGCCCTTGTTCGGCGTGCCGTCGAGCTCGATCATCGTCGCGTCGAGGGCGCCCTGCTCGGAAGCTCGCGCACCCACCAGCGCCGCCGCGATCTCGCCGTTGACGTTGGCGACCGCGCGGGCGACGCCCTTGCCGGCCCAGGCATCGCCGCCATCGCGAAGCTCGACCGCCTCGAACTCCCCGGTCGAGGCGCCGGACGGCACCGCGGCGAGGCCGCGGGCGCCGGACTCGAGCGCGACTTCGACCTCGACGGTCGGGTTGCCGCGCGAATCGAGAATCTGACGGGCGTAGATGGAGGCGATCGCACTCACGGGACGCGCGAGTCTATTGGCCCGGGCGGCGCGACGACCTCCTAATGGGGCGGACTATTCGCCGGTCGGAGGCGCGGCACCGGTGGCGCCAGGCGTGACGCCTTCGGGCAGGACCGAACCGGCCCCGGTCGCTTCTTCGAGCCCTTCGGGCCGGGGCCGCTGCGGCAGCCTTTCGCCCTGCGGTTTCAGCGGCGTGGTGCTACCGGGCAGAGCCGGGGCCGCCTGGGTCACAGGGGCGGGGCATTCTTTCGGCGGACCGCCTTTGGGATCGGCTTCGTAACAGCCGGCAGGGGCACTCGAGGAGTGACCGGAGGACTTGTAGTTCGAGCAATTTTCGATCGTGAAGCCAGAAGCGCAGAAAGTTCGCGCCCGCCATTTGCTCTGGAATTCGGAGACGAATTCGGTGAAGACTTCCTGGGCCAGTTGCTGAGTCAGCTGGGTTTTGATTTCCGCGCTGACTTCGCCGAGGGCTTTCACTTTCGCCGGGTTCAGTTTCTCGACCTCGACGACGAAGAATTTGCCCGAGACGCTGACCGGGCCGATGACGACGCCGGTGGAGTTATCGAAGATCGCCGATTTGAGCTCTTCCTGGCTGGCCAGCAGTTCTTCGGTCAGCCCCGGCTGCAAGCCGCCTTTGGCTTTCGTAGTCGGGTCTTCGGAGTATTTGGCCGCGACTTTTTTCCAACTCGCCGGCGAGTCGTCTTTTTCCAGCAGCCCCTTGGCCGTTTCGGCTTTCGCTTTGTCTTTGGTGACAATGACGCGGACATCGCGCGACTCCGGCGACGTGTACTGGCTGCCCTTGGCGGTGTTGTAGTAGTCCGCGATTTCGGAGGGGGAGGGCGGTGGCGCTTCTTTGGAGATCAGTTCCTGGATCTGGGTGGTGAGCAGCTGCAGTTCGACGCGGTCGAGAACGTCGCGCTTCGTAAAGTGAGAGGTGGTGAGGAATTTCTGGTATTCGGCCGGCGTTTTGAAGTTCGTTTTTTTGATCTGCGCCAGTTCGGTCGCGATCTGTTTCGGGGTGACCGAGACGTCGAGTTCTTCCGCCTCGCCCCGGACCCAGATCGTGTTGAGGAGTTCGCTCAGCGCGGCTTTCTTCAGTTCTTCGTATTTGTCTTCGCCCGGCTTCGGCGGTTTTTTCAGTTTCGCCTGGACGACCTGCTGCAGCAGGGCCCGTTTGAAGTCGGCTTCGCTGACCGAGCCGACCTCGTCGGGGACATGGGTGACGAGCGCGACATCGCCGGCGGGGACGCTCGGATGGCCGAGCCCCTGGGCGATCGCGTAGCCGGCGAAGAGGATCACGAAAAGCGCGCCGAAGAGGACCAGCGCGAGGCGCTGCCTGCCCGACTTCTTCCTCTGCCCCGGTTTCGCACCCACGAAGCGGGCAGCATAGTCAAATTGACTAAAGAGAGGCCCAACGAGCGAGCGACGCCTGGAATCGACCCGTGGGCGGCGCTCAAGCGGCCGCGGCGGCATCGGTCCGGCGTGCCTCGCGCAGGCCCGCCGCCATTGCCAGCACCGCCGCCAGTCGCTCCTCCGGGTCGCCGGCGACCCGGATCGCCGCCGTCTGCTCGCGCCATTCGTAGAGCGCCCCCTCGACCTGCTCGGCCAGGACACCCGCGCCCCCGGAGTCCAGCTCGACCCCGGTGACGCTGAGCCTGCCGCCGCGGAACTCGACGCTGCGCGCGCCCGCCAGGCCGAGCTCGATCCGTGCCTGCTGCAGCTTCAGCAGGTTCTCGGCCTGCGGCGGCAGCTGCCCGAAGCGGTCTGAGAGCTCGTCGCGGATCGCCCGCAGCTGCCCGGCTCCCGCGCCGCGACGATGCGGCGGTGGATGTCGATCTTGGCCGCCTCGAAGGGGACGAAAGTGGCCGGCAGGTAAGCGTCGACCGGGACGTCGAGGCGGACCGGCTCCGGCGCCTCCTCGCGCTCCTCGCCCTCCTCCACCCCGCTCTCGGCCTCGGCCACCGCCTCGTCGATCATCTGGCAGTAGAGCTCGAAGCCGACCGCGGCGACGTGGCCTGACTGCTCGTCGCCGAGCAGGTTGCCGGCGCCGCGGATGTCGAGGTCGCGCATCGCGATCCGGAAGCCGGAGCCGAGCTCGGTGTGGTCGGCCAGGGTCGAGAGCCGCGCCGCCGCCTCCTCGGTCAGGGCCTCGGCCGAGGGGTAGAGCAGGTAGGCGAAGGCGCGCTCGCGAGAGCGCCCGACGCGGCCGCGGATCTGGTAGGCCTGCGAGAGGCCGAGCTGGTCGGCGCGCTCGACGATCAGGGTGTTGGCGGTGGGGATGTCGAGCCCGGACTCGATGATCGTCGTCGTCACCAGGCAGTCGGCGTCGCCGCGCAGGAAGCTCAGCATCGTCTCCTCCAGCATGTGCTCGTCCATCTGCCCGTGGGCTTCGAGGAAGCGGGCGCCGGGGACGAGGGCGCGCAGGCGCTCGGCCGTTTCCGGCAGCGAGTCGATCCGGTTGTGGAGGACGAAGGCCTGGCCCTTGCGCTCGACCTCACGGATGATCGCCTTGCGGACCAGGTCCTCGTCGTAGGGGCCGACGTAGGTGCGGACCGGGCGCCTGCCCTCGGGCGGGGTCTCGATCACGGAGATGTCGCGCAGCCCGGCCAGGCTCATCTGCAGGGTCCGCGGGATCGGCGTCGCCGAGAGCGCCAGCACGTCGACTTTCAGCTTCAGCTGGCGCAGCAGCTCCTTCTGCTTGACCCCGAAGCGCTGCTCCTCGTCGACGATCACCAGGCCCAGCTCCTTGGCGCGCACGTCACGGGAGAGCAGCCGGTGGGTGCCGATCAGAACGTCGACCTTGCCGGCCTCGAAGTCCTTGAGCACCGCTTTCACCTCCGCCGCCGGGCGCAGGCGGGAGACGCCCTCGACCCGGAACGGGAGGTCGGCGAGGCGCTCGCGGAAGGTGCCGAAGTGCTGCTGGGCGAGGATCGTGGTCGGGACCAGGACGATCACCTGCTTGCCGTCGGCGGCGGCCTTGACGGCGGCGCGCAGGGCTACCTCGGTCTTGCCGAAGCCGACGTCGCCGCAGACCAGCCGGTCCATCGGCCGCCCGGACTCCATGTCACCCTTGACCGCCTCGATCGCCTCCAGCTGGTCCGCGGTCTCGCGGTAGGGGAAGGCCTGCTCCATCGAGATCTGCCACTCGCCGTCGGGCGAGAAGGCGTGGCCGCGGCGGGAGCGGCGCTCGGCGTAGAGGTTGAGCAGCTCCCCGGCCAAGGCGCCGGCAGCTTTGCGCGCCCGCGCCTTCATGTTCTGCCAGCGTTTGCCGCCCAGCGCGGAGAGTGAGGGCTCGCCGCCGGCGCCGACGTAACGGCTCAGCTTCGCCAGCTGGTCGGTGGGGACGTAGACGCGGTCCTCGCCTTTGTATTCGAGGTAGAGGTAGTCGCGGGTGACGCCGCCGACGTCGCGGGTCTCGAAGCCGGCGAAGCGGGCGACGCCGTGGTCCTCGTGGACGACGTAGTCGCCGACCCGCAGTTCGCCGAAGGCGAGCCGCCCCTTGCCGGCGCCGGGAGCCGGCTCCTCGCTGCGGCGGCGGTGGACGAGGCGGCGGTAGGGGTAGACGGCGAGTTTGAGCTCGGGGCTGACGAAGCCCTCGCGCAGGCGCGCCTCGACGAAGGCCAGGCCGGGGTCCGGCGAGAGCCGGCCACCTTCGAGCATGCGAGCGTCGACCCGGTCGAGGCCGTAGCGGGCGCGCTCGGCCTCGCCGCGGTTGTCGAAGGCGACGACGGTGCGGTAGCCGGAGCGGATCAGTTTCTCCAGCTCCGCCTCGGCCTCCTTGACGCTGCGCGCCGGCGACTCGGCACGGGCGGCGCGGAAGGCGTCCTCGTCGTCCTCGCCGGCCGCGGTCAGGGAGAGCGAAGCGCGGCCCGTCAGCGGCGCTGCCACGTCTACATAGAGGTGCTGGGCGTCGTCGGCGTGCATCGACGCGGTCGCGTCCTCCCAGTGGTCGCGCAGGGCAGGCTCGATCTCCTCGGCCGCGGCGAGGACGACGGTGGCGTCGGCCGGGACCAGGTCGAGCGGGGCGAGGAAACGGTCCAGCGGCAGCAGCTCGGCCAGGTTGGTGAGCTGCTCTTCCTTCTCCGCGGCCTCCATCGCTGCCATCTCGGCCAGCTCACGATGCTCGGCATCGAGCTCCGCCGCGGGAGCCAGCTCGACCCGCTCGGACTCACCGAGCGAGCGCTGGGTGAAGGTCGAGAACCAGCGCATCGACTCGACCTCGTCGCCGAACAGTTCGATCCGCACCGCCCGCTCCTCGGTCGCCGGGTAGACGTCGAGGATGCCGCCGCGGACCGCGAACTGGCCGCGCTCCTCGACCTGCTCGACCCGTTCGTAGCCGGCCCCGACGAGGTCGTCGGCGACCGCGCCGAGCTCGATCTCCTCTCCCTTGGAGATGGCGAAGCCGGCGGGGCGCAGGGAGGCGTCGGGGACGGCCTCGGCAAGCGCCACGGCGCTGGCGACGACGATCGCGTCGGCTTCGGAGGCGAGCGCCTCTAGCGCGTCGATGCGCAGCCCGACCAGATGCGGCGGCGGCGTCACGTGGGAGGCGTAGCCGGTCCCCCGCGAGGGGTAGAGGCGGACCCGGCGCGGCGCCAGGTAGGCGCGCAGGTCGGCGGCGAGGTCGCGGGCGGAGCGATCGTCGGCGCTAACCAGGAGGGCGGGACGGCCGGCGAGGCCGCGGTCGTCCTCCAGCAGCGCCGCCAGCAGCAGCGGCCGCAGCATCGTCGAGGCGCGCACGGTGACCGCCTCTCCCCCACCGGCCGCGTCGCGCACGCGGCCGGCGAGCGCGTGCACGCGCTCGCTCTCGGCGGCAATCTCGATTAGCGGGCGGAGACCCATCGGGAGGGCGAGTCTAGATAGGCGTCGTGCCTCGCCCCGGCGAGGAGGCCGCCGTCAGCCGAGGACGGTGAACTTCAGCTTGGCCGGAGTCGGATCGGCGACACTGGCGGAGTTGACCGCGCGGACCTTGAACGCATGCTTTCCGGGCTTCAGGCCCGTGTACTTCTTCGGCGAGGTGCACTTCTTGAACTTGCCCTTGTCGAGCTTGCACTGGAAGGTCGAGCCCTTGACGCTGGAAGTGAACTTGAACTTCGCGGTGGTGCTGTGCGACTTCGGCTTCGGGCCCTTGCCGATCTTGGTCTGGGGCGTGGGCGGTGGGTTGGGCGGACCGCCGCCACAACCGTCGCTCGCAAACGCGCACGCCCCAACAGCACCACCCCCAGGACTGCCGCTACCGCCAGATGATTCAGTCGGGACCGTCGCGAAAGCCAGCTCCGAGGTGCCACTCCCGGCGGCGGTCTGGGTCGCCGCCACGCTGGTTCCCGTGGGAATCGGGGCGTCATAGGCGAGTACCCAGCCCCCTTCAGCATCGGCGATCGCTTCACCGAGGAAGGATTCGATCTCGCCCGCTTCCGCGCTCGCCTTACGGAAGACGCGGATCCTGGCGCCGGGGAGAGCGCCGAAGCCGTCGACCGCGAACCGGGTGGCGGCGGAGATCGCCGGCGGTTTGATGCCCCGATTCGGCCCTTTCGGTTCGGTTTTCGGATTGGCGGCGACGAGGTCGATGAAGGACCCGGCATTGGCGGACCCCCGGTTGCGGGCCACCTCGTTGCTGGTGTTGGTGAGGTTGGTGATCTCGATCGCGGCGCCGGCGGCGCCCGCGATCAGGTTTTCGTCGAATTCGGTGTCGCCACCGATCAGGTTTGAGCTGACGCCGAAGGGAAACGGCGCCCCTTCGACCAGGATCCCGGCGCCGCCGCTGCCGAGGACTTCGTTGCCAAGGATTTCGTTGAAACTGCTTTCGACCAGGATGCCGCTCACTTGGGAGCCTTCGATCAGGTTCCCTTCGACCAGGTTCCCGTGTTCTTCGGTTTCGCCCACGGCCTGGATCCCGACGTCGGCACCGGTGATCAGGTTGTCGGAGATCCACCCACCCAGGCCCGCCTGTTCGATCCCGACCCCACCGCCCATCCTGATCTCGTTGCCGGCGATGGTCGCTTCGGCGGCGGGGCCGGGAAGTTCCGCGGAATCGACGAGGACCCCACCGTCGGGTGCCGTCAGATCGGCTCCGCTGGAGCCGATACCGACTGAGTTGCCGCGGACGACGAGGTTGGCGGCCCCCGGGCCGGCCTGGACGGCAGCTTGGCCACCAGCGAAGCGGTTCGCTTCGCTGGTCCGCGGCCCGCCGATGACGGTACGGGAGGCCCCGCCGACACGGACGCCGTCGCCGGAGTTCGGGACCGCCACAGTTCCGGTCACGTCAAGGCCGATGTAGTTGCCGAGGATCGTGGTGGATTCAGCGGGTTCCTCGCCGCTGTCGGTGCCTCCGAGGTCGATGCCGCTGGGACGAGGGATTGCTCCGGAGCCGGCCCCGGAGCCGGCGATCACGTTGCAGCCACCGTCGCAGGCCGGGGTCGCGGCGGCAAGGGGGGTCAGCTGAGTCCCGATCTGGTTGCCGACCGCCGGCGAAGGTTCGGAGCCGCCCAACGAGGCGACCTCGATGTCCTTGCCGCCATTGGGCGCGGGCGTGGTCCCATCGGGGCCGACCCCGAAGTAGCCGCTCATAACCCTGACGTTGCTGGCGCCGTGGATGTCGAGCCCATCTTCTTGGCTGTTGGCGAAGACATTCGTCTCGCCCTCGTTGCCAATGCGACCAGCCTCCAGTCCGGGCCCGAGCAGCATTCCCGTCTCATTACCCCCGGCGCTACCGTCGAGCTTGACGCCAAACCAGTCGAGGAGGGCCTTGAACCTGGGGCCACCGACCACTTCGATACCGGTCTTGGCGCCGGTGATGGCGAGCCCTTCGATCGCCGCTTCGGTGTTTTCTACAACCAGTGCCGCTTCCGACATGCCAGGGCCATCCACGCCCGCGCAGGGCTGGGTCTGGGCGACGACGCATTCCCCGTTGATGGTGACCGGGTGGACTATCGGCGGCAGCCCGGTGCCCAGAGAGATCGTGCCCGCAACCTGGCCGTTGAAGATCCCTTCCTTGTCGAAGACGATCGTGTCTTCTCCTTCAGCGCTATTCGACTCTTCAATCGCGGCCCGTAGCGTGCATGCCCCGCCATCGGTCGCGCAGAATTCGTCCCCAAGAACGGCATCCGTTTGGTCGCCGGTGCTATTGACGAGGAACGTTTCGGCGCTCGCGGCAGCCGGCAATACCAGCGCGCACGTAAGCGCGATCAGCGCCGCGGCAAGCAGCGCGACGGCCCTCCTCCCCCCTGCTTCCCCTACCGGCACGGCGCGACTCTAACCGTCCCCAGACGGATAGGCAAGGGTTCTTAAGTGCTGCAGAGAGCTTTAGCTAGTTCGCCGTCGGGAATCCGGGACCGTTGCGCACCCACTCGACCTGGCCGACGCCCTCGGCCTTGGAGCGACCCTGGACGTCGTCCCACTCGTGCAGCAGGCGCTTCAGCTGGGCGACGGCCTCGGGCGGGTGAGCGGCGACGCCCGCCGCGAGCGACAGCGCCGACTCCTCGGTCGCGGCGGCAGGGGCGACGCGGTTGACGAGACCGAGGCGCAGCGCCTCGTCGGCGCCGACCGTGCGCGAGGAGAGCAGCAGGTACTTGGCGGCGGCGAGGCCGCAGAGGGTAACGAGGCGGGCTGGACCGACCGGGACGCCCAGGGCCGCGCCTGGGAAGCGCATCCGCAGGTTGGCGCCGCCGACCCGCATGTCGCAGGCGATCGCGATCTCGGCGCCGCCGCCGACGACATCGCCGTGACAGGCCGCGATCGTCGGCTTCGGGAAGGCGACGACCTCGTCGTAGAGGTCGGCGAAGAGCTGCATGCGGCGGACCTGTCCCTCCTCGTCGAGCTCCTCGCGGACGTCGGCGCCGGCGGAGAGGCCGAGGTGGTCGGCGGAGCTGATCACCAGCACCCGCACCGCCTCGTCGCCGCGGGCGACGGCCAGGTGCTCGAGCAGCTCGACCAGCATCTGGGTGTTGATCGCGTTGCGCGCCTTCTCCCGTTCGAGGCGCAGCACGGCAACCCCGTTCTCCTCGACCCTGTAGCCGGTCAACTGCATCAGATTCGTAGTCCTGAAGAGTTCGAAAATGATGCAGTTCGGATGACGGTCTCGCTCACGCGGCGGAACCTAGCTGCTCGACCAGGCGCTCGGTCGCGTCGGCGGCGGCCCCGGTCAGCGCCTCGACCTCGGCCTTCGGCTCCCGGAAACGGCCGAGCACGTAGGCGGCGACGATCTCCGGATCGGTCGAGTCGGGCCGGCCGACGCCGATCCGCACGCGCCAGAACTCGGCGTCGCCGAAACCGCGTTTGAGGCTCTTGAGACCGTTGTGGCCGGCCAGGCCGCCGCCGAGGCGGGGCTGGATCTCCCCGAACGGAAGGTCGATCTCGTCGTGGAGGACGACCGTGCGCTCCAGCGGCACCTTCAGCGAGCCGCGCGCCGGGCCGGCCGAGTCGCCGGAGGCGTTCATGAAGGTGAGCGGCTGCAGGATCGCGACCCTCGGACCGCCGATGCCCGCCCTGCCTTCGGCGATCAGGCCGTTGAACTTCTGGCGCGGCTTGCCCAGTTCCCAGCGCCGGGCCAGCTCCCCGGCGACGGCGAAGCCGATGTTGTGGCGAGTGCCGGCGTGCTCGGGACCGGGGTTGCCGAGACCGACGATGAGGATGCGCTCTCCCCCCTCGCCGCTGTCCTGATGACGGCGGCGGAACAGCGACAAGGGTTACTCGCCCTCGGAGTCGCCCGAGTCGCCCTCGGCGGACTCGCCTTCGGAGTCGCCCTCGCCGACCAGCTCGGTCTCCTCCTCGACCTCGGGCTCGGGCTCTTCCTCGACCCGTGGCGGCGAGAGGTTGACGATCGTGACCTCATCGTGATCCTCGGCGACGAAGGTGACGCCGTCGGGGGCGGTGAGGGCGGCCAGCGTGAAGGTGTCGTTGATCTCCATCGTCGAGACGTCGGCGACGATGCGATCGGGAATGTCGGTCGGCAGCGCTTCGACGGTGATCTCGCGGGTGACGTGCTCGAGCACGCCGCCGCCTTTGACGCCGGGAGCGGTGTCGGCGCCCTCCAGCTCGATCGCGACCTCGGCTTCGATCTTCTCGTCGAGCTTGACTGCCTGCAGGTCGATGTGCTGGAGGCTGCCGCGGACCGGGTGCAGCTGCTGCTCCTTGACCACGACCGGGACGGCTTTGCTGCCCTCGATCTCGAGGTCGAAGAGCGCGGCGCCCTCGCTGATGACCGCCCGCACCTCGCGTTCGGAGACCTGGAAGGCGGTCGCCTCCGAGCCGCCGGAGTAGACGACGCCGGGCACCAGGCCCTGACCGCGGAGGCGGCGGGTGGTGCGGGAGCCGAACTCCGCGCGGGGAGCGACCTTCAGGGTTGAGCGTGCGCTGGCCATCGGACGGGAGAGAATAGAGAACCCGGGCGAAATGGAACGTGTGGCAGTCTTCGCCCGTGGCTGACGACTCCAAGATTCCCAAGGGCCGGGTCCGCCGCTCGGCCAAGCTGGGCTCGATCGTCGGCGTCCAGGGCGCCCGCTACGCGGGCACGAAAGCAGCCAACGTCGGGCGTTCCGAGGAGGGCGGCAAAGAGAAGCTCGAGCAGCGCCACCTGGAAACGGCGATGAAGATGGTCGGCGCCCTGGGCCAGATGAAGGGCGCGGCGATGAAGCTAGGGCAGTTCGCCTCCTTCATCGACACCGAGTTCATCCCCGAGGAGTACCGCGAGGTCTACCAAGAGCAGCTGGCCAAACTGCGCACCGACGCGCCGGCGATGCCGTGGGAGAAGGTCGTCAAGGTGCTGGAGGAGGAATACGACGGCGAACCGCTGTCGGAGCTCTTCGCCGAGATCGAGACCGAGGCCTTCGCCGCCGCCTCGATCGGCCAGGTCCACCGGGCGGAGCTGCTCGACGGGCGCAAGGTCGCGGTGAAGATCCAGTATCCGGGGATCGCCGAGGCGCTCGACGCCGACCTCCGCAACGCCGGCACGATCGTGCGCCTGGCCAAGGCGATCGCTCCCGGCCTCGACGCCAAGGCGATCGCCGAGGAGCTGCGCGAGCGGATCATGGAGGAGCTCGACTACGAGTACGAGGCCCAGAACCAGCGCTTCTTCGCCCGCGCCTACCGCGACCACCCCTTCATCTACGTCCCGGAAGTCGTGACCCGGCTCTCGCGGCGGCGGATCCTCGTCACCGAGCTCGTCACAGGGATGAAGTTCGAGGAGATCAAGGAGCTGCCGCACGAGCAGCGCAGCCGCTTCGGCGAGATCGTCTTCCGCGGCAGCCTCGGCTCGATGTTCAACCTGCAGCACTTCAACGCCGATCCCCACCCCGGCAACTTCATCCTGATGGAGGACGGCCGCGTCGCCTTCCTCGACTTCGGGATGACGAAGAAGCTCGACCGCGAGCAAATCGTGCTCGAGCAGCGCGCCTTCGACGCCGCCTCGCGCAACGATCCGGAGGCCTTCCGCCAGTCCCTGCACGACCTCGGCTTCGTCAAGAAGCCGTCCAAGCTCGACGCCGAGCGTCTGCTCGAGCACATGGGCGCGGTCGGCGGCTGGTACATCGAGGACCGCGAGATCGAGATCACCCCGAAACGGGTGATGAAGATCATCGAGTCGACCAACGACCCGCGCTCGGAGTACTTCGACCTGATGCGGCGCGAGTCGATCCCGGCCGACGAGCTGATGGGAAGGCGGATGGAAATCGGCGTCGTCGCCGTGCTCGGCCAGCTCCGTGCCAAGCGCAACTGGCACCGGATCTTCCGCGAGTGGGTCTACGCCGACGCCCCCGCGACCGAGCTGGGGCAGCAGGAATGGGACTACTTCGAGGAAAGAGGGGCCAAGCGGGCCCCGGGCCTTGCCGAAATCGGCTGAGGCCGGCCGAACCACCCGAGGAGGAGACGATGAGCAGAATCAAACGCGGTTGGGGACTGACGAAGAAGAGCTGGGCGCTGCTGAACGGGCATCGCGAGCTGATCCGCTTCCCGCTCTACGGCGCGATCGCAACCGTGCCGCTGGCGATCCTCTTCTTCGGCCCCGGCCTCTACCTGCTCGACAAGGACTCGCTGGCCGGCGCGATCCCACTGCTGGTGATCGGCGTCTACGTGCTCAGCGTCGTCGGCTTCTACTTCAGCGTCGGCCTCGCCGCCGCCGCCAACATGATCTTCAACGGCGAGCAGGCGACCATCGCCGACGGCCTCGCCGTGGCCCGCGCCAACTTCAGCCAGATCTGCGGCTGGGCGGCGCTCTCGACCGCGATCAGCGTGCTGATGGGCGTGCTCGAGAACCAGGGCGGGATCGCCGGCAACATCGCCGCCCGCCTGGTCGGGATGGCCTGGTCGCTGGTCACCTTCCTGGCGGTGCCGGTGATCGCGATCGAGGGCACCGGACCGATCGAAACCCTGAAGCGCTCCGCCTCGATCTTCAAGGACAAATGGGGCCAGCAGATCAGCGGCAACATCGCGATCGGCGCGGCCGTCTTCCTGATCGGAGTGCTGCCCGCAGTGCTCCTGATCGTCGCCGGCGTCGCGCTCTGGTCGTCCGCCTCCTTCCTCGGCGCCCTGCTGGTCGTCGTCGGCGCCCTGATCCTGGCGATCGCGATGCTGATCTCGCGGGCGCTCAGCGGCGTCTTCGGCGTCGCCCTCTACCGCTACGCGCTCGACGGCCAAGCCGTCGGCGGCTTCACCTCGGAGGAGCTGGAGTCGGCGGTGAAGGTGAAGAAGGGCGACCGCAACGCTCCGCCGACGGCCACGCCCGGCAC
>CAWCIS010000002.1:0-46700 GCA_963795625.1 uncultured Solirubrobacterales bacterium | reverse complement strand
GCAGCGCGGCCGTCTCCAGCAGGCAGTGGCGCAGGGTCGCGAAGGCGGCGCGGTCGCCGCTTCCAGAAGCGCCGACGGCTGCGGCGCACGTACCAGTTCGAGAGTTCATCGACGAACTCCTGCCACGGCGCGGCCGGCATCGGTCGGGTCGTAGCCCTCGAACGACCGCCCGTCGTCCGTTCCACGGTAGAGGACTGCAACCGCGAGAGTACCCAGCGGTCGAGTTCGCTTTGTTTGGTCGCCCGCGCCGCTCGCCGGCGTCCAGCCGTCGATGTTCTTTTTGTTGGCGTAGGTGACGAAGAAGCTGTAGGTGTTCCAGAGCGTCGAGCAGGAAGCGACGCACCGTCTCGCCGACCCTGTTCGGTGCTGAAGCGGCGGGGCTGGCCGGCCCAGGGCCGCCAGGCGGTGTCATGTTGTACCAGCGGGAGGCGTCGGCGCCGTGGGCCGAGCAGCTCCCAGGGGTCGACGATGTTGCCGCGAGCTTGACATCTTCTGGCCGCGCGGTCGAGGATGTGGCCGAGGCAGACGGAGCTTCGGAAGCTCGACTCGCTGTACAGCAGGGTCGCCTCGGCCTGGAGCGTGTAGAACCAGCCGCGGGTCTGGTCCAGCGCCTCACAGATGTAGTCGGCGGGGTAGCGCCCCGTGAACACGTTCTGATTCTCGAATGGGTAGTGGAACTGCGCGAAGGGCATCGCGCCGCTGTCGTACCAGGCGTCGATCACCGCTCGACTCGGCGCATCTGCCGCCGCACTTGCTCGCAGGGGAGCGTCACCTCGTCGATGTAAGGTCGGTGGAGGTCGTCGGGGACGGCGCCGCCGGAGCGCTCGCGCAGCTCCGCGACCGAGCCGACGCACTCGAGCTCGCCGCAGCTGCCTCGGCGCAGCGCCAGACCGGCAGCGGCGTGCCCCAGTAGCGTTCGCGCGAGAGCGCCCAGTCGACGTTGTTCTCCAGCCATTTGCCGAAGCGGCCGTGCTTGATGTGCTCGGGGTGCCAGTCGATCCCCTCGTTGTTGGCGAGGACCTGCTCCGCACCTCGGAGGTGCGGATGACCAGCTCGGGTGCGTAGTAGAGCAGCGGCGTGCCGCAGCGCCAGCAGAACGGGTAGGCGTGCTTGTAGACCTGCGCGCGCTAGAGCAGGCCGCGGCGCTCAGGTCGGCGATGATCTCGCGGTCGCCTCTGGTCTTGACGAAGCGGTCCGCGGAGCCGCCGCGCGGTCGTCGAAGTTGCCGTCGGGTCGGACCGGGTTGAAGAGGGCTGCCTCCGGGTCGGGTGAAGATCCCTTGCTCGGCCGCGACCCGGTAGTCGTCCGCGCCGAAGGCCGGGAGCGATGTGGACGATGCCGGTGCCGTCGTCGATCGTGACGAATCGGCGGCGATCACCTGAGGGTAGCCGTGCCCTGCTCCCGGGATCGCCGTCCCTAGCGCGAAGACCGGGCCCTGGTAGCGGCGGCCGCCCAGGTCGGCGCCCGAGAAGCGGGCGGCAACCTGTCTCCCTCGCCCAGCACCTGCTCGACCAGGGCCGCGGCCACGATCAGGTCTCGCCGCCGACCTCGGCGCGTACGTCAGAGTCCAGCCGCTTCGACGCGAGGGCGGTGTTGGCGGGCAGGGTCCAGGGTGTCGTCGTCCAGGCGAGGTAGTGTCTTGGCCGAGCGGCCAGGCGCTAGAGGCGGGCAGGGGGAAGGGGACGAAGACGGAAGGGTCTTCGGCGTGCTGTGTAGCCCTGCGCGACATCGTGCGAAGAGAGCGGGTGCGGGCGCGCGGGCAGTCGGGCGTGGAGCTTGTGGCCCTTGTAGAGGAGGCCGTCGCAGTGCTTCTTCAGGACCACCAGACGGTCTCGATGTAGTTGTCCTCGAGGGTGACGTACGCGTCGTCGAGGTCGATCCAGAAGCCGATTCGCTCGGTCAGCCGCTTCCAGTCCTTGAGTACTCGAAGACCGACTCGCTGCAGCGCTGGTTGAACCGGCGATCCCGTACTCTTCGATCTCCGCTTGGAGGCGATGCCAAGCCGTTTTTCGACCTCGAGTTCGACGGCAGGCCGTGGTAGTCCCAGCCCGCCTTGCGCGGGACCCGGTAGCCGCACATCGTCTTGTAGCGCGGGTAGACGTCCTTGAAGACACGGGCGAGGACGTGGTGGGAGCCGGGGCGGCCGTTGGCGGTCGGCGGGCCCTCGTAGAAGCTCCAGACCTCGGCCCCGGCGCGGTTCTCGAGCGAGCGCTCGAAGACGTCGCCGTCGCGCCAGCGCGCCAGCACCTGCTCCTCCAGCTCGGGGAAGGACTGCTTGGGGTCGACTGGTGTGAATCCGGGCACGGCGGCTGATTCTAGGAGGGGATAGGCTGCGCGCCCCGTGCCCCTCTACGACCTCAACGGCAAGGTGGCACTGGTCACCGGCGCCGCCCGCGGAATCGGCTTCGAGACGGCGCGCCAGATGCACCTGCGTGGCGCCTCGGTCGCGGTGCTCGACCTCAACGCCGACGAGGCGCGCGAGGCGGCCGAGCGGATCGGCCCGCGGGCGATCGGGCTGGCCGGCGACGTCACCGACCAGAACGCGATGTTCGCGGCCGTCGCCGAGGTGGTCGAGAAGCTCGGCGGGCTCGACGTCGCCGTCGCCAACGCCGGGATCGCCCAGAAGCAGTTCGCCACCGTCCGCAGCATCTCCGGCGAGGAATGGGAGCGCGTCTTCGAGGTCGACCTGCTCGGGGTCTGGCGCACGGTGCGGGCGGCGCTGCCGCAGATCGTCGAGCGCCAGGGCCAGATGGTCGTCGTCTCCTCCGTCTACGCCTTCGCCAACGGGATGGGCAACAGCCCCTACGCCGTCGCCAAGGCCGGGGTCGAGGCGCTGGGCCGCTCGCTCCGGGTCGAGCTCGCCCCCCACGGCGCCAGCGCCAGCGTCGCCTACTTCGGCTGGGTCGACACCAAGCTCGTCCAGGACGCCTTCGACCAGGAGGACGGCGGGCGCATCAGAGAGCTCAGCCCCGACTTCCTGCTGAAGCGGATCACCCCCGACGAGGCCGGCGCCGGGCTGGTCCGGGGCATCGAGCAACGGGCCCCCCGCATCTTCGTCCCCAAGTGGTGGCGCTACGTCGCCGCCTTCCGCGGCCTGATCAACCCACTGCTGGACAAGCGGATGGAGAGCGACGCCAAAACGCGGGCGCTGATCCGCGACCTCGACGCGAAGAGCGTCGACGCCGGTAAGAGCTAGCTGCTCACCGCGCGCCGCTTCTCGTACTCGGCGCGCTGCACATGGTCGTAGAGGGTCTCCGGGGCGATGTCGGCTTCGTTGGGCCAGGCGATCGTCGGCCCGTCGATGAACAGCTTACGAAAGAACTCGGGGTCCCGAAGAGGCTCAAAGACCCCGCCGAAATCGAGGAGATAAGAGAGATCGACGTCAGCCGCAAGGCCGTCAGCGAAGCGAAGATGCACCTCGTAGCCATCGAGTGGCTCGGCTTCGATCAAGCTTGGTGGTAGAGACAACACGTTTCGATAATAGGTCATTCAACGGAGCGGATCGATCGGCTCCAATGGCTGATGGTTTCGGGCTCGCTCCCAGTTGGCAAGTAACTCAGCCTCGTGCTTGCCCGCCCACCGCTTCACCATCTGGTCAATGCGAGGCGGCAGTACGCCGGCGATGCAAGCGAGACTCGCTATCTCGAACGAAGCTTCTACTCCGGCGTACTCGGCATGGAAATGAGGTCTGCCGGGATGGAAGTCCTCGTTGAAGAACATCCTGATCGTTACCCCGCGGAAACTGCTTATCCGAGGCATGGGCCGCTCGTCGGTCGTTCAGTGAACACGCCACCATCGTCCGAAGGATGGATTCACCGAACAAGACGTGTACGCGCCGGCCTGGGCGCACCTTTGTCACGTCACTGTGAGCTCGCGCGCGTCAGGCGCTCGAGCAGGAGGATCACGGACTCGTAGGGCTCGCCGGTGGCGCGCTCGAGGCCGATCTCGCAGGTGCGATTGCTGGAGAGGCGGGCATCGAAGTGGCGGCCGGCGACCTCGTTTGCCTCGGGGCGGGTGGCGGCCTCGGTCAGCTCGGGATGGGAGATGCCACGGTCGCCGGCGAAGCCGCAGCAGGTCGCGGTGGGAGGCACGTAGACGTCGTCGGCGAGGGCGTCGGCGAGCGCTTCGAGCCGATGGGTGAGCCCCATGTGGCGGGTGGCGCAGGTCGGGTGGACGGTGGCGGTGGCGACCTTCTCACTCACCTCGAGCCAGGGGAGCAGCCGGTCGTGGGCCCAGGCGACCGAGTCGAGGATCTTGAGCTTGGCCAGGCACTCGGCGTTGTACTCGGAGAGGACGCCGTCGCCGGGATCGGCGATCGAGCTGGTGCAGGAAGCGGCGTCGACGACGACCGGAAGCGCCCCGGCGCCGCTCCAGAGCCAGAGCTTCTCGACCATCTCGTTCGCCTTGTGCCGGTGCGCCTCGCCGAACCCTTTCGAGCTCCAGGGAAGGCCACAGCAGGAACCGACCACGTCTTCGGGGATCCAGACCGGGAGCCCGGCGCGGGCCGAGACATCGACCAGCGCCTGGACCGGCGAGCCGCTGAAGATGCGGTTGGTGCAGGAGGGGACGTAGACGGCGGCGGCGCCGGTGTGGATCGTCGGCGGCAGGGTGCGGGGGGCCGGGGGCGGCAGCGCCCTGCCGCGCTTGCTGCGGTGGGCCAGGGGACCGAGGCGGAGGCCGGCGCGACTGGCGCCCTCGACCGTGCCCCAACGCTTCGCCGCCGCCACCGCCAGGCTTTCGGCCCGCTCGGTGTGGCGACGCTTGCGCATCTCCTTGACGAACTTGCCGGTGTCGATCCCGACCGGACAGGCGAGCTGACAGGAGCCGTCGGCGGCGCAGGTCTCCAGCGCCTCGTACTCGAACTCCTCCAGCAGGGCGCGCTGCACGGGCGAGCCGGCGGGCTGGCGCGCCATCTCCCGCCGCAGCACGATCCGCTGCCGCGGCGTCGTGGTCAGGTTGCGGCTGGGGCAGACCGGCTCGCAGAAGCCGCACTCGACGCAGGTGGTCGCCGACTCCTCGATCGCCGGCGTCGTCTTCAGGTTGCGCAGGTGGGCGCCGAGGTCACGGTTGAGGACCACGCCCGGGGAGAGCACGCCGTCGGGGTCGGCCAGCTTCTTCACCCGCCACATCAGCTCGGTCGCCTTCTCCCCCCACTCGCGCTCCACATAAGGGGCCATGTTGATCCCGGTCCCGTGCTCGGCCTTGAGCGAGCCGTCGTACTTGTCGACGATCAGCTCGACCAGGCCGGACATGAAGGCCTCGTAGCGGTCGAGGTCCTCCTGCTTGGCGAAGTCCGGGGTCAGCATGAAATGGAGGTTCCCGGCCGAGGCGTGGCCGGCGACGCCGGGCAGGAAGCCGTGCTCGCCGAGCAGCGCCTGCAGGTCGCGGGCGCCCTCGGCGATCCGCTCCGGCGGCACGCAGACGTCCTCGACGATCAGCGCCGTGCCGGGGAGGCGCAGCTTGCCGATCAGGCCGTGCAGGCCCTCGCGCACGCGCCAGGCCAGCTCGATCCCCTCGGCCTCGCGGGTGAAATCGATCGGGCGGATCGTCTCCCGCGCGGCGAAGATCTCGCCCGCCCTGGCGACGTACTCGTCCAGCTCCGCGTCGTCGTCGGCGCCGAACTCGACCAGCAGCACCGCCGACTCCGGCGGCAGCTCTTTCCACTCCTGCGGCGCCCCGACCATGTTCCAGGCGGCGGTGATCAGGGCCGGCGCGACCATCAGCTCGACCGCGGTGGCGCCGGCCTCGACCAGCTCGCGGACCGGGTCGATCGCCTGGTCGATGTCGGGGAAGTGGACCCAGGCGGTGGTCGTGCGGGCCGGCAGCGGCACGGTCTCGAAGACGGCCTCGGCGACGAAGGCGAGCGTGCCCTCGGAGCCGACGACGAGGCGGCGGAAGATCTCCAGCGGCTCCTCGGCGTCGAGGAAGGCACAGAGCCGGTAGCCGGTGGTGTTCTTGATCGCGAACTTGCGGCGGATGCGGGCGCTGAGCTCCTCGTCGGCGCGGATCTCGTCGCGTATCTCCACCAGGCCGGCGGCCAGCTCCGGCTCGGCCGCGGCGAACTTCTCGGCGGCGCCGGGGGCGGCGGTGTCGATCGTCGTCCCCGAGGGCAGGACCAGGGTCAGCGCCCGCACGGTCGAGTAGGAGTCCTTGGTCGTCCCACAGCGCATCCCGCCGGAGTTGTTGGCGACGACGCCGCCGACGCAGGCGATGTCGGTGCTGGCCGGATCGGGGCCGAGTTTGCGGCCGTGCGGGGCGAGCACGCGGTTGGCGTGGCCGAGCACGGTCCCGGGCTTGACCCGGGCGAGGGCCGCCTCGACCTCGGCCCCGCCCTCGCGCGGCACGCCGTCCTCGACCGCGACGCCGCCGAAGTGGCGGCGCACGTCGACGAGGATGCCGTCGCTCTGGCCCTGGCCGTTGAGGCTGGTGCCACCGGCGCGGAAGGTGACCGGGATTCCCCGCTCGCGGCCGTAGGCGAGGACCTTGGCGACGTCGCCGGCCTCGCGGGCCATCACCACCGCCTGCGGGAAGAGCCGGTAGGGACTGGCGTCGGAGGCGTACTTGACGATGTCGCCGGCCTTGGCGAGCACGCGGTCGGCGCCGAGCAGCGCCTCGAGCTCGCCGCGCAACGGCTGCGCCACTCCGGCGGCGATCGCGTCCGGGGCGCGGTCGGGGGCCGGCTCGTCGACCTGCGGGGCGAGCGACTGGGGGCTCCGCTGCAGCAGCGCCATGACTAGCGGGTGGGCTCCATCGTCGCCCGTCGCTCCCTAGAAGAGGGACATCCCGGGCGTGACCGGGACTTCGACCAGCTCGGGTTTTGAAGAGGCGAGCGCTGTCGCGAGTGCCTCGCGGACGCCGTCGCGGTCCTTGGCCCGGTGCGCCTTGACCCCGTAGCCCTCGGCGACGGCGGCGACGTCGAGCTTGGGCAGGTCGAGGCCGGGGGCGCCGGTCACCTGCTCGACTTCGGCGAACCACTTGAGGATCGCGTACTCCTCGTTGCGCAGGACCAGGAAGGTGACCGGAGTGTCGTAGGCGACGGCGCTCCAGAAGGCGGTGATCGCGTACTGGGCCGAGCCCTCGCCGAGCACGCAGACGACCGGGCGGTTGGGCTGCGCCATCTGCACGCCGACCGAGGCGGCGAGGCCGAAGCCGAGGCCGCCGCCGGCGCTGAAGTAGTAGCTGCCCGGCCGCGAGATCCGCAGCTGGTTGCGCAGGGCGAGGGTGCTGGAGGGGGACTCGAGGACGACGATCGCGTCCTCGGGCAGGACCTCGGCCAGGGCCGTGTGCACGGTCGAGGGGTTGAGCGGGTCGCCGGGCGGGATTTCGCCCGGGCCCGGGTTCGGCTCCGGCGCCGGCCGCGCCGACTCGGGCACCGCCGCCAGCAGCGCTTCCAGGCTGAGCCTGACGTCGGCGACGATCGCGTCGCCCATCGGCGCCCGCACCGCCTCGTCGGGATCGCTGGTGATCGCGACCAGCTTCGCACCCTCGGGCAACAATGGCCCGGGGATGTGCGGGTAGTAGGGGAAGACGGAGCTGCCGACGACGAGGATCAGGTCGTGGCCCTCGAGCGTCTGCCCGACCGGGCCGATCGCCGGCGGCAGCACGCCGCGGAAGTTGGGGTGGTTCTCGGGGAAGCCGAGGCGGACGCCGCCGGTCGCCGGCGAGGCCCAGACCGGGAGGCGCTGGCGCTCGGCGAGGGCGATGCCGAGATCCCAGGCGCCGCTGGTGTCGATGTCGGGGCCGGCGACGAGGACCGGGTTGGTGGCGGCGTCGAGGGCGGCGGCGAGGGCGCGCACCGCCTCCGGGTCGGCGCTGGCGCGGCCGCTGACCTTGCGGTCGATCGCCGCCTGCGCGTCGCCGGGGTCGACCTCCACCCCCCAGTCGTCCATCGGCAACGAGACGAAGACGGGGCCGCGCGGCGGCAGGCCGGCGAGGTGGGCGCCGTGGGCGAGGGCCAGCGGCACGTCCTCGGCCCGCGGCGGCTCGTAGGACCACTTGACCAGCGGGTGCGGCATCCGCGTCGCGTCGCGGTTGGTCAGGTTCGCCTGCAGGGTGATCTGGGCCCGCGCCTGCTGACCGGCGGTGACCAGCAGCGGCGAGTGGTTGGCCTGCGCGTTGAAGATCGCCCCCATCGCGTTGCCGACGCCGGGCGCGGTGTGGAGGTTGACGACGGTGGTGTTGCCGGAGGCCTGGGCGAAGCCGTCGGCCATCCCGACCACGACCGCCTCCTGCAGGCCGAGCACATAGCGAAAGTCCGAGGGGTAGTCGGCCAACATCGGCAGCTCGGTCGAGCCGGGGTTGCCGAACATCGTCGTCATCCCGTGGGCACGGAAGAGGTCGAACGTCGCGTCGCGGACCGTCGGCATCGCCACGAACCCTATCCCGTCCTCGCCGACCCCCCGGCCGCAAGGATCGTTGCAACGAGAGAGCGCGGTAGGAGTTCGGTTCAAGGTCTCGACGGGGGGCCGTCGATAACCCGCGGGTGAGGACCCGTTCCCTCAAGCTTTCCCTCGGCGTCGAGCGCTTCGGACTCGTGCTGGCGCTGGCCTGCGCGGCGCTGCTCTACCTCGCGGCCTCGGCCTCGGCCGGCCCGACCGCGACCCGCCTCGTCTACGCCCCCGGCAAGATCGTCCCGATCCCGGCCTCGATCCCGCACGAAGTCGGCGACATGGTCGACCAGCGGATCCTGCCGGATCTGCGCTGGATCGCCCAGCGCTACCCGATCTACGTCACCGACGGCTACTCGGGGCCGCTGCCCGACGGCGAACACGTCGGCTGCGACGAATGCCACACCCGCGGCTCCGATCACTACAACGGCCTCGCCGTCGACCTCGTGCCGCTGGGCGCCGGGACGAAATGCGACGCCGCCTGGGCGCCGATCACCCGGCTCGCGCTGTGGGCGGAGCCGGTCCAGAACGAGCCGGTGCCGCCCTTCCGCTGGGTCGGCTACGACGGCGACGCCGGCCACGGCTGCGGCAACCACCTGCACCTCTCCTGGAACCACGCCCCCGCGCCCCAGTTCCAGCTCGCCGAATGGGTCGAAGTCTTCCCGGTCGGCCCGCTCGACCCCGGCAGCGAACCGCGGCGCGGCAAACGACCGCCGCCCGCCCCACCGAAGGCGCCGCCAGGCCCGTCCGGCGGCATCTCCACGGTCCGCACCGGCGGCGTCGGTGCCCGCGCCGTCGACTAGCTCCGCTCCAAGATTGTGCACTTGCCGTCGCCATGGCAGCGTCAAACGCACAAGGAGCCGACACCCCTGGCTCCATAGGATGAGGCGCCGATGCGCACCCGGATCGCCGCGACCCTCGCAGTCCTCGCCGCCCTCCTCGCTGCCGGCTGCGGCAAGCAGGAAGACTCGACTCCGGTCTCCTGCCTGCAGGGCAAAGAGATCTACCTGGCGGCTCTCGCCGACGCCCCGCGCACGGTGAAGCTGGCCGGGGACACGCCGATCAGCGAATGCCTGGCCGAGAACCAGCCGGGGGGAGAGCTGGCGACCGTGGGCGAAGCGATGGTCGAGACCGCGACCGAGCTCAACGGCGAAGCCAGGGATGTGCCCACGAGCCCGGCCGCGCTCGAGCTCGGCTACCTGATCGGCGCCGCCCAGCGTGGAGCCGACGACACCGAAGGCATCCACGCCGACCTGCTGCGCCGGCTCACCGTCGCCGCCCGCTACGCGCCGGGTCGCGACCCGCTCTCCCCCGCCTTCCTCAGCGCCTATCGGGAAGGCTTCGACGCCGGGCACGAGCACGGCTGAGCTGCCCGGTGTTACTCTGCCCGCGACTCGCGGCGTGGGGAACTCCGGTGTGAATCCGGGGCTGACGCGCAGCGGTATGGGTGACGACTGACCAGTAGTCCCACTGGACTCGAATCGGGTCTGGGAAGGGAGGTCGGAAGGACGATCCCGAGCCCGAATATCCGGCCGAGAGTCGCAAGGAGGTTCGCCTCGCGACTAGGCGGCCGGCTCACTCGCCCTGTGTGCGTGCGTCGCCGCCCCTGAATAAGGAGACGGCGATATGACGCCAAAGTTCAACTCACTCAAAAGGCCCGTGCGCGCCCTATGCGCACTGGCCCTGGCCCTGGTGGCAACCGCTTGCGTTGCCGGCAACGCAAGCGCACACGTAACGCCCGCCCAGGCCAAGCTCGCGGCCGAGCGCGGCGCCGGCTGGTTCGAGAACGGCCAGCAGGAAAGCGGCGACCTCGGCAGCGACTGGGCGATGACCGCCCTCGCCGCGGCCGGCGTCAACGCCGCCGACGTCCGCACCTCGCTCAGCGCCGACAGCGCCCAGGACTTCTACCTGGACGAATGGCAGGCAAGCGGTCCCGGAGGCGCGGGGACCGATGCCGAGCGCGGAATCCTCGCCGGCGTGGCCGGGGGGATCCAGGCCTCGCGGCTCTCGACCGCGGCCGACACGACGACCAGCAACCTCGTCGCCAGGGTCGCCGAACTCTGGGACGGCACCCAGATCGGCGAACCGGGGCTGCTCAACGACGACATCTTCGGAGTCCTGGCGTTGCACCAGGCCGGGGCGCCGCCGGAGCTGCTGAGCCGGATCGTCGACTACCTGCGAACCAAGCAGCTGCCCGACGGCGGCTGGACCTGGAACGCCTCTCCCGGCGCTCCCGCCGACACCGACATGACCGGGTCCGTCGTCGCCGCCTTCTGCGCCGCCGGCGTGGGTGTCGGCGACCCGGATCTGCAGGAAGCGCTGGACCTGCTGCACACGCTCCAGGACCCGGCCACGGGCGGCTTCGTCGCCCCGCCGGAATCGTTCGGGATCGGCGTCAACACCGACACCACCTCCTGGGTGGTCAGTGGCCTGATCCAGTGCGGGATCGATCCGCAGGGACCGGAATGGACGACCGCGCAGGGCAAGACCCCGCTCGACTATCTGGTCTCGATGCAGCAACCGGATGGGCACTTCAAATGGACCGAAGAATTCGACGGTGGGGCGTTCGAGACGTTCGACTCGGTGCGCCCTCTGGGCGGAATCGGCTTCTCGACCGAGCCGCCGGCGCGGATCGGCGGGGCCGGTCCGGCGATGCGGCCGAGCATTGACGTGGCGGCCGGGACGACGGTCCCGATCACTCTCGTGATCGATCATGGCCCTGGTTCCGGTGACGTGCGCATGTGCCGGGTCGACGTCGCCGACGGCTCCGGCCTCGGCGCGGTTCTGGCCGACGCCAAGGCCGCCTCGGTGCCCGGTGACTGCGTCAGCGATTTCGCCACCAGCTCGGGACCGGGCGGCGCCGGCGTCTCCTCGCTCGACGGGGTTGCCGCGACGCACGACTATGGCTGGAGCGTTCGCGTCGACGGCGCGGCCGCAGAGGCCGAGACCCGCGAGCCGATCGGGTTCGGCGACCTCGTCTTCCTCAAATTCGGGGCGACGGTGGCGGATCCCGGTCCGGCGCCGAAGGTCACGGTTCCGCCGGTCGAGCCGGTGAAGCGGAGTGTGTGGCGAGGCCCGCGACTCTCCCTCCGTGGCGAGGCTCGCTGGAGCGGCGGGCGCATCGAGGTCGAGGCGCGCTGTCCGCGCGGGCTCGGCGATGGTGGCTGCCGCGGCCTGCTGAGCGCGCAGTTCCGCAAGCACCGCGGCGGCGGGCTGCTCGGCGGCGGCGAAACCGCCTACGCGGTCAGCTCGGGGTATCGGGCGACGCTGACGGTTCCCGTCACCCCGGCGCTGCGCCGGCGGCTCGGTGAAGGGGGCGGCCTGAAGCTGCGCCTGACCGCGGCCACTCGCGCCGAAGACGGCGCTGTCCGCCTCACCCACGCGAAGCGGTTCATCGCCGGGTGAGCAAGAGGCTCATCGCAATTGCCACCACGGTCGCACTCGCGGCCGTGGTGGCGGTCGCTTCCGCCCGGGGAGCGACCGTGGATCTCCTGGTCGACAGCTCGACCAGCTCCGCGCCGATCTTCGACGGCAGCGTGACCACGCTGCCCCACCTCGTCGACGGCGGCGACGGCAGCGGCTCGCACGCCTGTTCGGGACCGTCGGGGGGGACGCCGGCGGCAACTGCCACCGGGGCGCTCGACGATGCGATGCGCAGCGCCGGCATCGAGTGGCGCGGTAACTGGGACCCGAGCTTCCGCGACTTCTTCATCGACCGCATCGGCCCCTACGCCTCGGCGGCTCCCGATCGCTACTGGTCGCTGACGGTCAACGGCCGCTTCACCAGCGGCGGTTGCCTGGCTCGGGTCGAAGATGGCGACGCCATCCACTTCTCCTACGGCCCACTCTTCGGCGACCCCGCCCCGGCGACGCCCGGCGACGCCGCCGGGTCCCCCGGGCCGCGGGCCGACGAACCGGTCGGTGCGAGCGTCGGCGGCGCCCCGGCCGTAAAGCTGCGGCGCCTCGCGGTCCGGGCAGCGGGCTACCTGCGTCGCTCGAGCGGAGTGGCGGGAACGGACTGGGGACGCCTGGCGCTGGCGCTGCGCCGAGGCGATGGTCCCGGCCAGGCCGCCACCGCCCTGCTCGGCGGCGACCTGGCACGGTCCCGCGACGGATCGCTCGGAGGGGATGTCAACGCGACCGCGCTGGCCGTCCTGGCAGAGGAGGAACGGAGTCCACGGATCGCCAGGAGCGCCGCCCGCTGGATCGTCTCGATCCAGGATGCCGGCGGCGACTTCGGGTTCAGGCCGGGAGTCCCGGCCGACGTCGACACCACCGGCCTCGCCGTCTGGGCCCTCGCCCGCGAGGGAATGCGGGCACCGGCGCGGCGAGGAGTCGCCTTCCTACGCTCCTCCCAGGCCGCCGACGGCGGCTTCCCCGCCCTTCTCGGCGGGCCCTCGAACTCCCAGAGCACCGGCCTCGCCCTGCTCGCCCTGCGCGCCGCCGGCGTCGGTGCCCGGGTCCAGTCCTCGGCCGGGCGAACTCCCCTCGACTTCCTCGCCTCGCTGGCCCGCCCCAACGGCTCGATCGCCTACAGCCCTACCGCCAACCCGACCCCGACCTGGACGACGGCCCAGGCCCTGCTCGGCCTCACCGGCCGGGCGAAGCTGCTGCGATAGCCAATACCCTCCCTGGCCCGCAACGATCTTCGATGGAGGCCGACTTTGACTGAGCAGCTCTGGGGTGGCGAGACCACCAAAGCCGTCGACAACTTCCCCGTCTCCGGTTCGCCGGTGCCGGTGCCGGTGGTCCGCTGGCTGGGCCGGGTCAAGGCCGCCGCGGCCGAGGCCAACGGCGAGCTGGGGCTGCTCGACAGCGATCTGGCGGAGCGCATCGCCACCGCCGGCAAGGCGGTCGGCGCCGGTGAGCACGACGGCCAGTTCCCCGTCGACGTCTTCCAGACCGGCTCCGGCACCTCCTCGAACATGAACGCCAACGAGGTGCTCGCCAACCTCGCCGGCGAGGGCGCTCACCCCAACGACCACGTCAACATGGGCCAGTCCTCCAACGACGTCTTCCCCTCGGCCGTGCACCTGGCGGCGCTGGACGAGGTCACCCACGACCTGCTGCCCGCGATGGGCGCGCTGGAGGCGGCGCTGGAGGAGAAGTCGAGGCAGTTCGCCGACGTCGTCAAGGCCGGCCGCACCCACCTGATGGACGCCGTCCCGGTCACCCTCGGCCAGGAGTTCGGCGGCTACGCGGCCCAGGTCCGGCTTGGGGTCCAGCGGGTCGAGGCGACGCTGCGCCGGGTCGGCCAGATCCCGCTCGGCGGCACCGCCACCGGCACCGGGCTCAACACCCACCCCGAGTTCGCCGCCAAGGTGCGGGAGAAGCTCGGGGCCGAGACCGGGCTGGAGATCTCCGGCCCGCTCGACCCCTTCGAGGCGCAGGGCAATCGCGATGCCCTGGTCGAGCTCTCGGGCGCGCTCAAGGTCTACGCCGCCTCGCTGAACAAGATCGCCAACGACCTGGCGCTGATGGGCTCGGGCCCGCGCGCGGGCCTCGCCGAGCTGCGGCTGCCGGAGCTGCAGAAGGGCTCCTCGATCATGCCCGGCAAGGTCAACCCGGTGATCCCGGAGGTGGTGATCCAGGTCGCCGCCCAGGTGATCGGCAACGACGCCGCGATCACGATCGGCGGCATGCAGGGCCAGTTCGAGCTCAACGTGCGGGTGCCGCTGATCGCCCGCAACCTGCTCGACTCGATCAAGCTGCTCGCCTCCGCCTCGCGCCTGCTCGACCAGAAATGCGTCGCCGGGCTGGAGGCCAACGAGGAGATGACGACGCGCCACGCCGAGGCAACCCTGGCGACGGCGACGGCGCTCAATCCCCACATCGGCTACGACCGCGCCGCCGACATCGTCAAGACCGCGGCCGAGTCGGGCCGCTCGCTGCGTGAGGTCGCGCTCGAGCAGGGCGTCGAGCCGGCGATCCTCGAGGAGGCGCTGGATCACCGCCGGATGGCCCGGCCGCACGAGTAGCCGCGCCGAACTGCATCACGTTCGTAATCCCCAGGGATACGAACGTGATGCAGTTCGGATCTCTAGGCCTCTTTGACCACGATGCCGAGCTCGTGGGCCATCGCTCGCGAGAGGTCCATCAGCTGCAGCGAGTCGATCGTGGCGCCGCCGAGGCCGAGGACCGAGCCGGCCAGAGCCAGCTCGCTGCCGCGGAAGTCGACGTGGGCGAGCTCGGCCTTGCTGAAGTCGGCGGCGCCGAGCTGGCAGCCGGAGAGGCGGGACGCGTAGACGCGGGCGCCCTGGAAGTCGGCGTTGGCGAGGACGCAGTCCTCGAAAGTGACGTGCTCGATGACGGCATGGCGGAAGTTCGCGTAGTCGAGCTTGCAGCTCTTGAAGTGGACCTCTTCGAGCCGGGCCTCGCCGAGGTCGAGGCCGGTGAGGCGGGCCCCCTCGAAGCGGACCCGGTTCAGCTCGGCGCCGCGCCAGTCGCCGTTGACCGCGTTGACGTCCTCCCCCTCCACGTCCCGGAGGCGCAGGCCGCGCAGCTTCACCTCGGCTAGGTCCAAGCCCCGCAGCCGTCCTTCCGCTGCGAGGCCGGAGTCGAGGTCGTCCCTCGTCAGCTCGACCAGGTCACCGTCTGGTGCCTGGGTCGCGCCGATCGCGGTCGGCTGCGGCCGTTTCGAACGCGCCATCAGCGAGCCCTGGCTGCCTCGACCAGATTCTCGGCGCGGCGCCGAGCGCGCTTGCGCTGGCCCGCGTTCACCGGCGGCGCCGCGTACTCGGCCCTCGTCTTCATCTGCAAAAGGGCGCGGAGATCGTTTCCGAGCTGCTTGCCGTCAGGAGCCACCTTCGAAAGCTCGGATACCGCCTGGAGATGATCGTCTCCCTGCACGAAATGACCGAGCGACTTGCAGCAGATGACGTCTGCAGCCGCAATGCCGGCGAGGACGCAGAGGGTGACGAGGACATCACCGACGTCGGTTTCATCCTCGGCGAAATCACGTACGGTCGCTGCCGCCTCGAGGAACTGCTGCGCCTTGGCGAGGCGACCCTTGACGATCGCCTCGTCGCAGTTGCGCAGACGCGTCGCCATCACTCTTCGAAGCGAGCCAGTAGACGACCCAGGGCGATTAGCCTGCCGTAGATCCTGATCCCTTCCTCGAGTGCCTCTTCGACCACGCCGCGGACGCCGGGGTCCGCCAACTCGTCTCTGCCGAACTCGATCACCCTCGCCTCGTTGCCGGTCCACTCGGTCGCTTCGCGCTCCAGGGTCGCGATCTGCTCCAGCCAGCGGGGGAGATCCTCTCTGGTGTCTCGACGTCGAATGACGAGCAGGTCGAGATCGCTTTCCGGCCCAGCCTCGCCACGGGCGACGGAACCGAACAGGAACATGTAAGCCGGAGGTTTCTTCCAGGTGCCGACGCTCTCCTTGAGGCGTTCGACGAGCTGCGCGCGCAGCGACCCCAGGCCTTCGACGTAGGGTGCCGCCAGGTGGCTTCGATTCAGGCTGTAGAGCTTTGCCTGCCCGGCCTGGCGCCTGCTGACGATGCCCTGCTCGACCAGCCGGTCCGCCGCTTTGCGCACGCCGTGCTCGGAGCCGTGCCCGAGGACGCGGTGGATGCGGCGTCCCGTGAACTCCTCGTCAGCCCCCGCGAGCACGCCGAGAACGTCCCCGTCGAGGGTGGGAGCGACCACGCTGAGGGGGCGTCGAAAGTCCATCTCTATAGAAACAATAGAACAGATAACACAATTATAGTTGGGATCTGCTCTAGCGGGTCAAGAGCTGCGCCGAGCTCAGCCCTGCAGGGTGACGAAGCGCTCCTCGGTCAGCTCGAGCACCGCGAACGAGGGGCCCTCGCGGGTGTTGCCGGAGTCCTTGACGCCGCCGTAGGGCTGCTGGTCGGCGCGGAAGGTCGGCACCTCGTTTATGAGGACGCCGCCGAACTCGAGCGTGCGGCCGGCCTCGAGGCCGCGGCCGATGTCGCGGGTGAAGACGCCGGCCTGGAGGCCGAACTTGGAATCATTCGCCAACTCCAGCGCTTCGCCGAACTCCTTATAGGTGTCGATGGTGGCGACGGGGCCGAAGATCTCCTCGCACCAGACCTTGGCGTCTTTGGGCGGGGAGCTGAGCAGGGTCGGGGCGAGGCAGCGGCCCTCGTTGACCAGCTCCCCCCCGGCCAGCAGCGTCGCCCCGGCGGCGACCGCCTCGTCGACCCAGGCCTTGACCCGGTCGCGGTCGTCGGGGGTGATCAGGGGGCCGACGTCGGTGTCGCCGTCGAGCGGGTCGCCGACGGTCAGCTTCTTCACGTTCTCGACCAGGCGCGCGGTGAAGGCCTCGGCGACGTCCTCCTGGACGAGAATCCGCTGGATCGAGATGCAGCTCTGGCCGGCGTGGGAGAAGGCGTGGATCTGGGCTTTGTCGGCGGCCGCCTCCCAGTCGCCGTCGGAGTGGACGATCAGCGGCGCGTTGGAGCCGAGCTCGAGGTTGACCTTCTTGTGGGGGACGCGGCTGCGGATGTCCCAGCCGACCCCGGCCGAGCCGGTGAAGGTGATCGCCTTGGTCAGCTCGTGCTCGACGATCGCGTTGCCGACCTTGGAGCCAGGGCCGGGGATGACGCTGAGCCAGCCGTCGGGCAGGCCCGCCTCGTTGAGGATCGCGGCCAGCTTCAGGGCCGAGATCGGGGTCTGGCCGGCGGGCTTGAGGACGATCGCGTTGCCGGCGGCGATCGCCGGCCCGAGCTTGTGGGCGACCAGGTTGAGCGGGAAGTTGAAGGGGCTGATCGCGCCGACCACGCCGTAGGGGACGCGCAGCATCACGCCGAGCTTGCCGGCGCCGCTGGCCGAGGCCTCCATCGGCACCGTGCCGCCGGTCAGCTTGCGCGCCTCGACGGCGGCGAAGGTGAGGGTGTCGACGCAGCGTTGCGCCTCGACCGTGGCGGTCTTGATCGGCTTGCCGGCCTCGGCGGCGATCGCCAGCGCCAGCTCCTCGACCCGTTCGCCGACCAGCTCGGCGGCGCGATCGAGGGTGGCGGCGCGCTCGTGCTGGGGGAAGTCGGCGGAGAGGAAGGCCTCGTGCGCCGCGGCGACCGCGCGCTCGACAGTGGACTCGTCGCCGAGCGCGACCCGGCCGACCGGGCCGCCGTCGTAGGGGCTCTTGACCTCGCCCCACTCGCCGGTCTCGATCCACTCGCCCGCGGCGAGCAATTTGTGATCGACCGCTTCCACCGTGTGACCAGCCACCTCGACCTCCTCGTCTCGCTTCAGCCCAGCGTAGCGCCCGCGTCTTCTCCCCCCAGATAGGGAATCAGCATGCGCTCGACCAGATCGGTCATAGCCTCCGGCAGACGCTCGGCCCGGTCGGTGTCGACGTAGCGGGCAATCAGCGAGACGACGACGCCGAGCAGCAGATCGGTCAGGTCCTCCGGCAACCCCGGCCGGCCGGGGCGCCCCTCCCGGAGCGCCGCCGCGAAGCGGTCGAGGCAGGCCTCCTGCCGGTCGCGGGCCGTATCACCGGCCTGCAGCGCCTCGACCGCGATCAGGTGGGCGACCAGCGGGTTGGCGGAGAGCAGGCGCAGGGCCTCCAGAACGCCGGTGCGGATGCGGGCACGCCAGTCTTCGGCGCCGGCGACGGCGCCCTCGACCCCTTCGCAGAACCACTGGCTGGCGAGGTCGTAGGTCGCCAGGAAGCACTCCTCCTTGCCCGAGAACTGCTGGTAGAAGGCGGCGCGAGAGACCCCCGCCTCACCGGTGACGTCGCCGATCGTCGTCATCGGGTAGCCACGCTGGGGCAGCACCCGCAACATCGCGGCGACGATGCGCAAGCGCTGGTTGCGCTCGACGAACGAGCGCGGCAGCCCGTGGCGGCCGGGCGGGAGGCGGGCGAGGGCGAGCTCGGCCGGCAGGCCGGCGAGGGCGTCCGGGTCGAAGCGCTCCGGGTCGACTCCGTCAGGCAGCGGTTCGTTCGGCGCCACGCTTGTACCTAGCCGCGGCTGGCCTCCGTCTCACTTCTTCCCCCCGTGCCCCTTCTTCGCCCCCGCGCCCTTCTTGGAGCCCTTCTTCTTCGCCTTCTTCCCGCAGTCGTTCTTGATCGTCGGCGTCAGCGCCAGCGCCTTGCCGTTCTGAGCGGTGAAGGACACCGTCGCCTTCTGGGGCTTGCGGCAGATGTTTTCTGAGTTGACCAACAGCCCCTTCTTGCCGCCCTGCATTTCCAAGGTGAACTTGGAGACCGGGGCGTCGGGGACCGCTTCGAAGGTGTTGCGGATCCCCCCGCCCTTGCCGGTGTCCACGCGCCCGGCCAGGACGACGTCGACCTGGCCGTTAAGGGCAGCGACGAGGTCCGGTAGTTCGTGGCTGGAGGAGCGCAGGTAGACCGGGCCTTCCAATGGCTTGTCCAGGAGCGGGGTGATCGCCTTGGCCTTGCCGTAGATCGATGCCTTGGGGCAACTGTCTGCGGCGAACTGGACCCGGGTGCAGACGGTGCCGATGTGGGCCTGTTCCAAGAACTCGCCGTGGGGCAGGGTTACCTGGGCGGAGGCGATGTTGGCGTAGTTGCCCTTGGGATAGGTGAGGACCGCTTTCAGGGCCGGGAAGCGGTGGCGCTTGGTTCCGCCTTTGAGGCTGATCGCCAACTTCGGGGCGAACTTCAGGGCACTGCAGCCTCCGACCTGGAAGGGGGAGGTGAGCGAGGCCACCTGCCCGGTCAGGGTCGGAGCGGAGCCGGTGATCGCCATCGGATCGCAGGAGGTCGGGTTCAAGGTGAAGCTCGGGCGCCCGAGCTTGACGGCGATCGAGCGGATGTCCAGGGGGATTCCCTGGATGATCGAGGGCAGGGGGTCGGAGACGGCGTGGATGCGGGCGGTTTCGGGGTCGACCTGCAGGGCCGTGCGCACTACCACCGCTCCCAGGTCGAAGGGTCCGGCCACCGCGGGGGTGAGGATCGCCAGGCTCAGGGGGGCGCCTTTGTAGGGGCCTGCGAGGTAGGCGTGGCCTCCCACGTAGAGGGGGGTGATGCCGGCTCCGACGCCGACGGTGACGCTTCCGACTTCACTTGCGGCGGGGCAGCTCGGGCTCTGTTGCTCGAGGGCGCCGCCGTTGGGCACTTCCCTGCTCTTGGCCTGGGCGATCTGGGCCTCTGAGCAGTAGGGGATGCCGGCGAGCTTGCCGGTCAGGCCTGGGGGCAGGGTGGTGTCGATGCCGGTGAGGCGCTGGGTGCCGTCTTCGCGGGAGAGCTTCAGCAGGAAGGGGCTGTAGGCACCGGCCTGGGGGGCTTCGGTGCCTGCCGTGAAGGACGGCTTGTCGGGGGCGTTAGCTTCAGAAGTGGGGCAGTTGCCGCTTCCTCCGGCCGGGAGCTGGGTCTGGAAAGAGTCAGAGGGGTTGGCGTCGGCGCCTTCGGGAGTGCTCCAGGGGACCATGGTCGTGGTCGTTTCCTTGGTGCCGCAGGTGAGCGGGGTGACGAGAGCACCGCGAGGGCCGTTGAAGAAGTGGGTTTCGATGTCTTCGATCGGCAGCTGCGGGTTTTCGGTGAAGGTGGCGGTGAGTTGACCGCTGGTGGGGTTCGCTTCCACCTTGCCGGCAAGCTTGGCGACGATGCCGGTCTGGGGGGATTCGATCGCCAGGTAGATCGCGGTCAGGTTGCCGAACGGGTTTTCGTAGGGCTTTGCCAGGTAGATCGTTCCGGGGAGCTTTTCTTCCAGTAGCGGGATATTGACTTCCAGCGTCCCCAGCTTCGCGGCGTCGGGGCAGGACTGGGGGACTTCGGAGAAATGGATCTGCCCGCCGGAGGGCTGATAGCCGATCTGGGCGTCGGTGCAGGCCTGCAGGCCGTTGGCGGCCGAGGGGTTCAGGGTCATTTCTTCGGGCAGGGTGATCTTGACGTTCTTGAGATTGGCGGTACTCAGTCCTTCGTAATGATTGCTCTGCGGCTGGTGAATCTTGAAGTCGAGGCCGGTGGGGCTGTCGGCAAGGTTGGTGGTCGCCTTCGAGCTGATTTCCGGTTTGAATTCGAGAGCGTTGCAGCCGTTGATTTGGACCGCATTGCCTTCCGGGTCGGTCAGCGGTGCGGACCCCTGGATCACGTCCGCCGGTTCCTGCCAGGGCGTGTCTTCCACCGACAGTTGCGGCTGCGGCCCGGCGCAGGCGCTGGGCATCGTCAATAGCGGCGAATCTTGGAATTCGCTCAGGCAGTTGCCTGATCCGGTTGGGTAAGCGCATGCGCCTCGCCGTGCGTTATGACTCGGATCGGTGGGCTGGCCCCAAAGTTCGACATCAAGTCCCGAGAGCTGAGCGTAGGTCGGGATGTCTTTGGCACTCGCGGTCAGCGCATAGTTACCTTCCGCGTCGACGCTCCCGATGACATGAATAAAGAGTTCGAATCCGCCGGGAGCGAAACCGAACTCTGCCGCCGTGCCTGGGGGCGGAACAAGGTTGTAGAGCGGCGCGACGATCGCCGGGTCCGAAAATCCGAAGGCGTTCAACGCCGGATAGGCAAGCCCAATCGCCGAAGAGTCTGGGCATTCGGTTGAGGCGCTTGCCTCGAACTGGGCCTCCGTGCACCTCGTCTTCGTCGCGCTTGGATTGACCACCAGTCCCTTCGGTAATTTCGCGGCGATCACCCGTGAATTGCGAACCGGATAGCTCCCCTCAAGTCCCGCATTGAAACTCTGGTTGACCTGGAAGTGGGCGAGGAAACTGTAGGGGTGACCACCGGCCTGGCTGTACGCCGCACCATCGGCGTCGGTCAACAGAGTACTAATCGACTGAAAGCCAAACTGCGCTTGTTCCGGGGTCACGGGTGAGACCTCTTGCGTCGATGCATCTGCCGGACCCCCACCCGATACCGTGACAACGTTTATCGCCGGGCTCGGAGCGGTTGAGGATATGTCGACCGGAATGAATACATTCAGCGTACTTCCAGGTTCGAGCGCTTCCGAGATTTCACAGGTTACAGTGAGACCTTCGTCACACGAAAAGTAGGCCTGGTAATCATTGAAGGCGTGGAGTTCGAAGAAACCCGCTGGGGTGGGGTCAACGGTTACACCTTCGGGCAGTTTGTCGGTGATCGTGATCGGGGTTCCGTCGGTTTTGGCTCCTCCTGAATTGACCACC
The DNA here is from genome assembly GCA_963795625.1 of uncultured Solirubrobacterales bacterium. Lineage (GTDB taxonomy): Bacteria > Actinomycetota > Thermoleophilia > Solirubrobacterales > 70-9 > VAYN01. Next base: position 25,252 of record CAWCIS010000002.1, on the reverse strand, counting down.
CTGATGACATACGTAGCGACTCCGGTTTCATCCCCGGGTATGAGGTGACTGGGAGAGACCGTCGACGTAACCCGATAAGCCGCTTCAGGCGACGTCGTGGTCGCCTTGGCGGTTCCCGGCGTCAACCAGGTGAGTGCCCCCAATAGGGCGACCGTCAGGAGCGCCATCGTGTGGCGTGGGAACTTCTGCTGCTCTGCGCGAATCACTTCGAACCTCCGCGGTTGTCAATCACCAATCGGGGCTTTGCCTTCGTGCCGCTCTCTCTCTGCTTGCCTTTCTTCTTTTGCTTCTTGTGCTTCTGCTTCCTTTTGCACTTCTCGTTGCGCTTCTTGCACTTCGTCTTGGGCTTTTCAACCTGATTGCTTGGCCCACTGAAACCGAGGGTCCCGGGCGAGGACTCACTCGGCGCCCCAGTTCCCGCGCCGCGGCACGCTTCCCCACTACTGCAAGGCACTGCCGGAGTCGTGTACTGCGACGCCAACCCGCCTTCGACTCGCACGTCGTAGACGTCGGTCAAGTCGTCTTTGTCCTGCGGAACCAGCTGCTGATTGGTGAAGATGAAGGCGTCATTTCCGGAGACTGACGCGTCGCCGAAATAGGACGAGCGGTCACTGGTTCCCGTCGAGAGGATGTAGAGGCACCCGCCACCCTGTTTCGTCGAACGGCAGGACCCGGTGCCGTCGGCCTCCCACTCATACGGATCGTTGACGCCATTCGTGTCGGCAGCCACCAAGGAGTCGGGGGTATCGAAGAAAACGCGGTTCCCGTCCGCACTCAGATTGCGCGTCAGCACGCTGGTGCGTATGCCCGTGCCAAAAACGGAGCCCCGCGATACCAAAGTCGCGTCCCCGGTCGGTGCGGCACCGGTCGGGTTGCAGGAGACACAGTTGAGCGCTTTGCTGCTCGGCAAGTAACGATACCACTCCGTGCAGCTGTGCCGTTGGGTGCCAGGAAGCACGCAGCTACTGTCGTAGCCGGTCAGGTCTTCGGTCGAACCGAAAAGCAAGATGCCGTCACGGTTCACTTGCGCACTGTTCGGACCATCGCGTTGCCAGTTTTCGGCGCTGCCAAAAGCACTCTTGCCGCCGAGGCCGACGTTGCCACCGGCGGAGTCGATCCTGCTCACGAAGCTGATCACACCATCGTGCTCCAGATAGATGTTGCAGGATCCTGCCGGCTGCGAACCTTCCGGCTTGCAATTTCCCGGCGACGCGCCTTCCGACGAGCCGTTCCCAAGAACGCCGTTGGCGGCAAAGTAGACGTACGAGCCGTTTTCACTTGCACCAAGGAGACCGACAACTGCCGCACCCAGCGGATCACCCGCTTCGTGGTCAACGGTTAGATCGGTCAGTGCGCCGCTGCCGGGTTCGTAGCGATAGAGGTCCATGCCCTGTTTGTTGGTGGGATTGCCTTGCCTGAATTCTTCGAATTCGGTGCAGCTGTCTGCGGGAGTGGACACCGCCGTCGAGTCTTCGGTCAATTTCTCACAGCTCATGAAGAGCACCTGAGAATCATCGGGCGTCGCGCCGACAAACTTGGGCGGCTTCGGTTCTTCCGGGACTATCCGCTTTGAAGCGGATATTCGAGTCGTTTTGGTTCCGCCTTCCCGGATGTAGAGCTGGCTAGTTCCGACAGCCCGGAAGACCACCTTTGAGCCGTCACTCGAGATAGCGTGTTGAGGCGCGCTCCCGCCGCCCGGCGCCGGTATGCAGGCAGAAACACCTGCGTCGTCGCAGGTCACTTCCGTCCCCTGAGGGACACGGTCAACCAAGCTGAGGCTCCCGTGATCGAGGGCGTAGACATTCGACACGCCTTCCTCCGCACCGGGTACCGGCAGTGCTTGTCCGCTTTCGAAGACCAGCTCCTCAGAGTCCGCGGCATAACCGGCAATCGTGGCGCTGAAAAAGGAGGGCAACGGGACAATTTCTTCGTAAGTTCCAGTCCCGGTGTCCCCCATGTACAGCGCTGATCCCTGGATGATGCTGACTGGCGTACGGATTTCTTCATCCCAACCAAGAAGTTCGGCCAGGCGGCCCGGATGAAGCGCATTGGGAACCATGCCGTTCGTACTCCACTGGTTACCGAGCCGACTGGCCACATAGAATTCACCGCTTCCGCCGGTCGAAGGTAGTCCAGCGTTGTCGACGAACGTAATCCGTTCGCCGTCGGGGGACGCCTGGATGAGCCCCACATCATGCTGGATGTTCGCCCCGTTCTTATCAGTCGGCGATGCCTGCTCATAGACGCGGCAGTCGGGCAGGTGTTCGCTTGGAGTAGAAGTCCGGAAGCTCTGATTGGGGCAGCCAGTTTCGGGACCCAGCGGCGAGCTACGAGTAGTGAACGTTCGATCGGCTCCGGAAAATTCGCCGAAGTCGTTGATCGTGACGACCCGCCAGTGATAAGTCGTTTCCGGAGTGAGCCCGCTGAGCGTTTCGGCGATCGTTTCGAGTTCATTGCCTTCGCCAAGAATGGCTTCAGACGTCGAACTGCCGTAGCTTTCCGTCTCACCGTAATCGAAGCGGTATTTCGTCAGCGATCCACGGGGATTGATATCCGCTTCCACCAGCGCTTCGGACACGCCAGCGCTGCCGGTCCGCTCGCTGGCAACTAGCGCCCCTTCGGTCTGGAAGCTCTGATCTCCACCCTTGCTTTCACCGCCTGGCCGCGCTATTACAAGACGGAAATGGTAGGTGGCGCCGCTAGGCACCAGCCCCGCAATCACCGCCGATACCGTGTGTTCGCCTTCGTCGCTTGGAACGCTCTGTTCGCAGTCTTCCGTCCCCCCGTAGGCTTCGGTTTCGCCATATTCGAAGAAGCATTCATTCACGGCTTCGCCTTCAGGGAGGACGATCCCGTTCAGAATCGCTTCCTTCGCCGTGATGTCGCTCGCAGGTTTCGTTACCGCCAGTTCGAGAGTGGTGAAGCCGAGCTCAGAGCTCACGTTGGTTCCGTTGGCGTTCGTGGCGGAGAGTCGGAAGAAATACCCGGCTTTGCCCGCGAGCCCGGTGAGCGGCGCGGTGACCGCGTGATCCCCTTCGTCGGTCGGGATCGCTTCGGTACAAGCTTTGCTTTCACCGAGTGCCGGAGTGGTGCCGTATTCGAACTCGCATTTGGTGATCGCGACACCGTCGGGATTGACGACTCCGTGCAGTGTCGCTTTAGTGCCCCTCACGCCGGTCGCCGCTTCGGCGCTGACGTCGGGTAGGACGGTCGTTTCGCCGAAGACCTTGACCTTGCCCGAGCCGCCGTTACCGACGTAGACCGCGTTGGCGGCATGGTTGACCGCGACGCCATAAGATCTGCCCAACTGATTGGTTCCGAAAGCGCCTTTCTGCGCTCCGGCCGCGTCGTATTCGACTACTTCGCCGCCGCGGTCGACCAGAAGATCATCGGAAGCGGGGTCGACCCCGAGCGTCGGGCCCCCCGGTTCGATCAAAACCGGGTTGGTGTCGGTGATCCCTGCCAGCTTCGCGATCTCACCGCCGGCGTAGTTGGCCGCGTAGATACTTCCGGCACCGTCGGCAGCAACGTCGCAGAGTTGGATTGCGACAGTTCCTTCGCCAGTTTGATCGGCGTTGGTCGGCGGACTCGCGGAAGGAACGTATTCGCGGATTGCGCTGCTGTAGGAACCGATGAAGACGTGTCCCGTCGGGTCGACCGCGACGCCGCAGGTCTCCCCTTCACCCAAGGTGCCCAGTTCCACTCCGCTCGGGGCATAGACCTTGACGACCTGATTGTTGGCGACGTAGATGTCGCCGGCAGTGCCGCCGGGTGAGCCTTGGGGCGCTACTGCGACCTCCTCAGCCCCGGGTTCGATCGTGCCACCGATGCCTTCGATCGCATTGCTCCCGGCGAGGCCAGAGAAGGCGATCGGTGCGCCCGCGGCATCGAACTTGTAGACCTTGCCGGCACCTGCGTCATACGCGAACACGTCGCCGCTCGTCTGATCGACGGCGACACTCTGCAGGTTCGAGAAGGTTCCGGTCCCGCCCACCCCATCCGGTCCGAAGGTGACTCCCGTGTAAGGACGGGTTTCGGCGGCAAGGGCCGACGCGGTGAAGATTGCGAGAAGTGCGAGGGTGAGCGCGAAAACAACCATGAGCCGAGCTGCGGGCGCAATTCTCCCGTCACTGCCGCTGCGGGCACCGCGGGTGGCGAGCATCTCGCGCTGCAGCGAGGCGAGGCGGTCAGCCTGGGCCCAATTCGTTGACGCAGACGATGCCTTCGCGTGGCGTCTCAACGTAGTGCTCTCCTTGTCCCTGAGCTTTCGTGTCCGTCGCTCCCTGCTGCGACGCTCTCGACGAAGCTCTGTTTTCCCTGTGAACTAATTCCCTGCGATACCGTCTTCGTTCCTATGAGAAGACGAGGCGAGATGTAAACATGCTCGTTCGCTGTTGTCAAGGTACGCACATGGTATTGATAAGCGATATCCCGCTTTTGCAGGGAATTTCCTCGCCCTGCGGGAGAGCTAGAGAGGGAGAAACGGAAGACTCAGTGTCTTCAGCGCAAAACTTCCGACCTGGACGCAGCGGCGCTCAGGCGCCGGCTGGGGCGTAGAAAGCGGCGACGTAGTCGCTCAGTTGCGGTGCCAGGGCCGGCAGCTTCGCCGCATCGCCACTGAGGACCTCGCTGGCGATCCGAGTCGAGATGCCACCGACGATCACCTGGGCGAACTCCGCCGAGGAGACCGTTGCCGAGGGAGCTTGCGGCGCCGCCTCGCTCAGCAGGTCGCCGTAGCGGCGCAGCCACTCGTGGTGGCGCAGCGCCAGCTCGACCGAGGAGGGGGCCTCGACGAAGAGCAGGCGGGCCAGGTCCGGGTCCGATCCGAGCGCCTCGAGCGCCGCCCCCAGCGAGCGCCCCAACCGCTCGGCGAACGGCGCATCCGCCTCGCAGGCGGCGGTCAGGGTGCGCAACAGCCGCTCGTGACCCGCCTCCTGGGCGGTCGCGAAGCACTCCTGCTTGTCGGCGAAGTTGTTGTAGAAGGCGTTGCGGGAGACGGCGGCGCGCTTGACGATGTCGGCGACCGACATCGCTTCGTAGCCGTGCTCGGCGACCGCGCCGGGTACGGCGGCGATCAGGCGGCGGCGCTGGTCGGCCAGCACCTGCTCGGGGGCGAGCGCGTGGCGGCCACGGGGCAGGCGACGCGGGCTGGACTCGGATCTGGCTCGGGCTTTCGCCATCGTTCCCTGGACGGGCGGTGCATCGCTCCCTAGACGGTGCGGTGAGTTATAAGTACAGCATAGTTCCTAAACATATCGGCGAGTTCTCTCCCGAGGCTGACGCGCTTCGCCCAATCGAGCTGAGGAGAGAGGCCGCGACTCCCCGGCGGCGAAGCTGTTGGCGAAGCATGCGCCGCGCCCGACGACACCCCCGGATCGCCCGCCTCGCCGCCCTCCTGGCGACGCTCGCGAGCCTGGTCGCGATCCCTCCCGCCGCCGCCGACGCGAGCGTCAGCTGGGTCGTCCACGGCCACGGCTTCGGCCACGGCGTCGGCATGAGCGCCTACGGTGCCTACGGCTACGCCCTGCACGGCAAGAGCTACCAGTTCATCCTCGGCCATTACTTCACCGGGACCACGATCGGGACGCTGCCCGGACCACGCGTGGTCCGGGTCCTGCTCGACATCTCCCCCGGCGACGTCGGCTTCAGCGCCGCCATCAGCGCCTGCGGCCAGACGCTCGACCCGGCCCGCAGCTACGAGGCCCACCGCGCCGGCAGCACGGTCGTGCTGCGCAGCTCCGCCGGCAAGCGGCTCGCCAACTGCGGCCCGAGGCTGCGCGCCGCCGGCAAGGGTCAGATCGCGATCGCCGGGGTCGGCACCTATCGCGGCGCCCTCGAGACGGTGCCGACCGAAAGCGCCTCCGGCTCCCTCAACGTCGTCAACGCGCTCGCCGTCGACCAGTACGTCAAAGGCGTGATCCCGAACGAGTCGCCGCCCTCCTGGCCGGCCGAAGAGCTGAAGGCGCAGGCGGTGGCCTCGCGCTCCTTCGCGCTCACCGCCGGCGTCGGCGGCAACGGTTTCGACCTCTATGCCGACACCCGCAGCCAGGTCTACAAAGGACTGGAAAGCGAGTACTCGACCAGCAACGCCGCCGCGACCGCGACCCGCGGCCAGGTCGTCATGTACGGCGGCAAGATCGCCGAGACCCTCTTCTCCGCCTGCTCCGGCGGCCACACCGAGAGCATCCAGAACGTCTTCGGCGGCCCCGCGATCCCCTACCTGCAGGGCGTCCCCGACCCCTACGACGGCGAATGCCCGCTGCACACCTGGACGCTGAAATTCAGCGGTCCCGAAATCAGCAGCAAGCTCGGTGCCTACCTGCAGGGCAAGCTGAAACAGGTCGTGATCACCAAGACCGGCGTCTCACCGCGGATCGTCGAAGCGAAGCTGATCGGCACCGGCGGCGTCAGCACGGTGACCGGCGAACAGCTCGAGGTAGCGCTTGGCGGCTACGACACCTGGATGACCTTCGAAAAGGTCGTCGGCGGGACGGCGCGCGACTAAAGGCTTGATGCGTATCCGGTCGGCTCAGGCACCTCGTCCCGGAGCCGTCAAGCTCGCGACGCAGCCGGCCCACACATCCGACATTTGCCCCACCCCGCTGGGGTCAAGGCCGGATGCGCCGATTGACGCCGTCGATGAAGGGACCTCCGTCACGGCGCACAGGTCATCGAGTTGGCGGCGATAGCGCTTGGGCGAGGAACCGTCGTGCCCAGGGGCTCATCCCGCCCGCTCCAGATGGCGTGGCTGTATTCGCGATCGCGGCGCGATTAGGGCAGCGCCAGCACCGCGTGGATCGCGCGGTGGTCGCTGCCGGGCTGTTCGGCGACGCCGTATTCGACGATGCCGAGTCGTTCGTCGGCGAGCACGTGGTCAATCGTGATCAGGGGAGGCAGGATGCTGCGCCGCGGGAAGGTCGGCTCCAGGCCCTTGCCGGCGACGTCGGCGGCGTCGCGATAGCCGCAGTCGACGACGTCGCGCAGCTCGACCTGGTCGAGGGTGGCGTTGAAGTCGCCCAGTAGGACCCGCGGAGTGCCGCTGCCGGCGGACGGCATCGCTTCCAGCGAGGCACGCCACTCGCCGATATGGCCCGGTTTCGGCGTGTGCGGGTGGACGTCGGTGACGCGGACCAGGCGCCCGTCGGGCATTCGCACCGCGGCGCTGACCCGGTGGTTGTCGTGCGGGCCGATGCGGCGCAGCGGCAGCCGCGAGTAGATGCCGACGCCCGGCAGCCTCGGCATCTCGGGGAAGACCATGAGGACGTGGTTCGGCAGGACCCGCCCGATGCCGGCGCCGGCGAACCTGCGGACGAAGGCGGGGGTCAGCTCCTGCACGGCGAGCAGGTCCGGGTGCAGGCGTTCGACCAGGGCGACCAGGGCGGCGGGATCGGAGGTGCCGCGGTGGATGTTGGCGGAGACGACGCCCAGGGTCTCGTGACCGTCGGCGTCCACCGTGCCGTCGCCGATCGCCCGCGGCAGCACCGCCGCGCCCAGGAAGAGGGTCGCTAGCCCAGCGACGATCGCCGCAGCCCAGTTGCTGAGGGCAGCGGCGAGCCCGGCGAGGAAGAAGGCGGCGATCAGAGCGAAGGGCGTGAACGCCAGCAATGGCACGATTAGGCTGCCGCCGTCGAGGCCGAGCGCGCGTACCAGCGCCCAGAGGGCGACCGGTACCACCGCCACCCAGATCAGCCAGTAGCGACGCGTCCCCGCGACCGCCACCGCCTCAGCCGTCCGGGTACGGCTGGATCGGGATGCCGTGGCCTTGTTGATGGCCTGGGGTCTCGCGCATCCCCAGCTCGTAGGCGGCGCCGGCGGCGAGGGTGAGCTCGCGCCGCGGCAGGCCGGGGCGTTCGACGGTCAGTTCGAGGTCGGCGACCGAGCAGTTGACGGTGTTGTGCTCGGGGCCCTTCGGGTCGGCGTAGACCCAGCCGACGAAGTCCTTCTCGGGGGCGGAGACACGGCCGCGGACGACGATGTCCTTGCCGGGGAGGACGAAGGTGCAGACGCCGGGCGCCTCCTCGATCGTGGCGGAGCGGATCGCGCCGAAGCCGCCGAGCCGGTGCGCCTCCCCGTCCAGCATCAACATTCCCGAGGGGATCCAGGGACTGGTGCGGGAGCCGAGCTTGACCCGAGCAGCGCCGGCGTCGAAGTAGGTGTCGGGCGAGTCGGCGAAGCCGGTGCCCTCGAGCCAGACCCAGCGCTCGGCGTGCTCGCTGCCCCAGTTGTGGCCGATCATCCCCGGCCAGCCGCGGAGCTCGATCGACTCCTCGTCGTCGAGTTCGAGCCGGCCGTCGAAGTGGGCGAGCGGGACCGGCGCGACGAACTTCGTCTTCGGCAGCGGCGCCTCGTAGAGCCAGTCGGCCGGTAGGTACTTGCAGGGCTCAGCCTCGGCCGAGAAGGTCAGCGACCAGGCGGCGGCGAGGGCGTCGGTGTCGACCGAGCCCTCGGCCTGGCCAGGGCCGACCTCGGCATCGCCGACGCGGATCCAGGACCCGGCGGGCACCGACAGCTCCGCGCGCCGGCACCGTCACCTTCGTCGCCCGCGGCGCGGGCGCCGCGCGGTCGAAGAAGACGAACCAGATCGAGGCGTTGGGCTCGGCCCCTGGCCGCTTGTGCACCGTGTGCCGGATCCAGATCCCGCGACCGCCGCCGGGCTCACATGCCTTGATGTAAAAGCTCTCGTAGTGACCCGCCTTGGCGGCGACCCGCGGAAATCGCGCCCCTTCGTCCATGCGCGGACTCTAACTTCCGCGGTTCCCTTCCCGCCTATTTGGCGGGTTTGGAACCGCGCAACGGCAATCGACCGTGCCGGATCGTTCCGCGGTGCTTTTTCCACGGATCCCGTGGATTTGGAACCGCGCAAGCGGTCAGACCTTGATCGTCACCACGTCGCCGTCCTGGATGACGTAGTCGCGACCCTCGATCCGCAGCTGCCCCTTGTCGCGGGCCTGCGAGTAGCCGCCGGTCTCGACCAGCTGCTCCCAGCCGACCACCTCGGCTTTGATGAACGCTTCCATGATCTCGGTGTGGATCGTGCCCGCCGCCTCCAGCGCGGTGGCGCCGCGACGCAGGGGACGGGCGACCGCCTCCTTGTCCTCGCCGGCGGTGAAGAAGGTGATCAGCTCCAGCAGGTCGTAGGCGCCGCGGACCAGGCGGGCCAGGCCGGAGCCCTCGACCCCGTAGGACTCGCGCATCTCCTCCGCTTCCTCGGGGTCGAGCTCGGCCAGCTCGCCCTCGATCCGGGCACTGACCGCGACCGCCCCGGCACCCGCGGCGGCGGCGTGGGAGGCGACGACTTCCGGCACCTCGCCGTCGCCCTCGTCGACGTTGGCGACGTAGAGGATCGGCTTCGTGGTCAAAGCCTGGAGGTTGACCACGGCCTGGGGGGCCGTGTCGGGGGCCGGGACCGAGCGGGCGGGGCGGCCCGCGGCGAGCGCCTCGAACACCGCCTGCAGCCAGCCGTGCTCGGCAATTGCCTCGGCGTCGCCCGACTTCGCCTGCTTGGCGACCCGCGGCAGGCGCCGCTCGACCTGGTCGTAGTCGGAGAGGATCAGCTCGGTCTCGATCGTCTCGATGTCGGCCAGCGGGTCGACGCGGCCGTCGGGGTGCGGCACGCCCGAGTCCTCGTGGCAGCGGACGACGTGGCAGATCGCGTCGGTCTCGCGGATCGAGGCGAGGAACTGGTTGCCGAGCCCCTCCCCCTCGGAGGCGCCTTTGACCAGGCCGGCGATGTCGTGGAAGGAGATCGTCGCCGGTTCCAGCTTCGAGCTGCGCACCGTCGCCGCGATCTTCTCCAGGCGCTCGTCCGGCACCTCGGCGATCGCCACGTTGGGCTCGATCGTCGTGAACGGGTAGTCGCCGGTCTGGGCGCCGCCCTTCGTCAGGGCGTTGAAGAGCGTCGACTTGCCCGCGTTCGGCAGTCCCACGATCCCGACCTTCATCGCTTCACGCTCCTCATATGGAGAGGGGGACGATCAGTCCAAGCACCACGCCGAGGGTGGCGCCGGCTAGGACGTCGGACGGGTAGTGCATCCCCAGGTAGGGGCGGCCGAGCGAGATCGCCAGGGCGACGACGAGCGCGCCCGCCATCGCCGGGTCGACCCGGACCATCGCCGTCGCCACCGCGAACGAGGAGAGCGCATGGGCGGAGGGGAAGCTGAGCGAGCTGGGGGCGCCGCCGAGCGGCGGCAGGCCCTCGAGCACCGGGCGCGGGCGCTTGACCAACAACTTGATCCCGTAGTTGAGGACGATCGCGACCGGGCCCAGCACCGCGCAGATCAGCCACGCTTCGTGGCGTTCCCAGTCGAGCAGGGCGAGCGCCACCCCGAGCACGACCCAGACGGCGGCGTTGTTGCCGGCCTTGCCGAGCGCCTTGGCGGCGGACTCCAGCCCGGGCGAGTGCCCACGGGTGCGCATCAGGCGCAGCAGCTTGAGGTCGAGGTTCTCGGGGTTGGCGGCGGCGTTCTCCACGGCGGCGGAGGATAAGGGTCGGGCGGGCCCGCGGGCGGTCGGTCAGTATCTGCCGATGCCCTCCGTACCCGGCTACGTCCACACGCCCGGTAACCACTGCGGCTCGACCGCCCTGCGCAACCTGCTCGGCTTCCACGGGATCGAGCTCAGCGAGGAGATGGCCTTCGGGCTCGGCGGCGGCGGCGGCTTCTATTACCTGACCCTCGAGGACTCCTCGCCCAGCCGCTGGTTCAACGGCCGCACGGCGCGGCTGGAGGAGAGCTTCCGCGACCTGACCGGGGCGGCGCTGGAGCTGCGCACCTTCGAGCAGGGCGACGAGCGAGCCTGGGAGGCCGCGCGCGCCGAGATCGACGGCGGCAATCCGGCACTCCTGCTCACCGACATCTATTACCTGGACCACTACGGCAACTCGGCCCACTTCCCCGGGCACGCGGTGGTCCTGGCCGGCTACGACGACGAGGTCGCCCAACTCTCCGACACCGGCTTCGAGGCGCTGCAGACGACCCGTCTGGAGAACCTCGCCCGGGCGCGCCACAGTGGCCACCCCGCCTACCCGCTCGAAGGCCACATGTTCACGGTCGCCGCCGCGGTCGAGCGCGAGCAGCTAGAGGCGGCGATCCCGCGCGCGATCGCCCAGGCGGCCGAGGAGATGCTGGAGCCGCCCTTCGGTGAGTACGGTGGCCTGCCCGCGGTCGAGCGCCTCGCCGCCGAGGCCGGCTCCTGGCCGGAGGTGGCCGAAGACTGGCAGTGGTGCGCCCGCTTCGCCTACCAGGTGATCGAGCGCCGCGGCACCGGTGGCGGCGCCTTCCGCCTCATGTACTCGAGGTTCCTGGAAGAGGCGGGGCGCGACGAGGCGCCGCTGGCGGCCGCGGCGGCCGGGCGGTGGACGGAGCTGGCGGAGGCGTTCAAAGCAGCGAGTGAGAGTGACGAGCCGGGCCCACACACCTGGATGGAGGTCGACGCGGCCGCGAAGCGCGTCGCCGAGGCCGAGGCCCGCCTCTGGGACTCGCTTGCCACCGCAGCGCCGTCGTCGACTTGACCCCACTCTAGGTGGGTCAAGTCGACAAGAACTAGGGGATCGGGTCCTCGAGAAGTCTTTCGGTCAGCTTCCGACTCAGCCCCGCACCGCGCCGGGCAGCCCCAAGATGACTCGCGGCAAGTCTCGCCGGGCACGGGAGTAGGCGGTCTCCACCGCGCTGCCCGCGTCAGGGCCGTGAACGGAGCGGCCGTGGCCGAGCAGCAGGTGCTCGGGCTGGTAGCCACGCAGGGACCCTGGCGGCCAGGGCCGCAGGAACAGATGCATCCCCACCCGCTGCTCACCGCCGGTGTGCAGCGGGTTGGCGGCGAGGACCTCGGCAACGATCAGCGCCTTCTTCGCGGGCCACCACAGCGCCGTCTCCTGCCAGCGCGGAATCCGCACGGCGGGGATCGCCTCAAACGGCGAGCCGGGCACCGAGTCGGGGACCGTCAGGTGCGGGACCCCGAGCCGCGCGGCGATCTCGGCGCAGTCTCGGTTGTGCCGATCGAGCAACTGCAGCACCCCCGCGGGCTCCCCGAGCGCAACCGCATCCTCGATCTCCGGCCCATCGAGCGGATCGACCAACCAGACCTGGCCATCATCGACGAGCGCATGAAACGCCCGCTCCATCGGCTCCGCGACGACCCAGGTCAGGCCCAACGCATGCTCTTCGACGTCGATCCGGGACATGCACCGAACCTACTCCCCGTGACTCACGAGCCCAGCTCAGTAGCCAATCAGGAGCACACCTTTCAGCGGTAGCTGTAAGCGGTCGCTGGCGTAGATTGCGTCCAGCCTGTTCCGAGTCTGCTCGTAACTACGAATCGTCTGTTTACCGGTGCGGTATTCCCGCATCATCGCCAAGACCAGATAGTCGACTCCAACCATCAGCCCCGCCCGGACGAGGTCCCTGTAGTCAGCATTGTTGGCGGCCCCACGACCGGCCTCGACCTCGAGCACGACCTTGTCCCGTGGGTGAAAACCATCAACCTCGTAGGAGACTTTCGACTTGCCGTTCTCGCCGAATAGAACCGGCCGCTTTATTTTTTGAGCGGCCGTCTTGCCGCTCTCGACTTTGAAACCGAGCCCTTTGAGGCCAGGCCTGACGGCGGCAAGACAGGCGTCGCTACTGACACCGTGATTGGTGCCGGAGTCAATTTTCGAACGGGCGCGGCCGAAGACCTTCAACACGCCCCCGGCCCAGATGGGGGCCGGATGACGGGTCGGGTAAAACATCCAGGTCGGGTAGGGCTCCTTGGCCACGGGGCGAGCTCATCACAGCGCTCAGAAAAGATCAACTCGCCGTGGGCGCGGCGCGCGGCTCAGGCGCCGGGGCCGAAGCCGATGCGGTGCTCGCCCGACTCGATGCGGATGAAGGCCACCTTGCCGAGGTAGAGGGAGATGACGCCGTCCTCCGTGTGGAGGTCGTGCCAGCCGCCCTTCTCGAGCTGCTTGCGCAGGTCCTTGAGGTCGTCTTCGGCGAGGCGGGCGGAGACGACCTGCCCGCCCTCGAAGCCGATCTCGACTCGTTGTGCGTCAGCCATTAGTGCCCTCCCGCTGGTTCGACGATCTCGGTAAGTACCCCGCCGGTGGAGCGGGGGTGAAGGAAGGCGACGCGGCTGTCGCGGATGCCGACCCGCGGCTCGGCGTCGATCAGCTCGATCCCAGTCGCGGCGATCCGGACCAGGGCGGCGTCGATGTCGTCGACCGCGTAGGCGACGTGGTGCAGGCCTTCGCCCTTGCGGGCGAGGAACTTGCCGACCGCGGTGTCGGGCCCGAGCGGGGCCAGCAGCTCGACGTGGCCCTCGCCGACGTCCAGCAGCACCGCCTCGACGCCCTGGGACTCGACCGTCTCGCGGTGGACGAGCGCCATCTCGAAGCTCTTCGCGTAGAGCGCGATCGCGGCGTCGAGGTCCTCGACGGCGACTCCGATGTGGTCAATCCTTCCGAACACGGCGGTGAGTCTATGCGGCCGGCGGCAGGTCGTCCCCGCCGTTGCCGTGCTCGACCCGGAGGATCTCCGCCATCGCCGCCAGCCCGACCTCGAGCTGCTCGGCCATCGGCTCCTTGGTCGCCCAGTGGCGCTGGATCTCGCGGCCGGGGGTGTGGAAGGCCTCGGCCAGGGGATCGCCGTGGTGGCGGTCGCTCCAGGCGAACATCTCGACCGCGATCGAGGCGCCGCCGAGGCCGACCCCGGCGCGGGCGACCGCGTTCGGCTCCTCGACCAGGCGCTCCAGCAGCACCGTGCCGCCGGCCGAGAGCAGCATCATCGGGACCATAGATTGGAGCCGCAGCGGTCGTGCTCCTTCGGCACCGCGGCGACATCGTCGACGCCCTGCTCGTAGGCGGCGATCGCCTTGTGCTCGACCCCGTGGTAGGCGGCGAGGTCGCGGTCCATCAGCGCCACGATGGCGGGCACGGCGCCGACCACCTGGGCGAAGCCCTCCCGCAGAGCCGAGGCGGGCGCCCGCTTGCGCAGCAGGCTCGTCAGCGACCAGGGTCGCGCCGGTAGCGGCGATCACCTGCCAGTTCTCGAACGGCAGCCGCGCCGCCGGCAGTCGCCGCCGCGCCAGCGGCAGCACCGCCATCGCCTCCGCCAGTTTCAGCGGCCCGCGCAGCCCAGGCAGGCGCGCCACCAGCTTCGGAGCCAGCTCCGGCTTGTGCGCGGAGGCGACCTGGATACCGCCGTCGCGGTCGCGCACCGCCGCCGACCAGTGGGTCGGCCCGTGGATCAGCAGCCCGTTGCGCAGCGCCATCCCCCCGAGTCGCAGCCGCTCAGAGTCTTTCGAGGCCATGCACTCACCTTAGGCGATGGCGTGTCTGAGCTCAGGGGTGAATACGACCCCTTCAGCTCAGACACCCCCTGGCAAGCACTAAACACGGGGGCAGACATACAGAGGGCGCCGAGTCCAGTCCCACTCGACGCCCTCTCCCCCCTGTGTTAAGTCCCCACCGGAAGCCCCCAGTCCAGGCCTCCGGTGGGTGTTTCGGCTCTCCCTGGCTCTAGCTTGGAAAGCCGCCCATTGAAACCCTGCTCTCTTTAGGAAGTTGCGGAGGTCACTTGGACTGTCCGAATCTCGTACGCAGCTCGGCCAGGCGCTTGCCCAGCTCGGCCTCGAAGCCGCGCTCGGTCGGGGCGTAGAAGCGGCGGCCGGCGAGCCCCTCGGGGAGCAGCTGCTGGTCGCTGACTCCGCCCGGCTCGTCGTGCGCGTAGCGGTAGCCGTCGCCGCGGCCGAGCTTGGCGGCGCCGGGGTAGTGGGAGTCCCGCAGGTAGTCGGGTGGCGTCTGGGCGCCGTGCTCGCGGACCTCGGCCCGGGCCGCCTCCAGTGCCTTGTAGGAGGCGTTGGACTTGGGCGCGAGGGCGAGATAGACGCAGGCCTGGGCGAGGTTGAGCGCGCACTCGGGCAGGCCGACGCGGTCGACGGCGCGGGCGGCGGCATCGGCGACCAGCAGCGCCCGCGGGTCGGCGTTGCCGATGTCCTCGGAGGCGAGGATGACCATGCGGCGGGCGATGAAGCGCGGGTCCTCGCCGCCCTCCAGCATCACCGCCAGGTAGTAGAGGGAGGCGTCGACGTCGGAGCCGCGGGTGGCCTTGATCCAGGCCGAGACGAAGTCGTAGTGGCGGTCGCCCTGGCGGTCGTAGTCGATCGCCTTGCGCTGCAGCGCGTCCTCGATCGCGGCGACGTCGATCGGCTTGCCCTGCGCCCGCTCGACCGCCCGCTCCAGCCCGGAGAGCGCGACCCGGGCATCGCCGCCGCTGCGCTCGGCCAGCATCGCCAGCGCCGCGTCCGCGACCGGCGGCGGCTCCGCGATCCCGCGCTCGGGGTCGGCCAGCGCCCGCCGCAGCAGCGCCTCGACCTGCGCCGCGTCGAGCGGCTTCAGCTCGTAGACCTGCGAGCGCGAGATCAGCGCCGAGTTGACCTCGAAGTAGGGGTTCTCGGTGGTCGCCCCGATCAACGTCAGCAGCCCTTCCTCGACCGCCGGCAGCAGCGCGTCCTGCTGCGCCTTGTTGAACCGGTGGATCTCGTCGAGGAAAAGGATCGTCGGCCGCCCCGACCCCTTGCGCCGCTCCCGCGCCCGCTCGATCACCCCACGGATCTCGGCTTTCCCAACGACCACCGCCGACTGCTCCTCAAAAGCACCCTCGGCCCCCGCCGCCGCGATCCGCGCCAACGTCGTCTTCCCCGCCCCCGGCGGCCCGTACAGAATCGCGCTGTGCGGCTTCCCCTCTTCGATCGCCGTCCGCAGCGCCGACCCCGCCCCAAGAATGTGCTCCTGCCCAACCAGCTCATCCAAGTTCCGAGGCCGCATCCGCACCGCCAGCGGCGCATCAGCAGGCGGAGTCCCTCCAGCTCCTCGACCCGAAGTTGGCTGGGCTTCCCCTCCCGTGTCAAACAGCTGGTCACTCACTAACGCTGAGTATGAGGGGCGAGGGAGAGGGGTCGCCGGAGCCTCCCCGCTGTTGCTCCGCCGACCCCTCTCCCTCGCCCCTCCCGCACCGCTCTAGAATCGACCTCATGGCTACTACCGAGGCGAAACCCGCAGCCCTGTCAACTTCGACTCTGGAGTCCTTCAACCCCGCCACCGGCGAGCTCGTCGGCACCGTCCCGACGATCACCCCGGACCAGGTCCAGGGAGTGGTGGACGACGTCGCCCGGATCCAGCCCGCCTGGGCCGAGCTGCCGACCGAAGGTGCGCGCCTCCTACATGCGCCGCGCCGCCGACGCTCTGCTCGACGACATCGACGAGGTCGCCGAGCTGCTGGTCCGCGAGCAGGGCAAGCCGCGCGCCGAGGCCTACACGATGGAGCTGCTGCCGACCGTCGACGCCCTGCACTGGTGCGCCAAGGCCGGTCCGAAGATCCTCGCCGACGAGAAGGTGCGGATGACCCAGGCCTTCACGCTCTCCAAGAGCGGCCACTTCTCCTACGAGCCGATCGGCGTGGTCGGCGTCATCGCCCCCTGGAACTACCCCTGGTCGATCCCCTTCGGCGAGGTCGCGATCGCGCTGATGGCCGGCAACGGCGTCGTCCTCAAGCCGGCCAGCCTGACGCCACTGCTGGGCGAGCGGATCCGCGACGTCTTCGAGAAGGCGCGGCCTGCCCGAGGGCCTGATCCGCGTCGTCCACGGCGGCGGCGCCGTCGGCGACGCGCTGGCGAAGTCGAGCGTCGGCAAGATCTTCTTCACCGGCTCGGTCGAGGTCGGCCGCAAGGTCGGCGAGGTCTGCGCCACCCGCCTCAAGGGCTCGGTCCTCGAGCTCGGCGGCAAGGACCCGATGATCGTCTGCGCCGACGCAGACCTCCCCAACGCGATCTCCGGCGCCATCTGGGGCGGCTTCGCCAACGCCGGCCAGACCTGCTCGGGGATCGAGCGCGTCTACGTCGTCCGCGAGATCGCCGACCGCTTCGTCGAGAGCGTCGCCCGCGAGGCCGAGAAGCTGCGGCTCGGCGACCCGCTCGAGTGGGAGACCGAGATCGGCCCGATGACCTCCGACGGCCAGTACGAGATCGTCGTCGACCTGATCGAGGACGCGGTCGCGACCGGCGCCACCAAGCTCTGCGGCGGCCCCGTCGACGTCCCCGGCCTGCCTGGCAAGTTCATCGCCCCGACCGTGCTCACCGGCGTCACCCACCAGACCCGGATCATGCGCGAGGAGATCTTCGGGCCGGTCCTGCCGATCGTCGTCGTCGACTCCGAGCAGGAGGCGATCGACCTCGCCAACGACTCCGAGTTCGGCCTCGGCGCCTCGGTCTGGACCAAGGACCGCCAGAAGGGCGAGCGCATCGCCCGCCGGCTCGAGTCGGGGATGGTCTGGATCAACGACCACTCCTTCAGCCACGGCGCCTGCCAGTGCGCATGGGGCGGCGTCAAGAACTCCGGCGTCGGCCGCTCCCACTCCAAATTCGGCTTCTACGAGTGCGTCAACATCAAGATGAACGCCTGGGAGCCGGGCCTCACCCGCGACTTCTGGTGGCATCCCTACGACCGCACCCTCGGCGAAGCGGTCCAGGCCTCGGCCCGGATCCTCTACGGCAAAGGCGAGACCCGCACCCGCGCCCTGCGCGAGGGCATGGGACCGCTGCTGAAGGTCGGCCGGCGCACGCTGAAGAAGCGCCGCTGACCGACCTGGGCGAGTTTGTTCCGCATAGCGCTACAAACTCGCCCAAGCGATCGCGAAATCAGCCGCCGGTGATCGTGCGGACCTTCGAGGTGGCGCCGAGGCACTTGTAGATCGTGCCGGCGGTGCCCTGGGTGACCGGCTTCACTTCGGCGTAGACCTTGAGCGGCGGGGCGTTGCCCTTGTACTTGGGTTCGGCCTTCCAGCTGCCGGTCGAGCTCGTGGTCGTGGAACCGATCTTTCCGAAGCCCTTCTCCTTGACGACGACCTGACGATCCTCGACGCAGTTCGCGTTCGAAGACGAGACCTTGCCGGCGCTGGCGACCGGGTTGACCGTGATCGTCGACTTCAGTTCGACCGTCTGACCAGGGTGATCGGCCGAGGCGACAACCGGAACCGCCAGTGCCGCCGTCGCGATGGCGGCCACACACAGCCTGCTGACCCACTTGCCCTTGCTCATCCACATTCTCCTTGTCGAGATTGATCGCGCCTCTGCCGAAATCGCCGCGGCAGCCTAGATCATCGCCGACGCTTCACAATCCTCCGCGATGCCCCCTGAGCAGGAGAAAGCGCCGGCCGCGGCCGCGGTGCCGGCAATCCGGCTCGCCGGCCTGCGCCGCGACTACGGCGAACGCACCGCGCTCGACGGGGTCGGGCTGACGGTCGCCGCCGGGGAGTCGCTGGTCGTGCTCGGGCCCAACGGGGCCGGCAAGACGACGCTGCTGCGGATCCTGGCGACGCTGCTGCGCCCGAGCGGCGGCGAGGCGATCGTGCTCGGCTGTTCGCTCCCCGGCGAGGCCTGGAAGCTGCGCGGTCGGATCGGCTACCTCGGGCACGAGCCGTTGCTCTACCGCGACCTCAGCGGCCGCGAGAACCTGCGCTTCCACGCCAGGCTGCACGGGATCACCGGCGCCCCCGCCGAGGCGCGGATCGCCGAGCTGCTCACCGCCGCCGGGATGGAGCGCCGCGCCGACGAGCGCATCGTCGAGCTCTCGGCCGGGATGCGCCAGCGGCTGGCGATCTGCCGCTGCGTCCTGCACGAGCCGGAGCTGCTGCTGCTCGACGAGCCCGACTCCAACCTCGACGCCGAGGGCCGCGAGCTGGCCCGCGGCCTGATCGGGCCCGGGACCGGGAGCACCCGCGTCGTCGTCACCCACGACCCCGAGCGCTTTCTGCCCGAGGCCGACCAGGTGCTGCGGCTCGGCATCGGCGAGACGGCGGCGGTCTCGTGACCTCCTCGCGCGCCGCCTTCGCGGCGATCCTCGCCAAGGACCTGCGCTCGGAGCTGCGCACCCTGCAGTCGCTGCCGGCGATGGCGCTCTTCGCCGTCACCAGCTTCGTCATCTTCCGCTTCGGCCTCGACCGCACCAGCCTCTCCGGCAGCCTCGCCGCCGGCGTGCTCTGGGCGACGCTGCTGTTTGCCGCCGTGCTCGGCATCAACCGCCTCTTCGTCGCCGAGCGCGAGGAGGGCGGCTTCGACGCGATCCGCCTCGCCCCGATCGACCGCAGCGTCCTCTTCACCGCCAAGGCCGCGGCCTTGGTCATCTACCTGCTGACCCTGGAGCTGATTACGGTGCCGATCTTCGCCCTCTTCTTCCTCCAGGACCTCGGCGGGCTGGCGCCGCTGGCGCTGGTCCTGCTGCTGGCCGACCTCGGCCTCGCCGCGACCGGCACCCTGATCTCCTCGATGGCGGTCAACTCACGCGCCCGCGACCTGCTGGTGCCGCTGGTCCTACTGCCCCTGGTGGTGCCGCTGATGATCGCCGCCACCGGCGCCACCAAGCCGCTGCTGGCCCTGGGCGGTCCCGGTTACGACCGCTTCGGCACCTGGCTGATGGTGCTCGGCCTATACGATCTGATCTTCGGCTTGGTCGGCTATGCGGTATTCGACTTCCTCCTCGAGGACTGACCGGCCGGGCCTGGCCCACCCCCGCGAAGCATGTTCGGCAAAGGACTGAGACCACTTTCGATCGCCACCGTGGCACTGCTTGCCGTGGGGCTGTCGCTGGTCTTCTTCTACGCCCCGATCGAAACCGACCAGGGCATCATCCAAAAGATCTTCTACCTGCACGTGCCGCTGGCGATCGTGGCGCTGATCGGCTTCGTCGTCGGCGGCGTCTTCGCGATCGCCCACCTGCGCAGCGGCAACCGCAAGTGGGACGCCTACTCCTACGTCTCGATCCACATGTCGGTGATCTTCGGCGTCGCCGTCCTCCTCACCGGCTCGATCTGGGCCAAGGCCTCCTGGGGCCACTGGTGGGTCTGGGACGAGCCGACCCTGGTCAGCTTCCTGATCGTCTTCCTCCTCTACGCCACCTATTACCCGTTTCGCTACGCGATCGAGGATCCCGAGCGCCAGGCCCGCTACGCCTCCGTCTTCGCGATCACCGCCGGCGCCTTCGTGCCGCTCAACTTCATGGCCGTGCGGATGGCCCAGAGCCTCGTTCACCCACGCGTCTTCGCCACCGCCAACGGCGGCCTGCCCGGCTCGATGCTGCTGACCTTCCTCGTCTGCCTGGCGGCAATCGCGCTGCTCTGGGTGACCCTGGTCAAGTTCGAGCTGACCGCGAAGAGCGCCTCGGGCCAGGTCAAGCGCCTGCGCCGCGCCCTCGACGCGCCCGCCCCCGGCGCCGCCTCGCGGATCGCCCCGGAGGTGAGCTGATGCACGCGCTTGCCACGCTGCTGCCGCTCGGCGCCCCAGCCCTGCCGCTCGGCGAAGGCGGCAAGTACGTCGCCGGCGCCTACATCGTCTTCCTTGTCCTGATCGTTGTCTACGTCGCGATCATGGCGGCGAAACTGCAGCGGATCGAGAAGGAATTGCGGGAGCTTGCCGGCTTCGCCGAGCAGCGCAAGCAGGAGGAGCAGCGCGACGAGGTGAGCGCCTGATGAGCGAGCTGCTGGCCCTCGGCGTCTCCCACAAGACGGCGCCGCTGGACCTGCGCGAGCGCCTCTCACTGACCGAGGGCCGCGCCGTCAGCGCCCTGCGCGAGCTGACCGCGGCGCCGGGGATCCACGAGGCGGCGGCGATCTCCACCTGCAACCGCACCGAGCTCTACCTGATCGTCTCCGACCCGGTCGAGGCCGAGTCGACAGCCCTGGGCGTGCTCACCCGCCAGGCCGAGATCCGCCCGACCGAGCTGCTCGGCCACCTCTACTCGCTGCGCTCGGTCGACGCCGCCCGCCACCTGCTGCGGGTCACCGCCGGGCTCGACTCGATGATCGTCGGCGAGGCCGAGATCCAGGGCCAGGTCAAACGCGCCTACGAGCTGGCCCTGGTCGAGGGCGGCACCGGCCCGATCCTCAACCGCCTCTTCCGCGGCGCCCTCACCGCCGGCGGCCGCGCCCGCGAGGAGACTGGGATCAGCGAGAAGGGGGTCTCGATCCCCTCGGTCGCGGTCGAGCTGGCGCGGCGCGCGCTCGGCGACCTCTCCGACCGCCGCGTCCTCGTCGTCGGCGCCGGCGAGACCGCCGAGCTGGTCGCCAAAGCGCTGGTCGCCCGCGGCGTCCGCACCGTCTTCGTCGCCAATCGCCACTACGACCGCGCCATCGGCCTGGCCCAGCGCTTCGACGGCAGCGCCGTCCGCTTCGAGGAGCTGCCCGAGCAGCTGACCGAGGCCGACATCGTCGTCACCGCCACCAACTCCCCCCACCACATCGTCGAGCGCGACGACCTCGCCCAGGTGATGGCGGAACGGCGCGAGCGGCCGCTGCTGGCGATCGACATCGCCGTGCCCCGCGACATCGAGCCCGCCTGCCGCGAGATCGCCGGGGTCAGCGTCCACGACATCGACGATGTCCAGCAGATCGTCGAACGCAACACCAGCGGCCGCGAGTCGGAGGCGAAACGGGCCGAGCACATCATCGAGGCCGAGCTCGACCGCTTCGAGCGCTGGCTCGCCTCGCTCGAGGTGGTGCCGACGGTCGCGGCGCTGCGCGAACGCGGCGACGAGGTCGTGCGCCGCGTCCTGGCCGAGAACGACAGCCGCTGGGAGAGTCTCGGCGAGGCCGACCGCGAGCGCCTGGAGGCGATGGCAAAGGCGATCGCCTCGCGGCTCCTGCACGAGCCGACCCTGCGCATGCGCCGCTCGGCCGGCAGCGATGACGCTTACTTCTACGTGAGTGCGATGCGAGAGCTGTTCGGGCTCGACGTGGGGACGGAGCCGGAGGCAGTGGAGGGCGAAGGTTCGGTGACTGAGCTGCGTAGGAGGGATCCCGATAGGGGCGCCTCCTGAAGGCGTGTCCGGTAGGGGTTCCGCTTAACTTTTTCGCGGTTCGCCTGCGACCATCCGAGATCGATGGCGACGAAAAAGTACAAGACGCTTCACCCCTACCGGACACGCCTTCAACACACGCATGCCGATGATTCGCATTGCCACTCGAGGTAGCAAACTGGCCCTGACTCAGGCGGGTCAGGTCGCGGAGATGCTCGGTGGGGCGGAACTGGTCGAGGCGTCCTCCGATGGGGAGCAGGGGGACAAGTCGCGGTTTGTGCGGGGAGTCGAGCGGGCGGTGATGGCGGGGGAGGCAGAGGTCGGGGTGCACTCGGCGAAGGATCTGCCGGGGGAGATGGCGGCCGAGTTGGAGATCGCGGCGGTGCCGCGGCGGGAGGATCCGGCCGACGTCTGGATCGGGGCCGGCACTTCGCTCGCCGACGCGCCCGCGGGCGCGCGGGTCGGGACCGCCAGCCTGCGGCGACGCGCGCAACTGCTCGCCGTGCGTCCCGACCTGCGGGTGGAGGAGCTGCACGGCAACGTCGACACCCGCCTGCGCAAGCTGGCCGAGGGTGAGCTCGACGCGATCGTCCTTGCCGCCGCCGGCCTGCGCCGGCTCGGCCGCGAGGCGGAGATCGGCTTCCGGATCCCGGTCGAGACGATGGTCCCGGCCCCCGGCCAGGGCACGCTCGTCCTCCAGGTCCGCGCCGGCGACGAGGAGACGACCGAGGCCGTCTCCGGCATCTTCGACCTCGACGCCGCCCGCGAGCTGACCGCCGAGCGCGCCGCGGTGCGCCTGCTCGACGCCAGCTGCACCACCCCGGTCGGCGTCTTCGCCCGGGTCGAGGGCGAGGGCCTGGAGATCGACGCCTTCGTCGGCCTCCCCGACGGCAGCGAGTGGCTGCGCGACCGGATCGAGGCCGACGCCTCCGAGCCCGCCGCCGCCGGCGTCCTGCTTGCCGAGCGCCTGCTCAGCGCCGGCGCCCGCGACCTGCTCGATCGCGCCGAGGCAATGGCGTGAGCGCCACCACCCCACTCCCAAGTTCCGTGGTTCGGAATCCACGCATTTGGTGGATAAGGAACCGCGGAATGGATCCCGCGCGCCCTGGCGAGGTTCCGTGGTTCGGAATCCACGCATTTGGTGGGAAGGGAACCACGGAATGAGTGCGCGGGCTGGAGTTGTGTACCTCGTCGGCGCGGGACCCGGGGATCCAGGGCTGATGACGGCGCGCTCGCTCGATCTGATCGGGAGCGCCGACACGGTGTTCTACGACCGGCTGATCCCGCCCACCGCGCTCGATGGCGCCCACGCCGAGGCCGAGCTGATCTACGTCGGCAAGCAGCCCGGCGTGCCCTCGGTCCCCCAGGAGGAGATCGGCGCGCGGCTGATCGAGGCAGCGCAGGCCGGCAAGAGCGTGGTCCGGCTCAAGGGCGGCGACCCCTTCCTCTTCGGCCGCGGCGGCGAGGAGGGCGAAGCGCTGCGCGCGGCCGGGGTCGAGTTCGAGGTGGTGCCGGGGGTGACCGCGGGCGTCGCCGCCACCGCTTACGCCGGCATCCCGGTCACCCACCGCGACGACGCCTCCGCGGTCGCCTTCGTCACCGGCCACGAGGACCCGGAGAAGGATGAGTCGGCGCTCGACTGGGACGCCCTCGCCGCCTTCCCTGGCACCCTCGTCTTCTACATGGGCGTCAAACGGCTGGCCGAGAACGCGGCGGCGCTGATCGCCGGTGGCCGTGACCCCGAGGAGCCGGCGGCGGCGATCGAACGCGGCACCTGGCCCGACCAGCGCACCGTCAGCGCCCCCCTGGGCACGATCGCAGCGGCGGTCGAGCGCGAGAGCGTCAAAGCACCGGCGCTGATCGTCGTCGGCGCGGTCGCCGGCCGCCGCGCGGACCTGGCCTGGCTCGAGCATCGCCCCCTGCACGGCCGCCGCGTCGTCGTCACCCGCGCCCGCGCCCAAGCCAGCGGCCTCGCCGCGATCCTGCGCAACCTCGGCGCCGAGGTGGTCGAGCTGCCGGCAATCCGGATCGAGCCGCTGGTCGAGACGGAGGAGGTGCGCGCCGCGGCGGCGGCGATCGGTATCTACGAGCTCGTCTGCCTGACCAGTCCCAACGGCGTCCGCCTGCTCTTCGAAGCGATCGCGGCCGCCGACCTCGACTCGCGCGCCCTCGCGGGCGTCACCGTGGCGGCGATCGGGCCCGGCACCGCCCGCGCCCTGGCCAAACGCGGCGTGGTCGCCGACATCGTCCCCGACCGCTTCGTCGCCGAGGGGCTGATCGAGGCGCTCGGCGACGTCGAGGTCGAGGGCAGCCGCGTCCTCGTCGCCCGCGCCGCCGACGCCCGCGACGTCTTGCCCGAGTACTTCGAGCAGCGCGGTGCCGAGGTCGATGTCGTCGCTCTCTACGAGACCGTCCGCGAGCAGCCCGACGCCGAGGCGATCGAGGCGGCGCAGGGCGCCGACTACGTCACCTTCACCTCCTCCTCGACCGTGACCAACCTGACCGAGGCGCTCGGCGACCGTTTCCCCAGCGCCGCCCGCATCGTCTCAATCGGTCCCGTCACCAGCGAGGCTGTCCAAGCCGCCGGCCTCCGGGTCGACGTCGAAGCCGAGCGCCACGACATCGACGGCTTGGTCCAAGCCCTTTTGGAGGACGCCGCGAAGTGATTCCCAGCGTGCGGCAGTCCTTTGTAACGCATAGGAGTACAAAGGGCTGCCGCAACCGCCGGCGATGAGCTTCGGCAAGCCGCACCACCACTTCGAACGCACCGACTCGACCAACACGCGCGCCCGTGAGCTGGCCGCCGAAGGCGCCTCGCACGGCACCGTCGTCACCGCCGGCGAGCAGACCGCCGGCCGCGGCCGGCAGGGCCGTACCTGGACCGCCCCTCCGGGCAAAGCCCTCCTCTACTCGGCGATCGTCCGCCCCCTCGACGAGCGCCACCTGATGCTCCCCCTCGCCGTCCCCCTCGCCGTCTGCGCCGCAGCCGAAGAGCTCGCCACCGACCCGTCGATAGGGAGCCGAGAGAAAGCAAAGGCAGACACCGCCGCGGCGAATCCCAAGCCCTTGCGCTGCATGGTCAAGTGGCCCAACGACGTCCTCGTCGACCGCCTCAAGCTCGCCGGCATCCTCGTCGAGGCCCGCCCCCAAGAACGGCTGGGCAGTAGTCGGCATCGGCCTGAACCTGACGATCTCCCCCGACGAGTTCCCCCCTGACCTCCGCGACAGGGCCGTTTCGATCTCGACCGCCAGCATCAGGGGGTCAGGGGAGGTCTCGACGGAACCTCCCGCTGTTCGTGACGGCGAGGCCTCCCCTGACCCCCCTCCGCCCCCGCCACCGAAGTCCTAAACCGCCACCTGGCCACCTGGGTGGAGGCTGAGCCCGACGAGGTGCTCGCCGCGTGGCGCCAACGCGACGCCCTGGAAAAGGCAGAG
>CAWCIS010000001.1:0-495154 GCA_963795625.1 uncultured Solirubrobacterales bacterium | reverse complement strand
GTGCCCCTCAACCGAACCTCCCCGCAGTTCGTGAGGGCGAGGGGCACCCCCGTCCCGCCCCCCAAATAGGCTGCCTTCCATGCCCGCCCCGATCATCTTCTCCGGCATCCAGCCGACCGGCCGCAAGCACCTCGGCAACTTCATCGGCGCGATCCAGCAGTACGTCGAGGGCCAGGATCGCGGCGACCCGGCGATCTTCTGCATCGTCGACCTGCACGCGATCTCGGTCGCCTACGACCCGGCCGAGCTGCGCCAGCGGCTCTACGACACCACCGCGATCCTGCTCGCCGCCGGCCTCGACCCCGAGCGCTGCGTCTTCTTCCGCCAGTCCGACGTGCGCGAGCACACCGAACTGACCTGGCTGCTGTCGGCCGTCACCGCCCACGGCGACCTCAACCGCATGCACCAGTTCAAGGACAAGTCGGCGCGCCAGAAGGAGCTGGTCTCGGCCGCGCTCTTCTTCTACCCGGTGCTGATGGCCGCCGACGTGCTCGCCTACCGCGCGACCGAGGTCCCGGTCGGCGACGACCAGCGCCAGCACGTCGAGCTGATGCGGGAGATCGCCCGCCGCTTCAACGAGCGCTTCGGCGAGACCCTGGTCGTGCCCGAGTTCAAGATCCCCGAGGTCGGCGCCCGGATCATGGACCTGCAGGAGCCGGAGCGGAAGATGTCGACCACCGGCGGCACCGAGGCCGGGACCGTGCTCGTCCTCGACGAGCCCACCGCGATCCGCAAGAAGTTCGGCAGCGCCGTCACCGACTCCGGCCGCGAGGTCCGCCGCGCCGAGGACAAGCCGGGGATCGCCAACCTGATCGACATCCTCGCCGTCGCCCGCGGGATCGGCCAGGGCGAGGTCGAGCGCGAGTTCGAGGGTGCCGGCTACGGCGACTTCAAGGGGGCGGTCGCCGAGGCCGTGGTCGAGCTGCTGGCGCCGGTCAAGGAGCGCTACGCCGAGCTGCGCCCCGACGAGGCGGCGCTGGAGGCGGTGCTGGCCGCCGGGGCCGAGAGGGCGAGCGCCCTGGCCGCCCCGACGCTCGCCGACGTGCGCGAGCGCATGGGCTACGGCCCATCCCCCAAATAAATCAGGCGACGGCTGCTCCGCTTCGCGTCCGCTGCCGTCTGGTGACGTCTGGTTAACCTCGTCCCGAGTCAGAGTTAGTCTGCCCGGGATGGCGATCGCCGAGCTAGACCTCGACCTGGACATCTTCGCCGGGCCGTTCGACCTGCTGCTGGCGGTCGTCCTGCGCGAGGAGGTGAGCCTGCTCGACCTGCAGCTGGGCGAGGTCGTCGTCTCCTACATCGAGCACCTCGAGCGCGAGGGCGAGCTGGAGCTGGAGGTGGCGACCGAATTCCTCGTCCTCATCGCCGCCCTGCTGGAGCTGAAGTCGCGACTGATGCTGCCCGGGCCCGAAGACGAGCTCGACGACCTCAGCCCGGAGGAGGCGATCGACGAGCTGCTGGCGCGGATGCTCGAGTACCGCCGCTACCGCGACGCCTCGGCGGTCATCGCCGACCGCTTCGAGAGCCAGCGCGGCTACCTCTACCGCTCGGCGCCGCTGCCGCGGGAGCTGCGCCAGATCGCCGTCGACGCCGCCACCGCCGTCTACGACCCGGACGCCCTCGGCGCCGCCCTCGGCGATCTCCTGACCGAGCCGCCCGACGTCGACATCAGCCACATCCGCCCGACCGTCTCGCTGGAGCGCCGCCTGCGCGCCCTGCGCGACATCCTCCGCCGCCGCACCAGCTTCGACTTCGACCAGGAGTTCGGCGGCGAGGACCGCCTCACCCAGGCGGTGACGATCTTCGGCCTGCTCGAGCTCTACCGCAAGGGCGAGATCACCTGGGAGCAGGGCGAGCCGTTCGGCCCGATCCAGGTCCGCAAGACGGCGGCCGCGTGAACGACCTCTCCCGCACCGTCGAAGCGCTGCTCTTCCTCTCGGCCCAGCCGGTCGCCCTCGCCGACCTGGCGCAGGCGACGGAAGCGACCGAGGGGCAGATAGCCGAGGCGATCGAGCTGCTGCGCGAGGACCTCGCCGAGGGCAGGCGCGGGATCGTCCTGCGCGAGGTCTCCGGCGGCTACGCGCTGGCCAGCGACCCGGCCAGCGAGGGCGCGGCGCGGCGACTGCTCTCGAAGCCGCGGACGCCGCCGCTGACCCAGGCCCAGGCTGAGACCCTGGCGATCGTCGCCTACCTGCAGCCGGTCACCCGGCCCGAGGTCGCCCGCATCCGCGGCGTCTCCTCGGAGTCGGCGGTGCAGGGGCTGGCCGAGCGGGGGCTGATCGAGGAGGCGGGGCGCTCGCAGTTCGGGGCGGCGATCTTCAAGACCTCGGAGCTGTTCGAGCGGCTCTTCGGGCTCTCCGGGCTGGATCAGCTGCCGGAGCCGTCGCGGTTCGATCCCAGTCCTGAGGATGCCCGCGAGTTGCGCGAGCGGCTGCTCAAAGCGGGGGAACAACGATCAGAGGTATGAGCAGGGGAGGGGACGGGACTTGTCCCGTCGCAGCAACAGCGGGGAGGCTGCGTCGGGACAAGTCCCGTCCCCTCTCGCGGCCCGATGACTCCTCGGTGGTCGGAGGGTGAGGGTCCAGGCCCCTCTCGCGTTTTGAGGCTGGTCAAGTTCCTCGCGCACGGAGGTGTCGCGTCGAGGCGGAAAGCCGAGGTGATCATCGGCAACGGCAGGATCACGGTGGATGGGAAAGTGGTCACGGATCCGGCGCGGGATGTGGACGAGACCAACGACGTGCGGGTCGATGGGAGCCCGGTCGGGGTGGAGGCGCATGAGGTCTGGGCGCTGAACAAGCCGGCGGGGGTGGTGTCGACGGCGCGGGAGCCGGGGGAGAGGGCGGCGGTGGTGGAGCTGGTCGATTCCGAGGCGCGGCTGTATCCGGTCGGGCGGCTCGATGCCGAATCGACCGGGCTGCTGCTGCTGACCAACAACGGCGAGCTGGCGAACCGGCTCACCCACCCGCGCTACGGCGTCGCCAAGACCTATCGGGCCGAGCTGCACCGGCCGCCTTCCGACCGCGACCTGGAGCGGCTGCGGCGCGGGGTCAGCCTCGAGGACGGCGTCACCGCGCCGGCCGAGGTCAAGCGGCTGAAGGGGCGCGAGGTCGAGATCGTCCTGCGCGAGGGACGCAACCGCCAGGTCCGCCGCATGGTCGAGGCGGTCGGCAACCGCGTCGTCGCCCTGCGGCGCGTCCGCTTCGGCTCGCTGGCGCTGGGGCGCCTGGCCGAGGGCGGCAGCCGCCGCCTCTCCGAGGAGGAGATCGCCCGGCTCTGGAAAGATGCGGAGCTGTGAGCGAGGAGATCAGCGTGGGCTCCTACGAGCCACCGCAGCAGCGGCTCTTCGCCGTGCGTGGAGCCACACAGGCGGAGGCCAACGAGGCCGGAGCGATCCTCACGGCGACCACGGGTCTGATGCGCGAGCTGATCGAGCGCAACGGCGGCCTCGAGCCGGAGGCGATGGTCAGCTGCCTGTTCACCACCACCGAGGATCTCGATGCAGAGTTCCCGGCCGTCGCCGCCCGCCACCTCGGCCTCGACGCGGTGCCGCTGCTCTGCTGCCGAGAGATCCCGGTGCCGGGGGCGATGCCACGGGTGATCCGGGTGATGCTCCACTTCTACGCCCCGGCGAGCCACGTCCCGGCCCACGCCTACATGGGCGAGGCGCAGAAGCTGCGCGCCGACCTCGAGGCCGCCCAGTAGGAGCCCGCGGGCCGGCGGCCGGCCATGGCGGCGCCCGTCCGTCAGAATCGACCCATGACGATCACCTTCGCCGAGAAGCTGGCCCGGATGCCGGGCTACCAGGCCGGTGTGCCGACCGGGCAGGCGCCCGAGCAGGTCGCCGCCGGCGAGATCGCCCAGCTCGCCTCCAACGAGTCGCCGTTCCCGCCGCACCCGCAGGTGGTCGAGGCGATCGCCGCCACCGCGGCGGCGATGAACCGCTACCCGGACCCGGACGCGACCCTGCTGCGCCGCCGGCTCGCCGAGCGCTACGAGACCGACCCCAGCCGCATCGCCGTCGGCAACGGCTCCTGCGAGATCCTGCTCGCCGCCGCCGACGCCCTGCTCGAGCCCGGGGCCGAGATCCTCTACGCCTGGCCCGCCTTCTCGATGTACCCATACCTGGCGGCGCTGACCGGGGCCCGCGAGATCCGCGTGCCGCTGGCCGCGGGCGCCGTCCACGATCTCGACGCGATGGCCGCCGAGGTCACCGCGGCGACCCAGCTGCTGCTCGTCTGCAACCCCAACAACCCGACCGCGACCCACATCCCGGCTGCCGAGATCGCCGCCTTCTGCGAGCGGATCCCGCCGCACGTGACGATCATTCTCGACGAGGCCTACATCGAGTTCCAGGTCAACGACGACCCCGACGCGACCCTCGACCTGCTCGCCGACTTCCCCAACCTGGTCGTCCAGCGCACCTTCAGCAAGTGCTACGGCCTGGCCGGGCTGCGGGTCGGCTACGCGATCGGCTCGCCGAGCTTTCGCGCCGCGGTCGACGCCGTGCGCCAGCCGTTCAGCGTCAACGCCCTCGCCCAGGCAGCCGGGGCGGAGGCGATCCTGCACTCCGACGACGTCCTGCGACGGGTCGAGAGCACGGTCGCCGAGCGGCTGCGGGTCGAGGAGGGCCTGGCCGGGCTCGGCCTGCGGACGAGCGAGACTCAGGCCAACTTCTCCTGGATCGACCTCGGCGACGCCGAGGAGGGAACGGTCGTCGCCGGCCTTGCCGAGCGCAACGTCGCGGTCCGCCCCGGAACGCCGCTGGGCGACCCCGGCCACATCCGCGTCAGCTACGGCCGGCCGGAGGAGAACGAGCGCTTCCTGGCTGGTTTGTCAGAAATACTCGACTAATCGCCCCGCCCGTGCTACTCCTAGAGCCTCGTTCTGGCAGGCGGCAACCAGAAAGTACGATCTTCTCCGTATGGAAAAAAGCGACGGCAAAATGATCATCGGCATGCAGGAGGGCGCCAAACGCGACGGTGTCCGCGATCAGCGGATCGCGAAAGTGGTCGAGCTCGCCCCGCCGGAAAAGCTGCTCGAGGAGCTGCCGCTGGGCGGGGAGCAGGCCGAAGCGGTGGTCAAGGCGCGCCAAGAGGTGGTCGACGTGCTGCACGGCAAGGACCCGCGGCTGCTGGTCGTGGTCGGCCCCTGCAGCGTCCACGACCCGAAAGCGGCGCTCGACTACGCCCGCCGCCTCGTCGGCGTCGCCAAGGAGATGGGCGATCGGCTGCTGATCGTGATGCGGGTCTACTTCGAGAAGCCGCGGACGACGACCGGCTGGAAGGGCTTGATCAACGACCCGCACCTGGACGGATCCGGCGACGTCAACGCCGGCCTCCGCATTGCCCGCAAGCTGCTGCTCGAGGTGGTCGATCTCGGCCTGCCGGTCGGCTGCGAGTTCCTCGATCCGATCACCCCGCAGTACATCTCCGACGCCGTCGCCTGGGGGGCGATCGGCGCTCGCACCACGGAGAGCCAGACCCACCGCCAGCTCGGCTCCGGCCTCTCGATGCCGGTCGGCTTCAAGAACCGCACCGACGGCAACATCCAGGTCGCCGTCGACGCCGTCCGCGCCGCCGCCGCCCCGCACGCCTTCGCCGGGATCGACGACGCCGGCGCGCCGGCGATCCTGCACACGACCGGCAACCCCGACTGTCACATCATCCTCCGCGGCGGCCACGGGACGCCGAACTACCACCTGCCCGAGGTCGAGGACGCGCTGGTCACGCTCGGGGTCGCCGGGCTGCCCGAGCGCCTGGTCATCGACGCTTCGCACGACAACAGCGGCAAGGACCCAGAGAAGCAGTTCTTCGCGGCCGGGGAAATCGCCGACCAGATCGCCGACGGCAACAAGGCGATCGTCGGGGTGATGCTGGAGTCGTTCCTGGTCGGCGGCCGTCAGGACCTGGTGCCGGGAGAGAGGCTGACCTACGGCCAGTCGATCACCGATGCCTGCATGGACTGGGAGAGCACCGTCAGCGCCCTTGAGCGCTTCGCCTCGGCCGTCGAGGCCCGCAGCAGTTGACGGGCGACCCGGCGCCCAGGCTCGCGGTGCTCGGCGTCGGCCTGATCGGCGGCTCGATCGGGCTGGCGGCGCGGCGGCGACTCGGCGCGGAGGTCATCGGCTTCGGGCGCAACCCCGAGACCCTGGCGCGGGCGGTCGAGCTGGGGGCGCTGGATCGCGCCGCGCCCTCGCTGACCGAGGCCTGCGAGGGCGCCGACGCCGTCTTCTGCGCCGGCCCGGTCGGCGCCCTGCCCGACCAGGCCCGGGCGGCGCTGGCCGCCTCCGGCCCCGAGACGGTCGTGACCGACGTCGGCTCGACCAAGGGCGAGCTGGTCGCGGCGCTGGGCGGCGACGAGCGCTTCATCGGCGGTCACCCGCTGGCCGGGGCCGAGACCGCCGGGGTCGCCAACGCCCGCGCCGACCTCTTCGAGGGCGCCCGCTGGTACCTGACCCCGACAGACCGCTCCAGCGGCCTGCTCTACGACCGCCTGCAGCGCCTCGTCTCCGGCCTCGGCGCCCGCCCGCAGGCGATCGACGCCGGCGCCCACGACCGCCTGCTGGCGACGATCAGCCACCTCCCGCACGTCGTCGCCAACGCGCTCGCGGCCGAGGCCGCGGCGGAGCTGAGCCGCGATTCCGAGCGCCTGCCGGAGGTCGGCCCCAGCTTCCGCGATACCACCCGCGTCGCCGGCTCCAACCCGGCGATCTGGGCCGACATCTTCGCCAGCAACCGCGAGGCGGTCGCCGACTCGGTCGAGGCCGTGGCGCGGCGCCTGGGCGAGGCCGCCGAGTTGATCCGCGGCGGCGACCGCGACGCCGTCGCGGCCTGGCACGCCGCGGCCGGAAAGGACCGCCGCCGGCTGCTCGAGTCCGACCTCGAGGCGGGCCCGCTGCGCGAGCTGCGGATCGTCGTCGCCAACAGGCCGGGGACGATCGCGGCCCTGGCCCTGGCCCTGGGCGAGGCTGGGGTCAACATCGAGGACATGGCCCTCTATCCGGCCCCGGACATGACCTCCGGTGCGGTGACGCTGTGGGTGGCCGGCGACGAGCAGGCCGCCCGCGCCGCCGCCCTGGTCCGCGAGCTCGGCCACACGGTCAGCGTCCTCGGCGCCGGGGAATAGCCTGCCCGCGATGACCCGCTTCGATCCCTCCGGGCCCCTGCGCGGTTCGCTGCGTCCACCCGCCGACAAGTCGATATCCCACCGCGCGGCGCTGATCGCGGCGATGGCCGAGGGCGAGACCCGGATCGAGGGCTACCTCGACGCCGCCGACACGCGCTCGACGCTGGCCGCGGTGCGAACTTTGGGTGCGGCTGTAGGGGGGGTCGGACCTGACGCGATCGAGTCGGAGATCACCATCGGGGGGGTGGGCCAGCTCGGACCGCTTTCGGCGGGGGTGGACGTGGGCAATGCGGGAACCCTGTTGCGACTTCTTCCAGGCTGGTTGGCAGGGCAAGACGGAGAGTGGACCCTCGACGGAGATGAGTCGATTCGCCAGCGTCCGGTTGACCGAGTCGCCATTCCTCTGCGAGAGATGGGGGCGAAGCTCAGCTGTGTCGACGACAGGTTGCCCCCGTTGAAAATTCAGGGCGCCACACTGACTGGGATCGAGTATCAACTGCCTGTTGCAAGTGCCCAGGTCAAGTCGTGTGTACTCATCGCGGGACTGTTTGCGAACGGCATCACTCGAGTGATTGAGCCGCTACCGACTCGTGATCACACCGAGCGGATGCTTGCGGCCGCGGGAGCACGGGTGGAGCGGGAGGGAAAGGTGGTGGTAATCCACCCTGCACGCCGACTCGGCGTGGAAAGAATCGTCGTTCCCGCCGACCTCTCCTCGGCTGCCTTCCTCGTCGTCGCCGCCCTCCTCCTCGGCGGCAGCGAGGTGCAGATCCGCGAGGTCGGCCTCAACCCGACCCGGACCGGCCTGCTGACGATCCTGGAGCGGATGGGCGCTCGGATCGAGATCGTGCCCGGCGGCGAAGAGGGCGGCGAGCCGATCGGCGAACTCCGCGTCGTCGCCTCTGAGTTGCGGGCCGCCGAGGTCGGCGGCGCCGAGGTGCCGCTGGCGATCGACGAGCTGCCGCTGGTCGCGCTCGCCGCCTGCTTCGCCGAGGGGACGACGACGATCCGCGATGCCGCCGAGCTGCGGCGCAAGGAGTCCGACCGGATCGCCACCGTCAGCGACGCCCTCAACGCGCTCGGCGGCCAGGTCGAGGCGACCGCGGACGGGATGGTGGTGACCGGGACGGGCGGCCTGCGCGGCGGCGCGATCGACTCCCACGGCGACCACCGCATCGCCATGCTCGGCGCCGTCGCCGGCCTCGCCTCGCGCGACGGGGTCGAGGTCCACGGCATGGACGCCGCGGCGGTCAGCTACCCCGGCTTCGAGGCCGATCTCGCCTCGCTTCTCGGCCGCGACGGCGGCTGAGCAGCGCGGTCGGTCAGCGTCGCGCCGGCGCCGAACGCGCCCAGGTCGCGCCGCCGCCCGCGCTCCCGCGCCTCTACGCTGCCCGCCGAATGGTTATCGCGATCGACGGCCCGGCCGGGGCCGGCAAGTCCTCCGTGGCGCGCGCCGTGGCGGAGGAGCTCGGCTTCACCTACCTCGACTCCGGGGCGATGTACCGCTGCCTGGCCCTGGCCGCGCTGGAGGCCGGGATCGATCCCGACGACGGCGAGGCGCTCGGGGCACTGGCACCCACGTTGGAGATCCGCCTCGACGGGCGCCGCGCCCTGCTCGGCGAGCGCGACGTCAGCGCCGCGATCCGCGAGCCCGGCGTCACCGCCGCCGCCTCCCGGGTCTCGGTCCACTCGCGGGTGCGCGAGGCGATGGTCGGCCGCCAGCGCCAGCTGATCGCCGCCGGCAGCTACGTTGCCGAGGGCCGTGACATCGGCACCGTGGTCAGCCCCGACTCGCCGCTGAAGGTCTTCCTCACCGCTTCCGACGAGGAGCGCGCCCGCCGCCGCGCCGCCGAGACCGGCGAGGATTTCGAGTCCGTCCTCGACGCCCAGCGCCGTCGCGACGCCCGCGACACCGAGCGCGAGCACGGCGCCCTGCGCGCCGCCGCGGACGCGGTCGAGCTCGACACCTCATCGATGAGTTTGGAAGAAGTGGTGGGACGGATCGTCGGTATTGCGAGACAGCGAGGCCTGACATGAGCCCCCGCTTGACCCGGCCGGCATCCGCCGGGCGACCCGTCCGCGAGCGTGGTCTCGCATGAACCGCCTGCCCTTGGTCGCCGTGGTCGGCTTCCCCAACGTCGGCAAGAGCACCCTGATCAACCGCCTGGTCGGCGGCAGCGAGCTCGTCACCGCGGCCGAGCCCGGCGTCACCCGCGACCGCAAGCGGCTCGAGTGCGAGTGGAACGGGGTTGCCTTCGAGCTGATCGACACCGGCGGGATCGACCTCGAGGACGAGGCCGAGCTGGCCCGCGACGTGCAGACCCAGGCGCGGCTGGCGATCGCCGAGGCCGACGCGGTGCTGATGGTCGTCGACGGTCGCGCCGGCCTGCGGGCCGGCGACGCCGAGCTGGCGAAGACGCTGCGCGGCGGCGGCGTCCCGGTCCTGGTCGCGGTCAACAAAGCCGACCGCCCCAATGACTTCGCGATCACCGCCGATTTCCACGGCCTCGGGCTCGGCGAGCCGCTGGCGATCTCCGCCTCACACGGGCTCGGCACCGGCGACCTGCTCGATGCGATCGTCGCCAAGCTCGGCGACCTGCCGCCGCGGGTCGAGGACGACGACGCCGTCCGCGTCGCCGTGATCGGCCGCCCCAACGTCGGCAAGTCCTCGCTCGTCAACGCCTTCCTCGGCTCCGACCGGGTGATCGTCTCCGACATCGCCGGCACCACCCGCGACTCGATCGACACCGAGCTCGAGGTCGAGGGGCGGCGGGTGATCCTGGTCGATACCGCCGGCCTGCGCCGCCGCTCCAAGGTCGCCGGCGCGATCGATTTCTACGCCCAGCTGCGCTCCCAGCGCGCGGTCGAGCGGGCCGACGTGGCGATCGTCGTCTGCGACGCCGCCGACGGCGTCACCTCCGAGGACCTGCGGGTCACCGAGCTGGCGATGAAAGCGGGCTGCGCGAGCCTTCTTGTCCTCAACAAGTGGGACCTGACCACCACCGACATCGACGACGCCCGCGCCCGCGTCGCCCGCAAGCTGCGCCTGCGCCCAGCGGTCGTCACCTGCTCTGCCACCCGCGGCCGCAACGTCCCGGCGCTGCTGCCGAAAGCGCTGCAGCTGGCCGACCGCGCCGGCGAGCGGATTCCGACCCCCGATCTGAACCGCTTCGTCGCCGCCGTCGTCGCCAAAACCCCGCCGCCGTCGCGCCGCGGCCGCCGCCTGCGCCTCTACTACGCGGCCCAGGTGGGGGAGCGCCCGGTCCGGATCGCGATCCAGGTCAACGACCGCAAGCTGATCGTCCGTGACTGGGCCTACCACCTGGAGAACCGCATGCGCGAGAACTACGCCCTCGAGGGGGTGCCGCTGGTGATCGACTTCGTTCCCCATTCGGGACGCCGGGGACGCCCGGACTAGCACTCTGACGAGCGGCGGATTCCTCTAGGCTTCCCGACCATGCCTACCACCAAGCCGCTCGCCGAGAACGAGCACCTCTTCACGTCCGAGTCCGTCACCGAGGGACATCCCGACAAGGTCAGCGACCAGATCTCCGACGGGGTTCTCGACGCGATCATGGCCGAGGATCCCGAGGGCCGCGTCGCCTGCGAGACCCTCGTCAACACCGGGATGGCGGTGGTTTCCGGCGAGATCTCGACCGACGTCCACCTCGACATCCCCGAGATCGTCCGCGAGACGATCCGCGGCATCGGCTACGACCACGGCGACTACGGCTACAACTGCGATCACATCTCCGTCCTCGTCTCGCTCGACAAGCAGTCGCCCGACATCGCCCAGGGCGTCGACGTCGCCCTCGAGGCCCGCGCCAACCCGACCGACGACGATGAGCTCGACCTCGCCGGCGCCGGCGACCAGGGGATGATGTTCGGCTACGCCAGCGACGAGACCGCGGCGCTGATGCCGATGCCGATCCACATCGCCCACCGGCTCGCCGAGCGCCTCGCCGCCGTTCGCAAGGACGAGACCCTGGCCTACCTCGGCCCCGACGGCAAGACCCAGGTCAGCGTCCGTTACCGCGACGGCCGCCCGGTCGGGATCGAGAAGCTGCTGATCTCGACCCAGCACGCCGAGGGCGTCGACTCCCAGGCGACGATCCGCCCCGACCTCTGGGAGCACGTGGTGCTGCCGGTGCTCGAGGCCGAGGTCCCCGGCATGTACGACGAGGGCGAACTGAGCGAGGGCTTCCTGGTCAACCCGACCGGCAAGTTCGTGATCGGCGGCCCGGTCGGCGACGCCGGCCTCACCGGCCGCAAGATCATCGTCGACACCTACGGCGGCATGGCCCGCCACGGCGGCGGCGCCTTCTCCGGCAAGGACCCGTCAAAGGTCGACCGCTCGGCCGCCTACGCCGCGCGCTACGTGGCCAAGAACGTCGTCGCCTCCGGCCTCGCCGAGCGCTGCGAGGTCCAGGTCGCCTACGCGATCGGCGTCGCCCACCCGGTCTCGCTGATGGTGGAAACGTTTGGCACCGGCGTGCTGCCCGACTCGAAGATCTCCCGCCTCGTCGAGGCCGAGTTCGACATGCGCCCCGGCGCCTTCCGCAAGTACCTCGACCTGCACCGCCCGATCTTCCAGAAGACGGCGGCCTACGGCCACTTCGGCCGCGAGGACGCGGACTTCACCTGGGAGCGCACCGACCGCGCCGACACCCTCCGCGACGCCGCCGGCCTCACCGCCTCCGCCGCTTAACGCTCCCAGCACAAACCGCGTGGCGGTGAACCCTCGGGCTGGGGGGAGAACTTCATCCGTATCCAGACTTTGAGCCCCTATGGGGGCCTCAAAGCTGGTCGCGCGGAATCGGGACGCCTGGGCGCTGGCACGTCGGCAGCACGGGGTGGTCACCCGGCGCGATCTCCTCGAGCTTGGTTTTAGCCCGAAGGCGATTCGGCACCGCCTCGCAACGGGTCGCCTCCGTCCGGTGGCTCGTGGCGTTTACACCGTGGGATGGCGGTTGACGGACCGCAAGCAGGGATGGATGGCGGCGGTTCTTGTCTGCGGCGACGGTGCGGTGCTCAGCCACGGGAGCGCTGCCGCGCTCTGGGGGATAGGTCCCGAAGGCAAGGGCCCGGTCGACGTCAGCATCCGGCGGCGCTGCGGTCTCTCGCGGCCGGGAATAAGGGCGAGGGCGCGACCGCTTCTCCCGGAGCGTGACGTCACCGAGCGCTACGGCATCCCGGTCACGACGCTGGTTCGGACGATGATCGACCAGGCAACCGAACTGACCCCGAACCGGATCGAGCGGATGGTCAACGAGGCGGACAAGCACGACGTGATCGATCCCGAGACGCTCCGCGACGCGCTCGACGATTACGCGGGAGAGCGCGGCGTGAAGTCGCTCCGCTCCCTCCTCGATCGCCTCACCTTCCGTCTCTCCGACACCAAGCTTGAAGTCCTCTTCCGGCAGATTGCCGCGAGGGCCGACCTGCCGACGCCAGTCACCAAAGTGATGGTCAACGGCTTCGAGGTCGACTTCTACTGGGCCGAGCTCGGCCTCGTCGTCGAGACCGACGGCTGGCGCTATCACCGCACCGCGTCCGCCCAGACGCGCGACGCGCTCCGCGATCAGACGCACACGGCCTCAGGCCTGACCGCGCTGCGCTTCTCCCACTACCAAGTCAAGTACGAACCCGGGCATGTGCTCCGAATCCTCACGAAGACCGCCGCCAGCCGCCAGCGCTGATGAATTACACCCACACCCTGCTGGGGGTGGAAATCAGCTGCCTGGCGGCCCTTCGGCGCTAGGCGGCTGCGCCTCGCCGAGCCCGTGCGTGCCCGCCGCGTGCGTGCCGGTCGCCTGGTCGACGCTGTGCACCACCTCGGCGGGATTCGCCACGCCGACGAAGACGAAGTTGTAGTCGTCGGTCGCCGCGGTGTCGAAGTCGACGTCGCCGATCTGCATCAGGCGCTGGTAGACGGACTGGCGGTAGTTGACGTTCTGGACCCGCTCCAGCCGGGTCTCCTGGATCTCCCGGGAGACGATCCCGCGCTTGATGTTGAGGCGGCGGTTGGTGATCGTGTAGGTCGTCGCCACCCGCTTGACGAAGCCGATCACCACGGTCAGCGCGATCACCACGAGGACGACCAGGAAGGCGGTCCCGTTGCCGCTGGCGAGCTTTGCGATGAAGCCGAGGATGGCGGCGACGACGATCCCTTTCAGGTAGAAGCCGAGGATCGCGCGCCAGGAGGGGTGGCCCTCGAAGATGACCGTCTCCCCGGAGCTGAGATTGAGGCTCACGGCGGGCAGCATACGGCTTGCTCACGACGCCCGCGCGGGGAGGAGGTGGGGCTCCGTCTCGGCTGGGGACGGGCCGTCCCCCGGCGGCCATAACCTCGACCGGTGACCGTCCTCAGGGTCGAGCCGCTGACCACCGCCCGCTCGCTGCGGGGCCCGTTCGACTACCGCCGGCCGGAGGCGATGGAGGATCTCGAGGTCGGCAGCGTCGTCCGGGTGCCGTTCGGGCCGCGCAAGCTGCTGGGCGTGGTCGTCGAGCTGGCTGAGACCTCGGAGCTGGCACCGGAGCGGCTGGCGGAGCCGATCGAGGCGCTCGAGGCCGGCGCCCCGGCGGAGCTGGTCCGACTCGGCCTCTGGGTCGCCCGCGAGTACTGCTCGACCCCCTCGCGCGGCCTGCAACTGGTGCTGCCCCCGGGGACCGGGACCGGCGGCCGCACCGTCCGCTCCAAGCTCGAGCTGCGGGCGGAGATCCTGCCCGCCGGGGAGGAGGCGCTGAGCGGCGGCGGCCGGCTCGGCGTCAAGCAGCGGGCGGTGCTGGAGGCGCTGCGGGAGGGGGAGATGTCGAGCGGCGAGCTGGCCGCGGCGGTCGGCTCCGACCGCCAGACCCTGAAGCGGCTGGAGCAGCGCGGCCTGGTCGCGACCCGCAGCTCGCGCCTGCGCCGCGCGCCCGCCGGGTCCGCGCTGGCGGCGCCCGCCGCGCGTCCCGACCTGCTGCCCGAGCAGCAGGAAGCGGTTGAGGCCATCATCGCCTCGCTCGATGGCGAGGCCGGCAGTGAGCGCAGCCTGCTGCTGCACGGCGTTACCGGCTCGGGCAAGACCGAGGTCTACCTGGCCGCGGTCGAGGCGGCGCTGGAGCGCGGCCAGGGCGCGATCGTGCTCGTCCCCGAGATCGGCCTGGCGCCGCAGGCCGTGGCCCGCTTCCGCGCCCGCCTCGGCGACCGCTTCGCGGTCCTCCACTCGGCCCTCTCGGCGGGTGAGCGCTACGACGAGTGGCGACGGCTGCGCAGCGGCGAGGCGACCGTCTGCGTCGGCCCTCGTTCCGCTGTCTTCGCCCCGGTCCGCGACCTCGGCCTGATCGTCATCGACGAGGAGCACGACCCCTCCTACAAGCAGGAGGGGGACCCCTGCTACGACGCCCGCACCGTCGCCAGGCGCCGGGCCGAGGACCGCGGCGCCGTGCTCGTCGCCGGCACCGCGACGCCGCGCCCGGAGACCTGGCTCGAGCTGCCGCGCCTGCAGCTGCCGCGCCGGGTCGACGGGCTGCGGATGCCGCCGGTCGAGCTGGTCGACATGCGCGAGGCCGACCCGCGTTCGGGCCCCGTGCACCCGGACACCTGGGACGCCCTGGAGGGGGTGCGCGCCGCCGGCGCCAAGGCGATCGTGATGATCAACCGCCGCGGCTTCGCGCCCTGGCTCACCTGCCGCTCCTGCGGGCATCACTGGAACTGCCCCAACTGCGACGTCTCGCTGATCGTCCACCGCCACAGCGGCCGGCTCGTCTGCCACCACTGCGCCCACGCCGAAGCGCAGCCGCGGGCCTGTCCGCAGTGCGCCTCGACCACGCTCGCGCGGGCCGGTGCCGGCACCGAGCTGATCGAGTCGCTGCTGCGCGAGCGGCTGGCGCCGATGCCGGTCTTCCGCCTCGACTCCGACACCGCCTCCGAGCGCGGCGCCCATGCCCGCATCCTCGCCCGCTTCGGCGAGGCGCCCAGCGCCGTCCTCGTCGGCACTCAGATGGTCGCCAAGGGCCACGACTTCCCGGAGGTGACGCTGGCGACGATCCTCGACGCCGACGCGACCCTGCGCTTCCCCGACTTCCGGGCCGAGGAGCGTACCTTCGCGATGGTCGCCCAGCTGGCCGGGCGCAGCGGGCGCGGCGCGGCCGGCGGCAAGGTGATCGTCCAGACCCTGGCCCCCAACGCGTCCAGCATCGAGCACGCCTCCCGCCACGACTCGACCGGCTTCCTCGCCGGCGAGCTCGAGCGCCGGCGTCTGCTCAACTACCCGCCGTACTCGTACCTGGTCCGGATCGGGCTCAACGCCGCGCAGGAAGAGCGGGTCGAAGCCGCGGCCGTGGCGGTTGCGGGGGAGCTGCGCCAGAAGCTGCCCCGGGGCACCGACCTGCTCGGCCCGGCGCCGATGTTCCGGGTCCGCAACCGTCACCGCCGCCGCATCCTGCTCAAGGCGGCCGA
Source organism: uncultured Solirubrobacterales bacterium (assembly GCA_963795625.1). GTDB lineage: Bacteria > Actinomycetota > Thermoleophilia > Solirubrobacterales > 70-9 > VAYN01. The sequence continues at coordinate 479,586 of CAWCIS010000001.1, read as the reverse complement.
TCGCGCCGCCACCGTCACCGCGGTCCGTGAGGTCGTCGACCGCCTCGCCGCCGAGCGCGGGCTGAAGGATGTCGCGCTCGGAGTGGACGTGGACCCGCAGTAGGTCCATACAATCGAACCGTGAGCGACGAACGGGCGATAGACGCGGACGAGGCCGAGCAGGCGCTCGAGGCCGAGCTGCTGGAACGGCGCGAGGCGGCCCTCGCCCACGTGGTCAAGTTCGGCGACCCGGTGCTGAAGAGCGTCGCCTCGCCGGTCGACAACTTCGGCCCCGAGCTGCGGGCCGAGGTCGAGCGGATGATCGCGATCATGCGCGACGGCATGGGCGTCGGCCTCGCCGCCACCCAGCTCGGCGTGCTGCGTCGGCTGCTGGTTTTCCAGGCGGGCATGGACGGCGAGCCGACGGCGCTGGTCAACCCGGTCATCGAGTGGCTCTCCGAGGAAGGCTCGCTGGCCGAGGAGGGCTGCCTCAGCCTGCCGCGGGTGACGATGGACGTGGAGCGGCCCCTGCACGCCCGGGTCAGCGGCCGCGACGCCGAGGGCGAGCCGGTCGTGATCGAGGCCTCGGGCTTGGAGGCGCGTGTGCTCCAGCACGAGATCGACCACCTCGACGGGGTCCTGATCCTCGACCGCACCAGCCGCGACCAGCGCAAGGGTGCCCTGCGGGCTCTGCGCGAGGGCGGCAGCTACAACCCGCCGCCCGAGCACGAAGACGGCGACGGCGACGAGCTGCGCGAGCCGCGCACCGACGCGTGAGCACGGTCTACCTAGGGACCTCCGACTTCGCCGCCACCGTCCTGCGGCGGCTCGCGTCCTCCGAGCACCGTCCCGCCCTCGTCGTCACCCCGCCCGACCGCCCCCAGGGACGCGGTCGCAAGCTGACGCCGCCGCCGACCGCGGCGGCCGCGGGGGAGCTGGGGATCGAGCTGCTGCAGGCCGGGGACGTCAACGACGACGGGGCGCGCGAGCGGATCGCCGCCGCGAATCCGACCGCCGTGGTCGTCTGCGCCTTCGGCCAGCTGATCCGCGAGCCGCTGCTCTCCGCGCACCTGATGCTGAACGTGCACCCCTCGCTGCTGCCGCGCTGGCGCGGCGCGGCGCCGATCGAGCGGGCGATCATGGCCGGCGACCGCCGCACCGGCGTCTGCGTGATGAAGCTGGTCGCCGGCCTCGACGCCGGGCCGGTCGCGCTCAGCTCCGAGGTCCCGATCGGGACCGACACCGACTTCGAGGCGCTCTCCTCGACCCTGGCCGGGATCGGCGGCGAGCTGCTCGTCGGCGCCCTCAACCTCGCCGCCGAGAGGCGGCTCGAGTTCACCGAGCAGGACGAGGCGCAGGTCACCTACGCCGAGAAGATCGAGGCCCCCGAGCGCCGGCTCGACCCCGAGCGCCCCGCCGCCGAGCTGGCCGCGAAGGTCCGCGCGCTCACCCCGCACATCGGCGCCTACCTGGAGACGGTGGGAGGCGAGCGGCTCGGCGTGCGCCGAGCCCGCGCCGTCGACGTCAGTCTCGAGACCGGCGCCGTGCGGTCGGAGTGGGGGGCGCTGCTGGTCGGCTGCTGCCGCGGGGCGCTGCGGCTGGACATGGTGCAGCCGCCGGGCGGCAAGCCGATGCCGGTCGAGGCCTACCTGCGCGGCCACTCGCTGCCGAAGCTACCGTGATTGCGCCCGCCCGCTCGCTCGCCTTCGCGACGATCCGGGAGACCTTCGAGCACGACGCCTTCACCGAGCGCGCCTTCCGTGCCGGGGCCGAGCGCCTCGGCCTCGACGGCCGCGAGCGCGCCCAGGCCCAGCGCCTCGCCTACGGCGCCGTCCAGCGCCGCGGCACCACCGACGCCGCGACCGAACGGCTGGCCGGCCGCTCGACCCGCCTGCTCGACCCGCCGGTCCTCGCCGCCCTCCGCCTCGGCCTCTACGAGCTGCTCTTCGCCGACGGCACCCCCGACCACGCCGCCGTCGACCAGGCGGTCGAGCTGGTCAAGGGCGCCGGCGCGCCGCACGCCTCCGGCCTCGTCAACGCGGTGCTGCGGCGAGCTGCGCGCGAGCGCGCACAGCTGACCGCGGCGCTGCTGGACGACGACTCGACCCCCGAGGCGGCCGCGGTCGCCCACTCGGCGCCGCTCTGGCTGGCGCGGATGTGGTGGGAGGAGCTTGGAGGCGAGACGGCGCGGGCGCTGCTGGCGGCCTGCAACGAGCCGGCGGAGGTCGCGATGCGCGTCAACCAGGCCCACGGTGAGCGCGATTCCCAGCTCGCGCGGCTACGAGAGGCGGGGGTGGAGGCGACGGCGCCCACGGCCGCCTGGCCGCTCGCCGCCCCCGAGTTGCTGGTGATCGCCGGTCGCACCGGCGAGGCGGTGCCGGCCGCGGTCCTGGCAGGCGATCTCACCCCCCAGAGCCGCGGTTCCGCCGCCGTGGTCGAGGCGCTCGACCCGCGACCGGGAGAGCACCTGCTCGACCTCTGCGCCGGCCCCGGGATCAAGACCGGCCAGATCGCGGGCCGCCTCGGCGGCCGTGGCGAGGTGATCTCGGTCGAGCTCGACCCGAGCCGAGCCGAGGAAGTCGCCGCGCAGGCGCGGCGCCTGGACCTGCGCAGCGTCACCGTGTTCGAGACCGACGCGACCACGATCGAGCTGCCCGCCGAGTTCGACCGCGTCCTGCTCGACGCTCCCTGCTCGGACCTGGGGGCGCTCGCCTCGCGCCCGGACGCGCGCTGGCGCAAATCGCCGAAGTCGATCGCCCGCCTGGTCGAGATCCAGGAGCGTGCCCTGCTTGCGGCCGCCAAGGTGCTGCACCCCGGGGGCACCCTCGTCTACGCTACCTGCACGATCTCCCGCCGCGAGAACGAGGACCGGGTCGCGGCGCTGCTCGCCGCGGCCGCCGCGGGAGACGTCCCGCCGCTGGAGCTGGAGGACCTCGGGGCCCGCGCGCCGGAGCTCGCATCCGCGATCGAGCCCCGCTGCCTGCAGCTGCGGCCGGACCGCGATCGCACCACCGGATTCTTCATCGCGCGGCTGAGGCGGCATGATTAGGGGATGAGCAACTCCGGAGACGTCGGTACGGCGAAGGGAACCACCCTCGGCCGCGCCCCCTGCCCGAACTGCGGCGAGCCCTGGCTGCGCCCGACTCAGCTGCCCGGCCGACTGCGCTGTGTCAACTGCCTCAGCCGCTTCGAACTGGTCTCCCAGTGCCCCAACTGCGGCGAACACCAAACGATCGCCCGCATGAGCCACACCGAGGACATGCAGTGCCAGTCCTGCGGCTCGTCGATGTTGCAAGCGGCCTGAGCGCCTGCGGACGCGCCTGGCGGTGTCCTCGGTTGCTCGCCTTCGGGTCACGCACGGAGTGCGCTCCCCTCGTCTCGCTCCCTGCGTCCTTGCCAGCCACGTCCGCAGGCGCTCAGTAGGCTCACCCGCGTGAGCGAGCGGATGAGCGAGCTGCTGGGGGCGCCGCGGGTCGCCCCGTCGATCCTCTCGGCCGATTTCGCCCGGTTGGGGGCGCAGATCGAGGAGGTGATGACCGCCGGGGCGCGGGTCATCCACTTCGACGTCATGGATGGGCGGTTCGTGCCGCCGATCACGATCGGGCCGCTGGTCCTCAGCGGCATCGCCGACCAGGTCCACGCGGCGGGCGGCGCCGTCGACGTGCACCTGATGATCGCTTTCCCGGAGCGCCAGATCGAGGACTTCGCCAAGGCCGGCGCCGACTCGATCACCTTCCACGAGGAGGCGACCCCGCACGCCAACCGCACCCTGCACGCGATTCGGGAGCTCGGCTGCCAGGCCGGTATCGCCCTCAATCCCGGCACCCCGGTCGAGGCCGTCTCCGAGCTGCGCGGCTACGCCGACCTCGTCCTCTGCATGACCGTCAACCCGGGCTGGGGTGGGCAGAGCTTTATCGAGACCTCGCCGGACAAGGTCGAGCGTCTGCGGCCCCTGGTCGGCGAGGCCCGGATCGAGGTCGACGGCGGCATCGACACCCGCACCGCCGGCCCGATCGCCGCCGCCGGCGCCTCGCTCTTGGTCGCCGGCTCCGCCGTCTTCGGCGCCGCCGACCCCGCCGCCGCCTACACGGCGATCGCGAACGCCGCCGGCGCAGTTTGAATCTCCCTTGCTGGCGCTGAGACCGAGCAGACAAGGCCCTATGGAGAGCGGCCAGAGAGAGGCAGATGCAAGGCGCGAAAGTTCCGTGGTTCTCTTTCCGCCCCATGCGTGGATTTCGAACCGCGCAACCGGGGGCTGGTCATTCTCTGGCTTCCGTGGTTCGTAATCCACGTATCGCGTGGGAAAGGAACCGCGGAACCCGGGCGCTTGGGCTTTGCGGCGTTGAGGCTTCGGCTCGAGTCGGTGTCTTGGAGGGCGCTGGCTACATCTCCCGCCCGCGGGCGATCAGCGCGCCGGTGACCTCCTGCCACCAGGCGCGCTCGACCGAGTCGACGCCGGCCCGCTCGGCCCGGCGCTCGCACCAGTCGGCCAGGGCGCGGCGGCCGCCGATCGCGACCACGGCCTCGCCGACGACCGCGTAGCGCCCGTCCGCGAGTGCCAGCATCGAGCCGCTGCCGTCGCCGCGGCTGCGCATCACCGCCAGCACCGGGACCCCGTCGACCTGGCTCAGCTCGCGGTCGTCGTCAGCGCGCAGCGGCCGCACCGAGAAGACCTGCGAGGCGCCGCGCCGGGGCAGCGCCGGCGGCCGCTGTTTGCCGACCGGGCCCTTGGTCCACTGGTCGGTCAGCGCCTCGACCTCCTCGCGCAGCTCGCTGCGAACGAGGATGTGGAGCTCGTCGCCCTCCTCCAGCTTGGTCGAGCCCCGCGGCGGGATCGCGTGGCCGTCGCGGACGATCACGTTGACCAGCGCCTCCCGCGGCAGCTCGAGGTCGCGCACCGGGTGCCCCGCCGCCGCCGCCCCCGGCGGCAGCCGGTAGGCGATCACGTCGCCGCCCATGCGGCGGATCCGCCCCGACTCCAGCAGCCGCCGCGGCAGCGCCGGCTCGTCGGTGGTCAGCCCGAGCCGGGTGGCGATCGGCTCGAAGCTGGCGCCCTGGACCAGGGTCGAGGTGACGACGACGAAGAAGACGATCGCGAACTCCTGCTCGCCGCCGGCGATCCCCGCGACGACCGGGAAGGTGGCGAGCCAGATCGGCGTCGCCCCGCGCAGCCCCGCCCAGCCGAGCATCGCCTTCTCGCGCACGTTGAGCGGCGCGAAGGTCGTGGCAACGAAGGTCGCGACCGGCCTGGCGACGAGGATCAGCACGGCCGACAGCGCCAGCCCCTTCAGCGCCACGTCGTCGAGCCGGCTGGGGAAGACGAGCAGGCCGAGGAGGATGAAGAGGGCGATCTGGGCGACCCAGCCGAGGCCCTCGTGGAAGGCGACGATCGTGCGCCGGGCCGGGATGCGGGCCGAGCCGAGCGCCAGCGCCGCCAGGTAGACGGCGAGCAGGCCGGAGCCGTGGGCGACCTCGGCCAGGCCGTAGGCGAGGGCGGCGATCGCGATCGTCGCCACCGGGTAGATCCCGTCGGTCGGTAGCCGCGCCTTGTCGAGGGCGGCGACCGCGAATTTCCCGATCGCGACCCCGACGACGATCCCGATCCCCAGTTTCAGCACCAGCAAGCCGGCCATGTCGGCCAGGCCGTAGCCCGGCTGCTGGATCCATTCGATGAAGCCGATCACCAGCAGCAGCGCCACCGGGTCGTTCATCCCCGACTCGCCCTCGAGCGAGCGCGCCAGCCGCTTCTCCAGGGTCGAGCGCCGCAGCACGGCGAAGATCGCGGCCGAGTCGGTGGCGGCGATCGCGGCCCCGATCAGCATCCCTTCCAGCGTGCTGAGGTCGAAGATCAGCTTCGCCGCCAGTCCGGCGATCACCGCGGTCAGCGCCGTCCCCAGCGTCGCCAGCGAGGCGGCGGTGCCGAGCACCGGCCGGATCTCCGACCAGCCCGCGGTCAGGCCGCCCTCGAAGAGGATCAGGATCAGCGCGATCGTGCCCAGGGTGCGGGCCAGCTCGGTGTTGTTGAAGTCGATCCCGCCGATGCCCTGGGATCCGGCCAGCATTCCGAGGCCGAGGAACAGCAGCAGCCCCGGCACCCGCACCCGGTCGGCGAGCAGCGCGCCGAGGATGCCGGCGGCCAGCAGCGAGCCGGCGATCAGGATCAGTTGGGCGTCGTGCTCTCCCATCGACGGACCCTAGTCAACCGAGCGGTAGGGGCCTCGTCCATAGCCAATCGGCTAAATCAGGTGTTCCCGTCGATCATCTCCAGCTGCGCCTCCAGCTCCTCGGCCGAGCCCGGCAGCGGCACGTCCTCGGCCCGTTCGTGCGGGCGGCGGTAGACGTAGTAGAGGAGCGCGAAGAGGACGCCGGCGGCGAGCAGGAAGCCGATCTCGACCCGGCGGAACTCGTTGCTGACCAGCGGCACGAAGTTCCAGCCGATGAAGAGGGCGGCGCAGGTGATCCAGCGCACCGCCGCCCGCCGCACCTGGCCCTGGGCGATGCAGGCCTGGTTGACCGTGACCGAGCAGAGGTAGAGGCCCATCCCGACCGAGACCAGCAGCAGCCCCGCCCGGTCGTAGGTGAACTTGTTGCTGAAGGCGATCTGCATCGCTTTCGGGCCGGCGATCAGGACCACGACCACGACCAGGGTGGTGAAGGCGGCGATGCCCAGCAGCACCACCCGCACCGTTTTGCCGAATTCCCGACGGCTCTCCTCGGTCTTGCTGGCGTGCAGTTTGGTCAGGTGGGGCAGGATGCTGGTCGAGATCGACTGGAACAGCTGCAGCGGCGCCCGCGCCAGCATCAGCACGTTGAAGATGAAGCCGGCCGCCGCGGCGCCCTGGAGGCCGCGGGTGATCAGCGGCCCGGCGTTGAGGAAGGCCTGTTCGCTGAACATGATCACCAGCACCGCCGCCGCGAAGCCGCCGCCCTCCCTAAAGGAGAATTCCTCATCCGACTCCGAAAGAGTCAGATTGCGATCGGAGACGGATGAGGAATTCTCCTCCGGCGCTTCTTGCCTTGCCCGTCGCGCAAAGGCGAAAGGGACGACCAGCAGGCTCAGGGCCGGGGCGGCGGTGATGCCGATCGCCACCGCCGACTGGCCGCTGAGGATGCTGACCGCGACCAGCACCGCGAAGATCGTGCGGAAGCAGGATTCGGAGAGGATCAGCGCCACGAAAAGGCCGAAGCGCTGCTGGCCGGCGAGGAAGCCGCGGGCGAAGTAGCTGGCCGCGTAGAAGAGGACCGAGGAGAAGAAGACCCAGTAGAGGGTTTCGTTGCCCTCCAGCAGGCCGTTCTGGATCGGCCCGCGCAGGGCCAGGGCGGCGACCGCGAAGAAGAGCGAGAGCCCGAACTGGATCGTCGAGGCGACCCGCATCGGCTGGCCGATCGGTTCGCCTTTGACCATGCGCTCGGAGATGTGGCGCGAGAGCAGCTGTTCGATCGGCCGGTAGAGGGTGGAGATCGTGATGAAGACCGCCGACCAGAGCACCGTGATCTGCCCGTAGTCGGGTTTGGAGAGAACGTGCGAGGCGATCAGGAAGTAGGCGTAGGTGATCAGCCCGGTGAGGCCGACCCCGACCGCGAGGAAGCTGGCGGTTTTGCCGTAGTCGGCGCCGCTCTCGGCCGCCGCGCCGTCGCGCGTCGCCTCGTTACCGGTGGCCGCGCTCATGGCTTCGGCCCGGAGCCGCGCTCGTAGTGGGAGGGCTCGACCCCGAGCGCCAGCTCGACCCGTCGCACCCGCTCGAAGACCCGCTGCGTCATCACCCGCTGCCCGGCCAGGAGGTCGCCGATGATGCCGAGCGCGAACAGCTGCACGGCGGCGATGAAGAGGACGGCGCCGAGGATCAGCGACTGGATGTGGCCGTCGCTGTTGCCGTTGAAGATCCAGTCGATCAGGAACGGCAGCCAGGCGAGCAGGGCGAGCAGAAGGACGACGGCGCCGGCGGTGGCGAAGGCGCGCAGCGGCTCGTAGCGGGCGTAGATCCGCAGGATCGCCGGCCCGTTGCGGCGCACGTAGGCGCCGGTCGAGTCGAACAGCCGCGACTCGCGGGTCTGGGGGTTGGTCCCGATCTCGACCTGGTCGACCGCGACCAGCATCTTCCCGGCCTGGATCAGGCTCTCCAGCGTGTAGGTGAAGTTGTCGACGACCGAGAGCTGCAGGGCGGCCTCGCGGTTGTAGGCGCGGAAGCCGGAGGTGGTGTCGGTGATCTCGGTGCCGGAGAGCCGTCGCACGACCCAGCTGCCGAGCCGCTGCAGCCCTTTTTTCGAGCCCGAGAAGTGGTCGATCTGCCCGACCTGGCGGTCGCCGACGACCATGTCTGCCTCGCCGGCCAGGATCGGCGCCACCAGCTTCGCCACGTCGGCGCCCCGGTACTGGTTGTCGGCGTCGGTGTTGACGACGATGTCGGCGCCGAGCTTCAGGCATGCATCCAGGCCCGCCTGGAAGCCGGCGGCGAGGCCCTTGTTGTTGGTCAGGCGGACGATGTGCTCGACCCCGGCGGCGCGGGCGACCTCGACGGTGCGGTCGGTCGAGCCGTCGTCGACGACGAGTAGCTCGATTGTGTCGATGCCGTCGAGCTGGCGGGGGAGGTCGGCGATCGTCGCGGGGAGAGTCGCCTCCTCGTTGAGGCAGGGGATTTGGATGATCAGCTTCATGTAGCGGGGTCGATCAGGGTATTTGCGAGACCGGCGCGCGGGCGCCTCCAGGGGAGAGGCCTGCGGGCGGGCAAGTATGTCCGTTCTCGACCTCTCCCCTGGAGTCACCCGCGCGAGGGGCGTAGAATCCCAGACTGATTGACTCGTCAGTCAATGCGATGAACAGCCAGGTCACAAGCGTGGATCACGGGCACCTCAAGCATGCGCTGGAGTTGGCGGAGCGCGGGCGGGGGCGGGTGAGTCCGAATCCGCTCGTTGGCGCGGTCGTGGTGCGGGACGGGCGCGTGATCGGGGAGGGGTTTCACGCCGAACTTGGCGGACTGCACGCGGAGCGGGCGGCGTTGGCGGACTGCCGGGAGCGTGGGGAGGATCCGGTCGGCGCGACGATGTACGTGACCTTGGAGCCTTGCGCGCACCAGGGGCGGCAGCCACCTTGCGTGGATGCGGTGCTCGAGGCCGGGATCGCCCGGGTCGTGATCGCTTCCGAGGATCCGAGCGAGAAGGCGTCCGGGCACGGGCCGGGGATGCTGCGCGACGGCGGGGTGGAGGTCGTTTTCGCGACCGGAGCCGAGGCCGCGGCGGCGCGGCAGCTGAACCAGCCGTTTCGCAAGCACGCCCGCACCGGGCTGCCGCTGGTGACCCTGAAGCTGGCGATGTCGCTCGACGGGCGGACGACGACCGCGCCTGGCGACTCGCCCTGGATCTCGGGGGAGCTCAGCCGCGTCCTGGTCCACCGCTGGCGCGCCGAATCTGACGCGATCGCCGTCGGCATCGGCACCGTCCTCGCCGACGACCCCCTGCTCACCGCCCGCACCGGGAATCCGGAGAGCGGTAGTGCTTACTCCCGCATAGCGGACCTTAAGACGACCGCGGTCAGCGCGCGACAGCCGCTTCGCGTCGTCTTCGACTCCCAGGCCCGCCTCCCGCTCGGCTCTCAATTGCTCGCGACCCTCGACCAGTCCCCGGTCCTCGTCGTCACCGCCCCCGACGCCGACTCCGCCCGCACGAGCGCTCTCGAAGACGCCGGCGCCGAGATCCTCGTCGCCGGCGGCGCCACTTCCGCCGACCGCATCGCTTCCGCGCTAACGGCCCTGGGCCGCCGCGACATCACCAGCCTCTTCTTGGAGGGCGGTAAAACTCTCGCCTCGTCGTTCCTCGCCGCCGGTCAGATCGACGAGTCGCGTACCTTCATTGCCCCGATGCTGTCAGGGACCGCCAAATCAACCGAGGTCGAGTCCGATCGCGTGACCGCGCTGACCTCCCGGGCAGAGCCCGTTGGCGACGACACGCTGATCACGGCCCGCTTCAAGGAGTGGTGATGTTCACGGGGCTGATCCAGAGCGTGGGGATCGTCGAGACGGTCGTGGCCGATGGCGACGGCGCCCGCATCCGCGTCGCGACTCCGCTCGGCCCCGAGATCGCTCTCGGCGACTCGGTGGCCGTGGACGGCATCTGTCTGACCGCAACCGGGTCCGACGCGAACGGGTTCGAGACCGAGGCGATGAACCAGACGCTCGAGGTCACCTCCCTGGGATCTCTGAAGCCCGGTGCCCGGGTCAATCTGGAGCTGGCGATGCAGGCGTCGGGCCGGCTCGGCGGCCACATCGTCCAGGGGCACGTCGACGGGGTCGGGGAGGTCACTGAAAGGACCGAGGATGGCTTCGCGCGCCGTTTGCGGATCGCCCTCGGTCCGGAGCTTGTGCGGTACACGGTCGACAAGGGCTCGATCACGCTGAGCGGGGTCAGCCTGACGATCGCCGCTCTCGGCGATGGCTGGGTCGAGGTATCGCTGATCCCGGAGACGCTGGAGCGGACCAATCTCGGCGGAGTCGGGCCGGGAAGCAAACTGAACGTCGAGTGCGACATCGTTGCCAAGTACGTGGAGCGGTTGCTGGCACCATTCGCTGGAAAGGAGCGAGCGTGAGCCATATGACTGAGACCGAGAACAAAGACAGCGTGCTGACCGAGGCGGGGGAGAGCCCGTTCTCGACCATTGAGGAGGCGATCGAGGAGATCCGCCGCGGCCGCATGGTCGTCGTCTGCGATGGCGAAGACCGCGAGAACGAGGGCGACCTGGTGATGGCGGCGCAGTTCGCCACCCCCGAGGCGGTCAACTTCATGGCCAAGGAGGCCCGCGGCCTGATCTGCCTCGCCCTCACCGCCGAGCGCTGCGAACAGCTCGGCCTGAAACTGATGGCGGCCAAGAACGAGGCGCCGCTGCAGACCGCCTTCACGGTCACGATCGAGGCCGCCGGCGGCGTCAGCACCGGTATCTCCGCCCACGACCGCGCCCACACGATCCAGGTCGCGATCGACCCCAACTCCGGCCCCCGCGACATCGTCGTCCCCGGCCACATGTTCCCGCTGCGGGCCAAAGAGGGCGGGGTGCTCGAGCGCACCGGTCACACCGAGGCCAGCGTCGACCTCGCCCGCCTCGCCGGCCTCACCCCGGCCGGCGTCATCTGCGAGGTGATGAACGACGACGGCACCATGGCCCGGGTCCCGGACCTGATCCCCTATTGCCAGAAGCACGGCCTGAAGATGATCACCGTCGCCGAGCTGATCGCCTACCGGCGCCGCACCGAGAAGCTGGTCGAGCGCGTCGTCGCCACCGCCCTGCCGACCTCCTTCGGCGACTTCACCGCGGTCGGCTACCGCTCCCTGGTCGACGACAAACACCACGTGGCGATGGTCAAGGGCGACGTCGACGGCAAGTCCGACGTGCTGGTCCGCGTCCACAGCGAGTGCCTCACCGGCGACGTCTTCCACAGCATGCGCTGCGACTGCGGCGAGCAGCTGGCGGCGGCGCTGGCGATGATCGAGGAGGAGGGCCAGGGCGTCCTCCTCTACCTCTCCCAGGAGGGGCGCGGGATCGGTCTGCTGAACAAGCTGCGCGCCTACAAGCTGCAGGAGGAGGGGGCGGACACGGTCGAAGCCAACCTCAAGCTGGGCCTGCCGGCCGACCTGCGCGACTACGGGATCGGCGCCCAGATCCTCGGCGACCTCGGCCTTACCAGCATCCGCATCCTCACCAACAACCCGAAAAAGATCGTCGGCCTCGAGGGCTACGGCCTCTCGGTCTCCGAGCAGGTTCCGATCGAGTCCGATCCCAACGTCCACAACGAGGCCTATCTACGGGCCAAGCGCGACAAGATGGGCCACTCGCTGCACCATCAGGGGCTGGCCCTCGACGAGGAGATGATCCGCGACGAGGAGGAACGCGACGCGAGGGCTGAGGATGGCTGAGGCGGGCGCCTTCCTGGAGGAGTTCCGGGACGACGAGAAGGCCGCCCTGGCGGGCCTCGAGTTCGCGGTCTTCGTCGGCCGCTTCTACGAGGACCTGGCCAACCGCCTGGTCAAGGGCGCGCACGAGGGCTTCCAGATGGCCGGCGTCGCCGCGGCCGCGGTGCGCGAGTCCTCGGTCCCCGGCGCCTACGAGCTGCCGTTCGCGGCCAAGTCGTTCATCGACGGTGCCAAGGCGCGTGGGGCGCAGATCGGGGGCGTCGCTTGTCTTGGCGTCGTCATCCGCGGCGAGACCGACCACTACGACTTCGTCTGCGCCGAGGCGGCGCGCGGCATCCAGGACGTCCAGCTCGAGACCGGCGTCCCCTGCGCCTTCGGCGTCATCACCTGCGACAACATGGAGCAGGCCCTGGCCCGGGCCGGCGGCGGCAAGCGCGACCAGGGCCGCAACGCGGCGCTGACCGTTGCCCGTATGGCGCTGTTGAAGCGCCAACTCTCCTGACTGGGTAGCATCCAGCGCCCGATGGCCAAGGTATGTCACAGCTGCGGCAAGGGACCGGCGTTCGGCCAGTCCCGGAGCCACTCGATGGTCGCCACCAAGCGGCGCTTCGATCCGAACCTGCAGAAGGTGCGGATCCAGGAGAACGGGCGACCATTGCGCGCCTACGTCTGCACCCGTTGCTTGAAGAGCAACAAGGTCACCAAGGCCGCTTAGCTCCAGGTTTGCAGGGGGAGGGGTCTGGTCACCCTCGCCCTCACAACAGCGGGGAGGTTCGGTTGAGGGTGACCAGACCCCTCCCGACCACACGCAGGGACGGGACAGCTCAGGTTCGGAGGCCTGGAGTGTCCCCGGTCTGCTACTAGGACTGCTGCTGTTCGACCACGGGATGCTCGCCGGTCGGCGCTGGATCGCCCTCCGCGGGCTCGACGTGGAGCTTGGGAAGGATGCGGTCGAGCCAGTCCGGCAGCCACCAAGCGCGGCGGCCGAGGAGCTGCATCACCGCCGGCACCAGGACCGAGCGGATGATCACGGCGTCGATGAAGACGGCGGAGGCGAGGCCGAGGCCGAAGAGTTTGATCACCCGTTCGTCGCCGAGCATGAAGGAGGCGAAGACGGTGACCATGATCGCGGCGGCGGCGGTGATCACGCGGCCGGTCAGGGCGAGGCCGCGGGTGACGGAAGCGGTGGCGTCGTGGCTGTTCTCCCACTCCTCGTGAATGCGCGACATGAGGAAGACCTCGTAGTCCATCGAGAGCCCGAAGACGATCGCGAAGAGGAAGATCGGGAAGAAGGAGATGATCGGCCCGGTGTTGTCGACCCCGATCAGGCTGGCGCCCCAGCCCCACTGGAAGACGGCGACGATCAGGCCGAAGGCGGCGCCGATCGAGAGCAGGTTCATCACCACCGCCTTCAGCGGTACCAGCACCGAGCGGAAGACGGCCATCAGCAGCAGCGCCGAGAGCAGCACGACGACGCCGATGAAGAGCGGCAGCTTTTCCGCGATCGCATTGCCGAAGTCCTCGAAGATCGCGTTGATGCCGCCGACGTGGAGCTGCGCGCCCGTCGACTGCTCGATCGGAGGGATCACGTCGTCGCGGATGCGGTCGAGCAGTTCGGTCGTCGCCTCGCTCTGGGGTGAGGTCGACGGGTAGACCTGGAAGACCCCGGTGTTCTTCGCCGGGTTGAGGCTGATGTCGGTGGTGGCGGCGACGCCTTCTTCGTCTTCCAGCTTCTGCTTCAGCTGCACCAGCCCCGCGTCGTCGCCCTTTGATGGCAGTGCCGCGACCAGCACGAAGGGACCGTTGAAACCGGGGCCGAAGCCCTCGGCGAGCAGGTCGTAGGCCTTCCGGGTCGTTTTGTTCGGCGGTTCGGTGCCGGCGTCGTTGGTGCCGAGCCGCAGCGAGAGGGTGGGGACGCAGAGGAGGATCAGCAGCCCGCCCGAGAGGGTGGCGGCCAGCCATGGCCGGCGCTGGATCGCCCGGCTCCAGCGATACCACTTGGTCTTGTCGAGGCTGATCGCGCGGCGGCGGCCGAGGCCGGGAATTCGCAGCCTGTCGACCCGGCGGCCGACGATCGTCAGCAGCGCCGGCAGCAGGGTCAGCGCCGCGATCATCGTGAACAGCACCGCCAGCGCCGCCGCGGTCGCCACCCCGTAGAGGAAGGTGAGGCCGAGCAGGAACATGCCCAGCAGGGCGATGATCACGGTGATCCCGGCGAAGAGGACGGCGCGGCCGGCGGTGTCGACGGCGGCGATCGTCGCCTCGCGTGGCTCCAGCCCGTCGTCGAGGCCGTTGCGGAAGCGGGTGAGGATGAAGAGCGCGTAGTCGATCCCGACGCCGAGCCCGATCATCGCCGCCAGGACCGGCGCGAAGTTGGCCATGTCGAAGACGTGGGTGCTGATCGTGACCAGGCTGATCCCGACTCCGAGCGCGAACAGCGTCGTGATCAGCGGCAGCCCCATTGCCACCACCGAGCCGAAGGTCAGCAGCAGGATCACCATCGCCGCCAGTAGGCCGATGCCGAAGGAGGAGTCGCCTTCTTCCTGTTCGGCTTCCGCGATCAGGTTGCCGCCGAGCTCGACCTGGAGACCGTCGCCCGCGGGCTTCTGGGCGATCGCGATGATTTCCCGCGTCTTTTCTTTGTCGAGCTTGTTGCCGGCGGCGTCGAACTGGATCGTCGCGTAGGCGATTTCGCCGTCGTCGCTGATGGCCGCGGCACCGCCCTTCACATACGGGCTGGCGACTTCGCTGACGTGGGGAAACTTTTCGATCTTCCCGAAGGCCGCCGTCATCTCCCTTTCGACGGCCGGCGCTTCGACCCCGCCGTCGGCCTTGAAGACGATCTGGGCACTGTCACCGGACTGGGCCGGGAACTTGTTTTCGAGCAGGTCGAAGGCTTCCTTGGAGTCGGAAGCGGGCAACTTGAATTCTTCGCTGAAGTCGGCTCCGACCGAGCCGGAGATGCCGCCGATCACGATCAGGGCCAAGATCCAGCCGACGATCACGGTCTTGCGGTGGCCGGTAATCCAGGTGGCAAAGCTTCGCATTCGGCGGCACGCTAGCAACGGCGATTGGCGGCCGCGTCGCAACATCTTCGGCGGCGGCTAGATTCCCCTGCCGATGCCGGATCCCTCGATCGCCCGGTTCCGCCGGGTCATCAGCTCTGCCTACGCCTCGCTGGAGGCGCGACGCCAGGAGGTCAACGACCTCAACGTCTTCCCTGTCGCCGATGGCGACACCGGCGACAACATGGCGATGACGATGCGCGCGGTGATGGAGGAGCTCGACCGTCTCGACCAGCTCGAGGTCGACGAAGTCGATCGCACCGAGCTGGTCCAGGCGCTGGCCCGGGCGGCGCTGATGGGCGCCCGCGGCAACTCCGGCGTGATCCTCAGCCAGATCGTCCGCGGCGCCGCCGAGGAGCTGGCCAGCCGCTCCGGCGAGCTGGTCGACCCGGTCCTGGTCGCCGCCGCCTTCGCCCGCGCCGCCGACGCCGCCTACGACTCGGTCCGCGAGCCCGCCGAGGGGACGATGCTCACCGTCTTCCGCGAGATGGCCCACTCGCTGACCCGCCAGCTCGCCCACCTCGAAGCCGACAAGCAGCGGCTCGGCCGCGACGTCAGCGCCGAGCAGCAGGACGCGGTCCTGGCCGAGGTCCTAGAACGGGCGATCGAGGACGGCGAGCGCGCGGTGGCGCGCACGCCGGAGCAGCTCGAGGTGCTGCGCGAGTCCGGCGTCGTCGACGCCGGCGGCCACGGCCTGGTGCTGATTCTGGCCGGGGTCGTCGCCGCCCTGCGCGGCGACGACGAGCTGCCCGAGGTGGCTCACCACGAGGCGCCGCGCCGCAGCTTCCCCCACCACGAGGACAGCCGCTTCCGCTACTGCACCAACTTCATCGTCGCCGGCCGCGGCCTCTCCTCGCGGGACTTCCTGCCGCGGCTGGAGGGCCTCGGCGACTCGGTCCTCGTCGTCGGCGACGAGGCGACGCTGAAGGTCCACGTCCACACCGACACGCCGGAGGCGGCGGTGGCCCTGTTCGAGGGCGCCGGCGCGGTCACCAACCTCGACGTCGCCGACATGCGCAAGCAGATGGCCGAGCGCGACGCCAGGCTCGCGGCGGGGCGGACCGGCGTCGTCGCGGTTGCCGCCGGCGAGGGCCTCGAGCGCCTCTTCGCCGAGCTCGGCGCCGACGTCGTCCCCGGCGGCGAGACGCTCAACCCCTCCACCTACGAGCTGTTGGCCGGGATCCACGGGGTGGCGGCCGAGGAGGTGCTGGTGCTGCCCAGCTCCTCCAACGTGGTGATGGCGGCCGAGCGCGCCTGCGAGCTCTCCGAGAAGCCTGCCCGGGTGGTCGCCGCGACCTCCCAGCAGGCGAGCCTGCTGGCCCTGGTCGAGCTCGACTCGATGGCCGGCGCCGACGAGAACGCCGAGCGGCTCGAGGCCGCGCTGGCGGGGGTCGCCACCGGTGGCGTCGCCCCCGCCGCCCGCGACGACGTCCAGGGCCGTTTCAAGCAGGGCGACGCGGTCGGCTTCGCCGACGGGGAGATCGTCGCCTGGGGCGGCTCCGGCTCGACCCTGACGACGACGATCCAGCACCTTGCCGAGGGGGCGGAGATCGTCACTGTGATCGCCGGCGACGGCGCCCCGATCCCGCTCTCGGAGATCGACACCCACGTTCCCGACGGGGTCGAGATCGAGACCCACGAAGGGGGTCAGCCCGAGCTGGTGGTGGCTGCTGGCCGCCCAGTAGTGCGCCTCTTCGCCGGTAGCCGCGAGCTCAGCCGCGCCGAGCTCCGCGACGCCCCCGTCCACTGGCCCCGCCCCGGCGTCCTCGACGCCTCGGTCGAGGCCCTCGCCGGCGTCGGCCCCAAGCTCGCCGCGGCCGCCGCCGAAACCGGCATCCGCACCGTCGCCGACGTCCTCTTTCGCTTCCCATATAGCCACCGCGACCGGGCCATTCAGCCCCTGGCCGATCTCGAGGAGGGCAGAACCGGAACCGTCCTCGTCGAGGTGCTGGGCAACACGCCACGGCCATTCCGCAAAGGCCGGGTGACCATCACCAGCGTCAAAGTCGGAGACGACAGCGGCTATGTCCGCGCCACCTGGTTCAACCAGCCCTGGGTCGCATCCAAGTTGCTCCCCGGGGCTCGCTTGCTCCTCACCGGCAAACGCACCGCCAAAGGCCTTGGAGTCAACGAATGGGAGCTCGTCGCGTCCCCGGGGCCGCGCTCCGCGCGGGATTCCCCCTCGACAGGACCCGCGGCCCGGAGCTCTCACGCCAGTTCATCCAGCCACCGAGGCATTGAAAGCTCAGCGAATTCGGGACTGGGCGGAGCAGGCATGCCGATGGGCGCCGAACGCGATCGAGGGGCTGCCGGCGGAGCTGAGGGCGCGGCGGCGGCTGGCCGGGGTGGGCGACGCGATCCGGGCGGCGCACTTTCCGGAGAGCCAAGAGGAAGCCGATCGTGCACGCGAGCGGATCGGCTTCGAAGAGCTGTTCCTCTACCAGGCGATCCTCACCACCCGGAAGCGAAGCCACCGCACCGCCCGACCCGCGCCGCGGCTCGGGCAGCCGGGCGACCCGGTCGGGCGCTGGGTCGACTTGCTGCCGTTCGAGCCGACCGGCGACCAGCTCAGGGCGTTCGACGAGATCGACGTGGATCTCGACTCCGGCGAGCCGATGCAGCGGCTGCTGATGGGGGAGGTGGGATCGGGCAAGACGGTGGTCGCCGTCTACGCGATGCTGCGCGCCCGCGAAGCCGGCTACCAGGCGGTGCTGATGGCGCCGACCGAGACGCTCGCCGAGCAGCACGCGATCACGCTCGGCCGGCTGCTCGCCGACGAGGCGACGCCGTTCGCGCTGTTGACCGGTTCGACGCCTGCCGCGACCCGGCGCCGCGCTCTGGACCAGCTCGCCAGCGGCGAGCTGGGACTGATCCTGGGCACGCATGCCCTGATCGAGCCTGACGTCCGTTTCGCGCGCCTCGGCCTCTGCGTGGTCGACGAGCAGCACCGTTTCGGGGTCGCGCAGCGCCGCGCCCTCGACTCCAAGGGGGTCGAGGGGATGGCGCCCCACGTCCTCCACATGACCGCGACCCCGATCCCGCGCACGCTCTCCCTTACCGCCTACGGCGACCTCGACACGACGGCGCTGCACCAGCTGCCGCAGGGCCGTAAGCCGGTCGAGACCTGGCTGGTCGGCGAGGACCGCCGCGCCGGCGCCTACGACTTCCTGCGCCGGCGCCTGCGCGAGGGCCGGCAGGCCTTCGTCGTCTGTCCCCTGGTCGAGCTCTCGGAGAAAATCCAGGGCAAGGCGGCCGAGGCCGAGGCCGAGCGGCTGCGCGCCGGCGAGCTGCGCGACTTCGAGGTCGGTGTCCTGCACGGGCAGATGTCCGCGGCCGCCAAGGCTGAGGCGATGCGGGCATTCGCGGCGGGGGAGACCGACGTGCTGGTGGCGACCACCGTGATCGAGGTCGGGATCGACGTCGCCAACGCGACCGTGATGGTGATCGAGGGGGCCGAGCGCTTCGGCGTCTCCCAGCTGCACCAGCTGCGCGGCCGGGTCGGCCGCGGCGAGCATGCCTCGTATTGCCTGCTCTTCCCGGAAGAGATGGGGGGGATGGCGCGGCGCCGGCTCGAGGCGGTCGCCAAGGAGCGCGATGGCTTCAAGCTCGCCGAGGTCGACCTCAGCCTGCGCGGCGAGGGCGAGATCCTCGGCACCCGGCAGAGCGGCCTACCGCGCTTCGCCGTCGCCGAGCTGCCGGAGGACACGCCGACGCTGATCGCCGCCCGCGACGAGGTGCTGGCGCTGCTGCGGCGCCACGGCTCGCTCGCCGATCCCGCCCTCGGCCCCCTGCTCGATGCCGCCCGCCGTCGCTTCGGCGCCGGCGCCGCCGATCCGATTGCCCTCTAATGGCCGGATGAGGGTGATCGCCGGAGAGCTGAAGGGGCAGAGGCTGGTCGCGCCGCGGGGCTGGAAGGTGCGTCCGACCTCCGACCGCGTCCGCGAGGCGATCTTCTCCGCCCTCGGCGAGCGCGTCGCCGGCGCCGCCGTGCTCGACCTCTACTGCGGCACCGGCGCCCTCGCGATCGAGGCGCTCTCGCGCGGCGCCGCCCGCGGCGATCCTCGTCGACCGCGACACCCGGCCCGCCCTCGGCAACGTCGAGCGCCTCGGTCTCGGCCAGCGGGCGCGAGCTCCTCCGCGCCGACGTCGGCCACTGGCTCGGGCAGGTTTCCGGGCGGGTCGAGACGGGAAAGTTCGACCTCATCTTCGTCGACGCCCCCTATAGACTCGCCGACCGCGTGGCCCAGGATCTCAACACCCGTCTTCCTCGAGCTGCTCGCCGACGGCGGGCGGGCGATCGTCGAGAGCGGCGCCGGCAAGCCGCTGCGGACTCGACTCGCTGGAGCCGCTGCGGCAGCGCCGCTATGGCGCCGCCGACGTCTCCATATACGGGGAGGCCGGGCGGTGAGCGAGCGTAAGAACGGCACCGTCGTCTGCCCCGGCAGCTACGACCCCGTCACCAACGGCCACATCGACATCATCACAAGGACCTCGAACGTCTTCGACAAGGTCGTCGTCGGCGTCGTCAACAACCCGGTTCGCAAGCAGAAGACCCTGTTCACGGCCGAGGAGCGCCTCGCCTTCATCGCCGAGGCGACCGCCGACCTGCCCAACGTCGAGGTTCAGATCTTCGCCACCCTGCTGGTCGAGTTCGCCCGCGACAACGGCGCCAAGGCGATCGTCAAGGGCCTGCGGGCGATCTCCGACTTCGAGTACGAGTTCGAGATGGCACAGCTGAACCGCAAGCTCGACCCCGGCATCGAGAGCATCTACGTGATCGCTTCTCCGCACTACAGCTTCCTTTCCTCGACCGGGGTGAAGGAGATGGCGACCTTCGGCGGCGACGTCTCCGACCTCGTTCCGGGCCCGGTCGCGGCCGCGCTTTCCGACCGCCTGGACGACAGGTAGGCTTCTCCCGATCCGTCTGCCTGCGTGGGCGACGGCTTGCAAAAAACGCCCTGGATAACGGCATCTTCACTAAATCCCCCGCATACACGTAGGCTTACGACCTGCAAATGGACGTACTCGTTCTCATAGACAAGCTGGACGACGTCGTCCACAACGCCCGACCCGTCCCGCTGACGGACCAGGTGCGTGTGGACCGCGAGGAGATCTACGACCTCCTCGACCAGATGCGCGCGACGATCCCCGAGGAGATCAAGCAGGCGCGCTGGATCGTCAAGGAGCGCCAGGAGATGCTGGCCGAGGCCAAACGCGAGGCCGAGCGCATCGTCCGCGAGGCCCGCGAGCAGCAGGCCCGCCTGATCTCCGACGAGGAGGTCACCAAGCAGGCCGAGCGCGCCGCCGACGAGATCGTCGAGGACGCCCGCACCCGCGAGCGCGAAATCCGCCTCGGCGCCGAGGACTACGCCGACGAGATCCTCAACACCCTTGAAGTCAACCTTCAGAAGTTCCTCGCCGCCGTGCAGCGTGGGCGTGACCGCCTCGCCGGTCGCGACGAGGAGCCTGCGGCCGAGCTAGAGCAGCCTTAGGTCGCAGAGGGCGGGGTCTCGTACCCCTCCTCACTCGCTTGCTCGCTGGGCAGCGCTCCGGCTGTCCGAGTTTCTGTTCGGGCGAGAAGCGCAAACGTTCGGAGGGGGTACGAGACCCCGCTCGCAGGCGCTGCAGGTAGGTGAGCTGCCAGCGAAGACAGACGCCGAGCGTGGGACGGGCGCTGTGCCGGGACGGCGCCGAGTGCGCTTTGCGTTGCGCGGTTCGAAATCCACGCATTTGGCGGGGACGGAACCGCGGAACGCTGCGGGGTTCAACTTGAGCGTTCCGCGGTTCGGAATCCACGTATCTCGTGGAAACGGAACCGCGGAACCCGGGTCAGTCGAGCTTCAGGTCCTTCAGTGCCGCCCAGCGGGGGTCCGCGGCCGCTTCGTGTTCGTGGTCGGCGGGGTCGGCGTCGTTGAGGGAGACGCCGCAGGTAGGGCAGAGGCCGGCGCAGTCGGGGCGGCAGAGGAAGCGGGTGGGGAGGGCCAGGAGGACGGCGTCGTGGGCCCAGCGGCCGATGTCGAGCTCGTCTTCGGAGACGTAGGGGCTGCGCAGCTCCTCGTCCTCGGTGAGCGCCGCGTCGACCTCGCGGGATTCGATCTCGAGGTCGAGCGCGCCCGGCTCGAGGCAGCGCATGCACGGCCCCTCGAGGTGAACCGGGAACTGGAGGCGGAAGGCGAAGCCGCCGCTGGGCCGGGAGATCTCCAGCCGCACGGTCGGGGCCGATGGGTTCGCCAGGTAGGTCTGGCCGCCGAGCTCGAAGGGGTCGAGCTCGACCGGGACCTCGATCCGCTTGCCCTCGCCGTGGGCCAGCGAGAGGCGCGAGAGATCGATGATCGTCGTGCGCAGTTGGGACATGAGCGAACCTCCGCTGGGGTACGGGCTTACGATGACTCCCTCCCAGCGAGATTACGAGATGGGTCAATTCGACTGGACACCCGAGGTTTACCTGGAGCGGATCCGTGCCGAGATCCCCGGCTACGACGATCTGCAGGACCAAGCCGTGGCCGCGATCCCGTTCGCGCCCCGAGCGGGTGCTCGAGCTCGGGATGGGCACGGGGGAGACGACGCGGCGCCTGATCGAGGCCCACCCGGATGCCTGGGTGATCGGTCTCGACGCCAGCCCCGACATGGTCTTCCGCGCCCGCAAGAGCTACGACGACGTCCAGCTCGCCCGCATGGAGGACCCGCTTCCCGACGGGCCCTGGGACCTCGTCATCTCCGTCCTCTCGGTCAACCAGCTCGACGACGAGCAGCGCAAGAACCTCTGCCGCCAGGTCAAGCGCCAGTCCCGCTCCCTGGTGATCGGCGACGTCTTCGCCGGCACCCAGCTCAGTGACCTGGTCGGCTGGTGCGACGGCGAGATCGCCTGGCAGCAGGGCGACCTCGCGGTCGTCCGAGCGGTGTATTGAGCCCGAACCGGGTACCATCCCGCGACCGATGGCCGTCCCGAAGAAGAGAACCTCCAGCGCGCGGCGCGACAAGCGGCGCGCCAACCACAAGGCCGGCAAGGCACGGCTGAACAGCTGCCCGCGCTGTCACAGCCCGCGGCTGCCGCACCGGGTCTGCCCGACCTGTGGCACCTACGCCGGGCGTGAGGTCATCTCGCACAAAGTCGCCGAGGCCCCGGCGACCACCTCCGACTCCGAGTAGTCGTGGCGCCTGGGCGCCGGGTCACCGTGGCCCTCGACGGGTACGGCGCTGAGCAGGGTTTCGAGGTTCTCGCCGAGGGCGCGCGCCTTGCCGCCGCCGACGGGATCGGCGTCCGCGTCTTCGGCCCGCCCGCCGAGCTCGGGCTCGACGGCGTCGACGGGATCGAGGTCATCGCGACCAAGCGAGTGGATCGGCAACGACGAGGACCCGGTGCCGGCGGTCCGCGCCAAGGAGGAGGCCTCGGTCGTGCTCGCCGCCCGCGAGGTCGCCGACGACGCCGCCGACGCGATGGTCAGCTGCGGCTCGACCGGGGCGACGATGGCGGCGGCGACCTTCGGCCTGCGCCGGCTCAAGGGCGTGCAGCGGCCGGCGCTCGCGGTCCGGGTTCCGATCCCCGGCAAACCGGTGCTCTTCCTCGACGTCGGCGCCAACGTCGAGGTCCGCGCCCAGCACCTGGTCCAGTTCGCCTTCCTCGGCGCCGCCTTCAGCGCCGCCGTGCTCGAGGTCGAGAGCCCCGACCGTCGGCCTGCTCGACGGTCGGCGAGGAGTCCGGCAAGGGGCGCGAGGAGGTGGTCGAGGCCAACCGCATCCTCGCCGAGCGCGCCGGGGATCGAGTTCGCCGGCAACGTCGAGGGCCGCGACCTGCCGGCAGGCACGGTCGACGTCGTCGTCACCGACGGCTTCACCGGCAACGTCGCCCTGAAGCTGATGGAGGGGACGGCGAAGACGGTCGCCGCCGCGGTCGGCGATGCCGCCCGCTCCAACCCGGTCTCGATGGTCGGCGGGCTGCTGCTCAAGCCGTCGCTCGGCGGCCTGCGCCGCGAGCTGCACCCCGACACCACCGGCGGCGCGATCCTGCTCGGCCTGCGCGGGATCGCCGTGGTCGGCCACGGCAGCTCCGGCGCCGAGGGCATCGCCAACGCCGTCCGCCTCGCCGCCCGCTGCGCCGAGGTCGACGCGGTCGGCCGCACCGCGGCGCTGCTGCGCGAAGGCGGCGCCGGGCGCGGCGCGCTCGCGGCCGGTGAGGGCGCGTGATAGGAAGGGTGGGATGAAGCGCGACGAAGTCCTCACCCTCGTCCGCGAGCACCTCGCCGAGGAGCTCGAGGTCGACATCGCAGAAGATCGACGAGGGAACCCGCTTCAAGGAGGACCTCGACGCCGACTCGCTCGACCTCTACGAGCTGGTGATGGAGCTCGAGGACCGCTACGGGGTCGCCGTCTCCGAGGAGCAGGCGTCGCGGATCGAGACGGTCGGCGACGCGGTCGGCTTCGTGGTCGAGCACGCGCCGGCCTGAGCAGTTGGCGCCGACCCCGGACGAAGCCGCCGTCGCCGGCCCTCGCGGCCCTGATCGACGAGCTGCCCGCCGAGCTGCGCGAGCAGGCGCTGACCCACTCCTCCTGGACCGAGCGCCGGGTCGACTCCTTCGAGCGCCTCGCCTTCCTCGGCGACAGCGTGCTCGGCCTCTCTGTCGCCACCGAGGTCTTCGAGCGCTTCGCCGGGACCGTCGCCGGGGGCCTGACGAAGATCCACAACCAGGCGGTCAGCGGCGTCTCCTGCGCCGAGGTCGGCCGCCGCCTCGGGGTGCCCCGAGATGCTGCGCGCCAACGAGCCGGACGAAGTCACGGGGGCGATCCCGGCCGAGATCCTGCTCGACGGCGAGCGGCCGCTGCCGGAGGCGACCGAGGCCCTGATCGGCGCCTGCTACCTGGCCTTCGGCTTCGAGCGCACCGCGGCCGCGGTCGCGGCCGCCTTCGAGCCGCGGATCGAGCACGCCTCGGAGACCCGGATCGACTTCAAGTCCGCCCTGCAGGAGCTGCTCGCCCGCCGCGGAGCGCGCGTAAGCTACGAGGTGACCGAGGCCACCGGCCCGCCGCACCGGCGCACCTTCGAGGTCGAGGCGATCGTCGACTCGGAGCCGATCGGGGCGGGCACGGGGCGCAGCAAGAAGGCGGCCGAGCAGGTCGCCGCCGAGCAGGCTCTGAAGCAGCTCGGAGCGCTAGATCGGTGGTGAGCTTCGCGTCCGACTCAACCGCGAGCCTAGACGTGCGAAGGGCCAAGGAGAGCATGTATCTGAAATCGATCTCGATGAAGGGGTTCAAGTCGTTCCCCGAGCGGGTGAGCCTCGAGTTCTCGCCCGGCGTCAGCGTGATCGTCGGCCCCAACGGCTCCGGCAAGAGCAACATCACCGACGCCGTCCTCTGGGCGCTCGGCGAGCAGAGCCCGGGCGCGATCCGCGGCGCCTCGATGCAGGACGTGATCTCCGCCGGCGGCAAGGGCATCAGCCAGCGCCGCGCCGCCGAGGTCGAGGTCGTGATCGACAACTCCGACGGCCGCGCCGCCACCGAGTTCTCCGAGATCGCCGTGCAGCGCCGGCTCGACCGCTCCGGCGACGGCGTCTACCGCCTCAACGGCGCCCGCTGCCGGCTCGCCGACGTCACCGACGTCCTCTCCGACACCAACCTCGGCCGCGAGATGCACTCGGTGATCAGCCAGGGCCGGGTCGAGACGATCGTCCACTCGAAGCCGCGCGAGCGCCGGCTCCTGGTCGAGGAGGCGGCCGGCCTCGGCAAGCACCGCAAGCGCCGCCGCCGGGCCGAGCTGAAGCTGCGCGCCGCCCGCGACAACCTCGACCGCGCGCTCGACGTCGAGCGCGAGGCCCGCGCGCGGCTGCGGCCGCTGAAGCGCCAGGCGCAGGCGGCCGAGATCGGCGCCCGGATCGAACGCGAGGAGCTCGGCCTGCGCGGCCAGATCGTCTCCGAGGAGCTGCGCTTCGGCGCCGACCGCGCCGCCGCGGCGGAGAAGGCGGCGACAAAGGCGCGGGCGACCCGGGCCGAGACTCGAGGAGCGCCTGGCCGCGGTCGGCAAGCGCCGCCGCGAGGCCGAGGAGCGCTTCGCCGCCCGCGACCGCGAGCGCACCCAGGCCTGGGGCCTGGTGACCAAGCTGCGCGGCGAGCAGGAGCGGGTCGCCGTCCGCGCCGCCGGCCTCTCCGGCCGCGGTCACCGAGCTGGAGGCGAGGCTGGAGTCGCTGCGCTCCGAACTGGGCCCGCTGACGCTCGACGTCGGCCCCGGCAGCGCCCCGGCGAGCGCGCCCGCAAGCTCGAGGAGGAGCTGGGGGAGATCGACGCCGGGCTCGACTCCGCCGTCGACGGGCTCGCCGTCGCCCGCTCCGACGACGCCGCCGAGTCCGCCCGCGAGGCCGCCCTCGGCGACGTCCGCAGCGGCGCCGAGCGCGCCTCCCGCCACGCCCGCCGGGCCGAGGGCCTGCTCGGCGAGCGCCACCGCGAGGCGATGCGCAAGCGGGTCGCCGACGGCGAGGCGCTGCTCGACGACGCCCGCGCCGCCCTGGCCGCGATCGAGGCGGTCGGCGCCGCGATCCGCGCCCGGGTCGAGCGCACCGAGGGCAAGGTCGTCGGCGGCAAGGACGACGGCGACGAGATCGCCGACGAGCTGCGCGCCTGCTCGCAGCAGGAGTTCGAGCTGCAGACCGAGATGAAGGCGGTCGCCGACGAGCTGACCAAGGCCGAGGTCGAGGCCGCCCACCTCGGCGACCGCCGGGCCGAGGCCGAGCGCGAGCTGGCGGCGATCGCCGAGCAAGCTGGGCGAGGAGGTGGCCGCCGGCCGAGCAGGCGATGAGCGAGGAGGAGCGGGCCGAGATCGACCGCCGGCTCGAGCGCCTGGAGCGCCGCCGCTCCCAGATCGGCCCGGTCAACCCGCTGGCCGAGCGCGAGTACGACGAGGCGCGCGAGCACGTCGAGGCCCTGCAGGCCCAGCGCGAGGACACCGAGCGGGCGATGCGGGAGCTGGAGACGCTGATCCGCGAGATCGACGCCGAGATCGAGCGCGCCTTCGAGGAGACCTTCGACGCCACCGCCAAGAACTTCGAGGAGATGGTCGAGCACCTCTTCCCGGGCGGCCGCGGCGTCCTGCGCCGCGTCGCCCTGCGGCCGGTCCGCGACGAGGAGCGCCCCAGCGGCGAGCAGGAGGCGCCGACGGACGACGCCGACGCCGAGCCCGAGCCCGAGGAGGAAGAGGCGCGCGAGGAGCTCGGGGTCGAGATCGAGGTCACCCCGGCCGGCAAGTCGACCCGCAAGCTCTCGCTGCTCTCCGGCGGCGAGAAGTCGCTGGTGGCGCTGGCCTTCGTCTTCGCCGTCTTCCTCGCCCGGCCCTGCCCCTTCTACATCCTCGACGAGGTCGAGGCCGCCCTCGACGACGCCAACATCGACCGCTTCCTGCAGCTGATCCGGCGCTTCTCCGACCGCGCCCAGTTCGTCATCGTCACCCACCAGAAACGGACGATGGACGCCGCCGACGTCCTCTACGGGGTGACCATGGGCGGCGACGGCGTCACCAAGGTCGTCTCCCGCCGCCTGCCGCGCGACCTCGCGGCGGATGGGGCAGAGGACGAGGCGCCGACGAGGACGACGACGGCACGCTCTCCGCCGTCGCCTGAGTCGGCGAACCGGCGTGTAGGCGTTACTCTGCTTTCAGGGGCAGGAGGGAGCCCACCCAGGGAAGGGGAGGCAGCAGATGGCGCAACGTCACATGGACAGGCTGACGTCGTTCGACACGTCGTTCCTGGCCAACGAGAAAGCGAACGGGCACATGGCGATCGGCGCCCTGCTGATGTGCGAGGGCAGCGCCCCCAGCGAGGAGGACTTCCTCGCCCACATCCGCAGCCGCGTCCACCACCTGCCGCGCCTGCGCCAGCGCCTGCTCTACCCGCCGCTCGGCCTCGGGACGCCGTTCTGGGTCGACTACCCCGACTTCGACATCCACCAGCACCTGCGGCGGATCACGCTGCCCGCCCCCGGCACCGAGGCCCAGTTCCGCGACCTGGTCGGCGAGCTGCTGGCGCCGCCGCTGGACCGCTCGAAGCCGCTCTGGGAACTGATCCTGGTCGAGGGCTTCGAGGACGACCGCTTCGCGATCGTCTACAAGACCCACCACGCGATGGCCGACGGCATCTCCGCGGTCGACATCGGGATGCTGCTCTTCGACGTCGAGCCGAAGTCGGAGCCGGCCCGCGAAGAGGCGCCCTGGGCGCCGGCGCGATCGCCCTCGCGGCTCGCCCTGATCGGGCACGCGGGCTCCGGGATCGCCGCCACCGCTGCGCCGTCTCGGCCGCTGGCTGCGACGCGCCCTGCGCGAGCCCGCCCGTGCCCGCCGCCGCGCCTTCGACGGCCTCGCCGGCCTCTGGGAGGTGACCTGGAACCTGGCTCGGCCGGCGCCGAAGGTCCCGTTCAACACCGAGATCGGCCCCCGCCGCAGCTTCTGCTGGGCCAGCTTCGACCTGGCCGAGTTCAAGCACGTCAAGAACGCGCTCGGCGGCACCGTCAACGACGTCACCCTGGCGGTCGTCGCCGGCGCCCTGCGCCGCTGGCTGGCCGAGCAGCGACGTCGCCGTCGACGGGCTCGAGCTGAAGGCGCTGGTGCCGGTCTCGATCCGGACCGAAAACGAGCACGGCGAGCTCGGCAACAAACTGACGGCGATGCGGGGCCCGCTGCCGGTCGGGATCGCCGACCCGGTCGAGCGCCTGCGCGCGGTCTCGCGCCGCGATGGACGCGCTCAAGGCCTCCAAGCAGCCGCTCGGGGCCGAAGCGATCTGGGGCCTCAACGACTGGTTCCGGGACTTCGCCCCGCCGCTGCTGCTGGCGCCGACCGCGGCGATCAACTTCTCGACCCGCCTCTTCAACCTGCTGGTGACCAACTTCCCCGGCCCGCAGATGCCCTTCTACGTGCTCGGCCGCGAGCTGACCGACGTCTACCCGATCGGCTTCCTCGCCAAGAACCACGCGCTGGCGATCGCGATCCTCAGCTACAACGGCGAGCGTCGGCTTCGGCCTGCTCGCCGACCCCGAGGCGGTGCCCGGACGCCGAGCGGATCGCCGGCCACCTCGCCGCCGCCGTCGAGGAGCTCCGCGCCGCCGCCGCGCAGATAGCCTCTCCTGCGCGATGGCAACGAGCTGGCAGGAGATGATCGACCTCGGTTCGCGCGCGAGCGCGAACGACTCGGCGGCGGCTGAGGCCGAGCCCGAGCGCCGCGGCGTCTTCAAGCGCCTGCGCGAGAGCCTCTCGAAAAGCCGCCAGGCGCTGACCGAGGAGATCTCGGCCAGCCTCTTCGACCGCATCGACGACGAGACCTGGGAGCGGCTGGAGGAGGCGCTGATCCTCGCCGACGCCGGCGCCCCGACCACCGCCGCCGTGGTCGAGAAGCTCGAGCACGAGGTCGAGGCCGGCACCGTCCCGGCCGACGGCGCCGCCGTCCGCGACCGCCTGATCGAGATCCTCGCCGAGGTCGCCGCCACCGGCCGCGCCCCGATCGACCTCAGCGCCGAGCCGGCGGTGCTGATGATGGTCGGCGTCAACGGCACCGGCAAGACGACGACGATCGGCAAGATCGCCTGGCACCTGAGCAAGGAGATGGGCCTCTCGGTGATCCTCGCCGCCGGCGACACCTACCGCGCCGCCGCCGCCGAGCAGCTGGCCGAGTGGGCGCAGCGGGCCGGCGCCGAACTGGTCCGCGGCGAGGAAGGCGTCGGACCCCGGCTCGGTCGCCTTCGACGCGATCGCCGCCGCCCGCGCCCGCGGCGCCGACGTCGTCATCGTCGACACCGCCGGCCGCCTCCACACCCAGGACAACCTGATGGAGGAGCTGACCAAGGTGCGGCGGGTGATCGACAAGCAGATGCCCGGCGCCCCGCACGAGACCCTGATCTCGATCGACGCCACCACCGGCCAGAACGGCCTGCGCCAGGCCAAGGTCTTCTCCGAAGCGGTCGAGGTCGACGGCGTCGTCCTGACCAAGCTCGACGGCACCGCCAAGGGCGGCATCGCGCTGGCGATCGCTTCTGACCTTGGAGATCCCGGTGAAACTGATCGGCGTCGGCGAGACGCTCGAGGACCTGCGGCCGTTTGATCCGGCCGAGTACGCCGCGGCGTTGCTGGCCGAGTAGGTGGGTCCTTCGGGATGGGTTGGTGAGAGGGAGGAGTACCTGCTCCCTCCACCGAACGTCGCCGGGGTTCGTCGGGATGCCCGCACCTGTGAGCGCGACAGGCGGGTCGCCGTCGAGCCGCGCATCGAGTTCCGCGGTTCCTTATCCACGCATCTGGTGGAAAGGGAACCGTGGAACGCGGCGGGGCAGTTGCGCGGTTCCGAATCCACGTATTTCGTGGGAAAGGAACCGCGGAACCGGATCACGGCCTTGCCACGCTTTCGCGCGCTCCCCCGTGGACGCCCTCTAAGCTGAGCGCCCGTGTTCGACCAGCTCTCAGATCGCCTTCAGTCGACCCTTTCCGACGTCCGCTCGCGCGGCAAGCTGAGCGAGTCCGACGTCGACGCGGCGATGCGCGAGATCCGCCTCGCGCTGCTCGAGGCGGACGTCAACTTCAAAGTCGTCAAAACCTTTACGAAGACGGTCAAGGAGCGCTGCCTCGGCGACGAGGTGATGAAGAGCCTCGATCCCGGCCAGCACGTGGTCAAGATCGTCAACGAGGAGCTGGCGACGCTGATGGGAGGGACCGGGCGCGAGCTGGCGATGGCCAACAGCGGCCCGACCGTGATCCTGATGGCGGGCCTGCAGGGCTCCGGCAAGACCACCGCCTGCGCCAAGCTGGCGATGTTCCTGAAGAAGGACGGCAAGGACGTCGCGATCGCCGCCTGCGACGTCTACCGCCCCGCCGCCGTCGAGCAGCTGGTCACGGTCGGCGAGCGCGCCGGCGCCCACGTCTACCAGCAGGGGACCGACCGCGACCCGGTCGAGATCGCCGAGTGGGCGCTGCAGCAGGCCCGGACCGAGCGCCGCGACGTGCTCATCGTCGACACCGCCGGCCGCCTCCACATCGACCAGGACCTGATGGCCGAGCTGGCGAAGATCCGCAAGAAGACCCAGCCGCACGACGTCCTCCTCGTGGTCGACGCGATGACCGGCCAGGACGCCGTCGGCGTCGCCGAGTCCTTCGCCGAGGCGGCCGAGTTCGACGGCGTCGTCATGACCAAGCTCGACGGCGACGCCCGCGGCGGCGCCGCGCTCTCGGTCAACGCCGTCACCGGCAAGCCGATCCTCTTCGCCTCGACCGGCGAGAAGCTGGAGAACTTCGACAAGTTCCACCCCGACCGCATGGCCCAGCGGATCCTCGGCATGGGCGACGTCCTCAGCCTGATCGAGAAAGCCGAGCAGCAGGTCGACGAGAAGCAGGCGCTGGCCCTGCAGGACAAAATGAAGAAGGACCAGTTCACGCTCGAGGACTTCCTCCAGCAGATGCGCCAGGTGCGGAAAATGGGCCCGCTCAGCGGCATCATCGGGATGCTGCCGGGGATGGGGGCGATGAAGCAGCTGAAGAACGCCGACATCGACGAGGGCGAGCTGGACCGGGTCGAGGCGATCATCCTCTCGATGACGCCGGCCGAGCGCGCCAATCCCGGGATGATCAACGGCTCCCGCCGCAAACGCATCGCCAACGGCTCTGGAACGCGGGTTCAGAACGTCAACGCGCTGGTCAAGCAGTTCGACCAGATGCGCAAGATGATGCGCTCGATGGCCTCCGGGAAGATGCCCGACCAGCAGCAGCTGGCCGCAGATGACCGGCGCCGCGCCGCGCCCGAAGATCCGTAGACGCTAACCTGCGCGCGTCCAAATGGCTGTCCGAATCAGACTTAGACGAGTGGGTTCCAAGAAGAACCCGATCTGGCGCATCGTCGTCGCCGACAAACGCTCCCCGCGTGACGGTCGGACGATCGAGACGATCGGCCAGTACAACCCGCAGACCAATCCCTCGCTGATCGAGTTCGACGAGGAGCGCGCGCGCCACTGGCTCGAGCACGGCGCCCAGCCCTCGGAGACGGTCGCCGGGCTGCTGCGCACCAAGGGCATCGCCGCCTCCGGCAGCTAGGGCGCGGCGGGGTGCTCCGATGACCGAGCTGATCGAGTTCCTCGTCAAGGCTCTGGTCGAGGACCCCGGGGCCGTGGTCGTCGAGGAGCTGGAAGAGGACGGCGACCTCGTCTACGAGGTGACCGTCGCCGAGGGCGACCTCGGCCGGGTGATCGGCAAAGGCGGGCGGGTGGCGAACGCGATCCGCACGATCGCCAAGGCCGCCGCGGTCCGGATCGACCGCCGGGTCATCGTCGACATCCTCGACTGAGCCGATGAAGCTCGACATATTCACGCTGTTCCCCGAGGCGTTCGAGTGGTTCCGGACGCAGAGATCAGTTGAGAATGCCGTGCGGGAGGGCAACGAGCTGCGGCTGATCGACTACCGGGCGACGACGCCGCTGAAAGCGGGCCAGGTCGACGACTCGCCCTACGGGGGCGGCGCCGGGATGGTGCTGCGGGTCGACGTCGTCGACGCGGCGCTGAAGGCTGCGTACGGGGAGGGGGAGAGGCCGCGGACGGTGCTGCTCTCGCCGACCGGGCCGCTGCTCGACGACGCGATCGCCGACGAGCTGATCGCCGAGCCGCACGTCGCCCTGCTCTGCGGTCGCTACGAGGGCTTCGACGACCGCGTCCACCAGCACCTCGCCGACGACGAGCTCTCGATCGGCCGCTACGTGCTCGCCGGCGGCGAGCTGCCGGCGATGGTCGTCGCCGACGTCCTCATGCGCAAGCTGCCCGGCGCCCTCGGCCACGCCGACTCGGCCGCCGAGGAGTCGTTCAGCCAGGTCCTCGAGGGAATGCCCGAGTACCCGCACTTCACCCGCCCGGCCAGCTACCGAGGCTGGGAGGTGCCCGAGATCCTGCTCTCCGGGGACCACGAGAAAGTGCGCCAGTGGCGCCTGGCGCAGAGCCGTCTGCGTGCCGAGAAGTTCGAGTCGGACGCCGAGTAGCTACCATTCCGCCAGCCGCGCGGTTCCCGCACTCGGGTCCGGCGGCTTTTTCTCGCCAATGAGCTCCGTAATCGACAAAATCGAGCGTGACCAGCTGAGGCAGGGCCTTCCCTCCTTCGGCCCTGGCGATCGCGTCCGCGTTCACTTCCAGGTGATCGAGGGCACGCGCAAACGGACCCAGGTCTTCGAGGGCGTCGTGCTGCGGCGCCAGGGCAGCGGCGTGCGCGAGACCTTCACGGTCCGCAAGCAGTCCTTCGGCGTCGGCGTCGAGCGGACCTTCCCGCTGCACTCGCCGAAGATCGAGAAACTCGAGGTCGCCGCGCGCGGTGACGTGCGCCGGGCCAAGCTCTACTACCTGCGCGGCAGGATCGGCAAGGCCGCCCGCGTCGCCGAGCGGCGCTGGGGGATCGACGACGACGTGGTCGCCGCTCCGAGCGCGGCGGCACCGGTCGCGACCGACGCCGAGGGTGTCGCCCAGGACGAGGTCGTGCCGACCGAGAACGAGGCGGCGCAGGCCGAGGCGACGCCGGACGTCGAGGAGGGCGCGGCGCCCGAGGCCGATGAGCCGGCGGCGGAGACTGCGACTGAGACCACCGAGACGGCGAGTGAGCCGGAGGCGGCGGCAGAGACTGAGGCAGCGGCGGACACGGACGCAGAGGCGCCCGCGGCCGGGGAGACCGAGGACAGCCCAGCAGCGTCGGAGGATGCCGAGGACGAGAAGCCGGCGGATGCCGGCGACTCCGACGAGGATCCGGCAGCCTGAAACTCGCGATCCCGAAGCCGAAGGGCAAAGGCGGCGGGCTGGTCGAGTTGGTCGTCATCGTCGCGCTGGCCCTTGGGCTGGCGCTGGCGATCCAGGCCTGGATGGTCAAGCCGTACCAGATCCCCTCGGAATCGATGGAGCCGACGCTCGACGTCGGCCAGCGGGTCCTGGTCAACCGCTTCATCTACCACCTCGACGATCCCGCGGTCGGCGACATCATCGTCTTCCACCCGCCGGCCGGCGCCGACAACGGCACCGAATGCGGGGTCACGATCCATGCCGCCAGCCGGCGGAAGTCGGCATGTCGTGCCCGCAGCCGACCGCGGGCGAGTCGAGCCAGAACTTCATCAAGCGGATCGTCGCCGTGCCGGGCGACACGCTCTCGGTCAAAGACGGCCACCCGGTCGTCAACGGCGTCGAGAAGACCGACGAGCCCTACATCATCCCCTGCGGCGGCGCTCCGGCCTGCAACCTGCCGAAGACGATCACGATCCCGCCCGACCACTACTTCATGATGGGCGACAATCGTGGAGCCAGCGACGACAGCCGATTCTGGGGACCCGGTCCCCCGCAGACTGGATCATCGGTGAGGCCTTTGCCACCTACTGGCCACCCGACCGCATCGGCACCCTCTAAGTCCCGTACCGGCCGCCGCCGGCTCGCGCGCAGCCGCCGCCTGTTCGCGTTCGACCGCGGCCTCCAGAGTCGATTCGTCGCCGGCACCGACGAGGCCGGGCGCGGCTGCCTGGCCGGTCCGCTGGTCGCCGCCGCGGTCCTGCTCGACTACGAGACCCTCTCCACCGCCGACCGCCGCGCGCTCGGCGGCCTGCACGACTCCAAGCAGATGACCGAGGAGCGGCGGCTGGAGATGTTCCCGAGCGTGCTGCGGGCGGCGACCCGGGTCAGCGTCGTGATCCGCTCCGCCGCCGGGATCGACCGCCGTGGCCTGCACGTGACCAACATCGAAGCGCTCTCGGTCGCGCTCGAACGACTGACGCCGCCGGGGGAGGCGGCCTGCCTCTCCGACGGCTTCTCGCTGCCGCGCTGCGCGGTCCCGCATCGGGCGGTGGTCCAGGGCGACGCCACCAGCGCCGCGATCGCCGCCGCCTCGGTGATCGCCAAGGTCACCCGCGACCGCTACATGCACGGCGCCGCCGCCGAGCACCCGCACTGGGGCTTCGACGAGCACGTCGGCTACTCGACCCCTGAGCACCGCGCTGCGATCGAACAGAATCGGGATCTCGCCGTTGCACCGGCGTTCGTTCCAGTCTGTGGCGTACACCCAGATGGGCCTGGGACACGCCTGACACTGCGCATCTCGGCGTCCTCGCTCGGTCATGTGCGGAGCACACTCCCTCGGTCGTCCTTGACCTGTCTCCTCAGGCGCCCTCTCCGTTGTTCAGAAGGCTCCTTTGATGTGCTCGATGTCGATGGCCCGGCCGGCGCGGTCGAAGGTGACGCCGACGGCGTCGAAGCGGATCTCGGCGTAGGGGCGGACGCCGCGGCGCTCGGCCATCCAGGCGACGGCCAGTCGGCGGACGCGGCGCTGCTTGCGGGCGATCGACGGCGAGGACCGGGCGCTCGGGGCCGAAGGCGCTGCCCTCGCGGCCGGCCTTGACCTCGACGAAGACGAGCGCGGGCCCGTCGCGGGCGACGATGTCGAGCTCGCCGTAGCGGGTGCGGGCGTTGCGCTCGAGGATCTCCCAGCCGGCCGGCGGCGAGGCGGTCGGCGACCAGGTCCTCGGCCTTCTCTCCGGTTGCGCGGCGGGCGGCGGTCATCGTCCCTCGCCTAAGTCGTGGCGACGACGAAGTCTCCCCACCTGTGACCCGAAGTTCTTGCGATCTGCCGGTAACGCGTCGGTCCTCTCCCCGTAGCGTCGTTGCCGTGCTCGCCACGGCCCGAACCTTCACCCTCGACGGCATCTCCGCCCGCCCGGTCCGGGTCGAGGTCGACGTCCACCGCGGCCTGCCCGGTTTCGCGATCGTCGGCCTCCCCGACGCCGCCGTGAGGGAGGCGCGGGAGCGGGTGCGGGCGGCGCTGGTCAACTGCGGCTTCGAGTTCCCGCTGCAGCGGATCGTCGTCAATCTCGCCCCGGCCAGCCTGCGCAAGGCGGGGCCGGGGATGGACCTGGCGATCGCCGCGGCGCTGCTGAGCGCCTCCGGCCAGCTCGAGTGGGAGGCGCTGCCGCGGGTGGCCTTCGCCGGCGAGCTGGCGCTGGACGGCTCGACGCGGGCGGTCAACGGGGCACTGGCGATCGCCGAGGCGGCGCGGGAGGGAGGCGCCGAGGCGATCGTCGTGCCGGCCGAGAACGGGCCCGAGGCGGCGCTGGCGACGGGAATCGATGTGATCGCGCTCGACGGTCTCGGCCGTCTGCCGGAGCTGGTCGCCGGCGAGTGGGAGCCCCCGCGGCCGCGGGCACTGTCGCTGGAGCTGGGCGGCGCGCCGGGCGCACCGGATCTCGCCGACCTGCGCGGGCAGCCGCACCTGCGCCACGCGCTTGAGGTCGCTGCGGCCGGTGGCCACAGCCTGCTGATGATCGGGCCGCCCGGTGCCGGCAAGTCGCTGGCGGCGAGCCGCCTGCCCTCGATCCTGCCGCCGCTGGCCGCGGTCGAGGCGCTGCGAGGTGGCGCGGATCGCCAGCGCCTGTGGGCGGCTGGGTGGATCGCTGCCGGGCGGGCGTCCGTTTCGCTCTCCACACCACACGATCAGCCCAGCCGGCCTGATCGGCGGCGGCACCCCGCCGCGCCCCGGCGAGGCGACCCTGGCCCACCGGGGCGTGCTTTTTCTCGACGAGCTCTGCGAGTTCCGCCGCGACGCGCTGGAGGCGCTGCGGGCGCCGCTGGAGACCGGCGAGGTCTCGATCGTCCGCGCCGGCGGCCGCCGCAGCCTGCCCTGCCGCTTCATGCTGATCGCCGCCGCCAATCCCTGCCCCTGCGGTCGCGGCGAAGCCGATCCCGACTGCAGTTGCGCGCCGATCGCGGTGCAGCGTTACCAGGGCCGGCTCAGCGGTGCCCTCGCCGACCGCATCGACATCCTCGCGGCGGTGCGCCAGCCGAGCGCGGCGGAGATCGGCGGCGGGCCGGGCGAGCCTTCCGCGGACGTGCGGGAGCGGGTGGTGGCGGCGCGCGAGCGCCAGGAGCGGCGGCTCGGCTCCGGGCGCTGCAACGCCGAGATGACCCCGGGTGAGGCGCGGGAGTGCGCCCTCAGCGCCGAGGCCGCCGCGCTGCTGGCTGAGCTGTACTCGCGACAGCGGCTCAGCGGCCGTGCCCACGACCGGGCGCTGCGGCTGGCGCGAGACGATCGCCGACCTCGCTGCGACCGAGACGATCGACGACGACCAGATGGCCCAGGCGCTGCAACTGCGGAGGCGCGACCGTGGCTAGGGAGCCGCGAGCCTGCCTCGACTGCCTGCGCCGCTCCTGGCTGCTGGAGGCACTCGGCCCCTACGTCGAGAAAATTGCCACCGGCGCGGTCGGCTCGCGTTCGCCGGAACTGCTGCGCCTCGGCAACGAGGATCTGGTCGCCGCGGCGGCGCCGAAGGTAGCCGAGCAGCTGCTGGGCCGCGTCGCCGCACTCTCGGAGCGGCAGCTGGCGACGGAGCTGTTGGCGGCGCAGTGCTGGGCCTGTTGCCGCCACGGCGATCTCTATCCGGCCGGTCTGCGCGACGCCGCCGACGCACCCTGGGCGCTGATCGGACGCGGCGACCCCGGTCTGCTCGACGGCCTCGAACCGTTTGGGGCGATGACGATCGTCGGCTCCCGCCGCGCCACCTCCTACGGGCGCGAGATCGCCCGTGAGCTGGGGCGGGAGCTGGCGGCGGCGGGGATGGTCGTGGTCAGCGGCCTCGCCTTCGGCATCGACGCCTGCGCCCACCGCGGCGCCATCGACGCCGGCCGCACGATCGCCGTGCTCGGCTGCGGCCCCGACACCGCCTATCCGGCCGCCCACCGCTCGCTCTGGCGCCAGATCTGCGAGAAGGGGCTGGTCCTCTCCGAGTTCCCGCCCGGCGCCGCCCCCTGGCGCTGGACCTTCCCGGCCCGCAACCGAATCATGGCGGCACTGGCCGGGATGACCGTCGTCGTCGAGGCCGCTGCCCGCTCCGGCTCCCTGATCACCGCCGACCTGGCGGCCGATCTCGGCCGCGACCTCGGCGCCGTGCCCGGCCCGGTCACCTCGCGCGCCTCCGCCGGTCCCAACAACCTGCTCGCCGGCGGCGCCTGCCTCGTCCGCGACGCCCAGGACGTGCTCGACGCGATGCTCGGCGTCGGCGCGACTCGGCTCGATCGCGGCGGCCCGGCGCTTGACCCGGATCTGGCCGAGGCCCTGGCCGCGGTCGAGGCGGGGGAGTCCAGCTGCGACGGCGTCGCCGCCGCCCTCGGCCTCTCGGGCGCGGACGCCGCCGTGGCCCTCGCCCGCCTCGAGCTGCTCGGCTACGTCACCTGCTCGACGGTCGGCATCTACTCGCGCACCTTGCTCCCGTCCCCGATGTGCGGCGATATATCTAGGCTGAAGCAATGAGTCGAGGACCGATCCCGACGGCGCTCTCGATCGCCGGCTCCGATTCTGGTGGCGGCGCCGGCATCCAGGCCGATCTGAAGGCGTTCGCGCGCTGCGGGGTGCACGGAACGACGGCGATCACGGCGATCACGGCGCAGAACACCCGCGGGGTCGAGTGGGTCGAAGTGCTGTCGCCGCGGGCGGTTTTCAATCAGATCCTGGCCGTCGCCGAGGACATGGGCGCCGACGCGGTCAAGATCGGAATGGTCGGTTCGCCGCAGACGATCGACGCGATTGCGGTTGGGCTCACCTATATCGGGGTTGTGCTTGCGCCGGTGGTGATCGACCCGGTGATGGTCGCCGAGAGCGGCGCCGTGCTGCTCGACGACGAGACGAGGGCTGCACTTGTCGACCGCCTGCTGCCGCGATGCGCGGTCGCCACTCCCAACATCCCGGAGGCGCGGGAGCTGACCGGGCTTGGGAAGCGGGCAAGCCAAGAGGACCTCGCCCGCGGCATGCTCGAGCTGGGACCGCAGGCCGTCGTCGTCACCGGCGGCCACAGTAAGGAGCTGATCGACCTCTTCTTCGACGGCGAGCAGTTGGTCGAGATCCCGGGCGAGCGCCATCCCGACGGCGCCGCCCACGGCTCCGGCTGCACGCACTCCTCGGCGCTGGCGGCGTTTCTCGCCCGCGGGCTTGAGCCGCTGGAGGCCGCGCGCCGAGCACGGGAGATCGCCTCGGAGGCGGTCGGCAACGGCCTGCGCGAGATCGGCACCGGGCCCGGTCCGGTCGACGCTCTCGGTCTCTCCCGGTCACAGATTGAGTAGTTCCGGCGGTCCTGGCTACGCCAAGTGCTCAAGCTCGCGGGCGAGCACGCCCAGTAGATTTCCGGCATGAGCACCAACGGCGCTAAGACCGCCCTCCCGCGTCCCCGCTCCGCCACCGTCTTCGACGGTCCCGATCGCGCCCACTCGCGCGCCTACATGAAGGGGATCGGCTTCGACGACGATGCTCTGAGCCGGCCGACGATCGGGATCGCCAACACCTGGACCGAGGCGATGCCCTGCAACTTCGGCCTCCGCGCCCTGGCCGAGCACGTCAAGAAGGGCGTGCTTGCCGCCGGCGGCACGCCGATGGAGTTCAACACCGTCGCCGTCTCCGACGGGGTGACGATGGGGACGCAGGGGATGAAGGCCTCGCTGGTCAGCCGCGAGGTGATCGCCGACTCGATCGAGCTGATGGCCCGCGGCTACCAGTTCGACGCGATCGTCGCCCTCTGCGCCTGCGACAAGACGATCCCCGGCTGCGCGATGGCGCTGGCCCGGCTCGACGTGCCTTCTGTCCTGCTCTACGGCGGCTCGATCGCCCCCGGCCACTGGCACGGCCGCGACGTCACCATCCTCGACATCTTCGAGGCGATCGGCGCCCACAACGCCGGCGACATGAGCGATGAGGAACTGCACGAGCTGGAGGGCATCGCCAGCCCCGGCTTCGGTGCGTGTGGCGGCCAGTTCACCGCCAATACGATGGCCTGCGCCTTCGAGGCGCTGGGGATCAGCCCCGGCGGCTCGGCGATGGTCCCGGCCGAAGGCGACGACAAGCCGAGCGTCGCCGAGAAGATCGGCGAGCTGGTGATCAAGGTCTTGGTCGACGACCTGCGGCCGAGCAAGATCATCACCCGCGACTCGCTGGAGAACGCGATCGCCTGCGTCTGCGCTTCCGGCGGCTCGACCAACGGCGTCCTGCACCTGATCGCGCTGGCCCACGAGCTCGGGATCGAGCTCAGCATCGACGACTTCGACCGCATCGCCCGCGAGACGCCGCTCTTCGCCGACCTCAAGCCGGGCGGCCGCTTCATCGCCACCGACCTCTACGCGGCCGGTGGCGTGCCGGTGATCATCAAGCGCCTGGCTGAAAAGGGCGTCCTGCACGAGGACGCGATCACGATCACCGGCGAGACGATCGGCGAGGTCGCTGCCGCGGCCACGGAGAAGCCGGGCCAGGAGGTGGTGCGCCCGGTCGACGACCCGGTCAAGGCCGAAGGCGGGCTGGCGATCATGTACGGCAACATCGCCCCCGAGGGCGCCGTGATCAAGGTCGCGGGCACCGAGCGCCGGCGCCAGAGCGGCCCCGCCCGGGTCTTCGAGACCGAAGAGGACTGCTTCCGCGCCGTCAAGCAGCAGCAGATCAACCCCGGCGACATCATCGTCATCCGCAACGAGGGGCCGATCGGTGGCCCCGGGATGCGCGAGATGCTGCAGGTGACCGCCGCGATCGTCGGCGAGGGCCTCGGCGAGAGCGTCGCCTTGCTCACCGACGGCCGCTTCTCCGGCGCCACCCGCGGCCTGATGTTCGGTCACGTCTCGCCGGAGGCGGTCCGCGGCGGCCCGATCGCGGCGCTGCGCGAGGGCGACCAGATCACCCTCGACATCGATGCCCGGCGCATGGACGTCGACCTCAGCGACGAGGAGATCGCCGCCCGCATCGCCGAGTACGAAGCGCCGGAGCCGGTCTTTCCTCGCGGCGTCATGACCAAGTACGCGCACACGGTCAGCTCCGCCTCGCACGGCGCGGTCACGATCAGCTAGCGGCTCCTACTCCGCGAGGAAGCTGTCCAGCACCGCGTTGAATCGGGCCGGCCGCTCCAGCTGCGGCACATGCCCGGTGCGCTCGAAGATCTCCAGGCGGGAGTGGGGGATGCGGCGGTGGTAGCTGAGCGCCGCCGCCATCGGGACCACCCGGTCCGACTGGCCCCAGACCAACATCGTCGGCATCTCGATCGCGCCCAGCCGCTCGCGGATGTCGTGCCGGATCACCGCGTGCAGCGCGTCGCCGAAGCCGTCGGCCCGGCGCAGCCCGTTCTCGATCTGCTCCAGCAGCAGGTCCTCGCGCAGTCGCGCCGGGTAGCGGACGAAGGGCCGGAAGACGAGCTCGCGAGCACGGGGACGGGAGACGATGAAGCGGCTGCGCCGGGCGTAGTGCGGGCCGAAGAGCTTCCAGGCCAGCGCCGTCGCCACCGCCCGCTCTTCCGGGTTCCAGGTGTTGATGATGCCGGCGGCGGAGACGAGGACCAGGCGCTCGAAGTGCCCGGGCACGGCCGTCACCGCCTCGACCGCGATGAAGCCGCCCATCGAGTTGCCGACCACGGTCGCGCCCTCGACCCCGAGCTTCTCGCAGAAGTCGTGGAGTAGGCGGCCGTAGGCGGGCATGTCGATCTCCCAGGAGGGCATCGGGCTTGCCCCGAAGCCGGGCAGGTCGAGCGCGATCGCCCGTCGCCCGCGAGCGAAGTGGGGCAGGTTCTCGAGCCAGTTCTGCCAGCTGCCGGAGATCCCGTGGACGAAGACGATCGGCTCGCCCTCGCCGATCTCGACGTAGTTGACGCGGGCGCCGGGCAGCTCGACCTGATGCAGGTGCTGCCGCCACTCGACCCGTCGCCACTCGGGCCGGGTCGGGGTTGCCGTAGTCGGAGCCGGCGACGATGCGCGGGTCCCACTTCAGCTCCGGCCGGGGAGTCAGCCCTTTCGGTCGCCATCCTTCTTCTTCCCCTCCGAGACGGTCCTGATCGTGCTCGCGTTGACGAGCAGCTTCGGCCCGTCGGCGCGGGTGACCTCGAAGAGCGGGATCTTCAGCGATTCGGCCGTGCGGATCCGTTCCTCGATCTCCTCGAAGCTCTCGAGTACGACTACGGAGTGGTCCTCGCTGAAGCGGATGTAGGTCGGCATCGGCCGAGCCTAGCCGACGGCGCGATCGCGAACTAGGCGTAGCCCATCCGTTCCAGCACCGGGATCTCGCGGATCTGCGGCGGCTGCAGGTGGTCCCAGAGGATCCCGCGCGGGCGCTCGTACTGGCGCTCGACTTCGATCACCGCCCGCGGCGTCGCGATCAGGTCGACCGGCAGGTCGTGGGCGGTCGACCATCAGGTGCTGGCGCAGGATCTGCATCGGGTGCACGGTGGTGGCGACGGTGGTGTGGCTGTCGATCTTGCCGGCATCGACGAGGATCCCGTACTCGAGGTCGTGGTAGCCGCCGCCTTTGCCGATCCGGGCGCCGCTGAGATTCACCGCGACCGAGCCGCAGAGGACGAAGTCGATCTCCGGGCAGATCGTCGAGGGCGACGACGCGACCGTGCTTGAGCGCCCCCTTGATCGTCGCCGCCTCTTTCACCGCCGCTTTCGAGAGCTGCTTCGGATCGAGCACGCGGAACGGGTGCGGGTCGCGCAGGCGCGGCACCGCCATGATCACTGTCTTGCCGTCTTCGAGCGCGATCCGTCGCGCATGCGTCTGCGGCGAGTCGGGATTGGCCTTGATCACCCGGGCGCGCTTCCAGAGCCGGTGGTTGGCCAGCTTCTCGGCCGCCAGCTTGGCGCCGGCGAAGTTGGGGATCCGTCCCTCGGCCCCCGGGAAGCGGGACACGCCCTCGCGTTCCATCGCCTTCCAGACCTCCTTGCGAACCTCGTCCTTCGTGCGCACCGGCGAAAGATATCCGGCCTGCTGCCGATAAGACCGATGCAGATGCGAAATTGCAGGGAAGTTGGCCTGCCAGGCCGAATGATCCGGATGCCTAAACTTTTCGCAACCGGGTGAACTACAAGTCGAGAGATGGTTCGAGGGAGACGATGGGACGCAAGACTCAGATAGCAGTGATCAGTCGCGGTCCTGGTCGTCGCTCTGGGCGTCGCCGGCGCCTACGCCTACGACAGCTCGCAGAAGGACCAGATCGCCGATGGCGTCCACATCGCCGGCGTCGACGTCGGCGGGCTCAACGAAGAGGAAGCCGCCGCGCTCGTCCGCCATCGCCTGCTGGCGCCGCTGCGTCACTCGCTGCGGGTCAGCTTCGACGGCGACAGCTGGCAGCTGCCCGGGGCCAAGCTGAAGGTGCGCGCCGACGTCGACAAGGCGGTCGAAGAAGCCATCGCCGACAGCCAGGACGGCGGTTTCCCGGGCCGCCTCGTCCGCTACGTCACCGGCGGCGACGTCAGCGAGAGCATCTCGCCCCAGGTCACCTACTCCAAGCGCGCGGTCAACCGCTTCGTCCGCCACGTCGCCGAGGAAATCGACCGCGAACCGCGCGACGCCGACGTCGAAGCGAGCGGCGACTCGCTCGAAGTCGTCGCCGGCGAAGACGGCCGCAAGCTGCGCGACAACCGCCTGACCAAGGACCTCGACGACGCCGTGCTCAACGCCAGCGCCCCGCACGCGATCGTCGCCGTCGTCCACTCGACCAAGCCGGAGGTGACCAAGCAGGAAGTCGCCGCCGAGTACCCGTCCTACCTCACGCTCGATCGCTCGACCTTCACCCTGCGCCTCTGGGAACACCTGAAGCTGGCCAAGACCTACACCGTCGCGGTCGGGATGGAAGGCCTGGAAACGCCGGAAGGCCTGTACGAAATCCAGGAAAAGGAAGAAAACCCGTCCTGGCACGTCCCCGACTCCGCCTGGGCCGGATCTCGGCCGGACAGGTGATTCCGCCCGGGCCCGACGAACCCGATCAAGGCGCGCTGGATGGCGATCTTCGAAGGCGCAGGCATCCACGGCACCGAAGAGACCGAATCGCTCGGCAGCGCCGCCTCCCACGGCTGCATCCGCATGGCGATTCCGGACGTAGAAGAACTCTACGACCGCGTGGAAGTCGGAACTCCCATCTACATCGGCTAGTCCCGTTTTACGCCCTTGGCGCAGGACGAACGGGAGTTAGGACGAATCCGGTTTTGTGAACTGGGAAACGGCTCTCGCCGAGTACGACCGGGACCTGCGGGCGCGCAGCGCCGCGGAGCGGACGCGGCGGGCCTACGCGGTCGACCTGGCTGGGTTCGTCGAGTGGGCAGAGCCGCAGGGGCTCGATCCCGGGGACGTGCGTTACCGGACGTGCGCCGCTTCGGAGCGGGGCTCTCGGAGGCCGGGGCGGCGCCGGCGACTGTCGCGCGCAAGCTGGCGGCGATCCGCGGGCTCTACAACTTCCTCGTCCGCACCGAGCGGGCCGCGCAGAACCCGGCCGAGCTGGTCTCCAGCCCGAAGCGCGCGGAGAAGCTGCCGAAGGTGCTCACGGTCGAGCAGATGCGCTCGCTGCTGGAGCGGATCCCGGCGCATACGCCGCTGGAGCTGCGCGACCGGGCGATGCTGGAGCTGGCCTACTCCTGCGGCCTGCGCTGCGAGGAGATCGTCAACCTCGACCAGGGCGCGATCGATTTCGAGAGCGAGCAGCTGCGGGTGATGGGCAAGGGCTCCAAGGAGCGGATCCTGCCGGTCGGCGAGCCGGCGCAGCGGGCGCTGCGAGCGGTACCTGGAGCGGGGCCGGCGCGCGCTCGCGACCGATCCGCGCGAGCGGGCGCTGTTCCTCTCCAAGAGCGGCCGCCGCCTCTCCAACTCCGATGTCACCCGCCGGCTCGGCCTCTGGACCCGCGAGGCGGCGATGGCCGCGGGGGTCTCGCCGCATTCACTTCGACATTCTTTTGCCA
This sequence comes from uncultured Solirubrobacterales bacterium, assembly GCA_963795625.1. Lineage (GTDB taxonomy): Bacteria > Actinomycetota > Thermoleophilia > Solirubrobacterales > 70-9 > VAYN01. The sequence goes on along the minus strand of CAWCIS010000001.1, from coordinate 435,955 downwards.
CGCATTTGCTCGAGGGCGGCGCCGATCTGCGTACCATCCAGGAGTTGCTCGGCCACGCATCGATCTCGACCACCCAGGTTTACACCCGAGTCGACGCGGCACGCCTGCGTGACACCTATGCCGCCAGCCACCCCCGCGCGTGACCCAATGACCACTCCTGAACGTAGAATCGCCTAGAGGCATGGAGACCGGCGTAAAAGAGGTGGAGCTGCGGGATCTTTGGCGTCGCTACAAGGACGACGGCGATGCGACCGCGCGCGAGCGCCTGGTCGTCGCCTACTCGCCGATGGTCAAGTTCGTCGCCGGCCGCCTCGGCGCCGGCCTGCCCTCGCACGTCGAAGACGCCGACCTGATCTCCTACGGCCTGGTCGGCCTGATCGGCGCGATCGAGCGCTTCGAGCCCGAGCGCGGGATCAAGTTCGAGACCTTCGCGATGACCCGCATCCGCGGCGCCATCATCGACGAACTGCGCTCGCTGGACTGGGTGCCGCGCTCGGTGCGCTCGCGGGCGCGGGAGATCGAGGCCGGCCCAGGCCAAACTCGAGCACGAGCTGCAGCGGGCCCCGACCGAGGCCGAGCTGGCCGCGAAGCTGAACATGTCCGAGGAGGAACTGCAGAGCTCGCTGCTGGAGATCGCCAACTCCTCCGTCTACGCGCTCGACGAGCTCTGGACCGTCTCCGACTCCTCCGGCGACCAGGTCTCGCTGCTGGACACGATCGCCGACGACGGCGCCGCCGACCCGCAGGAGGCGCTCGCCAGCAGCGAGGTCAAGGACCGCCTGACCGAGGCGATCGGCTCGCTGCCCGAGCGCGAGCAGCTCGTCGTCGCCCTCTACTACTACGAGAACCTGACCCTGCGCGAGATCGGCGAGGTTCTCGGCGTCACCGAGTCGCGCGTCTCGCAGCTGCACACCAAGGCCGTGATGCGGCTGAAGTCCCAGCTCGAGCAGGCGTGATCGCCGCTGCCGCGGACAGCTTCGACCTAGCGGTATCCCGTTTCAACGCCAGCGAGGCGGCGCGCACCGTCGCCGGCCTCACCCGCACCCTGGGCGAGCCCCGGGTCTCGATCGGCGCCGCCGCCGGCACAGCCGACGCGGCCCGGATCACCGTCGCCTGGGAGCTCACCTGGTACCAGTGGGCGGTGGCCAGCGGCGAGCGCGAGCGGCCGGTCGCCGAGCTCGCCCACGGGACCGAGCTCGACCAGCTCGACGCCCCGGCCCGGCAGTGGAACGCGAAATGGCGAAGCTGACCGTCAACGTCGACGGCGGCGCCCGCGGCAACCCCGGGCCCGCCGGCGATCGGCGCCATCGTCCGTGATGGCGGCGGCGAGGTGCTGGAGGAGCGCGGCGAGCGGATCGGCCGCGCCACCAACAACGTCGCCGAGTACCGGGCGCTGCTGCTCGGGATCGAGCTGGCCGCCGCGCACGGGGCCGACGAGCTGGAGCTGGTCGGCGACTCGGAGCTGATCGTGCGCCAGGTCGAAGGCCGCTACAAGGTCAAGGACGCGACGATGAAAGAGCTGCACGGCCAGGTGAAGGCGGCGCTGGCGCCATTCGAGCAGCTGGTCGATCCGCCACGTCCGCCGCGAGCACAACGCCGACGCCGACCGCCTCGTCAACCAGGCGCTGGACGCCGGCTGAGCAGGAACAGCGTCGCCGCCAGCAGCAGCGGCGCCACGGTCAGGCTGGGGACGACATCGCCGTGGCCGATCCCCGAGGAGAAGATCGCGCCGACCATCACCGCGGCGAGGACCAGGGCCGTCGGCCGGGTCAGGCGATCGCAGAGCAGCAGGACTCCGCCGACGATCTCGACGACCCCGATCACGATCACCAGGGTGCCGGGCCAAGGCAGGCCGAAGCTGTCGAAGGCGCGGGTCTCCCAGGCGTTGGCGGCGAACTTGGGAATCCCGGCGATGACGAAGGCAAGGCCGGTGAGCAGGCGAACGGGTCTGGTCCAGCGGTCCATCCCCTGACCCTAGGCGCCGGACCTTGCGGGCCGGTGAACTCTGCTTCACTGGATCGATGGCGAGCACGGATTCGCAGCCGATCGATCCCGGCGTCGACATCGGCCACGTCCACCTCAGAGTGGCGGACGTCGACCGCTCGCTCGACTTCTACTGCGGCGTGCTTGGCTTCGAGTTGATGCAGCGCTATGGCGCCGATGCCGCCTTCGTCTCGGCCGGCGGCTATCACCACCACCTCGGTCTCAACTCCTGGGAGTCGAAAGGCGGCACGCCGCCACCGCCCGGCACGACCGGGCTCTACCACACGGCGATCCGCTATCCGACGCGGCGTGCTCTGGCCGACGCCTTGAAGCGCCTGCTCGACGCCGGGGTCGGGATCAGCGGCGCCTCCGACCACGGCGTCAGCGAGGCGCTCTACCTCGACGACCCCGACGGCAACGGCGTCGAGCTCTACTGGGACCGCCCGAAAGAGGACTGGCCCGAGCCGCAGCCCGGCCAGAAGGTGGAGATGTTCGTGCGGCCGCTGGACCTGCCGGGCCTGCTGGCTGAGCTGGACTAATTCCGTGCCGGGTTCCGCGGTTCCAAATCTACGAAATGCGTGGGAAGCGAACCGCGCAACGACTTGAACCGATTCCGCGGTTCCCTATCCACGGAATGAGGGGATAAGGAACCGCGCAAGTGGCTGTTAGGCGGGAGTGGCGCTCGCGGCGCCGCTCTCGACCGGGTGGCCGCCTTGGCGCCAGGCGCCGACGCCCTGGCCGACGTGGACGACGTCGCCGAAACCCTCGCGCTGCAGGATCGAAGCAGCGAGGCCGCTGCGTTTGCCGCCGCGGCAGATCGCCGCGATCGGGCGGTCGCGGGGCAGCTCGTCGAAGCGGCCGGCGAGGTCGCCGTAGGGGATGTGGAGGGAGCCGGGGATGTGCTCGCCTGCGTACTCGGCGTCGTTGCGGACGTCGAGCACCAGCGGCGGCTCCGGCCCCTCGACCCGCGCTGCCAGCTCGTCCGGGTCGATCAGCTCGATCTTGCGGACCGGCCGCTCCTCCGTGCGCCAGGCGGTCATCCCGCCGGCGAGGAAGCCGCGGACCCGGAGGCCGACCGCCGACAGCAGCTCGGCCGCGTCGCGCTCGTCCCCGTCGGAGGCGGCGACGACGATGATCTCGGCTCCCTCCGGCGCGACTCGCGAGACCTTGGTTGCGAAGCCGGTGTCGTAGGAGGAGGTGCTGAGGGCGCCGGCGATGTGGGCCTCGTCGAACTCCTCGTTGGTGCGGCCGTCGATCACACAGGCGCCGGCGGCGACCGCCTCCTCGACCTCGTGCGGGGTGAGGGGGGAGGGGGTGCCGAAGTCCTCGACCAGCGGCCCGCGGTTGAGGTCGACGATGCGCTCGATGTTCGGCGGCTTGTCGCCGAGCGAGCCGACCGCGTCCGCGACGAACTCGGCCTCGTCGGCGATCGCCAGGGCGCGGTTGTGGCGGCGCTCGAAGCCGATCGTCGAGGAGGTCTTGAGGTCGATCGCCGAGCCGCCGCAGAGCGAGCCGCCGAGGTGGGCGGGCCAGACCTCGACCTCGTCGTCGAGCGTCAGCAGGCGCCGGTGCAGGGAGCGGAACATCTCCGCCGCGCCCTTCGCGCGGCTCCACCGCCAGGTCTGGCCGGGCGACGTCGCCGATGAACAGCGAGTCGCCGCCGAGCAGCGCCCAGGGGGCGCCGTCGCGGGTGGCGTCGCGCAGCAGGAAGGAGGTGTGCTCGGGCCGGTGGCCGGGGGTGTGGACCGCCTCGATCGTGAGGTCGCCCAGCTCCAGCACCCAGCCGTCGCCGAAGGGCTCGTGCGGGTACTCGGCCGCGGCCAGCTCGTGGATGTGGATCGTCGCCCCGGTCGTCCGCGCCAGGCGCCCGTGGCCGGAGACGTGGTCGGCGTGGTTGTGGGTCTCCAGCACGTGGCCGATCCGCACCCCGTGCAGGCGGGCCAGGCGGCGGTAGGGCTCGACGTCCCACTGCGGGTCGACGACGGCGGCGACGCCGCTTTCGCGGTCGGCGACCAGGTAGGAGGCGCAGCCGAGGTCCTCGTGGATGATCTGACGGAAGAGCATGGTCGCTTGAGCTGGAAGTCAGGCTAGCGAGCGGATGGGCGCCGCGCATCCGCTTCGAGCGCGTCGATCCCCAGTTCGAGCATCCGCCGCCAGGCGTCCTCCTTCAGAGCCCTGCTGGCACGGGTCGCGGCGAAGAGCAGGCGCAGATCCGCGGCTGTCGCGTCCAGCCTAAGCCGGCCCTCGGTCTTGGCGGCGCCGAGCAGGTCTTCGAGCGCGTGCATCGTGGTGGCGACGGCGGCGACCACGTCGGGATGCTCGGAGACCGTCGCCATCGCCTCGCCGAGGACGTCGTCGCCGGCCTGACGCTCGGCGATCGCCCAGAGCAGCGCCACCAGGCCGGCCCAGGGGCCACCGGGGTCGCGCAGCGCCGCCTCGGCTTCCTCCGTCACCTCGACGTGGCGCTCGACCACCAGCGCCGCCAGCAGGTCCCGCTTGGCGGGGAACTGGCGGTAGACGCTGCCGACCCCGGCCCCGGCGGCGGCGGCGATCGCCGGCATCGGCGCGTCCAGCCCCTCGCGGGCGAAGACCTCTCCGGCGGCGGCGAGCAGGCGGGCGCGCTTGGCCTCGGCGTCGAGTTCGGACCAGCAGATCCCCGCAAGGGGCGGAATGGTCATTCCGCTACAGTACCGGCCCTCCCTTGTCCTCGGCTTCGCCAGACCGCACCCACCCCAACGTGACCCTCGCCGTGCTTGCGCTCGGCGGGATCGCCTACGCGATGCTGAGCTCGCTGGTGGTGCCGGCGCTGCCGACGATGCAGCGCGAACTGGGCACGACCGAGACCGGGATCACCTGGTTGCTCACCGCCTACCTGCTGGCGGCCTCGGTCGGCACCTCGATCATCGGCCGGCTCGGCGACATGTACGGCAAGGAGCGGCTGCTGCTGTGGACCTTGCTGGCGCTGATCGGCGGCACCCTGCTGGCCGCGGTCTCGAGCACGCTGCCGCTGCTGATCGCCGCTCGCTTCATCCAGGGCCTGGCCGGCGGCATCTTCCCGCTCGCCTTCGGGATCGTCCGCGACGAGTTCCCGCGCGAGAAGGTGGCCGGTGGGATCGGCCTGCTCTCGGCGATCCTCGGCGTCGGCGGCGGCGTCGGGATCGTCCTCTCCGGCGTCATCGTCGAGCACCTCAACTACCACTGGCTGTTCTGGCTGCCGCTGGTCGCGATCATTCTTGCCGCCGTCGCGACGTGGCGCCTGGTCCCGGAATCGCCGGTGCGCACGCCCGGCCGCGTCAATTGGCTGGCCGCGGCGCTGATGACGATCGGGATCTCGGCGGTGCTGCTGGCGATCAGCCAGACCTCGACCTGGGGATGGGTCTCGAGCAAGACCCTCGGTCTCACCGGGCTCGGCGTGCTCTTCATCCTCGCCTGGATCCGGGTCGAGGTGCGCAGCGACAGCCCGCTGATCGACATGACGATGATGCGCGTGCGCGGGGTCTGGACCACCAACGCCGCCGCCTTCCTGCTCGGCGCCGGCCTCTATGCCTCCTTCGTCGTCTTCCCCCAGTTCGCCCAGCTGCCGACCAGCACCGGCTTCGGCTTCGGCGCCTCGGTCGTCGTCTCCGGCCTCTACCTGCTGCCGGCGACGATCGGGATGACGATCCTCGGCCTCAAGGCGGGGGCGATCTCGGCCCGCTTCGGCTCGCGGGCGGCGCTGCTCGGCGGGACCGCGTTCTCGACCGCTTCGTTCCTGCTGTTGGCCGTGGCGCACGAACACCCCTACCAGCTGCTGATCGCCGCCGCCCTGCTCGGGGTCGGCATCGGCCTCGCCTTTGCTGCCCTCGGCAACCTCATTGTCCAGGCGGTGCCGAGTGAGCAGACCGGGGTAGCGAGCGGCATGAACACGGTGATGCGGACCCTCGGGGGCGCCCTCGGCGGCCAGCTCTCGGCCACCTTCATCGCCGAAAACACCGCCAACGGCCTGCCCACCGTCACCGGCTTCACCGAGACCTTCCTGATGGCGACCGGATTCCTCGTCCTCTGCTTCGGCGCCGGGCTGCTGGTGCCGAAGGCGCGGGCGGCGATGGCGACCCCGCTCAGCGGCGAGCCGGCCATCGTCGGCGAGAGCGCCTGAGCGACTTCAGCCGCCACCACGCAGGATTCACGACCGGAAGGCTAGAATTACGAGCTGTGCGGCTGTAGCTCAGCTGGCTAGAGCGTCTGCTTGCCATGCAGAAGGTCGAGGGTTCGAATCCCTTCAGCCGCTTCTCGCGAAAGCCCGCTCTACAGCGGGCTTTCGTCGTTCAGGGGGGCGCGTTCGGAAAATCAAACCACCCCCGCATATCGCCTCCATTTCAGGCACTACTAGTGCCTCGAATGACGCCGATGCGCGGCGATTAGCGGCGATTTCGACTAACCCCGCCTCGCTTTGCGCCAGCGGCGGAGCTACGGTCGCCCGGCCGACATAAGCAAAAGCGCCCCGGCGGCGGTGGAACGCCCCGAGGCCGGCACCGAGGCCGGCTTCGGTGCCCTACTGTCCTCCGGAACCTCCCTTGGGGCCAGCCCATCCGTGTATTGGCGCTCACTCCTCGGGTGCGCTGCCAATCGGCTTTGTTGCGGCTGGCTCGGAGGCCAACACGGTGAGCCTCAACCTCGCCGAGGTTGGTTTGGCCTTGCACCCAGGTACGACCTACCAGTACCGAGTTCTCGTCGCAAGAGCAATCCAGAGCGAAGATACGACTGAATGGGAATCTCCGCCGGTGGTCGGGGCTGTTCACGCGTTCACGACGCCATCAATGGTGCCCCCTCGATCGAAAGCGAATCGGCTTCGAGGACCACCTCTATCGACGCGACGCTCGAAGCAACGATCAATCCAGGAGACGCACCGGACGGCGTCTACTACCAGTTCCAGATCGCTAGAGACCCAGCCGAATATGAGTCCGAACTCGCCTGTCCTCCCGAACCTACCTCGGGTCCGTTCCTCTCCTGCATCGGAGCCCCCTCGCTTGGTGCTTTGCCGATCGGCTTCTTCCCGGCGTCATCAGAACCGACCTCGGTGAGCCTCGACCTCGCCAGCGCAGGCGTGATGTTGCAGCCAGGGGCGATCTATCACTACCGCGTCCTTGCGGCCAAGGCCGTCCTAACCGAAGACACCATCGAATGGGAATCGCCTCCAGTTGTCGGTGCCGATCAGACCTTCACCACTTCCCTCAAGCCGCCACCCACGATTGATCCTGACCCACAAGTCGGGGGAGCAAGCCAATCATCGGCACCACAGATCCCCTTTCTCTCGCAGTCCCATCGACACCATCGCCGACACCACAGGAAGCGCAATCGCCAGGCTGTGCACCGGGGCAACGTGGGTCAAGCAAGCCTCGCGGGCTAAAGAGCTGTCAAAAGGGCAGAGGTCGAAAGTCGCCCGTGGGCCTGGCTGTCGAGTCCTCGACCAGCGCCAGCATCTCATCGCCGTAGCGAGGGCGAAATGCGAGCGGATAGAGCGCCGGCCACCCGATGTGAACTCTCGGCCCAGCATCTCAAGTTGCTCGCCGCCCCAGGCCCCAGCGCAGCGCCGCTTCAATCCCGAGCCAGAGCAGCAGGACCAGCAGGATGAGGATCGCCGCGAAGCCAACTACGCCGATGCCGGCGGCGAGCGCGATCGCGAGCAGGGCAAGGAGGAGGGCTATCAAGAAGTCAGCCAACAGCGAGCGCCGCGAAGCGGCACCTGGGGAGATGTCCCGCGGCAGCCTCACCACTTCTCTTTCGGGTGCAGGTAGACGGCGAAGAAATCGCGTTCGTCGGGGGTCAAATAGCGTTCGGGCGGTCGCAGCATTTCCGGCAGCAGGTTGCTCGGTTCGCCCGCCCCCGGATGGCGGTAGGTGATGAAGCTGGTCCAGTCTTCGTTGATATCGAGCTCCAGTGCCCTGACCGCGCCGGCCCGCTGCAGGACCTTTGCCAGCGATTCGACGGTCTGGTGGTTAGCGGCGGCATAGAGCAGGTTGCCGTGGCTGTCGATACCGATCCCAGAGCGCCATACGCGCACTGCGTTATTGACGGTTTCCCCCCATTCCGGACCGTCGCTGAGGTTCGGGTTGAGCTTGCCGTCGTCGACGATCGGCGGCAGGTTCTGCTTCGCGAACCAGACGTTCGCCGGAGCCCCGCCGCCGCTCTCCCACTTGACTATGTCGACCCGGCCGTCGCGGTACTCGACCACGGTGGCGATCCCGTCGACCATCGCTTCCTTGACCTTGCCGCGGTAGATCAGACCGGCGTTGGAGGTTTCCAGCGGAAAGCCGCCGTTGAAGGTCGCGACCACTCGCTTGCGCATCGAGTGCGGCACTTCGGCGGGACCGCGATGGGCCAGTGGCGGCGGCGGCTCCGCCAGGCCGGGGACGTAGGCAAGTTCGGTGCGGGAGGAGTCGATCCAGGCGACCCCGGCGACGAACTGGGGGTATTCGGGGTCGCTGCGGAAGGTGGTCAACAGCACCGGCGGTCGCGAGCCGGCTCCCGCCGCCGCCTTCTTCCAGACTCCCTCGCCGGGCAGCGCCGGATGGATCAGCGGCACCACGTTGGGGGGGCGGTACGCCGTGACGCCCCGGCCTCCTTCGCCCGCCGCTGCGATGCCGACCTGGGGCAGAGAGTGCAGCGGCGGCCCACCCTTGGATGGTGCGGTGAGGGTGTAGTACTCGTTCTCGATTTCGGAGACGAGCGAGTTGCCACCGTTTTGGCGCAGCCACTCGACGCTGGCGACCCCGAGGCCGACGTTGCGCGGCCCGCTGAGGGCGTTAACCCAGGAGAGCACAGCGGGGACGAGGCAGATACAGCAGGCGAACAGAAGGATGCGCCGGCCTCGCCGCCAGAGAGACAGGCTGCGGGGCCGGGTCGAGGGCATCTGCCGACCCTCGCCTAGCGCCCTGAAGCTCTGGTGAGAGCGCTCATCTCACCGGGCTCGGGGTGGAAGATCGATCTGAGGGAAGCCCCGGACCGCCGCCCCTGTCCTTCGCCGAGTCGCTGTCCGCCGCTCGTCCGAGCCAGCGCAAGGCGAGAAGAAGGGCGGCCGGTATCACCACCGCGCCGCCGATCACCAAGAACCAGAGCTGGGCCGCGTCGCTTCCGGCCTGGACCGTGTGGACGATCGCGAGCAGCCAGAAGACCGCCGTCAAGCGGTGTAGTCGGCGCCAGCGGGCAGCGCCGATGCGATCACGGAGGTAGTAGGTGAGGCCGAGCACGGCCAGGCCGTAGCCGGCGATGATCCCGATCCCCGTCCAGAGCGGCCGGTAGGACCCGACGAATGGGATCGCGATACCGCTGAGGCCCGGGTGAAAGAAGCTGTCGCCCAGCAGGGACAGGCCGTGCAGCGCGACCATCGCCAGGGTGATCAGCGAGAGCGCCTCGTGGATCGCCCGCAGGTCGCGCTTGTTGGAGTCCTTGCGTTTGGAGCTCATCATCAGCCCGACCGCCACGCTGGCGCTGGCGAGGAGCATCGCGGCGGCGCCGGCCGCTCGGCTGGTGATCCAGAAGAGGTGGGGCGCGACGTTCACGGTGCCGTTGTCGCCGCCAACGGCCGCTCGGCGATGACGACGTCGACCTCACCGCTGTCGTAGACAAGCACGCCTCCATGGGGGAGCCAATCTGCCGCGCGATCGACACCGGAGAGCAGCGCAGACTTTGCGTAGACCTCGGCGATCAGCGCCGAGGGCGCCACGGCGCTGACCTGCACGATCCCGGTGAAGGCCGGCAGGCCGGTTCGGGGATCGAGGATGTGGTGGGCGGCGCGCCCGTCGTGCCCGATCCAACAGCGACGCCCGATGCCGCTGGTCGCCGCCGCCCCATCGCGCAGCGCCAGCTCGTGTATGGGGGGGCCGCCGAAGGGGTCGTCCACGAGCACCTTGCGCTCAAGACCGGCGGTACCGCCGACGCGGAGGTCTCCGCAGCAATCGACCGCGTAGGTGAGCTGCCCCCGGAGTGTCGCGGCGAGGAGATCGGCAACCAGGCCCTTGGCGATGCCGCCGCTGTCGATCCTGACTCCGGGCGGTCGCACGATCGTCGCCGTGGCCTCGTCAACTTGGACCGAGCGCCAATGAGCGGAAGGATCTGGGCTTCCAATCATCCGCTCGGATTGATTGGAAAGGGCATCGGCAAGTGAGGCCGGCCGGTGCTCGCCGAGCGACTCCCGGTAGCCGGCGCGCTCGAGGCTGTCGAGGAGCGTCGCGTCGACCAGGCCGCCACTGTGCGAGCCGGCGACGACAACGGCGCCCGCAAGGCCGAGCATCAGGGGGCTCGCGGGGACCCGCCAGCGCGGATCGCGGTTGAGGCGCGAGAGCTCACTGTCCTCGATGAAGCGCGAGAGGCTGCGATGGGCATCGAGAAGTTGTGAGCGGGCCCGGTCTGCTGCCTTCTCGCCGCACGCCGTGTCGGTACCGCGAACGTGAACCGCCGCCGTTCCGCCGAAGCAGTCGAAGCTGCGATGGGCTTCGGCGCTCACGACTGACTGGTCGTCACCGGAGCGGGTTCGGGTTCCGGTTCGGCCACTTCGGCTTCGACTGGTTCGACCTCTTCCGGTTGCGCTTCCACTTCTTCGGGTTCGGTCGTTTCGACCGCTTCCGCCGGCGAGGCTTCTTCGGAGTCGGTGCTGGCGTCAGCTTCGGCCGGGATTCCCTGAGCGCTCTCTCGGGTGCGGCCGCCTGCGCGAGCGCGCCGTGAGGTGACAACTCTGGCGGAGGAGGAGTCGCCGAGGACCGGATCGTTGCCGGTCGCCATCTGCACGAACACGACTCCCCAGAGCAAAGCGAAGCTGACCAACGAGACCACAATCACGCGGCTGCGGAGCATCCCGGCTCGTTGGCGCTGGGAGCGGAGCCGGCGCTGGGCCTCGCGCTTGCGTTCCTGTTTTTCGACCGAATTCATTTCTAGAGCTTCGACGCGAGGGGAAAACGCCCACTAAGCGGAGGCTGAGAGTTCTCTTAGAACCAGGGATGGGCGGCCGAGTAGGTGAGCAGCGCCAGCAGGACGCCGCCGAGGATCGACAGGCCAAGGGCCATCGTCCTCAGTCCGGCCCCGGCGAGCTGCGCCTCGCGAGGACCGCCGCGCCTCCAGTCCGGCAGCGCCAACGACGGGACCTCGAGCACGTGCCCAAGCACGTGCAGCGTCATCAGCGCCACCCAGGCGATGAAGCTCAGCTTGTGGGCGAACATCAGAGTGTTGCTCGGGGGTCCAGCGACCAGCAGGGCGACGCCGGTGCCGAACAGGGCCAGGGTAGTGAGAACGACGCCGGGCGCGAGCAACCGTAGGAAGAGGTGAGGCGGCCCCTTGCGAACGAAAGGCGGGTTGCCGGAGTAGTAGCGGGCGAAGCGGTAGCCGGTGCTGGCGAGCTTGAGCCCGACCGGCGGGATCAGCAGCATGCCGATGAAGATGTGCGGGCCGAGCAGTTGGCCGATGAAGGGGATCGTCGCCCCCTCCGCGGCGAGCAACACCAGCAAGGCGGCGGCGACACCGCCGGTCAGGCGGGCGTTGCCGGCGACGCCGTCGCGAGTCTGCGCTTCGTTCGAGCGGTACACGAAGGCAGGATGCTCGGCCCGCCCGCTTGCGCCCGCCTAAGCGTTCGGTGAGAGATCTCTCATGGTCGGCTTGAAGCCAGGTAGCGCAAAGGACACCCGGGCGCCGCCGAGTGGCGACTCCTCGATCCAGATGCGCCCGCCGTGCCTGGCGACGATTGCGCGAGCGATCCCAAGGCCCAGGCCGCTACCCCCGGAGGCGCGGTCGCGGGCGGCCTCGCTGCGGTGGAAGCGATCGAAGACGCGCTCGCGCTCCGTGGGCGGAATGCCCGGACCGTCGTCGTCGACCGTGACGACGAAACTCTCTCCTTCGGCCCGCGCCGAGAGAGCCACTCGACCGCCCGGTCCGGCATGGCGGTGAGCATTGGAGAGAAGGTTTCGGATGACCTGGGCGAGGAGATCAGGATCGACGCGAATAGTCCCCCCGCACAGCTCTCCGGCCTCGGTCGTCTCGTGCGGCTCCGCGGCGGCGAGATCGCCAAGAAAGACGGCGACCTGTACCTCGCGCAGCTCCAGGCCAACGCCCTCGTCGAGGCGGGCCAGCGCGAGCAGGTCGTCGAGCAGCCGCTCCACCCTTCCCATCTCCTTCATCGTCATCGCCTCGACACGGCGCACGTCCCCGGTGCTCGGATTGTCGTTGCGAGCAAGAACCTCAAGCTGTCCGCGGATCGCGGTGAGGGGACTGCGAAGCTCGTGGGACGCGTCCGATACAAACCGCCGCTGCTGCGCGAATGCTCGGTCGAGACGATCCAGCATGTGGTTGAACGCCTCGGCCAAGGTGCGCAGCTCCTCGGCATCTGCGGGTCTGGAATCGAGCCGTGGCGTCAGGTCGCCGGCATCGACCTCGGCGGCGGTGGCGGCGAACCGCCGCAGCGGGGAGGCCGTGCGGGCCGCGAGCAGATATCCGGCCAGCAGGGCGGCGACCAGGGCCGCGCCACCGGCAACCAGGAGGGCCTTTTCGGCATCCGTCTGAGCGTCCTCGATCGGCGAGATCCCCGAGCCCTCGCCCGGCTCGGCGGGTGCGCCGGGTTCGCTCTGCTCCCGCGACTCCTCCCGCTTGATCACGCTCGACTCATGGGCCATCTCCGCCCGCACTGCGACGAACACGACCGCGAACGCGGCAACGACGATCGCCGCGATCGAGAGCGCCAGCCTGCCACGCAGGCCGAGCCTCGCCCAAGCGAGTCTCATGCCCGCTCTCTCAGCCGGTATCCCACCGAGCGCACGGTCTCGATCGGTGCCGGCGACCCCGGCAGGCCGAGCTTGCGCCGCAGGTAGCCGACGTAGACCTGGACCACGTTGGTGCCGGGATCGTGCTCGTAATCCCAGACCGCAGAGAGGATCTCCTCGCGGGTGCAGACTCTTCCGGCGTGACGCATCAGGTGGGCGAGCAGCTCCGCCTCGCGCTCGGGCAGGCGGACGACCCGGTCGCCCCTGCTTGCCTTCCTGGTGAGCAGGTCCAGCCGTATTCCAGAGGCTTCGAGGCTCGTTTCCGAGCCGTTTCCCGACTCACGGAAACGTGCCCGGATGCGCGCCAGGAGTTCATCGAATGCGAACGGCTTGGTGACGTAGTCGGTGGCCCCGAGATCGAGCCCCTCGACTCTGTCGGTGACCTCAGCCTTTGCCGTCAACAGGATCACCGGCAGCGCCGGCTTGGCGCGCCTGATCGCTGCGAGTACCTCGATCCCGTCGCGGCCAGGGAGCATCCGGTCGAGGATCACGAGGTCGGTAGCGGGAGACAACGCCAGTCGCTCTCCGGCGATGCCATCGGTTGCGACCGTCACGCCGTAGCCCTCCGCTTCGAGTCCTCGGGCCAGAAAGTCGGCGATCCCTGCCTCGTCCTCGACGATCAGGATCTCCATTGGCCGATGCTATGCCAAGCGGTTTAACTTGCATCTCGCCGAGTGCTGCCCCGGGTTGAAATCAGAAGTCTCCGGGTCAGTGGTGATGGGCGCCTCCGCGCACAGTCCGCCACGAGTCCAGAGCGATCTCACCGCGGCGGAAGATCGCGATACTCGGGGTCCACTGCCTGGCGGTCACCGACCAGGATCTCGGCTTGCCGAGAACGGCGAGACCAGACGGCCCACTGCCAGATCGCGATTACCAAGCCGACCACGCCAGCGATCATCAAGATCAAGCCGATCGTTCTCAGATCCAGGCCCTTGACGTGGAAATGCGTGGCGAATCGCAGGATCGCGCCGACCGCAATTAGGAAGATACTTCCGGCAAAGGTCATCTCGACGCCCCTAAAAGACGCGACGGAAAAGATAGATGGCGAGCAGAATCAGGATGATGACTATGAGAATTCCGACGATGGTCAAGACGAGCTCCTTGGTTGGCTTTTTTAGTTTTCTTGGGCGGTGAAGATGGGGGAGTGGGGCTTGCGGCGACTCAGAGCGCGCCTTCTTGCCCGGCGGAATGGCTCCCATCGGAGGCGCGCTGAGAGGCTCACCCGGCAACTGCGACCGGCCCGCGTAGCCCTTGGACTCAGCGAGTCGTGCGACGCAACCATCAACCTCTCAACCCGATTGACTTTCCTACCCATTTCGCGAGGGCTAAACCACCGGCGCCCATCGCGCCGGGGAGGAGAAATCAAACCGCCACCTCGGATCTCAGGCACTCACGCGCCCGAGTGCCCGACTCCCTGCATATCGTCACTGTCAACGTGAGCTGAGGTCGGCGGCGACGTCCGGCCCAGCCGGTTGGGTCCCGGATCGGCGGCGAGCTGACTCTGCATATCGCTGTCGGCCTTCGGTCTGACCTCATGCGGTTGTGTCGCTCGCCGCCATCCGAGGACCCCGGCTTGACCTGATAGGAGCGTGGCACCGCCCCAAGTGAGGTTCGTCAGCCGGAGGTCCGTTTCGAAGGCAACGACCAATCGAAGGGACAGACCAGATGATCGTGATCGGAGCGGATACCCATAAAGCCACCCATACCTGCGCCGCGGTGGCCGCGGCAACCGGTCAGCTCGCCGGCGAGCTGACCGTGGCGGCGAGGAAGCCGGGCTTCGCGGAGCTGCTCGCCTGGGGGCGGGGACTCGGCGAGGAGCGGGTCTGGGCGATCGAGGACTGCCGCCATGTCTCCGGAGGGCTAGAGCGCTTCCTAGTCGCTGCGGGAGAGCGGGTGGTGCGGGTTCCCCCGAAACTGATGGGCCAAAGCCGCCGCGGCGAGCGCAGCGCCGGCAAGTCGGATCCGATCGACGCCCTCGCGGTCGCCAGGGCCACTCTGCGCGAGGGCCCCGAGACCATGCCGGCCGCCCACCTCGACGAGGCCGCACTCGAGCTGAAGCTCCTGCTCGACCACCGCGAGGACATCGTCAAGGCCCGCTCTGCGGACCAGCAGCGGCTGCGCTGGCACCTGCATGACCTCTGGCCCGAGCTGGAGTTACCGGCGGGCTGCCTTGACCGCCCCAGCCGGCTCGATCGCCTCGCTCGCAAGCTGGCCCGCGCCGAGCAGAGCGCTCGCGTGAGGGTCGCGCGCGAGCTGGTGGTCGAGATCCGCCGCCGCGCTCGCAAGGCCAAAGAGCTCGAAGGCGAGATCGCGGCCCTGGTCTCCCGCCGGGCGCCCGAGCTGCTGGAGCTCAAAGGCTGCGGCACGCTGATCGCTGCCAAGCTCGTGGCCGAGACTGCGGGCGCGGCTCGCCTTGCCAGCGACGCCAAGTTCGCCCGGCTGGCAGGAGTCGCCCCCGTTCCCGCTTCCTCGGGAAAGCGCGTGCGCTATCGCCTCGACCGCGGCGGAAACCGGCAGCTCAACTGCGCCCTGCACCGGATCGCCGTCTGCCAGGGACGTGTCCACCCGCCGGCGCGGGAGTTCCTCGAGCGAAAGCAGGCCGAGGGGAAGTCAAGGGCTACAACGCCGATGCACTTCGGGGTGGTGGCGGCATCTACAACGCCGGGACCCTGACGATGAGCGGCTCGACGATCAGCGGCAACGGCACGGGGGCGGGGGGCGTCGGCGGCGGCTCGGGTGCCGGTGGCGGGCCGAGCAAATTCGGGCACTTCGCGGACAGCGGACGGGCCGGCACTGGAGGCGGCGGCGGCCGCCGCGGCGGCCTGTTCACCGGCGGCGGATACGGAGGCCACTCTCCGGTGCACCTGACGAACGTGACGATCTACGGCAACCGGACCGGCGACGGTGGCACCGGCGGTCCTGGTGGCGGTGGTGAAGAATCGACCCTTGGCGGCGGCGTCGGCGGCTGGGGCGGCGACGGCGGCGGCATCTGGGCCGAGGGCGCGGCGAGCGGTTCCGAAGTGGTCCTCGTGGACGTGACCATCGCCGGCAACGGTCTCGGCGCGGGCGGCCTCACCGGCAACTCAGCCGTGCCGGGCCGAGGGGGCTGCTGCGGCGGGCGCGGCCTCGGCGCCGGGATCGACACCGGAGGCCGTTACGACAACGGCTCCTCGGTCTTCCTGAAGAACTCGATCGTCGCCGACAACGGCAGCAACCTGGCGGGCGACGCCAACTGCTACCAGCGCTATCTCCCGACCTATATCGACATCGTCGACCAGGGTGGCAACGTCACCTGGAACGACACCACCTGCCCCGGCAAAGTCGCGGACCCGCTGCTCGGCCCGCTCGCCGGCAACGGCGGGCCGACCGCGACGTTGCTGCCGGGCGCGGGCGGCTCCGCGATCGGCGCGGTCCCGGCGGCCTCCTGCGCCGTCCACGAAGATCAGCGCGGCCTGCCACGCCCCGGCGGGGGGAAGATCAATTGCGACGCGGGGGCGGTCGAGACGCAATCGGGCGAATCGTCGCCTCCCACCGACACCGGAAAAGGCGGCGAACTGCCGGGAGGAGGCAGTGGAAGTACCGCTGCCGGCAGTGGCGGCGGCGCGAGCGGCTCCGGTTCGACGTCGACGCCGCCGAAGCCGAAGCCGTTGCAGTGCAAGAAGGGCTTCAAGAAGAAGGCCGTCAAGGGCAAGCCGAAATGCGTGAAGACGAAGAAACCGCACCGGCACCACAAACCCTGAGGCGCGTGCCGCTCAGCGCTTGGCGGTCCTGAATTCGCCATCCTCGCCGTGGTTTGGCGTGCCGCCGGGGTATTCGGTGCCAACCACCTGAAGCCCATTGAGCAGAGTTACTCAATAGCTCAGGAAATGTCAACTATAGAGCCGTCCTATCGCTGCCACAGCTCGCGGCGCAACATCGCGTTGCCGCGCTCGAGTTGCTCGATGGTGGCGCTCGTGACCGAGCGCGTCCGGGTGGCGCGGTTGATGCGGGCCTGGACCTCCCGGTGCGACCGGCCGGTGCGGCGGGCGAGGTCGGCGACCAGGCGACTGCGCTCGCCGCGCAGCCGCTCTCGGGTCGCATAGGCCGACTCCCGCTCGGGTTCGCGGTCCTCCGCTGCGGCCTTGGGACTGACGAGGGCGGTCGCCTGCTTCGGCACCGGCTTGGGGTCATCGGTCGGGAAGAGCTGAAGCGCGGTCTCGCTCATGATCGCCTCGTCCAGTTCGGCGTCGCCCGAGCTGAGGGCGGCAAAGCCACCGCCCGGCTCGCCCGAGTCGGGACGGGGATCGTCGAACTCCTCGCCCTCTTCCTCCTCGGCGCCCGGCGAGAGGTCGAGCGCGTGACGGCGCTCCAGCTCGATCTCGTGGGCGAGTGCCTTCAGCCGCGGATCGGCCGGCATCAGCAGGTAGCTCATCTGGCGGCGCGGCCGCGGGGTGGTCCGGATGAAGCGACCGACCACCTGGCGGAAGAAGAGCTCGGTCCGGGCCGCCGTCGCGTAGACGCCGACCCGCAGGCGGGGGATGTCGACGCCCTCGGAGACCATCAGGACCGAGACCAGCCAGCGCCGGTCGGAGGAGGCGAAATCGGCGATGCGCCGGCTGGCGCCGGGCTCGTCGCTCATCACCAGCTCGGGTCGCTCCCCCGAGACCGACGCGAGCCGCGCCGCGATCGCCCGCGCGTGATCCTGGTCGGAGGCGATGACCAGGCCGCCCGCGTCCGGGTGTCCGTCGGCGCGCACCTCGCTCAGCCGGGCATCGCCGTCGCGCAGCACCTCGCCCATCCACTCGCCATCCGGGCTGAGCGCCGTCCGCAGGCGGCGGGCCGCCTCGGCGGCCGGCAGGACGAGGTCGAAGTCGGCGCTGCGCAGCCGTCCGTCCGAGATCCACTCCATCTCGCCGTCGTACGGCAGGAAGGTGATCGGGCGGCAGACGCGGTCGCGCAGCGCCTGCGGATAGCCGTAGGTGTAATCGGCCCGGCTGAGGCCGTCCCCGTCGTAGGTGACCCAGGGGATGGCCGAGTTGTCGGAGCGGAAGGGCGTCCCGGAGAGAAGCAGCCGGAAGCGGGCACCGTCGAAGGCCTTGCGGGTCTGCAGGCCCCAGGCGGCCAGATCGCCCATGTGGTGCGGCTCGTCGGCAATCAGCAGAGTCGGGCGGCGGGTGGCGGCCAGCCGGTGCATCTCCGGCCCGGCGGCGATCGTCTGGTAGGTGACGGCGACGCCGTGGAAGTCGGCCGACTCCGGCCCGTCCGAGTTCGGCCTGTTCGGCTCGAGGTCGATGCCGTAGCGGCCCGCGTCGGCGGCCCACTGGCGGCAGATGTGGGTGGTCGGGCCGGCCACGACGACGCGCGAGACGAACCCGGCGCTCAGCATCCGGTGGGCGATGTGCAGGCCGAAGGTGGTCTTGCCGGCCGCCGGCGTGGCCGAGGCCAGGAAGCCGGCGGCCGAGTGCGCCCGCACGGCCTCGGTCGCCTCCTTCTGCCACGAGCGGAGGGGTCGGGCATCGGGCCAAGCCGGAAGCGATCGGGCAGGCGCCCTGGCGCCGGTCGGGTGCTGAGAGGCGTCGTACAAGGGCGGGCCACAATAGGGTCGCCCGCGGTCGGAGGACAGCCGACCGTCCTCGCCTGGCACCCTGGCGGCCGTTGCCACCGGGCGCCGGGATTAGATGTTGCGCACCCGCCGCCCGATCTGCGTGTCCTGCGGGTAGCCGGCGGCGTCCCAAAAAGCGGTGGCGGTTACGTCGTCATACGCGACAAGGGCAGTGACCCGCCTCACCCCACGTTCGCGGAAGTACTCCTCGGCGGCCCGGGTCAGTCGAAGGCCGATGCCACGACGACGGTAGTCCTGGCGCAAGGCGAGCCGGTAGATGTTCCCGCGCCAGCCATCCCAGCCGGCTATCACCGCGCCGACGACCTGATCGTCTGCTTCCGCGAGCAGCAGGGCGGCTGGGCTCTCGCCGAGCAGGCTTTCGACATCCTCCCCGCGGTCGGGGGCGCTCGCATGTGAGCTGCGAGCGGTCGACCAGAGCTTCAGCACCGCCTCCACGTCGCCGGATCCGCAATGTCGGATGGTGACCTGGTTTTTCAAGCGCGCGAGTCTATTGGCCGGTTGCAGGTCTGACGACATGGCACTTTCGCGTTATCGAGCATCGAAGCAAAAGCGGGCGTTTGTCCGCAACGAAGAATCTAAACACTTAGTAGTTACTGTCTGCGGAGATGGCGGCCCCTCTCATACCGGTCGCTCGCGATGCTCCGGAAGCCGCCGGCGACGAGGACCTCGAGGACGAGGCTCTCGTCCACACGACGCAGCTGGCCTCGCTGTGGATTTACCTCCGCGGCTGCCTGTGGATCGGGTTGTTGGTCTCACCGACCGTGATCCTCGGAGTCGGGCTCTACTTCTTGCTGCGGTAGTTCCCGTCCTCTGCCCAATAGGGTGGGCGCGTGAAGGCCATGCGCTACGTCGCTCTCGCCGAGGCGACGAGCTTCCTTGCGCTCCTCGTTGCCTCGTTCCTCAAACACCAGGACAAGGGCGAACTCGGGGTGCAGATCCTCGGGCCGATCCACGGCCTGCTGTTCATCGCTTACGTCGTGATCGCGCTCAACCTACGGCCTCAGCAGGGCTGGTCGGGCCGCACGACCTTCTGGATCCTGGTCGGCGCCGTCGTGCCCTTCGGCGGCTACGTCGTCGACTGGTGGCTGCTGCGCGAGGCGCGCCGCGCCCCCGCCTGATCGCCGCCAGGCAATAGCGCTCGCACCCCTACAGCCGGCGCCGCGGCCGGTCGACACAGGTGGTCTCGTCCACCAAACGACCGGAATCGGAGAATCGAGATGCGCAAGCGGCTGCGGCCCAGACTGACCTACGCGAACGTGATCGCCACGCTGGCGCTGTTTCTGGCGCTCGGCGGTGCCACCGCCTACGCTGCCTCGGCGCTGGGCAAGAACAGCGTCGGCAGCAAGCAGCTGAAGAAGAACGCTGTGACCGGAGCAAAAGTCAAGGACGGCTCGCTCATGGCGGCGGACTTCAAGGCCGGCCAGCTGCCCGCGGGCGAGCGCGGATCGGTTGGGGAGCGCGGGCCACAGGGAGCACCCGGGGCTCCCGGCGCGACCAGCGTCGTCACCCGCTATGGCTACGAAGGCAAGCCGAAGCAGGGCGAATCGGGCCAGTCCTTCGCGAGCTGCCTGTCGGGAGAGACCGTGACCGGCGGCGGCTTCGAAATCTTCGGTGAACCGGAAGAAGCCGCCTACGAACTCCTGTCCAGCGGTCCGACCGCCGGCGAAGCGGAAGCCGAAGGCGATGTCGTCTACACGCCGCCCGATGACGGCAGCCCCGCGACCGGCTGGCGGGTCCTGATCGCCAACGGCGATCCGAGCGACACGGTCTTCTTCCGCGCCTACGTGATGTGCGCCCGGCCCTAGCGCTCCGAGCTTGTCCCCAACCAACCACCTCGCCCCGCTCCGGCACCCGGCCGGAGCGGGGGAGTGGTTCGGCTGATTAGGACTGCTTGGCGGCCAGGGTCAGGTTCACCTTGGTGCCGGGGTTGCGGGTCTTGCCCGGCTTCAGGCTCTGCTTGGTGACCACGCCGTCCTTGGCCGTGGCGCCTTTGAGCTTCTTGACCTTGCCGACCTTGCAGTCGGCGTTGCGCAGCGCCCGCTTGGCCTGCTTCAGCGTCTTCTTGCCGAGCTTGGGGGCGACGCACGCTTCGTAGCTGAAGCGGTCCCCGCCGGCGATCGGGCTGGTGCCCGCGACGGTGGTGACGGTGACGTCGACGTTGCCAGGCTTCGTCGCCGCCGGCGCGGTGGCGGTCATTTCGGTTTCGGAGACGACCGCGAAGCCGGCGGCGGGCGTTTCGCCGAATTTCACGGCGCTGGCGGCGGTGAAGTCGGTCCCGGTGATCTTCACCGTGCTGCCGCCGGCGATCGAGCCGAAGCTGCCGGCGATCGAGGTGATCGCCGGAGTCGGCTGGACTTCGGCGCTGAGCTCGAGCTCAGCGCCCGATTTCGGACCCTGTCCCGGCGCGGTTGCACCTTCGAAGGGACGCGGGAAGATCGAGTCGAAGCTGGCGCCCGGGACTTCGACGACGCCGATTTCATCGCTCACATTGGTCGGGTCGATGCCAATCAGGTCACCCGCCTTGACCCGAAGATTGGCCGTAAAGGTCTGCAACCCGGCGTCGGTCGGGGTCACCGCGCCGCTGGTACCACTGGCGGTGTAGGCGCCGCTGCCGTTCGGGTGCAGCACGCGGAGAAAGAAGGGGCCGCCTTTGCCGCCCTGCATCCGCCAGCGCACAATCGCTCCGTTCACCGGCGAGACCAGGTTGGCGCCTTTCTCCGGCAGTGCCGTGTTCAGTTGGGTATGCAATTCACCGAACGGTTTCGAAGTGAAACCGGGAGGCAGGACGCTGCCGACCGTGATCGTCGAGGCCTGTGCGGCGGTGGCCGCGAACATGGTGCAGGCGATTGCCGCGAGGGCAAGCGCGAGTCCGAGTTTCTGTCGCTGTCGCATCTGATTTCTCCCCAGCTAGTGGTTGCTCCCGCGCCCCTGACTCGCACGACGGGATTTCGACCAATAACCACCGCGGCCGGCCGATGTTGCGCTTTGCTCACATTTGGCTCGCGATCCGCTCGCACTCGGGGTAGGCCTGGCTGAATGGCCAGGACTGCCAGAATGCCGGGCGATGGCTGACCGGCAATACGACGTGGCGTTGTTCGGCCCGACCGGGTTCACCGGCGGCCTGACCGCCGAGTACCTTGCCGCCAACGCGCCCGAGGGCCTGCGCTGGGCCCTGGTCGGCCGCAACCGCGCCAAGCTCGAGGCGGTCCGCTCGCGGCTCGCCGCCGCCTCGCCGGCGGCACCGGTGCCGGACCTGCTCGAGGCCGACGCCGCCGACGGCGCCGCCCTGGCGAAGGTCGCCGAGTCGGCCCGCGTCGTCATCTCCACCGTCGGCCCCTACGCGCTCCACGGCGGCCCGCTCGTTGCCGCCTGCGCCGCGGCCGGCACCGACTACGTCGACCTCACCGGCGAGCCCGAATTCGTCGACCGGATGTGGATCGCGCACCACGCCGAGGCGCAGCGCACCGGCGCCCGTCTCGTCCACTGCTGCGGTTTCGACTCGATCCCACACGACCTCGGCGCCTACTTCACGGTCCAGCAGCTGCCCGAGGGTGTGCCGCTGAAGGTCGACGGCTACGTCCGCTCCGACGCCAGCTTCTCCGGCGGCACCTACCACTCGGCGATCAACGGCTTCGCCCACGCCCGCCAGGCGATCGGCGCCGCCAAGGAGCGCCGCCGCGGCGAGCCGCGGCCGAGCGATCGTGAGATCCACTCGGCTGGGTTCGGCATCGGCCGCGACTCGGAGCTGGGTGGCTGGGTGGTGTCGCTGCCGACGATCGACGGCACCGTCGTCCGCCGTTCCGCCGCCGCGCTCGAGCGCTACGGCCCCGACTTCACCTACGGCCACCACATGGTCGCCAAGCGGCTGAGCACGATCGCGGCGCTGGGGGCCGGGGTGGGGGCGGTCGCCATGCTGGCGCCGCTGCCGCCGACCCGCAAGCTGCTGCTGAAGATCAAGTCCCCGGGCGAGGGCCCGGGCGAGGCCGAGCGCGCCAAGAGCTGGTTCAAGGTCAAGTTCGTCGGCGAGGGCGGCGGCGTGCGCGTCGTCACCGAGGTCTCCGGCGGCGATCCCGGCTACGGCGAGACCTCGAAGATGCTGGCCGAGTCGGCTCTCTGCCTCGCCTTCGACGAGCTGCCGCAGACGGCTGGGCAGGTCACCACCGCCGAGGCGATGGGCGACGCCCTGCTGACGCGGCTGCAGAGCGCCGGGATCGCCTTTCGCGTGCTCGAGCCGGCTTCGGCCTGACGCCGGCGTTGCGCCCAGGAGCGGCTACGCCGCGGGAGCGGAGCCGTAGATCGCCCGCACCCAGACGTCGACGAGGACATCGAGGATCTTCTCCTCGGCCAGCGCCGGGCTCTCGCCGGCGAAGGTCGCGTACTGCGCGCGCTCGTTCATCTGCAGCAGGGCGATCGCGAGGTCGCGGGCGGGTAGTCCGGCGGGGGCGACGCCGCGGGCGCGCTCGGACTCGATCACCTCGGTGACGTCGGCGACCCAGCCCTCCATCACCCGCGCCCAGAGCTCGCGCGCCTCGGCGTTGGTGGTGCGCAGCTCGGCGGCGGCGAGGATCACCGCGCGGCGCGAGCCGAAGGCGTCGAAGGAGGCCTGCAGGGCCATGCGCCAACCGGCTCGCGGTTCCACCGCCAGCTTTGCCAGCGCCTGCTCGCGGCTGGCGGTCCCGGCCTCGACCATGCGGTCGACCAGGGTCAGCAGGACCGCGTCCTTGGAGGGGAAGTAGAAGTAGAAGGTGGGGCGGGAGATGCCGGCGCCGCGCGCCAGGTCCTCGACCGAGATCTCGCTCAGCGGCCGTTCCTCGAGCAGCCGTTCGGCGGTGGTGAGGATCGCTCGCTCGCGATCGTCGCCGCTGGCGCGGGTGCCGCGACGGCCGCGCGGGGCGGCCTCGGAAGCTGGCAGGGAGGTAGCCATCGTGCCTTCCACGATACACAGCGTTGACTCTCCCGACAAGAAGTTGAATTTCTCGACACTGTGTTGATAGGATGCTTGCAAGAAGCGGCTAGCAGCCCGAACGACGATGAAAGGAACCACCGAGATGCCGAACGACCACGTCGATGTGCTGATCGTCGGCGCCGGCCTTTCCGGCATCGGCGCCGCCCACCATCTGCAGGAGCGCTGCCCTGGCAAGAGCTACGCGATCCTCGAGGCGCGCGAGGAGATCGGCGGCACCTGGGACCTCTTCCGTTACCCCGGCATTCGCTCGGACTCCGACATGCACACGCTCGGCTATCGCTTCCGGCCCTGGACCGACGACAAATCGATCGCCGCGGGGACGAAGATCCTCAACTACGTCCGCGACACCGCTCGCGAGGGCGGCATCGACCGCCGGATCCGCTTCAACCACCGCGTCGTCGATGCCGCCTGGTCGAGCGCGAAGGCGCTGTGGACGGTCGAGGCCGAGCGCACCGACACGGGTGAGACGGTGACCCTGACCTGCGACTTCCTCTTCATGAACACCGGCTACTACCGCTACGACGAGGGCTACACGCCGGAGTTCCCCGGCATCGACTCCTTCGCCGGCGAGGTGGTCCACCCGCAGCACTGGCCCGAGGGCCTCGACTACGCCGGCAAGCGGGTGGTCGTGATCGGCAGCGGCGCCACCGCGATGACCCTGGTCCCGGCGATGGCCGCGGACGCGGCCAAGGTGACGATGCTGCAGCGCTCGCCCACCTACGTGATCTCGCTGCCGGGAGAGGACGGGATCGCCAACCGCCTCCGCGCCGTCCTCCCCGAGCGCGTCGTCTACCCGATCGTGCGCTGGAAGAACGTGCTCCTGCAGGGGGCCTTCTACCGCCTCAGCCGCAAGCGGCCGGAGCTGGTGAAGAAGATCCTGCGGCGCAGCACGATCAAGGCCCTGCCCGCCGGCTACGATGTCGACAAGCACTTCAAGCCCCGCTACGACCCCTGGGACCAGCGGGTCTGCCTGGTCCCCGACGCCGACCTCTTCCGGGTCCTGCGCGACGGCAGCGCCGAGATCGCCACCGACCGGATCGAGACCTTCCGCGCCGACGGGATCGAGCTCGAGTCCGGGGCGAAGCTGGAGGCCGACATCGTGATCACCGCGACCGGCCTCAACCTGCTCTTCCTCGGCGGCATAAAGATCACGATCGACGGGGCCGAGCCCGACCTGCCGCGGGCCCTTACCTACAAGGGGATGATGCTGAGCGACTTCCCCAACTTCGCCTACACGCTCGGCTACACCAACGCCTCCTGGACGCTGAAGGCCGACCTCACCTCCGAATACATCTGCCGACTGCTCAACCACATGGACGCGGCCGGCCGGCGGATCGCGACGCCGACCGTCAACGATCCCTCGATCACCGAGGAGCGGCTGCTCGACTTCAACTCCGGCTACGTCCTGCGCTCGCTCGACCAGCTGCCCAAACAGGGCTCGAAGGAGCCGTGGAAACTGCGCCAGAACTACCCGGTCGACCTGCGGATGCTGCGCCGCGGCGCGATCGACGACGGCACCATGCGGTTCTCCAACCCGGCGCCGTCGGCTCAGCCGGAGGCGACCCAGCCCTTGGCCTCGGCCTCCTGATCGAGCTCGTAGACGGCCTCGCCCTACCCCGCCAGCACCAGGGCAACGGTCAGCAGTCCGAGGATGATGCCTCCGGCGACCATGGCCCCATGAGCGTAGGGGGGAGGGTCGGGGAAGCGGCCCTCGTCGAGCGCCCGCTCCAGGTTGCGGCGTCGGTGGCTCCCGTAGGCGAACAGGGCCAGCCCGTAGAGGTCGAAGCAGACGCCGACGGCGACGTAGGGCCAGCGGGTGGAGCTGTCGCTCAACTCCGGCACCACCCGTCCCACCGCCAGCGCGACGGCGAGCGCCGCCAGCCCGGTTCGCCACCAGGCCAGCTCGGTGCGCTCGCCGGCGAGCCGGGTGCGGCGGGTGGCGTCGGTGGCTTTTTCCATGGCTTCGGCGAGCATAGTTATGCCGCCGGGTAGTCTTGGGCGAATGGACGACCAACAGGTGCTCAGCCACATCGACGAGCTGGTCAAGGAAGAGGAGCAGCTGCTCCACCGCCACGAGGGCGAGGGCCTCAGCTCCGAAGACCACGCTCGCATGGAGGAGCTGAAACTCCAGCTCGACAAGATGTGGGACTACCTGCGCCAGCGCCGCGCCCTGCGCCAGTACGGGGACGATCCCGACGACGCCAGCGTGCGTGACGGCGGCACCGTCGAGGACTACGGCAGCGTCAGCGACTACGACGAGACCGCGCCCGACGCTCCCGCCTAGAGCGGCCGCCACGCTCGCAAATGCGCCGCTAGGCTTGACCGATCCGCGGCGCCCTGGCGGAGTGGTTACGCAGCGGCCTGCAAAGCCGTTTACACCGGTTCGATTCCGGTGGGCGCCTTTAGAAAAGCCCTGCTAACAGGCGGGGTTTCTTGTACCGCGGTGCAAAGGGTGTAGCCACCGTGTACCGAGATCGCCTCCGCTCAATCCTCACCCTCGTCGTCTGTGGGCGACTCGTAACCAAGCAGCGAGGCGGTCATGCGGAACGTTGACGCTCCCTTGGCTTTGCGAGCGGCCGTCTCAACTTCAATCTCGCCAAGGCGCTCGTAGGCGACCCTGAGCGCTTCTTGGGCGTCTTGCCATCCCTGATCGTCGACGTCCATTTTCATGGTGATGATCGTCCGATCAGTGCGGCGGTCGAAAGTGCCAGCCTCAACGGCGGCAGAGGCCCGAAGGGTAACTTCGTTGACGGCGTTGATGCTGATTCCGGTCCTGACCGTCTTGTCCAACAGCTCCCATTCGGGAGTGTCAAGCAGCATCCTCGTCGTCGCGCGGTAACGAGTCTTCACGGCGCCTCGCACTTGTTGTCGGTCGGCGACCTCAATGCATTCCAGTTTCAAAAGCTCCTTGGTGTGATAGCTAACGCTCGACAACTCTTCGCCGAGCAGATCAGCCATTTCTCGCGGGCTGGCGCAACGGTCATTAAGGATGGCGATGATCTCGGTTCGGAGTGGGTGGTTGAGAGCCCGTGCGATCCGTTTGTCGAGCCTTGGAACTCGGCCCGTCTTCGGTCGCTTGTTCTTCTCGTCGGGGGACATTTCGCGGATCCTCTCGTTTGCTCTATGGGTGGCAGAGTGATCGAAAGTATTAGCGCTTTTGCGATCAGAACCGAAATAGGTATCTAGATTGCTAGAGCCCCCTTAAGCAATCCTTCGGCTCGTCCCGTCAATCGAGCCGAGGGAAGGGGGTGAGGCTGATGACGATCCATCGCACCGACGCCGTTGTTCCGGCTGTGTCGATCACCAAGCAGGGCTAAGGGCTAGCCCGAGGGGCGCCCCGGCGTCGGGTTGGGGCGCCCCAATAAGTGCCTAGCCCCGCGTGTGGAAAAGGTCGGAGAGAGCGAGAAGCGGGGCGAAGGAGACCATCGAGCGCACCTACGCCGATCACGAGGCCGCGTCGAACGAGTACGCGTCCGTACAAAGGGCGGCGGTCCGTGTCGCGCTCGCCGCTGGCCTGCCAGTCGACGACGTGCCGTTTCATCCCGATCAGGGTGACGATCTAGCGGAGATCACCCGCACGTATCTGCGCGGTGTCGAGCTGCCATTGCCGCGGACCCTGATCGGCGAGCAAGAGGCGGTGTCATCGTGACGCGGGACGCACTGGATCTCGGCCCCGACGGCATCTTCTTAGGAGGGCACATGGGGCAAGACGAGCCGGAGCCGATTCAACCCGAGGGAGATGATCCAGGCATTCCGATCATCGAGTCGCCTGACGCCGAGGTTGTGGTGTCGGTCGATGACGGACCCGAGCCCGAGGGCGCGGATCCCGGTCGTCTCGAAACCTTCAGCCTTGAGCCCGAGGGCGTGGAACGTTTGGAGGATGTGCTGAAGCGCGAGTCGGACGACTGAGCGTGTAGCGAGCCGTGTACCGAACAGGCCGATTTCGGGGCAACTGAGCGCAACTCAGCGAACCGAATCGTGCCTGAGAGGACCGAGCGGGGGAGACCCCCGGAGCCTGCAAAGCCGTTTACACCGGTTCGATTCCGGTGGGCGCCTTCGACCTTCAAGGAACAAGGGCGCTGGCTGGTCGACGAAGTCGAATCCCCGATTTAGGGGGTTTACGCGCGCGGCGCCTTGGCCCGCAGCGCCGGCACAAAGATCCCGACGAGGCCGCGCAGCGTCGCGACCGTGTAGTTCATCCAGTCGAAGCGATCGCGCCAGAGGACGATCTCGCCGTCCTCGACGTCGAAGCGGCCGCAGACCCAGAACTGGATGCGCAGCCTTCCCATCTTCAGCACGTCGGTGCGTTCGGTCAGCACCGAGTTGCCGGCGGCGGAAATCGCGTGGTTGTAGACCTCGAAGCCGGCGCCGGGTCGGCCCAGGGTCAGCCTCGCGAGCTTGCGAACGCGCTCGCGACCATGCACCGTCGGTAGCGAGACGTTGCTATAGACGACGTCGCTCGCGAGCAGGTCCACGGCGGTGTCGATCTCGCCCGCGGCGAGTTCGGTCAGGAACTGCTCGACGATCTCGGTGGGTGCAGCCATGCGGTCAGCCTAGAGAAGGTGGAGGTATCGCTGGGACGACTCATGGTGACCGTTGCCAGTTCGGGCGAAGGTAGGCCTCCTTGAAGCCGGCGCGGAGGATGTTGCGGTAGCTGGGCGCCGGATGTCCGGTGATGCGTTCGCCGGTCTCGACCGCCAGCGTCGCGCAGCCGGCCGCGGCGGCGTCGACGATGCGGCGGTGGAGGAGGGCGGGTTGGCAGCCGCGTCCGCGCGCCGGCTCCAGGGTCGCGGCGATGCCGAACTCGGCGACGGTGCCGTCGACGAGCATCGCGGCGCAGGCCTGGGCGCTACCGTCGATGCGGGCGACGTAGCAGCGCCATCCCTCGCGTCCCGGCAAGTCGGCAAAGAAGGCGGCGGCCCAGGCGGGGAGGCCGAAGCCGGTCGCGGCGATCATCCCGAACGGCTCCTGCTCGGGGTCGGAGAGCTCGACGACATCGATGTCGTCGGCCACTTTGAAGCGTGGGGGATGGGCGTCGCGGACGAACTTCATCCAGCCGTAGCCGCCGGCGAAGCCGTTCGCGGACAGCCACTCCTCCGCCGCCGCGGAATCGGGCAGGCCGGGGGTCACCGGGACGAAGCCTTCGACCTGCCGCGACCGCGCCCACTCGGTCGCCGCGGCGAGGTGTCCCTGGGCGACCGCGCCTGGCTCGGCTGCCCCGTGCACCATGTTCATGATGCCCACCGCAGGCAGGGCGTTGGTGACGCCGGCCTGGATCGGCCCGAAGTCCCGCACCTCGATCCCGTGCTCAGCCGCGACCTCGGCAGGAATCGATTCCCAGATCTCGCGCCAGAAGCGGCGCTCGGCCCGGTCCAGGCGCCGGCGCTCGTCCGCGATCCCGTCGTCTGTCTTCTCGCCCGCCATCGCTCCCGGCCAGGATAAGTCGCCGCCACGCCTCCGGCCAGGGGTGCGCATCTGTCAGCCTGGGAGCGTGAGCGTCGCCACCGCAAGCGCCACCGCCGACAAGGCGGTCGCCGAGATCCCCGACAACCAGGTGATCGTCCTCTTCGGGGCGACCGGCGACCTGGCCAAGCGCAAGCTGCTGCCGGGGATGTTCCACCTCGCCCAGGTCGGGCTGATGCCGAAGCGCTTTCGCATCATCGGCGCTGCTCGGCACGCGGTCGAGCTCGACGAGTTCCGCGAGATCGCCCGCCAGGCGATCGAGGCCTCGGGTCGCGAGGACATGTCGCCGCCGACCTGGGACCCGTTCGCCGACTCGCTGCGGTTTGTCGGCGTCGGCGACGGGTTCGACGCGCTCGCCGAGGCGGTCGCCGAGGCGCGGGACGAACTCGGCGACGAGGCCGGCGTCCTCTACTACCTCTCGCTGCCCCCGGCCGCCGCCGCCGGCACGGTCGAAGCCCTCGGTGACGCCGGCCTCGGGGCCGGCGCCCGGGTGATCACCGAGAAGCCGTTCGGCACCGACCTCGATTCCGCCCGCCGGCTCAACGCGCACCTGCACTCGGTCTTCGACGAGCGCTGCATCTACCGGATCGACCACTACCTCGGCCGCGAGGCGGTGCAGAACCTGCTCGCCCTGCGCTTCGCCAACGGCATGTTCGAGCCGGTCTGGAACCGCAACCACATCGACCACGTCCAGATCGACATCCCGGAGACGCTCTCGATCGAGATGCGCGGCAGCTTCTACGAGGAAACGGGCGCCTTCCGCGACATGATCGTCACCCACCTGTTCCAGGTCCTCGGCTTCGTCGCGATGGAGCCGCCGGTCTCCTTCGAGCCGAAGGCGCTGGGGATCGAGCGCGAGAAGGTCTTCGACTCGATGTCGCCGCTCTCGCCCGCCGACGTCGTCCGCGGCCAGTACGCCGGCTACCGCGACGAGGACGGCGTCGCCGCCGACTCCGACACCGAGACCTTCGTCGCGATCAAGGCTTTCGTCGACAACTGGCGCTGGGAGGGGGTACCGTTCTACCTGCGCTCGGGCAAGCGCCTGGCCGAGAGCCGCCACCTGCTGACGGTTGCCTTCGCGCAGCCGCCGCGGCGGATGTTCCCGCTCGACTGCGACCAGATCGCCGAGTCCTTCGGCCACGACCACCTCACCTTTGAGCTCGGCGACCCCGGCAGCATCTCCGCCTCCTTCCTCGCCAAGGTCCCCGGTCCGACGATCCAGCTCGGCGAGGCGCACATGCGCTTCAGCTACGCCGACACCTTCGGCGGCGCCGAGCACGCCCTCGACGCCTACGAGCGCCTGATCCACGACGTCATGGTCGGCGACCGCACCCTCTTCACCAGCTCCGACGCGATCGAGCGCCTCTGGGAGATCTCCGAGCCGGTGCTCGAGCGGCCGCCGCAGGCGCTGACCTACGAACCCGGCTCTTGGGGCCCGGCCGCGATCGACGAGCTGATCGCCCCGCGCCGCTGGCATCTGCCCAGCGACCACGTCTGAGCGGCGCCAGAACGGAAAAGGGCCCCGGTTAAGGGGCCCCTTGTTTCCGAAGGACGTGCCACCAGCGAGTCTGAAGTCGCTGGCTCGTCGGTCCTCGAGCTTTGAAGTTCTAGGCGCCGCTGCTCAGGCGACGCACTCATAAACACGGGAAGGACTGAAAAGTTGCACAGGCTGCATCGGCCGGCGGCCGGGCGATCTTTAGCCGCGGCCGGACCGTCGACCGGCCTGCGGTTCTCATTGCTAGATTCACGCCTCCCGGGCGTTTAGCTCAGTTGGGAGAGCGCTACCTCGACAAGGTAGAGGTCACTGGTTCGAGCCCAGTAACGCCCATCTCCTCGTCTTTCTCCGGCGGCCCCAAAGTCGCGACCCATGTTCGCCGAGCCTTGAGGTTCGGAGGACTGGTCCTGCGGGACCGATTGCGTCTCTTCTGGCTATCGGCTTCGATGTATCGACGCTGATAGTTCAACTGAGTGGAGGAGACATGGGGCGAGTCCGGCGGCATCGAGTAGGTGGCTTGGTGGGAGTTGCCGCGATTGCCGCGGCGATCCTGATCGCGGCGGGCAGCGCCTTGGCGGTGACGGTGCTGGCGGGCAATCTCTCGATCGAAATCGAAGGCGCGACCAGCCCGAAGGCGCTGCCGAAGGACAAAATGGCGCCGATCGGCTTTCACGGAAGCGCCTCGGTCGCGACCAACGACGGCACTCATATCCCGCCCGCCCTGAGCACCGAACTGCTGGTCGACAAGCACATCGCAATCGATACCGCCGGGCTGCCGACCTGCAGCCTCGCGCAGATCCAGGACTCGCCTCCAGCCGCGGCGATGAAGGCCTGCGGCGACGCTCTGATCGGGAAGGGGGTCTCCACGGCTCAGGTGCAGTTCCCCGAACAAGCGCCCTTCACCGCCAAGGGGCCGCTGCTCGCCTTCAACGGTCCTTCCAGCGGTGGTGGCTACGGTGGCAAGGGGTATGGCGAGCAGCTCTACTACGTCTACGCCGACGTTCCCCTGCCCACGGCTCTGATCGCGGTCGCCAAGGTGTCGAAGAGCAGCGGCAGGTACGGCTACAAGATCTCGATCTCGATCCCCAAGATCGCCGGCGGAGCCGGCTCCTTCAGCGGTGCCGAATTCACGATCGACCGCAAATGGACCTACAGAGGCGAGAAGCACTCCTTCCTGACCGCGGAGTGCGCAAACGGTCACTTCGACGCGCGGGTGAAAGTGGCCTTCGGCGGCGGCACGCAGTTGATCGGCAACGTCCTCCAGGCCTGCCGGTCGACGGGCTGAGCCGACCCTACTTCAGCTCCTTCGCCAGTCGCGCCAGCCAGTTCTCGGCGTACTCGAGCAGATCGGCGGAGAGGCGCGCGGCCACGGCGACGTAGCGGATGCCCTGCTTTTCGAAGGCTTCGGCGCGGGGGACGATCTCCCCTTGCAGCGCCTCCTTTTTCTCGCGGTTGCGCTCGCGCAGGGCCAGGATCAGCTCGAGCCGATCCTCATTCCCCAGCGCATCGGCGAGGAAGAGCTTCAGCATCGCTTCGTCGCGGATCTGAACCGGCGCCACCTTCGGCGATCGCAGCCAGGCCCCGAGCGCTTTCTCCCCCTTGGCGGTGATGCTGTAGGCGGATCGCGCCCGGCCGCCCTGGGGGTCGCTGCGTCGTTTCAGCAGCCCCCCTGCCTCCAGCCTCGCCAGCTCCGGGTAGACCGACGCCAGTGAGATCGGCCAGAAGCTCTGGGTGGATTGATCCGCGACCTTCTTGATCGCATATCCGGAGCCGACCCCTAGGCGGACCATCCCGAGCACGAGGTGGGAGGTGGGCGAGAGCCTGATGGCCTCCGACGGGCGGCCGGCCGGGGTCACGTGGCTATCTCGGGGTGGATTCATCGATATATCGAACCTGTCATATCGAATCGAAGACCACCGCGCAAGCGCTGCCGGCCGGCCGGCGGTCTCCTACGCGGTCGCCGGCAGTTTCACCTCGGTCAGGCGGAAGCTGTTGCCCGACGGATCGCGGAAGCCCGAGTCGATTCCGTAGGGACGCTCTTCCGGCGCCTCGGTGAACTCGACCCCGCGCGCCTTCAGCTCTTCGTAGGAGGCCTGGCAGTCGTCGGTGGTGAGGAAGACGGTGCCGGCGAAGCCCTTGGCCATCAGCGCCCGCACCTGCTCGGCGGACTCTTCGGTCATCACCGGCTCGCCCGGGATCTCCATCAGCACGATCGAGTAATCCTCCTGGCCGGCCGGGGCCACGGTGAGCCAGCGGAAGTCGCCCATCTCCGGCAGGGTGACGTCGTTGCGGACCTCCATGCCGAGCTTCTCGGTGTAGAAGGCGAGCGCCTCCTCCTGGTCGTGGACCCACAGCTGCGTGTTTGCGACCTTCATCGTTCCTCCTCAGTTGAAATCAGCTTGGCGCCGATGCTAGGTCGCGGCCGTGGCGCTGTCTTCTCGAAACGTGCGGTGTTGCGGGCGGCCGTAGGCGCGGACCACGCAGGCAGGGACGATCGCCTGGCTGGCCGCAGGCGGGAAGCTCGCCCGGTAGGCCGTCGGGGTCTGGCCGAAGGTGCGTTTGAAGCTGGTCGTGAACGAGCCGATGCCCTGCAGCCCCACCGCCAGGCAGATCTCGGCGACCGAGTTGTCGGTCGTGCGCAGCAGCGCCGCCGCCCGCTCCAGCCGGCGGGTCAGCAGGTAGGCGTGGGGGGAGGCGCCGAAGGCACGGCGGAACTCGCGGCTGAAGTGGGCGCGCGAGAGCCCCGCCGCCTGGGCCAGGTCGTCGACCCCGAGCGGCTCGGCGTAACGAGCGTCGGCCAGGTCCTTGGCGCGCAGCAGGTGGCGGGCGGGAGGGACAAACGCCATCACACGAGGTTAATTCCTTCGCTGTGCGTCGCTGGAATCGCTTCACAGCCCGATTCGATTACCGCGACCGAGACGTTTCCGGGCGATCTCAAGGTCGCTTCCAGCAGCGCGAAGCATTCTTCTCTGGGTTTCGTCCGGTCGAACGGGGGCGTCCATTCGGCGAGACCGCGGAGCGCGGTGGCGGCGACGCGTTCGAGGTTGTAGATGCGCACCGGCTTCCCCGCCAGTTCGGTCCCCCGTTCGCGCAGCGCCCGGCGTGCCGCCGAATCGCTCAGCCGCAGGGTCGGGACCGTCCGACAGGGGGAGGAGGTCAGCCGTGCCTGCGGCCGCCGGTTCTTCGCCCCGACCGCGATCGTGAGCTGACAGGTGGTCCGCCGTTCGGTGTCGCTCCCGCGCGCGGTGAGCCGGCAGTGGATGAGCGTTTCTCCCAGCCTGTTACAGCCGTCGAAGGAGAGCGAGTCGACGGCCGGGTCGCGACCGACGAATCGCCGCGCCAGCCGCTTGGCGGCAGCCCGGGCCGCGGGCTTGCTGAGCCGGTAGGGAGGGGGCGCGGGTGGGGCAGGCGGGGTAAGCGTCGCGGCGGACCCGGAGCTGCACGGGCAGGGGTTGTCCTCGCAGGCGATGCCGTCGTTGTCGCCGTCAAGGCCGTACGGGTCCCCTGGGTATAGGTGTTCCTGCGCTTCCGCCTGAGTTGGGAAGTCGGCGCAGTCGAGATCGGCGGCGGAGGCGGAACTGAGAATCGGCGCGCTCAGCCCCAGTGCGATCAGCCCGACCGCGCAGAACAAGAGTCCCAAGGACTTCATTGACTTCCCTTCGGTTGACTATGAGCAAGTTCAGGTGAGTAAATTTAGGAAGCCTTTGCATACCTGGCTGTAGGGCTGAGACGTTCGGTCGGCGGTTGGGGTGGGTCCGTTCCTCTAGGCTCGCCGCCTCGTGATCGGGACCTACGCAGCGGTATTGGCAGTGTGCGCGGCGTCGCCGGCGATCGGGCAGGCGGCGATCGGGCTCTGCGGCGCCCGGCGCTGGTCCTGGCTCGCCCCGGCGGTCGGGCTGGCGCTGCTCTGCGCGGTCTGCTGGGGGACGGTGCGGGTCGGCGGCGACGGGGTCGTCTCGGCGATCGTCGTGGCGGCGCTGGCCCTCGCCTCGATCGCTTATCTCCGGGGGCGCCTGGAGGGTGGGGCGGAGGCGCTGCGAGCCGGCTGGCCGGCGGCGCTGATCGCGCTGCTGGCGGCCTCGATCCCGTTCGCGGTCGAAGGCCACTTCGGGATCCTCGGCACCAGCTTCAACCCCGACATGTCCCAGCACCTGCTCGCCGCCGACCGGCTCGCGCACGGGCAGGGTGGGCAGCTGCTGCACCAGGGCTATCCGCTCGGCCCGCACTCGATCGTCGTCGCCCTCAACAAGGGTCTCGGGATCGGCCTGGTCCAGGGTTTCAGCGGCCTCAACGTCGCCGTCGCCGTCCTCGCCCCGCTGACCGCCCTCGCCGCCTTCGCGAACCTCAAGTGGCTCCCGCGGACCGCGGGCGCCCTCGTCGTCGGCCTCGCCTACGTGGTCGCCTCCTACTTCGCCCAGGGCGCCTTCAAGGAGACGATCCAGGCCCTCCTCGTCCTCGCCTTCGCCCTCTCCCTCCGCGAGTCGACCCGCGCCTGGCGCGACCTCCCCCTCCGCTTCATCCCCGCCGCGCTCCTAGCCGTGGGCTCGGTCTACGTCTACAGCTTCCCCGGCCTGACCTGGCTGATCGGCACCGCAGTCATCTGGGCACTGCTCGAGTTCGCCGTCAGCCGAACCGGCCCCTCCGACGGGGCTGACGTGGGCCGGGGGTCCGAGAACGGAGCCAGTTTGCCCCGCCCGCAGGACCCCCGGCCCACGTCAGCCCCGTCGGCTGCCCGCCCCGTCCTTTTGGCGTTCCTCGCCTTCCTCGTCCTGATCGCCCCCGAGATCGGCCGCATGCTGGACTTCCACAGCTTCGAGACCTTCGACCCCAACGGCCCCGGCCTCGGCAACCTCTTCGGCCAGGTCTCGCCTTTCGAGGCGCTGGGGATCTGGCCCTCGGGCGATTTCCGCCTCGCTCCCGGCGACGGCGCCGTGCCCGCGATCGGCTACTACCTCGGCGCCGCCTTCGCCCTCGTCCTCCTGCTCTACGGCATCGGCCGCTGCCGGCGTCGCCGCGAGTCGGCGGTGCTCGCCGGTCTTGCCGCGGCACTGCTGGCGTATGCGGCGGCCCGGGTCGGCGGCACGCCCTACACCGCCGCCAAGGCGATCGAGGTCGGCGCCTCGGTCGTCGCCCTCGCCATCCTGCTGCCGCTGCTCGACCGGCCGTTCTGGCGCGCCGGTCAGCCCGAGGGGCGGGCGAGCGATGGGGGCGGCGAGGGTGCGAAGGAACCGGTCGCGGTCGCGGCGGGCGCTGTCTTCGCCCTTGCCGCCGGGGTCTGTTCACTGCTCGCGCTCGCGAATGCGCCGATCGGTCCCACTTCGTACTCGCCGTCCTTGACCGGCCTGCGCCCGCTGATCGCCGCCGACTCGACTCTCGTCCTTGCCTCCGATGAGCTGCTGGCCGACCAGCACGGCGCTCCTTTCATCTCCTGGGAACTGCGTGGAGGACGGGTCTGCATCGAGGCCGAAAGCGAAGCGGGGAGCCGGCCCCCGCACGGGGTTCGCTTCGTGGTTACGCGCGGTGGGGCCGGTCAACCGCCGTACCCGGGCCTGCGGGTCAAGCGCGTCGCACCGCCCTATGTGCTCTGGGAATCGACCCGCCCCGTCGGCGCCCACAGCCCCTGTCCGCTGATCGCCGAACGCCAGGCACGCCAAGGACCTGCCCGCTAACTACCATGGCTCGCGTGGAGGCCGCAACGGAGAAACTGACTGTCACCCTGCCCGACGGCAAGGTGTTGGAGCTCGCAGCGGGCGCGACCGGCGCCGCCGCGGCCGCGGCGATCGGCCCGGGCCTGGCCAAGGCGGCGCTGGCGATCCGGGTCGATGGAGAGCTGCGCGATCTGGCCGCGCCGCTGCCGGCGGCGGGTGGCGAGATCGCGATCCTCACCGACCGCGACCCCGAGGCGCTGGAGCTGATCCGCCACGACGCCGCCCACGTGATGGCCGAGGCGGTGGTGGATCTGTACCCGGGCACCAAGGTGACGATTGGGCCGCCGATCGAGTCCGGCTTCTACTACGACTTCGAGTTCCCGGCCGATACAAAGATCACCGAGGACGACCTACCGAAGATCGAGCGGGCGATGCTCAAGCACATCAACGCCGATGAGGAGTTCGGCCGCCGCGACGTGCCGGTCGCCGAGGCGATCGAGATCTTCAAGGCCCAGGACCAGGGCTTCAAGGTCGAGCTGATCGAAGACCTCGTCGCCGACGAAGGGGTCGAGACCGTCTCCCTCTATAAGAACGGCCCCTTCGAGGACCTCTGCCGCGGCCCGCACGGCCCCTCGACCGGGCGGATCAAGGCGATCAAGCTGAGCTCGGTCGCCGGCGCCTACTGGCGCGGCGACGAGAACCGCGAGCGCCTGACCCGGATCTACGGCACCGCCTTCTTCTCCAAGAAGGACCTCGAGCAGCACCTGGAGCGGATCGAGGAGGCGAAAGCGCGCGACCACCGCCGGCTCGGCCCCCAGCTCGGGATCTTCATGCTGCGCGACGAGGCGCCGGGGATGCCCTTCTGGCTCCCCAACGGGACCACGCTGCTGCGCCTGATCGAGCACGAGGTGCAGGAGCAGCTGCGCAAGCGCGGCTACCAGGAGATCGCGACGCCGCAGGTGCTCGACGAGCAGCTCTGGCACCGCTCCGGCCACTGGGACAACTACCGCGACGAGATGTACTTCATGGAGGACGGCGAGCGCCGCTTCGCGCTGCGGCCGATGAACTGCCCGGGAGCCTGCCTCGTCTACTCCTCCGACCGCCACTCCTACCGCGAGCTGCCGCTGCGCCTGGCCGAGTTCGGCCGCGTCTCCCGCAACGAGCGCGAGGGGGTGCTGCACGGGCTGCTGCGGGTGCGCGCCTTCACCCAGGACGACGCCCACGTCTACTGCACCGAGGACCAGATCACCGACGAGGTGGCGAGCATCTGCGAGGCGATCGACGAGCTCTACGCCCGCTTCGGCTTCGACGACGTCAAAGTCGAGCTCTCGACCCGGCCGGAGAAGTCGATGGGCTCCGAGGAGCAGTGGGCGAAAGCGGAGGCGGCGCTGACCGAGGCGCTCGAGCGCCAGGGTCGCGAGTACGAGCTCAACCCCGGCGACGGCGCCTTCTACGGGCCGAAGATCGACTTCCACGTGACCGACGCGCTCGGCCGTTCCTGGCAGTGCGGCACCTGCCAGCTCGACTTCCAGATGCCCGAGCGCTTCGACCTCTATTACACGGGGGCCGACGACGCGCCCTACCGGCCGGTGATGATCCACCGCGCTCTGCTCGGCTCGATGGAGCGCTTCGCCGGGATCCTGATCGAGCACTACGCCGGCCGCTTCCCGGTCTGGCTGGCGCCGGTGCAAGCAATCGTCCTGCCGATCTCCGATCGCCACAACGAGTACGGCGAGCGTGCCTTCGAGGAGCTGCGCGAACTCGGCGTCCGCGTCGCCATCGACGACCGCTCGGAGTCGGTCGGGAAGAAGATCCGCGACGCCGCGATCGGCCGCTACCCGTACATGTTGGTGGTCGGCGACCGCGAGCAGGAGGCCGGCGCCGTCGCCGTCCGCTCCCACGCCGACGGCGAGCTGGGGGCGATGTCCCCGGCCGAGTTCGCCGACCGGGTCAAGTCCGAGACCGGGACAGGCTGAGCGGCGCCGGCTTGCCAACCGCCGTTCGCCGTCTATACTCCGGCCGACTTGACTGCTGGCAACTCAAATCACCGCCGCCGCTGAGCGCCCCGTGCCTGCGTCTCGTCCTCTCGTCCTCTTGAAGCTCCACCGCTCTACTCGATAGTGCCGGTCCCGCGTAGGTTCGACCGGCGCCCACCAGAGCGCGATACGACTCGGATCAACGAGCGCATCCGCGTGCCGCAGGTGCGCCTGATCGGCGCCGACGGCGAGCAGCTCGGCATCGTCGAGATCAACGACGCGCTCAAACGCGCCCAGGACGCCGACCTCGACCTGGTCGAGGTCGCTCCCGGCTCGAAGCCGCCGGTCACCCGCCTGCTCGACTACTCGAAGTACAAATACGAGCAGGAGCAGAAGCAGAAGCAGGCGCGCAAGCACCAGCAGCAGGTCAACATCCGCGAAATCAAGCTGCGGCCGAAGATCGCCACGCACGACTACGAGACCAAGAAGGGCCACGTCGAGCGCTTCCTCAAGCACCACGACAAGGTCAAGGTGACGATCATGTTCCGCGGTCGCGAGCAGGCCCACCCCGAGCGCGGCCGGGCGCTGTTGCAGAAACTCTTCGAGGACCTCGGTGGGATCGCTGTGGTCGAGTCGGCGCCGCTGCAGGAAGGGCGCAACATGAGCATGCTGCTGGCGCCGAGCAAAGAGGTCGACAAGCTGGACGGCGAGGCGGCGCCGGAGGGCGACGCACCTGTTGAGGCTCAGGTGGAGGCACCTGCTGAGGTAGCGGCGGACACTTCGGCTGAGACTGAGACTCCGGCGGACACTTCGGCCGAGGCCTGAGCGGCTATCCCGGTAGGGGTTCCGCTTAACTTCTTTCGTGGATCGAGCTGCGGCCGCTCCGAGGTCGAGCGCCCGCGAAAAAGTACAAGACGCTTCACCCCTACCGGGATAGCCGCTCAGGCGCGGCTGGTGATTACGTCGGCGATGCGGTCCGCGGCGTGGCCGTCCCAGAGAGGGGGTGGCTCGGGCGGGGCGTCTCCACGGGCTGCGAGGGCAGTCGGGATGTCGGCGATTGCCGATGGGTCGAGGCCGAGGAGGGTGTTGGTGCCGGCGGTGACGGTGACTGGGCGCTCGGTGTTGGCGCGGAGGGTGAAGCAGGGGATGCCGAGGT
Source organism: uncultured Solirubrobacterales bacterium (assembly GCA_963795625.1). Lineage (GTDB taxonomy): Bacteria > Actinomycetota > Thermoleophilia > Solirubrobacterales > 70-9 > VAYN01. Next base: position 396,885 of record CAWCIS010000001.1, on the reverse strand, counting down.
AGGTGGTCTCCTCCTGGATGCCGCCCGAGTCGGTGAGGACGGCGCGCGCGTCTGCCAGCAGGGAGAGGAAGTCGAGGTAGCCGAGCGGCTCGGTCAGCAGCAGGCCTGGGTGCTCGGCGTCGAGGCTCTCCATCATCTTGCGGGTGCGCGGGTGGACCGGGAAGACGACCGGCATCTCCCGCGCGAGGGCGGCGAGCTGGGCCACCGTCTCCGGAAGCAGCGGGCCGTCGACCAGGGCTGGACGGTGCAGGGTGACGAGTGCGTATGAACCGGGCTCGACCCTGAGCCGGGCGGCGGCGCCGGCGGCGCGGAAGCGGTCTTCCAGCGCGACCAGGGTGTCGATCATCGTGTTGCCGACCATGTGCATGCGCTCGTCCGGGATCCCTTCGGCGCGCAGGTTCGACAACCGCCTCCTCGCTGTGCAGGAAGAGCAGCTCGGAGAAGCGGTCGGCGACGATCCGGTTGACCTCCTCCGGCATCGTCAGGTCGAAGCTGCGCAGGCCGGACTCGATGTGGGCGACCGGGATCCCCATCTTCACCGCCGTCAGTACCGCCGCCAGAGTCGAGTTGACGTCGCCGGGGACGACCACCAGGTCGGGCTTCTCCTCGACCAGGACCGGCTCCAGGCGCTCCATCGTCCGCGCCGTCATCGCCGCGTGGCTGCCGGAGCCGACCTCGAGCATGTGGTCCGGCGCGGGCACGCCCAGCTCCTCGAGGAAGACCTCGGACATCAGCCGGTCGTAGTGCTGGCCGGTGTGGACGATTGCGTGCCGGCCGTCGGGCAGGCGCGCCCGCAGCGCCCCGATCACCGGGGCGGTCTTGACGAAGTTCGGCCGGGTTCCGACCACGTAGACAATGCGCATCGCGGCGCCAGCGTACCCACGCTGGAGGCTGCGACTCCGCTCAGGCGTCGCGTTCTGCTTCAATACCGAGCCCGATGCCGAAGATGAAAAGCCACTCCGGCGCCTCCAAGCGCTTCCGCAAGACCGGTACCGGCAAGCTCCGGGGCCGTCGCGCCTACTCCAGCCACATTCTGGAGAAGAAGTCGCCGAAGCGGAAGCGGAAGATGGCGAAACCGGTGGAGATCTCCAAGAACGACGCGCCGACGGTGCGGGCGCTGCTCAGCGGAGGCAAGTAGATGGCCCGCGTCAAGCGCTCCGTCCACGCGCGCAAGAAGCGCCGCAAGGTTCTGAAGGAAGCGAAGGGCTACTTCGGCCGCAAGCATTCCTCGTACCGTTTCGCCAAAGAGCAGGTGCAGCGCTCGGGCATGTACGCCTACCGCGACCGGCGCAACAAGAAGCGCACTTTCCGCCGTCTCTGGATCACCAGGATCAACGCCGCCGCGCGCCTGGAGGGCATGAGCTACTCCGAACTGATCCACGGCCTCGGCAAGGCCGAGGTCGAGGTCAACCGCAAGATGCTCGCCGAGATCGCCGTCAGCGATCGCGACGCCTTCCGCCGATTTGTGGAGCTAGCCCGGGAGGGTGCGGCCGCCTAGCGGTCCACCGACACTCCACTCTCCCGGGCGGGCCGTGAAAACGGCCCGCTTTTTTTGTTCCAGGAGAAGAAACCGCCGACCAGAAGAGTCAGATCGAGACCGAGCCGATGATCGCCAGCCCCCAAAACGAGAAGCTGAAACTGGTCCGCAAGCTGCGCGAGCGCAAGCATCGCGAGCGCGAGGGGCTGTTCGCGACCGAGGGCGAGGACCTGGTCGCGGCGGGGCTTGCGGCCGGCGCCGAGCCGCGCTTCCTGCTCGCCGCCGCCGGCGCCGAGCTGCCGGCCGAATGGGGCGGCGAGGAGGTCGAGCCGGAGCTGCTGGCGTCGGTGTCCTCGCTTGGCTCCGGCACCCGGGCGATCGCGGTCTGGCCGCTGCGCTGGTCCGAGGCGCCGACCGCGCCCTGCGTCTACCTGCACGGAGTCGGCGACCCCGGCAACGTCGGCACCATCGTCCGCACCACCCACGCCCTGCTCGACGGCCCGGTCGCGCTCGGCCCCGGCTGCGCCGACCCGTTCTCGCCGAAGGCGGTGCGGGCAAGCATGGGCTCGCTCTTCGCGCAACCACCCTCGCGGGCCGAGCTGGGGGAGACGCCGGCGCCGCGGGCGGCGCTGGTCGCCCACGGCGGGGCCGGGCTGGAGGCGCTAGCGGGCGCCGCGACCCTCTGCCTCGGCGCCGAGCGCGAGGGCCTGCCGGCCGCGGTTCTGGCCCAGTGCGAGGTGACGGCGACGATCCCGCTGCGCGCCCCCGGCGCCGAGTCGCTCAACGTCGCCGCAGCGGCGGCGATCGCCGCTCAGCGGATATCGTCGGCCGCCATGGAGGCAGAGGCCGATGCTTGAGCGGATCGAGGAGATCAGGGGCGAGGCCGCGAGCGCGATCGGCGCCGCCGGCTCGAGCGCGGCCCTGGAGGAGCTGCGGGTCCGCTACCTCGGCCGCAAAGCCGAGCTGACCGACGATCCTGCGCGGGATCGCCGACCTGCCGGCGGAGGAACGGGGCCAGGTCGGCGGCACCGCCAACAAGGCCCGCAAGGAGCTGGAGGCGCTGCTGGAGGCGAGCGCCGAGCGGCTCGACGCCGGCGAGCTGGAGCAGCGGCTGGTCGCCGACCGGGTCGACGTCACCCTGCCCGGGGCGCCGCCGCGGCCGGTCGGCCACGCCCATCTGATCGCCCGCACCACCCGGCTGATCGAGGACACGATGGTCGGGCTCGGCTACCGGGTGATGGAGGGGCCGGAGATCGAGCACGACTACTACAACTTCACCGCTCTCAACCACCCGCCGGGGCACCCGGCGCGGATGCTCCAGGACACCTTCTACGTGCAGTCGCACCCCGACGTGCTGCTGCGCACCCACACCTCGCCGGTCCAGGTGCGCTCGATGGAGGCGCAGGCGCCGCCGATCTTCATCATCGTCCCCGGCAAGGTCTACCGGCGCGACTCCGACGCCACCCACAGCCCGATGTTCCACCAGATCGAGGGGCTGGCGATCGCCGAGGGGCTGACCCTGGCCGACCTCAAGGGGACGCTGCTGACGCTCTGCCGGGCGATCTTCGGCGACGAGCGCGAGGTGCGGCTGCGCCCGCACTTCTTCCCCTTCACCGAGCCCAGCGTCGAGGTCGACGTCTCCTGCTTCCAGTGCGGCGGCAGCGGCTCGCTGCCCTCGCGGCGAGCGCTGCAACCTCTGCAAGGGCCAGGGCTGGATCGAGATCCTCGGCGCCGGCATGGTCGACCCCAACGTGCTCGGCTTCGTCGAGGGCAACGGCTACGACTCCGAGCGGGTCCAGGGCTTCGCCTTCGGCCTCGGGGTCGAGCGGGTGGCGATGCTGCGCCACGCGGTGCCGGACCTGCGGCGCTTCTTCGACAACGACGTGCGGATGCTGGAGCAGTTCGGATGAGGGTGCCGTACTCATGGCTGCGCGAGTACTGCGACCCCGGCGTCGGGGTCGCGGCGATCGCCGAGCGGCTGGTGATGACCGGGACCGAGGTCGAGCGGATCGGCACCGTCGGCCCGCCCTCGCCCGAGGGCTTCGTCGTCGGCAAGGTGGTCAGCGCCGAGCAGCACCCCAACGCCGACCGGCTGCGGGTCTGCCGGGTCGACACCGGTGATGGCGAGAGGACGATCGTCTGCGGCGCCCCCAACGTCGCCGCCGGCCAGACCGTCGCGGTCGCCCAGCCCGGGGCGCGGATGCCGGGCGGCGAGAAGCTGCGCAAGGCGAAGCTGCGGGGGGTCGCCTCGGAAGGGATGATCCTCTCGGTCTCCGAGCTCGAAGTCGGCGGCGACGCCGACGGGATCCTCGTGCTCGAGGACGAGCCGGCGCCGGGGACGCCGCTGGCCGAGGTGCTGCCGCTGGCCGAGCCGGTGCTGGAGCTGGAGGTGACGCCGAACCGTTCGGACTGCTTCGGGATCTGGGGCGTCGCCCGCGAGGTCCACGCGATCTCGGCGGCGCCGCTGGCGGCCGAGCCGTGGGCCGAGGACGCGGAGGCCGCGGGCGGGGGAGAGGTCAACGACCTCGCCTCGGTCACGGTCGAGGTGCCCGAGCTCTGCCCCCGCTTCACCGCCCGCGTCTTCACCGACGTCACGATCGGCCCCTCGCCGCTGTGGCTGCAGGCGCGCCTGGTCGCGGCCGGGCAGCGGCCGATCAACAACGTCGTCGACATCACCAACTACGTGATGCTGCTGACCGCGCAGCCGCTGCACGCCTTCGACCTCGACAAGGTCCCCGGCGGGGCGCTGACCGTGCGGGCCGCCGGCGAGGGCGAGAAGATGACCACGCTCGACGACGTCGAGCGCAGCCTCGATGCCGAGACGGTGCTGGTCTGCGACGAGAACGGGCCGACCGGGATCGCCGGGATCATGGGCGGCCAGGTCTCCGAGGTCTCCGACCAGACGACCCGGGTTCTGCTCGAGGTCGCCAACTGGAACGGCACCAACATCCTCCGCACCTCGCGACAGTTGGGGCTGCGCTCGGAGGCCTCCTCGCGCTTCGAGAAGCAGCTGCACCCGGAGCTCTGCATGCGGGCGCAGCGGATCGCCTCGCGCTTGCTGGTCGAGTTCTGCGGGGCGAAGCTGGTCCCCGGCACGATCGACGTCGTCGCCGAGATCCCAGCTCCGCCGCGGCTGCGCTGCGGGCGGCGCGGGTCGAGGGCTTGCTGGGGATGCGGATCGAGCAGAACGACCAGGTCGCCTACCTGGAGCGGCTCGGCTTCGGCGTCGAGCGCGACGGCGACGACCTCGAGGTCACGGTCCCGCCCGAGCGCCACTACGACGTCACCCGCGAGGTCGACCTGATCGAGGAGGTCGGGCGGATCCACGGCTTCGACGAGCACCTGCCGACGACCCTGCCGGCGGTGGCGGCGAAGGTCGGCGGCCTCAGTCGCGCCCAGCAGCTGCGGCGCCGGGGCGAGGACTCCCTGCGCGACCTCGGCTTCGACCAGGTCGTCGGCTGGAGCTTCACCGACCCCGGCGAGGCCGGGCGGCTGCGGATCCCCGCGGACGATCCGCGCGCCGGCGCGGTGACTCTCGCCAACCCGCTTTCCGAGGACCAGTCGGCGATGCGGACGACTCTGCTCGGCTCGCTGCTCGACGTCGCCTCCCGCAACCTCGCCCGCGACGCCGACGCGGTCGCCCTCTTCGAGTCCGGCCAGGTCTACCTGAGCAGCCCATCGGCGGACCGGGCTCGACGGAGGGTGAAGAGGGCCGGCCCGTCGACCCGCTCGCCGGAGCGTTCGTGGGCGAGCGGGCGGCGCCGTTCGCCGAGCCGCACCGGCTTGGCGCGCTCGCGGTCGGGCCGCTGGTCGAGAAGTCCTGGCGCGGCGGTGGCGAGCCGGCCGACTTCTTCGCGCTCAAGGGCGTGCTGGAGGCGCTCGCCGGTCAGCTCGGCGTCGAGCTCGGGTTCACCGAGGCGAGCGAGCCGTTCCTGCACCCGGGGCGCGCCGCCGCGGTCGAGATCGATGGCGCCGCCGCCGGCTGGATCGGCGAGATCCACCCGCTCGTCTCCCGCGAGTGGGACCTCGACGTCGCCGCCGGCTTCGAAATCGCCACCGCGGCGCTGATCGGCGCCGCCACCACCGGCGAGGAGATCTACGAGGACGTCACCACCTTCCCCGCCGCCCACCAGGATCTCGCCGTGGTCGTCCCGGTCGAGGTCGGCGCGGTCGCCGTGCGCGAGGCGATTCTCGCGGGCGGTGGCGAGCTGCTGCGCTCGGCCCGGGTCTTCGACCTCTTCGAAGGCGAGCAGCTCGGCGCGGGCCGCAAGAGCCTGGCGCTGGCGCTCGAATTCCGCGCCGTCGACCGCACCCTCACCGACGAGGAGGTCACGGCGCTGCGGGAGCAGATCAAGGCCGAGCTGGAGCGGATCGGGGGCAGCCTGCGTGAATGAGCTCGACGCACAACCACTGAACGGCGAGCCCGCGGCGCGGGTGCTGGTCGCCGGCGCCTCCGGCTTCACCGGCGCCCTGGCGGCGCAGATCGTCTGGCGCCACCCGCGGCTGCAGCTGGTCGTGGTGACCTCGCGCAGCGACGCCGGCAAGCGGCTCGACAGCCTCTACCCGCGCTACCGGGTGCCGCTGGAGCTGACCGAGCTCGACCTCGACCGGGTCGAGGGGATCGACGCCGCGATCGTCGCCTACCCGCACGGTGCCGCTGCCCCGACCGTGGCCGCTCTGCGGGCTCAGGGCATCCTCGTGGTCGACCTCTCGGCCGACTTCCGGTTGCGCGAGATGGACACCTACGAGCGCTGGTACGGCGAGCACGGCGCCCCCGACCTCTTCGGTCAGGGGGTCTATGGCCTGACCGAGATGTACCGGGACGAGCTGCGCGAGGCGAAGCTGGTGGCGACGCCCGGCTGCTACCCGACCGCGAGCGTGCTCGGGCTGGCGCCGCTGGCCGAACAGGGCCTGCTCGCCGACGTCGTCGTCAACGCGATGCAGGGCGTCTCCGGCGCCGGCCGCGGCGGCGGCGACGCGATGCACTACGCCTCGATGGACGAGAACGCCTTCGCCTACAAGACCGAGGGTCACCGCCACCGGCCCGAGATCGAGCAGGAGCTGGCGGCGCTCGGCAGCCCGGCCCCGGTCGTCTTCGTGCCGCACCTGTTGCCGCTGGATCAGGGCGAGCTCGCCAGCTGTTACGCGCAGACGACCGAGCCCGTGACCAAGGAGCAGGTCCAGGCCCTCTACCGCGAGCGCTACGCCGATGAGCCCTTCATCCGCGTCGTCGACAGCCCGCCCGGGCTGCGCGACCTGCGCGACAGCAACGAGTGCCACATCTACGTGACCGTCGAGGAGCGCGGCCGGGTGCTGGCTTTCTCGGCGATCGACAACCTATGGAAGGGCGCTTCCGGCCAGGGGATCCAGAACCTCAACCTGATGCTCGGCCTCGACGAGACCGAGGGGCTGACGTGAGCCAGACCGAGACGACGGCGGACGTCCAGGGGAGCGAGCCCTTCTTCCGCTCGCGCTGGGTCGAGGCCCCGGCCGGGGTGGAGGAGCTCGACCCCGCCCAGCTCGCGCCCGGCTTCCGCGCCGGCGGTGCCCACTGCGGCCTCAAGGGCGGCGGTAGGACCGACGTCGGCCTGATCGTCTGCGACACCGACGCGGTCAGCTCGGCCATGGTGCTGACCCGCAACGCCTCGGCCGCGGCGCCGATCCGGGTCTGCCGCGAGGTGACCGCGGCGAGCAAGGTCCGCGCCGCCGTCGTCAACTCCGGCAACGCCAACGCCGAGACCGGCGCCCAGGGCTACGCCGACGCGCTGGGGATGTGCGAGCGGGCGGCGACAGCGCTGGGTCTGGACACGGCGTCGGTTGCCGTCGCCGAGACCGGGACGATCGGCGTGCCGCTGCCGATCGCGGCTGTGCTGCCGGGGATCGACGAGGCGGCCGCGAATCTTTCCGCTGACGGTGGAGGCACCTTCTCCGACGCGATCATGACCACCGACCGCTGGCCGAAGCGCTGCACCTTGCGGGTCGACGGCGTCACCCTCTCGGCCCAGGCGAAGGGGGCGGGGATGATCGAGCCGAAGATGGCGACGATGCTCTGCTTCGTCCAGACCGACGCCGTCGTCGCCGATCCCGCGGCCGCGTTGCGGGCCGCCACCGACGCCTCCTTCAACCGGATTACCGTCGACGGCCAGATGAGCACCAACGACATGGTGCTGCTGCAGGCGACCGGCGCTTCCGGCGAGTCGCTGCCGGAGGGCCTGCTGGAGGCGGTGCTGAAGCAGCTGGCGATCGAGATCGTCCGCGACGGCGAGGGCGCGGTCCGGGTCGGCCGGATCGAGGTCAGCGAGGCCGCCACCGCCGCCGAGGCCGAGCGCGTCGCCCGCGCGATCGCCAACTCGCCCCTGGTCAAGACCGCGCTCTTCGGCCGCGACCCCAACTGGGGCCGGATCGCCCAGGCCGCCGGCGCCGCCCTGGTCGGCGAGGACCTGGAAGAGCTCGGGGCCGAGGCGATCGACGCCGCCGAGCTCGGGGCCGAGACCGCGGAGGCCGAGATCGGCCTGCGGCTGGGCCGCGGCGAGCACCGGGCCCACGTCTGGTTCTCCGACCTCGGCTACGAATACATCCGGATCAACGCGGAGTACACGACTTGAGCGCCATCAGCGACAGCCAACCGAGCGAGAGGAGCGCGTCATGACCGAGCAGGCCCCGCAGTCGCGGGCGGCCGGGGTCAGCGTCGAGACGCTGCTCGAGGCGCTGCCCTACATCCGCGAGTTCCACGGGCGCACCGTGGTGATCAAGTACGGCGGCGCCGCGATGCTGGAGGAGAGCCTGCGCGAGGCCTTCGCCGCCGACGTCGTCCTGCTCAAGTACGTCGGCCTCAACCCGGTGATCGTCCACGGCGGCGGCCCCGAGATCACCCGCTACATGGACAAGCTCGGGCTCGAGGTCAAGTTCCACGAGGGCCTGCGCGTCTCCGACGCGGAGACGGTCGAGGTGGCGAAGATGGTCCTGGTCGGCAAGCTCAACTCGGAAATCGTGCAACGGCTCAACCGCGCCGGCCAGCCCGCGGTCGGGCTCGCGGGTGAGGACGGGACCCTGTTCGAGGTCTCCCCGGCCGCCAACGCCGACCAGGTCGGCTTCGTCGGCTCGGTCGAGCGGGTCGACGTCGACGTCCTCAACCACATCGCCGCCGACTACATCCCGGTGATCGCCTCCTCCGCCTCCGACCGCGACGGCCAGTCCTACAACGTCAACGCCGACGAGGCGGCCGGCAAGGTCGCCGCCGCGCTCGGCGCCCACAAGGCGATCTTCCTCACCGACGTCGAGGGCTGGCTGGCCGACGCCGGCGACGAGTCCTCGCTGATCTCACGCGCCGCAGTCGGCGAGGTCGAAGCGATGCTGGACGGAGTGGCGGGGGGGATGCGTCCGAAGCTGCAGGCCTGCGTCGACGCGATCCGCGGCGGCGCCCAGTCGGCCCACATCATCGACGGTCGCAAGCCGCACAGCCTGCTGCTCGAGCTCTTCACTGACGCCGGCATCGGCACCATGGTGACCCCGTGAGCGCGCCGTCGGCGATCGGCCTCGACGAGGTCCGAACGCTCGAGGAGCGCTACCTGATGCGGACCTACAAGCGCGGCGCCGTCGATTTCGTCCGCGGCGAGGGCCCGCTGCTCTGGGACGCCGACGGCAAGGAGTACCTCGATTTCCTCAGCGGGATCTCGGTCTGCTCGCTCGGCCACTGCCACCCGGCCTTGGTCGCCGCGGTGACCGAGCAGACGGGGCGGCTGATGCACGTCTCCAACCTCTTCTACACCGAGCCGATGGCGCGCCTGGCGCAGCGGCTCTCGGAGTCGAGCCTCGGCGGCCGCGTCTTCTTCGCCAACTCCGGCACCGAGGCCAACGAGTGCGCGATCAAGGTCGCCCGCAAGCACGCGCACGGCCGCGGCATCGCGGCGCCGGAGATCGTCAGCTTCGAGAGCGACTTCCACGGCCGCAGCTACGGCGCCCTGGCGGCGACGCCCGGGCTCGCCCGCAATGAGGCGCTGGGGCCGATGCTGCCGGGCTTCCGCTCGGTGCCCCGCAACGACGCCGAGGCCCTGCGCGCCGCGGTCGGCGCGAATACGGCCGCGGTCCTGATCGAGCCGATCCAGGGCGAGGCCGGCGTCCAACCGATCTCCGACGAGGCCCTGCTCGCCGCCCGCCAGGCCTGCGACGAGGCCGGAGCGCTGCTGATCTTCGACGAGATCCAGACCGGGGTCGGGCGCACCGGCTCGCTCTGGGCCTACGAGCAGACGCCGGTGCGGCCGGACGTGATCACCAGCGCCAAGGCGCTCGGCGGCGGCTTCCCGATCGGCGCCTGCATTACCGGCCCGGAGGCGGCCGACGTGCTCGCGCCCGGCGACCACGGCTCCACCTTCGCTGCCGGACCCGTCGCCACCTCGGCGGCGCTGGCGGTACTAACGATCGTCGACGACCCCGGGTTGCTGCGGCGGGTGCGCGAGCGGGGGGCGGAGCTGCGCGACGGCCTCGTCGCTCTGGACGGCGTCTCCGAGGTGCGGGGCCGCGGCCTGATGATCGGCGTCGGCTTGGCGCCGGAGCTCGACGCCGCGGCCGTCGGCGCCGACCTGCTCCAGCGCGGCCTCGTCGTCAACGTCCCCGCGACCTCGACCCTGCGCCTGCTGCCGCCGCTGGTGGTCGAGTCCTCGCACATCGAGCGCGCCGTCGGCGTGATCGGCGAGGCGCTCGCGAGCGCGCGTCTGCAATGACCCGCGCATAGGACGGGTAAATGCAGACTCGTCGCGGATCGACCATCTAGGCTTGGCGACTTGAGGGGCAAGGACCGACCAGAGCCACCGAAGCCGCTGGCCACGAGCACGGCGGAGCGGCTTGCCGCGATCGTCGAGGCGGCCGAGCGCGCCGCGGTGAAAGTGATCGACGACGCCGAAGAGGAGGCCCGCGACCGTCTCGAGCAGGCCGAGGCAGAGGCCGAGCAGCTGATCGCCGGTCGTCTGGCCGAGCTCGACGAGCTGACCGACCCGCTGATTTCCCAGGCGGATGCGGTCCGGACTCAGTCCGAGCGACTGATCGCTTCCCTGGAGGAGGCGCGTCGTAGGCTCGGCCCCGGGCGGGAGTTCGGCCCCGACCACGAGCTTGGACAGCGCGACCAGCGGAGGCAGGAAGCTGCGCGTCCCGCCTATCTGACCGCCGTCGACTCGGTCGCCGACCCCGCCGCACCGGCGCCGACAGAGCTGCGACCCGTCACGGGCGAGGCGACAGCGGCAGGAGCGCGCCTACTGGCCACGCAGATGGCGGTCTCGGGCAGCAGCCGGGAGGAGATCGAGGCCAGGCTGCGAAACGGATTCGAGATCGAGGACACCGCCGCGATCGTCGACGCGATACTCGGACCGGAGGACTAGAGATCTAATGCACGAGGACCCGACCCGCCTGATGGGCCAGCCCGAAGACCGGGGCCCGGACGGCCACAAGCCGCGCGGCAACATGCGCCTCGTCGTCGCCTGCCTGGTCGCCGTGATCGTCGGCCTGGTGATCGCCGTGATCGTGATCGCCGGCAACGACAGCAGCGACAGCTCGACCGCCTCCAGCTCCGAATCCGTCAACACCCTGCCGAGCACGGAAAGCACCGGGTCGACGACCACGGCGCCGACGACGACCGAGTCGACGACGACCGAAACCACGGAACCGACGACGACCACGGAACCGACGACCACGACCACGGAAACCACGCCACCGCCGGAAGAAGAAAACGGCAGCGGCGGGATCCCGGCGCCCTAGAAGGGCGCTACTCCGCGCCGCCCGGCGTCCTGTCGTCGCGCGACGGTTCGGCCTGCGAGACTTGCGCCTCTCGTGAGCGCCGTGCCCCCACACTCGACCCCCACCGCCAGCTACGAGGCGGACCCCGCCAAGGTGGATCGCGTCCTCCTGCTCTACTCGGGCGGGCTCGACACCAGCGTGATGCTGAAGTGGATCCAGGACTCCTACGAGGCCGAGGTCGTCTGCCTCACCGTCAATCTCGGTCAGCCCGGCGAGGACTACGGGGTGATCGAGGAGAAGGCGCGCCGGCTCGGCGCCGTCGAGTGCCACGTGGTCGACGCCCGCGAGCGCTTCGCCGCCGAGTTCCTGGCGCCGGCGATCAAGGCCAACGCCGTCTACGGCAACGGCTATCCGCTCTTCACCGCGCTCGGCCGGCCGCTGATCGCCGCGCTAGCGGTCGAGTACGCGCGCAAGACCAACTGCGACACGATCGCCCATGGCTGCACCGGCAAGGGCAACGACCAGGTCCGGATCGAGGCCACGGTCGCGACCCTGGCGCCGGAGCTGCGCACGATCGCGCCGGTGCGCTCCTGGCAGATGGGCCGCGAGGAGGAGATCGCCTACGCCCGCGAGCACGGGATCCCGGTCAAGGGCGGCACCGAGGTGGCGCCGTACTCGATCGACGACAACCTCTGGGGCCGCTCCTCCGAGGGCCGCTGGATCGAGAACCTCGACCACGCGCCGGAGGACGACGTCTTCCAGCTGGTCACCCGGCCGGAGCAGGCTCCGGACGAGGCCGAGACCGTCACGGTCGGCTTCGAGGCCGGGCTGCCGGTCTCCCTCAACGGGGAGCGCCTCGACCTCGTCGACCTGCTCGAAAAGGCGGCCGCGATCGGCTGTCGCCACGGCGTCGGCATCGTCGACCACATCGAGGACCGGATCGTCGGCCTCAAGGTGCGCGACATCTACGAGGTGCCGGCGGCGGCGATCGTCCTCACCGCCCACGAGGAGCTCGAGCGCCTGGTCGGGACGATCCACCAGAACCAGTTCAAGCCCGGCCTCGACCAAAAGTGGGGCTACCTCGTCTACGCGGGCCTCTGGTGGGAGCCGCTGCGCTCCGACCTCGACGCCTACATGGACGCGGTCAACGCCCAAGTGACCGGCGAGATCGGCCTGCGCCTCTACAAAGGCAGCGTCCGCGTCGTAACCCGCTCTTCGCCCAACGCCGTCTACGACTCCGAGCTGGCCAGCTTCGACCAGTCCGGCGGCCTCTTCTCGCAGGCCGCCTCGCCGGGCTTCATCGAGCTCTGGTCGCTGCAGTCGCGGATGGCGCACCAGATCCGCGAGCGCAACGGGGGAGAGGGAAGCTGATGTACGACAAGGTCGGAAAAGCCGCGATCCGCTTCGCCTTCCGCTACACCCGGCGCCGCTACAAGCGCGAGATCCGGATCGGGATCGGCGTCACCGCGGTCTTCCTCGGCATCGGCGCCTACCTCGCCAGCCGCAACGTCCCCGAGGGCTGAGCCGCTCCGCACGCCAGAACCGCATCAGGTTCGTAATCCTGAAGATGACGAATTTGATGCAGTTTGCCTCCGGGCCGGGAGCGCTCGCCGGGGCGACGCTAGCCTCGGATGTTTCGTGGTGCCGGCTCGCGCCAGAAAGGATTTTGTCGCCCTCGGCGCCGCCGTGGCGCTGCTCTGCGCGCTGATGGCGCTGGTGCTCGGGTTCGCGCCGCGGGCCGGGGCCGCCGACGCCGGCTCGCTCGAATCGAAGCTGGTCGTCGCTCGCGGCGAAGCCGGCGACATCGCCGCCGGTCTGCGCTCCAGCCGCGAACGGCTGGCCGTCGCCGAAGGCGAAGCGGCGAAGGCCCAGGCCAAGGAGGACCGCCTCTCCGGCCTGCTCGCCGAAGGCCAGGAACGCGCCGCCGAGCTGAGCCACAAGCTCGATGTGACCCGCGCCGAACTGGCCGCCGAGAAGGCCCGCCTGCGCCGCTCCCGCGCCGCCCTCGCCGCGCGCCTGGTGGCGATCTACGAGAGCGGGATGCCCAGCACGGCGAGCGTCATCTTCAGCTCCGCCGACTACGACGAACTGGCGACCCGGACCGACTTCCTGCGGATGATCGAGGAATCCGACAGCGCCCTCGCCGACCGGGTCGAGCAGGTCCGCGACGAAGTCCGCCACGAGGCGAAGCTGGTCGCCGTGCTCCAAGCCCGCGCCCTCGCCTACGACGAACGCCTCGCCGCCGCCCGCGACCAGATCGCCTCGGTCCGCGCCGCCGCCGAGTCCGCCGCCGCCCGCCAGCAGTCGATCGCGGCCGAACGCGAATCGGCCCTGGCCGGCCTCAAGACCAGCATCGCCAAGTGGGTCAAGGAGGTCCAGCAGGCCCGCGCCGCCGAAGCGCGGGCGGCCAGCGAAGCCGAAGCCGAAGAAGAGGTAGGCCGCTGGCTCGGTGGGCCCTACTCGATCCCGACCTACATCGTGATGTGCGAGTCCGGGGGCGACTACGGTGCCGTCAACCCATCCTCTGGAGCGGGAGGCGCCTACCAGATTCTGCCGTCCACCTGGGAACTGTATGGCGGCCAGGGGGAACCCCAGAACGCTCCCAAGGCCGAACAGGACCGGATTGCCGCGGAAATTTACGCCGACTCAGGTGGGTCCGCCTGGGTCTGTGCGTAGGCCGGGTCTGGGTAGGGGGTTTCGCTTAACTTCTTTCGAGGATCGCGCTCCCGCCGCTCCGAGGCCGAGCTCCGCCGAAAAAGTGCAAGACGCTTCACCCCCTACCCAGACCCGGCCGACCCTCCGAAGTCAAGGGCTCGGCCCAAGGTGGGTCTGCTCACGAAGCGAACCTGGGGCATGCTGCCCCTAACCCTTCCGCAGCGCCTGTTCTCCAGCGAGTGAATGCGCGCTGTAGCTCAAGCGGTTCTGGGAGGAGGGCTGAAACTCCGATGCTTCCGAGGTCTTGGAGCGCGCGCCGAGGCGGAGGTCTCGGGTGGGGGTGAAGCGTCTTGTACCTTTTCGCCAGAGCGCAATCTCGGAGCGGAGGGAGCGCGATCCACGAAAGAAGTTAAGCGAAACCCCCCACCCGAGACCTCCGCCACACATCGCAAAGAAATACCCCCGGAACTAGCGCGGAAGTCTCGCGAATCACCCCGGTGCCATCTGCCCCACTTGGCATGATCGGTCGCCCCTGATGAGCACCGCTTCAGCCGTCCATCTGCATGCCCACAGCGAGTACTCGCTGCTCGACGGCGCCTGCAAGATCGACGCGATGGCGGCCCGCGCCGCCGAGCTCGGGCAGCCCGCTCTGGGCCTCACCGATCACGGCGTGATGAACGGGGCGGTCGAGCTCTATAAGGCCTGCGGCAAGCACGGGATCAAGCCGATCGTCGGGCTCGAGGCCTACTTCGTTGAGGACCGCAAGACGATCAAGGAGCAGACGCGCTACGAGCGCAACCACATCACTCTGCTGGCGGAAAGCGACAAGGGCTACGCCAACCTGGTTCAGCTCACCTCGGCCGGATTCCTCGAGGGCTTCTCCCGCGGCAAGGCCAACGTCGACATGGAGCTGCTGGCGCGCCACTCCGAGGGCGTCATCGTCCTCACCGGCTGCCTGCAGTCGCGCTTCTGCCGGCGCCTGATCGAAGAGCGCGCCGACGACGCCCGTTCCCACCTCGACGACCTGATCCAGGCCTTCGGCGCCGACAACGTCTACTTCGAGGTGCAGAAGAACGGGATCGAAGAGCAGGACAAGGCGAACGAGGGGATCGTCCGCTACGCCCGCGAGCTGAAAGGGCGGCTGGTCGCCACCGCCGACGTCCACTACCTGCGGCGTGAGGATTTCGAACACCACGCGGCGCTGCTCTGCGTGCAGACCAAGTCGACCCTGGCGCTGCCGAAGATGAGCTTCGACACCAACGAGTTCTACATAAAAAGCTCGGAGGAAATGATCGAGGCCTTCGCCGAGTGGCCGGAAGCGGTGCCGACCTCGCTGGAGATCGCCGAGCGCTGCTCGCTCAACATCGAGCTCGGCAGCCTGCTGCTGCCGAAGTACCCGACCGAGGACGGCTCCGAGCCGGAGCAGATGCTGCGCCGGATCGCCGGCGAGGGCCTGCGCGCCCGCTACGGCGACCCGCCTCCCGCCGAGGCGGTCGAGCGGATGGAGTTCGAGCTCGGGGTGATCGAGGAGATGGGCTTCTCCTCCTACTTCCTGATCGTCTGGGACTTCGTCCGCTACGCCAAGGAGAACGGCGTCGCGGTCGGCCCCGGCCGTGGCTCCGCCGCCGGCTCGATCGTCTCCTACATCCTCCGCATCACCGACCTCGATCCGCTCTCGGAGGGCCTGATCTTCGAGCGTTTCCTCAACCCCGGGCGTAAATCGATGCCGGATATCGACATCGACTTCTCGGTCCGCGGGCGCGAGCGGATGATCCGCTACGTCGGCGAGAAATACGGCCGCGAATCGGTTGCCCAGATCATCACCTTCGGCAAGATGGCGCCGCGCGCCGCCACCCGCGACGCCGCCCGCGTGCTCGGCTACGACTACGGCGCCGGCGACCGCCTCGCGAAGCAGATCCCGGAGCCGATCATGGGCCGCAGCCCCTCCTTCGCCGAATGCCTGAAGGCGGGCCAGGAGCTGAAACAGACCTACGACTCCGAGCCGGACGCGAAGAAGATCATCGACGTCGCCCAGGGGCTGGAGGGGATCGTCCGCAACAACTCGATCCACGCCGCCGCGGTGGTGATCGCCGACCGGCCGCTGCACGAGGTGGTGCCGCTGCAGCTGGCCGAGGACCGCAGCGCGCCCGCCGGCGCCAACGGCTCCGGCAAAGCCGAGCGCCAATACAAGATCGTGACCCAGTACTCGATGGGGCCGATCGAGGAGATCGGGCTGCTGAAGATGGACTTCCTCGGCCTCCGCAACCTCGACGTGATCGAGGATGCGATCGACATCATCCGCCGCTCGCGCGGCGAGGAGATCGACATGGAGCAGATCCCGATCGACGACGCCAAGACCTACGCGATGCTGGCCGGAGGCGACTCGACCGGCGTCTTCCAGTTCGAGTCCGACGGCATGCGCGACGCCCTGCGCAAGGTGAAGCCGACCGAGTTCGCCGACCTGGTCGCGCTCGGCGCCCTCTACCGGCCCGGCGCGATGGCCTACATCCCCGCCTACGCCAAGGGCAAGAAGGACCCGACCACGGTCCGCTACCCGGATCCGCGCCTGCGCGCGATCACCGAGGAGACCCACGGCTGCGTCATCTACCAGGAGCAGTTGATGGAGATCTCGCGCTCGATGGCCGGCTTCAGCGGCGCCGAGGCGG
This sequence comes from uncultured Solirubrobacterales bacterium, assembly GCA_963795625.1. Lineage (GTDB taxonomy): Bacteria > Actinomycetota > Thermoleophilia > Solirubrobacterales > 70-9 > VAYN01. Next base: position 380,361 of record CAWCIS010000001.1, on the reverse strand, counting down.
ACGATCTGCGCAAGGCGATCGGCAAGAAGAAGCGCGAGCTGATGGCGACGATGCAGGACAAATTCATGCAGGGGCTGGCCGAATCCAACACCGCCCCCAACGTCGCCAAGGACCTCTGGAAGCTGAACGAAGCCGCCGCCGACTACTCCTTCAACAAGTCCCACGCCGCCTGTTACGGGCTGATCTCCTACCGCACCGCCTACCTCAAGGCCAACTACCCGGCCGAGTACATGGCGGCGGTGATCTCCTCGGTGATGAGCACCAAAGACAAGGTGCCGTTCTTCGTCAACCGCTGCGAGGAGATGGGGATCGAGGTGCTGCCGCCCGACGTCAACTCCTCCGACCACAGCTTCGTCGTCAACGAGAAAGCGATCCGCTTCGGGCTCGACGCGGTCAAGAACGTCGGCCACTCGGCGGTCGAGGCGATCTTGCGCGCCCGCGAGGACGCCGAGATCGCCTCGATCTGGGATTTCTGCGAGCGGGTCGACTCCCGCGCCGTCAACAAACGCGCGATCGAATGCCTGATCAAGTGCGGTGCCCTCGACTCGACCGGGGACACCCGCAAGGGGATGTTGGAGACGCTGCCGGCGGCGCAGTCGGCCGGTCAGAAGGCGCAGGCGGACGCACAGATGGGGCAGGGCTCGATCTTCGACTTCGGCGAAGACGCAGGCGCCACCGGCACCGGGGCGGCGCAGGCCCATCACCGGCCGCCGATCTCCGCCGTCGAGTTCGACCGCGCCGAGCTGCTCTCGCTGGAGAAGGAGACGCTCGGGACCTACCTCTCCTCGCACCCGTTGGCCGAGGTGCGTGGCGCCCTCCGCGCCCGCGTCGACTGCAGCCTGGCCGAGCTCGGCGGCAAGGCCGACGGTTCCTGGGTCACGGTCGGCGGCATCGTCGTCGAGTGCAAGAAGATCCGCACCAAGAGCGGCAGCCAGATGATGTTCGCCACCCTCGACGACGTCGAGGGCCAGGTCGAGATGATCGTCTTCAAGGCCGACGACTCCGAGAACGCGCGGGTGATCGAGCCCGACGCGATCGTGCTCGTCCGTGGCCGGCTCGATCACAAGGATCGCGGCGAGACCAAGCTGGTGGTGCAGGAGGCGCAGCGCTTCGAGCCCGACGGCGACGAGATCGCCCGCGGCAACAAGTCGACCGCGACGGTGCCCTCGGGCCCGTTCAAGGTGCCGGTCGACCCGAGCCGGCTCGACGCCGGTCTGGTCGACGAGCTGAAGGCGGTGCTCGAACACCACAAGGGGGATGCCGAGGTGCACCTGGTCTTGGAGACCAGTGAGGGCCCGAGGAGCCTGCGGCTCGGCGAGGGCTACCGGGTGCGTCCCTCCAGCAGCCTGCTGGCGGAGATCGACCACGTCTTGGGCCAAGCCGCGCTGGCTGCTTGATTCGGCCAAACCGCTTCGTTCCGCGGTCTCGCCTGCCTAGACTTCAGCTATGACCGTTACGCGCACCCAGGTCGGCGAGTGCCGTCAGTGCCGTTCCTTCTGCGACAAGATGGTCGAGCCGCGCGGCTGCATCGAACTCGGCTGCCGTTTTCTCTACAGCTATGTCGACCGCTTCAACGGCGAGCAGTACGTCGGCTGCATGCAGGAAGTCTTCGCCGCCGACGTCGAGCTCTCGGCGCTGCTCGAGCCTGGCGGCTTCGGCGGCGTGAAGATGACCGGCGAGCCGCTGCCGCACTGCCAGTTCGAGGTCGAGCGGGCCTACGAGGGCTCTGGCGAGTCCTACGGCTGCGTCAACAAACGCTTCTTCGACTGTGCCGACGGCGGCCCCGAGGGCCTGCGTGCCTTCGACCTCCGCGACGTTTGACGGAACACAATTCTGTGTAATCGGCGACACGGTTTCATGTAGAATCCGTCGCCATGTCCGAGGCGGCCGCGGTAGCGGAGATCGACGCGAACGAGGCCCTGGCGGCGGCGACCGGCGGCAATGGCGACGCCGAGCAGAGCGGCCCCAAGTTCACGCTCGAGCTCAACCAGGATCAGAAGGACATCAAAGAGTGGGTCCACGGCTTCGCGGAGGGTGTCGTTCGCCCCGCGGCCGAGGAGTGGGACGAGCGCGAGGAAACGCCTTGGCCCGTGATCCAGGAGGCCGCCAGCATCGGCCTCTACAGCTTCGAAGCGCTCGGCCAGTTCTGGGCCGACGAGACCGGTCTGACCCTGCCGATCGCCAACGAGGAGCTCTTTTGGGGGGACGCCGGCATCGGTATGGCGATCATGGGCACCTCGCTCGCGGTCGCCGCGATCTTCGGGCAAGGGACGCCGGAGCAGATGGGGGAGTGGATCCCCCAGTGCTTCGGCACGCCGGACGACGTCAAGCTGGGCGCCTTCTGCGCCTCCGAGCCGGATGCGGGCTCCGACGTCTCGGCCATTCGCACCACCGCCAAGTACGACGAGGCGAGCGACGAGTGGGTGATCAACGGTCAGAAGGCCTGGGCGACCAACGGCGGCATCGCAAATGTTCACGTCGTGATCGCCAGCGTCGATCGTGAGCTCGGCTCGCGCGGTCACGCCGCCTTCGTGATCCCGCCCGGGACCAAGGGCTGCGAGCAGGGGGCCAAGGTCAAGAAGCACGGCCTCCGCGCCTCCCACACCTCTGACGTCCACCTCGACGACTGCCGCGTCCCCGGCGCCTGCTTGCTCGGCGGCAAAGAGAAGCTCGACGAACGGCTGGCGCGGGTCCGCGAGGGCAAGAAAGCGAAATCACAGGCGGCGATGCAGACCTTCGAGGCGAGCCGGCCGACGGTTGGCGCCCAGGCGCTGGGAATCGCCCGCGCCGCCTACGAGTACGCGCTCGATTACGCCAAAGAGCGCCGCCAGTTCGGCAAGGCGATCATCGAGAACCAGTCGATCGCCTTCGACCTGGCCAACATGAAGCTGGAGATCGACGCGGCCCGTCTACTCGTCTGGCGCGCCGCCTGGATGGGCCGCACCGGCCAGAGATTCGAGAACGCCGAGGGCTCGATGTCGAAGCTCAAGGCCGGCGAGGTCGCCGTTTGGGCGACCGAGCGGGCGATTCAGATCCTCGGCGGCAACGGCTACACCCGCGAGTACCCGGTCGAGCGGATGCATCGCGATTCGAAGATCTACACGATCTTCGAGGGCACCTCCGAGATCCAGCGCCTGGTCATCTCCCGCGCGATCTCCGGCGTCCACGTCAAATAACGAAACTTACGGCGGGAGAGCGTGGGGTCGGTGAGAGCCGGCCCCCGTCGCCTGCTCTGAATGGGGCCGGTCCCGGGAGGGGGTTTCGCTTAACTTCTTTCGAGGTTCGCGCTCCCGCCGCTCCGAGGTCGAGCGCCGCCGAAAAAGTACAAGACGCTTCACCCCCTCCCGGGACGGGCCCAACGGAACGGCGGCGAGGATCGGCTGTCTCCGGTGGATGAGTGATGAAGCGAGCCGTAGCCTCAAGACTGGCCGAGAGGAGCACGGCCGTCCAATCCGTCACCGTTGCGCGGTTCCAAATCCACGTATCGCGTGGAAAGGGAACCGCGGAACCGGGAAGCGGTCCTTTTTTAGGTTCCGGGGTTCGAAATCCACGAAGGGGGCGGGAAAGGAACCGCAGAACTGGGCGCTCAGGCTTTGCGGCGTTTGAGGCCTTCGCGGCGTAGGCGCTTGGCCAGGGTGACTTCTTTTTTGTCGGAGCCCTTCTTGTCGGGCCCCGGGGTCTCCAGCGTCGCGGGGAGGCCCTCGAAGCGGGGCTCGGAGAGGAAGGCGGCTAGGCCTTTTTTGCCCATCTCGCCTTTGCCGATGTTGGCGTGGCGGTCGCGGCAGGAGCCGAGGGGGGCGGCGGCGTCGTTGACGTGGACGGCGCCGAGGCGGTCGATGCCGACCTTGGCGTCGGCTTCGTCGAGTACCTGGGCCAGGTGGGATTCGTCGGTGATGTCGTAGCCCTGCACGAACATGTGGCAGGAGTCGAGACAGAGGCCGAGACGCTTGTCGCCGCCGGCGCCGTCGATCAGGTCGGCGATCTGGTCGAAGTCGCGGGCCAGCAGGCCTTTGTGGCCGGCGGTCTGCTCGAGCAGGAGTCGGCAGGAGTCGCTGTCTTTGAGAGCGCCGGCGATCGTCTTGGCGGCGCGCTTGATCGAAGGGCCGAGCGGCTCGTCTTTCTGAGAGCCGGGGTGGAGGACGACGCCGGCGGCGCCGATCGCGTCGCCGGTCCGCAGCGCGTGGGTGAGGGATTCCTGCGACTTCTTACGCAGCTCTTTGTCGGTGCTGGCGCAGTTGATCAGGTAGACGGCGTGGATGATCACGGCTTCGACCTTGGAGGCCTCCATCGCCTCGCGGAAGGCGGCGAAATCCTCTTCGCCGTATTTGGTCGGCCGCCACATGCGCGGGCTCTGGTTGAAGATCTGGATAGATTCGCAACCGCGCTCCTCGCCGCGCTCGATCGCTTTCTCGAGTCCCCCCGCGGTGGATACGTGCGCTCCTACGAACATGACCAGCGATAACCCCCGTTTGAGATTTGCCCCCTCGCCGACCGGCGCGCTGCACATCGGCGGAGCGAGGACGGCACTCTACAACTGGCTCGCGGCGCGCCACGAGGGCGGGGCGCTGGTGCTGCGGATCGAGGACACCGACCGCGAGCGCTCGACGCCGGAGAACGTCGAGCAGATCCTCGACGCGATGCGCTGGCTGCAGCTCGACTGGGACGAGGGGCCGATCTCCCAGGCGGAGCGCGCTCCCAGCCACGAAGTGGCGCTGGCGCGGCTGTTGGAGTCCGGTGCCGCTTACCGCGATCCCGCCACCGCCAAGGACGTCGAGGCCTGGAAGGCCGAGCACGGGGCCGGCAGCGGCTATCGCGGCACGCCCAGCGAGGAGCCCGGGGCGGCGATCCGCCTGCGGGTGCCGGACGCGGGGGAGACCGTGGTCGAGGACCTGCTCCGGGGCCCGGTCGTCTTCCCCAACGCCAGCTACGACGACTTCGTGATCGCCCGCGGCGACGGCTCGGTCCTCTACAACTTCGCGGTCGCCGTCGACGACGCCGAGATGGGGATCACCGACGTCGTCCGCGGCGACGACCATCTCTCGAACACGCCGAAGCAGCTCCTCGTGCTTGCTGCGCTCGGGCACGAGCCGCCGCGCTACGCGCACCTGCCGCTGCTGCACGGCCCCGACGGCAAGAAGCTCTCCAAGCGCCACGGTGCCGCCTCGGTGCAGGAGCTGCGCGCCTCCGGCTACCTGCCCGCCGCCGTTCGCAACTACCTGGCCCTGCTCGGCTGGGGCACCGACGACGACACCACCCTGATGTCGACCGAGGAGCTGGTACGGCGCTTTCGGGTCGCCGACGTCGGTAAGGCGGCGGCGATCTTCGACGAGAAGAAGCTGCGCTGGCTGAACGGGCGCTTCATGCGCGACATGCCGGTGGAAGAGTACGTCGCCGCCGTCGCCGCCCATCTCGGCCGCGAGTCCGACGAGCGCCTGCGCGGGGCCTGCGCGATCGTGCAGGAGAAAGCGCAGACGCTGGACGAGGTCTGGCCGCTGATCCGCTTCCTCTTCGAGCCGCCGGTCGACGACCCGAAGGCCTGGGCGAAGGTGATGAAGGATGGCTCCGGGGCGATGCTGAGCGCCGCGTCCGAGGCCCTGCGAGGGGTCGAGCCGTTTGAGCCGGAGCCGATCGAGGCGGCGCTGGCGCCGCTGCTGGAACGCTTCGCCGTCAAGCCGGGCAGGCTCTACCAGCCGATCCGGGTCGCGATCACCGGCAGCTCGGTCTCTCCGGGCATCTTCGAGTCGCTGGCGGCGCTGGGCCGCGAGCGGACGGTCGAGAGGCTGGAAGCGGCCGTTGAGCGCCTCTCGGCCTCCTGAATGGACAGATGGTTGACGCTGCGCCGCGAAAACAGGGGTACTTCCGGCTAAACCAAACGTCTTCATCTGCCGATGGGAAGGCCAATGGCCGTCACTACCCAGACCAATGGCAAGATCGCTGCGCGTGAAGCTCCCCCTGCGGAAAACGGATCGAACGGGTCCGGTGGCGCCCGCGGCGCCGCCGCTCCCGGCAGCCGGCTCGCCGAAGCCTTCGAGGCGGTCGAGCGCTTCCCCGTCCTGATCGAGTCGCGCGAGCGGGTGATCCGCGCCGCGACCACCGAGACCGCCCGCATCGGCGACCTCGTCGAGGCCGTCGAGTCCGATGTCGCCCTCTCGATCTCAGTTCTGCGCTTCGCCAACCGCAGCGGCGTCGTCGCCGGCGGGGTCGGCAGCATTCCCGACGCGATCGAGGTGCTGAAGCCCTCGGGCGTGCTGGCAATCGCGGGCACCGCGCCCAGCTTCGACTTCTTCGAATCCAACGGCGGCTGGGAGCTGAAGCCCGAGCGCTTCCGCGTCCATGCCCTGGCCGCGCAGCGCGCCGCCGACCAGATCGGCCGCGTGGTCGGCTGGGTCGAACGCGACGAGCTCGCCGTGGCGGCGCTGCTGCACGACGTCGGCCGTCTCGTCATCTCCCGCCTGCATCCGGGGTACAAGGTCTACTTCGACGCCGGCACCCGTTCCCCCGAGCAGCGCCTGCGCGACGAACGCGAGCAGCTCGGCATCGACCACACCCTGGTCGGCGGCGTGCTCGCCCGGCGCTGGAACCTGCCGCAGCGGATCGCGATCGCGATCGAGCGCCACCACGCCGAGGACGCCGATGGCCTGGCGGCGATGGTCGCCACCGCCGACATGGTCGCCCACTACTCCCAGGGCGAGGCGATCTCGCCGGAACGGCTTCGCACCAGCGCCGAGCGCTGCGGGCTCGGCCCCGACGGCCTGCGCGACCTGCTCTACGAGATGCCGCTGGCGCGCGAGGGCTGCAACCGGGTCAGCGAGCCCTGCCCGCTCTCGGCCCGCGAGCTCGACGTCCTCCGCCTGCTCTCCGAGGGCATGGTCTACAAGCAGATCGCCGGCGAAATGCAGCTCTCCGTCTCGACCATCCGAACCCACCTGCACAACGTCTACGGCAAGATCGGCGCGGTCGACCGGGCCCAGGCCGTGCTGACCGCCCGCGATCGTGGCTGGATCTAGCGACGCCCAGAGTCAGCGGTCGCAGACCGAGTGGCGCCGCCGCTCGGTCGTCCGCGTGCGCCGTCCGATCTGGGCAACCCCCCCGGCCGCGCCGGAGTCGGCTAGTCGATCAGGCACTCGCGCAGGGCAATCGCCACTGCGTGCGTCCGGTTCCTAGCCCCGAGCCGGGCCAGGGCGGTCTTGATGTGGGTCTTGACGGTCTCTTCGCTGAGGCCGAGTTCGCGCGCGGCCACGGTGGTCGATTCGCCGTTGGCGAGTAGTTGCAGGATCTCGCGCTGGCGCTGAGTCAGGGTGCCGCGACTCCCTTTGGGCGGCACCGCCGGGTCGACGAAGGTCTCCTGGGCGGCCGCCGCGTCGACCGCGCGGCGCAGCTCCTCGGTGCCGGCGGTGCGGGCGACGTAGGCGCTGGCGCCGGCCTGCATCGCGGCGCTGGCGATGTGGCGCTCGGGCCGCTCGCCGTGGGCGACGATGCCGATCCCGGGCGAGGAGCGGCGCAGCATCCGGATCGCCTCGGGGCCGCTGATCGCGGCCACGTCGCCGTTCTGGCGCCAGCGCATGTCGACGATCGTGACGTCGAAGTCGCCGATGTCGCGGACCAGCTCCAGCGCCTCCTCGCGGCTGACCGACTCATGCACCTCGAAGTCGTCTTCGAGCACGCCGCGGACTCCGAGCCGGACGAGCGGGTGATCGTCGATCACAAGGCAGTTGGGACGCTCGCTCAGGACTGCTTTCCGATCACTCGTTTGCGGGGAGGGCCCGTCTGCCGGTGGGGACCCCATCGATTCCGATCCTAGCCCAGGCCGGATCGGTGCGGTAGAAAGGGCTCGTGATCTCGATCACCTCAAAGTCGCGCTATGCGGTCGTTGCCTTGGCGGAGCTCGCCCGCTCCGGCGATCGTCCGGTCCCGATCAAGGAGCTGGCCGAGCGCCGCGAGATCCCCGAGCAGTTCCTCGAGCAGCTCTTCTCGACCCTGCGCCGGGCCGGCCTGCTGACCAGCCACCGCGGCATGCGCGGCGGCTACACCCTCTCCCAGCCGGCCGAAGAGATCACCGTGCTCGAGGTCGTCCAGGCCCTCGACGGCAAGATCGGCCAGGAGGCCGACGAGGCCGGCGGCATCTGGGCCGAGGGCGTGACCGCCCTGCGCAAGGTCTTCGGCCAGACCACGATCGCCGAAGTCGCCCGCCGCGAGGCGGAAGAGGCCGGCAGCGGGATGTACTTTATTTAGGCCGCCTCGGCGGTAGCTTTGGCCGATGGACTACGAGCCATGTCCTCGGTGCGGGGAGGTGCGAGGAGGCTCACTCGTCGAGATTCGTGATCGCCTCGTCTGCGAAGAGTGCCGTGAGGAAGGACTCGAGGGCGAGGTGGCGTTTTGGAACTGGTTCAACTATGGCGAGGACGCCGAGTCGACCGAGGACCCTGCATTTGACTTCCACTCGTTTGAGGCGGGAGAAGGGAACGGACCTCAGGCTCGGCTTGCGCTCCTCAACGGTCAGCTCCCAGGTCCTGTGCGGGCTAAAGTCCTCGCATGGCGAGTGCTGAAGGCGAGCGAGTCCGATGAAGATCGGGGCGGAGACCTCCGCGGTCGTCGGCGGCACGCCGCTGGTGCTCCTGGACCGGCTCGCCGACGGGCTGGCGGGGCAGGTCTGCGCCAAGCTCGAGTACTTCAATCCCGGCGGCTCGGTCAAGGACCGGATCGGGGTGGCGATGATCGACGCGGCCGAAGAGGAGGGGCTGGTCAAGCCGGGGCGCTCGGTGGTGGTCGAGCCGACCAGCGGCAACACCGGGATCGCGCTGGCGATGGTCTGCGCCGCGCGCGGCTACGAGCTGATCCTGACCCTGCCGGAGGGGATGAGCCGCGAGCGGGCGAAGCTGCTGCGGGCCTACGGGGCGGAGGTACGGGAGACGCCGTCGTTGGGGGGGATGAACGAGGCGGTCGCGCTGGCCGAAGAGATCCGCGAGCAGCGCAAAGCCTTCATGCCGATGCAGTTCTCCAACCCGGCCAACGCTGCCGCCCACCGCGCCACCACGGCGGAGGAGATCTGGGCGGACACCGACGGGCAGATCGGCGCCTTCGTCGCCGGCGTCGGCACGGGGGGGACGATCACCGGGGTCGGGCAGATGCTGCGGGAGCGGGCGCCGGAGGCGCTGGTGGTGGCGGTCGAGCCCGCCAGCTCGCCGGTCCTCTCCGGCGGTGCGCCCGGGCCGCACAAGATCCAGGGGATCGGCGCCGGCTTCGTGCCGGAGGTGCTCGACCGCTCGGTGATCGACGAGATCGTCGCGGTCAGCGACGAGGACGCGCTGGAGACGGCGCGCCTGGTCGCCCGCGAGGAGGGCGTTCTGGCCGGGATCTCGGCCGGAGCGAACATCAAGGCGGCGCTGGAGATCGCGGCGCGGCCGCAGCTGGCCGGCAAGCGGGTGGTGACGGTCGTCTGCGACTCGGGCGAGCGCTACATGTCCCTACCCTTCTTCTCGCCATGAGCGGGTGGAAGCGGGCGGTCTCGGAGGTGCGCGCCGACGTCTGCGCGGCCCGCGACCGCGACCCCGCCGCGCAGGGCGTCTCCACCACCGAGATCCTCAGCAGCTGGGCCGGAGTGCAGGCGCTGTTGGCGCACCGGGCCGCGCACGCGCTGCTGCGCGCCGGCGTGCCGGTGCTGCCGCGGGTGATCGCCTACCTGGCCCGCGTCGTGACCGGGGTCGAGATCCACCCGGCGGCGGTGATCGGACGAGAGTTCTTCATCGACCACGGAGCGGGCGTGGTGATTGGCGAGACCGCCGTGATCGGCGACCGCGTCACCCTTTACCAGGGGGTGACCCTGGGCGGCACCGGCTTCCAGCGCGGCAAGCGCCACCCGACACTCGGGGACAACGTCACCGTCGGCTCCGGCGCCAAGCTGCTCGGCCCGATCGCGATCGGCAACGGGGCCAAGGTCGGCGCCAACACCGTCGTGGTCGAGGACGTGCCGCCGGGCGCCACCGTGGTCGGCAATCCCGGCCACCTGGTCCGGGTCGAGGGCAGGCGGGTCGAGGGCCCCGACGCCGACTGGATCCACCTCCCGGATCCGATCGCCGAGGCGATCAAGGGCCTCTCCGGCCGCCTCGCCGAGATCGAGCGCCGCCTCGCGGAGCTCGACGGCAACGGCGCCGCGGCCGAGGAGCAGGCCGAGATCAGCCCGCGCACCGGTCGTTCGCCGGCCGGTGGCTGAGGTAGCTTCCGCGCCAGCCCCTCGCGGGTCCGTCCAGCCCTCGCCCGAAAGGCACCTCTTGAACAAGCGTCACCTCCTGCTGATCAGTGCGCTGCTCGTCTCGGCGCTTGCCCTCGTCGCCTGCGGCAGCAGCGGCAGCAGCGACGAATCGGAAATCGAAGAAGCGATCGAAACTTCGGCCACCGCGTCCGACCCCGCCAACTGCACGAAGCTGGAGACCCTCAACTTCTCCGAACAGAGTGCCGGCGAAAGCGGCAAGGCCGCCACCGAAGCGTGTGAAGAAGAAGCCAAGAACCCCGAAAGCAATGCCGATTCGGTCGCGGTGAGCGAAGTCGAAGTCGAAGGCGAAAAGGCGACCGCGCAGGCGGCGATCAGCGGTGGCAGCTTCGATGGTCAGACCGTGGTGCTGGCTCTGGTCAAGGAAGGCGATCAGTGGAAGTTGGACGAAATCACCGAATTCGCCAAATTCGACCAGGAAGCGATCGTGCGGCAGTTCAAGACTCAGCTCGAAAAAGGCGGCGAAGCGGAACCGGAAACGACCGCCTGCATCGTCGAAGGGATTGAAGAAACCCCGCAGGAAGAACTGGAAGAAGAGGTGTTGAGCGGCGACTCGACGTCGATCGAAGAACTGGTCGAAAGCTGCTCCTAGGCAGCTTCCCCGACGCGCGAAGGTCGTCCTGACAGCGGGCCTTCGCGCGTCGCCGGGCCAGCCGCTCCCCTCTCTATTCTCGGAGACGTGCTGCAGAGCGAGTTCGAGATCCCCGCCGACGCCGAGAACCCGCTCGGCGGGGCGCCGACCGAGGCCGGCGCCGATCGCGTCGAGCGGCTGCTGGCCGGGCTCAACCCGCCCCAGCGCAAGGCTGCCGAACACACCGAGGGGCCGCTGCTGGTGGTCGCCGGCGCCGGCTCCGGCAAGACCCGGGTCCTGACCCACCGGATCGCCTACCTGCTTGCCACCGGCGCCGCCCGGCCGGGGGAGATCCTCGCGATCACCTTCACCAACAAGGCGGCGGCGGAGATGCGCGAGCGGGTAGGCGAGCTGGTCGGCCGCTCGGTGCGGGCGATGTGGGTGACCACCTTCCACTCCTCCTGCGCGCGGATGCTGCGCGCCGACGCCGAGCGGCTCGGCTACTCGCGCAGTTTCACGATCTACGACCAGTCGGACTCGCTGCGAATGCTGAAGCGGGTGATGCGCGAGCTCGGGATCGACCCCAAACGCTTTCCGGCGCGGGCGATCCAGAACAAGATCTCCGGCGCCAAGAACCAGCTGATCGACTCCGACATGTACGCGGAAAAGCAGGGCAGCGTCTTCGAGGAGGCCGTCGCCGAATGCTTCCCGCTCTACGAGAAGCGGATGCTCGAGGCCAACGCGATGGACTTCGACGACCTCCTGGTCCGCACGGTCAACGCCCTGGAGCTGTTCGAGGAGGTGCGCGAGCGTTGGCGCCGCACCTTCCGCCACGTCCTCGTCGACGAGTATCAGGACACCAACCACGCCCAGTACCGGCTGCTGCAGCTTCTGGCTTCAGAGCACGGAAATCTGATGGTGGTCGGGGACGAGGACCAGTCGATCTACGGGTTCAGGCACGCCGACATCCGCAACATCCTCGACTTCGAGCACGACTTCCCGGAGGCGGAGGTGGTCAAGCTAGAGCAGAACTACCGCTCGACCCAGACCATCCTCTCGGCCGCCAACGCGGTGGTCGAGCGCAACCGCGAGCGGCGGCCGAAGGAGCTCTGGACCGACATCGAGGGCGGCGAGCTGGTCCAGCTCTCCGAGCTCGGCGACGAGCACGAGGAGGCGCGCTGGGTGGCGGCGGAGATCGAGCGGCTCGGCGAGGAGCAGGGGATCGAGCGCGCCGACATCGCCGTCTTCTACCGGACCAACGCGATGAGCCGGATCATCGAGGACACCCTGGTCCGCTACGAGGTCCCCTACCAGGTGATCGGCGGCACCAAGTTCTACGACCGGGCCGAGGTCAAGGACGCCGTCGCCTATCTCAGCCTGCTGCTCAACCCGGCCGATCAGGTCTCCTTCCTGCGCGTCGTCAACTCGCCCCGGCGCGGCATCGGCAACACCACCCAAGGGCGGCTCGCTTCCTACGCGAACACCGCCGGGCTGACGATCTGGGAGGTCGCCGAAAGGGCCGAGGAGGTGCCGGGGCTGAGCGGCGGCGCGATCAAAAACGTGACCCGCTTCTTCGAGACGATGGAGCTGTTGAAAGCGCGGGTCGACGCCGGCGCCGCGGTCGCCGACATCGTCCAGGCGGTGCTGAGCGAGACCGGCTACGTGGAAGCGCTCGAGGCCGAGCGCACGGTCGAAGCCGAAGGGCGGATCGAGAATCTCGACGCCTTCACCGAGGCCGCCGCCGAGTTCGATCTCAACCGCGAGCAGGAGGGCGAGAGCGAGGTGCCGCCGCTGGAGGAGTTCCTGCAGCAGATCTCGCTGCTCTCCGACCAGGACTCGATCGAGGAGGAGCAGGACCTGGTGACGCTGATGACCGTGCACAACGCCAAGGGGCTCGAGTACGACACGGTCTTCGTGATCGGCTGCGAGGACGGCTCCTTCCCGCACATGATGGCGCTGGAAGAGGGCGGAGAAGAAGAGGAGCGGCGGCTCTGTTACGTCGCCATCACCCGCGCCCGCCAGCGGCTGTACATGACCTGGGCGCGCGAGCGGCGGATGTTCGGCCGCTCCGAGCGCAACTTGCCCTCGCGCTTCATCGACGAGCTGCCGGTCGAGCTGACCGAGCGCCACGCGACCGTCTCCAGCACGGTCGGGGGGATGACCTGGGAGCCGACGCCGAGCGGCGACTCGGCGCAGCCGGTCGATCCCGGCCCGGCGCTGGAGATGCAGGCCGGCGACGACGTCGTCCATGCCAGCTTCGGCGACGGCGTCGTCACCGGGGTCGAGCCAGGCGGGGTGGTCATCGTCCGCTTCTCCTCCGATGGCTCCGAGCGCAAGCTGATGGCCGACTACGCCCCGATCCGGAAGCGTTAGCGATGGCGGCGCGGATCATCGACGGCAAAGCGGTCGGGGCCGCGGTGCGCGAGCGGGTGCGCGGCGAAGTCGAGGCTTACGCGGCGGAGGCGGGGCGGACCCCGAACCTGGTCACGGTGATCGTCGGCGACGACCCTGCCTCGGAGATCTACGTCGCCAACAAGCACCGCGCCTGTGGTGAGGCGGGAATGCGCTCGGCTCATCACGGTCTCGCGGCCGAGACGAGCGAGGCCGAGCTGCTGGAGCTGGTCGCGGCGCTGGGGGATGACGACGACGTCGACGGGATCCTTGTGCAGATGCCGGTGCCGGAGCAGATCGATCCGAATGCGGTGGTCACTGCGATCGACCCGCGCAAGGACGTCGACGGCCTGACGCCATGGAACGCCGGCCTGCTCGCCCACGGCGCGCCGGGCCTGGTGCCCTGCACGCCGGCCGGGGTGATGGAGCTGCTGGCCCACGAGGGCGTCGAGTTGGAAGGGGCCGAGGCGGTCGTGGTCGGTCGCTCGAAGCTGGTCGGGGTGCCGGTCGCCCGCCTGCTCCTGGCCGCCAACGCGACCGTGACGATCTGTCACTCACGCACCCGCGACCTGGCGGCGACCTGCCGTCGCGCCGACGTGCTCGTCGCCGCGGTCGGCGTCCCGGAGCTGCTCGGGGCCGACGCGATCAAGCCGGGGTCGGCGGTGATCGACGTCGGCATGAACCGCACCGACGACGGGTTGCGCGGCGACGTCGATTTCGCCGCCGCGACCGAGATCGCCGCCGCGATCACGCCGGTCCCCGGTGGAGTCGGGCCGATGACGATCGCGATGCTGCTGGTCAACACCTTGCAGGCGGCGCGCCTACGCACGTTGTCCAGCCCGGCCTAGAAGGGTCGGCCATTTCCCCGCCGAATAGGTCCGGTGGTGGATATACAGGGTCGGACCGCGCGACCAAGCTTCGACGGAGGGAACGCCTGATGGACGTAGACAAGCTCAACACCGGAGAGAAGATCGCCGGGGTGTTCGGCAGTCCTCCTCTTCATCTTCATGTTCTTCGACCTGGTTCGGGATCGAAGTCTCCGGCGCCGCGGGCTTCTCGGGCGAAGTGCCCGGAGCCGGCGGCAGCGCCTGGGACGCGCTCGAATTCATCCCGATCGTCCTCGTGATCACGATCGTCGTCGCCCTGATCAACGTCTTCCTGCGCCTCAGCGACTCCGAGTACGAGCCGCCGGTCTCGATGAACGTCGCGGTCACGATCCTCGGCGGTCTCTCCGCGCTGCTGGTCCTGTTCCGAATCGTCGACCCGCCGAGCTTCGGCAGCTACGGCGGCATCTCCGTCGACGGCACCCTCGAAATCGGCATCTTCCTCGGCCTGCTCAGTGCCGCCGGAATCGCTTATGGCGGCTATCGCGGTATGCAAGAAGAGGGATCCACCTTCAGCGGCACCGCCGACAAACTTTCGGGTGGCGGCTCGCCGCCGCCTCCGAGCGCCGCAACGCCGCCCCCACCACCGCCTCCAAGTGCGGGAACTCCGCCTTCGCCACCACCCCCGCCGAGCAGCGGCACGCCGCCTCCGCCTCCGCCTCCGCCACCGCCTCCTCCGACCAGCTAGAGCTCTGGGCCGGGAGGGATCGGGTAGGGGTTTCGCTTAACTTCTTTCGAGGGTCGCGCTCTCGCCGCTCCGAGGTCGAGCACCGCCGAAAAAGTACAAGACGCTTCACCCCTACCCGATCCCTCCCGACGCGGAGGCTAGGCGAGAGAAGCGGTAGCGATGCCGCGTGCGACTTGCTTGGAAAAGGCGATGATGGTCATCATCGGGTTCACGCCGACTGAAGTGGGGAAGAGGGAGCCGTCGGCTACGTAGAGGTTGGAGGTTCCATTGACGGAGCCGTCGATGCCGCAGACGCCCTTGGAGGGGTCGGCGGTGATGCGGGCGGTGCCCATGGGGTGGAAGGCCTCTAGACGCAGTTCAGCGGGCTTGAAGGAAGTGGACTCAAAGGTGGCGAGGTCGCCGGGCTTGAGGACGCCGACGCGGGCGATGTTGGGGTAGACCTCGGTGGCGCCGGCGGCGAAGTGGATTTCGGCGGCGCGGGCGATGCCGAAGGCGAGGCGGTCGGCGTCGTCCTTCGTGCAGCTTGTAGGTCGCGCGCAGCGAGCCCTCGGCGCCGAGCCCGACCCGACCCGCCGATTTGTCGTTGAGGTGGACGCCGATCGAGCCGACGTGGCCGAAGTCGAGCATCGCCCGCTGGTGCGACTCGCCGGCGCCGAGCAGCCAGGCGCCGCCGAAGGCGAGCGGCGTGAAGGTCGCCTCGAGCAGGATCCCGTTGTGCTCCCACTCGTCGACGTAGTAGCTCTGCATCACCCCGTCCCAGCCGCGCACTTCCTCGTCGTAGCGGGCGCCGACCCAGCAGGCGGGGTGGATGTGGAGGTTGCGGCCGACCTGCCCGCCGCCGAGCCCGGAGCGCAGCAGCAGCTCCGGCGTCCCGAAGGAGCCGCCGGCGGCGATCACGGCGCGGCGGGCGCGGACCGTGAAGGGACGCCTGCTCCTTCCACCCGAACGCACTTCTTTCCGCATACCGGAAACAATGCGCACTCGACCCCGACCGCACGCCCGTTCTCGACGATGACCCGCTCCGCCTCGACCCCGGCCCGGATCCGCGCCCCGGCGGCGACGGCACGGGGGAGATAGCTGACGTGCATGCCGCGCTTGGCGTCGATCTCGCACCCGAACGGGCAGGAGCTGCACTGGTTGCAGTTGCCGGCGTTGCGGTGGATCGGGGCACCGCCGGCGCCGATCGCCGCCGCCCCCTCCATCGCCAGCTGGCCGTTGCGGCCCATCGTCTCGGGATCGAGCTGGGTCACTCGCAGGGTCTGCTCGGCCTCCGCGTAGTCGGCGTCCATCTGGTCGGCCCAGGAGATGCCGAAGCGATCGCGCCAGTCCGCCAGCACCGGCTCGGGGGCGCGGAAGCAGGTGCCGGAGTTGATCACGGTGGTGCCGCCGACGACCTTGGCGACCGGGATCGGGATCGGCGGCCTGCCTTCGGCGATCGTCAGGCCGCCGTCGCGGTAGAGCTCGGCGATCGCCTCGAGGTGGTCGGCGGGGTAGCTGTCGCGGTCGTAGTGGTCGCCGGCCTCGAGCACGATCACGTCGAGCCCGGCCGCCGCTAGCTCCGCCGCCGCCACGGCGCCGCCGGCGCCGGAGCCGACGATGACGACGTCGCATTCCTCGCCCTCGCCGCTGGGCTCAGTGTCGCCCAGCGTGCCCGCCGGCTCCGGCAGCGTTCCGTCGGCGGTCGCGCAGCGGATCTCGAAGCCGATCCGCTCCTGCACCGGCGACGTCACCGCGTAGCCGAGGGTCGAGAACAGCTTCGCCATCAGCAGCAGGTCGTGGTGGAGGGAGAGCTTGGAGCCCTCGAGGCGGTGCAGGAAGTCCTCCTGGGCGGCCGGGTCGAGGCGGCTGAAGCGCCAGGGGAAGGGCAGCCACTCGAAGGCGCGCAGGCCGAGCTTGAGCCGGATCAGGATCCGCGGCGAGACCGAGGTGAGGAACCGCGCCACCGGGCCGGAGACGTCGACGTCGCGCTCGGCCACGGGCAGGCCGTCGATGCCCGGCGCCATCGCCGCGCAGATCGCGCTCAGGGTGCGTTGCTCAGTGGCTGAAAGCCCCGGCGCCCGCTGTCAACCGGGGTCGACGGGGCGGCCGACCCGGCCGACCAGGACCCAGAGGCCGAGCGCGATCAGCACCAGCGAGCCGTCGAGCAGGAAGTTGAGCAGGTAGGCGAAGACCTGTTCGTCGAAGACGAAGAAGGCGAGGGTGGCCAGCGAGGAGGCGGTCTTGCCGGCGGCGAGCACCAACAGCAGCGGCCGGTAGCGGACGACGTCGGCCTGGACGACGACGCAGATGCCGGTGATCACGACCATGTAAGCGAATCCGAGCGAGAGCCAGAGCTGCTCGTCCCCGTGCGGCGCCCGCGTGTGGTTGCCGAACCATTCGCCGAAGTCCGAGATCACGTCCAGGGTGCCGTTGGGGATGGCGATGAAGAGGATGCCGACGACGGCGAAGCTGAGCGCGAGCAGGCGCAGGCTGACGACGACGAAGCGCTCTGCGGCCGGTCCCTGCATCGGGCGGGACAATAACTGGCTGGTTGGCCAGAGGGAGGGGTTTTGGGAGGCGCGCCGCCGCCAGTTGAGGCCGCCGAAAAGTACAAGACGCTTCACCCACCCCCACGGCCCTCCGCTAGTTCGGGTTGCCACCTAGAATGCGGCCGGTGATCGATCGGGATCAGGTGCTGCACGTCGCCCGCCTCGCGCGGTTGAGGCTCTCTGAGGAGGAAGTCGAGACGATGACGGGGGAGTTGTCGGGGATTCTCGAGCACGTTGACCGGATCGCCAAGCTGGATCTGGAGGGAGTCGAGCCGACCACGCACGTCGTCGCCCTGGAGAACGTCCTGCGCGCCGACGAGCCGCGGCCCAGTTTGCCTCCCGAGGTCGCCCTGGCGCCGGCGCCGGAAGCGGTTGACGGGTCTTTCCGCGTGCCCTCGCCGCAGGCTGACGCTTGATGGCGGGCCTACTCGACCTGACCGTCGCCGAGGCGGCGGCGAAGATCGCGGCCGGGGAGGTGTCGGCGGCGGAGTACTTCGAGGCCTGGCGCGCCGCTGCGGCCGGCGACGAGCTCAACGCCTACCTCTGGCAGCTCGAGGACCCCTCCAACTACGAGGTCGAGGACGGGCCGTTGAGCGGGATCCCGGTCGCGGTCAAGGACATCTTCTGCACCGAGGGCGCGCCGACCACGGCTGGCTCCCGCATCCTCGAGGGCTACCGGCCGCCGTACACGGCGACCGCGGTGCGGCGCCTCGACGCCGCCGGCGCCCGCGTGCTCGGCAAGACCAACATGGACGAGTTCGCGATGGGCTCCTCGAACGAGAACTCGGCCTACGGGCCGGTGCTCAACCCCTGGGATCGCGGCCGCGTCCCCGGCGGCTCCTCCGGCGGCTCGGCGGCGGCGGTCGCCGGCGGCCTCGCCCCCTGCGCGCTCGGCACCGACACCGGCGGCTCGATCCGCCAGCCCGCCGCGCTCTGCGGGATCGTCGGCCTCAAGCCCACCTACGGCTCGATCTCGCGCTACGGGATGATCGCCTTCGCCTCCTCGCTCGACCAGTGCGGCCCGCTGACCCGCGACGTCACCGACGCGGCGCTGCTGTTGGCGGCGCTGCAGGGGCGCGACCCCTGCGACTCGACCTCGGTCGGGATCGAGGGCGGGATCGTCGCGCCCAGCCGCGAGGACCTCAGCGGCCTGCGCTTCGGCGTCCCCGGGGAGCTCTCCGCCGACGATTTCGATGCCGGCGTGCGCGCCAACTTCGAGGCGACGCTGGCGAAGATCGAGAGCCTCGGCGGTGAGATCGCCGAGGTGGCGCTGCCCAGCGCCGAGCACGGCATCTCCGCCTACTACGTGCTCGCCCCGGCCGAGGCCTCCTCGAACCTGGCCCGCTACGACGGCGTCCGCTACGGGACGCGCTCGGCCGATTCCGGCGACCTGCTGGAGATGTACGAGAACACGCGGGCCGAGGGCTTCGGGCCCGAGGTGAAGCGGCGGATCATGCTCGGCACCTACGCCCTCTCCTCCGGCTACTACGACGCCTACTACGGGCAGGCGCAGAAGGTGCGGACGCGGATCGCCGAGGACTTCAACACGGCCTTCGAGGCGGCCGACTTCGTCGTCACCCCGACCTCGCCCTCGGTCGCCTTCGGCCTCGGCGAGAAGACCGACGACCCGCTCTCGATGTACCTCAACGACTTCTTCACGGTGCCGATGAGCCTGGCCGGGATCCCGGCGATCTCGATCCCCTCCGGGCTCGCTGCGCCCGAAGGCGGCGGCCCGGAGCTGCCGGTCGGCTTCCAGATCGCCGCCCCCGCCTTCGCCGAGCAGAAGCTGCTGGAGGCTGCCTACGCGCTCGAGCGGGGGATCGGCTTCGAGGCGCGGCCGGAGGGCGTCGATGGCTGAGGGCGCGCACGAGCTGGAAGCGGTGATCGGGCTGGAGATCCACGTCCAGCTGGCGACGAAGACGAAGATGTTCTGCGGCTGCGCGCTCTCCTTCGGCGACGAGCCCAACGTCCACACCTGCCCGGTCTGCCTCGCCCACCCGGGGGTGCTGCCGGTCCCCAACGAGCAGGCGATCCTCTACGCGCTGCAGATCGGCCTGGCCCTGGGCTGCGAGATCGCGCCGCACTCGATCTTCCACCGCAAGAACTACTTCTATCCCGACAGCCCGAAGGCGTACCAGATCAGCCAGTTCGACATTCCGATCGCCAGCAACGGCCGGCTCGGCGACGTCCGCATCCACCGCGCCCACCTCGAGGAGGACGCGGCGAAGATGATCCACGTCGGCGGCTCCGGCCGGATCCACGGCTCCGGGGCCTCGCTGGTCGACTTCAACCGCGGCGGCACGCCGCTGGTCGAGATCGTCACCGAGCCCGACCTGCGCAGCGCCGCCGAGGCCGCCGGGTGGGCGCGCCTGCTGCGCGAGACGGTGCGCCAGCTCGGCGTCTCCGACGTCAACATGGAGGAGGGGAGCCTGCGGGTCGACGCCAACGTCTCCGTGCGGCTGGCGGGCTCGGACACGCTCGGGACCAAGACCGAGCTGAAGAACATGAACAGCTTCCGCTTCCTCCAGCGCGGGGTCGAAGCCGAGCTCGAGCGCCAGCGTGAGCTGATCGGCGCGGGGGGGACGGTGACCCAGGAGACGCTCCACTTCGACCCGGTCAGCGGCAGCCTCACTTCGCTGCGCTCGAAGGAGGAGTCGCACGACTACCGCTACTTCCCCGAGCCCGACCTGGTGCCGCTGGCCCCGACCGAGCGGATGCTGCGCGAGGCCCGCGAGTCGCTGCCGGAGCTGCCGGCGGCGCGGATCGAGCGCTACGAAGGGATGGGCCTGGCGGGCGACGTCGCCGCCACCCTCGCTGCCGACCCCGGGACCGCCGCCTACTTCGAGGCCGCTGCCGACGCGTCCGGGGCCGAGCCGAAAGTCGTCGCCAACTGGGTCACCGGCGAGCTCGCCGCGGCCCTGCGCCAGGGCGAGGAGGAGACGGCCGCCGCCGACTCCAAGGTCGAGCCGGCCGCCCTCGCCGCCCTGATCGGCCTCGTCAACGAGAAGAAGATCTCCCACGGCAGCGGCAAGACCGTGCTGGCGGCGCTGGTCGCCGAGGGCGGCGACCCGGCCGCGATCGTCGAGCGCGAGGGCCTGGCTCAGATCGCCGACAGCGGCGAGCTGGAGGCGATCGTCGTCGCGGCTGTCGCGGCCAATCCCCAGGCGGCCGAGGAGATCAAGGCCGGCAACCCGAAGGCGATCGGCGCCATCGTCGGCGCGGTGATGAAGGAGGCCAAGGGGCGGGCCGATGGTGGCGAGGTCAATCGGCTGATCCGGGAGCAACTGGGTCTCTAGCGAGGTGGGGGGCGGTTGGGGGAGGCCTCGCCGTCACGAACAGCGGGAGGTTCCGTCGAGGCCTCCCCCGACCGCCCGAACGGTGCGTCTGCAGTTGCACCCGTAGAGCGGTGGTTGGAGCAGATTCACTTGTGCCGAAAGTGCGTTCTGGCACGTTTGTAACAACTTGTTACAAAGTGCTAGCTTAGGCGCATGGCTTGGAACGTCGTCATCGTCGGTGGTGGATTCGGAGGGGCGGCGGCTGCGCGGGAGCTGGAGAAGACGATGCCGCGGCAGTCGGCGCGGCTCAGCCTCGTCAACGACGTCAACTACATGCTCTACACGCCGTTCCTGCCGGAGGCGGCGGCGGGGACGCTGGAGCCGCGGCACGTGGTGACGCCGCTACGGGAGATCCTCAAGCGCACCTACCTGCGGCTCGGCGAAGTAACCGGTCACGATCCGGAGGCGAAGACGGTGCGGGTGCACAGTCACGAGGGCGCGGACGAGGATGTCCCCTACGACCAGCTGCTGCTCGCCCTCGGCTCGGTCTCACGGACGCTGCCGGTGCCCGGGCTGGCCGAGCACGCGATCGGGTTCAAGGGGCTCGCCGACGCGATCTGGCTGCGCAACCACGTGATCGAGACGCTGGAGGCGGCCAACGCGAGCGAGGACCCCGCCCGCCGCGACGAGCTGCTCACCTACGTCTTCGTCGGCGGTGGCTACGCCGGGCTCGAGGCCCTGGCCGAGCTGCAGGACTTCGCCGCCGAGGCGATGGAGAGCTACCCACGCGCCCGCCTGCACGGGATGCGCTGGATGCTGGTCGAGGCCAGCGACCGGGTGCTGCCGGAGATCGACATCGAGCTCGCCGACTACGCCCTGCGCGAGCTGCGCGGCCGCGGCATCGACATCCGCCTCGGCACCACCCTCGATGAGGTGACGGCCGACAGCGCCCGCCTCTCCAGCGGCGAGGCGCTGGCGACCAAGACCGTGGTCTGGACCGCCGGCGTCACCCCGCACCCGAGCCTGCGCGAGCTCAACGTGCCGCTCGACGAGCGCGGCCGGGTTCCGGTCGACGACCACCTGCGGGTCGAGGGCATGGACGGCGTCTGGGCGATCGGCGACTGCGCGGCGGCACCGGACCCGCGCGGCGGCACCTGCCCGCCGACCGCCCAGCACGCGGTGCGCCAGGGGCCGGTGGCGGCGCGCAACATCGCCGCCGAGCTGGGGATCGGCAGCGCGGCGCCGTTCGAGTACCGCAGCAGCGCCTCCTTCGTCAACCTCGGCCGCTACAAGGCCGTGGGCAAGGTCGGCGACCGCACCTTCCGCGGCTTCCCCGCCTGGTGGATGGCCCGGACGTACCACATGAGCCAGATCCCGGGCGTCGCCCGCAAGACCCACGCGGTGATCGACTGGACCACCAGCCTGCCGTTCGGCCGCGACCTCGCCGAGCTCGGCCAGATCGGCCACCCGAAGCGGCTCGGTTAACCGGCCCTGACTTCGAGGTCGACGCTCATCCCCCATTCTTCGTGCTGGGGGAGGCTGCAGTAGAGCTGGTAAGTGCCGCGGGCCAGTTCGAGATGTGCGACCCGGTTCTCACCCGGCCCGGCTTCGCCCACCTCCAGTCCGTCTTCTTCGCTGCCTTTGGGGCGGACTTTGAGGTTGTGCGCGTCCTGGCCCGATCTGTTGTTGAGCTCGACGGTGACGTTGCCGGAGACGACGTAGTGGCGCGAGAGGGTGAAGCTGAACGCTTTCGGGGTGGCGTCGTCGGCCGTGGCGCTCACCGCTCTGGGCGGCGGTTCGACTTCGGGGGCGGGCGTGGGCGCGGAGCTGGGGAGGGAGGCCGGTGGAATGCCGATCGCGGGTGGTTCCGCCGGCGGCTCGCAGATCCACCGGTTCCTGGTGCGGACGATCGTCCGCACGCGGCCGTTGCGCTTGACGTGTCTGACGATCCGCCGCGGGTGCCGCTGCCAGGCGCAGTCCGCCGCCGCCGCGCGGCGACCGCCGACCGGATCGACCTTCGGAACCAGGCCGAAGCCGGCGATCAGCGCCAGCGCCAGGCCTACCGCCGCCAGGGGCCTGCTCACGCCTTCACCAGCGTCGGCCGGGCGAAGCCGGAGGCGCCGGGGATGATCGGGCCGGCGTCCTGGCCCAGCCACTGCTCGAGCAGGGCGCAGTACATCGCCCGGAAGTCGCTGGTCACGCGCAGGTTTTCGTTGGCGTCGAGGGTCGCCAGGCCGGGGAATTCGCCGACCATCTCGCCCTTGGCTTTGGAGCCGATCACGAAGGCGCAGCCGGCGGCGCCATGGTCGGTCCCGGCCGAGCCGTTCTCCTCCGGACGGCGCCCGAACTCGCTCCACATCTCGGTCATCACCCGGTCGGCGAGGCCGCGCGCCTCGAGGTCGCGCTGGAAGGCGAGCAGGCCCTCGCAGGTTTCCCGCAGGTTGGTTTCGAGGTCGCCGGCCTGGTCGGAGTGGGTGTCGTAGCCGCCGGCGGCGCGGATCGTCACCGCCCGCATCGGCAGCCCGGCGGCGATGAAGGCGGCGAGGCCCGCGAGCTTGTGGGCGAAGTAGGTGTCGGGGTAGGCGACCGGGCTGGTGAAGCCGCCGATCCCGCCAAGGTCTTCCCGCAGCTTGTCGGTCTGCTTGGTCGCTTTGCGGACCTGCGCCAGCGCCGGCGAGTCCGCCGGCAGGGCGCCGAACTGGGCGAAGCTGCGGTACATCTCAGTCTCGATCGGATCGCTGACCGGGGCCCAGAGGTCATAGCTGTCGACGCTGTCGATCGCCGCCACCGGCTTTTCGGCGGTGGCGATCATCGGCGACAGCGAGCCGTCCATCGAGAGGCCCTGCAGCGGGTTCTCGGCATCGCCGACGAGGTCGATGTA
This sequence comes from uncultured Solirubrobacterales bacterium, assembly GCA_963795625.1. Lineage (GTDB taxonomy): Bacteria > Actinomycetota > Thermoleophilia > Solirubrobacterales > 70-9 > VAYN01. The sequence continues at coordinate 356,876 of CAWCIS010000001.1, read as the reverse complement.
GCGGCCGAGCCAGCCGGTGCGGAAGCCGACCGCGAGCTCGCCGACCTCGTAGAAGTGGCGCGAGGTGAAGTGCGACTGGTCCGGGTGGTCGTAGCCGATCGCCGGGAAGGCGCTGACTTTGCCCTCGGCGTGCAGGGTTGCCAGGCTCGTCGCCGCCGGGTGCCAGTTGAGCCGGGTGTCCTCGCTGAACGGGGTGCCGGTTTCCGGCGAGAGCGCGAGTTTGGGCCGCAGCTGCGAGTAGCGGGGGTCGCCGACCGGTGCCAGCACGCTGAGCGCGTCGATGCCGCCGTCGAAGAAGACCGAGACGAGGACTTTGTCGCCGCTCGCCGCCTGCGCGATCCCGGTCTCGAAGGCCGAGAGCGGGATCTTCGAGGCGCCGTAGACGGCCAGCGCCAGCCCGGCGCTGCGCGAGAGGAACTTGCGCCGCGAGAGCCCGGTCCCGGCCGGCTCCGGCATCCCCGGCTCGATCACCGGCAGCCCCTTGCCGGCTTCGGCGGCGGCGGAGCGCAGCAGTTGGGAGCGGGTGTAGTCGCCACAGCAGTTGTGGGGGCGCGGGCTCATTGCAGGATCGTGTCCGGGCTGATGCCGATCAGCTGCAGCAGGGCGTTCTGGCGCATCGCCCGGTAGGGGCCGCGCTGCCAACCGGCGGCGACCGTTTTTTCCGCCCGGTTGGCGAAATCGAGGAGCTCGGCCCGGTGCTCGGGCCGCAGCGCCGGCGAGCTCCAGGAGGCGACCGCGCGGGCGAGCGCTTCGTCAGCGGTCTCGGTGGTGCTGTAAGTGCCGTTCCAGGCGTCGACGGAGATCTCGTCGAGGGCGTAGTCGACGATGTTCCAGCGCGCCCGCATGCGCGAGGTGTCGAGCCAGCGGGTGTCGTCCCAGCCGGAGACGTTGGGCGGCCGGAAGAGGACCTGCCCGGCCGGTTCGCAGAGCCAGGTCCAGGCGTCGGTGTCGATGTAGCGGCCGAGTGCCCGCAGCATCCCGGCCAGTTGGACCACCGGTGGTTTCACCATCGCCGGGCCTTCGTAGAGGTCGGGGCTCATCAGGACCGTCTCCAGCACCGGCCGGATCTGCCAGCCGGAGCCGCGGTAGGTATTCATCAGGCCGTCTGCGACCGACGCCGCGGGCGGCTGCGGGACGAAGTAGCTCCAGAGCTTGGCGACGAAGAAGGAGGGGTGGAGGGGGTTCTCGACGCAGAGCCGGGGGGCGTCTTCCCAGTTCCAGTTGCCGGTCTGTCCGAAGACCGTCTTGTTGCCGGTGTCGTGGAGTTTGGGGTCGAAGCGGAAGTTGTAGGCGCCCTGTTCGCCCGACCAGTCGTAGCGCCAGCCGGTCAGCGCCCGCGCCTGTTCGCGGATGTCGTCCTCGCTGTAGGCGCCGCGGTCGGCGCCGAGGCTGAACAGCTCCATCATCTCGCGGCCGTAGTTCTCGTTTGGCGCCCCCTTGCGGTTTTCGGCCCCGTTCAACCACTGCAGCATCGCCGGGTCGACCGTCACCGCCTTGAAGAGGTCGAGGAAGGAACCGAAGCAGGCGGAGCGGAAGAGGTTGGACTGGTCGATCATCTGCTGCGGTTTGGAGACGCCGTCGATCGAGGTCGCGAACCAGTCGTGGAAGACCAGCGCCATCCGCTCGACCAGCGGCTGATCGGTCCTGACCATGCGGTCGAGCCACCAGAGGTGGTCGTGGCCCCAGACGTCGGCGGGGGCGATCGGGGCGCCGTCGTCGTCGACCGGCGGCGGGCCGGTCAGGGTGGCGGCGCCGCTGGGGCGGGTCAGCGACTGCACCGCGCCGACCAGGCCCAGCGAGGCGAGGTGCTCGGCCTGCCCCGGGACCGGGCCGAATCCGGCTCGGTTGAGCAGGCGCACCGCCTGTTCGGTCCCGAACGGGCCCTGGTAGGCGCCCGCCGGCCGTGGGTCGGGGTTGACCGGAACGGCAGTCGCCTTGGTCCGGACCGGCGGTTTCTTGCCGGGGCCGCGGTAGTGCCCACGTTTGGGCTTGTGATGGTGGCTGAAGATGTAGCCCTGGACGCGCCAGTCGCCGTTGCCGTCGGGGACCCAGCGGTAGTGCTTGTCCTTCCAGACATGCCGGCGGTGGCGGCGGTGGTGCCGCTTCGGTTTCGCCGCCTTCTCTGGAGTACGTGGAATCGCCATGCGCAAGGAGACCCGGGTGGGCTCTCCCGGGGTTTGTCGGCTCGCGGCGAGATCTCTTTAAGCAGGTTTGCCCGTCTGGACGTTCGACCCAGCGCGCCGAACCGTCAAAATGAGTGGCGAATGGCTTACCTCGTCATCATCTTCTTCTTCGGCCTTGCCACCGGCATGGTCGCCAAGGGCAAGGGCAGCTCCTTCTGGATCTGGTTCGCGGTCGGCGCCGTCCTGCCCATCCTCGGCCTCGTCGCCGCGATTCTCTACCGGGTCGAGAACAACGAACCGGAACGGCAGTGCCCGAACTGCCACAAGGAGCTGAAGCTCTACGTCCAGGTCTGCCCGCGGTGCGGGACGGACCTGTACCTGCCGGATCCCGCGGCTGTGCGTCACCCGGGCGTGCGCTAGCGCCGCCGCGCCTCAGTCGGGTTCGACGATTCGGTCGGCGCTGTAGGCGAGGTGGCGGCCGTCCGGCGACCACATCAGGTCTCTCACTTCCTGGCCCGAGAGGTCGGCGATCGTCCGCGGGGCGCCCCCGCCGGGACGGATCCGCTTGATCTGCCCGTCGTAGGTCGCGTAGGCGATCCAGCGGCCGTCGGGCGTCCAGGCCGGCGGGCTGCCCTCGCGGACCTCGTCGCCGCTGAGCCGGCGGTAGCGCCCGCCGCTCGCGGGCACCAGGTAGAGGTGGTGGCGCCGGTCGCCCTTCGGGGTCGTCGCGGAGAACGCGATCCAGCGCCCGTCCGGGGACCAGGAGGCATCGCAGTTGAACAGTCCGCTGACGATGCGGCGCGGTCGTGAGCCATCGCTTTCCGCCAGCCAGAGGCCGGTGGTGCTCCGCTCGGTCCGGTTGAGGGTGAACATCACGCTGTCGCCGTCGGGGGAGAAGCTCGGTTGTTCCTCCTGGCCCGGCAGGTCGAGGAGGGGACGCGGTTGGGAGTCGGCGCTATCCAGCGCCCAGAGCTTTGCCGGGGGGCCGATCGGGCCCTTGTCGATGTCGAACGCGGTCGGTCCGGTGGCGTAGACCAGCGGCCATTCCCGCGGCGACCAGGTCCCGCTATAGAGCACGGTTCCAAGCGCGACCTGGTGGAGCCCGGAGCCATCGGTGCCGATGGTGGTCAGCCAGTCGCCGCTGGCCTTGACCGGGCCGGCCGTGGTCAGGTAGCGGAGCTCGCTGCCGTCCTGAGACCAGTCGATCCGGCCCGGCAGGATTCCCGTGAGGCCGCCGCGCATCGGGGGCGCCGCGATCTGGCGGCCGCCGCCTCCAGCCACGCTCCGCAACAGGATCCCGTGTGAGTTGGGAATGGCGATCTGGCGGCCGTCGGGCGACCACGATGCTCCTTCGCCGGTCCGCGCCGGGACCCGGACGCCGCCTTCGAAAGAGACGGCGCTGCCGCAGCCGAGGAACAGCAGGCAGCCGAGCGCCACCACCGATGCCGCCAGGAGGGGCCGCGCCCGCCTCATCCCTACCGCAGCCAGGTGCGGACGATCGCGTTCGCGAACCCGACCCCGTAGCGGAACACCGCCGGCTTCTTGCTGTGCCCGTGCAGCCGCTGTTCGACCGTGATCGGGATCTCCTTGGCGGGGATCCCGCGCTTGATCGCCTCGATCATGAACTCGGAGGTGTGGAACTGCTCCTGGCGCAGGACCAGCTGCGGGAGGACGGTGGTGCGGACGGCGCGGTAGCCGTTGGAGCAGTCGGTGACGTGGGTGCGGGTGATGGTGGAGACGAGGCGGTTGAAGAAGACGATGCCTAGCTCGCGGGCGAAGTGGTTGCGGTCGGCGTGGCCGAGGACGCGGGAGCCGTGGGCGACGTCGACCTCGCCGTCGAGCACCGGCTTGACCAGGCGCTCCATCTCCGAGGGCAGGTGCTGGCCGTCGGCATCGAGGGTGACGACGACCTCGGCCCCGGATTCGACCATCAGCCGGTAGCCGGTGCGCAGGGCGGCGCCACCGCCGCGGTTGGTGACGTGGCGGGCGACCGCGGCGCCGTGCTCGGCGGCGACGTCGCCGGTGCCGTCACGGGAGCCGTCGTCGACGACCAGTACCTCGGTGCCGAGACCGCAGACGGCGGCCGGCATCTGGTCGAGCACGTGGCCGATGTTCTCGGCCTCGTTGTAGGCGGGGACGAGGATCGCGATCTTGCCGCGGAAGCGCTCCGGCAGGCCGGCCTGGCGGAACTCCTCCCAGGCCAGGCCCTCCAGCGCCGCTGAGAGCTGGCGCGAGTTGCGGGCGGCGACCGAGAGCGCCCGCAGGATCAGGAAGTAGAGGATGAAGATGGCGAAGACGGCGAGGCCGAGGATGCGGCCGCCGTTGCCCTTTTCGAAGGAGAAGGCGAAGAGCAGGCCGTCGACCACTTCGGTCCCCGAAACCAGCGCCAGCCCGAGCCCGGCGGCGAGCAGGAGCAGCACGTCGACGTTGCGCAGGGAGCGGCGGCGGACGATCGCGTAGGCGATCAGGCCGATCGCGAAGATCAGCCCGCCGCTGCGGAGCGCCGTCAGTTCGGCGGGGAAGATGCCTGCGCTGGGGACCATTCGCGACCGGAGGATATGGCCGCGACCCCCCGTGACAGCGCCAGGGCGGCGAGTGGGAAGACCAGCGTCATCAGCACCTCGTTGCGGCGGGGGGCGGCCAGCGAGGCGGCGCCGATCAGGGTGACGAGGGCGATCGGCGTCGCCAGCGCGGCCAGATCCCACCAGCGCCGGCGTCGGCCGAGGACGACGAAGCCCGCCAGTCCGAGCGCGACGAGCAGGATCTGGACGGCCCGCCCGACCCCGCTGCTCATCGCCGCGCCGACCCCGCTGCTCCACATGCGGCCGACCTTGCGCGCGGTCATCGCCAGGTAGCCGCTGGGGTCTTCACCGAAATAGGTCGAGAAGTTTTGCTTGCCGATCTTGCCGAGGGCGGAGTCGCGCGGGAGGTCGGGATAGCGTTCGGCGACGCGGTCGAAGAGGGGCGTCGGGTCGACTTCGTTCAGCGCTTCGGAGTCGGGCGGCAGCGACTTGTGTTCGTAGCGCTCGTAGAGCAGCGCCTTGACCCGCTGGTATTCGCCGTCGGCGGGTAGATAGGTGCCGACGTAGAGCGCCTTGCCGCTGCCGGTCGAGATCGGCACCACGCGCCCGAGCACGTCGACGTTGCGGATCGTCCAGGGCACGATCGGCAGCAGCAGTGCCGCGAGCAGCAGTGCCCCTCCGGCGAGGCCGGGCTTCCACCCGGATAGGAAGCCCCGCGCCAGGATCGGGCGCAGCGCCGCGAGGGCGACGAAGGCGGCACCGACGAACAGGTACTCCGGCCGGAACATCGCCGTCAGGCCGAAGAGGAAGCCGGGGAGGAGCCAGGCCCAGCGCGGACGCTCGCGTTCGCTTGCCCAGAGGAAGGCGAGCACCGCCGCAGGCAGGGTCAGGATCGCCGGCGGCTCGCTCATCAGCTCTCCGGTGGAGTGGATGAAGGGCGGGTACACGGCGACGGCGAAGGCCGCCATCAGCCCCACAGCGGAGCCGAGTCGCGGCCCAGCTCGCCCTCTCGTCACTTCCCCGAGCCGGTGGCCGAGCAGGAAGACGACAAGGATCGCGACGACCCCGAGCAGTGCCTCGACGATCCGCGCCGTCCCTTCGCGGGCGCCCCCGGTTGCGTAGAAGCCGGCCGCGTAGAGCAGCGGCGCCCCCGGCGACCAGTCGCTGGAGTCGCGGAATTCGGGCCCGCCGAAGCTGCCTTCCTCGTACAGCGCCTTGGCAAGCGCGTAGTAGGCGTGGGAGTCGTCGGCCGGGTTGGCGACCGGGCGGGCGACGACATAGGCGCGGGCGCCGAGGCCGACGAGCGCGATCAGCGCCAGCAGGACCAGCGTCGTCTTCCCGTAGCGGGAAGGCAGCGCGCGGCAGCGTTCGGCGAGGGCGTTCAAGGCCGGGTCAGGCTACCCGGGCGGGCGACGGTCGCCGGGATATGCCCGCCATGGGCGGCTCGGCTCGGCGGCCGCCATCGGAAGGGCGTCGGGCCGCCGCGGCGAAAACGGGCCGGCAAGTCAAATTCGCCCTAGGAGATATCCCGATGCGCCGAACCCTTCCCTTCCTCGCTGCCGTTGCCGCCTGCGCGCTGCTGGGCCCCGCCGCCGCCGGCGCCGCGACGCCCACCAAGACCTGCACCGCCGGCTCGCCGAACGTGATCGGCAAGACCGTCAAGGGCACGCTCACCTCGAGCAACGTCGATCCCTCGCAGGCCCGCTTCGCCACCTGCGCCCAGGCCAAGAAGGTGATCGTGAAGACGACCGAACTGCGGATCGAGGAGCCGCGCTCGACCAAGGCCTTCTACTGCGTGCCGACGGTGAAGTCGACCGACCCCGACGTCGTCGCCTACAAGTGCACCTTCAAAGGCGCCGACACCGCGACCTTCATCAAGCTGACCTTCCAGGTCAAGTACGACCAGGACTGAGCGAGTCCGGCGTCTCGCCCGGGGGGGCGTCGTCATGGCGCCTCCCCAGTGCGGCGTTCCAGGCCCACACGGCACCGAGCCCCGCCAGGGCCGCGACCAGCGGCAGCATCACCAAAACCCGGCGGGGAGAGGCGACCAGCAGGGCGCTGAGCGCGGTGATCGAGACGAAGATCGTCGCCAGGACGAGCGCCTCCCAACGTCGGCGCCAGGCGAGCACGGCGAGACCAAGCAGGCCGAAGCCGACCAGCGCCCAGTGCAGCGCCTCCCAGTCGGGCTCGCGCATCACCGCCCGCGGCCCGTGCGACCAGATCCGGCCGATCTTGGCGGCGATGAAACCGAAGTATTCGAGCGGCTCTTCGGAGACGTCGTCGCCGAGTTGCTCCTTGCCCATCCTCGACAGCGCCTGGTCGGTTCCGAGATCGGGATAGCGGGCGGCGGCCAGCCGGGCCAGGATCTGCTCCAGACGCAGGCGCCGGGCGTCGGCGGGCGCGAACAGTTCTGGATGGCGGGCAACCACCTCGGCCCCGACCTTTTCCGGATCTCCGTCCGATGGCAGGTAGGTGCCCGCAAAGAGAACCTGGCCACCCCCGGTTGAGATCGGTACCACCCGGTCGAGCGCCGCCGCGTTTCGAATCGTCCAGGGGGCGACGATGACGACGACGCCCGCGAGCAGCACCGCGCCCCGGGCAAGCGCCCCGCGCCACCCGTCCCTCACCCCGGCAACGAACACCACAACCCCAAGCAGCAGGGCCACCCCCAAGTACTCCGGCCGCACCATCGCGAGCCCCCCGAGCAACAGGCCAGGGAGCAACCACCGCACGAGCGGGTGGCGCGGGGAGGGAGGTCGAGAACGGACATACCTGCCCGCCCGCAGGCCTCCCTCCCCGGAGCGCCCGCTCGCCGGAGCTCCTCCCCCCGCGTCGCCCGCCCAGAACATCGCCAGCACCGCGCCCGACAGCAGGGTCGCCGCCAGCGGCTCGCTCATCAGCATCCCCTGGTACTCGAGCAGCGCCGGGTAGATCGCCACCGCGCCGGCGCCGATCAACCCCGCGCCGACCGCAACTGTCGAGTTAATGACCCTCTGGGGTCCATAAATCGACAGAAGCGCGAGGCGGCGGGCCAGGAGGTACGTGAACAGGACCGAAAGGGAGCCGATCAGGGCGAGGAGGACGCGGGCGCTGCGTTCGTGGGCGCCGCCGGTCAGCTCGTAGGCGCCGGCGACGAGCAGGGGCAGGCCGGGGGAGTAGTTGCTCGACGGCTGGGTCGCCGCCGCGCCGACCGTGAAGCCGTTTCCGCGGTCGAGGTTGGCGGCGATCGCTGCGTATGCCGCTGCGTCATAAACCGGCGCCCTGCCGTCCCAGGCCTCGCCGACCCGCAGGCCGAGCCCGATCAGCAGGATCGCGACGAGGGCGGCGAGGCCGACCCGGCCCCCGTTTCGCGCCGCCAGTCCGTTTTCCATCGGTCTGATTCAACTAGGACAGTTGGTCTGGCGCCCGCCCAACCGTCTAAGCTGCCGCGTCCTATGCGAATCCTCATCCTCGGGGGTGACGGTTACCTGGGCTGGCCGACGGCGTTGCACTTCTCGGCTCGCGGCCACGAGGTCTCCGTCGTCGACAACTTCTCGCGCCGGCGCTGGCACGAGGAAGCCGGTACCGGCTCGCTGACGCCGATCGCCGATTTCGAGCCGCGGATCGCCGCCTGGAAGGAGATCTCCGGCAAGGAGATCCGCAGCTACGTCGGCGCGATCGAGGACGGCGACTTCCTCGACTCAGTCGTCGCCGAGACGATGCCGGAGGCGGTTGTCCACTACGGCCAGCAGGCCTCGGCGCCGTACTCGATGGCCTCGCGCCAGAAGGCGGTCGAGACCCAGCACGCCAACGTGATCGGCAACCTCAACCTGCTCTTCTCGATCCGCGACCACGTCCCCGACTGCCACCTCGTCAAGCTGGGGACGATGGGCGAGTACGGCCAGCCCGACATCGACATCGAGGAGGGCTACATCGAGATCGAGCACAAGGGCCGCAAGGACACCCTGCCCTTCCCGAAGCTGCCGGCCTCGCTCTACCACTGCTCGAAGGTCCACGACTCGACCAACATCCACTTCGCCTGCCGGGTCTGGGGGCTGCGCGCGACCGACCTCAACCAGGGCGTCGTCTACGGCATCGACACCGACGAGACGAGTGGCGACGAGCGCCTGATCACCCGCTTCGACTACGACGAGATCTTCGGCACCGTGCTCAACCGCTTCTGCCTGCAGGCGGTGATCGGCCACCCGCTGACCGTCTACGGCGCCGGCCACCAGACCCGCGGCTTCCTCAACATCCGCGACACGATCGCCTGCGTCGAGCTGGCCGTCGCCAACCCGGCCGAGCGCGGCGACTTCCGCGTCTTCAACCAGTTCACCGAGCAGTTCTCGGTGCTGGAGCTGGCCGGGCTGGTCAAGCAGGCGGGCGAGCACCTCGGCTACTCGGTCGAGATCCAGCACTACGAGAACCCGCGGGTCGAGAAGGAAGAGCACTACTACAACGCGATCCACACCAAGCTGCTCGACCTCGGGCTCGAGCCGACCCTGTTGGGCGAGGAGCTGGTCGAGTCGATGCTCCACATCATCGAGCGCTACAAGGGGAATGCGCTGGAGATCGCGATCGACCCCCGCACTCGCTGGAACCCGGCGAAATCGCCCGCCGGCCAGGCGTAACCAAGGCTCGCCCGGCCGCCCGGGCCGCGCCCGCCCGCTGGTAGCATCGCCAGTCCTATGAGTGCGGAGCGAGCAAGCATCCATATCTGGTTCTCTGCGCCGCGAGCGGAGCGCGAGGCGGTGTCGTGAGAGCCGCGGACACGCTTATGGAGTCCCTCAAAGCCGAGGGCGTCAAAGAGGTTTTCGGGATCCCCGGTGGGGCGAACCTGCCGACCTACGACGCGATGGTCGACGCCGACTTCCGCCACGTCCAGGTGCGCCACGAGCAGGGCGGCGGCCACGCGGCTGAGGGCTACGCCAAGGCCTCGGGCAAGGTCGGGGTCGCCTTCGCCACCTCGGGCCCCGGCGCCACCAACCTGGTCACGGCGATCGCCGACGCGATGCTCGACTCGGTCCCGACCGTCTTCATCACCGGCCAGGTCCGCACCGACCTGATCGGCACCGACGGCTTCCAGGAGGCCGATATCCTCGGCGCCACGCTGCCGTTCGTGAAGCACTCCTTCCAGGTCACCGACGCGCGCCAGATCCCCGAGTACGTACACGAGGCCTTCCACATCGCCTCGACCGGGCGGCCCGGGCCGGTCCTGCTTGACATTCCGCAGGACCTATCGCGCGCCGACATCGACTACGCGCCGCGGACCGAGCCGGTCGAGCTGCCCGGCTACAAGCCCTCGACCGATGGCAACATCAAACAGATCCGCATCGCCGCCAAGGCGCTGGCCAACGCGCGCCGGCCGATCCTCTACAGCGGCGGCGGCGTCATCAACGGCAACGCCTCCGAGGAGCTGCGCGAGCTCGCCGCCTCCGATCGTTTCCCGGTCACCTCGACGCTGATGGGCCTGGGTGCCTACCCGGCCTCGGGCGAGAGCTGGCTGGGGATGCTGGGGATGCACGGCACCGTCACCGCCAACTACGCGATGGACAAAGCCGACCTGATCGTCGCCATCGGCGCCCGCTTCGACGACCGCATCACCGGCAAGCTCGACGAGTTCGCCCCCCACGCGAAGGTGATCCACATCGACGTCGACCCGGCGGAGATCTCGAAGAACGTCGGCGCCCACATCCCGATCGTCGGCGACGTCAAGCTGGTGCTGCCGCACCTGACCCGCGAGTACCGGGCGCTGCAGACCGACAGCTCCCGGCTCGACGGTTGGTGGAGTCAGATCCGCACCTGGCAGGAGGAGCACCCACTTTTCTATGAGCCCGGGGTGGACGGCGAGATCAAGCCGCAGTTCATGATCGAGGCGCTGCACCGGGCGACCAAGGGCGACGCGATCATCACCTCCGACGTCGGCCAGCACCAGATGTGGACGGCGCAGTACTACGGCTTCGAGAAACCGCGGCGCTGGATCAACTCCGGCGGCCTCGGCACGATGGGCTTCGGCCTGCCCTCGGCAGTCGGCGCCAAGGTCGCCTGCCCGGAGGAGACCGTGGTCTGCGTGGCTGGCGACGGCAGCCTGATCATGAACATCCAGGAGCTCGCCACCTGCGTCACCGAGGAGATCCCGGTGAAGATCTTCCTCATGAACAACGGCTACATGGGCATGGTCCGCCAGTGGCAGGAGCTGTTCTGGGACCGCCGCTACAGCTCGGTCGAGATGGGCGCCAGCCCCGACTGGGTGAAGCTGGCCGAGGCCTTCGGCGCCACCGGCCTGCGCTGCGACAACTCCGCCGACCTCGAGGCGACGATGGTCAAGGCGCTGGAGACCGACGGCCCGGTCCTGCTCGACGTCCGCGTCGCCCAGGAAGAGAACTGCTACCCGATGATCCCGCCCGGCCAGGCCGCCCGCGACATGGTCGAGGCGCCGAGGGTGGTGCGCTGATGGAGGCCGGGACCCCGCAGGCGGTCAAGCTCGAGGACCTGCACCTGCCCGGCCAGCTCAGCGGCCGCAAGCACATCCTCTCGATCCTGGTCGAGAACAAGCCGGGCGTGCTGGCTCGCGTCGCCGGGCTCTTCTCGCGCCGCGGCTTCAACATCGACACGCTCGCGGTCGGTCCGACCGACGACCCCAGCATCTCCCGCGTCACCCTCACCCTCGACGGCGCCGTGCACCCGATCGACCAGGTGACCAAGCAGCTGCACAAGCTCGTCAACGTGCTGAAAATCCGCGACATGGGGCCGGAAGAGACGGTCGCTCGCGAGATGGCGCTGTTCAAGGTTTCCTCGGCGGTCGAGAACCGGGCCGAGATCATCCAGTTCGCCGACATCTTCCGGGCCAAGATCGTCGATGTCGCTCGGCGCACGATGACGATCGAGGTGACCGGCTCCGCCGACAAGATCGAGGCCTTCGAGCGGATGATCCGCCCCCATGGCCTGGTTGAAATGGTCCGGACTGGAGAGATCGCAATCGCCCGAGGATCCGACTGAAAATGACGGCCCAGGACGCCGACATACTGCGTCCTCGGTCGCCCAAATAGCGCTGCTATTCGGGCTCCCTGTGTCCTTGTCTGTCGACCTCCTGAACTCGTCATTGTCAGCCGGATTGCGCCAAGCCATCCGGCGCCGCCGTCGGACGCTGGTTAGCGTCACCGTCGAGATCGAGATCGCCGACCCCTGCGCGGCGGTGTTCGCCTCGCGGCTGGCCTCCGACCGCTGGTTCTGCTGGGCGCAGCCGGATCGCGAGTTCGCGCTGGCCGGGCTCGGCGTCGCCTACGAGGCGGCCTCGCGCGGCTCCGGGCGGTTCGCCGACGTCGCCGAGGAGTGCCTGCGAACAGGCCGCGACGCGATCGTCGACGAGCCCCGCGGGCTGCCGGCAGGCGCTGGCCCGGTCTGGCTTGGCGGCTTCGCTTTCGACCCCGAGGGCGGGGCGTCCTCGTCCTGGTCCTCGCTGTCCCCGGGCTCGCTGGTGCTGCCGGAGCTCTCGCTCTGCCGCGGTGGCGAGCGCACCTTCCTGACCGTCAACGCGGTGATCCAGCCTGGGGACGACGCCGACGAGCGCACCGCGGCCTTGGAGGCGCGCCTCGCGGGCCTGCGTGGCGAGTCGCCGCTGCCGATGCTCGATCCGCACCCGACCGCGCACGCGGAGATCCGCAGCGCCCGGCCGCCGGGCGACTTCGAAGCGGCTGTCGCCGCGGCGACAGCGAGGATCGAGGCGGGGGAGATGAGCAAGGTCGTGCTGGCCCGCGAGGTCGTCGTCAGCGCCGCCGCCGCCCACGACCCGGCCGCCCTCTTCGGTGCCATGCGTGAGCAGTTCCCGGCCTGCTTCTGTTTCTGTGTCGGCACGCCGGAGGCCGCCTTCATCGGCGCCAGCCCGGAGCTGCTGGTGCGACGCTCCGGAGCCAGCGTCTCCACGGTCGCGCTCGCCGGCTCGACCCGGCGCAGCTCCGATCCCGCCGTCGACGACCACCTCGGCGAGCAGCTGCTGCGCAGCGACAAGGACCGCCGCGAGCAGCGGATCGTTGCCAAGCGGATCGTCCGCGCTCTGCGCCCGCATGCGGTCTGGGTCGAGGCGGCGGCCGAGCCGGAGATCGTCAAGGTGGCCAACATCCAACACCTGGCGACGCCGGTGATCGCCCAGCTTGCCGATCCCCACTCGGCGATCGAGCTGGCCGGGATGCTGCACCCGACCCCCGCCGTCGGCGGCGAGCCCTGGCCGCAGGCCGCCGCGGCGATCGCCGAGCTCGAGGGCATGGACCGCGGCTGGTACGCCGGCCCGGTGGGCTGGATGGACGCGACCGAGGACGGCGAGTTCTGCGTCGCCCTCCGCAGCGCCCTCCTGCGTGACCGCAAGGCCCACCTCTTCGCCGGCGTCGGGGTGGTCGCCGGCTCCGATCCCGCCGCGGAGCTGGCCGAGACCGAGATCAAGTTGCAGGCGCTGCTGCCGTTCCTAGCCGAGTAGCCATGGAGGCAACGGGAGCACATCGGCGGAGCAACGGCGGGGAGGCTCCGGCGGTGTTCCCTCGTTGCCTCTTGGTCTGTTTGGTGCTGCTGGCGGTGGTCGCGCCCGGGGGTGCCGTTGCTCAGGGGGCGGCGCCCGGGGGACCGCGGCTGGCGACGGTTTCGCTGACCGAAGTCAAGCGCAAGCATGAGGGCGATAAGGATCGGTCGAAGTTGTCGCTGCAGACCCTTGGGCCCGCCGGCGAACAGCGACGTCTCTTGCTTCGCGCTCCTCTGGAACCAACTGGTCGAGCGGTTGGACCGATGCCGTTCGGCGGACCACGGTGGTCCGCCGACGGGAGCCTGCTTGTCTTTGCCGGCTCCAGCGGCAAGACCAGGCAGATCTACGTCATCGGCGCCGACGGCGGCGGGCTGAGGGCGATTCCGGGGACCACGAACGGCACTGACCCCGTGCTCTCACCCGACGGTCACACGCTCGCGTTCACTCGCACCCGGTTTCGCTCCCACATCGACATCAAGGATCCACTCAGGACGCGCTTCTACTCAAGTGCCACGACCTGGATCGGAGACCTCAACGGCGGTCGCCCGCGCCGCCTGACCGAGTGGCGCAACGGCCTCGAGAGCTCCGCCGGCTCGTTTTCCCCAGATGGCAATGTGCTGGCCCTGACCGTCCGCGACCAGAGGCTCGACGGCCCGCGGGTGTTCCTGGCGCCGCTCGACGGGGGGCCGCCGGTCGAGCTTGTTCAACTCGCTGCCGAACCCTCGTTCTCGCCCGATGGCGCCCGGGTCGCCTTCGTCGGCTATCGGGATCGCGACATCGTCCATGCCGAAGAGAACCACGACTACCTGGCGGGGGAGCTCTACACCGTGGGAGTCGACGGGAGAGACCTGAGGCGCCTGACCCACAGCAAGGGCGTTCTCGAGTCGGCGCCGAGCTGGGATCCCTCGGGCAGGCGCCTCGCCTTCGTCGAGGCTCAGGGCAGCACCGGCTTCGTCGCGGACCTCGACCAGTTGTTCCCGTTCAGCAATGCGATCGCCCAGGTGAATGCCGACGGCAGCTGTCCGAAGGTCGTCCTCTCGCTGCCCCGAGTTGCGCTCTACGGCGCCGCCTGGCAGCCGGGGGTCGGGCGCGAAGCGGAACCGATCAGCTGCTGAGCGCCGTCCGGACTGCTGTCGTCAGCAGTCGGTGGGCCTGTACGTTCGTGCCGCGGTCGGTGCGGATCTCGATCAGGCCGGTGCCGGCGGCTAGGGCTTCGGGGAGGTCGGCGAGGGATTCGAGACGGCGATGGGGGAGGTCGAAGAGGGCGGCGGCCTTGGCGGCGTCGACGCCGCGCGGGGTGCCGAGCAGTGCCTCGAACTCCTCATCGCCAAGGGCTTCCTTCTGGGGCAGGAAGTGGAAGATGCCGCCGCCGCCGTTGTCGATGACGACGATGCGGACCGGGGTGGAGACCTCGCGGAGAGCGGCGAGGCCGCCGAGGTCGTGGAGCAGACCGAGGTCTCCCGTGACGATCGTGGTCGGGCGGGCGCCTGCGTGGGCGGCGCCGATGCCGGATGAGATCAACCCGTCGATGCCGTTGCTGCCACGGTTGCAGAGGAAGCGCACGTCGCTGTCCCCGGCCGCGAGGAAGGTCTCCTGGTCGCGGATCGGCATGCTCGAGGCGGTGTAGACGAGGTCGCCGTCGGCGTGGGCGGCGCCCAGGGCGCGGTGGAGCGCAGGCTCGGAGATCGCCTCGGCGCTGCCGGCGTCCGGACCCGTGCTACTCAGCTCGCCGTCGAGCGCCGCCTGCGCGGCGGCCTCGGCCGCGATCCAGGCCTCGGGAGCGGGCCGCGGCTCTTTCTCCAGTCGCGCCGCCCAGCCCGAGGCAAGCTCGGTCGGATCCGCCCGCAGGATCGCTGCGGCGCGGTTGCTCGGCTCGTTCCAGCCGCCGTAGGGGTCGACGACGATTTCGCCGGCGCCGCTCGCCGCCAGCCAGTCTGCGCAGTGGCTTGCTGGTCGGCATTGCGCCGAAGCGGAGGACGAAGTCGGGGACGACCGAGCGGGCGAAGCGCTCGTCGCGCAGCAGCAGGTCGTAGGCAGCGATCACCTGGGAGCGGTCATGCGGTCCTTGGCGCAGCTGCGAGGTCGGCTCGGCGAGGATCGGGAAGCCGGAGGCGCGGGCGAGGTGGGCGAGCGGCTCGCGCAGCTCCGGGTCGAGTTGGCGCCCGGCGACGATCACCCCGGCGATCGCGTCGCCGATGTGGCCCGCCATCTCCTCCAGCAGGAAGGCCGAGGGCTCGAGGTCGATCCGCGTCACCGCGGTCAGTGGCCGCCCATCGCGGCCCTTCAGGGCCAGCGGGTCGGTGGCGGTGACGGCACCGTCAACGGGGACCGGCGCCAGCGGCTCGCGCCAGGGCAGGTTGAGGTGGACGGGGCCGGGCCGGACCTCGCCTCGCGCTGCCGCCAACGCCCGGCAGGCGACCGAGCGGTAGTGGAGCAGCCCGCCGTCGTCGGCCTCGTGCGTCCCGACTTCGCAGAACCAGCGCACCGACTCGCCGAAGACCTTGATCTGGTCGACCGTCTGCCCGGCGCCGATCCCGCGCAGCTCCGGCGGCCGGTCAGCGCTCAGCACCACCAGCGGCAGCCCCGATTCGTCGGCCTCGATCAGCGCCGGGTGGTAGTTGGCGACGGCGGTGCCGGAGGTGCAGAGCAGCGCCACCGGCGCCCCGCTCACCTGCGCCGCGCCCAGCGCGAAGAAGGCCGCCGAGCGCTCGTCGACGATCACCGTCACCTCGATCTCCGGCGCCCGCCACAGCGCCACCGCCAGCGGCGTCGAGCGCGAGCCGGGGGAGACGACCGCGTGGCGCAGCCCGCCGCGCGCAAGCTCCTCGACGAAGGCCGAGGCGAGAGCGGTGTTGGCGTTGGTCGGGTCCACGGCGGCTGGGCGAGTTACTCGTCTATATGCCGAGAAAGTCGCCCAGGCAGGCTAAAGCCGATGGTGGTCGAGCGCGCGCTCGTCGATCTCGACCCCGAGGCCCGGCCCGGGCGGCAGGTGCAGCATCCCGTCGCGCAGCTCGCACTCGACCGTGGCCACGGTCGAGGAGAAGAGGCGCTGGGTGGCGAGCCCGTGAGCCAGGTCGAGCGCCCCCGCCGGCGCGTTCTCGCGCAGCGTCTGCGCCACCTGCGCCGCGGCCGCGATGCCGATCGGGCCGTCGAGGGCGCTGGAGAGATAGGACGGCAGTACCTCGGCGACGGCGATCGCCTCCTCCGGCCCGCCGACCTTCGACAGCTTCACCCCGGCAAAGTCGCAGGCCCCGAGTGAGATCGCCCGTTCGGCGTCGGCCCGGCTCTCGACGCTCTCGTCGCCGGCGATCGGGATCGAGGTCGCCGCCGCCACCTCGGCCGCTTCCTCCAGCGTCGCCACCGGCTGCTCGGCGAGCTCGATGTCCAGTTCCTCCAGCTCGCGCAGCGTCCGCCTGGCGGCGTCCACGTCCCAGGCGGCGTTGGCGTCGACGCGAATCCGCGCCTCCGGCCCGACCGCTTCGCGCACCGCCCGCACCTGGCCGGCGTCGTCACCGGTTCCCAGCTTCAGCTTGAAGGTGGAGAAGCCCTCGGCGGCCCAGCGCCGGGCGTCTTCGGCGACCGCCGCCGGCTCGCCCGCCACCAACGTCGCGTTGCAGCGCACCGGCTCGCCGCTCATGGGTGCCGAGCGGCCTCCGGCGGTGGCTCGCCTGCCGCGCAGGTCCATCAGCGCCGTCAGCGCCGCGCAGCGGGCGGGGGCGGAGAGGTTGGCGATGCCGCCGCCGAGGCTCGCCTCGTCGAGCTCCGAGAGCTCGGAGAGCAGCTCCAGCTCGCCGACGACCCGGGCCAGCGAGGCGCCGCCGCGCAGCGACATCGGCACCGCTTCGCCCAGCCCCGTCAACCCGTCCTCGGAGCGCAGCCGCAGCAGCACCATCTCGCGCTGGGCGAGACTGCCGCGCGCGGTCACGTAGAACTCGCGAAAGGGCAGCGCGTAGGGGATGACCTCGGCGGAGGCGATGCGCACTCCCACAGCTTCTCACCCGGCTCGCGAATCGCCGGTCGGCGCCGGTGCTGGTCAGCTCGAGATCAGCAGACCCGCGGTGACCAGCAGGCTGTAGACGGCGAGCACGGCGCCGGTCGCCGCCAGGGCCCCGTTCAGGGACGGCCCGTCGGTGCGGTTGGTCATCGCCCGCATCGGCGCGAACGCCATCGGCAGCGCCAGCAGCCCGATCAGCGGCAGCACGCTCGCTTCGCCCGCCCAGAGCGCGATCGGGAGCACGGCGAAGGCGCCTAACACCAGCAGCCGGTAGAGCATCACCGCGTTGGCGCGGCCCATCCGCACCGCCAGCGTCATCTTGCTCGCGCGGCGGTCGGTCTCGAGGTCGCGGACGTTGTTGACGACGAGGATCGCGGTGGCGAGGAAGCCGAGCGAGATCGAGAGGCCCAGCGGCAGCGCGTCGAGCTGCTCGACCTGGACGTAGTAGGAGCCGTTGACCGCGACCAGGCCGAAGAAGAGGAAGACGAAGACCTCGCCGAGGCCGGCGTAGCCGTAGGGCCGTGGGCCGCCGGTGTAGAGGACCCCGGCGGCGATCGAGACGATGCCGACCGCGATGATCACGATCCCGGCCACGGTCGCCAGGTAGATCCCGCAGACGACGGCGACCGCGAAGGCGATCCAGGTCGCCCGCAGCACCCGCTGCGGCGTTACCAGCCCGGACGAGGTGACCCGCACCGGGCCGAGGCGGTCGGCGGTGTCGGCACCGCGCTTGGCGTCGGAGTAGTCGTTGGCGAGATTGGTGCCGATCTGGATGAAGATCGAGCCGATCAGGGCGGCGACGAACGCCCCCCAGCGTGGCAGGTGCCCGACCCACTGCACCGCCGCCGCGGTGCCGACCAGGACCGGAGCAATGGCCGCCGGCAGGGTGCGTGGCCTTGCGGCCATGAGCCAAATCCTCATGGCCGCCTCGGGAACTTGGAGAAGTCCGGCCGGCGCTTCTCCTTGAAGGCCTCGCGTCCCTCGGCGGCCTCCTCGCTGCCGTAGAAGAGCAGGTTGGCGTCGTGCGCGAGCTGCTGGATCCCCGCGTAGCCGTCCTCGTGGGCGTTGAAGCCGGCCTTGGCCAGGCGCAACGCGAAGGGGGAGAGGGTGAGCATGTCGCGGCACCAGGCGACGGTCTCCCGCTCGAGCTGGTCGAGCGGGACGACGGCGTTGACCAGGCCCATCTCCAGCGCCTCCCCGGCGTCGTACTGGCGGCAGAGCAGCCAGAACTCCTTCGCCTTCTTGGTCCCGACCAGGTCGCGCAGGAGCGAGGCGCCGAAGCCCCCGTCCCAGGAGCCGACCCGCGGCCCGGTCTGGCCGAAGACGGCGTTGTCGGCGGCGATCGTGAGGTCGCAGCAGACGTGGAGGATGTGGCCGCCGCCGATCGCGTAGCCGGCGACCATCGCCAGCACCGGCTTCGGCAGCCGCCGCATCTGCACCTGCAGGTCGGTGACGTGGAAGCGCCCGATCGAGGCGCCCTCGGCGACGTAGCCGCTATCGCCGCGGACGCTCTGGTCGCCGCCGGAGCAGAACGCCCGGGTTCCCTCGCCGGTGAGGACGATCGCGCCGACCCCGGTGTCCTCGCGGGCCAGCTCCAGCGCCGCCGAGACCTCGACCAGCGTCTGTGGCCGGAAGGCGTTGAGCACCTCGGGCCGGTCGATCGTGATCTTGGCGATCCCCTCCGCGGTCTCATAGCGGATGTCCTCGTACTCGCCGGCGCCTTCCCACTCGATCGGCGCGTAGAGATCCTGCTCGGGCGGGGCGTCCTTGTGGCGTTTGGGCATGATGGGCACGATATCCGTCCGATGAAGCTCGACGACTGGCTGGCCCAGAGATCGCAGAGTTGCCCCGACCGCACCGCGCTGGTGGCGGACGGCGCCGAGATGACCTACGCCGAGCTGGAGGCGGAGGCGACCTGGGTCGCCCGCCGGCTCGCCGCCCACGGCGTCCGCCGCGGCTCGACCGCCGCCCTGACCATGCACCCGCGCCGCGAGCAGGTGGTGCTCGCCCACGCGCTGATGAAGGTCGGCGCCAGGCTGCTGCCGCTGAGCCCGCGGCTGACCCTGGACGAGCGGGCCAAGATCGTCGCCGCCGAGGAGCCGATCGTCGACCTCGACGACGCCGGCGAGCTGACCCAGACCGAGGCCGACATGCCGCTGCTCGGCGAGCACGACATGGACGAGGTCTGCGCCCGCGTCCTCACCAGCGGCAGCACCGGCGCCCCGCACCCGGTCGGGCTCACCTACGGCAACTTCCTCTGGAGCGCGGTCGGCTCCGCCTTCAACATCGGCGTCGAGCCGACCGACCGCTGGCTCTGCTGCCTGCCGCTGAGCCACATCTCCGGGCTCGGGATCATCATGCGCTCGGTCATCTACGGGACCGCCGCCGTGGTTCACGACGGCTTCGACGTCGACCGCGCCGGGGCGGCTCTCGAACGCGAGGACATCACTGTGGTCTCGGTGGTGGCGACGATGCTGACCCGGCTGCTGGAGGCCGGCGCCGATCTCTCCGGCCCGCGGGCGATCCTGGTCGGCGGCGGCCCGGTCCCGCAGGGGCCGCTGGAGGAGGCGACCGCGAAGGGCGCCACCGTCGTCCAGACCTACGGCCTGACCGAGACCTGCTCGCAGGTGACGACCCTGGCCCCGACAGAGGCGAAGCGCAAGCTCGGCTCGGCCGGCCGGCCGCTGCTGACCACCCACCTGCGCATCCTCGACGGCGAGATCCTCGTCCAGGGCCCGACCGTCGCCCCCGGCCGCGCCGACGCCGACGGCTGGCTGCACACCGGTGACCTCGGCCACATCGACGAGGAGGGCTTCCTATACGTCAAGGACCGGATCGACGACATGATCGTCAGTGGTGGCGAGAACGTGATCCCGGCCGAGGTCGAGGAGGTGCTGCTGCGCCACCCGGAGGTGGCCGATGCGGCCGTGGTCGGGCGCGAGGACCCGGAGTGGCAGCAGGCGGTGACCGCGGTGATCGTGCTCGAGAGCGGCTCCCAGGTGACCCCCGACGAACTGCGCCGCCACTGCGCCGAATCGCTGGCCGGGTTCAAGGTACCGAAGCGGGTCGAGCTGGCGGCGGCGCTGCCGCGCACCCCCTCCGGCAAGCTGATGCGCAGGGCGCTCCGCTAGAGCGGTCGGATAGCCTCCTCAGCCATGAAAACTGACGACATCTTCTACGACAAAGACGCCGACCTCGGCAAGCTCGACGGCAAGACCGTCGCGATCCTCGGTTACGGCTCCCAGGGGCACGCTCACGCCCTCAACCTCAAGGACTCCGGGGTCGACGTGGTCGTCGGCCTGCGGCCCGATTCCTCCAGCCGCGCCAAGGCCGAGGCGGCCGGGCTCGAGGTGTTGGACGTCGCCGAAGCCGCCAGCCGCGGCGACCTGGTGATGATCCTGCTGCCGGACGAGAAGCAGTCCGAGGTCTGGAACGCCGAGATCGCCGACGGCATCGCCCCCGGCAACCTCCTGCTCTTCGCCCACGGCTTCGCGATCCACTTCAACGAGATCCAGCCGCCCGCCGGCGTCGACGTCGGCATGGTCGCGCCCAAGGGGCCGGGCCACCTGGTCCGCCGCCAGTACGAGGAAGGCAACGGCGTCCCCTGCCTGATGGCCGTCCACCAGGACGCCAGCGGCAACGCCCACGACCTCGTCCTCGCCTACGCCTCCGGGATCGGCGGTGGCCGCGCCGCGGTGATCGAGACGACCTTCAAAGACGAGTGCGAGACCGACCTCTTCGGCGAGCAGGCCGTTCTCTGCGGCGGCGCCTCGGAGCTGGTCCAGGCCGGTTTCGAGACTCTGGTCGAGGCCGGATACGACCCGCGCCTGGCCTACTTCGAGTGCCTGCACGAGCTGAAGCTGATCGCCGACCTGATGTACGAGAAGGGGATCCAGGGAATGCACTACTCGATCTC
Source organism: uncultured Solirubrobacterales bacterium (assembly GCA_963795625.1). Classification (GTDB taxonomy): domain Bacteria; phylum Actinomycetota; class Thermoleophilia; order Solirubrobacterales; family 70-9; genus VAYN01. Next base: position 335,833 of record CAWCIS010000001.1, on the reverse strand, counting down.
CAACACCGCCGAGTACGGCGATCTCACCCGCGGCAAGCGGGTGATCACCGACGAGACCAAGGCGGCGATGAAGCAGATCCTCTCCGAGATCCAGTCCGGCGACTTCGCCCGCGAGTTCATCGCCGAGAACAAGGCCGGCAACGAGAACTTCGACCGCATGCGCGAGGAGCTCCAGGGGGCCGAGATCGAGGACGTCGGTAAGGATCTAAGGACGATGATGCCCTGGATCGATCAGGGGTTCAAAGACACGAAGTAGGCGTCGAAGGGGGAGGGTCAGATACCCCTCTCCCGAAGACCGTCGCGCAGCTGGGCGCGCTCACTGGGCTCCGACGTGGTTTCGGGAGCCTTCGTGAGAGGGGTATCTGACCCTCCCCAAACGGAAGGAGCGCTACTTCTCAGCTTCGGCTCCCGGGCCGGGACGGCAACCTCCTGATCCTTTGGAGAGAGATCCGCACCTTGGGTGCTTGGAGCGGCTTGTTGGGTGGGTCGGTAATCCCTTCCCCGAAGGCTCCAGAAACCACATTGGCGCCCCCTGAGCGAGCTCAGCTGCGCGACGGTCTTCGGGGAAGGGGTTACCGACCCACCACGCCAACCCGTCCCTCGACGACCTACCTGTGAGTCTCGCCCTCCGCCAGTTTGCCGTCCCGCCCCACATAGCCGTCTTTGCCGCCGACGATCACGTAGACGGCCTCCTCGGAGTCGCTGACGTTCCTCACTTTGCGGGAGGTGGGGGCGTCGACCCAGGCGAGGCCGCCGGGTCCGAGGCGCTGGGTCGAGCCGTCGCCGAAGGTGAACTCGACTTCGCCGCTGTGGACGAAGTAGAGCTCCTCCTGCTCGTCGTGGAAGTGGCTGCCGGTCTCATACGTCGGCGGCAGCACGATCGCGTTGACGCCGAAGGCCGTGACCCCGAGCTCCTTGCGGATCTTGCGGAAGCCCGGACCCTCGCCGAGGCCGTCGAGGTTGGCAACGGCGTAGCCCTCGCCTTTGGTTACGTTCTGGTCGGTCGCGTCGCTCATCTCGGTCTCCTCTAGAGGCTTGGCATCGCCGGCGGAGCGGCAGGCGGGGTGGGGGGTGCGACCGCGGCACCGGCGCCCTTGGCCCGCTCGAGCCCGATCGGCGGGTAGTCGTCGGTGAGCAGCGCCAGGTAGCCGAAGACGCGGGCGTGGAAGCTGTTGAGGAAGGTCATCATGTCGTTGATCGCCTCCGGCAGGTAGCCGCGGAAGACGATGGTCAGCCAGGCGACGACGGCGGCCAGCTGCTGGATGTACTGGGTGCCGTAGGAGACGATCAGCAGCAGCGGGAGGGCGAGGACGATGCGGAAGAACGCCTTGAGGCGGCTTTGCCGCGCGGCGGCGGGCGCGAAGTTGACCCGGAGCGGATAGCTGGGGTCGTCGCTGAGGCTGAACGGCGGCCAGACGTCGGTCTGCAGGTAGATCCAGGCGGAGGTGCGGATCATGAAGCGGACGATGCCGGAGTTGAACTCATACAGCCACTGCGGGTAGCGGCCGAGGATGACGACGGCGACCCAGGCGAAGAGGTGGGTGAAGGCGAAGAGGATCAGCCAGAAGGTCGCGACGATGAACCACGGGATCGCCAGGATCAGCCGGAAGAAAGTGGTCCAGCGGTTCGGCGTCGGGTTGAAATCGGCTTCGTAGCTAATCGGATACAAGGTTCTCCCTCGGGTTGGACGAGACTGCGGGCACGGCGCCGCGAGCCTATCCCCGACCCCGGCCGGAGTCCACCCGCGACGGTCAATAACCTGTCCAACCCGATGGCGACCCCGGCAACCGACACCGCGCAGATCCCGGCCGAGCTGAAGCCGGCCGACGGCCGCTTCGGCTGCGGTCCCTCGAAGGTGCGGCCGCAGGCACTGGCGGCGCTGGCCGAGCGCTCGGACCTGATGGGCACCTCGCACCGCCAGAAGCCGGTCCGCGACCTGGTCGGTCGCGTGCGCTCCGGCCTCGGCGAGCTCTTCGGCCTGCCTGAGGGCTACGAGGTCGCCCTCGGCAACGGCGGCACCACCGCCTTCTGGGACGCCGCCGCCGCCTGGATCGTGCGCGAGCGCGCCCTGCACCTCACCTACGGCGAGTTCTCGGCCAAGTTCGCCAAGGCGACCGCCGGGGCGCCGTTTCTCGCCGACCCGATCGTCGTCAGCGCCGACCCCGGCGACGCGCCCGCCCCGACCGCCGACCCCGCCGCCGACGTGATCGCCTGGGCCCACAACGAGACCTCGACCGGCGTAATGGTCCCGGTCGAGCGCCCCGCCGACGCCGGCGACGCCCTGGTCCTGATCGACGCCACCTCGGGCGCCGGCGGCCTCCCGGTCGACGTCGCCGACGCCGACGCCTACTACTTCGCCCCGCAGAAGTCGTTCGGCGCCGAGGGCGGCCTCTGGCTCGCTCTCCTGAGCCCGGCGGCGATCGCCCGGATCGAGGAGCTCGACGGCGCCGCCGGTCGCTGGCAGCCCGAATTCCTCTCGCTGCAGACGGCGCTGGACAACTCGCGCAAGCAGCAGACCTACAACACGCCGGCGCTGGCGACCCTGCTGCTGCTGGCCGACCAGGTCGAGTGGATGCTCGCCAACGGCGGCCTCGAGTGGTGCGTCGAGCGCACCTCCGACAGCTCCGGCCGCCTCTATGGCTGGGCCGAGCGCAGCGACGTCGCCACCCCCTTCGTCGCCGACCCGGCCAAACGCTCGCTGGTCGTCGGCACGATCGACTTCACCGACTCGGTCGACGCAGCCGCTCTCGCCGCCGCCCTGCGCGCCAACGGCATCGTCGACGTCGAGCCGTACCGCAAGCTCGGCCGCAACCAGCTGCGGGTCGGCATGTTCCCCGCCGTCGAGCCCGCCGACGTCGAGGCGCTGACCGCCTGCATCGACTGGGTCCTCGCCAACGTGGAGGGAGTCGCCAAGTGAAGGTTCTGGTCAAGGAGAAGATCGCCGACACCGGCGTCGACCTGCTGCGCGCCAACTTCGAGGTCGACCTCGGGCTGGAGATGTCGGACGAGGAGCTGCGCGAGAAGATCGGCGAGTACGACGCGATCCTGATCCGCTCGGCGACCAAGATGACGCCCGAGTTGATCGAGCTGGCGACCAACCTGAAGGTGATCGGCCGCGCCGGCACCGGCGTCGACAACGTCGACATCCCCGCCGCCACCCGCCGCGGCATCATCGTCGCCAACGCGCCCGAGTCGAACTCCGTCGCCGCCGCCGAGCACACGATCGCGCTGGCGCTGGCGCTCTTCCGCAACGTTCCGCAGGCGCACGAATCGCTCGTCGCCGGGCGCTGGGACCGGGCCAAGTTCAAGGGCGCCGAGCTCTACGGCAAGACGCTCGGCGTGATCGGCTTCGGCCGCATCGGCCAGCTCGTCGCCAAGCGCGCCCAGAGCTTCGAGATGGACGTCGTCGCCTTCGACAAGTTCGTCTCCGCCGAGCGCTTCCGCGAGCTCGGGGTCGAGGGGCTCGAGAGCGTCGAGGAGGTCCTCGGCCGCTCCGATCTGGTCACCCTGCATGTGCCGAAGACGCCGGAGACGATCGACCTGATCGACGCCGAGACGATCGTCCAGATGAAAGATGGCGCCCGCCTGGTCAACTGTGCCCGCGGCGAGCTGGTCGACCTCGACGCGCTGATGGCCGGGCTCGAGTCCGGCCAGCTCGGCGGTGCCGCGCTTGACGTCTTCCCCTCCGAGCCCTTCACCGAGCACCCGATCTTCGCCCGCGACGACGTCGTCGTCACCCCTCACCTGGGTGCCTCGACTGCCGAGGCCCAGGACCGTGCCGGCGTCGTCACCGCCGAGCAGGTGACCGCGGCGCTCAGCGGCGGCGTCGTCACCAACGCGGTCAACATCGCCGCCGTCCGCCCCGAGGCGATGGAAGCGCTGGCGCCCTTCGTGCCGCTCTGCGAAAAGCTTGGCCGCCTCGCCGCCGGCCTCGGCGACGGCTCGGTCGACCGCGTCAGCGCCGAGTTCCGCGGTCGCATCGCCGGCCACGACACCCGCCTGCTCGGGATCGCCGTGCTCGCCGGCATCCTCGCCGGCAACACCGAGGAGCCGGTCAATCTCGTCAACGCGCCGCAGATGGCGGAGGAGCGGGGCATCGAGCTGGTCGAGACCAAGGACGCCAGCACCGACGACTTCACCGAGCTGGTCACCGTCCGGGTCGGCTCCGGCGACCACGAGGTCGAGGTTGCCGGCACCAGCGTCGGCCCCCGCAACGAGCCCTACCTGGTCTCGGTCTGGGGCGAGGGCTTCTACCTGCCTTTCGCCGAGCATCTTTCGGTCTTTCGCTACGCCGACCAGCCGGGGATGATCGGCCGGGTCGGGACGATGTTCGGCGAGGAGGGGGTCAACATCGTCTCCGCCGCCGTCGGCGCCGAGCAGGGCGGCGACAAGGCCGTGATGGCGCTCACCACCGATGCCCCCGTGCGGGCCGAGACGATCGAGAAGATCCTTGGCCTGGGCGGCTTCGCGGTCGGCCGCTCGGTCGACTTGCTCTGACCGGCGCATAGCGGCGTCCTCGGTCGCTCGCGTGCGGAGCACGCCACGCTCCCTGCGTCCTTGCTCTGCTTGATCAGAGCAAGTCGAATAGCCTTGTCCTATGCGAGCGGTTGTACTGACGGGGACCGGCGGTCCCGAGGTTCTCCAGGTTCAGGAGCGGCCCGACCCACCCGTGGAGCCCGGTCAGGTCCGCATCGCCGTGCGCGCCGCCGGCATCAACTTCGCCGACACGATGGCCCGCGTCGGCCTCTACCCGGACGCGCCGAAGCCGCCTTGCGTGCTCGGCTACGAGGTCGCCGGCGAGATCGAGTCACTGGGGGAGGGCGTCAGCGACTGGAAGCTCGGCGACCGCGTCATCGCCGGTACTCGCTTCGGCGGCCAGGCCGAGCTGGTCTGCGCCGACGCCGCCCAGGTACTGCCGCTTCCGGACCAGCTCAGCTTCGAGCAGGGCGCCGCTTTTCCGGTCAACTACGGCACCGCCTACGCGGCGTTGATGCTGATGGGCGGGATGCGCAAGGGGGATCGCGTCCTCATCCACGCCGCCGGCGGCGGCGTCGGCATCTCCGCCACCCAGATCGCCCGTAACGTCGGCGCCGAGATCTTCGGCACCGCCTCGCCCGGCAAGCACGATGCGATCCGCGCCCAGGGTGTCACCCACGCGATCGACTACCGCAGCCAGGATTTCGAGGCCGAGGTGATGCGGATCACCGGCGGCGAGGGTGTCGATCTGATCATCGACGCTCTCGGCCCGACCTCGTTCCGCAAGGACTACCGGCTGCTGCGCTCCGGGGGTCGCATGGTCATGTACGGGCTGTCAGAGAGCACCAAGGCCGGTGCCCGCGATCTGCCGGCGACGCTGAAAGGGCTGCTGAAGATGCCGCTGGCGACGATGCCCTGGTGGAAGAGCCTGACGATGATGAACGAGAACAAAGGCGTCTTCGGTCTCAACATGCTGAGCTGGTGGGACCGCGAGGGCAACCTCGACCGCGTCACCGAGCCGCTGCTGGCCGACCTCGAGGCGGGCCGGCTGGAGCCGGTCGTCGCCGAGGCCTTCCCGTTCGACCGCGCCGGCGAGGCCCATGAATTCATCGCTCAGCGCCGCAACGTCGGCAAGGTCGTGTTGTTCCCTTAGACAGTGCCCGCGCGGCCCGTGCCGGGCGATCTGCGACGAAGAGGCGAGCGATGAAGAAGGCGATCCTGATTGCGTTGACGCTGGTCGTGGCCCTTGCCGCGCCGCTTGCGCACGCGGAAGAACCTTCGGTGAACCTGCTCATCACCGGGGGGGCCGAACAGAACGTGCTCGACATCAAGCTCAGCCCGGACGGGCGTGAATACGTGATCGACTCGATGGCCCCGCTCGAAGTCGGCGGCGCCATCTGCACCCACCCCGAAGCGGTGGAAAACCGGTTGCTCTGCCCGGCGACGATGATCGCCGGCTTTGAAGTCAACGCCGGGGGCGGCAACGACTCGGCGACCATCTCGCCGAAGATCCTCGTTCCCGTGACCCTGCGCGGCGGCCCCGGCGACGATCGGCTCTACGGCGGTGGTGCCTACGACAAGCTCGTCGGGGGCCCGGGCGACGACATCCTGGTCGGCCGAGCCGGCAACGACGCGCTCTACGGCGGCCCCGGCAACGACCGCCTCTACGGCGGCAGTGGCGACGACCTCCTGCACGGCGGCCCGGGCGAAGACGAAATCGTCGGCGGCTCCGGGGACAACACGATCGTGCAATAGCGGTTCAGGCGGATCGCTCGGCCGGGTGCCGGCGCGAGAGCAGGGTGCCGCCGACGAACAGCAGCGAGATCGCGAAGCCGACCAGCGAGAGGGCGGCATCGAGCCGGAAGCCCGCCTGGACGCCGTCGACGAAGGGCGGGATCGCCGCCGAGAAGACGGTCGTGGTCAGACCCAGCCCGATCGAGCCACCGGCGATCTGGAACATGTAGACGATGCCGCCGGCGAGGCTGGTCTGCGAATCGTCGACCGAGGTCACGCCGGCGGTCGTCGCGGTCGGGTAGAAGCTGCCGACGCCGAGGCCGAGCACGACCATCCCGGGGACAAGCGAGCCGTAGCTGGAGCCGCCGTCGACCTGCGAGAAGAGGAACGGGGCGACGGTGATGCAGGCGGCGCCGAAGACGGCCAGCGGCTTGGCGCCGAGCCGGTTGTAGAGCGGGCCGGCGACGAAGGAGACGACGGCGAAGACGCCGAGGAAGGGAAGGATCCCGACTCCGGCCTGCAGCGGCGAGTAGCCGAACTGGTTCTCCATGAACTGCGGCAGGTAGAGCAGCGAGGCGAAGAAGGTAGCCGACATGAAGAGGATCGCCACGCAGGAGGCGGTGAAGCTGCGGTTGCGCATGATCTCGCGTGGGACCAGGGCGTGGGCGCCGGCGCGGCGCTCGATCGGGACGAAGGCAAGCACCAGGACCGCCGCCACGACCAATAGCCCGATCACTTTCGGATCGCCCCAGCCCCAGTCGTCGACCTGGTCGAGGGCGATCAGCAGCGAGACCAGCCCGATCGAGAGCGCCGCGATCCCCGGGTAGTCGATCCGCTGATCCTTGGCTTCCGGCTCCTTGACGTGGACCAGGAACCAGGTGACGGCGACGGCGAAGATCGCGATCGGGACGTTGAGGAAGAAGATCCAGCGCCAGCTCAGGGTGTCGGTGAGGACGCCGCCGATCAGCGGCCCGAGCGCGTTGCCGAGCCCGGCGGCACCGAGGATGATCCCGCCCGCCAGTCCCGCCTTGTCCTCGGGCAGGATCGCGAAGGTCATCCCCAGGATCGCCGGCCACATCAGCGCCCCGCCGATCCCCATCAGGGTGCGGCAGGCGATCAGCCAGGTCTCCGTCGGCGCGACCCCGCCCAACGCCGACATCGAGGCGAAGATCGCGGTGCCGAGGAAGAAGGCGTTGCGCCGCCCGAACATGTCGGCCAGCCGCCCGCCGGTGACGATCATCACCCCGAAGGTCAACGCGTAAGCATTGACCACCCACTGGATCGTGTTGATGTTGGTGTCGAAGTCCTTCTCCATCGTCGGCAGGGCGACGTTGATCGCGGAGAAGTCGTTGGCGATCACCAGGACCGCGATGCCCATCGCAAAGAGAGCGAGCCAGTTGATTCGCTGGGGTGAGGAGTCCTCGATGCGGCCCACCCTACGAAAAGCCGCCGATGCCGCGGCGCTCTGCGCTACCCTGCACGGAGCGAATGACCCGCCGGTTCCACAGCCTCGCGCTTCTCCTTCTCCTCCCCCCTCGGGGGGAATAGCGCTGGGCGGCGCGATAGCCGCGAGAGACAGAGGTCATTCAAATGAAGCAGAGAAGGAGGAGGTCCCATGGGACCCGCATCTGACGCCAATCGCGTCCACGTTTTCGACACCACCCTGAGAGATGGCGAGCAGTCGCCCGGAATCTCGCTGAACACCGCCGAGAAGGTCGAGATCGCCCAGCAGCTGGCAAAGCTGGGGGTCGACGTGATCGAGGCCGGTTTCCCGATCACCTCGCCCGGCGACTTCGAGGCCGTGCAGAAGATCTCGCGCACGGTCGAGGGCCCGGTGATCTGCGGTCTCGCCCGCACCCACAAGGCCGACATCGACGCCGCCTGGGGGGCGATCCGCGAGGCCGGGCGCCCGCGCATCCACACGTTCATCTCCACCTCCGACATCCACATCGAGCACCAGCTGCAGACCGATCGCGAGGACGTCAAGGGCCAGGCGCGGGCGGCGGTCTCCCTGGCCAAGTCCTACTGCGAGGACGTCGAGTTCTCGCCGATGGACGCCACCCGAGCCGACATCGAGTTCACCGCCGAGGTCTGCGCGATCGCGGTCGCGGAGGGCGCGACCGTCGTCAACATCCCCGACACCGTCGGCTACACGACGCCGGAGGAGTACGCCGACTACTTCCGTCGCCTGTACGAGCTGGTGCCGGGCCTGCGCGAGGTCGAGCTGTCGGTCCACTGCCACGACGACCTGGGGCTGGCGGTCGCCAACTCCTACGCCGGCGTTCTGGCCGGGGCGCGGCAGGTGGAGTGCGCGGTCAACGGGATCGGCGAGCGGGCCGGCAACTGCTCGCTGGAGGAGATCGCGATGCTGGTCAAGGTCCGCGAAGACGCCCACGGGCTGACGACCGGGATCAACACGCGGGAGATCGCCCGCACCAGCCGCATGGTCTCGCGCCTGACCGGCTACGCGATCCAGCCCAACAAGGCGATCGTCGGCCGCAACGCCTTCGCCCACGAGTCCGGGATCCACCAGGACGGCGTGCTGAAGGAGCGCAGCACCTACGAGATCATGGACGCGACCGAGGTCGGCCTGGAGTCGAACTCGATCGTGCTGGGCAAGCACTCAGGCCGCCACGCCCTGAAAGACGCCCTGGAGCAGCTGGGCTTCCAAGTCGAGGGCAACGCCCTGAACGCCGCCTTCAAGGCTTTCAAGGAGGTCGCCGACCGCAAGAAGCAGGTGACCGCGCTCGACCTGGAGGCGATCGTCTCCGACGAGATGCGCGAGCGCTCCGACGCCCACGAGCTGGCCTGGTTCGAGGTCGAGGCGGGATCCCGCCGCGAGCCGGTCGCCAAGGTCGCGGTGACGCTGCCCTCCGGCGATGAGGTCGTCGGCGAGTCCGGCGGCGACGGCCCGGTCGACGCGATCTTCCGCGCGATCCAGTCGGCGACCGCGACCGAGTGCGAGCTGGCCCAGTACACGGTCGAGGCGGTGACCGGGGGAGAGGACGCCCTCGGCGAGGTGACCGTGATGCTGCGCACCGCCGGCCGCCTGGCGACCGGCCAGGGCGTCGCCACCGACATCCTCGAGGCCTCGGCCCGCGCCTACGTGCGGGCCCTGTCCAATGCTCTGGAAGGCGCCGCCACCCGCGAGGCCGAATCGGCCACCGCAGACGCGGCCATCGAACGCACCCCAGGCCCTTAGCGCCCGCCCCAAGGGGGCGAGACCAGCACGCGTCTGCACTTACCCGTGTTATGGACGGGCTGGAGCAGACGCGTGCTTTGGACACGCGGATCGGAGAGCTGGCGGAGCGGCAGCATGGGGTGGTTGCGAGGCGTCAGTTGCTTTCGCTTGGAGTTGGCGAGGAGGCAATCGAAGTCCGCCTGCGGACCAACCGATTACATCGCTTGCACCGAGGGGTCTACGCGGTCGGCCACCGCGTCCTCTCTCGCGAGGCGCGTTGGATGGCGGCCGTGCTCACCTCTGGCCCGGGTGCGGTCCTCAGCCACCGCTCGGCGGCGGCACTCTGGAGGATGCGCGATCCCGGGAGCCACGCGATCGAGGTGACGACGCCGAAAAAGAGCCGCTCGCGAGGCGCGATCCAGCGCCACTTCGCTGTTCTCCCGGCCGACGAGATGACGACCGAGCGGGGGATTCCGGTGACGATCGTGCCGCGGACGCTCTTCGATCTCGCCGCGACCTCCTCAGCCGACGTGGTCGAGCACGCGCTGCGCGAGTCCGAATACCTGCGGCTCCACGACCGGCTCTCCCTGCCGGACCTACTCGACCGCTACCGGGGTCGACGCGGCTGCCGGATCATCCGGGAGTGCCTGAGGCGACGCGCTGAGCTGCCGGCCGGCCGCGCTCGCAGCTGGCTCGAGCTCGAGTTCCTGCCGTTCCTGCGGCGCAACGGGCTGCCGCGACCCCAGCTCAACGTCTGGCTGCAGGTGGAAGGGAGGTGGATTCAGGTCGACTGCCTCTGGCCGGGCAGAGTCGTGGTCGAACTCGACGGTTTCGCGGCGCACGGCACTCGCATCGCGTTTCGGGAGGATCGGGCCCGGGACCGGAGGCTGCGCGTCGCCGGCTATGGGGTCATGCGAATTACGCCGGAACAGCTGGAGGACGAACCCGAGGAGATCGCCGCCGATCTGCGGGCACTGCTGCGGGTGGAGTGACTTTTGCGCGGCATTGGGCTGCCGCCGGCTTCACCACCGACCCGCTAAATACAAGCGTTCGTGATAACGTACGCACCATGGCGACCGACTCGACCACTGCTACCCCAGCCTCCCAACGCGAGGCTGCACCGACCCAGCCCGATCCCGCCGCCACCGTCGGCCCGCGGATCAAGGCGCTGCGCGACGCGATGGGGTTCTCGCTGCGGGACCTGGCCGAGCGCTCTGGCGTCAGCGCGCCAATGCTCTCGCAGGTCGAGCGCGGCGAGACCAGCCCGACCCTGGCCGTCGCCGAGAAGATCGCCGCCGGCTTGGAGCTGACGCTGTCGCAGCTGCTGCGCCTGGACGAGGGCCAGCACGTCTCCGTCAGCCGCGCCGGCGAGCGCCGCCACTCCGAGCGCGGCGGCCACCGCTTCGAGGAGCTGACGCCGCCGCTGCCCGGACAGCGCGCCGACGTGTCCATCCACACGCTCGAACCGGGCGCCGCCACCGGCGGCCGCGAGGACCCGCCGATGCACGAGCCGGGCAGTCGCGAGACCGCTGTCGTGCTCAACGGCACCCTGGCGCTGTTCGTCGAGGGCGCCCGCCACGACCTTGCCGCGGGCGACAGCGTCACCTTCGACGCCGACCTGCCCCATCACTTTGAGAACGATGGCGAGGAGCCGACCCGGTTCTTCGCCGTAATCGCCGCCGGCCTCAGGCGCGGCTAGGAGGAGAGCGAAACCGATGCCCAAGAACATGTTCGAAAAGATCTGGGAGGCCCACGAGGTCTCCGAGGGGTTGATCTACATCGACCTGCACCTGGTCCACGAGGTCACCTCGCCTCAGGCCTTCGACGGCCTGCGCCTGGCGGGCCGCCCGGTCCGCCGCGCCGACAAGACCCTGGCCACCGCCGACCACAACACGCCCACCGACGGCACCATGGCGGCGCGCCTGATCGCCGACGAGCTCTCCCGGGTCCAGGTCGAAACGCTGGAGCGCAACTGCGAGGAGTTCGGGATCCCGCTCTACTCGCTGGGTTCCGACCGTCAGGGGATCGTCCATGTGATCGGCCCGGAGCTGGGCGTCACCCAGCCCGGCATGACGATCGTCTGCGGCGATAGCCACACCTCCACCCACGGCGCCTTCGGCTCGCTGGCCTTCGGCATCGGCACCTCCGAGGTCGAGCACGTGCTGGCGACCCAGTGCCTGGTCCAGAAGCGGCCGAAGACGATGCGGATCTCCTACTCGGGCGAGCTGGGCTCCGGCGTCACCCCCAAGGACCTGATCCTGGCGACGATCGGCCGCCTCGGCACCGGCGGCATGACCGGCTACGCGGTCGAGTACGCGGGCCCGGCGATCGAGGCGCTGGAGATGCCGGGCCGGATGACGATCTGCAACATGACGATCGAGGGTGGGGGCCGCGCGGGCATGATCGCCCCCGACGAGAAGACGGTCGAGTGGGTCCGCGGCCGTCCCGGCGCCCCCGCCGACTTCGACGCCGCCGCCGAGCGCTGGCGGCGGCTGCCGACCGAGGAGGGCGCGAGCTTCGACACCGAGGTCGAGGTCGACGCCGGCGCGATCTCGCCGATGGTCACCTGGGGCACCAACCCGGGCATGGTCTGCGAGGTCACCGACACCGTCCCCGACCCGGCGGCGATGGACTCTCCCGGCGACCGCGAATCGGCCGAACGGGCGCTGACTTACATGGGCCTGGAGGCCGGGACGCCGATGACCGAGGTCGCCCCGGAACGGGTCTTCATCGGCTCCTGCACCAACTCCCGGATCGAGGATCTGCGCGAGGCCGCCGCGGTCGTCGACGGCCGCAAGGTCGCCGGCTCGGTGCGGGCGATGGTCGTCCCCGGCTCCCAGCAGGTCAAAGCGGCCGCCGAAGCCGAGGGATTGGACGAGGTCTTCCGCGGCGCCGGCTTCGAATGGCGCGAGGCGGGCTGCTCGATGTGCCTGGGGATGAACCCGGACACGCTCTCGGAGGGCGAGCGCTGCGCCTCGACCTCGAACCGCAATTTCGAGGGACGACAGGGCAAGGGTGGGCGCACCCACCTGGTCAGCCCGAAGATGGCGGCCGCGGCCGCGATCGAGGGACATTTCGTCGACATCAGGAACTGGAGCTGAAGATGAGGCCGATAGACGTAATCGAGGGCAAGGTGTCGGTCCTGGACCGCCACGACGTGGACACCGACCAGATCATCCCCAAGCAGTTCCTCAAGCGGGTCGAGCGGACCGGCTTCGGCGAGTTCCTCTTCTACGACTGGATCCGCGACGGTGAGATCGAGCTGGAGCCGAACCCGATCCTGGTCACCGGCCGCAACTTCGGCAGTGGCTCCTCCCGCGAGCATGCCCCCTGGGCGCTGGAGGACTTCGGCTTCCAGGCGATCGTGGCGCCATCCTTCGCCGACATCTTCTACTCCAACTGCACCAAGATCGGGCTGCTTGCCGGCGATCCTCGACGAGGAGCACTGCCGCCTGGTCGCGGAAGCGGGCGAGGCACGGATCGACGTCGATGACGAGACCGTCACCTGCGCCAACGGCGTCTTCAACTTCGCGGTCGAGCCCGACGTCAAGCACCGGCTGCTGAACGGCCTCGACGACATCGCGATCACGCTCGAGAACGGGGCGGCGATCGACGGCTTCGAGCAGGCGGGAGGGGCCGCCCACGGCCCGGTGACGACGGCCCTATGAGCGCGGCGGATGCGGCCAAGCCGATGAACAGCAGCGCCCGTGAGTGGGACGCCGAGACCTACGACGCCGTCTCCGACCCCCAGTTCAACTGGGGCATGGAGGTGCTGGAGCGGCTTGAGCTGAGCGGCGAGGAGGCGGCGATCGACGCGGGCTGTGGCTCCGGCCGGGTCACCGCCGAGCTGCTCGATCGCCTGTCGGGCGGCAGCGTGCTCGCGGTCGACGGCTCGGAGGCGATGGTGGCGAAGACGCGAGAGCGGCTCGGCGATCGCGCCTCCTATCTGGTCGCCGACCTCGCCGAGCTGGAGCTGGACGACCAGGTCGACCTGGTCTTCTCGACCGCGACCTTCCACTGGATCCTCGACCATGAGGCGCTTTTCGCCCGCCTGCGGGCGGCGCTGCGGCCCGGCGGTCGCCTCGTCGCCCAGTGCGGCGGAGAGGGCAACGTCGCCAGACATGCCGAGGTGATCGCCACCGTCGCCGCCCGCCCCGAGTTCGCGTCCCACTTCGCCGGCGCCACGGGGATGTGGAACTTCGCCGGCGCCGAGGAGACCGAAGCTCGCCTGCGGGCCGCCGGGTTCGTAGACGTGCGCTGCTGGCTGGAGCCGAAGCCGGTGCAGCCGCCCGACCCGCTCGCCTTCACCTCGACCGTCACCCTCGGCCCGCTGCTGGCACAGCTGCCGGAGGAGCTGCGGCGCCAGTTCGCCGAGGCGATCCTGGAGGAGTCAGAGCAGCCGCTGGTGCTCGACTACGTGCGGCTCAACATCGAGGCCGTCGCCGCCTAGCGCGGCCCGGCGCCGAACCCTTAGAGTCCCGCCGCGTGAGCGACTCCCCCCGCATAGTCGTCTTGCCCGGCGACGGGATCGGCCCCGAAATCGTCGCCGCCGCGCAACAGTTGCTGGAGTCGCTGGGCGAGTTCCAGTTCGAGGAGCTGCTGATGGGCGGCTGCTCGATCGACGCCCACGGCACCGCCCTCACCGACGAGGTGCTGGAGTCCTGCCGGGCCGCTGACGCGGTCCTGCTCGGCGCCGTCGGCGGTCCCAAATGGGACACGACCGACCCGAACGCGCCGCGCCCCGAGCAGGGCTTGCTCGGCCTGCGCAAGGGGATGGGTCTGTTCGCCAACCTGCGCCCGGTTCGACCCAGCCCGGCCCTGGTCGGCGCCAGCCCGCTGCGCGAGGAGCGGATCGCCGGCACCGACCTGCTCGTCGTCCGCGAGCTGACCGGCGGCATCTACTTCGGCGCCAGCGGCCGCGACGGCGACAGTGCCCACGACACCTGCGAGTACGACGCCGGGGAAATCGAGCGGATCGCCCGCACCGCCTTCGAGGCGGCGCGCCGGCGCGCCGAGAGCTCCGGCCGCTCGCCCCGGGTCACCTCGGTCGACAAGGCCAACGTGCTCGAGACCTCGCGGCTCTGGCGCGAGGTGGTCGGCCGCGTCGCCCCCGACTACGCCGACGTCGCCCTCGACCACCTGCTGGTCGACAACGCGGCGATGCAGCTGGTCTCGCGACCGGCCGAGTTCGACGTGATCGTCACCGAGAACCTCTTCGGCGACATCCTCAGCGACGAGTCGGCGATGCTGACCGGCTCGCTGGGGATGCTGCCCTCCGCCAGCCTCGGCGCCGACGGCGCCCCGGGCCTCTTCGAGCCGGTCCACGGCTCCGCCCCCGACATCGCCGGCAAAGGCATCGCCAACCCGCTGGCGACCTTCCTCTCGGTGGCGATGATGCTGCGCCACGGGCTCGACCGTCCTGACGACGCGATCCGGATCGAGGCGGCGGTAGACGCTGTCCTCGAGCGCGGCCTGCGCACTCCGGACCTGGCGGCGGGAACGCCGGCAACGCCTCCGATGCCGGACGTCCCCGCCGAGGTCGAGGTCGGGACCGCCGAGATGACCGACGCGGTCCTCGCGGCGCTCGCCGCCTAACTCGCTACGGAGCGGTCACCGCCCAGACGCCCTGGACGAAGTTGTCCGTTTCGGCTTTTTTGAATTTGGCCAGGAGGCCGAAGCCGAGCCGGCTGTTGCTGCCGGTGTCGATGCCGAGTTCGGCTTCCGAGGTCGCCCCGGTGATGTAGATGCAGAGCTGGCCCGCGGCCGCCTGCGGCGTCGTGCTGCCACCGCCGAGGCCGGCGCAGGCGGGGGTGGTGGTGCCGGCGGGAATCACGTTCGGAGTCGCCGCGGCCAGCAGCGGGAACTGAAACGTTTCCGCGGCCCGGAAGCTGGCCGGTTCCGTGCTTTTGCTGCTGCCGCCGACGTCGAAGACCCCGCGCAGGGTCTGCCCGCTCTTCAGCGTCGCCACGATCGGGCCGAATTCTTTGCTCAGCTTCGCCGGCGTCACGGCGCCGTTGGCGATGATCGGTTCGGTCACGGCGCCGGCCGCCAGTTTGTCGGTGGTCACCGCTTTGGTGTTCAGTTTGTTCGTGGTGACGACGTTGTTCTTGATCGAGCTGGCGATTACGGCGCCGCCGCCGATCTTGGCGCTGGTGATGGCGCCGTTGCCGATGTTGCCGGGCAGGACCGAGTTGGGGCCGAGCTTGCCGGCGATCACCGCCTTCGGGGCGAGCTTGCCGCTGGTCACGGCGGCCTTCTTCAGCTTCGCCGCGGTCACCGCGCCGCGCTTGAGCTGGTTGGAGCCGACGCTGTTCTTGGGCAGGCCGGCGGCGACCGCGGCGCCGCCGAGTGCGATGAACAGCGCGATCGTGGCGATCACGTTGGAGTAGCTGAGCTTGGGAAGTCTCGATTTCATCGGGTACTACGCCTCCTTCTGTTGCTTTCAGCCGTCTTTCGCGGCTTCGGGGGTGAAGCCCTGCGTTTGATCGGGCATACTTCTCTGCAACATGGATCAGGTCGATTTGATTTGGAAGAACGGTGAGTTCGTGCCCTGGGAGCAGGCCCAGACCCACGTGCTCAGCCATGGCCTGCACTATGGAACCGGCGTTTTCGAGGGGATCCGCTGCTATGAGACCGAGCGCGGACCGGCGATCTTCCGCCACGCCGACCACCTTTCCAGGCTGGAGAAATCGGCCGAGCTCTACTACCTGGAACTGCCCTACTCAACCGAGCAGATCCGCCAGGCCACGCATGAGCTGCTGACCCGCAACGGCCTCCGCTCCGCCTACATCCGGCCGCTCGCCTACCGCGGCTACGGCAGCCTCGGGCTCTACGCCCAGGACGCGCCGATCGACGTCATCGTCGCCGCTTTCCCCTGGGGGGCCTACCTGGGCGAGGAGAGCAAGAACGGCGGCATCCGCGCCAAGGTCTCGAGCTGGCGCCGGATCAGCCCCGGCGGCTCGATCCCGCATGCCAAGGCCTCCGGCTCCTACCTGAACTCGATCCTGGCCAAGACCGAGTCGGCCAACTCCGGCTACGACGAGGCGATCCTGCTCGACGAACGAGGCTTCGTCTGCGAGGGCTCGGGCGAGAACATCTTCCTGGTCCGCGACGGTGAGATCGTGACGCCGCCGCACGTCGCCTCGATCCTCGACGGGATCAACCGCAAGTCGGTGATCCAGATCGCCCGCGACCTCGGCTACACCGTGGTCGAGCGCGACGTCGCCCGGGCCGAGCTCTACCTGGCCGAGGAGGTCTTCCTGACCGGTACCGCCGCCGAGCTGGTGCCGGTGCGCGAGATCGACGACCACCCGCTGGGCGAGGGCAAGCCAGGCGAGATCACCACCCACGTCCAGGCCAAGTTCGAAGACGCGCTCTACGGCCGCGCCGAGGAGTACCTGGAGTGGCTCGACTTCGTCGAGGCCCCGGCCGGGGTGGACGCGGCGAGTAAGGTGAGTTCCTGATGCCCCGCCTTTCCTGCATCGAGTCGATCGGGCGAATTACCGCAGCCGCCTAGCGGCTGGCGCGGCTTCGTGCCGCGCAGGCAGGCCCCCGTGGCCGCTCCCCGAACTTCAGACTCGAAAGGCAGCAGATGGAACAGGTGAAGCTCTACGACACGACTTTGCGCGACGGCATGGGCGGCCGCGGCATGTCGCTCTCGGTCGGCGAGAAGTTGCAGGTGGTGCGGGCGCTCGACGCGCTCGGCGCCCACTTCATCGAGGCCGGCTTCCCCAGCAGCAACCCGAAGGAAGCGGAGCTGTTCGAACGTCTGGCAGAGCTGGAGCTGGAGACGGCGACGATCGCCGCCTTCGGCATGACCCGGCGCCGCGACCGCGCCGCCGCGGAGGACGAAGCGCTGAGGTCACTGACCTCGTCCTTCGCTCCGGTCGTCTGCCTGGTCGGCAAGAGCTCGGTCCTGCACGTCGAGAAGGTGATCCGGGTCAGCCGCGAGGAGAACCTGGCGATGATCGCCGACTCGATCGGCTTCTGCCGCGAACAGGGCAAGCGGCCCGTCTTCGACGCCGAGCACTTCTTCGACGGCTATCGCGACGACCCTGGCTATGCGCTCGAATGCGTGCGGGCCGCGGTCGACGGCGGCGCCGAGAACGTCACCCTCTGCGACACCAACGGCGGCAGTCTGCCGCGCTTCGTCGCCGCGACGACCGCCGCGGTCCTCGACGCGGTCGGGGGCGCGGTTGAGATCGGCATCCACACCCACAACGACTCCGAGTGCGCCGTCGCCAACTCGCTGGCCGCGGTCGAAGCGGGGGCACGGCTGGTCCAGGGGTGCGTCAACGGCTATGGCGAGCGCTGCGGCAACGCCAACCTCGCCTCGATCCTGCCGGCCCTGCAGCTGAAGCTCGGCTTCGCGGTGGTGACGCCGGAGCAGCTGGCGGCGCTGACGCCGACCGCCCACTACCTCGACGAGGTCTGCAACGTCGCTTCCGACTCCGATCGGGCCTATGTCAGCCGCAACGCCTTCGCCCACAAGGCGGGGATGCACGCGGCGGGGGTCGCCACCGATGCCAGCACCTTCGAGCACATCGACCCGGTCCTGGTCGGCAACGAGCGCGACATCCTTGCCTCCGAGCTGTCCGGCAAGGCGACGATCCGCAGCCAGGCCGAGCGGGCCGGGCTCGAGCTCGACGATGCGGCGGCGACGCGGGCGATCGAGCGGCTGAAGGAGCGCGAGCACCGCGGCTACCACTACGAGGCGGCGCCGGCCTCCTTCGAGCTGCTGCTGCGGCGCGAGGCGGGCAGCTACAAGCCGCTGTTCAAGCTCGAGAGCTTCCGCGTCGTCACCGAGAAGCGGGCCGGCGGCGAGGTCGAGACCGAGGCGACGATCAAGGTCGAGGTCGACGGCGAGCGCTACGTCCGCGTCGCCGCGGGCAACGGCCCGGTCAACGCGCTCGACCAGGCCCTGCGCGGGGCGATCGCCGACCGCTACCCGCACCTGGCCGAGATCGAGCTGACCAACTACAAGGTCCGCATCCTCGACGAAGCCCACGGCACCGGCGCCGTCACCCGGGTCCTGCTCGACTCTGCCGACGGCGACCGCGAGTGGGGCACGATCGGCGTCTCCGAGAACATCATCGAGGCCTCCTGGGAGGCCCTGGTCGACTCGCTGGAGTTCGCCTTCCAGTGAGTGAGGGAGCGGAGCAGATCCAGCTGGCGCGCCCGGAGATCGGCCCGCGCGAGGAGGAGCTGGTGCTGGAGGTGCTGCGCTCCGGCCGGCTTTCGCTGGGCCCGATGGGCGAGCGCTTCGAACGCGAGTTCGCCGCCTGGCTCGGGGTCGAGGACGCGGTCATGGTCTCCAGCGGCACCACCGCCCTGCACCTCGGGGTGCGGGCGCTCGGCTGGGGCGAGGGCGACGAGGTCCTGACCAGCCCCTTCAGCTTCGTCGCCTCCGCCAACTGCCTGCTCTACGAGGGGGCGCGGCCGGTCTTCTGCGACGTCGACCCGGTCACGCTCAACCTCGACCGCGACGCCGCCGCGGCGGCGGTCGGCGAGCGGACCAAGGGCATCCTGCCGATCCACATCTTCGGCTTCCCGGCGGCGATGCCGGAACTGGAGGCGCTCGCCGCCAAGTACGACCTCGGGATCCTCGAGGACGCCTGCGAGGCGATCGGCGCGACCGACTACGAGGGTCGCGGGGTTGGCACCCGCGGCAACCTCGCCACCTTCGCCTTCTACGCCAACAAGCAGATGACCACGGGCGAGGGCGGGATGATCGTCCCCTCCGGCCCAGAGACGGCGGCGCGCCTGCGCAGCGAGCGCAACCAGGGCCGCGCCGCCGACATGGGCTGGCTCGAGCACGAGGGGCTCGGCTTCAACTACCGGCTCTCCGACCTCGCCGCCGCGCTCGGCGTCGCCCAGGTCGAGAAGCTCGACTCGCTGCTGGAGCGCCGGGCCGCCGTCGCCGCGCTCTACGAGCAGCGGCTGGCCGGGCTCGAGGGCGTCGAGGTGCCGGTCGCCGGCCCGCGGCCAGGAGCGCCGCAGCTGGTTCGTCTACGTCGTCCGTCTCGCCGACGAGGTCGACCGCGATGCGACGATCGCCACCCTGGCCCAGAACGGCATCGCCAGCAAGGCCTACCTGCCCTGCATCCACCTCTTCCCGCAGTTGCGGGAGCTCGGCTACTCGCGAGGGCCAGTTCCCGGTCGCCGAAGCGGCCGCTGCGCACTCGCTGGCGCTGCCCTTCTTCCCGGCGATGAGCGAGGCCCAGGTGGACCGTGTCTGCCAGGAGTTGGCGGCGGCGCTCGGTCAGTCGCCGGTAACGGGATAATCGCCCGCTCGTGAGTCGTTTCCGCAAAGAGCCCGACCCGCGCTTCTGGGCGCTCAACCGCTCGCTGCCCTTCGACTGGCAACTGGCCGCCTACGACATCGACCAGTCGCAGGCCCACGCCCGCGGCCTGCTCGGGATCGGCGTCCTCGACGACGGCGAGCTGGAGCAGATCGACTCCGGCCTGGAGCGGGTGCGTGCCCGCATGGCCGAGCACGGCTTCGCCTTCGAGGAGGCCGACGAGGACATCCACATGGCGATCGAGCGCCTGCTCGGCGACGAGATCGGGCCGCTCGCCGGCAAGCTCCACACCGGCCGCTCGCGCAACGACCAGGTCGCGACCGACGTGGCGATGGTCGTGCAGGCGCACTCGCTGCGGGCGATCGAGCTCTGCGGGGCCGCGATGGCGGAGCTGCTGGAGCTGGCCGAGGCCCACAAGGACTGGCCGATGCCCGGCTACACCCACCTCCAGCGCGCCCAGCCGGTCTACCTCGGCCACCACCTGCTCGCCTACTTCTGGATGCTCGCCCGCGACGTCCTCCGCTTCCAGTTCGCGCTCGACAGCGCCAGCGTGATGCCGCTCGGCTCCGGCGCCCTGGCCGGGGTCAACTGGGAGATCGACCGCGAGGCGGTCGCCGGCGACCTCGGCTTCGAGCACGTCAGCCACAACTCGATCGACGGCGCCTCCAACCGCGACTTCGTCCTCGACTACCTGGCCGCCGCCTCGACCTGCTCGATGCACCTCTCGCGGCTGGGCTCGGAACTCGTCATCTGGAGCTCCACCGAGTTCGGCTTCTGCGAGCTCGACGAGTCCTTCTCCTCCGGATCCTCGATCATGCCGCAGAAGGTCAACCCCGACTCGGCCGAGCTGCTGCGGGCCAAGAGCCCGCGCGTCGCCGCCAGCTACGCGACCCTGCTCGGGGTGATGCACGCGTTGCCGCTGACTTACGGCAAGGACATGCAGGAGGACAAGGAGCCGCTCTTCGACGCGATCGAAACGGTCGAGCTCTGCCTCGACGCCTGCGCCGGGATGCTGGCCGGGATCGAGTTCGACCGCGCCCGTATGGAGGACGCCTCCGGCGACGAGATGCTGGCCGCGACCGAGGTCGCCGACCTCCTGGTCCGCCGCGGCGTGCCCTTCCGCGAGGCGCACGGGATCGTCGGCGGCCTGGTCCGCGACGCGGTCGAGCAGGGCGGCAAGCTCTCCGACCTCACCCCGGAGCAGATCCGCGCCCGCTCCGAGCAGCTCGACGACTCCTTCTACGAGGTGCTGGAGCGCAGCAGCTGGCTGGAGTCGAAGCGGATCGCCGGCGGCACCGGCTCGGTGCCGCTTGCGGCCCAGCTCGGTGAGGCGGCGGAGACCCTGGCCGCGGTCAGGGCCCGGGTCCTCGACGAGCGCTCTTGACCCCGGCGCCGAAAGCGGCGGGGCAGCGGCTCGAGCAGGATTTCTTCGACCGCTCGGTCCACGAGGTCGCCCGTGACCTGATCGGCTGCCGGCTCTTCTTCGACGGCGTCGGCGGCACCATCGTCGAGACCGAGAGCTACGAGCGCGACGATCCCGCCTGCCACGCCTACGTCGGCCTCACCGACCGCACCGAGATCCTCTTCGGCCCGCCCGGCCTCGCCTACGTCTACCTCTCCTACGGGATCCACAGCCTGCTCAACTTCGTCTGCGAACCGGAGGGGGAGGCGGCGGCGGTGCTGATCCGGGCGCTGGAGCCGACCGCCGGCCTGGAGGCGATGCGCGAGCGCCGCGGCGAGCGGCCCGACGGCGAGCTCTGCTCGGGACCCGGCAAGCTGACCGAGGCGCTGGGGATCGGCCTCGAGCTCAACGGCGCCGACCTCTCCCACGATCCCTTTTTGCTGCTCAAACCCGACGGCGCCGCGCCCGCGGTCGTCACCGGCCCGCGGATCGGCATCACCAAAGCGGTCGAGCGCCCCTGGCGCTTCAGCGCCGCAGGCAGTCGCTTCGTCTCGCGGCCGCGGCCCTAGCCGGCGGTGACGCCGCCGCCGGCGCCGCTGGATTCGGGCGCGGCTTCCGGGGCTGCTTCCGGCGCGGCTTCTTCTTCGGGAGCCGCTTCCACTTCTTCCGGCGCTTCTTCGACTTCCGGTGCCGCTTCGGTTTCTTCCGGCACGTAGGTTTCGGTTTCGCCGGCGGTGCTTTCGCCGTCTTCGCTCGCTTCCTTGCCTTCCTTCCGCGCCTTCTTCGCCGCCAGGTGTTCGGCCTTGATTTCTTCCCAGGCGGAGATCACGCTGGCCCAGATCAGGGCCGGGAAGGTGCCGCCCATCACCGGGCCGCCGTTGTAGAGCGTGGTCATCGACGTCGCCGAGTTGGGGTAGCCGACCCAGACGCAGGCGGTGACTTCGTCGCTGACGCCACCGCAGAACCAGGCGTCGACCTCTTCGGAGGTCGTGCCGGTCTTGCCCCACTCGCCTTCGGCGCCGATCTGGGCGTGGGTGCCGGTGCCGCTGGAGACGACGGTTTCGAGGATGCTCTTCGCCTCTTCGGCGGTGCCCTGGTCGATGACCTGCTTGTGGGTGGAGTCGTTGTCGCCGCCCTTGATCGTCTTGCCGTCCTTGTCGGTCACCTGGGTGTAGGAGACGGGGCTGTCGCCGGGCCGGGGCGCGAGCGTGCCGCTGACCCGGTCGCCGTTGTTGCCGATCGTGCTGTAGGCGTAGGTCCAGCCGACCGGGGTGACGCCGAGCTTGAGCCCGCCGAGCACCATCGCCGGGTTGGTCGAGATCGGGTCGTCGTAGCCCATCTTGTGGATCGTCGTCGCGATCGAGCTGGTGCGGTCGTGGATCGTCTTGCCTTTCAGGCCTTCCAGCGCCAGCTGGGCGTAGATCGAGTTGTCGGAGTAGGTGGTCGCGCAGATGATCGAGCAGGAGCCGAGGTAGGAGTCCTCGTCGTTGCTGACTTCGAAGGTTTCCTGCCCGTGTCTTGCCGAAGTGAAGATTCCTGGGCGCCGATTCGTAGACCGTTTCCGGCGAGATCCCCTCTTCGAGCGCGGTCAGCAGCGTGAACGGCTTGATCGAGGAGCCGGGCTGGCGGTGGCCCTGGGTGGCGAGGTTGAAGGGGGCGGTTTCGAAGTCGGGGCCGCCGACCATCGCCTTGATGCCGGCGTTGTGGTTGTCGATCACGACCACCGAGGCGGTCGCCGGCGAGTAGCCGAGGTAGGAGTTGACCGCTTCTTCGGCCGCTTCCTGGAGCCCGAGGTCGAGCGTCGACTTGACTTTGAGGCCGCCGAAGAAGGCTTTCGAGGCGCCGTAGCGTTCGACCAGCTGCTGGCGCAGGTAGGCGGTGAAGTAGGGCGCCTTGGAGTCGAGCGTCGGCGGTTCGATGTCGTGCGGCGAGGGCAGCGCCTGCTTGATCCCTTCCTCGTACTGCTCCTGGGAGATGTAGCCCTGTTCGTAGCATTTTTTCCAGCACCAGGTTGCGGCGGCCGAGGCTGTTTTCGGGATAGACCTTGGGGTCGTAGGCCGAGGGCGAGGCGATGATCGCCGCCAGCGTCGCCGCCTCCCAGGGCTCGAGCACCGAGGCGCAGGGCTCGGTCGAGGTGCCGCAGCCGGGGTGGGCGTCGCCGAAGTAGGTGCGGGCGGCGGCCTCGATCCCGTAGGCGCCCTCGCCGAAGTAGATCGTGTTCAGATACTCGGTGAGGATCTTGTCCTTGCTCCAGTGGCGCTCCAGCCGGTAGGCCAGCGCCGCCTCCTTGAACTTGACGAAGAGCGTTCGCGTGCCCTGCGCTTCGAGCGCGTTCTTGACGAACTGCTCGGTGATCGTCGAGGCGCCCTGCTGGGCGCTCTGGCTGAGGATGTCCTTGACCAGGGCGCGGCCGATGCCCTGGAAGTCGACGCCGTTGTGTTCGTAGAAGCGCGAGTCCTCGATCGAGACCACCGCGTTCTTGATGTTGGGGGAGATCTGGCCCGAGCTGAGCAGGATTTTGTTCTGGTCGCTGGTCAGGGTCCCGATCGGCTGGCCGGTGGCGTCGTAGACCTCGCTGTTTTTCGAGGCCTTGTACTGGGCGAAGTTGTAGATCGCCGGCAGGTCCTGGGAGACCGCGGCCATCATCCCGAAGACCATCGAGACCAGGGCCAGGACGCCGAGAGCCCGAGCAGGACGAAGAGAACGCGCAGCTTCTTCAGCCGGGGCTTGGCCGACTTGGTTGCGGGGGCCGGGGGGGCGGGCGGAACTTCGTCGCCACGCCGCCGGCGCTTTATTCCTAGGGGCGCCATCGAAAGAGGTGCACGCTCGGCGTAGCTCAGCCCGCCGAGCGGAGGCGGCAGTCTAGCATTCGCCGAAATGGCGGATTTGACGCGCAACGCGGTCGACGTGCTGCCGGAGGGGCGGCTCGCCGAGCAGCTCGCCGGGGCGCGGCCGCTGCGCGTGAAGCTGGGGATCGACCCGACCACCGCCGACATCCATCTCGGCCACACGGTCGTGCTGCAGAAGCTGCGCGAGTTCCAGGACGCAGGCCACACCGTCGTCCTGATCATCGGCGACTTCACCGCCCGGGTCGGCGATCCGAGCGGGCGCTCGAGCACGCGGCCGCTGCCCTCGCGCGGCGGAGATCGAGGCCAACGCCGCCACCTATCAAGAGCAGGCCTTCAAGCTGCTCGACCGCGAGCGCACCGAGGTCCGCTTCAACAGCGAGTGGCTGCGGATGGAGCCGGAGGCGCTGCTGGGCCTGCTGGCGCAGACGACCGTGGCCCGCCTGCTCGAGCGCGACGATTTCCAGAAGCGGCTCGGGGCCGGGCAGCCGATCGCGGCGCTGGAGCTGCTCTACCCGCTGCTGCAGGGCTATGACTCGGTCGCGGTCGAGGCCGACCTCGAGCTCGGCGGCACCGACCAGAAGTTCAACCTGCTCTTCGGCCGCGACATCCAGGGCGCCTACGGCCAGGCGCCGCAGTCGATCCTGACGATGCCGATCCTGGTCGGCACCGACGGCGTCAAGAAGATGAGCAAGTCGCTCGGCAACTACGTCGGCGTCACCGACGCGCCCGGAGGAGATGTTCGGGAAGCTGATGAGCATCCCCGACGGGGCGATGGCCGAGTACTACCGGCTGCTGCTCAGCGCCGAGCCGCCGGCGGCGCCGCCGAACGAGGCCAAGCGCGAGCTGGCTCGGCGGATCGTCGACCGCTTCCACGGCGAGGGCGCGGGGGCTGGGGCGGAGGAGCACTTCAACCGGGTGATCCGCGACCACGGCGTGCCCGCCGAGATCCTCCGACTGGGACATCGACCCGGCCGCCGGCAGCGAGCCCGGCGTGGTCCTGCTGCCGAAGCTGATCGGCTCCGGCTTCGAGCTCAGCTCGAGCGAGGCGCGGCGCCTGATCAAGCAGGGCGGGGTCAAGACTCGACGGCGAGACGGTCGCGCCCGATATCCTCGAGCTGCCCCGCAAGGCGCTTGACGGCAGGGTTCTGCAGGTCGGGAAGCGGCGCTTCCTCGAGCTCTATGACAGCGCCGCCTGAGCCTCGCGGCGGGGCACTAGGCAAACGTCCGCCGGAGCGCTATACTCCCGCGTCCTTCTGGGGCTGCCTGTTTGGAGCCCCATGCGTGAAGAGCGTCGAAACCCGGCGTTGAGGCGCAGCGGTCTTTGAAAACTGAGCAGCGTGCACTCCGTGGACCCATCAACAGGTCTGCGGAATGTTTGAGCCCGATCCATCCGGCGCGCCAGCGCACCGGATGGTCTGATTTACCCGTCATGCCGGTCGCCGAGTTTGTGTACCCGGTGGCCCGCCAGGCATGGCAGCTCTTTGTGAGTACCTTTCACGGAGAGTTTGATCCTGGCTCAGGACGAACGCTGGCGGCGTGCTTAACACATGCAAGTGGTGCGACGAACCAGGGCTTGCCCTGGGGCTAAGCCGCGAACGGGTGAGTAACACGTGAGTAATCTGCCCCGATGACCGGGACAACCCGAGGAAACTCGGGCTAATACCGGATGTGGTGCACGGGTATAAGCCTGTGTACTAAAGGAAGCTTCGGCCTCCGCATTGGGAGGAGCTCGCGGCCCATTAGCTTGTTGGTGGGGTAACGGCCTACCAAGGCAACGATGGGTAGCTGGTCTGAGAGGACGATCAGCCACACTGGGACTGAGACACGGCCCAGACTCCTACGGGAGGCAGCAGTGGGGAATCTTGCGCAATGCGCGAAAGCGTGACGCAGCAACGCCGCGTGGGGGAAGACGGCCTTCGGGTTGTAAACCCCTTTCAGGAGGGACGAAGGTTCACCGGTGAATAGCCGTGTGGATTGACGGTACCTCCACAAGAAGCTCCGGCTAACTACGTGCCAGCAGCCGCGGTAATACGTAGGGAGCAAGCGTTGTCCGGAATCATTGGGCGTAAAGCGCGCGTAGGTGGCTCTATAAGTCCGTTGTGAAAGTCAAAGGCTCAACCTTTGAAAGCCGATGGATACTGTAGAGCTAGAGTCCGGAAGAGGCGAGTGGAATTCCTGGTGTAGCGGTGGAATGCGCAGATATCAGGAGGAACACCAATAGCGAAGGCAGCTCGCTGGGACGTGACTGACACTAAGGCGCGAAAGCGTGGGGAGCGAACAGGATTAGATACCCTGGTAGTCCACGCCGTAAACGATGGGCATTAGGTGTGGGAGGTGTCGACTCCTCCCGTGCCGTCGCTAACGCACTAAATGCCCCGCCTGGGGAGTACGGCCGCAAGGCTAAAACTCAAAGGAATTGACGGGGGCCCGCACAAGCAGCGGAGCATGTGGTTTAATTCGACGCAACGCGAAGAACCTTACCTGGGCTTGACATGTCAGTGACCGCCGTGGAAACACGGTTTTCCTTCGGGACACTGTCACAGGTGGTGCATGGCTGTCGTCAGCTCGTGTCGTGAGATGTTGGGTTAAGTCCCGCAACGAGCGCAACCCCCGTCCTATGTTGCCAGCATTCAGTTGGGGACTCATAGGAGACTGCCGGTGACAAACCGGAGGAAGGTGGGGATGACGTCAAGTCATCATGCCCCTTATGTCCAGGGCTACACACGTGCTACATTGGCGCATACAAAGGGCAGCAATACCGCGAGGTGGAGCAAATCCCATAAAGTGCGTCTCGGTTCGGATTGGAGGCTGAAACTCGCCTCCATGAAGGTGGAGTTGCTAGTAATCGCAGATCAGCAATGCTGCGGTGAATACGTTCCCGGGCCTTGTACACACCGCCCGTCACACCACGAAAGCGAGTAACACCCGAAGCCGGTGGCCTAACCGCAAGGAGGGAGCCGTCGAAGGTGGGACCCGTGATTGGGGTGAAGTCGTAACAAGGTAGCCGTAGCGGAAGCTGCGGCTGGATCACCTCCTTTCTAGGGAGATTTCTCTAGAACGTCGACCGGGCTCCCCGCAGGCACCTAGTGCCGGCGGGAACGCTGCTCAGTTTTGAGAGACCACCACGGAAGAACTCCGTGGTGTGCCTCGGTGGACCTTGAAAACTGCACAAGGCAAAGATGGGTAATTTAATTTCCGTCCGTGCGCTTCGGCGTACGGGCAGTATCACCGTCAAGATATTAAGAGTTTACGGTGGATGCCTTGGCACCAGGAGTCGATGAAGGACGTGGACGGCTGCGATAAGCCGCGGTTAGGCGCTGAACAGCCTTTGACCCGCGGATTTCCGAATGGGGAAACCCGGCGCCGGTAATGCGGCGTCATCCAACGATGAATACATAGTCGTTGGAAGGGAACCGGGCGAACTGAAACATCTAAGTAGCCCGAGGAAAAGAAATCAACCGAGACTCCCTGAGTAGTGGCGAGCGAAAAGGGATCAGCCCAAACCTGACAGATGTAAGCGGGCACGCGTTGTCTGTCGGGGGTTGTAGGACATCATGCCCGAGCCGTGCCTGGCTCGGCAACAGTTACCAAATCAGGTGTTAGCCGAAGCGAGTGGAACCTCGCACCATAGAGGGCAATCGTCCCGTAGGTGAAAACGCACTGATCTGTTGATTGATGTTCCTGAGTAAGACCACACCCGTGAAACGTGGTCTGAACCTGGGGGGACCACCCTCCAAGGCTAAGTACTACCTGGTGACCGATAGTGAACTAGTACCGTGAGGGAAAGGTGAAAAGCACCCCTGAAGGGGAGTGAAATAGTACCTGAAACCGTAAACTTACAAGTGGTCGGAGCACCTTCGGGTGTGACGGCGTGCTTTTTGCATCACGAGCCGACGAGTTACTCGTCAGTGGCAAGGTTAAGCGATGAGCGGAGCCGTAGCGAAAGCGAGTCTGAATAGGGCGAATCAGTCACTGGCGGTAGACCCGAAACTGAGCGAGCTATCCATGGGCAGGCTGAAGCGGGGGTAAGACCTCGTGGAGGGCCGAACCGACCTAGGTTGAAAACTGGGCGGATGACCTGTGGATCGGAGTGAAAGGCTAATCAAGCTCAGAGATATCTGGTTCTCTCCGAAATATATTTAGGTATAGCCTCGAGTGATTGCGTTGCGGCCGTAGAGCACTGTTTGGATTAGGGGCCCTACCAGGTTACCGACTTCAGGCAAACTCCGAAGACCGTTACGGTTAACTCGGGAGTCAGTGTGCGGGGGATAAACTTCGTACGCGAAAGGGAAACAACCCAGACCATCAGCTAAGGACCCTAAGTACTAGCTAAGTGGCAAACGATGTCCGAATGCAGAGACAACCAAGAGGTTGGCTTAGAAGCAGCCACCCTTGAAAGAGTGCGTAACAGCTCACTGGTCAAGTGTTCGGGCGCGGATAATTCAACGGGGCTCAAGCTAGTCTCCGAAGCTATGGGTGTGCAGGCCTGCGGGCTCTGTACGCGGTAGGAGAGCGTTCCAATTGCGTGAAGCGGCGTCGTAAGGCTCCGTGGAGCGATTGGAAGTGAGAATGTCGGCATGAGTAACGAAAGTGAGGTGAGAATCCTCACCACCGATTGTCCAAGGTTTCCTGAGTAAAGTTCGTCTGCTCAGGGTTAGTCGGGACCTAAGGCGAGGCCGAAAGGCGTAGCCGATGGCCAACAGGTTGATATTCCTGTACCACGTCGTTTCCGTTATGACCGATGGGGGGACGGGGAAGGGTAAGGGATCCCAGGCGATGGTAGTCCTGGGGCAAGCACGTAGCTAGTCGCTGTAGGGAAATCCGCAGCGGCGTTTTGACGCGAGGTGCGATGCCAGCTGGCTTGACCGCCGGCCAGTCCCCGATCCCATGCCTCCAAGAAAAGCCCCTAGGCAGGATTCGCGTGCCCGTACCGATAACCGACACAGGTGGACAAGTAGAACATACTGAGGTGAGCGAGCTAACTCTCGTTAAGGAACTCGGCAAAATCGTCCCGTAACTTCGGGAGAAGGGACGCCCCGTTAAGGTGAACTCCATACGGAGGGAGCCCGAGGGGGCCGCAGTGAATTGGTCCAAGCGACTGTTTACCAAAAACACAGGCCTCTGCTAAGTCGTAAGACGACGTATAGGGGCTGACGCCTGCCCGGTGCCGGAAGGTTACGCGGACTTGTTAGCACTTCGGTGCGAAGCAGCGAAGCTAAGCCCCGGTAAACGGCGGCCGTAACTATAACGGTCCTAAGGTAGCGAAATTCCTTGTCGGGTAAGTTCCGACCTGCACGAATGGCGTAACGACTTGGACGCTGTCTCAACGAGAGACTCGGTGAAATTAAAGTCTCGGTGAAGATGCCGAGTACCCGCAGCTAGACGGAAAGACCCCGTGAACCTTTACTGCAACTTGATATTGGAGTCTGGGGTATCTCGCTCAGGATAGGTGGGAGACAGTGAACCGGCGACTTTGGTTGTCGGGGAGTCACCCTTGAGATACCACCCTTGGTAGTCTGGGCTTCTAACACCGCGCCGTAATCCGGGCGGTGAACAGTGTCAGGTGGGCAGTTTGACTGGGGCGGTCGCCTCCTAAAGAGTAACGGAGGCGCCCAAAGGTTCCCTCAGCACGGTTGGAAATCGTGCGTAGAGTGTAAAGGCAATAAGGGAGCTTGACTGCGAGACCGACGGGTCGAGCAGGAACGAAAGTTGGGCTTAGTGATCCGGCGGTAGCAAGTGGAAGCGCCGTCGCTCAACGGATAAAAGGTACTCCGGGGATAACAGGCTTATCGGTTCCAAGAGTCCACATCGACGAACCGGTTTGGCACCTCGATGTCGGCTCGTCGCATCCTGGGGCTGGAGTAGGTCCCAAGGGTTGGGCTGTTCGCCCATTAAAGCGGTACGCGAGCTGGGTTCAGAACGTCGTGAGACAGTTCGGTCCCTATCTGCTGTGGGCGTTGGAGAGTTGAGAGGAGTCATCCCTAGTACGAGAGGACCGGGATGAACGTGCCGCTGGTGTATCTGTTGTCCTGCCAAGGGCATCGCAGGTTAGCTACGCACGGAACGGATAACCGCTGAAAGCATCTAAGCGGGAAGCCGTCCTCGAGATGAACTCTCCCATCCCCTTGAGGGAGTAAGACCCCTGGTAGACCACCAGGTTGATAGGCCGGCGGTGTAAGCGCAGTAATGCGTTCAGCCGACCGGTACTAATGGGTCGAGGGCTTGACGGATATTTCGATTATTTTACTCTGAAGGCCTTGTGCAGTTTTCAAGCTCCACCGAGCGTCTCGCAAAATTCCGGTGGCGCATAGCGAGTGGGAAACACCTCTTCCCATTCCGAACAGAGCAGTTAAGCCACTCTGCGCCGATGGTACTTGGGGGGCAACCCCCTGGGAGAGTAGGTCGCCGCCGGTTCTTCTGTGAGGTCCGGGCCGCGCATAGCCGCGGCCCGGATGCCTCCTATCTGCTGCGCGAGAAGCCACCGGCCCGTGGCTTGTGTGGCGCTGCCACACGGCGCCCCGTGTCGTCGGCTTCTCGCTTGCATCTAGAAGACCCCGGGCTCGCGTCTACGCGCGGCCCGGACCCCGGAGGGCTTGGGGAAGCGAAATAACTAAGGACGAAGAAGGAAGGGGCCGTCGATTTGGTGGCGGCGGCGTGACTGCTTTTCGGGCGCCAGGACCAGGGTGGGGGCTCCGAGGCGGCGGGGACGAGGCGCGGGTGCGGGCAGGGGCCGGCGGTGGCGGGTCTCGCAGCTCGGGGCTGGTTTGGCGATGGGCTCGAGGCCGTACTCGCCGAGGGTCGCGAAGTCGATCAGGAGGTCGGCGGCGTCGGCCAGCCGGGTGCTTATGTTTTTACTTGAGTCGAACATAGGTTCGTAAGGTACGCCGGTCTCCGGACGGCAAGTCGGAACTGCAACCGGAGTTGCAACTTGTCTCCGGAAAGCCTTATTTAGAGCCAAATTCGAGGATCAGGCGGGCGGTCTCGGCGGGCTTCTCGACTTCCGGGGAGTGGCCGGCGCCGGCGATCAGACGAGTGATTGCGTCTGGGTCGCCGGCCCGGTAGGCGGCTAGCGCCACACGCGGGTCCTTGGCGATCTGCTCTTCGGCGCCCATCAGCGCCAGGAGCGGCTTCCCCGTGGCGGCCGCTCGCTCGGGGATCGGCTTGTCGCCGGTGTATTCGTCGAATGCGTCGTGGGATCCCGTGTAGGCGCTGTAGGTCATTCGCTTGACGTCGTCTACAAAGGCGTCGGGTACGTGGAATCCAGGCGCGAAGGCGACACCGAGGCCGTCACGGATCGTGGCGTCGGGCTTGACTCTCCAGAGCAGTTGTCCGAGCACGGGCTTGAAGGGCAGTTCGCCGATGATGCCGACGTTGCCGTACGAGTTGTCAGGAATGCTGTCGACCAGGACCAGGCGGTTGACCAGCCGCGGCGATTGTTCGGCGAGGGCGACGGAGATCGGGCCGCCGAGTGAATGGCCCACGACCTCGGCGTCGTGGACTCCGAGCCTCCTGAGTGCCTGGGCGACGATCCTCGCCTGGTTTTCGATCGAATACCCGGAGTCCGGCTTTTCGGAGCCTCCGTGGCCGAGCAGGTCGACGGCGATGACGCGGTGGCGGCGTTCCAGCGCCGGCCTGACGCCGTCCCACCAGTCGATCGCGCAGGTGAAGCAGTGGATGAGGACTATCGGGCTACCCTTCGCGGGGCCGCCTTCGACGACTTGGATTTCTCCTCCGGGGAGGTCCAGGAGCTTGCCTCCGGGCACGGTGACGGCGGCCGACTTCGTTTCGCCGTCGATCAGGAGCCCGTTGATTCCGAGCAGCACGATCAGCGCTGCCAGCACCCCGATGCCGATCTTCCAGCCTCTCCTCATGCCGGTCGTTACCCTAGCCGTCGTGAGTGAGAAATTCGTCATCGAGGGCGGCGTGCCGCTCTCCGGGGAGCTGACCGTCGCCGGCAACAAGAACGCGGCGCTGCCGATCCTCGCCGCCTGCCTGCTGACCGAGGAGGAGCTGCTGCTGCACCGGGTGCCGCGGATCCGCGACACCGAGGCCCAGATCGCCCTGCTCGAACAGCTCGGGGTCGAGGTCGCCTGGGTGGCCGACAACAGCGTCCGCCTCTGCGCCCGCGACGTCGCCGAGACAACCGTGGACGAGGAGCTCTCAAGCCGGATCCGCGCCTCCTTCCTGCTCGCGGGCCCGCTCCTGGCCCGGTTCGGCGAGGCCCGCATGCCGCCGCCCGGGGGGGACTTCATCGGCCGGCGCCGGCTCGACGCCCACCTTGACGCCTTCAAGGACCTCGGCGCCCGCGTCGACGGCAACCGTTGGATCGAGCTGCAGGCCCCCGGCGGGCTCTGCGCCTGCGAGATTTTCATGGACGAGCCGTCGGTGATGGGGACCGAGAACGCGCTGATGGCGGCGGCGCTGACGCCGGGCGCGACCAAGATCTCCAACGCCGCCTCCGAGCCGCACGTCCAGGACCTGGCGCGGCTGTTGACCCAGATGGGGGCGCGGGTCGACGGAATCGGCTCCAACGTGATGGTCGTCAACGGCTCTGAGCGCCTCGGCGGGGCCGAGTACACGATCTGCCCGGACCACATCGAAGTCGGCAGCTTCATGGCCCTGGCCGCCGCCACCGGTGGCGAGGTGCGGATCCGCGACGTCGACGCGGCGGACCTGATGATGGTGCGGCGCCAGTTCCGCCGGCTCGGGCTGCGCTCGGACATCGACGGGCCCGACATGGTCGTCCCCGCCGGCCAGAGCCTGAAGATCGAATCCGACCTCGGCGACGCGATCCCGAAGATCGAGGATGGTCCCTGGCCCGCCTTCCCGGCCGACCTCACCTCGATCGCGCTGGCGCTGGCGACCCAGGCCGAGGGCGAGATTCTGATCTTCGAGAAGATGTTCGAGAACCGCCTCTTCTTCGTCGACAAGCTGGTCGCGATGGGCGCTCGGATCACGCTCTGCGATCCCCACCGGGCGATCGTCAGCGGTCCGAGCCGGCTTCACGGCGAGCGCGTCGAGAGCCCTGACATCCGCGCCGGGATGGCGATTCTCATCGCTGCCCTGGCCGCCGACGGGACCTCGCACATCGGCAACATCCGTCAGATCGATCGCGGCTACGAGCGGATCGACGAGCGCCTGCGCGGGCTCGGGGCGCAGATCGAGCGCGTCTCCGCCGAGGTCCCTGCCTAGCAGGGCTTTCGCTCCGCCCCTCGTAAGGTCAGCCGAATGATCCATCCGATCCCGCCAGGAACCCGTGACGTGCTCCCCGACGAGATGCGGGAGCTGCGACGCCTGCAGCGCGCCCTGCTGGAGGTCTTCGAGGCACGCGGCTACGGCGAGGTGGCGACGCCGGCGATCGAGTACGACGAGGTCTTGGCCCGCGGCGAAGGGCGCACCGCCGGCGGCTCCTATCGCTTCTTCGACGAGAGCGGAAAACTGCTGGCGCTGCGCTCGGACATGACGGTGCCGATCGCCCGCCTGGTCGCCGGCCGCCTGGCCGGGGCCGAGCCGCCGCACCGCTTCAGCTACATGGCGAGCACCTACCGCGCGGTGCGACCGCAGCGGGGCCAGATGCGCGAGTTCATCCAGGCGGGGGTCGAGCTGATCGGCCTGCCGGCGCCGCAGGGAACGGCCGAGATAATCGAGGTGCTGGAGGCGGCGCTGAGCGCGGCCGGACTCGACCGGGCCGTGATCGGGCTCGGCGACGCCGACCTCTACCGCCAGCTGCTGACCGAGTTCGGGATCGAGGGCGAGGCTCGCGACTCGATCATCGGTCGCTTGGCGACACACGATCT
The DNA here is from genome assembly GCA_963795625.1 of uncultured Solirubrobacterales bacterium. GTDB lineage: Bacteria > Actinomycetota > Thermoleophilia > Solirubrobacterales > 70-9 > VAYN01. The sequence continues at coordinate 302,093 of CAWCIS010000001.1, read as the reverse complement.
GGTCGGCCTCGAGGCCGAGCTCTCCGCGGTCGAGGGGATCGACGACGAGCAGTGCGCCACCTGCGTCGCGCTCTCGCAGCTGCGTGGCGGCAGCGAGGTGCTGGAGCAGGCGCGCGGCCTCGGCGGCGCCGCGGTCGAGCGGGCGACGGCCCGGCTGCAGGAGACCTTCGACGAGCTCGAGCGCCGCGGCGTCGCCGACCGCGTCCAGATCGACCTCGGCCTGCTGCGCGACCTCGGCTACTACAGCGGCGCCATCCTCGAGGTCTACGACCCGGCGGTCGGCCACGTGCTCGGCGGCGGTGGCCGCTACGACGGCCTGCTCGAGCGCTTCGGCGTCGACCTGCCGGCGGCCGGCTTCGCCCTCTACCTGGAGCGCGTGCACGTTGCCCAGATGGAGGAGGAGTCACGACGGGGAAGGGAGGAGGAGCGATGAGCTTCCAGGTCGCCGGGCTGAGCCCGGCCAAGCCCGACGGGCCGCTGAAGTTGGCGGTGCCGCGCGGCGCCCTCTTCGGCGAGACCCTCGACATCCTCGACGGCGCCGGGATCGATACCTCCGAGGTGCGCGGCGACTCTCGCTCGCTGATCTTCGAGACCGAGGGAATGACGCTGGTGACGATGCGCCCCTCCGACGTCCCCACCTACGTCGAGGCCGGCGCCGCCGACGTCGGCATCACCGGCAAGGACGTGCTCTTGGAGCAGGCCGATCGCATGGTCTACGAGCTGCTCGATCTCGGCTTCGGCCGCTGCCGCATGGTCCTCGCCGGTCGCAAGGGCGACGAGCGCATGGGCGAGTCGCAGCGGCGCCTGGGGATGATGCGGATCGCGACCAAGTATCCGCGCATCGCGGCGGACTACTTCGAGCGAACCGGCCGTCAGATCGAACTGATCGAGGTCAAGGGCTCGGTCGAGCTGGCGCCGCTGATCGGGCTCGGCGACGGCATCGTCGACCTGGTCGCGACCGGGCGCACCCTGGAAGAGAACGATCTCGAGGTGCGCGAGGAGATCCTCGAGTGCACTGCCCGCTTCGTCGCCAACCGGGTCGCCCACAAGCTGCGCGCCGCCGAGGTCGACGAGCTGACGGCGAAGCTGAGAGAAGCGGCGGCGAGATGAAGCTGCGCCGCTTCGAGTGGGAGGGAGCGGCGGAGACGGCCGCGGCGCTGCGCTCCTGGGCGACCGAGTCCGCGCCCGCGGTCGACGTGCGCCCGATCGAGCGCGAGGTGATCGACGGCGGCGATGCCACCCTGCTGCAGCTGACCGCTCTCTACGATGCGACCGAGCGGGCACCGACGGCGCTGCGGGTCGAGCCGGGGGCGGGGGAGGCGGCGCTGGCCGCGGTCGAGCCGCGGCTGCGCGAGGCATTGGAGATGGCAGCCGCCAACGTCCGCGCTGTCGCCGAGGCCCAGCTCGGTTCCGAGGTCAACGTCGATCTTCCCCAGGGGCAGGCGGTAACGGTTCGTGAGGTCGCCGTCGGCGCCGCGGGCATCTACGCGCCGGGTGGGCGCGCCGCCTATCCCTCCAGCGTCCTGATGTGCGCGATCCCGGCCCAGGTGGCGGGGGTGGAGCGGATCGCGCTCGCCTCGCCGCCCGGCCCGGACGGGCGGCTGCACCCGCTGGTGCTGGCCGCCGCGGCGCTCTGCGGGGTCGAGGAGATCTACGCGATGGGTGGGGCGCAGGCGATCTTCGCGCTCGCTCACGGGACCGAGACGATCGCCCCGGTCGACGTCATCGCCGGTCCCGGCAACGCCTGGGTGCGGGAAGCGAAGCGGGCGGTCTCCGGCGCGGTCGGGATCGACTCGCTGGCCGGGCCCTCCGAGTTGATGCTGATCGCCGGTCACGACACCGACGTCGAGTGGGCCGCGCTCGATCTCTGCGCTCAGGCCGAGCACGGTCCCGAAAGCCCGCTCGTCGCGGTCGCCGTCGAGGAGCACGTGCTCGACGCGATCGCCGCCGCCGCCGAGGGCGCGGCCGCCACCCGCCCGTCGGTTGCCGACGCGCCGCTGGCCCTGGTCCAGGTTCCCGAGCTGGAGGCCGCGATCGAGCTGGCGAACGCCTACGCGCCCGAGCACCTGGAGCTGCTGGAGGAGGACGCCGCCCTGGCGGCGGGACGAGTGCGCACGGCCGGCTGCGTCTTCGTCGGCCGCCACGGGGCCACCGCCTTCGGCGACTACGTCGCAGGCTCCAACCACGTGCTGCCGACCGGCGGCGCCGGGCGCTTCTCCGGCCCGCTGGGGCCCGCGACCTTCCGCCGCCGCATCTCCGAGGTCGAGATCGGCGCCGAGGCCGCCGGGGCGCTGGCGCCGCAAGCCGACGCCCTGGCCCGGGCCGAGGGCTTCCCCGTTCACGGCGAGTCAGCGATGATTAGGCGATGAGCAGGACTTCCAGCAGAGAGCGCGGCACCGCCGAGACCCAGATCAAGCTCTCGCTCGATCTCGACGGGGGCGAGGCGAGCGCCGCCACCGACGTCGGCTTCCTCGACCACATGCTTGACCTGCTCGCCCGCCACGGGCGGCTCGGCCTCGAGGTCGAGGCCAACGGCGATCTCGAGACCGGTGCTCACCACACGGTCGAGGACGTCGGCATCGTGCTCGGGCAGGCGCTCGACGAGGCGCTGGGCGACCGCGCCGGCATCCGCCGCTACGGCTCCGCCGTGGTGCCGATGGACGAGTCCCTGGCCGAGTGCGCGATCGACATCTCCGGCCGCCCCTACACCCACTTCGACGCCGATCTGCCGGCGACCTCGATTGCCGGCTTCGACACCGAGCTGGCTGAGGAGTTCTTCCGCGCCGTCGCCAACAGCGCCAAGCTGACCCTGCACATCACGGTTCCGTACGGCACCAACGCCCACCACATGATCGAGGCCAGCTTCAAGGCCTTCGCCCGCGCCCTGCGGGTCGCCGTCTCGATCGACCCAGAGGAGAGCGGCGTGCCCTCGACCAAGGGGACGCTGAGCGAGTGAGCGCCCGAATCGCGATCCTCAACTACGGGATGGGCAACCTGCGCTCGGTCGAGAAGGCGCTGGAGCACGTCGGCGTCACCGCGACGATCACGGCCGATCCCGACCAGGTGCGCGCCGCCGATGGCGTCATCCTGCCCGGCGTCGGCGCCTTCCCGCGGGCGATGGAACGGGTCCGCGAGCTCGGCCTCGATGAGCTGATCGAGGAGCGCCGCGGCGCCGGCATCCCGATCCTTGGCATCTGCCTCGGCCTGCAGCTGCTCTTCGACTCGACCACCGAGCTCGGCGGCGCGGCCGGGCTGGGGCTGCTCGAGGGCAAGGTCGACGGGCTCGACGCCGACGGTCTCAAGGTCCCGCACATCGGCTGGTCGCCGGTGCGCTGGGAGCGCGAGTCGCGCCTGATCGAGGGGATCGACTCGGAGACGCCCTTCTATTTCGTCCACTCCTTCGCCCCCCGGGCGCAGCCGGCAGAGCTGCTCGGCAGCGCCGCCTACGGCCCCCGGTTCAGCCTGCGCGGCCGAGCGCGACAACGTCTTCGGCGTCCAGTTCCACCCCGAGAAGTCGAGCGCCGCCGGTCTGCGGCTGCTCTCCAACTTCGCCGGGATCTGCGCCTCCGTCCCGGCGTGATCCTCTATCCCGCCATCGACATCCGCGGCGGCCAGGCGGTGCGGCTGCTGCAGGGGGATTACGAGCGGGAGACGGCCTACGACGCCGATCCGGTCGATGCCGGGAAGCGCTGGGCGGGCGAAGGGGCGGAGTTCCTGCACGTGGTCGACCTCGACGGCGCCAAGGCGGGCGAGCCGCGCAACCTGGAGGCGGTGCGGCGGATCGCCGCCGCGGTCGAGTGCCCGATCCAGGTCGGCGGCGGCCTGCGGAACGCAGCTTCTGTCGCTGACGTCTTGGCGGCCGGAGCCGAGCGCGTCGTAATCGGGACCGCGGCGCTGCGCGACCCGGAGTTCCTTGACGCGGCCTTGGCGGCACACGGCGACCGCGTCGTCGTCTCCGTCGACGCCCGCGGCGGCAAGGTCTCGCTCTCCGGCTGGACCGAGTCCACCGACAGGGACGTCGCCGAGGCGGTCGCCGAGCTCAGCGACCGCGGCGTCGCCCGCTTCCTCTGCACCGAGATCGACGTCGACGGGACGATGGAGGGACCGGCTCTGCGCGAGCTGGCCCGGATCGCCGCCGCGACCCCCGCCCAGGTGATCGCCTCGGGTGGGGTCGGCACCCTGGCCGACCTCGAGGCGCTTGCCCTGGGCGGCACCCTGGCGCCGAATCTGGAGGGGGCGATCGTCGGCCGCGCCCTCTACGAGCGCAGGTTCACGGTCGCCGAGGGCATCGCTGCCCTAGCCTGAGCGGATGGTTCTGAAACGGGTCATCCCCTGCCTCGACGTCGACGCCGGGCGCGTCGTCAAGGGCACCAACTTCGTCGGCCTGCGCGACGCCGGCGACCCGGTCGAGCTGGCCGAGCGCTACGACGCCGAGGGCGCCGACGAGCTCGTCTTCCTCGACATCACCGCCTCGCACGAGAAGCGCGAGACGATCGTCGAGCTGGCCCGGCGCACCGCCGACAACGTCTTTATCCCATTCACGATCGGGGGCGGCATCCGCTCGGTCGAGGACGCGCAGGCGGTGCTCGACGCCGGCGCCGACAAGGTCTCGGTCAACTCCGCCGCCCTGGCCCGGCCCGAGCTGCTGACCGAGCTGGCCGACCACTTCGGCGCCCAGTGCGTGGTGATCGCGATCGACGCCAAGCGCGACGGTTCGGAGTGGGGCGTCTACGTCAACGGCGGCCGCAAGCGGGTCGAGGGCCTCGACGCCGTCGGCTGGGCCCGGGAAGCGGTCGAGCGCGGGGCGGGCGAGGTGCTGCTGACCAGCATGGACCGCGACGGCACGAACGATGGCTATGACATCCCCCTGACCCGGGCGGTCGCCGACGCCGTCTCGGTGCCGGTGATCGCCTCCGGCGGCGCCGGCGAGCCGGCGCACCTGAGCGAGGCGATCTCGGCCGGCGGCGCCGACGCCGTCCTCTGCGCCTCGATCTTCCACTATGGCCGGTACCGCGTGCGCGAGGCCAAGGAGCGCCTCGCCGCCGACGGCATCCCCGTCCGCCTCTAGAGGGTCAGCCGCCGAGGTCCGCTTCCAGGCCGGCGACGCCGCTGGAGCCGAGGATCTCGAAGCGGGCAAGTTCGTAAGGGGATTCGCGGTCGGCTTCGCCGGGGATCTCGGTCGTCGCGGTGACGTAGCCGGCGGCTTCGACGGCGGCGATCACGGTCGCGTCGAACTGGCCCGCCGGATAGCAGAAGTCCTTGACCGGGACGCCGTACTCGCGGCGTAGGAGCCCCCGGGCACCGGCGGTTTCGCGCTTCAGTTCGGCGGCGCCCAACGTGGTCAGGTCGGAGTGGTCGATCGTGTGCGAGGCCAGCTCCCAGCCGGCGGCGATCATCGCCTTGACGTTGCTTTCGTAGAGGTCGGAGCCTTCGGCCTTGAGGTTCAGCACCCCGGGCCAGCCGTGCCTGCGCAGCTCCGGCAGGGCGTAGGTGAACTGCGGCCGGTAGCCGTCGTCGAAGGAGATCACCACCGGCTTCGCCGGCAGGGTGCCGCGGTGGTACCAGGCCTGCTCGACCTGTTCTAGCGTCACCGCTTCGTACCCGTGTTGGTCGAGCCAGTTCATCTGCCGGTGGAAGTCGGGCCGGCTGACGTAGAGCTCGGGGTAGGGGGCATCGGCGGCGGGGGCGCCGAGCACGTGGTACTCGAGGATCGGCACCGGGCCGGTGTGCGGCTCCCAGCCCGGCTGCGGCGTGGCGTTGCGGACCAGGGTGGATTCGGCTCCGCCGGCGGCTGGGTTCGCCTTGCCACCGGTGGTCGCATGCGAGGCGGCCGAGCCGTGCTGAGCGCCATCGGAATCGCTGCCACCGCTGCCGAGGGCGACGCCGACGATCGCGGCAACCGCGAGGGCGAGGGCGCCGATCGCGAACAGGCGCCGGCGCCTGGTCCGGCCTGCGCGTTGCCGGCGTTGGGTCTCCCGCCGCGCCAGCAGCTCGCGCCGTCGCGCCTCCGGCCCGTCGGCCCCACCTGTGTCTCGACTGGCCATCCGTGCCGGCAATCATGGTAGGGAAGGGACCTATGTCAAGCGCCGGAAAGCCGATCGAGGATCTCGCCGGGGCGCTGCGTCGCGCCTACCCGGAGCTGGACGCGATCCGCGCGGTGAGCGCCGAGCCGGTCTACGTCGTCGGCGGTGCCGTCCGCGACCTGCTGCTCGGTCGCGGCCGCGCCGATCTCGACGTCGTCGTCGAGGGCGACGCCGCGGCGCTGGCATCGAAGCTCGGGGCCGAGCCGGTCTCCCACGAGCGCTTCGCCACCGCCAAGGTCGTGGTCGACGGGCACGAGCTGGACATCGCCGGCGCCCGCACGGAGTCCTACCCATACCCCGGCGCGCTGCCGGAGGTGGCGCCGGCGGCCGGGATCGAGGCCGACCTGGGACGGCGCGACTTCACGGTCAACGCGATGGCGATCCCGCTGCGGGGGGAGGCTCGCCTGATCGATCCCCACGGTGGCCGGGCCGATCTCGAGGCGGGCCTGCTGCGAGTCCTGCACCCGGGGTCTTTCGCCGACGACCCGACCCGGGCGATCCGCGCCGCCCGCTACGCCGCCCGCTTCGGGTTCGCGCTCGAGCCGGAGACGGCGGCGCTGTTGCGCGCCACCGAGCTCGGCACCGTCTCATCCGAGCGTCGCCGGGCCGAGCTGCTGCGGCTGGCGTCCGAAGCAACCGCCGTACCCGGCCTGGGCCTGCTGGTCGAGTGGGGCCTGCTGGCACCGCGCGAGGGTGGGGTCGAGTTGGCGGCGCGGGTCGAGGAGCTGCTCGCCACGCCGCTCTGGGCCGACGAGGCGCCGCGCCCGGAGGCGCTGCTCGCCGCCGTCGCCGGTCCCCCCGGCAGCGAGATCGCGCTCGCCGTGGCGGCGCCGAAGCGGCCGTCGGACGCGGTCGAGCTCGCCCGCGGTCACGACCCCGTGGCGCTGGCCCTGGCCCGTGCCCTCGGCACGGAGTGGCTCGACGACTACGTAGCCCGCTGGCGCACGGTCGAGCTGGAGATCGACGGCGCCGACCTGATTGCCGCCGGGGTTCCACAGGGCCCCGCTCTCGGCCGCGGCCTTCGGGCCGCCCGGCGAGCCAAGCTCGACGGCGAGATCTCCAGTCGCGATCAGGAGCTCGCCACCGCTCTGGCCGCGGCCCGAGACTGACGGCCGACGGCGTGAAGCGTCCGCCATGTGGACGCCTGAGACCCATCGGCCCCGCATCTGCTTAGTTAGGCGGATGGAGTGGCGTGAGAGTGGGGGGGTGCGTTGGCTGGAGGCCGATCTGGGCGGCGCTCGGGCCGCTTTCGCCACCCGGGCCGGTGGTGTCAGCCCGGCTCCCTTCGACAGCCTCAACCTCGGCATCCTCACCGACGACGCGAACGATGCCGTGGTCGAGAACCGGCGGCGACTGGCGGCGGCCCTGGGGCTCGACCCGGCGCGGATCCCGATCGGCCGCCAGGTCCATGGCGCCGAGCTTGCCTTCCACGCGAAGCCGCAGGAGCCGAGCCCGGTCGCGAGGCCGGGGAGCGCCATCCCCGAGGTCGACGGCCACGTCGTCACCGAGCCCGGCCTGGCGCCGCTGGTCTTCACCGCCGACTGCCTGCCCGTCGCCCTCTCCGGACCCGGCGGGGTGGCGATGCTGCACTGCGGCTGGCGCGGCCTCGCCGCCGGGATCGTCGCCGAGGGAGCTGAGGCGGTCGGCGCCACCGACGCCGCGATCGGCCCCGGCATCGGCCCCTGCTGTTACGAGGTCGGCCCTGAGGTTCTCACCGCCTTCTCAGCCCTCGGCGATGGCATCACCGCCGCCGATGGGCCGAAAAGCCACGTCGACGGTGGGAAATCGGCCCGCCGGCGGCTGGATCTGGTCGAGGTGGCGCGGCGGTTGCTGCTGGCGGCCGGGGTCGAGCGGATCGCGGCGGCCGGGCTCTGCACCAGCTGCGAGCCGGAGCTGTTCTTCTCCCACCGCCGCGACGCCGGCCGCACCGGCCGTCAGGGCGGTCTGGCCTGGATCGAGCCCGGGGAGGGCTGAGTTGGCCGGCTTGATCCACGGCATCGAGGCCGCCAGGGTGCGGGCAAACCTGGAGCGCGTGCGCGAACGCGCCGGCGACTCGGTCGAGATCCTCGTCGCCTGCAAGTACGTGCCGCTGGAGGAGATGGGCACGCTGGCCGAGGCGGGGGTGACGCTGGTCGGCGAGAACCGCCAGCAGGATCTCGTCGCCAAGCACGAGCGCTGGGGCGACGCCTTCGAGTGGGACTTCATCGGCAACCTGCAGAGCCGCAAGGTGAAGCAGGTGCTGCCGCTCTGCCGGCTCGTCCACTCGGTCGCCACCGACTCGGCGCTGGAGCAGCTCGGCCGCCACGGGAGCCCGGAGACCGAGGTCCTGGTCGAGGTCAACATCGCCGCCGACGAGGGCAAGGGCGGGGTGGCCCCCGCGGACCTGGCGGACTTCATCGCCCGCTGCCCGGTCCGGGTCGGGGGCCTGATGACGATGCCGCCCTTCAGCCAGGATCCGGAGGCCTCGCGCCCGCATTTCGCCCGCCTCGCCGAGCTCGCCGCGGCCAACGTGCTGAGCCGCCTCTCGATGGGAACCTCCCAGGACTGGCCGGTCGCGGTCGAGGAGGGGGCGACGATCATTCGCTTGGGCACGGCGCTGTTCGTGTGAATCGGCGCTAACCTCCCGAATAATTCGTAAAGGAGTCGGCCCCGATAGGCCGAAACACCGATACCGATGGCTCTTCGCGACACCTGGCATAAAGCTCTCGTCTACTTCGGCCTCGCCGAGGACCACGACTACGGACCCGAGTACGAGGAAGACTTCGAGCCCGAGACCGGCTCCGAGGAAGTCTTCGAGGCGCGCCGCGAGCGCGACCAGGGCTCGGTCCGGCGCCTGCCGACCTCGCGCCGCGCCCGCCGCGACGAGATCGACGACATCTTCGCCGACGACGAGCCGATCGCCGCCAGCCGCACGCGCACCCTGCGCCCGGTCGACAACGGCGGCAGCGCTCCCGGCGGCGACCTTCAGGTCCACCTCGTCATCCCCCGCAACTTCAACGACGCCCAGCAGGTCGCCGACCAGTTCAAACGCCAGGTGCCGGTGATCCTCAATCTGCAGACCGCCGATCACGAGCTCTCGAAGCGGATGATCGACTTCTGCTCCGGCCTCACCTACGCGCTCGACGGCGGCATGCAGCGGATCGCCGAGAAGATGTTCCTCTTGACGCCGCGCAACGTCGAGGTCTCCGCCGAGGAAAAGGCGCGGCTGATCGACAAAGGCTTCTTCAACCAGTCCTGACCCGCGTGGTTCTCCCGGCAACGGGAATTTCACAGCGGCTCAACAGCACGGCCACATCGCCTGCCCCGGGCGCTCCTAGCGTGCCTGTCGTCTCGTAATCCAGCAAAAGGGGAATCGATGAAAGGCAAGCGCCTCACCGCGCTACTCGTGTCAATGCTCGCCCTGATGGCCGTCGGCGTAGGAACCGCCGCCGCCACCGGAGCGTTCTCCTCCCACCGTCCCGACCGCACCGAGCGGGCGATCACCGCCGCTCTGCACGACCGCAAGCCGAGGAATGTGATCTTCCTGCTCGGCGACGGCATGGGGACCCAGGAGATCACCGCCGCCCGCTACTACCAGGGCGTCGACAAGGAACTGAACGTCGACCGGATGCCGTTCACCGGCTTCGACACCACCTGGTCGGTGAAGCCGGCCGCGAGCCCGCCCTACCTGCCGGACTACGACCCCGACTCGGCCTCGACCGGGACCGCCTGGGCGACGGGGCAGAAAACCCTCGACGAGCGCATCTCGCAGGGCCCCAGCAGCGACATCTCCGTCCCCGGGCAGAACCTGACGACGGTGCTCGAGCTGGCGCAGAAAAAGGGCATGAAGGTCGGCGACGTCTCGACCGCGGAAATCACCGACGCGACTCCCGCGGTTCTCGCCTCCCACATCTCCCTGCGCGGCTGCGAGGGCCCGGCCGACATGGCCGCTTGCCCGCTGGAGACGAAGGCCGCAGGCGGTCTTGGCTCGATCGCCGAGCAGGAGGTCGATCACAAGGTCGACGTGCTGCTCGGTGGCGGTCTCGGCGACTTCTCGCAGACGATCACCGGTGGTCCTGACGCCGGCAAAACGGTGGTCCAGTCGGCGGAAGCCAAGGGCTACCGCTTCGTCACCGATGCCGATGGCCTCAGCACCGTGCCGAACGCCAACAAACCGGTGCTCGGCCTCTTCAACCAAGGCAACATGTCGCTGGAGTGGACCGGTCCGGCCGCCGCCACCGGCAAGGGCAACACGCCGGTCGCCTGCACCGAGGGCCAGCGCCCGGCCGGCGAGCCGAGCCTGGCGGCGATGACCAAGCGGGCGATCGACCTCCTCGACAGCGGTCGCAAGGGGTTCTTCCTCCAAGTTGAGGGCGCCTCGATCGACAAGCAGGACCACGCCACCAACGCCTGTGGCCAGATCGGCGAGACCGTCGCCTTCGACCGCGCCATCGGCGTCGCGCTCGACTACCAGGAAGACCACCCGGACACGCTGATCGTCGCCACCGCCGATCATTCCCACACCAGTCAGATCGTCGGCGAGGACGCCGCGGGCTCGGGCATCCCGACCGGGTACTCGACCAACCTGCTGACCAAGGACGGGCAGACGCTGAGCCTGACCTACGGCACCGCCGGCTACGGCGGCCCGGGCGCCGCCCCGGTCGCGGCGCCGCCCAGTCAGCAGCACACGGGTGCGGCGGTTCCGGTCTGGGCCTCCGGCCCGGGCTCCCTGGCGGTGCTGGGGACCAACGACCACACCGATCTGTTCCAGACGCTGGGGGGCTGATCTGGAGCGGCACGCCGGAGGGGCGGGCACCCTACTGCCCGCCCCTCTCGCGTGAGCGTGGCGGTCCCTACTAGGCTGGCTTCCATGATCGTCGGATTCGTCGGTTCGGGAAGCATGGCCGGGGCCATCGCCCGCGGCTGGCAGGGCGAGTTCGAGCGGATGCTGTTCTCCGACGGCGGCTCGGGCCGGGCCCAGGCGCTCGCCGACGAGCTGGGTGGGGAGCCGGCGTCGAACGGCGAGATCGCCGAGCGCGCCGATTTCGTCGTGCTGGCGGTGAAGCCGGCGGCCCTCGACGGCGTGGCGCCGGATCTGGCCGCCGCGAGCCGGATCGTCTCCGTGCTTGCGGCGGTGTCGGTGGAGCGGCTGCGGGCGGCCTTTCCTGGCGCCGAAGTGCTGCGGACGATGCCGAACGTGGGAGTGGAGGTGCGCAAGGGCGTGCTCTGCGTCGCCGGCGAGGTCGCCCCCGAGGTGCGGGCCAAGCTCGACCTGTTGGGGCGGGTGGTCGAGATCGACGACGCCGACTTCGACGCCGCGACCGCGGTGATGGGCTGTGCGCCCGCCTACTTCGCGCTGGCGGCCGAGGCGATCGCCGCTGCCGGCGCCGCCGACGGCCTCGACCCCGACCTGGCTCGTGAGCTGGTGACGGAGACGGCGGCGGGGACGGCGGAGCTGCTGCGCAGCTGGGACCCGGCCGACCTGCGCAAGGCGGTGGCCTCGCCCGGGGGCAGTACCGAGGCCGGGCTGGAGGCGCTCGACCGCGAGGGCGCCAGAGCGGCCTTCGAGGCGGCGGTGGCGGCCTCGCTGGAGCGGATGCGGCGGTGATCCCGCTGGCGCTGAGCCGGGGCAACGTCGCCGACTACGTCGGCGCGCTGTTCACCGTCTACATCATCCTCATCCTCGCCAACATCCTCATCTCCTACGTGCCGCGGATGCCCTACCGGCCCTGGCTGCGGTCGGTGCTCGATTTCATCACCGACAGCACCAACCCCTACCTCAACTTCTTCCGCCGCTTCGTGCCGCGGATCGGCGGCAGCGGCTTCGCGCTCGACCTCAGCCCGATCGTCGCGATCATCGTGCTGGCCGTGGCGCAGGCCCTCCTCGTCAGCCTGATCGCCGGGTGAGCGCGACCGCCCGCGCCTGGTGCCTGGCCGGCGCCCTCGCCGCCTTCGTCCTCGCCCTCGACCAGGCCGCCAAGGCGGCGATCGAGGCGCACCTGGTGATCGGTCAGCACGTCGACGTGCTCGGCCCGCTCGGCCTCACGCTCTCCCACAACGCCGGCGTCGCCTTCGGCCTCGCGGGCGGTGCCGGGGCGCCGCTGATCCTGATCACGCTGGCGGCGCTGGGCGTGGTCGTCTACCTCTTCGCCCGCAACCCCGTTCGGCCCTGGATGTGGGTGGCGACCGGGCTGCTGGCGGGCGGGGCGATCGGCAACCTCGTCGATCGCATCCGCGCCGACGTGGTCACCGACTTCGTCGACCTGCCGCCCTGGCCGCCCTTCAACCTCGCCGACGTCGCGATCACCGCCGGCGTCCTGCTGCTGGTCTTCGTCTACCTGCGCGATGCCGAGCGGGAGCCCGACGGTGGCTGAGCCGGAGCTGCGCGTCGTCCACCTCGACGAGCACCTGGCCGTGGTCGACAAGCCGGCCGGGCTGGTTGTCCACCCGGCGCCCTCGCACGAGGGGACGACCCTGGTCGACGAGTTGGCCGACATCCTCGGCGGCGGCGAGGACCCGGAGCGCCCCGGCATCGTCCACCGGCTCGACAAAGGGACCAGCGGCCTGCTCGTGGTCGCCCGCGGCGACGAGGCCCACGCCGCCCTGCAGGCGGCGGTCCAGCGGCGCGAGGTCGAACGCGTCTACCTGGCCCTGGCCGGCGGCAAGATCGGCTCCCGGACCGGCACGATCGACGCCCCGATCGGGCGCGCCTCGCGGCAGCGCACCCGGATGGCCGTCTCGGGAGCCGGCTCGCGCGAAGCCCGCACCCACTTCACCGTGCTCGAGCTGCTGGCCCTGGAGAGCTACCTGGAGGCGAAGCTGGAGACCGGCCGCACGCACCAGATCCGCGCCCACTTCGCCGCGATCGGCCACCCGCTGAGCGGCGACACCACCTATGGCGGCGCCCGCCGCTACGGTCTCCGGCGGCAGTTCCTGCACGCCCACCGGCTCGCCTTCACGCACCCGGTGAGCGGTGAGCGGCTGAGCTTCGAGTCGCCGCTGCCGGAGGACCTCGCGGGCGCCCTCGACGCGGCCCGCGTCGCGCAGCGCTAGCCCTCTACAATCGACGGTCCTAAACCAACCCCCGTTCGACGGTGAACCGGATCCTGCCTGGCGCCTACGCCAGGTCCGGCAAGCGGAGCGGCATAGCTGCACCAACGATCAAGGAGACGCAATGCCAGAGTCACAGGCCGAGGCAGGCCTCACCGAGCTGCTCCAGGCCGGAGTTCATTTCGGCCACCAGACGCGCCGCTGGAACCCGAACATGCGCCGCTTCATCTTCGGCGAGCTGGACGGGATCCACATCATCGACCTGCTGCAGACCGAGGCGCTGCTGGAGAACGCCCGCCGTTTCGCCGGCGAGCTCGCCAGCGGCGGCGGCACCGTGCTCTTCGTCGGCACCAAGAAGCAGGCCCGCGACACGGTCCAGGAATGGGCCGACCGCTGCAAGATGCCCTACGTCAACAAGCGCTGGCTGGGCGGGCTGCTGACCAACTTCAACACGATGTCGACCCGGATCGCCCGCCTGCACGAGCTCAACGGCTGGAAAGAGGAGGGCAAACTCGATCTGCTGCCGACCAAGGAGCGGATGAACATGGAGGCCGAACTCGCCAAGCTCGAGTTCAACCTCGGCGGCGTCCGCGACATGGACCGCCTGCCCGACGCGGTCTTCGTCACCGACCTCAAAACCGAGGAGATCGCCGTCCACGAGGCGGCGCGCCTGCGGATCCCGATCATCGGCCTGGTCGACACCAACTGCGACCCGACCCCGGTGGACTTCGTGATCCCCGGCAACGACGACGCGATCCGCTCCTGTCAGCTGATCATCGGCACGATCGGCGGCGCCGTCGAGGAGGGCTCCAGCGCCTGGCGGGTGCAGGAGGAGAAGCGCATCGCCGAGGAAATGGCGCGGCGCAAAAAGGACGAGGAAGAGCGCAAGAAGCGCGAGGAGGAAGAGAAAGCCAGGCTCGAGGCAGAGGCGGCGGCGAAAGCGGCCGCCGAGGCCGAGGCTCAGGCGAAAGCGACCGCCCAGGCCCAGGCCGCGGCCGCGGCGACCCCGTCCCAGCCCGCGCAGAAACCCGCCACCCCTGACGCGCCGCCGCAGAAAGCGGCTCCGCAGCAGGCGACCAAAGCCGCCCCCGAGGCCGCGAAACCGGCCGCCGAGGCGCCCAAAGCCCCGGCCGAGGCCGCGAAACCGGCCCAGCCCGAAGCCAAAGCCGCTCCGGCGGCCGAGCCCAGCGCCCCCGCGCCGACCGAGAACAAAGAGGGAGACAAATCGTGAGCATCACCGCTGCCGACGTGAAGGCGCTCCGGGACCGCACCGGGGCCGCGATGATGGATGTCAAAGCCGCTCTGACCGAGGCCGACGGCGACGCCGATCGCGCGATCGAGCTGCTGCGGGTCAAGGGCCAGGCCTCGGCCGCCAAGCGCGAAGGCCGCGGCACCGAAGAGGGCGTCGTCGCCTCCTACATCCACGCCAACGACAGGATCGGGGCGATGGTCGAGGTCCAGTGCGAGACCGACTTCGTCGCCCGCAACGAGGACTTCAAGGCGTTCGCCTACCAGGTGGCCCTGCACGTGGCCGCGACGGCGCCGCGCTACGTCTCCTCGGAGGAGATCCCCGAGGACGAGCGCGAGGCCGAAAAGAAGGTCTTCGAGGAGAAGGCGCGCGAGGAAGGCAAGCCCGACAACGTGGTTGAGAAAATCGTCGCCGGGCAGCTCTCGAAGTGGGCCGGCGAGGTGGCGCTGCTCGATCAGTCCCACGTCAACGCCGAGAAGCACGACTCGAAGACGATCGAGGAGCTGCGCCAAGAGCTGGCGGCGAAGACCGGCGAGAACGTCCGCATCGCCCGCTTCTCGTACTTCCGCGTCGGCGACGAATAGGCTCAGGCCCCACGTGACCGACTCTCCCGAGCCGCGCTTCGGGCGCATCCTGCTGAAGCTTTCCGGCGAGGCCCTGATGGGCAGCCTCGACTACGGCACCGACGGCGTCGAGGTCGAGCGGATCGCCAAGCAGGTCGCGGCGATCCGCGACCGCGGCGTCGAGGTCGCGATCGTGGTCGGCGCGGGCAACATCTACCGCGGCCTCGAGGCCGCGGCGAAGGGGATGGACCGCGCGACCGGCGACTACATGGGGATGCTGGCGACGGTGCTGAACGCGCTCACCCTGCAGGACGCGCTCGAGGGGCTCGGCCAGCACACGCGGGTGATGTCGGCGATCGACGTCAAGGAGGTCGCCGAGCCCTACATCCGCCGCCGCGCCATGCGCCACCTCGAGAAGGGCCGGGTGGTGATCTTCGCGGCCGGCACCGGCAACCCGTTCTTTACCACCGACACCGCCGCGGCGCTGCGGGCGCTGGAGATCCACGCCGAGGCGATCCTGATGGCCAAGAACGGGGTGGAGGGGGTCTACGACGCCGATCCGGCGACCCATCCCGAGGCCCGGTTCCTGCCGACGATCACCCACCGCGAAGCGATCGAGCGCGGGCTCAAGGTGATGGACTCGACCGCGCTCTCGCTCTGCATGGACAACGACCTGCCGATCTACGTCTTCAACATGGGAGACGAGACGAACATAGATAGGATCGTCTCCGGCGAGAAGGTGGGCACGCTGGTCTCCAACGGGCCCGCCACCTAAGCGAGGACGGGAACCAGTGGAGCTGATCGACGAACTGCTCAAAGACGCCGAAGGGCGCATGGCCAAGTCGGTCGAATCGAGCCGCGGCGAACTGGCGACGGTCCGCACCGGACGCGCCTCGCCGCACCTGCTCGACCGCATCGTCGTCGATTACTACGGGACGCCGACGGCACTCAAACAGCTGGCGAACGTCTCCGCCAGCGACGCCCGCCTGCTCACCGTCACCCCTTTCGACAAGGGCGCCCTGGGCGGGATCGAGAAAGCGATCCAGGAGTCCGACGTCGGTCTCACCCCGAGCAACGACGGCAACGTGATCCGCCTCTCGATCCCGGAGCTGACCGAGGAGCGGCGGCGGGAGATGGTCAAGGTCGTCCACGGCGTCGCCGAGGAGGGCCGGATCGCCGTCCGCAACGTCCGCCGCGACGTCATGCACGACCTGCGCGAGCTGAAGAAAGAGGGCGAAGCGGGCGAGGACGACGAGCGCCGCGCCGAGGCCTCGCTGCAGAAGCAGACCGACGACGCGATCGCCGAGATCGATTCGATCTTGAAGGGCAAGGAAGAAGAGATCCTCGAGGTTTGAGGTGAGGAAAACGCCACCTCACGAGGTCCGGTGCCACTCGTGACCGCGCCCAGATATGTAGCGATAATTACCGACGGAAACGGCCGCTGGGCGCAGCAGCGGGGCCTGCCTGTCGCGGCCGGCCACCAGGCCGGGGCCGACGTGGTCAAGGCGCGGCTGCGCGACGCGGTCGAGCTCGGGGTCGAGGAGCTGACCGTCTTCTCCTTCTCGACCGAGAACTGGACCAGGCCCTCGGAGGAGGTCGAGGGGCTGATGCGGATGATGGGCGAGCGGATCGCCAACGAGACCCCGGAGCTGGACGCGGAAGGCGTGCGGATGCGCTTCGTCGGCCGCCGGGAGGGCGTGCCGCCGCAGCTGGTCGAGCTGATGGAGTGGGCCGAAGAGAAGACCGCGGCGAACGACCGCATCGTCTTCTTCGTCGCCTTCAACTACGGCGGCCGGGCGGAGATCGCCGACGCGGCGCGAAGCTTCCAGGGGGGCTCCGAGGAGGAGTTCCGCAACCACCTCTACGCACCGGAGATGAACGACCCCGACCTCCTGATCCGAACCAGCGGCGAGCGGCGCATCTCCAACTACCTGCTCTGGCAGTGCGCCTACTCGGAGCTGGTCTTTCGCGACGAGCTCTGGCCCGACTTCGACCGGGCCGCGTTCGAGGACTCCCTGCGCGAGTACGAGACCCGCCGGCGCCGCTTCGGGGCGCGCTCATGAGGACCGACCTCTTCGACGACGAGATGTTCGAAGACGACCCGGTGCCGCCGCCGAAACCGCCGCGGCAGCCGCGCAAGAAGCGTGGCCTCAGCGGCGAGACCGCGAAACGGGTGCTGGTGGCGCTGCCCTGGATCGTCTTCGCGATCGCGATCGCGATCGCCGGCGGGATCGTCTTCGCGGTGGCAATGATCGGGATCGGGATCGTCTGCCTGCGCGAGTACGTGGAGATGACGGCGGACTCACGACCGCTGGCGATCCCCGCCTACGTCGCCGTCGCCGCCCTGATCCTCGCCGCCTACTTCGGCACCGCCTTCAACGTGCTGCTGATCCTCGCTGCCTCGTTCCCGCTGCTGTTCTTCTTCGCGGCCCGCACCCACCAGCGCGAGGGGGTGACGGTCTCGCTGGGCGTCACCGTGCTGGGGATCTTCTGGATCGGGATCCCGCTGGTCCACGCGGTGTTGCTGCGCGACCTGCCGGCGCACGGAGCCGGCCTCCTGGTCGATGTCCTCGTCGGCACCTTCGTCGCCGACACCGCCGCCTACGCCACCGGGCGCATGTTCGGCAGTCACAAAATCGCCCCTACCCTCAGCCCCAACAAGACGATCGAGGGCCTCGTCGGCGGCTTCCTGATCGGGACCATGGGCTTCTGGTTCGCCGGGCTGTACCAGGACTGGCTCTCGGGTGTGGACGCGCTGATCATCGGTGCCGCGGTGGCGGCGATCGCCCCCGTCGGCGACCTCTTCGAGTCGATGCTGAAGCGCGACCTCGGGACCAAGGACACCGGCACCCTCTTCGGCCCCCACGGCGGCATCCTCGATCGCCTCGACGCCGTCTTCTTCACGATCGTCGTCGGCTACTACCTCTCGGTCGCGCTTGTCTACTGAGCTGCGTCTGCAATTGGGCATCCCCTGGGTGCCTGAGAGCAGACGCGTGCCCTCCCTATCCTCTGGGGACGCATGAAGAAGGTCTTGATACTCGGGTCGACGGGGTCGATCGGGACGCAGGCGCTGGAGGTGATCGGGCGCTCGCCCGGGCTCCAGGTCGTCGGTCTCGCCGCGGGCCGCGGCTGGGAGCTGACGGTCGAGCAGGCGCGCGAGCACGGCGTGCCGACGATCGCCCTCGCCGACGCGGACGCCGCCGCGCGGGCGGGGGAGGGCTGGAGCGGGCGCGTGCTGGCCGGCGACGAGGGCGTGGTCGAGCTGATCGCGAGCTGCGGCGCCGATCTCGTTCTCAACGGCATCGTCGGCGCCGCCGGGCTGGGCTCGACCGTGGTCGCCCTGACCGAGGGCATCGACGTCGCCCTCGCCAACAAGGAGAGCCTGGTCCTCGGTGGCGAGCTGGTGATGGCGCTGGCCGAGGCGACCGGGGCGCGGCTGCTGCCGGTCGACTCCGAGCACTCGGCGCTGCACCAGCTGATCGGCGGTGAGGCGCCCGGAACGGTGGAGAAGCTGGTCCTGACCGCGTCCGGCGGCCCCTTCCGCGGCCGCGACGATCTCGCCGGGGTCAGCGTCGCCGACGCGCTCGACCACCCGACCTGGAAGATGGGCGGGCGGATCACGATCGATTCGGCGACGCTGATGAACAAGGGCTTCGAGGCGATCGAGGCCCACCACCTCTTCGGGGTGCCCTACGAGCGGATCGGCGTCGTCGTCCACCCGCAGTCGCTGGTTCACTCGCTGATCCACCTCAACGACGGCTCCTCGCTCGCCCACCTCGGCTACCCCGACATGCGGGTGCCGATCTCCTACGCGCTGCACTTCCCGGAGCGGGCCGACGTCGACCTGCCCCAGCTCGATCTCGCCACCGCCGGCGCCCTCACCTTCGAGGAGCCGGACCTCGAGACCTTCGCCTGTCTGCGCCTGGCGCTGGAGGCCGGCGCGGCGGGGGGGACGGCACCCTGCGTGCTCAACGCCGCCGACGAGGTCGCGGTCGCCGCCTTCCTCGACGGCCAGATCCCGTTCACGGGCATTGCCGCCGTGATCGAGCGCGTATTGGAGGAGATGCCGCCTCGGCCCGTAACCCACTTCGATGACCTCTTCGCCACCGACGCCGAGGCCCGCCGCCGCAGCGAAGGCCAGGTCCGCGGGTTGATGCCGGCATGAGCTGGCTCCTGGTCTTCCTCGGCTTCTCGCTGCTGATCGTCCTGCATGAGGCGGGGCACTTCTTCGCCGCCAAGGCGACGGGGATGCGGGTCGAGCGCTTCTTCCTCTTCTTCGGGCCGACGATCTGGTCGTTCAAGCGCGGCGAAACCGAGTACGGGATCAAATCGATCCCGATCGGCGGCTACGTGAAAATCACCGGTATGAACCCGGAGGAGGAGGTGCCTCCGGAGCACGAGGAGAACGCCTACTACCGCCAGCCGGTCTGGAAGCGGATCGTCGTGATCGCGGCCGGCCCGGCGGTCAACATCCTGCTCGCCTTCGCGATCCTGGTCGGCGTCTTCTACTTCTTCAACGGCGAGGAAGCGACGCAGTCAGTCGCGACCGTGATCCCGAAATCGGCGGCGGCCGGTGTCTTGCGTCCCGGCGATCGGATCGTCGCCGTCGATGGCAGCC
Source organism: uncultured Solirubrobacterales bacterium (assembly GCA_963795625.1). Taxonomy (GTDB): domain Bacteria; phylum Actinomycetota; class Thermoleophilia; order Solirubrobacterales; family 70-9; genus VAYN01. Next base: position 282,551 of record CAWCIS010000001.1, on the reverse strand, counting down.
GCTACCGCGGCGTGGACGGCGATGCGCGGACCGAAAAGTTTCGCGAAGAGATCGGCTCGCACGAATGCGCCGGCGACCAGAAGGACGGCTGTCTGGCGGCGACGCCGGTTCGGCTTACGGTCGTTCGCGGGGGGCAGCTCGTCGATCTGACGGTGCGTCCCCGGTACGACGCCACCGCCGGTCAGACCCTGGTCGGGTTCCAGTTCGACACCAAGCCGGTCGATCTGGGCGCCGGCGCCTCGGTCGACCGCGCTACCACCGCGATCAAGGAAGTCGCTACCGGCACCTTCCACGTCTTCACCCACCTGTTCGAATCCAAGCAGCGCAAGCAGATCTCGGGCGTGGTCGGCATCTCCGACGCCGCCCACGAAACGATCGACTCGGGCGAACGCAGCCTCGAACGCTCGCTGTTGCTGCTGGCCTTGGTCAGCCTCTCGCTCGGCCTCGTCAACCTGATTCCGATCCTGCCGCTGGATGGCGGCCACATCTTCTGGGCTCTGGTCGAGAAGCTGCGCGGCACGCCGGTATCCCTGCGAGTGATGGAGCGGGCGACGGTGGTCGGCATCGCCCTCGTCATCGCGCTCTTCTTCCTCGGCCTCTCGAACGACATCGGCCGCATAACCGGCGAAGGCTTCTCCGGCCGCTGATCGGCGGCCGCGCCGCTAGGGCTTCCTTTTCGGAACCGTCACCGCGTGCCAGGTTCCGACGTCCTTCAGCCCCTCGCCCTGGGCCTGGCCGGGTTTCGCGTCGGGGGCGTAGGTGTAGAGCGGACGGCCGCGGTAGGTGACCTGCATCCCGCCCTCGGGGCGCTTGATCGTGCCCAGCTTGACCGGTCCGGTGGGGGTCGCCCCCTGCGGGACCATGAGCGGATGCCAGAGCGCGAGACAGCCGCTCGCCTTGGTGCAGACGAACTTGCCGTTCTTCTCTGCGCTGAGGCTGTAGAGCGAGTGTCCCGTGGAGGTGGCGAGGATCGAGCGGCCCTTGATCCTCACCGTCTTCAGCTTGATCTCCTTGGTCTTTTTCGGGCCGGCCGATCCGGTTTCGCCGCCGCCCGGCGTCGGGCTGGGAGCAGGCGGTGGGGCGCTCGGGTCGGCTGACGTCGTAAAGGTCGCGTCGGGGCTGACCCCCGGCCCTTTCGAGTTTTCGGCGACGATCCGGAAGTGGTAGGTGGTGCTCGGCGCGAGTCCGGTCACCGTCTGCGCGACGGGAACGACCGGGCTGGTGCCCGCGTCGGCGTCGGGCGCCGGCGCGCTCGTCCCGTAGGCGGTCGTGGTCCCGTACTCGAAGTGGTAGCGGGTGTCGAGCGAGTAGGTGTAGATGGTGCCCTTCAGCGTGTAGCCGCCGGTGACCGCCACCGCCGGGCTGGTCGTCACGACCGGCGGGATTTCCGGTTCGGCGGCCGCGACCGTTCCGGCGAGCGCTCCCGTCACGAGGAGCGAGGCGCAGAGCACGATGCCGATGGCCAGATGCCCTCCGGCTCGGCGGGCATGCCGCCTCACCGCACGGTCAGGGGTCTCCAGGTCGCTCATCGCTCCTCCTCGCGTCGTCGGCCGCCGGGTCGACGGTTGTTACGGGCGCGCCGGTCTCGAGGTTCATCGCCGGCGCCGAACCTTTTCGGCACTCCATCCGTAGTCCTGGCAGGTCCACGTCCGCCGGGAGCGACAAGGGAGGCAGCATGAGCGTCAGGGAGACCCCTCAGGGCAGGGGAGCCAGTTCGAGGATCGTCGCCGCACGAAGGCGGGTAGCGCGGGCCGTCCTTTGCGCCTCGGCCATGAGCCTGGCGCTGGCGGCGCTTCCGGCCCTTGCCGGGGCGGTCACGCTGGCGCCCCTGCTCGGCCCGGTCACGGCGACTCCGAGCACGACGGACGCCACCCTCAGAGCGACGATCTACCCCTACGGGGCGGATACCCATTACCGCTTCGAATACGGGCCGACGAGCGGCTACGGGACGAGCGTGCCGGTGCCTGACGGCGACGCCGGCTCGGCGGCTTACCCGACCGCGGTCTCGGAGATGCAGACGATCGCGGGGCTGAGCTCGAACACGACCTACCACTACCGGCTCGTCGCCGCCAACTCGGTCGGTCCCGCGACCGGACCGGAAGCGGCCGACAAGACCTTCACGACCACGGCGACCCCACCGAGCGTTGCCGCCGACCCCGCGACTCCGATCGCCGGCGGCTTCAACCTCAGCGGCACGGTCAATCCCGAGGGGACGGCCACCACCTACCGCTTCGAATACGGGACGACCGCGACCTACGGGACGACCGTCCCGGTGCCCGACGGCAGCGCCGGCTCGGGCTCGGCGGCGGTGCCGGTCAGCGAGGACGTCACCGCTCTGCTGCCCAACACGACCTACCACTACCGGCTCTCGGCCCACAACACCGGCCCGGCGGTGACGACGGTCGACCAGACCTTCACGACCCCGCCGAGCGGGCCGGCGCCACCCAGCGTCGTCGTCGGCGCGCCGGTTCCCACCGTCGCCGGCTTTGAGCTCGAGGGAGCGATCAACCCGAATAGCGTCGCCACCCACTACCACTTCGAGTTCGGCGAAACCACGGCCTACGGCGAGAACCTGCCCGAACCAGACGCCGACATCGGCTCGGGCTCCGACACGGTCGAGGTCGGTCAGGAAGTCACCGGCCTGCAGCCGAACAAGACCTACCACTACCGCGTCGTGGCGGGAAACGCGGAAGGCCCCAGTCAGAGCCTCGACCAGACCTTCACGACCCCGCCCGACCCGCCTCTGGTCACCGCCACTCCGTTCACCGAATCGGCGGCGGGCTGGAGCCTCAACGGCACCGTCAACGCGAATGGGAGCGCGACCACCTACCACTTCCAGTTCGGCATCACGACCGCCTACGGCAGCAACGTTCCGGCCACCGACGCGAGCGCCGGCAGCGGGACGAGCCCGGTCGCGGTGACGCAGCTCGTCGCCAGCCTGCCGCCGGGAGTCCCTTACCACTACCGCCTCGTCGCTCACAACCTGGGCGGCACCACGACCAGCAACGACGAGGAATTCGTTACGCCGATCGTCTCGACCCCGGAAGCCTCGCTGCCGCTGTCGGTGCTGTTGGCAAAGCCGGCGATCGTGCCTCTGCCCGTGGCCGCGCCGGCCTCGAGTCGCTTTACGGTCAAGGCGCCGGTTGCCAAGGGAGCGGGCGCGACGGTGAAGGTCGGCGTTCCCGGCCCCGGCACGGTCTCAGCCAGCGGCAAAGGGCTGAAGGCGGCCACGGCGACGTCGAAGGGGCCGGGAGTGGTCACGCTCAAACTGGAGCTGACCGCCGCCGGGATGGCGCGGCTGAAGAAGTCCCCGAGTCATAGGCTCTCCGTCAAGGTCAAGATCGCCTTCCAGCCGCGCGGCGGCAGCGCCGGAACCACCAGCAAGACGGTGGTCTTCAAGGACAGCGGGACCTAGGCCCGGGAGGCGCCCCGGTACGCTTGGGACATGGCTTCCAAGCGCCAGATATTCGTCGGCAAGGTGCCGATCGGCGGCGGTGCGCCGGTCGCGGTGCAGACGATGACCAAGACCGAGACCGCCAACCTGGCGGCGACGATGGAGCAGATCCACAAGGTCGCCGAGGCCGGCGCCGACATCGTCCGCTGCGCGGTCCCGCGCGAGAAGGACGTCGAGGCGCTGAAGACGATCGTGGTCGAGTCGCCGATCCCGATCATCGCCGACATCCACTTCAACCACACGCTGGCGCTGAAAGCGATCGACGCCGGCGCCCACTGCATCCGCCTCAACCCGGGCAACATCGGCGGCCGCGACAAAGTCGCCGAGGTCGCGCTCAAGGCCAACGCGGCGAACGTGCCGATGCGGATCGGGGTCAACTCCGGCTCCCTGCCGAAACACCTGCACGAGCTCGAGCGCGAAGCCCCGGTCGAGGCCCTGGTCGCCGCCGCGGTCGAGTTCACCGAGCTGATGGAGAGCCTCGACTTCGAGAACTTCAAGGTCTCGATCAAGTCGACCAACGTGCCGAACACGATCGCCGCCAACCGCCTGCTCGCGGAGCGGATCCCGTACCCGCTGCACCTCGGGATCACCGAGGCGGGGACGAAATGGGCGGGCTCGCTGAAATCGGCGGTCGGCCTGGGCACCCTGCTGGCCGACGGGATCGGCGACACGATCCGGATCAGCCTCTCGACCTTCCACGCCGAGGAGGAGGTCAAAGTCGCCTGGGAGATCCTCAAGGCCCTGCAGCTGCGCGAGAAAGGCCCGGTCCTGATCGCCTGCCCGACCTGCGGCCGCCTCCAGTTCGACATGGACTCGGTCGTGGCGGAAATCGAGCAGCGGCTGGAAAGCTACGAGGAGCCGGTCGAGGTGGCCGTCCTCGGCTGCGCCGTCAACGGCATCGGCGAGGCCTCTCACGCCGACTTCGGCATCGCCGGCGCCAAGAACGAGGGCCTGATCTTCGCCGGCGGCAAGCCGCTGCGGAAGGTGCCGCAGGAGACCCTGGTCGACACCCTGTTCGAAGAGATCGACAAATCGCTGGATCGCGGCAAGGTCGAGGTCGACGAGGGCGAGGCGCGCGAGGGCGCCGAGTGGCTGGCCAGGATCGAGGCCGAAAACGAGGGCGAACTGACCCCGGAGAAGATCGCGATGATGGAGAAGGAAGCGGTCGAGCGGGGGGAGTCGGACAAAGTCCTGCTGGATGAGGATCAGTCGCCGACGGCGGGGCGCAGGTTTACCCGGGCTTAGCCCTCAGGTACCCAGAATCGCCCGCAAGTCGGTCGCGATCTCACCCGGTTCGTCGTCGAGCTGATTCCAGGTGAGATGCGTGACCGAGTAGCCGGCCGCTCGCAGTCGGCGGTCTCGGGCGCGGTCCTCGCGAAAGGCGGTCCGGGTCCGGTGGGCCTCCCAGCCGTCCAACTCGACGATTTGCTCAGTGTCCGGCCAATGGCAGTCGACCTGGAAGCGCTTGTCATCGAGGACGATCCAATCGTTGAAGCGGGGCAGCGGGAGGCTGTGCACGCGGAGAAACGGAGAGAACCGCTCCTCCAGGCGACTGCGTTTGCGCCCGGGCGGCTCACTCTTGAGTCGCCCCAGCGCGATGCGAACCGCCCGTACACCGCGTTTGCCGGGGTAGCGCTCGAGCAGATCCCAGAGGGACAACTGGTCCCACAGGCGCCGAAATTCGGCCTCCCGGAGGAGGTTCTGGATCACATCGGCTGACTCGACCGCGGCGAGATCGAAAATGGTGCGGGGGACGGTGGTCACCGGGATCCCGTCCTCGACGGCGATCTCGTCCTCGGGCACTGGCGACTGGTGTCGCTGAACCAGCGTTGAGGAAGTGCTCTTATGTGGGGTCGTTACCTCCACCCTTCGTTCCGAATAGCCGCGCAGTCCCCAGAGTGCCGCGGCTGACCGGTGACTCAGCACCGCTTGCGGACCGGACGAGAGCACGGCGGCCATCCACCATCCCCGCGGCGAGACGATCGGGTGCCCGACCGCGTATACGGCGGGCTGCAGCCGATGGAGCCGCCCCTGCTCGACCCGGAGCGCGATCGATGCCTTACCCAAGCCCAGCTCTCGCAACTGCCGCCAAGCCACCGTTCCATGCTGCCGCGCCGCCAACTCGGCAATCCCAGCATCCAACCCCACGGCCCGAGACCGTCTCCGGTTCTCCACTGGCGCACTTGAGACGGTCTCGGTCGGCACCTCCCGAGCGTGACGGGACAGCACGCATCCGTGGCGCGCGGATCGTGACGATAGGTTTCCGAGGATGAGTCGTCTCTCGCAAACTTTCCTGCCCACGCTCAAGGATGCCCCGGCTGACGCCGAGGCGATCTCTCACAAGCTGATGGTGCGGGCCGGGTTGATTCGGCAGCTCGGCGCGGGGCTTTGGAGCTATCTGCCCGCCGGCTGGCGGGTCGAGCGGAAGGTCGAGCAGATCATCCGCGAGGAGATGGAGGGGATCGGGTGTCAGGAGATGTTGATGCCGGTGTTGATGCCGGCGGAGAATTGGCAGAAGACCGGGCGCTATGCGATCGAGGAGCTGTTCAAGCTCGAGGACCGCAAGGGGTCGCCGATGGTGCTGGCGATGACCCACGAGGAGGCGGTCACCGACCACGTCGCCCGCGAGGTCCGTTCCTACCGCGACCTGCCGCTGATGCTCTTCCACATCCAGACCAAGGAGCGCGACGAGCCGCGGCCGCGGGCCGGCGTGCTCCGCACCCGTGAGTTCACGATGAAGGACGCCTACTCCTTCGACCGCGACGAGGAGGGGCTGGCGCGCTCCTACGAGCTGCAGGCGGGCGCCTACGAGCGCATCCTCGACCGCTGCGGGCTGCGCTGGTACAAGGTCGAGTCCGACGTAGGGATGATGGGCGGCTCCGGCGCCGACGAGTACATGGCGCCCTGTCCGGCCGGTGAGAACGAGGTGGCGCTGGCGCCCGGCTACGCCGCCAACCTCGAGGTCGCCGCCGCCACCGCCCAGCCGGTCGAGCTGCCGCCGGCGCTGGCGGCGCCGGAGCCGGTCTCCACCCCCGGCCTCGGCAAGGTCGAGGAGGTCGCGGCCGAGCTGGGACTGCCGGCGGGCGCCTTGATCAAGGCGATCCCCGTGGTCGTCGAGGGCCGCGGCCTGGTCATGGTGGCGCTGCGCGGCGACCACCGCCTCAACGAGATCAAGCTCGGCAACGCGCTCGGGGCCGAGTTCCGCCAGGCCGGCGCCGATGAGATCGCCGCCGAGATCGGCCCGGCCGGCTACATCGGCCCGGTCGGGGCGGGCGTTCCCGTGATCAAGGACGCGGCGATCGCCGGCGACTCCTACGTCTGCGGCGCCAACCGGGCCGACACCCACCTGCGCGGGGTCCAGCCCGGCCGCGACTTCGAGTTCGAGGAGCTCGACGTGCGCACGGTCGAGGTCGGTGACACCACCGAGGCGGGGGAGGCGATCGCGATCGAGCCGGCGATCGAGGTCGGCAACATCTTCAAGCTCGGCACCCGTTACTCGGAGCCGCTCGGCGCCACCTACTCCGACGAGGACGGGGTGGAGCGACCGGTGGTGATGGGGTGTTACGGGATGGGCCCGGCGCGGATCATCGCCGCCGCGATCGAGCAGCGGGCCGACGAGCGCGGAATCGTCTGGCCTAAGGCGCTGGCGCCGTGGCAGGTCCATCTCGTCTCCCTCGCCAAAGCCGGCGAGCCCGAGCGCGAGGCGGCCGACAAGCTCTACGAGGAGCTGCGCGAGGCCGGGATCGAGACCCTTTACGACGAGCGCGAGGCCGGGGCCGGCCAGAAGCTGACCGACGCCGAGCTGCTCGGCTGCCCGCTGCGGATCGTGGTCGGCCGCCGCGGCCTCGCCAACGGCATCGTCGAGGCTTCTGAGCGCGGCTCCGGCGCCGAGCACGAGTTGCCCGTGGAGGAGGCCGCCACCCGGGCGCTTTCCCTTCTCCAGGGCATCGATGCCTAGTCGCGCCCCCTTCGGCCGCGGCCGTGTGCGCCGCCTTTTCGGGCTCGATCGCAGCGGCCCCAAACCACAGCGCACCCGCAGGGGCGAGCCGCTCAACCCCTGGACGATCCCCAACGCCGTCGGCTACGTGCGCCTGGCGGCGCTGCCGCTCTTCCTCGTCCTCGCCTACTCCAGCGGCGACGGCACCTCCTTCGCCGCCGCGATGGTCTTCTGGGCGATCGCCGCCGGTGACTATCTCGACGGCTTCCTCGCCCGCGTCACCGGCCAGTACAGCCGCATGGGGGCGCTGCTGGACCCGCTGGTCGACCGCCTCACGATCCTCTCCGGCGCGGTCGTCTGCTGGAGCTTCGAGCTGCTGCCGCGCTGGCTGCTGGTGGTGCTGGCGCTGCGCGAGCTGGCGATGCTCTACCTCGCCCAGTACGGCCTCCGGCACGGGGTCGACATCGAAGTCAACTGGCCGGGGCGGATCTCGGTCTTCCCGATCATGGGCGGGATCTGGCTGGCGCTCTTCGCCCCGGGCTGGCCGGCGACGGCGCTGGTGGTCTGGGGCACGGCGATGGCGATCGTCGCGACCGTGATGTACGCCCGGGTAGGGATGCGCACGGTCCGCGAGCGGGCTGCAAGCTGAGCGTCAGAAACGCCGAACCTTCAACCTTCAGTTGAACCTTGCGGCTCCCTCGACCTATAATCGTCGCCTGCGCAAACGGGGGCGGCTGCGCCTCCTTCGACCAAGGAGCAAGATGGAGGACACCTTTCCCGATCTGGGATCCCTCAGCGACAAGGAGCTGAAGGACCTGATCGACAAGCTCACGGAGGAGGAGAACGAGATCTCCTACAAGCGGCGCGTGCTGCACGGGAAGATCGACATTCTTCGTGCCGAGCTCGTCAACCGCCTGCGCGACAAACACGAGCGCGGCGACTCGATGATCTCCGGCGACGACGTCAGCAAGCTGACCGACATCCTCGCCGGCAAGCAGCAGCAGACCGCGGAGGACGAGCCCGCCGCCTGAGCGGAGGGAGCATCGCCATGGCCGTTCACTGTCCCGAGTGCGGGTTCGCCAACCCCGAGGGCGCTAACTACTGCCAGAAGTGCGGGGCCTACCTGGGCGGGCCGGCGGAGTCCGGCGAGGACCCGACGACGATGACCTACACCGTCGACGACACCGGCGACATGCAGCCGGTCGACATCGACGAGGTGGTCGAGGCGGCCGGGGCGGCACTGGTGATCCGGGCCGGCGGCGGCCGCGCCGGCGAGAGCTTCAGCCTCGACGAGGACCGGGTCGGGATCGGCCGCAGCCCCGACGCCGGAGTCTTCCTCGACGACGTCACCGTCTCCCGCAATCACGCGCTGCTGGTGCGCCGTCGCGACGGCCTCTACATCGACGACCTCGGCTCGCTCAACGGCACCTACGTCAACCGCCGCCGGATCGAGTCGCACCGGCTCGGCGACGGCGACGAGATCCAGGTCGGCAAGTACAAGCTGAGCTACCTGGAGCGCTGAGCCGTGGCAATCTCCGAACAGACGACCCGGCCGCCGGACTCGGCCAGCCGCCCGCGCAAGGCGCTGACGATCGGCGCCGTCTGCAAGATCCTCCAGGGCGAGTTCGACGACGTCTCGATCTCGAAGATCCGCTACCTCGAGGACCAGAAGCTGCTGAACCCGCGGCGCACCTCGGGCGGCTACCGTCTCTACAGCCAGTCCGACGTCGAGCGCCTGCGCACGATCCTGCGCCTGCAGCGCGACGAGTTCCTGCCGCTGCGGGTGATCCGCCAGGAGCTGGCCGGGGGTGGCGAGCTGGTGCTCGGCGACTCGGAGCGCAAACCGGCCAACGGTGCCGCCCGCCGGGCGATCCTGGTCGATACCTCGCGCGCCTACCTGACCTTGGAGGAGGTCGTGGAGGAGACCGGCGCCCGCGAGGAGCTGATCGGCGAGCTCGAGAACTTCGGCATCGTCCAGCCCGAGAAACGCGAGGGCAAGACCGTCTACGACGAGACCGACCGCGAGATCGTCCGTGCCGCCAACGAACTCTCGAGGGTCGGCGTCGGCGCCCGCAACCTGCGCGTCTTCCGCTCCTCCGCCGACCGCGAGGCACAGCTGCTGGAAGCGCTGCTGGGCCCGTCGCTGCGCTCGCGCAACCCCGAGCGCCGCAAGGAGGCGCTGCAGAGCCTGGAAAGCCTGGCGGCCACGGTCAGCCACCTCAAGCACCTGCTGCTCGTCCGCGATCTGCGGCGACTCGCCGGCGACTGACGGCCGCGCGAACGTGCCCCGGGTAACCCGCCGACGGATGATCGCGGCCCCCGTGCCGGAGGTCTGGGGCCTCGTCTCCGACCCCTACAGCCTGCCGCGCTGGTGGCCGCGCACGAGCCGGGTCGAGAACGTCGAGCAGAAGAGCGCCGGAAAGCGCAGCCAGTGGACCAAGGTCCTGGAGACGAGCGAGGGACGGGGCGTGCGGGCCGACTTCCGCTGTCTCAGCTCGGCCGAGAACGAGCGCTACGTCTGGGAGCAGCAGCTCGAGGGCACGCCCTTCGCCCGCCACCTGCGCAGCTCCCGGATCGAGGTCGCTCTGCGGGAGAACGGCGACGGGACCCAGGTCGACCTCAGCTCGGTGCAGTCGCTGAAAGGGATGTCGCGCCTGGGGTCGCCGATGATGCGCCGCGCCCAGGGGGCGATCCTCGACGAGGCGCTCGACGGGCTCGAAAGGGCACTCGGCTGATGCAGCCGCGGCGCGACACGAATTGGTGGGGCTGGGGGGACCCGGCGATCTCACCGCGGCTCGACGCGGAGGCGCTGGGGGTGCTGCGGGAGCGGATCGGGGAGCTGGAGCCGTGGCCGCTGGCCCGACAGCTGGTGGACTTCGAGCTGCCCGCGGCCGAGACGCTGCCGCGGGCGCTGATCGACGCGGTCGGCCCCGATGCGATCTTCACTTCAGTCGAGGATCGGCTGCGGCACTCCAGTGGCCGTGGCTACGCCGACCTGGCGCGGATGCGCGGCGGCAGCCTCGAGGCGGCGCCCGATGCCGTCGTCCTGCCCCCCGACGCCGAGGCCCTGCGCCGCGTCCTCGATGTCTGCGCCGGCGAAGGCATCGCCGTCGTCCCCTTCGGCGGCGGCAGCAGCGTGGTCGGCGGGGTCGAGCCGCTGCGCGGCTCCCACCAGCGGCTGATCAGCCTCGACCTCGCCGCCCTGCGCAGCGTCGCCGTCGATCGCCGCTCGCTCACCGCCACCCTCGGCGCCGGCCTGCGCGGGCCGGAGGCGGAGGCGGCGCTGGCACGGGAGGGGCTGACCCTCGGCCACTTCCCGCAGTCCTTCGAGTACGCGACGATCGGCGGCTTCGCCGCCACTCGCTCGGCTGGGCAGGCCTCGAGCGGCTATGGGCGTTTCGATGCCCTGGTCAGCTCGGTCCGGCTGATCGCCCCGGCCGGGGAGATGCGGACCCTGGCGACGCCGCACACGGCGGCGGGGCCGGCGCTGCGCGAGCTGATCGTCGGCTCCGAGGGCACGCTCGGGGTGATCCCCGACGTCACCGTGCGAGTGCGCCCGGCCCCGTCGGTCCGCCGTTACGAGGCATGGATGGCGGAGAGCTTCGAGGCCGGGGCGGAGATCGTCCGCGCTCTCGCCCAGGGCCCGGGGCTGCCGGACGTCGTTCGCGTCTCCGACGAAGAGGAGACGCAGGGCTCGCTGGCGCTCTCGGGCCCACGCGGGCTGCAGGGGAAGCTCTTCGCCGGCTATCTCGGGCTGCGCCGGCGCCGGGGCGGTGCCCTGGTGATCGTCGGCCACGAGGGAGACGAGGAGTCGGTGGCGCGCCGCCGCGCTCTTACCGTGCGCGCCCTGCGCGCCGGTGGCGCCGCCAATCTCGGCGAAGCGGCCGGTAAGTCCTGGGAGCACGGCCGCTACCAGGGGCCCTACCTGCGCGACGCCCTGATGGGCATGGGGGCGATGGTCGAGACCCTGGAGACCTCCCATACCTGGAGCCGCCTGGGCGAGCTGCACGACGCGGTCGCGGCGGCGATCCGCCGCTCGCTCGACGGCCAGGGCACCCCCGGCCTCGTCTTCTGCCACCTCTCCCATGCCTACGCCGACGGCGCCTCGCTCTACTTCACCTTCATCGCCGGCAGCCGCCACGGTGCCGAGCTCGAGCAGTGGGCGGAGGTCAAGCGCGCCGCCTCGGAGGCGATCGTGGCGACGGGGGGCACGATCACCCACCACCACGCGATCGGCCGCGACCATGCCCCTTACATGGAGGCGGAGGTGGGGAGGACGGGACTCGATGTCCTCCGCGCCGTCAAGGACGAGCTGGACCCGGCGGGAATCATGAACCCGGGCAAGCTCCTCCCGGGCGCCTGAGCCCTATTTCCTGCTCTTGACTTTCTTGGCGGCGCCGATGATCGGGCCGGCGATGGTGCCGCTGAGCACGTCGGTGCCGGTATAGGTCGGCGCCTTTTTTTCCTTCGTCGCCTTGGCGAGCGCCGCTTTCAGCGTGGTGTCGTCGGTGAGGGAGATGTAGAACTGGTCGAAGGTTTCGTTGGCGAGGTAGGCGAGAACTTCGGTCGGGACCGCGACCTGGGCGCCGATCTTGCCGTTGGTGCCGACCGTAGTCGAGGCCAGCGGCAGCCGTTTCGTCGCGGTGTCGTAGAGCCAGACCGTGTAGGACTGGCCTTTCCCGGTCGGTTCCAGGCCTTCGGCTTCGAGCTGCAGGGCCAGCGAGTTCTTGACCCGCCCGAAGGTGGCCAGGCCCTTGGCGTCGCCGCCGTTCACGGGGCCGAGGACGGCCTGGGTCAGTTTCGGGTTGGCGGCCGCGATCTTTCCGCCTGCTTCGGAGGAGGTGGTGCTTTCGCCCGTGGCGCCGGTCGTGTCGCCGGAGTCGCCGCCGCCGCTGACCAGGATCACGATGACGATCAGCGCCACCACGATCGCGACGCCGGCGGCGAGGGCGGCCCGGGCGCCACCGCTCTTCGGCAGCGAGAGCTTGGGCGACTGCGAAGGCTTGGCTTTGGAGGCGGGGGGCGGTGGTGGGGGAGCGACCGGCTCCGCGGTGGCCGCAGGCTTGGGCTTGGCAGGAGGGGAAGCAGGCGCCGGCTTGGCCGGCTTGGAGGCCGGCTCGCTCGCCGCCGCCGGCTTCGGCGGCTCTGGCGTCGGGACCGGCTCAGCCGCTCCCGGCGCCGGGATCGACGGCGCCGGGATCCCGTCCGCTTCAAGCTGGGCCGCGGCCGCTTTCGCGCGCTCGTGGACCTCGGCGGCGCTTATTCCCAGCAGGGCCGTGAGATCCTCGTAGCCGGCCGCGCCGCGCTGCGCGAGCAGCCGCAGGATCGCCTTCTGGTCGTTGCTCAGCTCCATCCCGGACCGGAACCCTACGCGGCCGGGGCGACGGGGTGGATGCTCGTGGCAAGGGGTCGCGAAAGCTTAATCTCGGCGCCGGTAGGGTTCGGCCCGATGGCCGACGATCCGCGCGGGCTCCACTCTCACTTCGACGCCCTGGTCGGCACCGAGTGGCTCGACGACGATCCTGACCACGCCCGGGCCCGGGTCGAGCTCCGCGACGAGCTGCGCCAGCCCGTCGGACTCCTCCACGGCGGCGTGATGTCGACCCTGGTCGAGAGCATCTGCTCGCGCGCCACCGCCCTGGCGGTGATGGACGACGGGATGATGGCGATGGGACAGTCGATCGGCGTCAACTTCATCCGCCCGGTGACCGAGGGAGGCGCCGAAGTCAAGGCCAAGGTCCGCCACCGCGGCCGCACCACCTGGGTCTGGGACGCCGAAGTGCTCAACGACGACGGCAAACTCTGCGCCCTCTCGCAGATGACGATCGCCGTCCGGCCGATCCCGAAGGGCTAGCCGCCGAAGCGGTTGGTGATCGGGAGGCGGCGGTCCTTGCCGAAGGCCCTGGGAGTGATCCGGATTCCCGGTGCCGCCTGGCGGCGCTTGTACTCAGAGCGGTCGACCAGGCGGATCACGTCGTCGACGACTGCGGCCGGCATCCCGGCGGCGATCATCTCCTCGCGGCCCTGGTCGCGCTCGACGTAGGCCTCGAGGATGCGGTCGAGCAGGTCGTAGGGGGAGGGAGTCGCTGTCGAGCTGATCGGGCCGCAGCTCCGCCGACGGCGCTCGCTCGATCACTGAAGCCGGCACCAGCTCGCTGCCCGCGCGCTCGTTGCGGCGGCGCGTCAACTCGTAGACCAGGCCCTTGGGCACGTCCTTGATCACCGCGAAGCCGCCCGCCATGTCGCCATAGAGCGTCGCGTAGCCGACCGACATCTCGCTCTTGTTGCCGGTGGTGAGGACGAGCCAGCCGTGGCGGTTGGAGAGCGCCATCATCAGGTTGCCGCGGATCCGCGCCTGGATGTTCTCGGCAGCCAGATCCGGCTCGGAAGGCCCATCCAGGGCCCGCTCGTAGCCGCCCATCACCGGCTCGATCGGGATCTCGATCAGCTCGCAGCCGAGGTTGGCGGCGATAGTTCGGGCGTCGCCCTGGGTTGCAGAGCTGGAATGAGGCGACGGCATCACCACGCAGCTGAGCCGCTCCGGTCCGACCGCGTCGGCGGCGAGCAGCGCCACCAGGGCCGAGTCGATGCCGCCGGAGAGGGCGACGCCGACGTGACGGAAGCCGTTCTTGGCGACGTAATCGTGCAGCCCGAGCACGAGCGCCTCGTAGACCTCGTCGAGGTCGGAGAGCGGCTCCGCGATCGAGGCGGTGCCGCCGGGCAGCTCGCAGAGCAGCAGCTCCTCCTCGAACTGGGAGGCGCGGGCGAGCAGCTCGCCGTCGGGGCCGGTGACCAGGCTCTGGCCGTCGAAGACCAGCTCGTCCTGACCGCCGACGAGGTTGCAGAAGGCGAAGTAGGCCCCGTAGGCGCGCGAGCGCGCCGCGAACATCTCCACCCGCTCGTGGCCCTTGCCGCGGTGGTAGGGCGAGCCCGACGGGTTGGCGATCAACCTCGCCCCCTGCTCGGCCTCGGTCGAGGCGGGCGGGCCGGGGGCCCAGACGTCCTCGCAGATCGTCAGCCCGACCGCGAGGCCGGCGGCGTCGACGGTCAGCGGCTCGTCGCCGGGGACGAAGTAGCGCTGCTCGTCGAAGACGGCGTAGTTCGGCAGCCGGTTCTTGCGGTAGACGGCCTGGACGGCGCCCCCGGAGAGGACGGCGAGCGAGTTGTGGGCGATCCGGGCGTCGTCGCCGCGAGGGCCGGCGACCGGCTCGGCAAACCCGACCAGCGCCGTCATCCCGTCGCCGACCCCGCGCGCGAGCTCCTCCACCGCGCGGCGGCTGGCCGCGACGAAGTGGCGCTTCAGGTAGAGGTCCTCGGCCGGGTAGCCGGGCACGCAGAGCTCGGGGAAGATCGTCAGCTCCGCGCCCGCCCCGGCGGCGCGGGCGATCCACTCGGCGACCTTGGCCGCATTGGCGTCGATGTCGCCGACCGTGGGGTCGATCTGGGCGAGGGCTATGCGCATGCTTCGTGCCTGACGATCACCCGCCAAGTATCGCCGCCGCGCCCGTCGGAGCGGGCCGAGGCGCCCGCTAGGGTGCTGCCGATGCGGGGCCGCCGTCGCCACCTGGTCGGTTTCTCGGTGGCGGGGCTGTTGCTGCTCGCTGCCGCGCCCGCCGCTGCCTCGGCCGCGACCGGGCTCGCCGCGGCGGTGCCCAGCCTCGCTTCGCCGAGTCAGAAGCCGTTCATCGAGCCGCAGTCACGGCCGACCGAAAGCCGGGGCAGGCCGACCGACGACCCCGATCCCAACCGCAACGCCTACACCGTGCCGCAGGCCCCGAAATCGCCCAAGTGCGGCCCGCACTTCTGCGTCCACTGGGTGGCCGAGGGAATCGACGCCCCCAACCTCGCCGACAGCGACGGCAACGGCGTCCCCGACTTCGTCATGCAGGTCCTGCGGGTCGCCGAACACGTGCACGAAGTCGAGAACGACAAGCTCGGCTGGCGCGAGCCCAAGAGCGACGGCCGGATCGGCGGCGGCGATGGCAAGACCGACATCTACCTCTCGCAGATCGGCGGCGAACTGTTCGGCTACGCGGCGCCAGACCGCGGTCAGGCGAGCAAAGAGCACCGGATCCCGCGTCGCCTGCACGGCTACCTGGTGCTCGACAACGACTACAGCGCCTTCGAGTTCCCCGGCACCAAGCCGCTCAACGACCTCGAGGTGACGCTGGCCCACGAGTACAACCACATCCTCCAGTTCGGCTACGACGCCTTCCAGGATCCCTGGTTCGCCGAGTCGACCGCGACCTGGATGGAGGACCAGGTCTACAACGGGATCAACGACTACCTGCGCTACGTGCGCCGCTGGGTCAAGCGCTGGGACACCCCGCTCACCGCCAGCTCGATCAAGGAGTACGGCTCCGCCGTCTGGAACCAGTGGCTGCAGCGCCACTACGGCAGCGCGATCATCCGCCAGGCCTGGGCGCGGGCGATCCACACCAAGCCCGGCGGCTTCTCGGTCAACGCCTACGAATCGGCGATCCGCGCCGCGGGCCCCTCCGACCTCGGCCACGACTTCACCCGCTTCGCCGCCGCCGCCGCCGAGTGGCGCACGGGCGAGGGCTTCCGCGAGAGCGGTCTCTATCCCGACATGCCGCGGCAGGGGTCGCTGCCGCTGGACGGCCGGCCGCTGACCCGCCTGCTCAACCACACGACCTTCCAGCTGCTGCGGGTCCACGCCTCCGGCGGCCGCGCCGTGGTCGTCAACGCGATGGCCCCGCAGGGGACCGCGACCGGGCTTGTACTGGTCGGCCGGATCGACGGCGAACGCAGTGGCCACACCGTCACCCGGCTGGATTTCAGTCGCGGCGGCGGCGAGCTCGCCGTCCGCCTCGCCGACCCCGGCCGCTACAGCCGCATCACCGCCGTTCTCGTCAACGCCGACGCCCAGGCCAGCGGCTTCAGCGCCCGTCGACTCGACTGGACCTACCTCACCGATCGGGTCCCGTTCGAGATCCGCGGCCGGCTCGTCCGCTAGTCCCGGCTGCCTCGACCGGGATCTAGGAGCGGGACTCGGAGGCGACGGGGCCGCTGCCGTTCGCCGAGGCCGTGGCCTTGGGCCGCGGCTTGGCCTTGGCCCGTTTCGGCTTCGTCGGCGTCGCGGCGATCGTCTCCGCCGTCGCCGCCTCGAGGTCGAGGCCGAAGCTATCGAGGTCGGCCATCGCGTCGTAGTCGCCGATCAGGCCGAAGTTGATCTGGCCGTTGTAGGACATGATCCCGACGCAGAGCGCCTGGCGCCGGGCCAGCGGCACCATCGGGAAGATCGACTCCATCTTGCGGCCGAGCACGTAGAGCGGGAACTGCGGCCCCGGCACGTTGGTGACGACGAGGTTGAAGAAGCGCTGCGCCGGCTGCAGGCGGGCCGCCTGGGCGACGATCGTCGAGGGCGCGAAGTCGGTCAGTTTGGTCAGGATCTCGGCCCCGACCGCCTGGCCGGAGTTCTTCAGGTCGCCCATCTCGCCGGAGACGACATGCAGCCGCTCGACCGGGTCCTCAGACCAGACCGGCAGCGACGCCATCATCGCCGAGATGCGGTTGCCGAGGGCGCCGTGCTCCTCTTCGGCGCGAACGCTGACCGGGACCATCGCCCGCAGCTCCAGCCCCTCGGTGTCGTGGCCGCGGGCGCGCAGGTACTTGCCGATGGCGCCGGCGACGATCGAGAGGATGACGTCGTTGACGGTGCCGCCGTGGGCGTCCTTGACCCGCTTCAGCTCGGCTAGGTCGGCCTGGGTGATCGCGAAGCGGCGGTGGGGGCCGATCTCGACGTTGAAGACGCTGCTCGGCGCGGCCATGCCGGCGCCGATCACCTTCGAGGTTGCGCCGACGCCCTCGCAGCACCTTGCGCGGGCCGCGGAAGGCGGCGCGGACGCCGCGGGCGATCTCCTTCGGGCTGGTCAGGCGCTCGCGGATCGCGTCGGTGACGCAGCTTGAGGTCGGTCGGTTCGGGCCGGGCCAGCCAGGGCGGGGAGGAAGCCTGCGGGCCCTGCGGCTCGGCGTCGAGGTCGAAGAGGACGGTGGTGATGTCGACGCCGGAGACGCCGTCGACCAGCGCGTGGTGGCTCTTGCCGACGATCGCGAAGCGGTCGTCGCGCAGGCCCTCGACCAGCCACAGCTCCCAGAGCGGCTTGCTGCGGTCGAGCTGCTGGGAGAAGATCCGGGCGGCGAGGTTGCGCAGCTGCTCCTCGGAGCCGGGCGCCGGCAGCGCGGTCTGGCGCACGTGGTAATCGAGGTTGAGGTGCGGATCGTCGACCCAGACCGGGCGACCCTGGGCGAAGGGGACGAAGCGCAGCTTCTGGCGGAAGCGCGGGACCAGGTGCAGGCGCGAGGCGATGTGGTCGCGGAACTCCGCGTGGGTGGGCGCCGGGCCCTCGAAGATGCTGGTCGAGGCGACGTGCATATGGGCGCCGGCGCGCTCCATGTGCAGGAAGGAAGTATCAAGTCCGGTCAGTCTTTCGGCGCTCACTCGTTCATCTTCGCACACACTGCGCAGGCACGATAGGGCCTGATTTTCGGCTTTCTGGAGCCATTTGCACGCCACGTTGTCGATTTGGCCTGTGTGAGGGCGGTCACGTGAGCGCTCTGCAAGCGCTTTTACAGTGTTTGCTCACAAACGAATCGATCCCATCTGCCGAGTCCCCTCGCACCACGCGACGAGGAGCGGGGGACCCAACTGCCGCGGCGCTCAGCCGTGGCCGGGGCGAATCGGGCGGCGAGCCGCCCGTAGCGAGCGCCAGGCACCGTGCCGGCACCCGCGAGCCCGTCAGCTAACCCCGTAGGCAGCCGAGAAAGCGAGCGACACACGATGCGATACCTCCTGCCCGTGGTGGCGGCTGCCACCACGCTGACGATCGGCATTGCGCCGGCCGCGGCCACCGCCGAGCACCACCATCGACCCAAGCGGGTCGACTCCCACGTCAGCCTGCATCTCTCCGGCCACAGCGTGCTCAGCGGCAACGGCCTCGCCGTCCACGGCAAGGTGCGCCCGTCGGGCCGTCACCGGGTCAAGCTTGTCTTCAGCGGCCCCGAGGCCGAGATCTTGGTGACGCGGACCAAGGCCGACGGCAGCTTTGCCCTGCGCTGGTCGCCGGAGCGGATCGGCAACTACGCGGTGCGCGCATACGGCGTCCACGACCGTCACAGCCGCGGCTCGGTCAGCGAGGCGCGGCGGTTGACCAGCTTCCACCAGGCCGACGCCTCCTACTACGGGCCCGGCCTCTACGGCAACGGCGTCGCCTGCGGTGGCACCCTGATGCCGGGCACGCTCGGCGTCGCCAACAAGACCCTGCCCTGCGGGACGATGGTGAAGCTGCGCTACCAAGGCCACTCGGTGACGGTGCCGGTAATCGACCGCGGCCCCTACGTCGCCGGCCGCGACTACGACCTCACCGAGGCGACCAAGCTCCGCCTCGGCTTCCCCGGCGTGGGGACGGTGCTGGCGAACCGCTAACGCGTCCCCGCCCCGCTGGCGCACCGCAGCTACTCGCGGCCCCTCATCCCGTTCCGCGGTTCCTTTCCCACGATATGAGTGGATTTGGAACCGCGGAAGCCTGACCGCTCGCGCTTTCACGTTCCGCGGTTCCGTTTCCCCTCCATGGGTGGATTTGGAACCGCGGAACAGGCGGGATCCGCGGGATCAGGCCGTGAGGCCCAGCTGGAGCTGTCCGGCCGGCGGCTCGGTGGCCACGGACGGCTCCTCCTCGCTCTCGAAGCCGGCGAGGCGGACGCCGAGCAGGCGCACGGGGCGCTGCGGGTCGTAGGCCCGCAGCAGCCCCAGCGCCACCGGCGCGACCACGCCCGGGTCGTTGGTCGGGGCCTCGACGGTCTGCGAGCGGCTGACGTTGGTCCAGTCGTCGAGCCGGACCTTGATCCCGATCGTGCGGCCCTCGAGCTCGCGTTTGTCGAGCCGGCGACAGAGCTCCGCGGCCTGCTCGGCGAGGATCGCCTCGAGCTCGCCCCGGTCGTGCACGTCGACGTCGAAGGTCGTCTCCACCGACTGCGATTTGGTCTCGCGCGAGACCGTGATCGGGGTCTCGTCCCAGAGCCGGCCGCGGGCGTGCAGCCAGGCGCCTGAGCGGGGGCCGAAGGCGGCTTCAAGCTCCTTGCGCTCGCGGCCGCGCAGGTCGGCGAGCGTCCGGATCCCCATCCCCTGCAACTTGATTACCGTCTTCGGGCCGATCCCGGGGACGAGCCCCGGCGACTCCGCCGCGAAGCGCTCCAGCGCATCCTCGCGCGCGAGGACCACCAGCCCCGCCGGCTTGCCCAGCTCGCTGGTGATCTTGGCCAGCATCCGGCTCTCCGAGATCCCGATCGAGCAGGTGAGGCCGGTGTCCCGCCGGATCTCCGCCGCCACCCGCCGCATCGTCGCCTTCGGCGAGAAGATCCCGCTCAGGTCCAGATACGCCTCGTCGAGCCCGACCACCTCGACCGTCTCGACGTTGCGCCGCAATACCTCCATCACCTGCGCCGACGCCTCGCGGTAGGCCGGGAAGTCGGGTCGCAGGTAAGTGGCGTCCGGCAGTTTCCGCCGCGCCACCGCCGCCGGCATCGCCGAGTGGATCCCGGCCAGCTTGCGCGCCTCGTAGCTCGCCGTCGTCACCACCGCCCGCGGCCCCGACCCGCAGACCACCACCGGCTTCCCCCTCAGATCCGGCCGCTTGCGCAACTCAACGGACGCGTAAAAAGCATCCATATCGAGGTGAGCGACTACACGGGGCCAATCGTGAATTGCCACGACTCAGACGGTACGGCGTAGACCGGCGGTGGAAGCCTGGCTCAGGGCGACGAGAATCGCCGCCACGATCGCGCTAGCGCGAGCAAGGCGAAGCAGCAGCCGAGCGCGACCAGCCAGCCGCCCAGTACGTCGCTCGGATAGTGGTAATCGAGGACCAGAAGGCAGACCGAGACGGCGAGGGCGAAAGCTGCGCCGATCGCCGCGGTCGCCGGGCGCCAGGGCCGCGGCACGACAAGCAGGAAGGCGAGGGCGATCGCCAGCGCACCCGCCGCGTTGCCGCTCGGAAAGGACTTCGCCACCGGATGCCAGAAGAACGGGTCGCCGGGGGTGGGGTGGAAGCGGGGGTGCTCGAGGGCGATCTTCAGCAGACTGCACGAGGACCGCGGTTCCGGCGACCTCGGCGACGGCCATGAGGGCGCGTCGCGGGCGGCGCAGCCAGAGAGCGAGCAGCGCCGCCAGCACGGCCCAGCCGACCTGGGCGACCGGGCCGACGAGGCGCTCGACCGCAAATGCAAGGTCGTTGGCGAAGGTGTCGGGGGCGGAGCGCACCGCGAGCAGCAGTTCTTTGTCCCATCTCGGGAAGGGGTCGACCCAGTAGCCGAGGATGAGCACGACGGCGAACCCGACAGCGCAGGCGAGGAGGCCCGCCGTCGGGTTCCGCCTCGCCGCCTCGAATGCTTCTGCCACCCGTTCCCTGCCTTCGTCTTAGCCGATCGGGGACGATACGTCGATCTCGCTCTCGCGTCGACACTGGATAGTCCTCACCGGGGCCGCGACCCTCGCCTTCTGGATTGCCCTCGGGATCATCGAGCGCAGCCTGCCGAGCGGGACGCCGGGGATCATCGCCTTCGAGTTCGTGCGCAACGCCGGCCGCGCCACTCGCTTCCTCGCCGAATGGGGCGCCGACGGCCGCGACACGGTCCGCCTCTCGCTGATCGTCGACTACGGATTCATGGTCAGCTATGGCGCCTTCGTCACCCTCGCCGGGCTCGCCACCCGTGACTTCGGTCGCGAGCACGGCCGCCGGGCGCTCGCCTCGGCCGGACGCTTCATTCCCTGGTTCGCGGCGGCGGCGGCCCTTTTCGACGCCGGCGAGAACGCCTTCCTGCTGCTGACCGTCGGCGGCGACGGGGGCTCGGCGGCGCCGGTTCTCGCGACCGTCTGCGCCAGCGTCAAGTGGGTCCTGATCGTCGTTGCGGTCGGGTACGTGCTCTGGGGCCTGGGGGCTCGACTCCTAGTGTCAAAGACCTAGACTCAGCTCGTGGCTTCACCCGAGGCGAAGAACCTGGAGGCGATCTCCAAGGCGATCGACCAGCACAACGCGAACTGCCCGTTCCCGGCGGCCGAGGTGCGGATGAACCCGTTCGAGGTCGAGCGGCTGGGCTGGGAGCACATCCGCGGCCTGCCGGTCATCCCCGACGGGGAGATCGGCACCGGCCGCTTCCGCATCGTCTGCTCGCGCGACGTCGACGACAGCGGCCTCGAGATCACCGAGGCGGTCGGCAAAGAGCTGGAGACCGTCGCGCCGGTCACCAACAACTAGACCTGAGAGGGCGACGGGCCAAGCAGTTCAAGGACGCAGGGAGCGAAGCGTGCTCTGCACGTGAGCGACCGAGGACGCCGAAATGCGCCGGCCGGGCGTCCTCTCAGAACGAGTTCCAGAAGTCGATGCCGAGATTTTCCGCCCAGGTCTGGACTTCGCTGTTGAGGCTGGACGAGCTCGCCAGTCCAGATCAGGACGCCCATCGCGATCAGGATCACGCCGCCGACGGCGACGATCAGCTGGTAGTGGCGCTTGACCACGGCGAAGGCGGTGGTCATGCGGGAGAAGGCGAGGGCGGTGAGGATGAAGGGGATCGCCAGGCCGGCGGAGTAGACGGCCAGCAGCAGGGCGCCGCGGGCGGCCGAGCCGGAGAGCGAAGCGGCGCCGAGGATCGCGCCCAGGGTGGGGCCGATGCAGGGGGTCCAGGCGATCGCGAAGGCGGCGCCGGCGACGATCGGGCCGCCCTTGCCGGCGCGCTCCAGCAGCGACGTCGACGTGCCACTCGCGGTTGAGCCGGGTGATGAAGAGGGAGGCGACGAAGAGGACGCCCATGAGGATGATCAGCGCCCCCGAGATCTTGGTCAGCAGCTCCCGGTGGTCCTGCAGGGTCGAGCCGAGCCGCGGTCGCGGTGAGGCCGAGGAGGATGAAGATCGCCGAGAAGCTGGCGACGAAGAGCAGGCTCGGGCCGAGCACCCGGCGCCAGCCGGCGTCGTCGAGCTCGGCCGCCGAGACCCCGGTCACGGCCGAGAGGTAGCCCGGCACGAGAGGAAGCACGCAGGGGGAGAGGAAGGAGACGACTCCCGCCGCCAGGGCGGCGAAGATGCCCACTCCAGCGGCAGGATCGGAGCTGAGAACCGCGGTGACCAAGACCCCTGAGATTACCTTCAGCCAGATGCCGGCCGAGCGGAGCGGGGGGACCTCTTCAACGCCTCCGGGTTGGCGACGCGGCTGCGCGCTTCGCCGCTCCTCGCCTTCGGCCCCAGCGAGCCCGGCCCGGCGCTGCGCCGCGGCGCCCTGGTCGCGGTGCCGATCGGCCTCTCGCTGATCGTCGAGCTCGGCTTCAACTCGCCGACCAAGGGCGCGATCGCCACCGGCGCCCTGCTCTGCGGCTTCCCCGGCCTCGACGCCCCGGCGCGGCCCGCGCGCCGGCTGGCAGGCCGCGGCGGCGCCGCTGATCGGCCTTGCCGCCGCGCTCGGCGTGCTCAGCAGCCAGTCGGCCCCGGCCGCGGTCGTCGCGATGGGCCTGGTCGGCGCCGTCGCCGGCTACTGCTTCGCGGTACTCGCTGCGGCTGGCGATCTTCGGCCTCGTCGGTGGCGCTGGCGCTGGTCGTCTCCCAGGGCCTCTTCCTGGCCCCGGGCGAGGCGCTGCCGGCGCTGCTCTACGGCACCGTCGGCGGCCTCACCCAGGCGCTCTGGTCGCTGCTCGTCTGGTTCGTCGTCGACCGCGCCGCGACGGGCCAGGAGAGCGGCTGGGACCCCGCGCCGCCTTCGCGGCGCTGCGATCGAACCTGACCCTGCGGCTCGGCAGCGCCCGCCACGCGATCCGCTTCGGCGCCGCGCTCGCGGTCGGCGTCGCCATCTACCGGCTGCTCGGCATGGACCAACCACGGCTTCTGGATCCCGCTGACGATCCTCTTCGTGATGCGCCCGGAGATCGCGACGAAACCCACCACCGGCTGGTCCTGCGGGCGCTGGGAACCGTGCTCGGCCTCGTCGTCGCCACCGCGATCGCCGAGGCCTTCGGCGCCAGCGACCTGATCGTCGGGGTCGTGCTCACCGTCGCGGCCGCGCTCACCTTCGGCCTGCTCACCGTCCAGTACGCGCTCTTCACCGCGGCGATCACCACCTACGTCGTCCTCCTCACCGACACGCTCGGCGAGGGCGCCTTGGAGGCCGACCGGCCGCGCCTGATCGGCACCGCACTGGGGATCGCTGATCGCCTATCTGGCCTTCGTCGTCTGGCCGGACCCGGGGGAGGGGAGAGACCTCAAATTCCGGTCCTGAGGCCGCCCCGGCCCACCCGGACCCGCGGCCGGTAGATTCCTGGCTACGCAGCCAAACCCCGCCGGCGGCGGGAGACCTCGAGGAGCCAGAGTTGAGCAACCGCACGTTCGTGATCGGTGTCGGCATGACCAAGTTCGAGAAGCCCGGCACCAAGGAGGGCGACTACCCCGACTGGGCGAAGGAGGCGGGGGAGAAGGCGCTCGCCGACGCCGGCATTCCCTACACCGACGTCGAGCAGGCCTACGCCGGCTACTGCTACGGCGACTCGACCTACGGCCAGCGCGCGCTCTACCAGCTCGGCCTCACCGGGATCCCGGTCGTCAACGTCAACAACAACTGCTCGACCGGCTCCTCGGCCCTGTTCCTGGCCCGCCAGGCGGTCAAGGGCGGCCTCGTCGACTGCGCCCTGGCGCTCGGCTTCGAGAAGATGGAGCCCGGCAGCCTCGGCGTCAAGTACACCGACCGCACCAACGCGCTCGACAAGCACGCGATGCGCATGTTCGAGATCCGCGACCCCGAGCAGTCGCCGCCGGCGCCGCAGATGTTCGGCAACGCCGGCCGCGACCACATGGAGAAGTACGGCTCGACCGCCGACCACTTCGCCTGGATCGGCTGGAAGAACCACAAGCACTCGGTCAACAACCCCTACGCCCAGTTCCAGGACGAGTACTCGCTGCAGGACATCAAGGACGCGAAGATGATCCACGACCCGCTGACCAAGCTGCAGTGCTCGCCGACCTCCGACGGCTCGGCCTGCGCGATCGTCGCCTCCGAGCGCTACGTCGACGAGCACGACCTCTGGGACCGGGCGATCGAGATCGCCGGCCAGTCGATGGTCACCGACCTCTCCTCGACCTTCGCCGAGGACGCCAACTGCATGACGATCGTCGGCTCCGACATGTCGAAGACCGGCCGCCGACCGCGCCTACGAGGAGGCCGAAATCGCCGCCGCCGAGGTCGACGTCTGCGAGCTGCACGACTGCTTCAGCGCCAACGAGCTGATCACCTACGAAGCGCTCGGGTTCGCCGCCGAGGGCGAGGCGCACAAGCTGGTCGAGGCCGAAGCGACGACCTTCGGCGGCCAGGTCGTCGTCAACCCCTCCGGCGGGCTGATCTCCAAGGGCCACCCGCTCGGCGCGACCGGGCTGGCGCAGTGCTCGGAACTGACCTGGCAGCTGCGCGGCGACGCCGAGAAGCGGCAGGTCGAGGGCGCCAAGGTGGCGCTCCAGCACAACATCGGCCTCGGCGGCGCCGCCGTGGTCACCGTCTACAAGCCGGCGAGCTGAGGCTCGCCGCACCAACGAGGAGGACACCGATGGCGAAGCAGCGGCGTTCACTGAGCGGCAAGGTCGTGGCGATCACGGGCGGTGCCCGGGGGATCGGCAAGGCGACCGCGACGGCACTGGTGCGCAAAGGCTGCCGCGTCGCCATCGGCGACCTCGACCTGGAGCTGGCGGAGAAGACCGCCGCCGGGCTCGGCGGCGGCACGATCGCGCTGCCGCTCGACGTCACCGACCGCGCCTCCTTCGCCAGCTTCCTCGACGAGACCGAGCGCCAGCTCGGCCCGGTCGACGTCGTCATCAACAACGCCGGGATCATGCCGGTGACGGCGCTGGTCGACGAGTCCGACGACTCGATCAAGCGCCAGCTCGACATCAACATCTACGGCGTCATCGTCGGCACCCAGCTGGCGATCGAGCGGATGCGCCCGCGCGGCAGCGGCCACATCGTCAACATCGCCTCGCAGGCGGGCAAGACGGCGATTCCCGGGATCGCCACCTACTCCGGCACCAAGCACGCCGTCGTCGGGATCTGCGAGGCGGTCCGGGCGGAGCTGCGCGGCAGCGGGGTCGAAGTCCACTGCGTGATGCCGACCGTGGTCAACACCGACCTGACCGCCGGCGCTCAGCCAGAAACTGATTCAAACCGGTCGAGGCCGAGGACGTCGCCAACGAGATCGTCGACGCGCTCGAGCTCGGCCGCTTCGACGTCTACGTGCCGCGCTCGAACGCGGTCATGACCCGCTTCAGCGCCCTGCTGCCGCGCCGCGTCAGCGAGGCGATCGGGCGCCTGATGAAGGCCGACAAGCTGATGTTCGAGGTCGACCACGGCGCCCGCCGCGCCTACGAGGAGCGCGCCGCGAAGAGCGAGCCGGGCCTCGACGAGGCGTCCGCCGCGACGCCGGAGGCGCCCAGCGCGACGCCGCCTGAGTTCGGCGGGCTGAACCTTTCTCCCTCTGAGGCCGTAGACTCCAGCCAACGATCTTTGTGGGACGAATCTACGACGAGACCTGGGGCCGCGGCTTCTCCGCCCTCTACGACCGCTGCTTCAAGGCCGCCGAAGAGGCGGGGCTGCGCGAGATGCGCCGTGAGCGTCCTGGCCGGGGCGCGGGGGAGGGTCCTCGAGGTCGGGGCAGGCACCGGCCTCAACCTCGAGCTTTACCCCGAGGAGGGCATCGAGAGCCTGACCCTGAGCGAGCCCGATCCTCTGATGGTCAAGCGGCTGCGCGAGAAGCTGGGGGAGTCCCAGCGCGAGGCCGAGTTGATCCGGGCCCCCGCGGAGGACCTGCCGTTCGCCGACGACAGCTTCGACACCGTCACGGTGACCCTGGTCCTCTGCACGGTTCCCGACCCGGCGGCGGCGCTGGCCGAGATCCGGCGCGGGTCCTCAAGCCCGGCGGTCGCCTGCTCTTCGTCGAGCACGTGCGCGCCGAGGAACCGGACCTGGCCCGCTGGCAGGACCGACTCGAGAAGCCCTGGCGCTTTCTCGGCGACGGCTGCCACTGCAACCGCGACACCGTCGCGACGATCGCAGCCTCCAGCTTCGAGATCGAGCGAGCTCGAGCGCGACCGCCTGCCGAAGGCGCCGCCGATCGTCCGGCCGCTGGTCCGGGGCGCCGCGAGCGTCCCTGGCTGAACTTGTCGACTTGACCCACCTGGAGTGGGGTCAAGTCGACAACGTTGCGCCGTTCTAACTCTCCAAGGCCTCAGCCACGGTCTTGACCGCCAGACCGCTGGCGGCGATCTTTTCGACCATCGCTTTGAAGGTCGCTTCGTTGGTCTGCTGGCCGCCTTCGGCGCCGCCGGCGACGAGCTCGTGAAAGCAGAGGATCAGCCAGCTCTTGTGGGTCGAGCACTGGCTCAGCGCCGTTTCGAGTTCGGCGGCGGTCGCCGTCGAGCCGACGATCCAGGTCCGCAGCCGCCCATTTTCGCCCGGTGGGAAGGTCTCCTGCGGCCCGGTGGCGCCGCCCCTGCCGCCGGTGGTGCCGCGGATGCCGTTGAAGAAACGACGGGCGATGATCATCTGCGAGGCGGTGAAGGAACCCTGCGGCCAGGCGAAGAGATCGCGGCGCTTGAAGCCGTTTTCGATCAGCCAGCGCTTGATCCCCTGCATATCGGCTTCGACCACGGAGTTTTCGAGGTTGGCGAAGCCGGCGTTGTGATCGGCGACGGTGTCGGCGTGGGCGGCGATGTCCCAGCCGCTGTCGGTCTGCAGCGCCTGCGTCTGAGCCAGGGTCAGGTAGTTGGCGGTGCCGATCAGGTCGCGGATGATCACCGCGGTGGCGCGGTAGCCGAAGCGGTCTAGGCTGGGACGGGCGCGGGTGTACGTCGATCCCCAGCCGTCGTCGAAGACGATGCTGACCAGGCCGGTGCCCGGCTGCGGCACCGCGGCGACCTCGTTGATGTGGAAGGTGACCGGGGCGACGCCGTCGTCTTCGAAGCGGAATTCGACGAAGTTGACTTTGCCGCGCGCGATCGTGCCCGGCGGGAAGTTGTTGACCAGGTCCCCCCAGCTGATCGTCATCGTCGCCCACTCGCCGTCGGCGACGTAGGGCTGGACCGGGATCGCGATCGGGTAGTGGACGTTGTTGGTGGCGAGGTTGTCGCTGGAGAGGAAGACTTCGAAGGTGCCGACGTGGGCGAGCCCTTCGACCTTGAAGGTGAGCCGCAGATCCTTGCCGCTGAAGTCGTAGGACCCGACCGATTTCTTGCGCACGTGCGACTGGACTTCGTCGCCGGCGGTGACGAATTTCAGCGACTGCGTGCCGATCACGAAGTCGCCGGTGTCGTCGGAGAGCGTCCCGGTGCCTTCCGATTTTTCGTAGCCGTGGCCCGCCTGGAACTGCTGGAAGACCGTTTTCGGCGCCCGGGCCGGGACCTTCAGCGAGGTCAGCTCGAGCGCCGCCTTTTCGATTTCGGGAAAGCTCGACCAGGCCATCTGCGGGCGATCCTAGACCGGGAATGCAGGCCGCGACGCTGCTCTAGGCGGATGTTCGTGGGTCAGCGGCTGGAGAGCAGGCGCCCGGCCAGCTCGGCCGCGCTGACGCCGATGAAGGCACCGGCAAGCACGTCTGCGGGATAGTGGACACCGGTATGGACGCGGGAATACCCGACCAGCGTCGCCAGTGCTCGCAGTGGGGCGGAGAGCGCGGGCTGCGCCTGGCCGGCGCGGTCGCGAAGGCGAAGGCGGAGGCAGTGTGGCCGGAGGGGAACGAGCTCGAGCGGGGCATCGGCACGTGGCGGCTCGCGAGCACTCGAGCTCCTCGCGCTCGGGCCGGCGGCGGGTGGTCAGCGGCTTGGCGACGAGGTTGGCGAAGGCCGAGGCGATGCCGAGCGCCGCCAGGCCCCGGACCGCGGCATCGCGACCGCGGTTGCCGCCGACCAAGGCAGAGTCCGGCCGCCGCTCCGAACCAGAGCTTGCTGTGGTCGGCGATGCGGGAGAGCCGGCGCATCGCCACGTCGAGGCGCGGCGTCTCGGTCCCGGCGACGGCCGCGTAGACGGCGGCGTCGACCACCTTCGCCTCGCTCAGCCAGTCCGCCATCGGGCGATGATAAGAGCCGGAGATCCGGGGCAATCGTCGGCAGCGCCCATCCGCCGGGTCCGGGCCCACCCGGATTCGCAGAATCAACGCACGATAATAATAGTTATGTAAACCTGAAGGAAAGAAGCGGCGATCGGGCGGCCTGGCGCTGCTCGCCCGCCGCCCGTCCCCGCGCCAGGGTCAGCCCGCGGAGTCGATCGCCTGTTCGAATTCTTCGGGCGTCTGCAGGTTGCTGCCGAGTAGTTCGATGCCGTTGGTGTTCGGGCCTTTGATCGCGAACGACGGCGTGCCGCTGAAACGGAAGGTCTGCGCCTGTTCGGTCGTCTTCTCGACCTCGCCGGTCAGCTTCTTGCCGTTGCGTTCCTGGTTCCACTTGGAGATGTTCTTGACGCCGGAGCTCTTGGCGACGGCGGTGAGGAATTCGTCGGTCGCGTAGCCGGAGTTCTCCTCGCCCTGGTTGCGGTAGAAGAGCTCCAGGTAGTTCCAGCCGCGACCCTGTTCGCCGGCGGCGAGCGCGGCGGCGCCGGCCGGGGCCGACTGTTCGCCGATGATCGTGAAGTTGCTTGAAGACGATCTTCGCCTTGCCCGCTGTCGACCTTGTTTTCGATCACCTGCGGCAGGATTTCTTCCGAATAGGCTTTGCAGACCGGGCACTGCAGGTCCCCGTACTCCATCAGTTCGACCTTCGCCTCCGGTTTGCCGAGGACCATGGCGTTCTGCGGCACGCCGCTGACCAGCGAGTCGACCGCGCTGACTTCCTTCAGGTTCTGCGGCGTCGCCGCCGCTGCTGCTGCTGCCGTTGACGACGATCAGCGCCACCACCGCAACGATCGCCAGGAAGACCGCTCCGGCGCCGAACTGGAGCAGCCGCGTGCGGCGCTCTCCGGAATCGACTTTGGTTTCTTCCTGCAGTCGCTGTTCGCGACGTTTCTCCCGCTCCCGCTTGTTGCTCATCGGTCCTTCCTGTCTAGTTGCCGCTCAGGCCCTCTTCGGGCACCGCGGCGGTAGTGGTTCCGGCGTAGCCAATCAGGCGAGTGGCGTTGAGGAGGAAGAGGATCGTCATCAGCACCGCGCTGGCCACGCACCACTGGCAGATCGCTTCGATCTTGAAGATCTCCAGGTAGGTCAGGTAGACGCTGAAACCGAAGCCCCCGAGCGCGACCGCGAAGCCGCCGAAGCGGGCCAGGTCGTTGGCGAAGAAGGCGCGTTGCCAGCAGCAGCGACGTAGCCGACGATCCCGAAGACGGCGACGTTGACCCCGGCGATGTGCGAGTAGGAGCT
Organism: uncultured Solirubrobacterales bacterium; assembly: GCA_963795625.1. Classification (GTDB taxonomy): domain Bacteria; phylum Actinomycetota; class Thermoleophilia; order Solirubrobacterales; family 70-9; genus VAYN01. Next base: position 252,779 of record CAWCIS010000001.1, on the reverse strand, counting down.
GTTGGCGACCGTCTCGCAGCCACCGCCGCCGGCCAGGCAGGTCGGCGCCCCACCGCCCGAGTCGGCGATCGTGATGTAGGTCGCGACGCCGATCCCCAGGGCCGCCACGAAGGCGATTATCCGGCGCAGCCGGGCTTCGGTCGGAAAATTCATAGTGATGAAGATAAAGCCTCTGCGTAAAAGGAAGCTATCTCCCGTGAGAGCCTGCCCCCCTGCCAGGCGAGCGGCGACTCCCCCTCCCCCTCGCTGATCAGCCGCGCCCGCGGCAGTCGCTCCGCGTAGGCGGCCGCGACCGCGTAGGGATGGCCGGGGTCGGCGGCATCGTGGCTGGCGACGACCAGGGCCGGGATCTCGAGTGCCCTCGAGCTCGCCACCGACTCGAACGGCCGCGAGCGCGGCACCTCGCGCAGGGCGTCGACCAGCGCCTCGGGTGGCGGTGCAGGAGCATGCGGGCGCGGGTGAAGCCGAGCACCGAGTCGCGCCAGGCCGGGTCGATCGCTCTGCTCGCGGCCGATGTACTCGACGAAGCCGTCGACGCCGCCGTTCTGCAGCGCGTCCGCCAGCCCGTCCCAGTAGGCGAGCGAGGCCGGCGAGATCTCGCCCAGGTAGACCGGCCCGATCACGACCAGGCCGGCCGAGCCGCTCGGGATGGCGCAGCGCGTAGGCAACCGCGGTGTGAGCGCCCATCGAGTGCCCGGCGAGCAGGAACGGGCCCTCCCCTACCTCGGCCGCGACCACCCGCTCGAGATCGCCGACCAGCCGCGGGTATCCATAACCCTCCCCCGGCGGAGCGGGATCGGACTCGCCGTGGCCGCGCGCGTCGTAGGTGACGACCCGGTGCCCGGCGCGCTCCAGCGCCCGCGAGCCGTGGTGGACGTAGCGCCGGCTGGCGGTGATCCCGTGACAGAGCACGATCGGCGTGCCCCTCCCCCGCCGCCTCGCCGCGGATCGCCGGCGCCGGGCCGATCTCGAAGGACGCCGCCGCGGCGCCCGCCATCAGCCGACCGAGGCGACGGCGCGCTGGAGATCGTCGACCGACTCGTAGGTGAGCCCGACCATGGTGACCTTGCGGTAGCGGACCACGCCCTCCTCGTCGATCACGAAGATCGCCCGCCGCACCATCGGACCGGCGAGGACGCCGTAGGCGCGGGCGACGCTCTTGTCCTCGTCGGCCAGCAGCGGCACGTTCAGTTTCTTCTCCTCGGTGAAGCGCTCGTGCGACTCGACCGACTGCGGCGAGATCCCGAGCACGTCGGCGCCGAGATCGTCGAGCTTGTCGGCGCTGTCGCGGTAGGAGCAGAACTGTTTGGTGCAGACGGCGGTGAAGTCGCCCGGGTAGAAGGCGAGGACCAGCTTGCGGCCGCGGTAATCGGCCAGGCGGTAGGTCTTGTCGCCGGTGCCCGGCAGCTCGAAGTCGGGGGCGCGGTCGCCTACGTTGAGCTTGGCCACCGGGTCAGCTCTAGCCGCTGCGGCTAGCCCTTTTCGATCGTGATCTTTTCGATCAGGACCGTCTGTTTGGGTTTTTCGCTGGCGGTGCCGAGCTTGCCGATCCGTTCGACCACGTCGAGCCCCTTGCTGACCTTGCCGACCAGGGCGTATTCGGGCGGCAGGCCGGCGTCGGCGCCGGTGACCACGTAGAACTGGCTGCCGGAGGTCCCGGGCGGCTCGGCCGAGCTCTTCGCCATCGCCACCGTGCCCTTGGTGTAAGCGAGGTTGGCCGGCGGCTTCTCGACCACTTTGTAGCCGGGGCCGCCGGTGCCGGTGCCGAGCGGATCGCCACCCTGGATCACGAATCCAGGGACGATGCGGTGGAAGGTGAGGTCGTCGTAGAAGCCTTCTTCGGAGAGGTAGGCGAAGGAGTTGGCGGTCTTCGGCGCCCGCGGTGGTGTCGAGGGCGATATCGAAGGTGCCGCAGCTGGTTTCGACCACGGCGGTCGCTTCTTCGCCCTGCTTCAGGGTCTGCTTCGGCGCCTTCAGGGAGACGTGCTTGGGCGGTGGCGCTTCGACCTGCTTGCAGCCCGCGGCGCCGGTCGCGGCGGTCGTGGTCGAGTCGTCGTCGCCGCCGCCGCGGGAGATCAGGATCGCGCCGACGACGATGGCGATGATCGCCGCGAAGACGATCAGGATTATCCAGCGGCGGTCGGCCTGCTCCTCCATCGGCGCGAAAGCCTAGACGCACTTACGATCGGTCGCATGGTGACGCCACCACCACTGACCCCGCTCGCGGCCGCGGTGCTGCGCGTCGCAGCCGCCGCCGGAGCGGGTGCTGGAGATCGAGTGCGGCGACGGCGACGGCGCCCTCTTCCTGGCCCGCGAGTTCCCGGCGGCCCGGGTGCGCGGGATCGATCGCTCGCGAGGAGCAGGTCCGCGCCGCCACGGCCCGGATCGGCCTCGACCCCGAGGGGCGCGTCGCCTTCAAGGTCGGGCGGTCCCGGCGCCCTCCCCTATCCCGACGACTTCTTCGACCTCGTCGCCGCGATCGACGGCCGTCCCCGGGCCGGCGAGATCGCCCGGGTGCTGCGGCCGGGCGGGCATCTGATCCTCGCTCGCTCCGGCGTCGACAGTGGCGGCGGCGACCTTCGTGCGCGCCTGCTCCGCCGCGGTCTGCGCCGCCGCGGAATCGAGCTGATGGAGAGCGAGCAGGCCGGCGACGGCAGCTTCTCTTTCGGGCGCCTGCGCGGCGACGATCCGATGTCTGTCGCCGACTAGGCTGCGAGCGCATGGACATCGAGGGGATGCCACTGGCGCTGCTGGTCAACCCGGCCTCCGCGGGCGGGAAGACGCTGCGCCTGCTGCCGCGGGTCGAGCAGGAGCTGGACGCCCGCCGCGTCGACTTCCGGGTCCAGCGGACCAAGGGCCTCGAGCACGGCGCCGAGCAGGCTCAGCTGGCGGTCGAAGCCGGCGAGGTGCCGGTGGTGATGAGCGGCGACGGCCTGGTCGGCGCCGTCGGCGGCGCCCTGGCGGGCTCGGACACCCCGATGGGGATCCTGCCCGGCGGCCGCGGCAACGATCTCGCCCGCGTGCTCGGCATCCCCGACGAGCCCGAACAGGCGGTGGCGACGCTGTTCTCCGGCCAGAGCCGGCGGATCGACGTCGGCGAGGCCAACGGCAAGCGCTTCCTCGGCATCGTCAGCGTCGGCTTCGACTCCGAATGCAACCGCCTCGCCAACGAAGTCAAGTTGATCCGCAGCAACCTCGTCTACGTCTACTCGCTGTTCCGCACCCTGGCCGGGTGGAAGCCGGCCCGCTTCACGATCCGGGTCGACGACGAGCGCACCCGCTTCACCGGCTACTCGGTCTCAGTCGCCAACAACAGCACCTACGGCGGCGGCATGCGGATCGCCCCCGACGCCGATCTCGAAGACGGCCTCTTCGACATCATCGCGATCGGCGAGGTGGGAAAGCTGCGGTATCTGTCTAACCTGCCGAAGGTGTTCAAGGGAACTCACCTGGACAGCGACGACGTGCAGGTCTTCCGCGCCCCCCACGTCGAATTGAGCGCCAGCAAGCCGTTCCCCGTCTACGCCGACGGCGAGCACCTGACCGAACTTCCGGCCTCGCTGCGGGTGCTGCCGCACGCGCTCAGCGTGCTGGTCCCGGCCCCGGCCCCGGCTTGACCGCGACGACGGCCACCGATGCGAGCAGGCGCGGGGCGCTGTTCGGCGCCAAGGTCGCCGCCTCGCGGGCGCTCGGCGCCGCCAGTCGGGCCAGCGGCCGCGGCGGCGGCACGACGCTGCCGGGCCGGGTGCTGCTGCGCCTCGCCCCCGACGCGATCGCCCGTCTCGGCGCCGGCCTCGACCGTGGCACCACGCTGGTCAGCGCCACCAACGGCAAGACCACGACGGCGGGGATGATCGCCGCGATCCTGGCGGCGGACGGCCGCCACCCGGTCCACAACCGGGCCGGCTCGAACATGACCTGGGGCGTGGCTACGGCGCTGCTCGAGCAGCGCGGCCACGAGGGCCTGTTCGAGGTCGACGAGGCCTGGCTGCCGCGGGTGGTCGAACAGCTCGAGCCGGAGACGATCGTACTCGGCAACCTCTTCCGCGACCAGCTCGACCGCTACGGCGAGATGGAGGCGCTGGCCGAGGAGTGGGCGAAGACGGTCGCGGCACGGGCCGGGCGCACCGGCCTCGTCCTCAACGCCGACGACCCGCTGATCGCCGACCTCGGCCGCGACGCCGACGAGCGCCCGCGCGAGGGCGTCGTCTACTTCGGGATCGAGGACGCCTCGCAGGCGCTGCCGGAGCTGCAGCACGCCTTCGACGCCAAGCACTGCCGCCGCTGCGGCCATCCCTACGCCTACGAGCGCGCCTTCGTCGGCCATCTCGGCCACTACTCCTGCCCCAACTGCGGCGCCGAGCGGCCGCGCCCCGAGGTGGCGGCGACGAAGATCGAGCTGCGCGGGATGAGCGGCTCGCGCTCGACCGTGCGCACTCCCGCCGGCGAGATCGAGCTGGAGCTGCCGCTGCCCGGCCTCTACAACGTCTACAACGCGCTCGCGGCCGTGGCCGCGGGCCTGCGCCTCGGTGTCGCGCCGGAGCGGATCGCCGCGCGCGCTGGCCGAGATGCGCGCCGCCTTCGGCCGGGTCGAGACGATCGAGGTCAGCGGCAAACCGGTCTCGATCCTGCTGATCAAGAACCCGGCCGGGGCCAACGAGGTGCTGCGAACCCTGCGCCTGGAGGCCGGCGAGGAGCCGGTCGACCTCTGGATCGCCCTCAACGACCGGATCGCCGACGGCCGTGACGTCTCCTGGATCTGGGACGCGGACTTCGAGCTGCTGTCGGGACGGGTGAGGCGGGTCTTCTGCGCCGGCACGCGGGCGCCGGAGATGGCGCTGCGGCTGAAGTACGCGGGCTGGCCGACCGACTCGATCGAGGTCGTGGCCGGCGTCGAGCCCGCGCTGGACGCCGCCGTCGCCGCCGCCCCGGGCCACCTCTTCGCGCTCCCCACCTACACCGCCCTGCTGGAACTGCGCAAGCTGCTCGCCGACCGCGGCCTGGCGAAGGAGTTCTGGCGATGAGGCGCGGTGAGCCGGCATGAGCACGGTGATCTGGCACGACGCCGAGAACGGCGCCTACAGCGGCGACCTGGCGCTCTGGGAGGAGCTGGCCGCGGCGGCAGGCGGCCCGGTCCTCGACCTTGGCTGCGGCACCGGCCGCGTCGCCCTGCACCTGGCCCGGCGTGGGCACGAGACGATCGGCCTCGACCTCGACCCGGAGCTGATCGCGGCGCTGGAGCGGCGCGCCGAGGGCCTGCCGCTGCGGGGGGTCGTCGGCGACGCCCGCGACTTCGCGCTGGAGGAGGAGATCGCTCTCGCCCTGGCGCCGATGCAGCTGGCCCAGCTCCTCGCCGACAGCGGCGAGCGCACCGAGTCGCTCGCCTGCATCGCTTCGCACCTGCGCCCCGGGGGCCGGATCGCCCTCTCGATCGTCGAGTGCCTGCCCGCCGCCGCCGAAGGCCCGCCGCCGCTCCCCGACGTCCGCGAGGTCGACGGCTGGGTCTACTCCAGCCTGCCGCTGGACGCGGTCGACATCGGCGAGGAGATCGTGATCCAGCGCCTGCGCCAGACCGTCTCCCCGGACGGAGAGCTGAGCGAGGAGGAAAACGAGATCCGGATCCGCACCCTCGCCGCCGACGAGCTCGAGCGCGAGGGCATCGCGGCCGGGCTCAGCCCCCTCCCACAGCGCCGGATCGCCCCCACCGACCTCCACGTCGGCTCGACCGTCGTCGTCTTCGAGAAGGCGAGCTGAGATGGAGCTGCGCGTCCTCAGCCTCTACCCGGAGCAGATGAACATCTACGCCGATCGCGGCAACATCGTCTTCCTCCAGCGCCGCTGCGAGTGGCGCGGGATCGGCTTCGCCCACGCCGGCGCCGGGCCCGGCGACCACGTCGACCCCGCCGCCCACGACCTCTTCTACATCGGCGGCGGCCAGGACCGCGACCAGCGCATGGTCGCCGCGGACATGGTCGCCGGCAAGCGCGCCGACCTCGCCGCCGCGGTCGAGAGCGGCGCCGCCCTGCTCGCCGTCTGCGGCGGCTACCAGCTGCTCGGGCACAGCTACCAGCTCGACCAGGAGACCCTGCCCGGCCTCGGCCTCGCCGACCTCGAGACCGTGCGCGAGCCGGGGCCTCGCCTGATCGGCAACGTCGCGATCGAGGTCGACCTCGGCCCGGGGCCACACCTGCTCGCCGGCTTCGAGAACCACGGCGGCCGCACCTACCTCGGCCCCGGCGTGCAGCCGCTCGGCCGCGTCGTCAAGGGGCTCGGCAACAACGGCAAGGACGGCTTCGAGGGAGTGCGCCGCCACAACATGTTCGGCACCTACCTGCACGGCCCGCTGCTGCCGAAGAACGCCTGGCTCGCCGACCACCTGATCGCCCTGGCACTGGAGCGCCGCTATGGCGCCCGGCCGGAGCTGGAGCCGCTCGACGACGCCTTCGAGGCCGCGGCGCACGAGAGCGCCCGCACCGCCGCCGGCGCTTAGTAGTTAGGGGGAGGCCGGGACCACCGCCAGCGGAGCCTCGCCGCGCGGCAGGTCGCCGGTCTCGAACACGGGCGAGTCGAGCCGCTCGACCCGCGGGAAGGCGGCGATGAACTCATCCGCCGGCTCGAGGAAGTCGACGCGATGCGTGCGGTAGTGCATCGGGACCACCCAGGTGGGCCGCAGCGAGAGCGTCAGCTCGGCCGCGGCGATGCCGCCGATCGTCGGGCCGCCGCCGACCGGGATCAAGAGCAGATCGAGCTCGCCGATCGCCTCGGCCTGCTCAGGCCGCAGCGCCGCCTGACCGAAGTCGCCGAAGTGGGCGACGCGGAGGCCCCCGAATTCGAAGACGAAGATCGTGTTCGGGCCGCGCTTGGTCCCGGCCACGTCGTCGTGCTCGGAGGCGATCGCGATCACCTCGCCCAGCGGCGACTCGAGCGTGCCCGCGGTCGAGCGCAGGGTCTCCGGCTCGCCCGCGATCGCCCCGACGCCGTTGTGGTCGCCGTGCTCGTGCGTTACCAGCAGCAGATCAACTCCCTCGGCCACGATCGGCGGGTAGTCGATCCGGATTCCGCGTTTCACGAGCCCGGAGACATCGTCGAACGGGTCGATGAAGACCTTGCGCTCGCCGTCCGTCAGGGAAAAGGCCGATTGGCCGAACCACTCAACGCGCATGCTGCTCCTCCAGTTTCGGGATGGGTCCGGGAGACCGGCTCTCGGGAGCGGCCTCCTCGGCGTGGTGGTAACGGCCGCCGCGCAGCGCCGAGGCGGCGGCGGCGATCAAGCAGGCGACGATCGCGAAGCTGAACGCCGTGTGCAGCCCCTCCCGGAACGGTCCCGAGATCAGCTGCGGGAAGAAGGTCGGCCCGGTCAGCACGGCGTGAGCGTGGGCCGGCAGTTCCTGCAGGGCCCCCGCCCCGACCAGGTGCTGGATCGGGTTGTAGCCGAGGAAAGCGGCGAAGAGGATCGAGATCGGCGGCGACTGCCCGACGTGGTGGGCGAGGTGGGCGGAGACGCCGTGGGCCTGGAGGCCGTCGCTCATCGCCGCCGGCAGGCTGGAGGCGAGGCCGACGATCAGCAGCGTGAAGAAGATCCCGACCGAGAGCACCTGGGCGGAGTTCTGGAAGGTCTGGTTCATGCCGCCGCCGGCGCCGCGGTCGGCGGCCGGAAGGCTGTTCATCACCGCTGCCCGGTTGGGCGAGGCGAAGAGGCCCATCGAGGCGCCGTTGAGGAAGAGGATCAAGGCGAGGGCCCAGTATTCGAAGTCGGTCGGCAGCAGCATCAGCAGCCCGAAGCTGAGCGCCGCCGCCAGCATGCCGCCGGTGGCGAAGGGACGGGCGCCGAAGCGGTCGGAGAGCACGCCCGAGACCGGGCCCACGATCAGCAGCCCCAGGGTCAGCGGCAGCATGTAGATGCCCGCCCAGAGCGGCGTCTCGGTGAAGCTGTAGCCGTGCTCAGGCAGCCAGATGCCCTGCAGCCAGATGATCAGCATGAACATCAGCCCGCCGCGCGCCAGCGCCGCGAGGAAGGTCGAGAGCGAGCCGAAGCTGAAGGCGCGGATGCCGAAGAGGCCGAGGCGGAACATCGGCTCGGCAGCCCGGCGCTCGACGATCACGAAGGCAATCAGGGAGACGACCGAGCCGGCGAGCAGAGCCAGCACCCGCGGGCTCCCCCACCCCGTCGGCGAGCCGCCGTAGGGGCGGATGCCGTAGGTCACGGCGACCATCACCAGGATCAGGCCGAGGGCGAAGGTGACGTTGCCCCACCAGTCGATCGAGGCGGGCCGCGGCTTGCTGCGCTCCTCCAGTTTGAGATAGGCCCAGACGGTGCCGAAGAGGCCGACCGGGACCGAGATCAGGAAGACCAGGCGCCAGTCGATCGGCGCCAGCAGGCCGCCGAGGATGAGCCCGACGAACATGCCGCTGACGCCGACGATGTTGTTGATCCCCAGCGCCATCCCGCGCTGGTTGACCGGGAAGGCGTCGGTCAAGATCGCCGCCGCGTTGGCGAGCAGGCAGGCCCCTCCCACTCCCTGGACGATGCGGAAGACGATCAGGTAGGTGGCGCCGGCGCGCCCGGTCATCCAGTCGACCGCCAGCAGCAGCGAGGCGACGGTGTAGATGACGAAGCCGAGGTTGTAGATCTTGACCCGGCCGAAGATGTCGCCGAGCCGGCCGAGGCTGACGATGAGGACGCTGGAGACGACCAGGTAGCCGAGGATCATCCACAGCAGGTAGGCGCTGTTGGCGGGAATCAGCGGGTCGAGGTGGATGCCGCGGAAGATGTCCGGCATCGCGATCAGCGTGATCGAGGCGTCGAGGGTCGCCAGCAGCACCGCCAGGGTCGTGTTCGAGAGCGCGATCCACTTGTAGCGATCCTCCATCGCCGCCCACTATACCCAGGTAAACTGCGTAGTTAACCTGCCTACTTCCTCGCTATAGTGCGCCGATGGAGACCACCAAGGCGAGCGCCGCCCCCTTGGCCAGCGACCTGCGGGTGGTGCTGGGACAGCTGATCCGCCGGCTCCGTTCCGAGCACCGTTTCTCGCTCTCCCAGGGGGCAGTGCTCGGCCGCCTCGACCGCGAGGGCGCCCAGAGCGTCAGCGACCTCGCCTTCGCCGAGCGGGTGCGCCCACAGTCGATGGCGCAGACCGTCACCGACCTCGAGAGCGACGGCCTGGTCGCGCGCGCGCCCGACCCCGACGACGGCCGCCGTGCCCTGGTCAGCCTCACCGAGGCCGGGCTGACGGAGCTGCGCGAAGACCGCCTGCGCCGCGAGGGCTGGCTGGTCAAGGCGATCGAAGAGCTGCCCACCGCGGATCAGGTCACGGTCGAGCGGGCGATCGTGCTGCTGCGGCGGCTGGCCGACGCCGAGGTCTAGCGACCGCTGGAGCCGAAGCCGCCCGTTGCCCGGGAGGAGTCGGCGAGGACGGCCGCCTCGACCGGCGTCGCCAGGGCGATCGGGACCAGCACCAGCTGGGCGATGCGATCGCCCCGCTCGACCCTGAAGGTCTCCGCCGGATCGTTGTTGAGCAGCAGCACCCGCAGCTCGCCGCGGTAGCCGGAGTCGATCAGCCCCGGGCTGTTGACGAGGGAGATGCCATGGTCGCGCGCCAGGCCCGAGCGCGGCAGCACCAACCCGGCGTGTCCGTCGGGGATCTCGACCCCGACCCCGGTGCCGATGCTCCAGCGCTCCCCCGGGCCGATGTGGGCCGCCTCGCAGGAGTAGAGATCGAGCCCGGCGTCGCCCTCGTGGGCGCGGGTCGGCAGCAGGGCCTCGTCCTTGAGCTTGGCGACGGGAAGTTCCACGGGCGGCAGCCTAGACGACGGCGAGATCGTCGAAGCGGTGCAGCTCGCTGACCGGCACTTTGGCGTGGACGAGGACGCCGTCCTCGCGCTCGGTTCGCTCGAGGTCGCCCGCGACCTCGTGCAGCTCGTGCAGACGCCCACCCTCGGCGTAGGGCACCAGCAGCTCGACCTCGGCCAGGGTCTCTTCGAAGGCCGCCTCGATCTTCGCCCGCAGCAGATCCAGGCCCTCCCCGTCGACCGCCGAGACGAGCAGCCGCATCCGCGTGGGCGAGTGTCACCTCGTGGCGCTGGTCCGGGCTCAGCAGGTCGGCCTTGTTGAGGACCAGCAGCCGCGGCTTCTCGCCGGCGCCGATCTCCTCCAGCACCTCGTCGACCGCCTTCATGTCGACGATTCGGCGCTCCTCGGTCTCGGAGGCATCGACGACGTGGACGATCAGGTCGGCCAGCACGGTCTCCTCCAGGGTCGCCTTGAAGGCCTCGACCAGTTGGTGGGGCAGCTTCTCGATGAAGCCGACGGTGTCGGTCAGCAGGTAGTCGCGGCCGCAGAGCTCGAAGCTGCGGGTGGTCGGGTCGAGGGTGTGGAAGAGCCTGTCCCCCACCCCGACCTCGGCCCCGGTCAGGGCGTTGAGCAGGGTCGACTTGCCGGCGTTGGTGTAGCCGGCGAGGGCGACCCGGGGCAGCGCCGAGGCGTCGCGCTGGGCTCGCATCACGCCGCGGTTCTGTTCGAGGTTCTTGAGCCGGCGGCGCAGAGCGGCGATGCGGTTGCGGGCGAGCCGGCGGTCGGTCTCGATCTGGGTCTCGCCCGGGCCCCTGGTGCCGATGCCGCCGTCCATGCGGCCGGCGCCGAGGCGCTCGAGGTGGGTCCAGAGCCCCCGCATGCGGGCCATGTTGTATTCGAGCTGGGCCAGCTCGACCTGGAGCTTGCCCTCGGCCGAGTGGGCGTGGTCGGCGAAGATGTCGAGGATGACGGCGGTGCGGTCGATCACCGGCACCCCCAGGGCCGCCTCGAGGTTGCGCTCCTGGCGCGGTGCCAGCTCGTCGTCGCAGGCGACCAGGTTGGCGTCGCAGGCGCCGATCTGCTCCTTCAGCTCGTCGAGCCGGCCGCGGCCGAAGTAGCGGTCGGGGTCCGGTTTCGGGCGCTGCTGGGTCGCCTCGCCGGCGGTCGCAACGCCGGCGGTGCGCAGCAGCTCCTTCAGCTCGGCGAGCGGCTCGCCGGGCTCACGGCCGTCGACGATGCCGATCGCCAGGGCGCGCTGGCGGGCGCGCGGGTTCGAGACGCCGGCGCCGTCCACGCCGGCCGCACCTTTGTGCGTCTGCGTGTTGCGGCCATTTCTCGAACGTTGCACTCAAGCTGATTGTAGAGAGCCGGGCGCCATCTCCTCCGCTCTCGAGCGGGCGCGCTCATCGCCCCCGGAAGCCTCGCGCCCGCCCTTCCGCGTCCGGGGGCGGCTAGGGTTAGGGCTGTGAAGGTCTTCGTCACCGGAGGGACGGGATTCATCGGCGGTGAGGTCGTGCGCCAGCTGCGCGGCCGCGGCGACGACGTCGTCTGCCTCGTCCGCAACCCCGAGAAGGGCAAGGCCGTGGCCGCGCTCGGCTGCGAGATCGCCGGCGGCGACCTGGGCGACACGGCCGCGATCCGCGCCGGCATGGAGGGCTGCGACGCCGTCATCCACGCCGCCGCGATCTACGAGGTCGGGATTCCCGTCTCCCAGCGCCAGACGATGCGCGAGGCCAACGTCGGCGGCACCGAACGCGTCCTGGGAGCGGCGCTGGAGGCGAAGATCCCCAAGGTCGTCTACGTCTCCACCGTCGGCATCTTCGGCGACACCGGCGGCAGGATCGTCGACGAGAGCTACGAGCACCCCGCCAAGAACTTCACCTCCTGCTACGAGGAAACCAAGTGGGAGGCGCACCAGGTCGCCAAGCGCCTGATCGCCGACGGCCTGCCCTGCGTGATCGTCCAGCCCGGCGGCGTCTACGGCCCCGGCGACACCTCCTCGATCGGCGAGCTGCTGAACCAGTTCCTCTCCGGGAAAATGCCGCTGATGCCCTTCCCGGAGCTGGGCATCTGCCTCTCCCACGTCGAGGACATCGCCACCGGCATCGTCCTCGGTCTCGACAAGGGCAGGGCGGGCGAGACCTACGTGATCAGCGGCCCCGCGACCACCGTGCGCGAGGCGATCGGCGTCGTCGCCGGGGTGACCGGGAAGAAGGCGCCGAAGCGGGCGATCCCGGTGCCGCTGATGAAGGCGATGATCCCGATCGGACCGCTGGTCGGGAAAGATGATGGGGCAGCCGCCGAACCTGCGCGAGCTGATCTCCTCTGCTGACGGCGTCACTTTCTGGGCCAGTTACGACAAGGCCAAGGGAGAGCTCGGTTACGAACCGCGGGGGCTCGAAGAGGGGCTGCGGGCGACGCTGGGCGCCGAAGGGAAACTGCCGGTCACCACGGGCGTCTGAGCGAGTCGGGGGAGGACTCGCCGGAGCAACAGCGGGGAGGCTCCGTCGAGTCCTCCCCCGACTCGCATAGGCTGCTGCGGTGCGCGTTATTGATGTCATGCATCTTGGGCGGCCGCATGTGATCGGCTGCTGGGAAGTGGACGGGGCGCTGGTCGATCCGGGGCCGGAGTCGTCGATTCAAACCGTTCTTGATGCGCTTGGGGACGAGCGGCCAGAGGCGGTGCTGTTGACTCATATCCACCTCGACCATGCCGCCGCCACCGGGGCGTTGGTGCGGCGGTGGCCTGAGCTCGAGGTCTACGTGCACGCGCGGGGGGCGCCGCACCTGATCGACCCCTCGAAGCTGCTGGCCAGCGCCGAGCGCTTATATGGCGACCAGATGCAGCGGCTCTGGGGGGAGATCGTGCCGGTGCCGGAGGCGAACGTGAAGGTCCTCGGTGGCGGCGAGACGGTGCGCGGGATGCGCGTCGCCTACACCCCCGGCCACGCCTCGCACCACGTCTGCTACCTGCACGAGGACAGCGGCACCGCCTTCGTCGGCGACGTCGCCGCCTGTCGGATCCCTCCCTCGAACCTGATCATGCCGCCGACGCCGCCGCCCGACATCGACGTCGAGGTCTGGGAGCAGTCGCTGGACCTGGTCGCCGGCTGGTCGCCGCGGCGCCTGGCGCTGACCCACTTCGGCGCGGTCGAGGACGACGTGCCCGCCTACCTGGAGTCGGCCCGCGCCCGCCTGCGCCAGGAGGCCGAGCTGGCCGGGGAGATGGACCAGGACGGCTACGAGCGCGACCTGCAGCGCCGCATCCGCGAGCAGATGACTGGCGAAGGCCTCGGCGAGGAGACGATCGCCGAGCTGCTGCAGGCCGTTCCCACCGCTTACCAGTGGCGCGGCCTCGATCGCTACTGGCGCAAGCGCGCCGAGCGCGAAGCAGCCTGACTAGGCGAGGTGCTCGCGCATCCGCTCGACCGCTTCTTCGATGCGGTCGTCGGGCGCGGTCAGGGCGATGCGGAAGAAGCCCTCGCCGCTGGGGCCGTACATCGAACCTGGGGAGACGACGACCGCTGCCTCTTCGAGCACTTTCTCGCAGAAGGAGGTCGAGGTGTGGCCGTCCGGCACCGGCGCCCAGACGTAGATCGTGCCTTTCGGCGCCGCCACCTCGACGCCGATCTCGCGCAGGGCGGAGACGACGAGGTCGCGACGGCGGGTATAGGTCTCGTTCATCCGCTGCAGCGGCCCGCTCGGGCCCTCCAGGGCGGCGACGCCGGCCATCTGCACCGCCTCGAAGAGGCCGGAGTCGACGTTGGTCTTGAGCCGCCAGTAGGTCTGGATCGCCTCGGCATTGCCGAGGATCGCGGCACAGCGCCAGCCGGTCATGTTGTAGCCCTTGGAGAGCGAGAAGACCTCGACCCCGACCTCCTTGGCGCCGGGGGTCTGGAGGAAGCTCGGAGCCACGTAGCCGTCGTAGGTCGTCTCCGAGTAGGCGTTGTCGTGGACGACGAGGATCTCGTGCTCCTTGGCGAAGGAGACGACCAGCTCGAAGAACCCCTCGGGGACGGCCGCCCCGGTCGGGTTGTTCGGATAATTGAGGAACATCAGCCGCGCCTTGGCGGCGACGTTGGCCGGGACGGCGCTGAGATCGGGGGCGAAGCCGAGCTCCGGAACCAGCGGCAGCAGCTCCGGCGTCGCGCCGGCAAGAATCGGGCCGCCGGTGTAGACCGGGTAGCCGGGATCGGAGGCGAGGGCGACGCCACCCTGGTCGAGAAAGGCGAAGCAAAGGTTGTAGATGCACTCCTTGGCACCGATCGCCGGGATCACCTCGGTCTCCGGGTCGATCTCGACGCCGAAGCGGCGGTCGTAGAAGTCGGCGAAGGCCTGGCGGAACTCGTTCCGGCCGCGATTGCTCGGGTACTGGTGGGTGGACGGGTCGGCGACCGCCTCCTGCATCGCCCTGACCACGTAGTCGTAGGTCGGCTGATCGGGATCGCCGATCCCGAGGCTGATCACGTCGATGCCGGAGGCTCGCTTCTCGGCGATCCGGCGCTCCAGTTCCTGGAACATGTACGGAGGCATCGCCTCCAGGCGCTTTGACGGTTGGGCGATCGACATCGGCGCGGAACCCTAACGATTAGCTCAGCGGTCCAGCTCGGACAGCGCCTGCAGCAGCTCCGCCGAGAGCTCGCCGCCGTAGACCGGCTCGGCCCAGCCGGTCAGCCGCACCGCCAGGTCATCGCCGATCTCGACCTCGAGCTCGCCGCCTTCGAGCTCGACCACGATCTCGTTCGGGCCGCCCTTGAGATAGGCGGTGACGGCGGCGCCGCTGGCTCCGGTGCCGGAGGAGAGCGTCTCCCCCACGCCGCGCTCGAAGATCCGCGCCCGCACCCGCCCCTCATCGATCGCGAGGAAGGAGACGTTGGTCCGGTTCGGGAAAAGCTCGTGAGCTTCGATCTCGGGGCCGATTTCGCCCAGATCGAGCTCGTCGAGCTCCTCGCCGGCGACGATCGCGCACTGTGGGTTGCCGATCGAGACGTGCTGGAATTCCCACTCGCGGCCGCCGGCGGTCAGGGTCCCCCTGCCGTCGTCGCCGCCGGACGGGAAGTCCTTCGACCTGGTCGAGGCCCGGCCCATCTCGACCGCGCAGGTCAGCTCACCGGTGATCGTCGGCCGGATCGGCCCGGCCACCGTGCTGATCGCGAACTCGTCCTCGTCGGTCCAGCCATGCCGGCGCAGGTAGAGGATCGCCTCGCGGGCACCGTTGCCGGAGAGCTCGGCCTCGGACCCGTCCGGGTTGAAGATCCGCAGGTCGGCGACGAACTCGGGGTCGGGATTGCGCTCCAGCAGCAGGACCCCGTCGGCGCCGACGCCGAAATGCGGGTCGCAGAGCCACTCGACCCGCTTCCCGTTCAGCTCCCAGGGAAGGTTCTGGGTCTCGAGGATCAGATAGTCGTTCCCGAGCGCCTGCCACTTCTCGAATTTCACCGGCGGGAGCCTAGTTCGTCAGCCATCCGCCTTGCGACTTCGGCGTCGCTGAGGCCGGTGCGGTCGATCGCGTGAAGGTTGGGGATCTTTCGCTGCCAGGTGAGCTGACGGCGGGCGTAGTTGCGTGAGCGCTTCTTCATCGCCTCGATGTCGCCACTGAGCAGCTCCTCGAAGCCGAGGGCTTTACGGGCGGTGGATGAGGCGCCGGCCACCACGGCCCGGCGTGCCTCCGCGGCGGCGCCGGCGGCGACGATCGCCTCCGTGCGCACGTCGATCCGCTCGTAGAGCCGCGCCCGGTCCATGTCGAGGCCGAAGATCGTCGTCGGGTGGCGGGTCTCCGGCGACCAGAGCTCGGAATCGGCGGCGTCGGGCCCCGCCGTCACCAGCGAGAGCTCGGCGACGGCGGCTCGCAGATAGAGCCCGGTCCCCCCCACCACGATCGGCGTCTGCCCCACCGCCAGCGCCGCATCCACCTCGGCGTGGGCCAGCGGCATGTACCGCCCGACGTTGAAGGTCTCGGTGATCGGGACGAAGCCGAGGAGGCGGTGCTCCAACTGGGCGCGCTCGGCCGCCGAGGCGGCGCCGGTGAGCACCTCCATGCCTGCGTAGACCTGCAGCGCGTCGCAGGAGATCGCGATCGGGCTCTCGCCGCACCCGCTCAGCTCCTCGGCCAAAGCGATCGCGACACCGGTCTTGCCGACGCCGGTCGGCCCGAATATCCCGATGACCGTCAAAGAAGCTGCGAGAGCGGCTTCGCGGAGACCCCGCTCAGGGTCTGCGAGCTGGCCGTTTCGATCTCGACCTCGACCAGCTCGCCCGGTTCGGCGGACCCCTCGAAGTTGACCGCCTTGCCGTGGCGGGTGCGGCCACGCAGCTTCGTCTCGTCGGTGCGGCTGCGCCCTTCGACCAGCACCTCCAGCGAGCGCCCGACGAAGCGCTGGGCACGCTCCCGGGCGCGACGCTGGACCACCTCCAGCAGCTGCTCCATGCGTTCGACCTTGACCGGGTGCGGCAGCTGCCCATCCATCGTCGCCGCCTCCGTTTCGCGCCGCGGCGAGAAGACGAAGGTGAAGGCGCCGTCGTACCCCACCTCCTCCGCGACTTCGAGCGTCTCGGCGAAGTCGGCCTCGGTCTCGCCGGGGAAGCCGACGATGATGTCGGTGGTGATCGCGCAGTCGGGGACGTGCTCGCGGATCAGGGCGACCCGGTCCATGTAGCGCTGACGGTCGTAGGTGCGGCGCATCCGCTTGAGGACGGCGCTCGAGCCCGACTGCAGTGGTAGGTGGATCTGCTCGCAGAGCGCCGGCAGCTCGGCGTGGGCGCGGATCACGTCCTCCTTCATGTCCTTGGGATGCGGGCTGGTGTAGCGGATCCGCTCGATCCCGTCGATCGCGTCGACCCGGGCCAGCAGCTCGGCGAAGCCGATGCGACGGCCGGGCGGCAGGCTGCGGCCGTAGCTGTTCACGTTCTGGCCCAGCAGGGTCACCTCGCGCACCCCGTCGGCGGCCAGCGCCTCCGCCTCGACGATCAGCTCGCCGGGGTCGCGGCTTACCTCTTTGCCCCGGGTCGAGGGGACGATGCAGTAGGAGCAGACGCAGTTGCAGCCCTGGGAGATCTGCAGCCAGCCCTGGAACTCGCGCTCGCGCCGGGTCGGCAGGTGGCCGGCGAAGTCCTCGAACTCGAAGTAGCCCTGAGCGCTGAGCGAGTCCGAGTTGAGGAACTCGGCCAGCTTGTGGATCTGGCCGGGGCCGAAGGCGACGTCGACGAAGGGGAAGCGCTGGAAGACCTCCTCCTTGACCGACTGCGCCCAGCAGCCGCCGACGCCGACGACCCGCTCCGGCCGTTCGGACTTGAGCCGCTTCGCCTCGCCGAGATGGGCGATGAAGCGGCTGTCCGCCGACTCGCGGATCGAGCAGGTGTTGAAGAGGATCAGGTCGGCCTCGTCACGACTGCCTGCCTCGTCGTAACCCAGCGAGGCGAGCATGCCCCGCATCCGCTCAGAATCGTGCACGTTCATCTGGCAGCCGAAGGTGGTGACGTGGAAGCTCTTCGCCATCGGTTTGCAGGGTAAAGGGTTTGTGTGGGGGGTTTGAGTGGAGGGGTTGGGGGGTCTCTCGCGCTGGCTGGGATTTTCGCCGTTAACGCCCGTCTCTCGCCGACATTGCCGGCGAAAATCAGGACGCCGCTGCGCGCGAGAGACCCCCCAACCCCTCCCAACGAGCCGCCGGAAAACCTTCCAAGGTCAGCCGCCAGCAGAGATTCCCCTAGGCCCAGGAGTGGAGCAAGGGTCCCAAGGTGGGTCTCTAACGTGAACTCAACTAGGCCTGGATGGAGGGGTCGGGTGACCCTCTCCCGAAGGCTCCAGAAACCACATCGGCGCCCGCGGAGCGCGCCCAGCTGCGCGACGGTCTTCGGGAGAGGGTCACCCGACCCCTCCCCCACCCACGGCTACTTGACCGTGAGCGTCCCTTCCATGCCCGCTTCCCGGTGCCCCGGCACCGTGCAGAAGAAGGTGTAGGTGCCAGGAGCGAGTTCGGCGCTGACCGAGGTCTTGCCTTTGCCGATCAGTGCCGAGGTGGCGATTTCTTCGCCGCCTTCCGCTTCAATCGCCACGTCGTGTTCAAGCGTGGCCGGGTTGGTGAAGTCGATCGTCACCTTGCCTGGCTTGCTGCTCAGTTCGGTCGTGTCATAGGCGAGTTGAGTCGGGTCGGCTTCAA
The DNA here is from genome assembly GCA_963795625.1 of uncultured Solirubrobacterales bacterium. Taxonomy (GTDB): domain Bacteria; phylum Actinomycetota; class Thermoleophilia; order Solirubrobacterales; family 70-9; genus VAYN01. Next base: position 234,830 of record CAWCIS010000001.1, on the reverse strand, counting down.
GTTGGAGCGTCCCGCCCGGGCCCTTGGCGGCAGCGGGCGCAGATTTGGCTCCGGCGCCTTCCTTGCCGGGAGCCTTGGTGCCGGGGACACTGTCGTTGCTCGCCGCTTCGTCTTCCTTATTGGCCTGCGTGTCCTCGGCGGCTTTGGCGTGTTCCTCGTCCTGGGCGTGCAGGACGGCGAAGGTCGTGGCGCCGCCGACCAGGATCGCGAACCAGAGGATCACGAGCGGGAAGGCTTTGCCGGGGAAGGACTTCACTTTCAGCCCGACGATGCTGACCAGCACCGCCGAGACCGCAAGTCCGATCCCGCAGATATAGAAGAGAGTCTCGTTGCTCATGCGTGCGGCGGTGATCCTATCCAGGTGAGGGCTGTGCCCGCCGTTAGGCGCGAGGCGGCTCTAGGCCGCCTGCGCCTCCGGGACCACGGGCGCGACCGGATCGGACTCCACCGGCGCCTCGCCGTCGATGCCGAGCGCGGTCCGGACCTTGGTTTCGATCTCCAGGGCCAGCTCCGGATTGTCGGCGAGGAACTGCTTGGCGTTGTTGCGGCCCTGGCCCAGGCGCGTCTCCCCATAGGAAAAGAAAGAGCCCGATTTCTGCACCAGGTCCTGCTCGATGCCGAAGTCGAGCAGACCGCCCTCGCGGGAGATGCCGACCCCGTACTCGATATCGAACTCGGCCTGGCGGAACGGCGAGGCGACCTTGTTCTTGACGACTTTGACCCGGACCCGGTTGCCGACCGCCTCGGTCCCTTCTTTGAGGGTCTCGATGCGGCGGATGTCGAGCCGCTGCGACGAGTAGAACTTCAGCGCTCGCCCACCCGGCTGGGTCTCCGGCGAGCCGAACTGGACGCCGATCTTTTCGCGGATCTGGTTGGTGAAGAGGCAGACCGTTTTGGTCCGGTTGAGGTTGCCGGCCAGTTTCCGCATCGCCTGCGACATCAGACGGGCCTGGAGACCGACGGTGGTGTCGCCGATCTGGCCGTCGAGCTCCGCTTTCGGGGTCAGTGCCGCGACCGAGTCGATCGCGACCACGTCGACCGCCCCGGAGGCGATCAGGCGGTCGGCGATCTGCAGCGCCTGCTCGCCATAATCGGGCTGGGAGACCAGGAGCTCGTCGGTGTCGACGCCGATCGCCCGCGAGTAGACCGGGTCGATCGAGTGCTCGGTGTCGATGAAGGCGCAGACGCCCCCGAGGGCCTGGGCTTGGGCGATGATGTGGTTGACCAGGGTCGTCTTACCGGAGGACTCCGGGCCGAAGATCTCGACGATGCGGCCGCGCGGGACGCCGCCGATGCCGAGCGCCAGATCGAGCGCCAGGGAGCCGGTGGGGATTGCCTCCACCTTGACCGTGCCCTTATCGCCGAGGCGCATCAGCGAGCCCTCGCCGAACTCCTTGCGGATACCGCTGACGGCGCTCTCGAGCGCGGCGTCCTTGGCTTTCGCTTCCTTGGCGGAAACGTCGTTCAAGTTTCTTCTGTCTGCCATCTCGATCACCTCACTGCTGCCCTGGTCCGAGCAGCTTGACTTGGGCCAGCGGGACGTATCGCGCACCCGACGGCTGGAGTTCAGAACGGTAGAGCGTCAAGCGGCGGCAAAAGCACGGCTTTCGCAGCGCTGCCGGCAGCTCACCTGGGACCTTCTGCACTGCCTTCGGTCGCCGCGATCCGCGCCCCTCGGCGCGCACCCTGGCGACCGTCACATGCGGCCAGAACGGCCGCTTCTCCGGCTCATAGAGCCGCTCGGAGATCAAGATCTGGCTCAGCTGCGCCTGTATCTGCTCGGCGCCTGGCGAGTGCGCCGGCAGTGCGAAGAGGCGAGACCTGCCGCGAGGCGGTCTTGAGACGGGGTCGAGCAGCTCGACCAGTGGGGCTGGAACGACGCTCTGCTCGATCGCCTCCGCCACGCGCTCCACGTCCCGCTCGGGTCGGTTGCCGAGGAAGGCCAGGGTGACGTGGAGGTTCGCGGCGGGAACCGGACGCAGGGCTGGGTCGCCGAGCGCCTCCTCGCCCCAGGCGCCGATCCCCTCGCGGGTCGCGTCCGGCAGGTCGAGCGCCACGAACATGCGGACGGGCTTGCTGTCGGCGGCCGGCTTGCTCACCCCGTCCACGCTACGGCGTCAGGGCGCACGCGTTAAGGCGCTTTCGCAACAAGTCTGAGTCGGCTTGTGCCCGACTTCGGAAGACGAGGCCTAAAGCGGTGGCTCGGCGCCGCCGAGCAGGATCCGCAGCAGGTGCATCCCGACCAGGGCGGAGCGTTCGCGGATGTCCTCGCGGCCTCCGGGGATGACCGGATCGCGGGCGATCGCGGTGCCGTCGGCAAGCCGGGCGTTGAAGCAGACGTAGCCGACCGGCTTCTCCTCGGTTCCCCCGTCGGGCCCGGCGATACCGGTAATCGAGACGGCGACGTCAGCTCCGAAGCGCTCGATGGCGCCGATCGCCATCGCCTCCGCCACCTCCGGCGAAACCGCGCCCTTGGCGGCGATCAGCGCCGGGTCGACCTCGAGCAGCTCCTCCTTAGCCTCGTTCGAGTAGGCGACGACGCTGCCGGCCATGTACTCAGAGGCGCCCGGGACCTTGGTGATGCGCCCGGCCAACAACCCGCCGCTGCAGGACTCGGCCAGGCCCAGCCAGCGCCCCTGGAGCAGCTTCGCGACCTGGGAGTCGATCGTCTCCCCATCGAGGCTGAAGAGGTGGCGCTGATGACGTGCCTTGAGCCCCTCGCGGACCGCGTCGGCGATCGCCGCCGATTGATCGCGGTAGCGGACGTCGATCTCGATCTCGCCGCGGCGCAGGCAGGTGGTGATCTCGACCGCGTCGATCTCGACGCCATCGCCCTCGATCTCGCGCAGGCTCTTGGCGATCTCCGACTCCGGGACCCCGAACATCCGCAGCGTGTAGCCGCGCAGCGCGGTCGCCCGGTCCAAGACCGCGCGCACCGGAGCCGTCTGCAGCGCCACCGGCCACATCGGCTGCAGCTCCCGCGGCGGCCCCGGCAAGACGATGACGACGGGATCGCCGGCCGGAACGACCAGTCCTGGCGCGGTGCCGACCGGGTCGAGCGCGATCGCTCCCTCCGGCACCATCGCCTGCTTGCGGTTGGCGGCCATGATCGCCTCCTCGTCGAAGTCGAACCCCCCGCGCTTGGCGAAACCGCGCAGGATCTCGGCGATCCTCGCCTCCACCTCCCTGTCGAGGACCAGCTCGCGACCGGCGAAGCGGCCCACGATCTCGCCGGTGAGGTCGTCGGCGGTCGGCCCCAGCCCGCCGGTGGTGACGATCAGGTCCATCCCCTCGGCGGCGAGGAAGCGCAGCGCCGCCTCGAGGTCGTCGGGCCGATCGGCGACGACGACGATGTGGGCGACCTCCACCCCCAGCCCGGCCAGCTGTTCGGAGACCCAGGGGCCATTGGAATCGGCGATGCGGCCGGTGATGACCTCGGTCCCCGTGACGACTATGCCCGCGCGAATCACGCGCTGAAGCTACCGGACCTAGCGTTCCGCGGTTCCGAATCCACGCACTCCGTGGAATGGGAACCCCGGAATGGCCTAGATCTCGGAATCGTCGTCGAGTGCGATCGTCTCGGGCTCGGGCGGCGCGCCTTGTCCGGCCGGGGCCAGGACCCGATTGAGATCGGCCTGGGTGATCAGCACCTGACGCGGTTTCGACCCCTCGTAGCCCGAGATGACGCCGCGGCGCTCGAGCATGTCGATCAGGCGGCCGGCCCGGGTGTAGCCGACCCGCAGGCGGCGCTGGACCATCGAGACCGAGGCGGTCTCGGTCTGGACCACGAGGCGGATCGCCTCGTCCAGGAGATCGTCGCTGTCGGGGTCGAAGTCGCCCTCGCGGGCCTCCTCGGCCACCTCCTCCGGGGCCTCCAGCAGCTCGGCCTCGAATTCCGGTTCGCCCTGGCGGGCCCAGTGGTTGGTGATCTTGGCGATCTCGTCCTCGGTGATGAAGGCGCCCTGCACGCGCTGCAGCTTCGAGCTGCCGGCGCCGCGGAAGAGCATGTCGCCCTGGCCGAGCAGGGACTCGGCGCCGCCCTGGTCGAGGATCACCCGCGAGTCCGTCTGCGAGGAGACGGCGAAGGCGATCCGCGAGGGGATGTTGACCTTGATCGTGCCGGTGATGATGTCGGTCGAGGGGCGCTGGGTGGCCAGCACCAGGTGGATGCCGGTGGCGCGCGACTTCTGGGCGAGGCGGATGATCGAGTCCTCGACTTCCGCCGGGGCGACCATCATCAGGTCCGCGAGCTCGTCGATCACGCAGAGGATGTGCGGCAGCGGCGCGTCGCCTTTCTTCTTGCGGTGGCGGTTGAGTTCAACCAGGTTGCGGCAACGGGCCTCGCTCATGATCCCGTAGCGGGTCTCCATCTCGCCGATCAGGTTGGAGAGGACGTTGGCGGCCAGGCGCGGCGAGGTCACCACCGGCGTCAGCAGGTGCGGGACGTTCTCGTAGTGGTTGAGCTCGACCTGCTTCGGGTCGACCAGGACCAGGCGCACCTCGTTCGGCGAGGCCTGCATCAGGATCGAGGAGAGGATCCCGTTGACGCAGGCGCTCTTGCCGGAGCCGGTGGTGCCGGCGACCAACACGTGCGGCATCTTCGCCAGGTCGGTCCAGACCGGGTTGCCGTCAATTCCCTTGCCGAGCCAGGCGACCAGCGGCGAGGTCTTCTCGGGCCGGCCGGCGTAGATGTCGCCGAGGCGGACGATGCGGCGGCGCGCGTTCGGGACCTCGACCCCGACCGCCTGCTTGCCCGGAATCGGGGCGAGGATGCGGATGTCGGTCGAAGCCAGGGCGTAAGCGAGGTCGTTGGCCAGCTCGGTGACTTTCTTGACCTTGATCCCGGGCGCCAGGCGCAGTTCGTAACGGGAGACGTGGGGGCCGCTGACGACGCCGACGATCTTCGCCTCGACCCCGAAGTGACCGAGGGTCTCGACCAGTTTGCGGCCGGTGATTTCCTGGTCCCGCGGATCGGGCCCCTTGTCGCCTTTGCCGCGCTCCAGCGCGTTCGCGGGCGGCGGCCGATAGTCGATCTCTTCCGACATCGTCACCCCACGTTTGTTGCCGAGTGGGGTGAGGCCCGCCTGGGCGCGGTCACCCTCGTCGACCACGGCGACGGCGTCGGCCGGGTCGTAGTTGCGCAGATCGTCGGCGGCGATCGCGTCCTCCTCGGAGGTCGAGATCTCCTCCAGTTCGCGGTCGAAGTCATCGGCGGCATGGGCCAGATCGGGCTCGTCCTCCGGCTCCTCGGCCAGCTGCACGGTCGGCTCGAACTCGTCCGTGTCCGGGTAGGAGCTCATCACGTCGGTCTCGCCTGCCAGCGTCGCCGCCTCCGAGCGCGTCTGACGCTGCTCGCGCCAGTCGGCGTGGGTGCGAGCGACCGTCTTCGCCGCCGCGTCGCTGCCATGGAAGACGCCGCGCGAGGTCGCCCGCAGGCCGCGACCGATTCCGCGCGCCAGGGCGGAGACCGAGGTCCCGGTCAGCAGCATGCCGCCGACCAGGAGCATCAGGACCGTGAAGATGCGCGCCCCGACCGTGCCGAAGAGATAGGTGAGGCCGGTCTCGACGCCATATCCGACCTTCCCCCCCTCCCAGCCGAAGAAGAGGACGAAGACCAGGTAGACCCCGAAGGCGACCAGGAAAAGCCCGATCAGATCGAGGTGCCGCTGCTCCAGCCCGGCGGGCAGATGCAGCCCACTCCTCGGCTTGGCCGCTTTGGCGCGTTTTTTCCCGGCTTTGGCTTTGCGCGCGGGCGCGCGCTTCTTGCGAACGAACATGCTGTCCCGGTTCGACGCGCAGGCACGCACCCCTGCGGGTAAATTCGCTTTAAATCCTGCAAGGAGCGGCGTACTTGCGGGCTAACATCGCTTCATGCCCGCTGACAGCGATCAATCCGGAGGCCGCGTCCTCGTCGTCGAGGACGACGCCGACATCGCCGATGTCCTGCGCCGCTCGCTCCGCAACGAGGGCTATGAGGTGAAGACCTCGGCCGACGGGGTCGACGCGCTGGAGGTAGCCGTCGGCTTCGTGCCCGATCTCGTCGTCCTCGATCTCGGCCTCCCCCGCCTCGACGGCGTCGAGGTCTGCCGTCGCCTGCGCGAGGAGGGCGACGTCCCGATCCTGATGCTGACCGCCCGGGCCGAGACCGACGACCGTGTCGCCGGTCTCGACAGCGGCGCCGACGACTACCTGGTGAAGCCGTTCGAGCGCCAGGAGCTGCTGGCGCGGATCCGGGCGCTGCTGCGCCGCCGACCCCCGCGCGGCACCGCCTCGCTCGCGGTCGGCGACCTCCAGCTCAACCCCGACACCCGCGAGGTGCGTCGCGGCGAGCGTGAGATCGAGCTGACCAACCGCGAGTTCGAGCTGCTCGAGTTCCTGATGCGCAACGAGCGCTTGGTGATCTCGCGCGAGCGCCTGCTCGACGAGGTCTGGGGCTACGACCCGATGGCGGCCACGAACACGATCGACGTCTTCATCTCGAACCTGCGGCGCAAGCTCGAGGCGGGCGAGGAGCCGCGCCTGCTGCACACCAAACGCGGGGCCGGCTACGTGCTGAAGGACTAAGCCGTGCGGATCGGCCTCAAACGGCGCGGCCCGAGGCGGCGGCTCTTCCACCTCGGCAGCTGGCCGTTGCGCTGGCGCTTGGCCGCGGTATCCGCGGGCCTGACCCTGGTGATCCTGATGCTGTTCGGGGCGGTGATCGGCGGCGTCGCCACCCAGCGCATCCGCGACGACTTCAACAGCGAGGTGGGCAGCGCCGCGAAGATCCTCGCCGGCGAATTCAAGATCGAATACGGGCCCTTCCACACCTACGTGCAAGAAGGACCGCGGCTGAACGACTTCGTCCTCCCTGACGACGCCTCGGCCCGGGTGCTCGACGTCAACGGCAATTTGCTGAAAGAGAACACCGGCGCGGAGAACATGGGGAAACCGACCAAGGTCGGCCTCTCCGATCACGGCGAAATCCGGGTCGCGACCGAAACGATCGTCGCGCCCGACGGCACCGTGACCGGCTTCGTCCAGTACGGGCGCAACGTCGAGCACGTCGACTCGACGATCGACCGGCTCTGGCTCTTCATTGCCGCCGGGGTCTTCTTCGGGACTCTGCTCGCCAGCCTCGCCGGGGTCGCGATCGCGCGGCGGGCGATGCGTCCGATCGCCTCGCTGACCTCGACCGCGCGCGAGATCGCCACCACCCGCGATCCCTCGCGGCGGATGCCGGAGCCGGCGGTCGAGGACGAGGTCGGCGAACTGGCGCTGACCTTGGAGGAGATGCTGCGCTCGCTTGACGCCGCCCGGGCCGAGCGCGAGGACACGATGAAGAAACAGCGCGAGTTCGTCGCCGACGCCTCGCACGAGCTGCGGACGCCGCTGACCAGCGTCCTCGCCAACCTGGAGCTGTTGCAGGCCTCTCTTGCCGCCCCCGATCACGCCGAAGATCGCGAGATCGTCGATTCGGCGCTGCGCTCCTCGAAGCGGATGAGTCGCCTGGTCAGCGACCTGCTGCTGCTGGCCCGCGCCGATGCCGGCCGGCTTGACGAGCACCGGCCCTGCGACCTGGCGGAAGTCGCCGGCGACGCCGCGGCGGAGGCGGCACCACTGATGGGACCGCGCAGCTTCGCGGTCGACAACGACCGGCCGCTGCGGGTCGAGGGCAGCCCCGACGAGCTGCACCGGATGGTCCTCAACCTGCTTGACAACGCCGCCCGCCACACCCCGGCAGGGGCGGCGATCGAACTCTCCCTCTACGAGGAGGGCCGCTTCGCCGTGGTCGAGGTGGGCGACGACGGCCCCGGCATCCCAGCACCGATGCGGGCCCAGATCTTCGACCGCTTCGTCCGCGGCGAGGGCCCCGCCGACACCGCAGGCGGCAGCGGCACCGGCCTCGGCCTGGCGATCGTCGGCGCCGTGGCGGCCTCCCACAACGGCACCGTCGAGGCCCTGGAATCGGAATCGAGCGGTGCCCTCTTCCGCGCCCGCATCCCCCTCGCGAGATCTGAGAAAGTCGTTACCGACCCTTTAAAGACGCTTTAGGCGCCGCCCCTAGATTCCCCCGCGGACGAGACACACTGGCCCGCCGGGACTATCTCCCCAGACACTGTCCCGGCGGGTCTTTTTTTGCCAGGTGTGTGAGTGAGGGGTGGCGATAGGCCTCTCCGGGAATTTGTCGTTCCGCGCCCTATGGGCGCGTCGCTCCGGATGTTGGAGCGCGACCTAAAGGTCGCGCAGAAGACAGATTGCATATCGCGTGCTTCGCACACATTCCCGGAGAGGCCTATCGCCACCCCTCCAACAGACGCCTCGCGCAGCTCATCTGCTGAACAGCAACAGACTCAGCCCCAGCTTGGCTGCGACCGGACCTGAATCAGCTCTAGAGAGGCAAGAGGTCCAAGCGGCCCTCGACCAATCTTCGCCCGGTTGCTGTTGAGCCACCGGCGCGCGATCCGGACGGGCCGTGTGGGGAGGGTCCGAGAACGGAGCCTGTTTGCCCCGCCCGCAGGACCCTCCCCACACGGCCCTTTCGCTACGCCTCGCTAAACCTCGATAACCACCGGCAGGATCATCGGCCGCCGCTTCAACCTCTGAAAGACGAACTTGCCGACCGAGTCGTGCAGATCTTCCTCGATCAGGTGCGACTCGCGGGTGCCCTTCTCGGCGGCGTCTTCGAGCTGGTCTTCGACCAGATCGCTGAGCTCTTCGACCAGGGCGTCCGCTTCCTCGAGGAAGGCGACGCCGCGGAAGATCACCTCGGGGTCGGCGACGACGCTGCCGTTGTCGTTGGAGATCGTGACGACGACGATGAAGATGCCGTCGGCGGAGATCTCGCGGCGGTCGCGCAGGGCGGCGTCGTCGGGATCGCCGATGTTGACCCCGTCGACGTACATCGTGCCGGCGTGGATGTCCTCACCGAACTTGGCGCCGTTCTGATCGACTTCCAGCGGCAGGCCGTTGCGGCCGCGGAAGATGTTGGCCGGGTCGACCCCGACCGCTTCGGCCAGCTCGGAGTGCAGGCGCAAGCGCTTGTGGTCGCCGTGGACCGGCATCACGTACTTCGGCTTGGTCAGGTTCAGCATCAGCTTGATCTCCTCCTGCCAGCCGTGGCCGGAGGCGTGGATCGGCGCGTCCTGGGCGGTGATCACGGTGGCGCCGATCTCGTAAATGCGGTCGATCGTCTCGTTCACCGCGCGCTCGTTGCCGGGCACCGGCGTGGCCGAGAAGACGACCGTGTCGCCGGAGTGCAGTTCGACGTCGCGGTGGTCGTTGTTGGCCATCCGCCGCAGCGCCGAGAGCGGCTCGCCCTGGCTGCCGGTGGAGATGATCACGACCTTCTCGTCCGGGAAGTTGCCGATCTCCCGGGGCTGGATGAAGATCCCCTGCGGCGCCTTGGCGATCCCCAGGTTGGAGGCGATGTTGAAGTTCTTGCGCATCGAGCGGCCGACCAGGGCGACCTTGCGGCCGAGCTCGTCGGCGGCGTCGATCACCTGCTGCACGCGGTGGATGTTGGAGGCGAAGGAGGTGACGATGATCCGCCCCTCGCACTGCGAGAACTGGCGCAGCAGGGCCGGGCCGACGCTCGACTCCGACGGGGCCACGCCAGGCCGGTCGGCGTTGGTCGAGTCGCCGCAGAGCAGCAGCAGCCCTTCGCGGCCGATCTCGGCCAGGCGCGGGATGTCCGCGGGCCTGCCGTCGACCGGGGTCTGGTCGAACTTGTAGTCGCCGGTCATCAGCATCGAGCCGGCCTCGGTGGTGATGTGGACGGCGCGCATGTCGGGAATCGAGTGCGCGAGGTGGACCAGCTCGAGGCCGAACGGCCCGCACTGGACCTTCTCCCCCGCCGGCAGCTCCTGCAGCGGCGCGTCGGAGAGCTTGTGCTCGTCGAGCTTGGAGCGCACCATCCCGATCGTCAGCAGGCCGCCGTAGATGACCGGCGGCTCGCCGATCTCACGCAGCACGTAGGGCAGCGCCCCGACGTGGTCCTCGTGACCGTGCGTCAGCACGATCGCTTCGATGTCGTCGGCGCGGTCGCGCAGGTAGGAGAAGTCGGGAAGCACGAGGTCGATCCCGTGCATCTCCGCGGTCGGGAACATCAGGCCGGTGTCGACGACGACGATCTTGCCGTCGAACTCGACCACGGTCATGTTCTTGCCTATCTCGCCGAGACCGCCCAGGGGCAGCACGCGAAGTTTCTTGCTTGGCACTAGTTACTCACTCTCTTAAGTTGGTTAGTTGGTGGCGAGCGGAAGGCCGAGGCCCTCCAGCGCGGTTCTGACCGCGGCCCGCTGCTCGGCATCCGCTGGGACCAGCGGCAGCCGCATCCGCTCCGAGGCGAGGCCGAGCATTTCCAGCGCGGCCTTGATCGGAATCGGGTTGGTGGTCACCGAGAGCCCCTCGTAGAGAGGGACCAGCTCGGCGTCGATCTCGCGGGCGCGGGCGATGTCGCCCGCCTGGGCCGCGTCCCACATCTCACGCATGTGGTGCCCGGCGACGTGCGAGGCGACGGTAATGCCGCCGGCGCCGTCGAACTCGAGCACGCGAAGGAAGGTGTTGTCGTTGCCGGCGAGGATCTCGAGGCCCTCGATCGGGCCGAGCTCGTCGTCGTTGGCCTGCTTGACGGCGACGATGTTGTCGACCGCGCCGAGCTCGGCCAGCAGCGCCGGGGGCATGTTGATGACGACCCGTGAGGGGATGTTGTACATCACCATCGGCAGCTCCGGGACAGCGGCGGCGACCGACTCGAAGTGGGCGCGCAGGCCGGCCGCGTTGGGCTTGTTGTAGTAGGGCGCGACGACCAGCGAGGCGTCGGCGCTCGCGGCGGCGGCGGCCTTGGTCAGCTCGCGCGAGTGGCGGGTGTCGTTGGTGCCGGTGCCACAGATCAGCAGCGCCTCGTCGCCGACCTCGGCCCGGACCTCGCGCAGCAGCTCGACCGTCTCCTCGTCGGTCAGGGTCGGGCACTCGCCCGTCGTCCCCCCCACGACCAGCCCGTGCGAGCCGTGCTCGAGCAGGTGGACGGCGAGGTTGCGCGCCGCGCCATGGTCGACCGCCCCGTCCTCGTCAAAGGGCGTAGCCATCGCCGTCAGTACCCCACCGATCTCCTTCATCGTTGCCAGGGTACCCAGTCCGCCGGGCTAAGCATCGAAGAGCAGCTTCTCGAGGCCGACCGTGAAGCGGTCGGGCAGCGCCGCGACCTTGCGCACCGCCAGCAGCACGCCCGGCATGAACGAGTAGCGGTCGATCGAGTCGTGGCGCAGCGCCAGCGTCTGGCCCTCGCCGCCGAAGATCACTTCCTGGTGGGCGACCAGGCCGGGCAGGCGCACCGAGTGGATCGGCTGGTGGACGTTGCCGCCGGCCGCGTCGATCAGCTCCTGGGTGCGCTTGGCGGTGCCCGAGGGGGCGTCGAGCTTGCGGTCGTGGTGGAGCTCGACGATCTCGCACTCCGGCATGTGCGGGGCGATCGTCTGCGCGACCTCCATCAGCAGTACCGCGCCGATCGCGAAGTTGGGGGCGACGAAGCAGTTGGCGCTGGACGCCTCGGCGGCGGTGCGAGCGGCGTCGAGGTCGAAGCCCGTCGTGCCGACGACGGCGTGCACCCCCGCCTCGAGGCAGGCGCGGACGTTGCCGAGCGCGGTGTCGGGAACGGTGAAGTCGACGACGACTTCGGCCTCGCCGAGGACATCCGCCAGCTCGACCCCGAGGCTGGGATCGGCCCTACCGGCGAGAACCGTGTCCTCGGCACCCTCGACCGCCTCGCAGACCGCCTGGCCCATGCGCCCGGCGGCGCCCGCGACCGCGACTCGGATCACGCCGTTACCAGGCTCTCGCTGACCGGCGCCAGGGCCTGGCGGAAGAGATCCTCGTTGGCGCCGACGCAGGCCGCCGAGAGGCGATCGGCGCCGTAGAGCTCGGCCGCCAGCTCGGTCAGGTCGTCGACCTCGATCGCGTCGACCCGGGCCAGCATCTCGTCGAGGCTTTCGATCGGCAGGCCGAACAGGGTCGCCCGCGAGATCCGCGTCATCCGCGCCGCGGTCGACTCCGAGGAGAGCACGAGGCGGCCCTTGACGCTCTCCTTGGCCCGGGTCAACTCCTCAGCCGATACGGGCTCCGAGCGCAGCAGGGCGAGCTCGTTGCCGATGATCGCGCAGGCCTCCTCGACGTTGTCCTCGCGGGTGCCGACGTAGGTGGCGACCAGGCCCTGGTCGGTGAACTGCTCGTTGTAGGAGCCGACCGAGTAGGCAAGACCGCGCTTCTCGCGCACCTCGCGGAAGAGCCGGGAAGAGGTCGAGCCGCCGAAGATCGAGTCGAGCACGGCCAGCGGGTAGCGGCGCTGGTCGTCGCGGCGCAGGCCAGGCGCTCCGAAGCAGATGTGGTACTGCTCGGTCTCCTTGGTGTGGAAGCAGAGGCGGGCGGCCTGGTCGAGCGCGGTGTCGGGGGCCACCCCCCCACCGTCGGCGGGCGCGGTGACGAAGCGTTCGGCCAACTCGACGATGCGGGCGTGGTCGAGGTGGCCGGCGGCGCCGACGACGATCTCGGAACCGGCGTAGCGGCCGCGGCGGTAGCTCTCGATGTCCGGGACCGGGATCGAGGCGATCACCTCCGGCTCGCCGAGCACGCGGCGGCCGAGCGGGTGCGAGCCGAAGACGGCCTCGGCGAGGACGTCGTGGACCCGGTCCTGGGGCTCGTCGTCGTACATCGCGATCTCCTCCAGCACCACCTGGCGCTCGGAGTCGATGTCGGGATAGGTCGGCGCCAGCAACATCTCCGAAAGCAGGTCGAAGACCTCCTCGGTGTGCTCGTCGAGGAAGCGCGCGTGCAGGTGCGTCGTCTCCTTGCCGGTGGCGGCGTTGATCGACGCCCCGAGCCCGTCGAAGCGCTCGGAGATCTCGATCGCGGAGTAGCGCGCCGTCCCCTTGAAGAGCAGGTGCTCCAAGAAATGCGAGACCCCCGCCTGGGCAGGGGTCTCGTTACGGGAGCCGGTGCGCACCCAAAGCCCGAGCGCCACGGACCGGACCGAGGGAACCTCCTCGGTCACGACCCGGACGCCCGAGCCCAACTCGGTGAGCTGGGGTGTACTCAACGTCTAGCTGCGCTCACGCTCGCGACGACGACCGCCGTCACGACCGCCGCGTCCACCGCGATCGCCACCGCCGCCGCGGGGCCGGCCGCCGTCGCCGGAGCCGACCGAAGCCAGTTCCTCGGCGGATTTGCCCGCGACCGAGGGATCGTCAGAGAGGCGCAGGCCGATCCGGCCGCGCTCCTTGTCGACCTCGACCACGGTCACGTCGATCTCCTCGCCGGCGGTGAGGACGTCGTCGACCGAGTCGACCCGCTCACCAGGCTTGACGTTGGAGATGTGGAGCAGGCCGTCGGTGCCCTTGACGAGCTCGACGAAGGCTCCGAACGTGGTCGTCTTCACAACCTTGGCGGAGTTGTAGCGATCGCCGACCTTGGCCTCGCGGGTCATCGAGTCGATGCGAGCGACGCAGGCGTCGACGAGATCGCCGGTCGGCGCGTAGATCCGCACCGTGCCGTCGTCCTCGACGTCGATCTCCGCTTCGAACTCCTCACAGAGGGCGCGGATGGTTTCCCCGCCTTTGCCGATGACGGCGCCGATCTTCTCGGGATCGATCTTGATCGACTCGATCGCCGGCGCGTGCTGGGAGAGCTTCTCCCGCGGCCCGTCGATCGCCTCGGCCATCTTGCCGAGGATGAACTGACGGCCCTTGAGGGCCTGCTCCAGCGCGTCCTCGAGGATCTCGAAGGTGACGCCGGTGATCTTGATGTCCATCTGCAGGGCGGTGATCCCGTCCTTGGTGCCGGCGACCTTGAAGTCCATGTCGCCGAGGTGGTCCTCGACGCCGGCGATGTCGGTGAGGACGATGTAGTCGTCGCCCTCCTTGATCAGGCCCATCGCCACACCGGCGACCGGAGCGCTGACCGGGACCCCCGCGGCCTGCATCGCCATCGAGGAGGCGCAGACCGAGCCCATCGAGGAGGAGCCGTTGGACTCGAGCGTCTCGGAGACCGCGCGAATCACGTAGGGGAAGGACTCTTCGTCCGGGACCGTGGCCAGCAGGGCACGCTCGGCGAGGGCGCCGTGACCGATGTCACGCCGCTTCGGGCCGCGCATGAAGCCGGCCTCCCCGACCGAGAAGGGCGGGAAGTTGTAGTGATGGAAGAACCGCTTGGTCGTCTGCAGCCCGAGCGTGTCGAGGCGCATGTCCATCCGGGTCGTGCCCAGCGCGACGTTGCTGAGGATCTGGGTCTCGCCGCGGGTGAACAGGGCGGAGCCGTGCACGCGCGGGGAGATGTCGACCTCGCACTCGATCGGCCGGATCTCGTCCTGGGCGCGACCGTCGGGGCGCTTCTTGTCGACGGCGATCGCCTTGCGAATGGTGTCCTTCTCGATCGCGCCGAAGATCGCCTTGACCTCGGCCTTGCGCTCGCCATCGGCGTCATCGGCCTCCGGCGCGTACTTGGCGACGACCTCGTCCTTGACCTTGTCGATCGCCTCGTAGCGCTCGAGCTTGCCCTCGGTCGCGATCGCGTCGACCAGCGACTGGCCGTACTCGGAGCGGATCGTGTCGAGCAGCGAGCTGTCGAGCTCCGGCTCCTCGTGCTTGAGCTTCTCCTTGCCGGCCTTCTGCTGCAGTTCCTCCATCGCGGCGACGAGCTTCTTGATCTCGCCGTGGGCGATGTCGAGCGCGTCGAGGATCTCGGCCTCGGTGACGCCCTCCGCGCCGGCCTCGACCATCAGCAGCGCCTCGTCGGTGCCGGCGACGATCAGATCGAGCTCCAGCTCCTCGTGGCGCTCCTCGGGCGGGTTGACGACGAAGTCGCCCTCCAGTTTGCCGACCCGGACCGCGCCGACGTGCTTGGCGACCGGGACTTCGGAGATCGCCAGCGCCGCCGAGGCGCCGTTCATCGCGAGGATGTCGTAGGGGTGGACATGGTCGACCGATAGCGGCATCGCGACCAGCTGGGTCTCGTAGTGCCAGCCCTTGGGAAAGAGCGGGCGGATCGGCCGGTCGATCATGCGCGCGGTCAGCGTCGCTTTCTCGCCGGATTTGCCCTCGCGGCGGAAGAACGAGCCGGGGATCTTGCCCGCGGCGTACGCGCGCTCCTCGACGTCGACGGTGAGGGGAAGGAAGTCCACATCGCGCAGGCTGCCCAGGGTTGCGGTGCAGAGGACCATGGTGTCGCCGGACTGAACTACGACCGCGCCACCCGCCTGCTTCGCGAGTTTGCCCGTCTCGAAGGAAATCTGGCTGTCGCCGACATCCACCGAAACGCGGCTTACGTCAAACATGCTCATTTAGTTGTCCTACCTCCGGCCGCCCGGTTGGCGGCCATTCGCTTTTCTTCAGAACTCTCGTTCTCTAACTGCGACAAGGGTACAGGCATCGAAAACCGCTGGAGTGCCCGCCACTCCGGCGCGGATGCCGGAGTGGAAGTCGCGCCGCACCCGCTCCGCCACCGCGGTTGTCCGCCGGTCGCGCTCAAAGCGCTCCAGGTCGAGCCCGAGACCGTCGGCCCGCTCCCAGAGATGGGGGTCGTCGACCCGCCCGCGATCGGCGTAGAGGGAGTCGACCATCGTGAAGAACTCCCCCTGGGCGCCGGCCGCCTCCGCAGCCGCATGTAAAGCAGGCGAGCGCGGGTGCTTGCTGGCGACGGGGAAGTGACGGAAGGCGATCCGGCCGGGCCGGATCGCGATCTCGGCCCAGGCGGCGGCGCAGTGCGGGCAGCCGAGGTCGGCGTAGACGATCAGCCCCTCCTCCCCCTCGCCACGCACGTGGTCGTCGGGCCCGACGGGTGGAACAGGGGCGCTGGTCAGGTCGCTCATACGAGCACGAGTCTGCCCTAACCCGTCCTGTGCGCGGGTAAATGCAGACGCGCGCTAGGCGAGGGCGTCGAAGATGACGTTGGCGCCGGGGAACTCACCGGGGCTCGGGGATTCGTAGGCCCAGGCGACCGTGCCCTCCTCGTCGACGAGGACGAGGGTGCGGTTGGCGAAGCCGAGGCCGTCGAGATATGACCCGTAGGCGCGGGCGACCTCGCCCTTGGGCTCGAAGTCGGAGAGCAGGGTGGTGTCGAATCCCAGCTTCTCCTGGAAGGCCTTGTGGGCATAGGGGTGGTCGACGCTGATCCCCAGCATCGTCACGCCCTTGGCCTCGATCTCCGGCTTGACCTCCTGGTAGATCGAGAGCTGGTCGGAGCAGACCGGGCTGAAGTCCATCGGGTAGAAGACGAGCAGGACCTTGCCACCCCTGTGGCCGGAGAGCGAGACCTCCTCGCCGTCCTGGTCGCGGAGGGTGAAGTCGGGAGCCGGCGTGCCGGCGGCGATCATCGGCGCAGGCCGAGGTCGGCGACCAGGGCGCGGTAGCGCTCGAGGTCGATCCGCTCGAGGTAGCGCAGCATGCGCCGGCGTTTGCCGACCAGCATCAGCAGCCCGCGGCGCGAGTGATGGTCTTTGCTGTGCGTGCGCAGGTGCTCGGTGAGTTCGTTGATCCGCTCGGTCAGCAGCGCGACCTGGACCTCGGCGGAGCCGGTGTCGCCGTCGCCGCGGCCGTACTTGCCGATCAGCTCGCTCTTTTTCTCTTTGGTCAGGCTCATGTCTTCTCGAATCGTCTCAAAAAAAAGCCGCGGCCCAGCGGGTCACGGGCGCTGGAAGCTAGCACAGACACGCTTGGCGTCATCGACATCGCGCCGCATCTGAGCGACCAGATCGTCGACGCTGTCGAAGCGCTTCTCCCCGCGCAGCCGCTCGACGAAGGCGACCCGCAGGGTCTTGCCGTAGAGGTCTTCGTCGCGGTCGATCAGGTAGGTCTCGATCAAAACCCCGCGCCCAGTCTCGAAAGTCGGCCTGACGCCGACGTTGACGGCGGCCGGAACGCCGTCGGCGAAGGCGGCGTAGACCCCGTGCCCCGGGATCGCGAGGCGGTCGTCGGGGACGAAGTTGGCGGTCGGAAAACCGAGCTCACGGCCGCGCTGATCGCCCTTGACGACTTCGCCCTCGACCATGAACGGGGTGCCGAGGCAGTGCCTGGCGCCCTCCATGTCTCCGGCGGCGACCAGAGCCCTGATCCGCGTCGAGGAGACGGTCTCGCCGTCGACCTCGACCAGCGGCACGACCCTGGTCTCGAACTCGTCGCGGGCGCGCAGCATCTCCGGATCGCCCTTGGCCTTGGCGCCGAAGCGGAAGTTCTCGCCGACCGAGACCTTGGTGGCGCCGAGCCGCTCGATCAGGACGTGCTCGATGAAGTCCTCGGCGCCGCGGTGGGCGAAGGCGTCGTCGAACGGGATCACCACCAGCTCCTCCACCCCCAGCCCATCGATCACGTCGCGCTTGACCGAGAACGGAGTGATCAGTTTCGGCAGCGCCGCCGGGTGCAGAACCTCCAGCGGGTGGGGATCGAAGGTGAGGACCGTATCGGCGTTGTCGATCACCGCCTGGTGGCCGAGGTGGATGCCGTCGAAGGTGCCGATCGCGACGTGGCGGGGCCGCGGCTCGGCGTCGGGAAGCGAGGTGACCGTGATGCTCATCGCAGTGCCTCCTCCACGGCAGGCACCTGCTCGGCGATCTGCTCGAGGCTGAACTCGTCGCCGGCGTGCTCGATCCGGAAGGGGCCGATCGCGGTCCGCCGCAGCTCGGCGCAGTAGGCGTCGCCGAGGGTCTCGACCAGGGTGCGGACGTAGGTCCCCGCCGCGCACTCGATCTCGTAATGGGCGTGGCCGCCGGCGACAGAGAGCAGCTCGGCGCGGTAGACCTCGACGTCGCGCTCGGGCGTCTCCACTACCTCACCGCGGTGCGCCTTCTTGTAGAGGCGCTCGCCGCCGACCCGCACGGCCGAGGTCATCGGCACCCGCTGGCGGATCGTCCCGGTCGGCAGCTCCAGGGAATCGGGCACGATCCCGGTCTCGGTCAGCTCGCCGTCGGGGTCACCGGTGCTGGAGGTCCATCCCAGCCGGGCGGTGGCCAGGTAGGTCTTCGGCAGGCCGACGAGGAAGCGCTGCAGGCGGGTGGCGCGGCCGAGCAGGATCAGCAGCAGGCCGGTCGCGAAGGGGTCGAGGGTGCCTGCGTGCCCCGTTTTACAGCCCCGCTCGCGCCGCACCTTGGCGACGACGTCGTGGGAGGTGACTCCCGCCGGCTTGTCGTAGAGCAGCACCGCCCCTCCGGGATCGCCGTCGCCCACGCTCAGGGCCCCAGCTGGGAGATGACCTCGCCGCAGAGGAACTCGACCAGCTCAGGGAGCTCGAGGTCGGTGGAGAAGCCGGCGGCGCGTTTGTGCCCCCCTCCCCCGTTCTTGCGAGCGATCGCCGAGACGTCGACGTCGCCCTCGCTGGAGCGCAGGCTGACCTTGCGGGCGGCGCGACCGCGGTTGCCGAGATCGCGGACGACTGCGGCGACCTTGGTCCCGTCGATCGAGCGCAGGTGGTCGATCACGCCCTCGGTCATCTCCTCCCCCGCTCCGGTTGCCGCGTAGTCGGCGGCGGTGATCGAGCTGATCACGAGGCGGCCGTCGCAGTGCAGCTGGATCCCTTCCAGAGCGCGGGCGACCAGCCGCAGCTTCTCGATCGGCACGTGCTCATACAGGCGGCGGTAGGTGTCGTCGATGTCGACCCCGGCCTCGATCAGATCGGCGGCGATCCGGTGCGTGTGCGCGCTGGTGTTCTCGTACATGAATTTGCCGGTGTCGGTGATCAGCCCGACGTAGAGCGCGGAGGCCATTTCCTTGGTGATCGTCGCCCCGAAGCCGACGGCGAGGTCGTAGACGATCTCGGCCGTGCAGGAAGCCTCGACGTCGACCAGGTTGAAGTCCCCGAAGCGGGTGTTGTCGTGGTGGTGGTCGATGTTGATGATGTCGTTGCCACCCTCGGTGAGGAAGTCGACCGGCATGCGGTCGATGTTGCCGCAGTCGAGAAAGACAACGGTGCGGTCGGCCATGTCCGCCGGCGGCTCGTGGAAGACCTCCTCGAGCGGCAGAAAGCGATACTCGATCGGCAGCGGGAACTCCTTCGCCCCGAGGAACATCACCGAGTCCTTGCCCAGCTGTGTGAGTAGCTGGTGCATCCCCAGCAGCGAGCCGAGGGCGTCGCCGTCGGGCCCCTCGTGGGCGGTGAGGAGGAAGCGGTCGCGGGCGCGCAGCTCGGTGCTGACCCGCTCCAGGTCGGATGTGGCAACGCTGGTCGCGTCGCTCATGCGCCCGGCTCCGGCGTCTCCGCGGGCAGCTCTTCGTCGAGCAGCTGAGAGATCCGCACGCCCTGCTCGATCGTGTTGTCGTAGTGGAAGGTCAAGGTCGGGGTCCGCTTCATCCGCGTCTCGGCGGCGATCCGGGTCTGCAGGACGCCGTGGGAGGAGCGTAGGCCGCTCAGCGTCTCCTCGCGGTCCTCGTCGCTGCCGAGCACGCTGACGAACACCTTGGCGGTGCGCAGGTCAGGGCTGGTTTCAACCGAGGTCACAGTCACGAAGCCGATCCGGGGGTCGCTCAAGTCGCTTGAAATCGCGGCGCCGACCACCTCGCGGAGCACCCCGTTGATGCGCCGCATGCGATCGCCGGGCATCCCTACTCCAGGGTCTGCTCGACCTGTTTGGTCTGGAAGAACTCGAGCACGTCTTCCTCCTTGACGTCAGCGTAGCCGTCGAGCACGACGCCGCACTCCTGTCCCTCCTCCACCTCCTGCACGTTCTCTTTGAAGCGACGCAGGGAGCCGAGTTTGCCGGTCCAGATGACCGTGCCTTCGCGCACCAGGCGGACGCCGGCGGTACGGCTGGCTTTGCCGTGAGTGACGATGCAGCCGGCGATGCGGCCGACTTTCGACGCCTTGAAGGTCTGTTTGACTTCGGCCTCGCCGACGGCCTCCTCGACCTCGATCGCCTCCAGCAGGCCCTCCATCGCGTTGCGCAGGTCTTCGGTGATTTTGTAGATGACCGAGTAGGTGCGGATGTCGACGCCCTCGCTGACGCCGGCCCGGCGAGCATCGGCCAGGGGGCGGACGTTGAAACCGATGATGATCGCGTCGGAGGCCGAGGCCAGCATCACGTCGGACTCGTTGATGCCACCGGTCTGGGAGTGGATGATGTTGATCGCGACCCGTTCCTGCGGGACTTTGGCGATCTCGTCCTGGAGCGCCTCCAGGGAGCCGGCGACGTCGGCCTTGAGGACGATGTTGAGCTCCTTGATGTCGCCCTCCTGAACCCGGGCGAAGACCTCGTCGAGGCTGACCTTGCGGGCCTGGCGGCGGGCCAGGGCCTCGGTCTTGAGCCGGTTGGCGCGCTCCTGGGCGAGCTGGCGGGCGCGGCGGTCGTTCTCGACCGCCTGCACGAACTCGCCGGCGTCGCTGACGCCGTCGAAGCCGAGCACCTCGACCGGCATGCCGGGGCCCGCGGCCTCGACCCGGGCGCCGGTGAAGTCGTGCATGGCGCGGACGCGGCCCCACTGCGGACCGCCGACCAGCGAGTCGCCGACCTTGAGCGTGCCGCGCTGTACGAGCACGGTCACCACCGGGCCGCGACCGGGGTCGAGCTGGGACTCGATCACCGTGCCCGAGCCGGGTGCGTCGGGGTTGGCCCCGAGCTCCTCCAGCTCGGTGACCAGAAGGATCATGTCGAGCAGGTTGTCGAGCCCCTCGTGGGTCTTGGCCGAAACCTCGCAGAAGACCGTGTCGCCACCCCACTCCTCGGGCGAGATGCCCTCCTGGGCGAGCTCGGTGCGGACCTTTTCGGGGTTGGCCCCCTCCTTGTCGATCTTGTTGACCGCGATCAGCATCGGCACCTCGGCGGCGCGAGCGTGGTCGATCGCCTCCTTGGTCTGCGGCATCACGCCATCGTCGGCGGCGACGACGACGACGGCGACGTCGGTGACCTTGGCGCCGCGGGCGCGCATCGCCGTGAAGGCGGCGTGGCCGGGCGTATCGAGGAAGGTGATCGTCTTCTCGTCTTTATGGACCTGGTAGGCGCCGATGTGCTGGGTGATGCCCCCCGCCTCACCGGCCGCGACCTCGGTCTCGCGGATCGCGTCCAGAAGCGAGGTCTTGCCGTGATCTACGTGGCCCATGATCGTGACCACGGGCGGCCGGTCGACGAGATCCTCGGCGGCGTCGGCGAACTCCGGCTCCTCCGGCTCCTCCTCGGCGGCGGTGACGATCTCCAGCTTGCGGTCGTACTCGTCGGCGATCGCCCGCACCGACTCGTCGGTGAGGGTCTGGGTGAGCGTTGCCATCTCCCCCATCGTCATCAGCTTTTTGATCACCTCGGCCGGGGCCAGCCCGAGCAGCTCGGCGACCTCGCGCACGGTGGCGCCGGAGTTGACCTTGGTCGCCTCGGGCTCGACCGGGGTCGCGGGCCCCATCGGCGGCTCCTCCAGCAGGGGCCGGCGGCGACGACCGCCACGGCGGCGCGGCGGGCGCTGCGGCGGCGGGCCGCCCATCTGGTCGCGGCGGGCGGCCTGCGAGTCGATTACGACGCGGCGTTTTTTTCGCCACCGGCGGCACCGCCGCCCTGCTGCGGGCTGCCTGCCGGACGCACCGGCTTGGTCGAAGGTGCGGCTTTGGGAGCGGGCGTGGCAGCTTTCGGCGCCGCGGTAGGAGCCGCGATGGGTTTGCTCGTGCCGGCCGCGGCCGGCGCCTGTTTGGGCACGGCAGGCGACTTCGACTCGGCCGTGCCCACCTTCGCGCCATTACCGCGCGCGGCGGAGATCGCCTTCGCGGCGGCGTCCTCGTCGACGTTGGAGGCAGCGACTTTGGCGTCGACGCCGGCAGCTTTCAGCGCGGCGAGGACTTCCTTGCTGCTGAGGTCATGCGCTTTCGCGATCTCGTGAACCCGCTTCTTAGCCACTAAGCCTGCTCAGCCTCCTCGGCAACCGGCTCGCCCTCAGCGGACCCGGTCTCGGGCCCGGTGGCCTCCTCGGCGATCTCCTCTTCGATGGCCTCCTCGACCACCTCCTCGGCAACCGCCTCCTCCACGATCTCCTCGGCGACGGCCTCCACGACTGCCTCCTCGACGATCTCCTCCACCACGGCCTCGGCGACGGCCTCCTCGACCAGCTCCTCCTCGACCTCCTCGACGAACTCGGCAGCGGCGCGGGCGACGATCTCGTCGACCTGGCCCTGGTCGCCGTCGGGGTCGGCGAGGATCGCCAGCTCCGCCTCGGAGAGGCCGGCGAGGATCGCGACCTGGCTGGTCTCGAACCTGGTCAGGGCCTGATGGGTCGGCAGACCGCAGTAGGTGGAGCCCGGGATCGCGGCGTTCGGGCAGCGGCGGCCGTTCGACAGCACCGCCATGCAGCGACCGTCGGACTGCTCTTCGCCCTCGTACTCGACCTCGGTGTCCTCGGAGGCGAACTCGGTCTCGGACTTGATGTCCACGCGCCAGCCGGTGAGGCGGGCGGCGAGCCGGGCGTTCTGGCCGTCACGGCCGATCGCCAGCGAGAGCTGGTCATCGGGCACGATCACGGTCGCCTGGCGCTCCTCGTCGTCGACGATCACCTCGCGCACACGGGCCGGGGAAAGGGCTTTGGCGACGAAGCGGGCGGGCTCGTCGTTGTGGGGAATGATGTCGATCTTCTCGCCGCGCAGCTCGGAGACGACCATCCGCACCCGCGAGCCGCGGGGGCCGACGCAGGCACCAACCGGGTCGACCCCGTCGGCGTGGGAGACGACGGCGATCTTCGAGCGGTAGCCGGGCTCGCGGGCGACGCCGACGATCTCGACCAGCTTGTCGGCGATCTCGGGGACCTCGAGCTCGAACAGGCTCTTGATCAGCTCCGGGCTGCGCCTGGAGACGACGATCGCCGGGCCTTTGGTCGAGTCGGAGACATCGGTGATGACCGCCTTGACCCGCATCCCGTGGTCATAACGCTCGTTGTAGACCTGCTCGGACTTGGGCAGCAGCGCCTCGACCCGCTCGCGCAGCTGGACCAGCGTGTAGCGCTTGTCGGACTGCTGGATGATGCCGGTGATCAGCTCGCCGACCCGGTCCTGATACTCGTCGTACATCATCTGCCGCTCGGCCTCGCGGATCCGCTGCAGGATCACCTGCTTGGCGGTCTGGGCGGCGATCCGGCCGAAGTCTTCCGGAGTGACGTCGTTGGTCTCGATCTGATCCTCATAGGGGGCGATCATCTCCGGGTCGAGCTCGGGATCCTCGGGCTCGCGCATTTCGCCCGTCTCCGGATCGACCTCCGGCTCCTCCTGCAGCTCGGCGGCTTCGGCGAGGAGCTTCTGCTCCAGCTCCGGCGGCAGGATCAGTTCGAAGACGCGGAAGTCGCCGGTTTCGTGGTCGAGGTCGACGCGGGCGTATTTGGCCGCCCCCGGGGTCTTCTTGTAGGCCGAGAGGAGGGCGTCCTCGAGGGCGTCCATCAGCTTGTCGGCGGCGATTCCCTTCTCCGCCTCGAGCGCTTTGACTGCGTCGACGATCTCTTTGCTCACTGGTGCGGCTCCTTGGAATCGGAAGTGGTGCTGGGGCGGCGGTACTTGGGGCCTGGCGAGGAGACCTCGAGCGAGTACTCGTTCAAGAGGTCTCCGAGCTGCCTGGTGACCCGTTCGCAGAGCGCCAGGTCAACCCCGCTCGGGTGGTCGATGAAGATGCGCAGGGTCTCGTTGCCCGGCCGCTCTACAGCGACCAGGTCGAGCTCGGAATCGAGCTCGGAAAGTTGCTCTTGGATGTTCTGCTGGAGGTCGGCCATGCCTGATTCGGGCGTAAAAAAAGTGGGCCAGGCCCACTTCTCGATACTGCAAGCGTTGAAAAGCTGAAGCGAGTATAGCTCGCTGCTCAAGCGCGCCCGGCCGGCGGGGCCTGTCATGGGGAGGGGTCCTGCGGGCGGGCGCGGGGCGTCCGTTCTCGGACCCCTCCCCATGCCACCCCCCGGAGTTACGTTTGAGTAGGGACCTCGTCGTTCCGGAGTTGGCTCACCTTGTCGAGGATCGCGTCGGCGATGGCATCCTTCGTGGCGATCGGGACGGGCGTCTCCTCCTGCGCGTCGATCAGGGTGACGGCGTTGTCGGCGCTCTCGAAGCCGATCGCGGGGTCGGAGACGTCGTTGAGGACGATCAGGTCGGCGTTCTTGCGGGTCAGCTTCTCCCTCGCTCTGGCCACTGCGTCCCCCCCGTGCTCGGCGGCGAAGCCGACGATCGTCTGGCCCTGGGTGCGCCTGCCGGCGAGCGCCGCGAGGATGTCCTCCGTGGGCTCGAGCTGGAGCTTGAGCCCGTCGGCGCGCTTCAGCTTCCCGGGCGCGACGGTGGCGGCGCGGAAGTCGGCCGGCGCTGCCGCCATCAGCAGCACCTGGGCGGCGTCGAACTCGGCCCCCGCCGCCGTCGCCAGCTGCTCGGCGCTCTCGACGTCGATGCGGCGGACGCCCGCGGGCTCAGGCAGGGCGACGTTGGCGGCGATCAGGGTCACCGCCGCGCCGCGCCTGGCGGCGGCGGCGGCGAGGGCGATGCCCATGCGGCCGCTGGAGCGGTTGCCGATGAAGCGAACCGGGTCGATCGGCTCGCGCGTGCCGCCGGCGGTGACCAGCACCCGCAGCCCGTCCCAGGGGCGCCCGCCCGCAGGCAGCACCGCCTCGACCGCGGTCAGCAGGCGATCCGGCGCCGGCAGGCGACCGCGCCCGTACTCACCGCGAGAAGCGAGCTTGCCCTCGTCGGGCTCGATCACCTCGATGGCGCGCTCGCGCAGCGTCGCCAGGTTCGCCTGGGTCGCCGCGTTCGCATACATGCGGTCGTTCATCGCCGGCGCGACCAGGCGCGGCGCCGGGCAGGCGAGGAACGAGGTCGTCAGCATCGAGTCGGCAGTGCCGGCGGCAAGCTTGGCGATCGTGTTGGCCGAGGCCGGAGCGACCAGGAAGACATCGCAGTTGGAGGCCAGCTCGAGGTGGCCGATCGGGTCGTGACCGGGCGCGCCCTCGCCCGGGAAGGCGCCGCGCATCGGGTCGCGCTCGAACTCTGAGATCAGCACCGGGGCGCCGACGATGCCCTCGAAGGAGGCGGCGCCGACGAAGCGGGTCGCGGTCGCGGTCATGAGGACGCGGACGCCGTGGCCGGCGAGCGTCGCCAGCCGGGCCAGCTCCAGCGACTTGTAGGCGGCTATCCCACCGCTGACACCAAGCAGGACTCTGGCCATCCGACGCCTCCTGAAGAGGGCTCCTTTTGCGCTGGGCGCTAGGAGCGGTACTCGTATTTGAGCTTGCCCTCGGCGAGCTCTTCGAGCGCCATCGTGAGGTAATTGCGCTCGGCGTTCACCTCGACCATGGGCGGCGGGTACTCGCCGAATCCACCCTCACCGAGGTTGTGGAAGTAGCTATTGATCTGACGCGCCCGCTTGGCCGAAACGACGACGGCGGCGTAATGCGAGTCAGCGTGCTCTAGAAGCTTGTCTACGCGGGGTTTAATCATCGGCCGGGGAGTCTAGTGATAGACCGAGCTCGGTGCGCACGATCCCCTCCAGCTGATCGGTGGCGTGCCCGAGATCGTCGTTGACGACGACGTGGGCGAACTCGTTCTGGGCCGCCATCTCCCCCTCCGCGACCTTGAGCCGGGCGTCGATCGCCTCCGGGGAGTCGGTGCCACGGCCGTCGAGGCGCCGGCGCAGGACCGCCGGGTCCGGTGGCGCGATGAAGACTTGAATCGACTCGCGCATCGCCGCTCGCACCTGGCGCGCGCCCTGCACCTCGATCTCCAACAGCACCGAGTGACCGCCCGAGAGCCGCCGCTCGACCTCGGTCCGCAGCGTCCCGTAGCTGTTGCCGCTGTAGGTGGCGTACTCGAGGAAGTCTTCGCGACGCATCCGCTCTTCGAACTGCCCGGGCGAGAGAAAGTGGTAGTCGCGGCCGTCGACCTCGCCCTCGCGCGGCGCTCGGGTGGTGGCCGAGATCGAGAGCTCGAGATCGGGCAGCCGCTTCAGGAGCTCCCGGATCAGAGTTCCCTTGCCGACGCCGGAGGGGCCGGTGATGACGAAGACTTTGGCTGCCATGCGGTCGCGGATACTGACCGTCGCGGCGGTCGTCTAGCGGCGCAGCAGGGAAACGAGCTCGGTGCGCTGGCGCTCGGAGAGCCCGCCGATCGTCTTCGAAGGCGAGATCCGGCACTGGTTGAGGATCCGGTTGGTCTTCACGCGTCCGTACTTGGGGACGGCGAGGAGCATGTCGAAGACCTTCGCGGTCAGCAGGTACTCCGGCGGGTCCAGGAGGATCGCGTGGATGCTCGCCCGGCTCGCCTTCAGATCCTTCTTCAGCTTGGCCCTGGCGGTGCGGATGTCGTTCGCTCGTTTGAGCGCGTCCATCCTCTGATCCAGGGACCGCTCGGGGGCGGCGGCTGAAATCTTGACTGGGGAGGCGGCCATCTGCGCGGCGAGTATAGCTTCGGCTCGAAGCTGTGCAAGCGGTCAGGACCCAATTCCGCCCAAATTCACCTCAACCTCTACTGGAGGTTGAGGGCCAAAGGGATCAGAGCGGGCTCGCCGGCGCTTGCGGGGCCGGCTCGCAGGTGACCGCGCGCTCGGCACAGAGCGCTCCAACGGCCTCCAGGATCGGTGCTGGGCCGGAGGCGTAGACGACGGCGGAGCGGGCGTCGTCGCCTTCCAACAAGACGGCGAGGAGGTCGGTCACCGGGCCGCGATGACCGCGATGGCCGTCCTCGGAGGCGA
This sequence comes from uncultured Solirubrobacterales bacterium, assembly GCA_963795625.1. Taxonomy (GTDB): domain Bacteria; phylum Actinomycetota; class Thermoleophilia; order Solirubrobacterales; family 70-9; genus VAYN01. The sequence continues at coordinate 208,198 of CAWCIS010000001.1, read as the reverse complement.
GGCGCACCTCGGGGCAGAGCTCGGCGCCGGAGCCGCAGAACAGCTCCACGCCACCTGAGTCCGCCTCACTGCGGAAGCCGATCAGGACGCGCAGCGGCACTCCCCGTTCGCTGAGGCGGCGGCGCAGCAGGGCCAGCGGCGCGATGTCGAGGCCGGCCCCGACCAGCACCGCCCCGGCCGCGCCGGGGTTCAGCTCGCGCGGGGCGGTGAAGGGCTCGCCGAGCGGCCCGGTGACCCGTACGCGGTCGCCGGCCGCCAGATCGGAGAACCGATCGCCGTCACCCCCGTCCTCGACCAGGAACTCGAGCCGGATGCCCCCGGGCCCCGGCGTGGTCGCGGCGACCGGGATCGGGCGCGGCGGCAAGGCCGCACCCCCTCCCCCGCCCGGAACGACGGCGAGGGCGTAGAACTGACCGGACAGCGGCTCGCTCCCCCCGCGGTCGCGCAGCGAGACGAGCCGATAGCTGCCAGAGGGGCGATTCTCGGCGACCTCGCAGAGGCGGCCGTCGAGCGCGGTGAGGCTTGCCGTTCCCGCAGGCGGGCCCGGCACCGTCAGTGCGTCCCTTCGGCCCCTGCCAGCGCCGAGGCGGCGGCGCCGTGGATCTCCTGGATGCTGCGGACCTCGGCGTCGCCCTGGCGGCCGGCGGCGATCGCCCGGGCGGCAGCGGTGGCGCCGGTCATCGTCGTCACGCAGGGGATGCCGTGGCGGACGGCCGCGGTGCGGATCTCGTAGCCATCGGCGCGGGCGCCGGAGCCGGTCGGGGTGTTGATCACGAGGTCGCAGCGGCGCTCCTGGATCAGCTCGAGGACGTGCGGTGAGCCCTCTCCCAGCTTGTTGATCCTTGTCACCGGCACGCCCATCCGCTCGATCGCCTGGGCGGTGCCGCCGGTCGCGATCACCTCGAAGCCGAGGTCGTGGAAACGGGCGGCCAGCTGGGTCGCGGCCGGCTTGTCGGTGTCGGTGACGGTGATGAAGACCGAGCCTTCCTCGGGCAGCATCACCCCGGCCGCCGCCTGGGCCTTGCCGAAGGCGGTCGGGAAGTCGGCGGCGACGCCCATCACCTCGCCGGTGCTCTTCATCTCCGGGCCCAGCACCGAGTCGGCGCCGGCGAAGCGGGCGAAGGGCAGGACCGCCTCCTTGACGCTGACGTGCTCGGGCAGGCCGTCGGGCAGGTCCTGGTCGGCGAGCCGCTCGCCCAACATCAGCCGCGCCGCCATCTTCGCCAGCGGCACCCCGATCGCCTTCGAGACGAAGGGAACGGTGCGGGAGGCGCGCGGGTTGGCCTCGATCACGTAGAGCTCGCCACCGGCGACGCCGTATTGGATGTTGAGCAGGCCGACGACGCCGAGCTCGAGCGCGATCCGCTCGGTGGTGGCGCGGATTTGGTCGAGCATCTGCTCGCCGAGGCTGAGCGGGGGGATCACGCAGGCGGAGTCGCCGGAGTGGACGCCGGCCTCCTCGACGTGCTGCATGATCCCGGCGACCCAGACCCGCTCGCCGTCGGCCAGGGCGTCCACGTCCACCTCGATCGCGTTCTCGAGGAAGCGGTCGAGCAGCAGCGGGTGCTCCTGGTCGGCCTTGACGTGGGCGGCGAGGTAGGCGTTGAGGTCCTCGGTCGAATAACAGATCTCCATCGCCCGGCCGCCGAGCACGAACGAGGGCCGGACCAGCAGCGGGAAGCCGACCGATTCGGCGACGGCCCCGGCTTCCTCGGCCGAGAGCGCGGTGCCGTAGGGCGGGTGCTTGATCCCGAGCCGGCGCAGCAAGGCGCCGAACTGGCCGCGGTCCTCGGCCAGGTCGATCGCGTCGACCGGGGTTCCGAGCAGCGGCACGCCTGCCTCTTCCAGGGTCCGGGCCAGCTTCAGCGGCGTCTGGCCGCCGAACTGGACGATCACTCCCTCCGGCCGCTCCTGCTCGCAGACCGCGAGCACGTCCTCCGCGGTCAGCGGCTCGAAGTAGAGGCGGTCCGAGGTGTCGTAGTCGGTCGAGACCGTCTCCGGGTTGCAGTTGATCATCACCGCGTCGCGGCCGAGCTCACGCGCGGTCATCGCTGCGTGCACGCAGCAGTAGTCGAACTCGATCCCCTGGCCGATCCGGTTCGGGCCGGCGCCGAGGATCACGACCGAGTCGCGCTCGCCGCGGCGGACCTCGGAGGCGGGCGGGCTGCCGTCGGCGCGCGGGCGCTCGTGGGCGGAGTAGTAGTAGGGCGTGGCGGCCTCGAACTCGGCGGCGCAGGTATCGACCGCCTTGTAGGTGCGGACCAGGCCCTCGGTGCCGTCGCCCTCCGTGGCCAGCAGCTGCAGCTCGCGCAGAAACCAGCGGTCGACCAGGCAGGCCCCGTGGACGGCCTCGATCTCGATCCCGCGGCGGAAGGCCTCGAGGATCAGGTCGAAGCGCTCGGCGCAGGGCTTCTCGAGCGCGACCAGCATCTCCGCTTCGCTCGCGGGCGCGTCGGGCTTGGAGTCGAGCTCGCGCGAACGCATCGCCTTGGCGAAGGACTCGCGGAAGGTGCGGCCGATCGCCATCGCCTCGCCGACGCTCTGCATGTAGGTGGAGAGGCGGCCGTCGGCGCCGGGGAACTTCTCGAAGGCGAAGCGCGGGATCTTGGTGACGACGTAGTCGATCGTCGGCTCGAACGAGGCCGGCGTCGCCTGGGTGATGTCGTTGGGGATCTCCTCCAGGGCGTAGCCGACCGCCAGTTTGGCCGCCATCTTCGCGATCGGGAAGCCGGTCGCCTTCGAGGCCAGCGCCGAGGAGCGCGAGACCCGCGGGTTCATCTCGATCACCGCGATCTCGCCGTCCTCGGGGTTGACCGCGAACTGGACATTGGAGCCGCCGGTCTCGACCCCGATCGCCCGGATCACCTTGATCGCGACGTCGCGCAGGTCCTGGTAGAGCGGGTCGGTCAGCGTCTGCGCCGGCGCCACCGTGACCGAGTCGCCGGTGTGGACCCCCATCGGGTCGACGTTCTCGATCGAGCAGATGATCACGACGTTGTCGTTGCGGTCGCGCATCACCTCGAGCTCGAACTCGCCCCAGCCGATCACCGACTCCTCGACCAGGACCTGGTTGATCGGGCTCGCCGCTAGGCCCTCGCTGACGACCTGGCGCAGCTCGGTCTCGGTGCGGCCGATGCCGCCGCCCTGGCCGCCCATCGTGAAGGCGGGCCGGACGATCGCCGGCAGCGTGATCCGGCCGTCGGCCAAGCCCTCCTCGACCTCGCCCAGTGTCTCCACCGTGATCGACCAGGGGATGCGGATCCCGGCCTCGTTCATCGTCGTGCGGAACTCCTCGCGGTCCTCGGCGCGGCGGATCGCGGCGGAGTCGGCGCCGATCAGCTCGACCCCGAACTTCTCCAGGGTGCCGTCCTCGTGCAGGGTCATCGCCAGGTTCAGCGCGGTCTGGCCACCGAGCGTCGGCAGCAACGCGTCGGGGCGCTCCTTTTCGATGATCTTGGTCACCGGCCCCGGCAGCAGTGGCTCGATGTAGGTGGCGGTGGCGAACTCGGGGTCGGTCATGATCGTCGCCGGGTTCGAGTTGACGAGGACCACTTCGTAGCCCTCCTCGAGCAGCACCTTGCAGGCCTGGACGCCGGAGTAGTCGAACTCGGCCGCCTGGCCGATCACGATCGGGCCGGAGCCGATCAGGAGGATCTTCTGGATGTCGTCTCTACGGGGCAAGGGTTCCGTTCAGGTAGCCAGGGACAGGAAGCGATCGAAGAGGTGGCGGGCGTCGTGCGGGCCGGGGCCCGCCTCGGGGTGGTACTGGACGGTGGCGCCGGCGACGTCGCGCAGGACCAGGCCCTCGACCGTGCGGTCGTAGAGGTTGAGCTGGGAGAGCTCGGCGACGCCGAAGTCGGTCTCCCAGCGGACCGCCTCGTCGCCCTCGATCCGCGGCTCGCCGCCGGGGCCGGCGACGGCGAAGCCGTGGTTCTGAGAGGTGATGTCGATCCGCCCCGTCTCCAGGTCCTTGACCGGATGGTTGGCGCCGCGGTGGCCGAAGGGGAGCTTGTAGGTCTCGAGGCCGACCGCGCGGCAGAGCAATTGGTGGCCGAGGCAGATGCCGAAGACCGGCTTCTTGCCGACGATCCCGCGGACCGTGTCGACGACATAGTCGAGCGCACCGGGGTCGCCGGGGCCGTTGGCGAGGAAGACGATGTCGGGATCCTCGGCCAGGACCTGCTCGGAGCTGGCGGTGCAGGGCAGCAGGGTCAGCTTCGCCCCGTGCTCGCGCAGTCTGACGGACGATGCTGAGCTTGATCCCGGTGTCGATCCCGACCACGTGCGGGCCCTCGCCGTCGAAGCGGACCGGCTCCGGCGGGGTGACGGTGCGGGCGAGGTCGGCGCCGTCCATGCTGGGCTCGGCGGCGATCCGTTCGCGCGCCTCGGCCTCGGACGTCGCGGCCGGGAAGATGCCGCCGCGCATAGCGCCGCGGTCGCGGATGTGGCGGACCAGGGCGCGGGTGTCGACGCCGTCGATCGCCGGGACGCCGCAGTCGCCGAGCCAGTCGAGCCAACCGCCCTCGGCGCTGGCGACGTCCTCGCCGTTCTTGGCGTCACGCATGACGACGCCGCGGGCGTGGATGCGGTCGGACTCCATCGCCGGCGCGCTGACCCCGTAGTTGCCGATCAGCGGGTAGGTGAAGACGATGATCTGGCCTGCGTAGGAGGGATCGGTGACCGACTCCTGGTAGCCGGTCATCGCCGTGTTGAAGACGACCTCGCCGGTGACAGCACCGTCATGGCCGCAGGCGAGCCCGTCGAGCCGGGTCCCGTCCTCGAGCAGCAGGTAGGCGCTCACGCGGCCACCCCGAGGCTGAAGCTGCGCAGACGGAAGGCGACCTGGCCCGCGGCGAGGGTGACCATGACCCGGCCGGTCAGGGTCTTGCCGGCGCACCAGGAGTTCTGCGAGCGACTCTCGTAGCCCTCCTCCCCCACCGTCCACTTCGCGCCGAGGTCGCAGAGGGCCACGTTCGCCTCCGAGCCGGGGGTCAGGGTCGGGCGCTCGATCCCGAACGGGGCGGCGCCGCCGGCCATCCGCTCGATCAGCAAGCCGAGCCCGATCGTGCCCGGCAGCACCAGTTCGGTGTGCAGCGCCGCGAAGGCGGTCTCCAGCCCGGTCACGCCCATCGCCGCCTGCTCGAAGGGGACGTCCTTTTCCTCGTCCTGGTGCGGGGCGTGGTCGGTGGCGACGCACTCGATCGTGCCGTCGCGCAGGGCCTCGATCAACGCCTGGCGGTCGGCCTCCCGGCGCAGCGGCGGGTTCATCTTGAAGCGGCGCGGATCGAGGCTGCGGACCTCCTCGTCGGTGAGGCAGAGGTGGTGCGGGCTGGCCTCGGCGCTGATCTTGACCCCGGCCGCCTTGGCGGCGCGGACAACCGCGACCGACTCCGCCGCGGAGAGGTGCTGGACGTGGATGCGGGCGTTCTCGTAGGCGGCGAGGGCGGCATCGCGGGCGATCATCGTCGACTCCGAGACCGAGGGCACGCCGGCCAGGCCGAGCGCCGCCGAGACCGGGCCCTCGTGCATGACGCCGTCGCCGGAGAGCTCGGGATCCTCCTCGTGCAGGGCGATCGTGCCGCCGCAGAGGCGCTGGTACTGGAGGGCGCGCAGCATCACCCGGGCGCTGGCGATCGGCAGCCCGTCGTCGGTGAAGCCGACCGCGCCGGCCTCGCGCAGTTCGACCATCTCGGTCAGGTCCTCGCCCTTCATCTCCTTGGTCACCGTCGCCATGAACCCGACCGGGACCGAGGCCCCGGCCCGGGCCTGCTCGCGCAGGGCGGAGATGTCGGCGGCGGTCGAGACCGGCGGGTCGGTGTTGGCCATCGCCAGGATCCCGCAGTAGCCGCCGGCGGCGGCCGAGCGGGTGCCCGTCTCGACGTCCTCTTTGTGCTCGTGGCCGGGGGTGCGGAGGTGGACGTGGGGATCGAAGAAGGCGGGGAAGGCGTGCATGCCCTCGGCCTCGACGACCTCGGCCCCGTCGGCTGACCCCTCCCCCGGCGTCGCCAGCTCGGCGATCTCGCCGCCACGGACGACGACGTCGTGGACGCCGTCGATGCCGGCGACCGGGTCGAACACGGTCGCCCGCCGCAGGATCACGTCAGCGGCCGCGCCGGGACGGACGTCGAGCGAGTCGGTGAGGCTAGACATAAATTTCGCGCTTCTCTCCCGGCGCGAAGAACCAGAGATGCACGCTTGGTCGTTCCGCGCTCATGCGGGCTGCCCGATCGGGGTCGGTGCGGCGCCTTCGCCCTCGACGAGCGGAGTCGGGCGCTCGCCACCGGCCAGCAGCTCGTAGAGAATCGCCATTCGCACCACCAGGCCGGCGGCGACCTGCTCGGCGATCAGCGACTGCGGCGAGTCGATCGCCTCGCCGGAGAGCTCGACGCCGCGGTTGACCGGGCCCGGGTGCATCAGCAGCTGGCGCGGGTTGAGCTTGCGGGTGTCGATCTGGAAGGTCGCGGCGTACTCGCGCAGCGAGGGGACGAAGCTCTCGCTCATCCGCTCCTGCTGCATCCGCAGCGCGTAGACCACCTCGGCCTCGCCCAGCCGCTCCAGCGAGTGCGAGACCTCGCAGCCGAGCTCCTCGATCCCACGCGGGATCAGGGTCGGGGGACCGCATACGGTGACCTCGGCGCCCATCCGCTGGAAGGCGATCAGGTTGGAGCGGGCGACGCGGCTGTGGAGGACGTCGCCGACGATCCAGATCCGCTTGCCATCTAGGGAGCCGAACCGGCGGCGCAGCGTGTAGACATCGAGCAGGGCCTGGCTGGGGTGCTCGTGCTTGCCGTCGCCGGCGTTGACGACCGCGGCGGCGGTCCAGCCGGCGACCATCTGGGCGGCGCCGGCGTAGGGGTGGCGGATCACGATCGCGGCCGGGTCATAGGCGGAGAGCGTCGCCACCGTGTCCTTCAGCGACTCGCCCTTGTCGACCGAGGAGCCGGCCGCCTTGACCGCGACCAGGTCGGCCGAGAGCCGCTTCGCGGCGAGCTCGAAAGAGCTGCTGGTGCGGGTGCTCGACTCGTAGAAGAGGGTGACGACGGTGCGCCCGCGCAGGGTGGGCACCTTCTTGATGTCGCGGCGGCCGACCTCGGCAAAGCTCTCGGCGCGGTCGAGGATCGCCTCGATCTCCTCGCGGCTGAGCTGCTCGATCGCCAGCAGGTGCTTCACGCGAGCGTCCCCGCGGCGCTGGACTCGGAGATCGTCATCTCGTCGACCCCGTCGGTCTCCTCGAGGCGGACGTTGACGCGCTCGTCGAGCGCGGTCGGCAGGCTTTTGCCGACGTAGTCGGGGCGGAAGGGCAGCTCGCGGTGACCGCGGTCGCAGAGCACGGCGAGCTGGACCCGCTGTGGCCGCCCATAGTCGAAGAGGGCGTCGATCGCGGCACGAACGGTGCGGCCCGTGAAGAGGACGTCGTCGACGAGGACGACGGTGCGCCCGCTCAGGTCGAAATCGATGTGGGAGGAGTGGACGACCGGCTGCGTGGCCGGCGCCTTGGCACCGACGTCGTCGCGATAGAAGGAGATATCGATGTCGCCGATCGGCAGCTCGGTCGCAACCAGTTCGGCGAGAGTGGAGTGGAGGCGGCGAGCGAGAAAGGCACCGCGGGTGTGGATGCCGACCAGGGCCAGATCCCCGGGATCGGGGTTCTTCTCGACGATCTCGTGCGCGATCCGCCTTAGCGTGCGCCCCAGGTCGTCGTGCTTGAGCACGACCTTCTCACTCACTCTTCTGCGCTTCCTTCCTGGCCTCACGGGACCTGGTTAAAGGACGGCTGCAATGTAGCAGCGATGGCGGCGTCGACGGGCGGCACGCCGCCAGAGGATCGGACAATCAGTACTGCTCCCAGTCGATGCGAAGTCCGGGGTGAGGGGAATTGTCGACCAGCTGGCGCCCGACCGCGATGCCGGCGGCATCGAAGGCCACTACTTCGCGGGGGCCCCGAGAGGGCGATGCCAACAATACGAACCCCCCTTCGATCCCCGATCGGCGCAGTGGCGGCCCGGCGTCGTAGACGAGCTCGACTTCGCTGACGGAGTCGGCCACCAACCCGAACAGGGGCACGTGACCCTCTGCATCGGCGTGCTGTATAGCACCGGGGCCGAGGATGACGAGCGCACCGGGTCCGATCGCATGGGCGCTCGGAAAGCCCATCCCCACGCCGGTATCGCCGAGATCGAATCCGAGCGATCCACTGGGAGCGCGGTATGCGAAGAGCCGGTAACCACCAGCTGCCGCCAGAACTCGCGGCTGCCGCGCAAACGGCTGGCCGAGGTAGCGCTCACCGAAATACTCCGGAGCCCGATCTCTCCTGGCCAACGGCCTCCCCGGGGCGTCCTCAGTGTCGCCTCGCTGGTAGCCCCTGAACGCGTCCGCCACCGAGTTAGCGGCGCCCTCGATCGCGGCGCGGGTGGCGGGAACGGCGTAGACGCCGGCGCAGAGCAACAGCAGCGCCGCCAGCGCGGTCGCCGCGAATCGCCCTCGGTGGGCGGACACGGGAAATCGCCAGGAACGCCTGGGCGCTGCGACTCGGGCCATTACGCGGGCGACGTCGGCCGCGCACGGCTCGAGGGTGCGAGCGGGTGCGAGCGCGGCTCGCAGGAGATCGTCGTCGTGGCTGCTGAACATTTCAGCTTCCTCCAAACGCGAGCGCCAGCTCGGCCAGTTGTGGGTCGTGGCGAAGCGCGCCCCGACCACGTGACAGAAGTGCATGCACGGTCCCTACGCGACAACCGAGCGCGCCGGCGATCTCGGCGTCGGGGAGATCGTGGACGTAGCGCAGCGCCAGCGCCAGACGTTGCTTCGGCGGCAGCGAGGCAAAGGCATCGGCGAGCGCCTTGCGTGCGGCGAGGACCGCGTCGCGGTCGATCTCGCCCGGGGCGACCGGCTCAGCGGCCTCGGGCAAGAGGGCCAGCGGCGTCTCGGCCGCGCGACGGCCGCGGCGGCGCTTGACTCGGCGCAGCGCGTGGCGCACGGTGATCCGGTGCACCCAGGCGTCGAATGCTTCCGGGTCGCGGAGTTTGGCGAGCGAACGCAGGACATCAACCGCGACGTCCTGCGACACATCGGAAGCCTCGTCGCGGCTGCTGAGCAGCGCCGCAGCGGTGCGGAGCGAGAGGCGCGCGGCGCGGGCCGCCAGCACCTCGGCCGCACCGCGATCGCCATCGCGGTAACGCCTGACTTCGGCGCCGATCAGCTGGGTCGTGGTCGAATCTCCGTGCACTACAGGTCTAGTGCCCCGCGAGGGAGAAAACCTTGCGAGGACTCAGCTCTGCTCGCCGGCGGCGCTGGCGGGGCCACGTTCACGGGCTCCGTTGGGCTGGAGCTCGGGATAGCCCTTCTCGGCGAAGGGGATCTCGATCACGTCGAAGTCTTTGGGGGCGACGGTGGGTTCGTAGACCTCCTGGGCCTCCTCGAGGACCTTGCCGACGTGATAGCGAGAGGAGATGTGGACCAGGGCAAGCAGTTTCACGTGGGCCTCACGGGCGACGGCGGCGGCCTGGCCGACAGTCGAGTGGCCGGTCTCGGCAGCGCGCTGGACGTCCTCCTCGGTGAAGCTGGCGTCGTGGATCAGCAGCTCGGCGTCAGCGGCGGCCGCGACCGTGGCCGGGCTGGGGGCGGTGTCGCCGGTGAGGACAACGGTGCGGCCGGGCCGGGCGCCGCCGACCACGTCCTCGGGACGCACGGGCCCCGACGCGCCCTGCGCCTCCTCTCCACGCTGCAGCGCCGCGAAGGCGGGGCCTTCGGGGACGCCAAGCCGCTTCGCCGCTTCGACGTCGAAGCGGCCGGGACGCTCGTCCTCGACCAGCGCGTAGCCATTGGCCCGCACTCCGTGGGCGGCTTCGAAGGAGCGGACCTCGTACTCGTCGTGGGCGACCGCCTCGCCCGGCGCCAGCTCGACCAGCTCCAGCCCGAAGTGCAGCCGGCCGACGATCGGCTTGAGGATCGCGAAGAGGTCGTGCAGGCCCGGCGGGCCGTGGATCGTCAGCGGCAGCTCGCGGTCGGTCAAGTCGTAGCTCTTCAGCAGACCCGGCAGGCCGAGGATGTGGTCGGCGTGGAAGTGGGTGAGGTAGATCTCGTCGACCTGGGTGAGCCCGATCGAGCGCTGCATCTGCCGCTGCGTCCCTTCGCCGCAGTCGAACAGCAGCCGGTCCCCCCCGCGCGAGATCAGCACGCTCGCGGTCGAGCGCCGCGCCGAGGGCACCGACCCCCCGGTCCCGAGAAATATCGCCGACAGATCCACGGCGGCGAGCCTACGCGATGCCTAGCTCCAATTCTGGCTTCGCCCGGCCCTTCGCCGCCACCTCATCGAGGCTTTTGGCAGACCATCGATCGATTCCAAAGTCCGCCGCCATCCGAATACCTCGCCGCTGGTTATTGCGAGTTGGCTCGACACGCAAGCGTCCCTCGTAATTGGCAACGCTGTCAATCGGCACAAGATAGACCGCCTGCTTTGGCGGAAAGTACACCCCAAAGATGTCCGCGAGTCCGACATAGGACTGCGGACCGCGGCCATGATCGGTCGAGCGGGCATTGAAGATCAGGCACCCGCCTTGCGGCCAAGCGGTCTTGCACTGAACTCGAAGGAATTCGGTCCCGGTCAGATGGACTGCCAGGTCAAACGGGTGACCGTCCCCAAACGGGACCAGCACATGAAACCCTCGCTGTGTGAAGGCGCTCAACACAATGGCCTCAGTCGCGGTCCCGGTCGTGGGTCTTGGCATTCCGCAACTTTATGTCTGCAAGCGGACGGAACATACGTTCGCCAAATCGTCACCCGCGAGGACTGACTAAGCTCCCAGGGCGAGCGCCCGTAGCTCAGCTGGATAGAGCGCGTCCCTCCGGAGGACGAGGCCACAGGTTCGAATCCTGTCGGGCGCGTACTGCTGTGCGGCTAGGCCGTTTTGAAGCGGCCGCGCCACTCGTCGCGGTCGAACCGGGCCGGCTCGGTCTCGTCGAGGAAGCGTTCGAGGGCGGAGATGAAGGCGCCGGGGCTCTCCAGTTGGGGCACGTGGCCGACGCCCTCGAAGATCTCGAGGCGGCTGTTGGGCAGCTCGCGATGGGCGTCCTCGGCGTGGGCGACGGGGATGATCGGGTCGCGGTCGCCCCAGATGATCAGGAGCGGCAGCGCCTCGGCCAGATAGAGGCGGTCGAGGGCGGCGACCCGCTGGCCCTCGGTGCCGACGACCGAGCGCAGCGTCGCGAGGAAGGCCTTGCGGCGCTCGCGGTCCGAGAGCGATGCGTAGCCCCGGGCCACCTCGGCGACGTCGGCGCTGGGGCGCATGCCCAGCATCCCCAGGCCGCGGCCGAGCAGCGATCCGGCCTGACTGCCTACGCCCACCGTGGCGGCGATGAAGAGATCGGCGCCGGGCAGCGCCGCGGCCCGCAGGACCGGGCTGACGTCGGGGCCGAGGCCGCCGCTGGAGACCAGGACCAGGCGCTCGACCATCTCCGGGAACTGGTAGGTGAACTGGAGGGCGACGCCGCCGCCGAGCGAGTGCCCGACCAGGGTCGCGCGCTCGTGCCCGAGCGTCAGCATCAGGTCCCGCAGGCCGCTGGCCAGGCTGCCGAGCGAGTAGTCGCCGCCGCCCGGCGCCGAGTGGCCGTGGCCGGGGAAGTCGGGGGCAATCACCGAGTTGCGCAGGGCCAGCGGCTCGATCACCGACTGCCAGTTCTCGGCGGTGCCGGCCATCCCGTGGACCAGCAGCAGGAGCGGGCCGGCGCCGCCGTCGACGTAGCTGACCTCGCGACCGTGCACGGTCACCGTCCGGGTCTCGACCTGGCCCACCCGCAGCGGGCTCGGTTTGGCGCTCACGCCCACAAGCTACCCGTCGCCCGGGGCGACCGAAACGAGAGCGCTCGGATCGGCCGCCGGTTCGAATACTGTCGCGCCTGTGAGTGAGCCAGCCAAGGACCCCCGGCCGCCGCGCGGAGCCCTGATCGTGATCGCCGTCGGCCTGCTCGCCTGCGTCGCCGCGGCGCTGCTGACCACCGACAAGGGCAGCGGCGAAGCGGCCAACCTGGAATGGGTGCAGGCGGCGGCGATCCCGGCCTCGAAGCCGGTGCAGGTGCCGGGCGGCAGCCAGTCGATGCAGCTGATCGGCAACGAAATCAGCGCCACCGGGACCAACGTCAGCGGCTACTCGCTGTTCCGGGTCGCCTCGACCCTGCGGATCGAGCAGGGCGCGCCGGTCGGTCACAGCCGCATCCTCTGCTCCGTCAGCGCCCGCCGCGCCGAAATCGCCCAGACCGCGGGCGGGCTGCGGGCAACCTACCCGCGCTCCTCGGAAGCCGGGATCTACAGCCAGGAAGTGCCGGAAACGCTGCTGATCGACTTCAGCGCCCGCGGCGCCGAACTCGCCGTGCTCGAAGGCAAGCCGATCGCCCGCTTCACCACCGAAAAAGGGGTCAAGCTCGAATGGCCGGAATACGAAGTCGGCACCGAGCATCTCAAATACTTCATCGCCGGTGGCAAGCCGAAACGGAACCTGGCGCTGCCCTTCTACACCGTCTGGAAATCGACGTCCGTTCCCGCCGCCGAGGTCGCCTGCACGCTGACGACGAGCGCCGGCAAGGCGACGGTCCACACCGCCGGCCAGCTGAAGAAGATCTCGCCGCCGATCGACGAAGAAGCGGAAGAAGAAGCCGAAGAAGCGGCGGTGGAAGAAGCGGAAAAGAAAGAAGACGAAGCGAAGGAATAGGCCTCATCCGGCCTGCGGCGCGACCAGCAGCTCCGGACCTTCTGCCATCCCTTTGCCGACCTTGTTCAGTTTCGGGTTGGCCGGCGCGCTCGACATCCGGCCCGGGTCCAGCGGCACGCACATCGCCACCGCGTCCTCGACGCTGAGGTCCGGTCGCAGCCAGGCCGCTTCCGCCTCCGGGCTCGGCAGGATCGCCGGCATCCGGTCGTGGACCGGCGCCACCACCGCGTTCGGGGTGGTGGTGACAATCGTGGCGCTGTAGAGCCAACCGTCGTCGAAGCCGCGGTCCTCCTCGTCCTCCCACTCCTTGCGGGTGCAGATGCCGGCGAAAGCAAAGGGCTCGCCGCCGTCGACCGTGAAGCGCCAGGGCTGGCGCGGCTGCTTGGGATCCTCGGCCTTCATCCACTCGTAGAAGCCGTCGGCGACGATCAGGCAACGGTGGCGGAACTTGCCGACCAGCGGCGAGTAGGCGCGACTGGAGGTCAGGTTCTCGGCTTTGGCGTTGATCATCCGGTAGCCGACCTTGAGGTCCTTGGCCCAGCGCGGCACCAGCCCCCAGCGCATCAGCCGCGCCTCGCGCTCGCCCGCCTCCGCCTCCTCCGGGTCCGGCGAGGAGCGCACGGTGAGGATCTCCTGGGTCGGGGCGACGTTGTAGCGGTCGAGGCCCTGTGCCAGCTTTTCCGCCCGCTCTTTGCTCGGCGGCGGCGCCTCGCCGTCCCCGCCACGCTCCAGAGCCTTCTCCAGCTCGACCTGGAAGCGGTCGGCGATCGTCTTCGTGTCTTTGGCCGTAACCGTGAATCGTCCGCACATCAGGGGCGCGCCTCCGGGTGTAGTCGGTACCACTCGAGAGTACGGGCCAGGCCGTCCTCGAGCTCGACTTCGGGGCCCCAGCCGGTGAGATCGCGCAGCTTCGCCGAGTCGACGTACTGGCGGTCGATCTCTCCGGCCGGGTTGCCGGTGCCGTGGTATTCGGGGTCGAGGCCGGCCCCGGAGACCGCGGCGATCGTCTCCAGCACCTCGGCCACCGAGTGCGGGCGCTCACCGCCGGCGTTGAAGGCCTCCCCGGCCCCCGGGCCGCCGGCGCCGACCGCGCGCTCGATCGAGAGGTAGGCGGCGACGGCGTCGTCGACGTAGAGGAAGTCGCGCTCGGGGCTGCCGTCGGAGCGGATCTGGGGACGGCGGCCGTCGAGTACGGCGGCGATCGCTTCCGGGATCAGGCGGGAGAAGTTGAGGTCGCCGCCGCCGTAGATGTTGGCGAAACGGCTGACCGCGACAGGAAGGCCATAGGCGGGCCGGTAGCTGAGCGCGATCGCGTCGGCCGCGGCCTTGCTCGCCTCATACGGAGAGGCGGGGCGCAGCTGCATCTCCTCGCGGTAGGGCAGGATCTCGCTCGGCCCGTAGGACTTGTCAGAGGAGGCGACGACGACGGCCGGGACCTCGGCGCGGCGACAGGCCTCCAGCAGCGTCCAGGTGCCGCGCACGTTGGCCTCGAAGGTCGCGGCGGGATCGGCCATCGCCGGCCCGACCAGGGTCTGGGCGGCGAGGTGGAAGACGACGTCGAACTCTCCGGCGTCGACCGTCGCGCCAACGCGACGCGCGTCGCAGAGGTCGGCCTCGACCAGCTCGACCTCCGGCGCGATCCCCTGCAGGGCCAGCCCCGAGAGCGGCGGCGGCGCCAGGTCGAGGACGGTGACCGCGTCGCCCCGCTCGAGCAGCGCCCGCGCCAGGTGCGAGGCGACGAAGCCGTGGCCGCCGGTGACCAGGGCCCGCTTCACCCCCCCTCCACCCCGCTCGCGTCCCAGACCCGCCAGGGCGCCTCGCCGCTGGCCCAGAGGTCGTTGAGCACGACCGCGTCCTTATAGGTGTCCATGCAGTCCCAGAAGCCCGCGTGACGGAAGGCCCGCAGTTGATCATCGATGGCGAGCGCCTCCAGCGGCGCGCGCTCGAGCACGCTGTCAGCGGCGACATAGGCAAGTGCGCCGGGCTCGAAGCAGAAGAAGCCGCCGTTGATCCAGTGCTCGCTGCGCGGCTTCTCGACGAAGCCGGCGACGCGGTCGCCGGCGAGCTCCGCCACCCCCCACTGCAGGTGCGGCTGCACCACGGTCATCGTCGCCAGGCCGCCGTGGCCCCGGTGGAAGTCAAGCTGGGCGCCGAGGTCGACGTCGGCGACCCCGTCGGCGTAGGTGAGGCAGAAGGTCTCACCGGCCAGTCGCTCGCCCAGCTTGGCGATCCGCCCCCCGGTCGGAGTGTCGAGGCCGGTATCCACGCACTCGACCGCGATCCCCTCCGGCCAGCGCTCGGCCGCCGCGAACTCCGTCACCGCCTCTCCCATATACCCGGTCGCCAGCAGGAAGCGCTCGAACCCCTGCGCGGCGTAGATCTGGACCACGTGCCAGACGATCGGCCGTCCCCCGATCTCGACCAGCGCCTTCGGCACCGACTCCGTCCGCTCCCGCAACCGCGTTCCGCGCCCACCGCAGAGGATGACAACCGGCGGTTTCACTTGATGTCGAGTTATTGACCCTATGGGGTCATCAACTCGACATCAGCCGCCGGCGACGGCGGGGAGGATCGTCACCTCGGCGCCGTCGTCGACGCTGGTCTCCAGGCCCTGCTGGAAGCGGATGTCCTCGCCGGAGACGTAGACGTTGACGAAGCGGCGCAGGTCGCCGTCCTGGGTGATCCGCTCGCGCAGGTCGCCGTGGGCGTCGAAGACGGCGTCGAGCACCTCGCCGACGGTGGCGCCGGCGACCTCGACCTCGGACTGACCTCCGGTCGCGGCGCGCAGCTGGGTCGGGATCTTCACGGTGACTGCCATCAGGCGGCTACCTCCTGGCGGAACTCGGTCTCGAAGCTCTCGAGGTCGGGATCGATCTCGTGCATCTGGAACGTATCGCGGGTGGCGTCGAGCGTCTTCAGCCCCTCGCCGGTGATGTAGACGACGACCCGTTCGCCGGCGCCGATCTCGCCGCGCTCGGCCAGCTTCTTCAGCACCCCGACCGTGACCCCGCCGGCGGTCTCGGTGAAGATCCCGGTGGTTTCGGCCAGCAGTTTGATCGCTTCGCGGATCTCGCCGTCGTCGACCGAGTCGATGCCGCCGCCGGTGCGGCGCGCGTGCTCGATCGCGTAGGGGCCGTCGGCCGGGTCGCCGATCGCCAGGCTCTTGGCGATCGTCTCCGGCTTCTGCGGCTTGCAGACGTCCCAGCCTTCGGCGAAGGCGGTCGCCACCGGGCTGCAGCCCTGCGCCTGGGCGCCGTTGAAGATCGGCTGCTTGCCCTCGACCAGGCCGAGGTCGAGCCACTCCTGGAAGCCGCGGCCGAGCTTGGTGAAGAGCGAGCCGGAGGCGATCGGCGAGACGACGCGGTCGGGCAGCTCCCAGCCCAGCTGCTCGACGGTCTCGTAGGCGAGCGTCTTCGATCCCTCGGCGTAGTAGGGCCGCAGGTTGACGTTGACGAAGGCCCAGGGGCGGGTCTCGGCCAGCTGGGTACAGAGCCGGTTGACGTCGTCGTAGTTGCCGCGGACGCCGACCAGGTTGGTCCCGTAGACGCCGGTCGCGAGCAGCTTCTGCTCCTCGAGGTTGGCGGGGACGAAGACGTAGGAGTCGAGCCCGGCGGCCGCGGCGTGGGCGGCGACGGCGTTGGCGAGGTTGCCGGTCGAGGCGCAGGCGACGGTCGAGAAGCCGAGCTCCTGGGCCTTGGCGACGGCGACGGCGACGACCCGATCCTTGAACGAGTGGGTCGGGTTGGCGGCATCGTTCTTGATCCAGATCTCGCCCTCGACCCCGAGCCGCTCGGCCAGGCGGTCGGCCCGGACCAGCGGCGTCAGCCCCGGCTCCAGCGGGTCGTTGGGACGGCCCTCGAAGGGGAGGAAGTCGGCGTAGCGCCAGATCCCCTGGGAACCGGCCTGGATCCGCCGCTTCACCTCGACCGCGTCCAGGGCCGAGTAGTCGTAGGCGACCTCGAGCGGCCCGAAGCAGTTTTCGCAGACGTAGCTGGCGTCGAGCGCGTAGGCCGTGCCGCACTCCTTGCACTTGAGACTTTCGATTGACATCCGATCCTCTTTCTTGCCGTAAAGAAAAACCTCGCCTTGTGTGGGGCGAGGTCCGATCGGACGTCCCCCACATCTTCCAGGTGCCCTTGCGGTGCGACCTGCTGGAGTTGGCACCTCCCCTCGAACCGAAGTTCGAGGTGGTTGCCGGGGCTTCACTGGGCCAGTCCCTCCACCCCTCTAGATGTGGCGCTTATGTGGGAAGAACCTTACCAGGGCCTCTTTCAGGCTCTGTGGCCGGACCTGGCGGCTAACCTAGGCGACATCATGTGCCCGCCGCCCGACGAGACGAAGAGCCAGAGCGATGCCGAACCTTCCGAAGCCAAGGCTGCGACGCCCTGGCCGGCGCGGCGATCTCGTCGAGTCGGCCACCGCCACCACTGAGCCGCAGACCCCGAACGTCGAGCAGATCGACGCCGCCGGCCTGCGCTGGGTCAACATCGAGCACCCCGGGGCGCTGGAGCGCGCCTGGCTGGAGGAGCACTTCGACTTCCACGCCCTCGACCTCGAGGACGTCCTCTCCCGCAACCAGCGGCCGAAGATCGACGTCTACGACGAGTACCTCTTCATCGTCCTCCACTTCCCGGTCTTCGACCGCGCGGCCCGCCGGCTCGGCACCGGCGAGCTCGACATCTTCGTCGGGCCCGACTACATGGTCACGATCCCGAACCAGCCGCTGCAGCCGGTCGAGTACCTGTTCGAGCGCTGCCGCAACAAAGAGGAACTGCGCCAGCAGCTGTTCTCGCGTGGCTCCGGCTACCTGATGTACCGCCTGGTCGACGACAGCTTCGACTACTGCTTCCCGATGCTGCGCAAGATCGGCAACAAGCTCGACGCGCTCGAGGACGACATCTTCGAGGAACGCGCCGACGAGGTCGTGCGCGACATCTCCAACGTCAAGCAGGAGATCATCAACTTCCGCAAGGTGATCCGGCCGCAGCGGCCGGTGCTGCGCGACCTCGAGAAGGTGAAGCTGCGCTACCTGGCGACCGACCTCGATCTCGAGATCTACTTCGACGACATCGTCGACGCCCACGAGCGGATCTGGGACATGCTCGAGAACTACAAGGAGGTGGCCGAGGCGCTGGAGGAGACCAACGAGTCGGTGATCTCCCACCGCCTCAACGACATCCTCCGCGTGCTCACCTCGATCAGCGTCGTGATCCTGCCGCTGACCCTGATCGCCAGCATCATGGGGATGAACTCCTGGGTGCCGGGAGAACACGACGAGGCGGGCTTTTTCGTCGTCCTCGCGGTGATGGCGCTGATCCTGATCGGCCTGGTCGCCTACTTCCGCCGCCGCCGCTGGCTCTGAGTCCCTCGCGTCCGGGCATGGCTCCCTAGGATGCGTGGCCCGTGGCAAATTTCCGCATCTGGGCGCCCTGGCGCCTCGCTTACGTGAAGGACGCGTCCAAGGACAACGAGGAGGAGTGCATCTTCTGCGCCAAGCCGGCCGCGGAAGACGACGAGGCGAACCTGATCGTCCACCGCGGCGAGAGCTGCTTCGTGATCCTCAACCTCTTCCCGTACACCAACGGCCACCTGATGGTCGCCCCCTACGGGCACATCGGCGACCTGCAGGAGATCCCCGCCGCGACCCTGGCCGAGATGATGGCCCTGGCCCAGCGGGCGATGGGCCGGCTGGAGGAGGTCTACAGCCCGCACGGCTACAACGTCGGCTTCAACCAGGGCCGGGTCGCCGGGGCCGGGGTCGAGCACCACATCCACATGCACGTCGTCCCGCGCTGGGCCGGCGACAACAACTTCATGCCAGTCATCGCCGACACCAAAGTGATGCCGCAATCCATCGAGCAGAGCTACGAGGCTCTGAAGGGAGCGTTTTGAGCAAGCAGGCACCCCTGGCTCCGGCCGGGATCTTCAAGGCGTACGACATCCGCGGCCTCTACGGCGAGCAGATGGACGAGAGCACCGCCCACGCGATCGGCCGCGCCTTCGCGCGGGTGCTTGGGCGGCTGCGCGGCAAGGCGCCGAGCGAGCTGCGGATCGGGCTCGGCCGCGACATGCGGCTGACCGCGCCGGCGATGGCGGCGAAGCTGCGCGACGGGATGGTCGCCGAGGGCGCGACCGTGCTCGACGCCGGACAGGTCGCGACCGAGATGCTCTACCACCTGGTCGGCTCACGCGAGCTCGACGGCGGCGCGATGTGCACCGCCTCGCACAACCCCAAGGCCTACACCGGGGTCAAGCTGGTTCGCGAGGGGGCGTTGCCGCTTTCCGGCGACGCCGGCATCGGCGAGGTCCGCGACGAGATCGCCGCCGGCCTTGGCGCGGAGCCAGGCGGCAGCTCCGCCGAGGAGGTCGACATCTGGGACGAGTTCCGCGCCCACGTCCTCTCCTTCATCGATCCCGCAAACGTGAAGCCGATGAAAGTGGTGGTCGACGGCGGCAACGGGATGGCCGGGCCGATGATCGGTCCAACCCTGGAGAAGCTGCCACTGGAGCTGGAGGAGATGTACTTCGAGCCCGACGGCGAGTTCCCCGACCATGAGCCGAACCCGCTGCTGGAGGAGAACCGGCAGCTGATCATGGAGCGGGTCACGGCGACCGGCGCCGACCTCGGGATCGCCTGGGACGGCGACGCCGACCGCTGCTTCTTCATCGACGCCAGCGGCGAGTTCTGCGACGGCGACTTCATCTGCGCCCTGCTGGCTCGGGCGGCGCTGGCCAAGAACCCGGGCGCGACGATCCTCTACGACCCCCGCTCCAGCCGCGCGGTGCCGGACCTGGTCGCGGCCGAGGGTGGGCGCTCGGACCTCTCGCGGGTCGGCCACGCCTTCTTCAAGGCGCGGATGCGCGAGGAGCAGGCGGTGTTCGGCGGCGAGGTCTCCGGCCACTACTACTTCCGCGATTTCTGGAACGCCGACTCGGGCACGATCCCGGCCCTGCTGATGCTGGAGCTGCTCTCGCTCGACGGCCGCGGGCTCGGCGAGCTGATCGACGAGTTCCGCTCCAAGTACTTCATCTCCGGCGAGATCAACTCCGAGGTCGCCGATCCCGAGGCGAAGATGGCGGAGATCGCCGAGCGCTACGCCGACGGGAAGCAGACCACGCTCGACGGGATCTCGGTCGACTACGAGGACTGGCACTTCAACGTGCGCCCGTCAAACACCGAGCCGCTGCTGCGGCTCAACCTCGAGTCGCTGATCTCGCGCGAGGACATGGAGCGGCGCCGCGACGAGGTCCTCGGGCTGATCCGCGCGTGAGCGGCCTGACTCCCGAGGAGGCGCTCGAGCAGGCGGCGCTGGCCGGGATCCACCGGCTGCAGATACCGACCCCGTTCGCGGTCGGGCGGGTCAACTGCTACCTGATCGAGGACGGGCCGCTGACCCTGGTCGACACCGGCCCCAACTCGGGCAAGGCCCTGGACGAGCTCGGCACTCAACTCGGCGCCCGCGGCCACTCGATCGACGACCTCGAGCTGGTCATCGTCACCCACCAGCACATCGACCACCTCGGCCTGGTCGAGATCGTCGCCGAGCACTCCGGGGCCGAGGTTGCGGCGCTCGGCGCCGCCGCCGAGCGGCTCGCCAACTTCGACGAGGACGCCGAGGCCGACGACCGCTTCGCGGTCGAGCTGATGCTGCGCAACGGGATCCCGGAGGAAGTGACGGTGGCCCTGCGCAGCGTCTCCCGCAGCTTCCGCGGCTGGGGTTCGCACGTGGTGGTGACCCGCCCGCTCGCCGACGGCGAGGAGATGGACTTCGGCGAGCGCACCCTGGAAGTGCTGCACCGCCCCGGCCACAGCCCCTCCGACACCGTCTTCTGGGACGAGCGGCGCAAGATCCTGATCGCCGCCGACCATCTGCTCGCCAACATTTCCTCCAACCCGTTGATCTCGCGCCCGCTCGACGGCTCCGCGGGGCGCGACCAGGCCCTGGTCACCTACATCGAGTCGCTGCACAAGACGCGCGAGATGCCGGCCGAGATCGTCCTCCCCGGCCACGGCGACCCGGTCGTCGACCACGTCGCCCTGATCGACGACCGCCTCGCCAAGCACGAGCGCCGCAAGGAGAAGATCTACAAGCTGATCGCCGAGCAGCCTCGCACCGGCTACGAGCTGGCCCAGGCGATCTGGGGCAACGTCGCCGTCACCCAGGCCTTCCTCACCCTCTCCGAGGTGATCGGCCACACCGACCTGCTGGTCAACGAGGGGCGGGTTCGGGAAGTCGAGGACGGCGCGGTGGTGCGCTATGAGGTCACCGGTTGACTCCCGTTAGGTTCCCCGCGTGACCCCCAAACTCCCTCATCGCAAGCCAAGAAAATCCGCCAAGAAGCGGATGCTGATCATCGACAGCCTCGCCCTTCACTGCGCCAATTTGGCTTAGACAAGCCGCGCGCAGTCCGATTGAGTCCGGCTGTCTCCGGCTTCGGGGGTGCGCCACTGGCGCACCAGTGGCGCACAACTCGACAGGCGACGGCCGCGCTCGGCGATGGTTTACTCGCTCGAATGGTGTCGCATTAGACGCTGGGTGGATGAAACGCCGCGCTGGTCTGAATGGGCGACGACGGTGCTAGTCGTCATTCGGCCAGCGTCGGCAACCCCACAGATAGGCAACTAGACCTCCAATCAGCATCCCCTTCTGACCAAGGCCCGCGCCGCCAAGCATCGCGCCGAACCCCGTTACTCCGATATCCCACGCCGTGCGCTCAATACCCGTCTCGGGCGCCTGTCGATGCGCGGACCTACTCAGAGCATCTTGCTTCGGCGTTAATCCCGTCTCGGATTCGCCAGGGGGGTCATCACCACCCACCGAAGATGCACTGTTGACACGACGTGATCCCCGCCTTCGTCCAGGCGCCGAGTGCTTTGACTCACGCCCACGAGCGCGGCGAACGGTGTCTAGAACTGGTTCACGCCGACCGACGAGAGTCACCTTGGAAATCGAGGTCTCGCCAGGTTCTCCACGCAGAACATGATTTGCTCTGCGCACCATGGCTGGCGTTGGACCCAGCCGCCGCAGAGCCGGCCAGAAAGTCGGATCGCGACGCCAAATCTCGCGTGCTGAGGCAAGCAGTTCGACTCGCCAGACCCCTTCTCGCACATCTTCGGTGTAAAAGGCGCCACCCTCGTGATCGAGACCAGCAGCACCCTCCTCAAACATGGCATGGTCGATATTCAGGACCTCCCTGAGGTCGCCAGCCCGAAAAATCGCCCAATCACCGCCTCTCTCTTCGGCGAAACGTCGTTCGGTCTCTACCTCTTGCTCAAAGCGGGCTACATGCCCCTGAACATCGCCGGTGTCGGCCCGATTAGTGAGACCGAATGGCATGGGCGAAGAGATCCAATCCTCGAGAGCGCGGCGTCGATGGGCGCAGCCCTCTCGCAGGTTCCTGGCTTCCGTCTCATGGTCCTTCCTGCGGTCGGCGGCAGCCAGGAGCTCGAAGTACCTCGCCGTACGTTCGTGCCACGCAGTCCCCAGTTCAACGGCCCAGACCTTCCCCACCGACTCAGGAACTGTGACCTTCGGCATCTCGACCGTATAGCGAATCCCCGTCCTGCTAGCCAGTTCCTCGACCTCAAGTCCGTAAATCCAGTCCCAATTTCGACCGCGTCCACCGGACTCGCGCTCTTGCTCTCGAAGCCACCCCAACCGAGCGAGACGAACAAGTCGATCATCGGTAAGTTGGGCGCTGGGCAAGGGCATCAACACGACGCGATGCTCATTCCTTGAGGCCCACTCCACGCCTATGGCCTCAGCAAGGCCCCGTCGGAATCGCCTGTTGCCAGACTCTTCTTCATCCCACAGTTCGTGGTATCGCTTGTCGTAGCTTCCTTCGAGAGACTCATGCTCGTCGAGGAATTGGCGAGCAGCGTTAGACGAGGTCATGCGGTGTCACGCAATTGAATCATCCGATGTCAGATTGAAGGCCGCCAACTGTCTCTGCCGGAGACGCTACAGCCACCAAGGGACGAAACAAAAAGCTTCCTAATACGCGATCCTCCACCTTGGACACCCTGCTCTTTGGCCTAGGAAGGCACAGCGTCGGCTGCTTTGGCGACGTTCTCCCGTCGAGGAAGCTCGTCGGTGAACCCAGAGAGCATTTCGGCGACCTCTTCGGGGTAAGTCTGAGCCCAGATAGCCAAGAACGCTTTTTTGACGGTTTCCTCGGCCGTAAAGTCCAAGGCATCGCCGATTTGGCCGAAGATCAGATGCTTGTCGCGATTGGTCAAGGCCACGTCCTTAATGACTTGCTTCACCCGATCCTGACTTCCAGAGGGCAGTTGCATGGATAGGGCTAGACGTGCAGCCTCGTTGTCAAGGCGGTCCACGACCCTTTGAAAGACATGCGACTCCGGTGGCTGATCGCCCGGCAGCACAAACACCCTGGCGTTCGCATCAGCCTTGTCTCGCTGGTCTCCATCTAGTAGGCAAAGCGACTTGAATTGAGCGGTGGGGTCCTCGTTGTGTTGCTCATTCACCGTGATAGCCGGGCCGTAGCCACCCATGGCATGGACCTTGACGGCGTCCATCTCAACCCCGCCATACCTCAGAGCCGTCACCACCATTAGCTCGGCGAAGTTGTCCTCCACGAAGATCGCGAGACTGGCCTCTATCTGCCCGGTGATCGTCCTCAAGGCACGGATATCAAGCTTGCCCTGCAGAACCTCGCCGTTGTAAGCCGCCCAGATCGCTCGGGACGGGAGTGGGCCCAGCGCATCGTTGGAATGGGTCGTAAAAATCACCTGACACGACTTGCGTCTTGCCACGTCGATGAGGTATTCGACCATCCGGCGAGTAGCGATGGGGTGCAAGCCGTTCTCGATCTCCTCAATCAGGATGAGGGCATTGTCGGCCGCTGCCTCGACCTCGGCGACGATCCGAATGACGCTAGCCTCGCCCGCCCCAAAATGGAACTCAGAGTATTTCTGACCGCCCTCAGTGCTGCCCGCAAAAAAGCTGACGCGGCCCTGCTCGTCAACATTCAATTTTGAGTAGCCGGCAATTGGCTTTCCGAGAATCTTCTCAACCTCATCGGCAACCTGCGCAGGAAGAGTTGCCTCGCTCTTGGCCTCGTACCTCCCGCCCAATGCTCGGACTAGCTCGCGTCTCTCCGTCGCTGGCACAGTGCGGGTTACGCCAAAAATCAGCACTTCCCGGTCCACCGCGTTTCGGTTCCACTTGAGCGCTTTAAAGCTGGCAGTCCGCTGCAACCCGATCCGCTCTTTGAGGTCCCGGTCAATGAGGTCGTACTCGATTGCCCAGTCCTTCATGCTCTCGTCGTACTTGCCACTCTTGGCGAAGAAGCGCCGGGGCATGACCGACTTATAGAGCATCGCCGCAGCCCCAAGAATGGTCGTCTTACCACCCCCGTTCGGGCCAACCAGCGCGGTCACCGGGAACTCAAAGCTGACCTCTCGATCCTCGAATCCCCGAAGCTTCTTCAAGAGCACTCGCTTGAGGTACTTACGGTAGTTGGAGTCCGCGACCTTTTCTTGGAGCGCGTTGATGTCGCTTTCGCGAACCTGCGTGGGTAGATCAGGCATACGGCGCGACAATATCTGAGCGGAAGGCGCCTAAAGAGGAAGTCGGTGAGGAGTCCTTCGCCGAAGGCGTCATCGTGGCCTGTCTATCTCGACAGTCACATACTCAGCGGATCAATCGGATTTCGGCGGCAACATCCGCCTCGGCCCATTTGCGGTCTGCGGTCAAGGCCGGAAGCCGCAGACGCTCGGCCAGCGCCAAGCAGGCCCGATCAGCCAGAGAAAGTCCTTGCTTCCTGGTCACTGGCCGAAGTCGAGCGATGGTGACGCAATCAGATGCGGTTATCGGCTCGATTGCTAGCGCTCGCCGTGAACCCTCAGCTCTTCGCAATTCTGCCGCCGCATCTCCTGGGTTCCGCCCACCCTCGGCGAGCTTCGAGAGCACCTCTGCCCAGTTGACGACACTAATCGCCGATCCCTCTCCAATCGCCTCGATCACCATTGAGGCCCCATCCTCATCATGAAGGACAGCCATCAACGCCGACGCGTCGAGGACCGACGCCAGCGCCGCCTCAGCCACCAGCTCGCTGTCGGCGAACCTTTTCCTCGCGATCCTCAGCCTGTACTTCGGCGCGCCGGTCAGTGATTAGCTCATCGACCAGACTGCGATCAGGTGCCACATCGGCAAAGAGGCCGCGCATCCGTTCAGCCGCCGCTCGACGCCTTTTAACCTCGGGCTTGGTGAGTTTCGTCGCGTGAGCCATGTGCTCATAGTACCGCCAGCCTCGGCAGCCCCTGAACAAAGCTAGCCAGTCCCCCACCCCGACCTACCCGCAGAACTAGCGCCGCGCGAGCGGCAGTCAAGGGCGCTTGCGCCCGACCCCCAACAGGGGGTTGACGGCCGCTCTCGCGGTGCTTCAATCGCCGGTAGGTCGGGGTGGGATGCCTACCGACCGATTCCCATCCCACGGCCGAGGTCACGCGCTCGCGCCGCGTGTTGGCCGAGACCGAGGGCTCGCTGAGCCTCTTTGAGTCGGCGCCGCGCCGCCACTTGGCGCGCTCGCTCGGCCCCGTGCTCGGCCTCGCGACCGAACGGCCTGCCCAGATCCTTGACGCCGTGTTCTTGGCGGTAGAGCTCGATCCCCTCGACGCCGCGATCCCATGCCTTGCGCTTGGCCGGATCGATAGGGCGCTCCCCCAGCGCCTTGCTGATGTATGGGGGCGGGGACACGCGGGCGGCGGTGATTGCCAGCTCACGCCGTTGGCCGAGCACCTGATCGGCAACCACCAGCTCTTCGCGCGCGGAGCTTCCGGGGGCGGCGGGCAGCGCCCGCCCCTCGGCTTCGAGTCGGTCGAGCGCCTGGAGAGAGTGCGGTTCATAGGTATCGATGCGGGCAAGCTCGGCCTTGCGCTGCCGCCGGGGCAGTTCCATTGCGCCCTGGCGCTGAGCCTCGAAGGCGTCGAGTCGTTCGCGGGCCTTGTCGATCCGCTGTTGCCAGTCAGAGCGCTGCTGCGCTGCACGGGACTCCCGAGCCGCGGCGGACCGCAGATCCGAATGCAGCGCCACCAACTCTGCGGTCGGCAGACCGGAGAACCGCGAGCGCAACGCCTGGTCGCGGGCGGCGAGCTGGGAGCGGTCGCGCTCTGCGGCTTCGGCGATATGGGGGATGCCCTCGCGCAGATGCGGAGAGCGCGGCGCGATCTCCTCGCGATGGGTCTGGATCTCCGGCGTCGCGTAGATGAAGGTCTCCTTGCGACTGCGAGAGGCGGCGACGTATAGCTCCTGCTTGTCCATCGAGGGATCGGCCATGACGAAGGCGCGGTCGACGGTGCTCCCCTGCGCCGAGTAGGTCGTAACGGCGTAGGCGTGTTCGAGCGCCGGGGCATCCGAGTACGGATTGGTCTGAGATAGATAGTCGGCTCCGACCTCGACCCGCCGCGCCTGGTCGACACCGTCGAGGACGACGCGGTGCTGCGCAGCGTCGACCTCGGCGACGCGCCAGCGCTCGCGGTTGAAGATGGCGGCGGCGCGGTCGTTGACGCGGGTGATGACCTGATCGCCGGCGGCGAAGGCCACGCCGCCGATCTCGATCTCCGTCACTCCGAGCTTGCCCGCCTGGCGGCGGACCTCGCGCGCCATCGCGTTCAGCTTCTCGACCTCGACGTTTCGCTTGGCGACCATCACCGCGTCCTCGCCGCGCTCGAAGGAGCGATGCCAGTCGCTGACCATCGCCTCGCGGCGGGCCTGCGCGTCCGGGGCGACCGTAACCCGGTCCCCTGACTCATAGAGGCCCAACGCCTCGCGGCCCTCGCCCGCTCGTATGCGCCCCGCCGCGATCCGGTCAAGCTCGTGCTCATGGCGGATCACCTCGTCAAGGTGGATGGGGTCGCTGCGATCCGCGACGGCGCGGAAGAGGCCGCCGGCCTCGATCTCGCCGAGCTGCTCGGGATCACCGACGAGAACCAGCTTCGCCTGGGCTCGCTCGGCGTGGGAGATCACCCGCGCCAGCGTCGCCGAGTCCACCATTCCGGCCTCATCTACAAGCAACACTGATCCCTGCGCCAACCCGTCTCTTCCCTCGTACTCGGCCCGGTCAAGCTCGACAAGCAGACTGGCGAGGCTGACGGCTGGAAGGCCCTCGGATCGCATCACGTTCGCCGCCCGCCAGGTCGGCGCTGCGGCGCGAAGGTCAATCCCCGCCTGCGCCCACCCCTCGGCCGCCGCGACGATGGCGAAGGTCTTGCCGGTGCCCGCCTCGCCGATCACGACGGCGACTCCTTCGGGATCGCTGAGCAGGCGCCGGACCATCTCGCGCTGGTCGGCCTTCAAGGTCGGGCGGGCGCCGATCACCCGCGTCGCGATCAGCTCCCCGGCCGGGGGCGGTCCCTGCACCCGTATCCGCTCGACTGCCGCCAGCGCTTCGCGCTCAAGCTCCCAGATTCGGCGGGTGGTGAAGCGGGGGCCTTTGGCGCTCTCGGCAATCTGGATCACCGAGTCGGAGGCGAGGAAGGCGTCGGCCAGGCGCTCGATCTCTTCACCCGGTGCTCCCTGGGGGAGTGCGTCGGCAACCGCCTGGATCGCGTCGCGGCGGTCGAAGTGGGAGGCCGACGCCGTGACCGCGCGGTCTATCTGCTCGATGGAGAGAGTGTGGGGCTCGGCGCCATCGGTCCGGGAACCGAGCCTCAGTCCCGCCTCGGGGTCGAAGGTCCGCGCGATCGTCTCCCGGTCGAGGCCGATCTCCTCGGCCCGCGACCGCCAGCGCGAAAGCAGCTCCCCCCGTGAGACATCGGCCTCCTTCGGCTTGCGGGTGGCGAGCGTCGCGATTTGGCGCGAGGCGGCGGATGCGTCAGGCCCGGCGGCCTCGAGTATTTCCGCACGGCGGGTGGAGAAAGCCCTCAGATGCTCGTCGGCGAAGCCCGCGATCTCGGCGATGCCCTTGCGGGTCGGCTGCCACTCGACGCCGAGGCGGCGGGTCAGCTCGTGGCGAAGGTGGGCCTCGTAGATGTAGGAGGCGGTGGTCGCGTGGTCATAGATCGCCGGGTGGTAGAGCCGGGTCCAGCGGCCGTCCGGTCCCTGGGTCGTGTTGGCGATGAGCACATGGGTGTGGAGCTGGGGATCGCCGTTGCGCGAGGAGCGGGTGGCGGTAGGCAGCGGCGAGGTATCCGTTGCCCTGGACGAACTCCGAGCCTCCGGCTCCGCGCCGGGTCCAGCACGCCTCCCGCTGCATGTAGGAGAGGGCGGCTCCGATCGCTTCGCGGTGGGCGGCCTGGACTTCGAGGGCGGCGACGGGTCCGCCGAGACTCCAGAGCAGGGATACCGACTTGGGGGCTGAGAAGGTGAGGTCAAAGCCGGGGACCGCGCCTTTGCCGGGGACGCCTTGGCGGCCGAGGAGCGGTTCGCCGTCCACGGGGCTTCGGCCGGTCAGCATCGCCGTCAGCTGCTCGGGTCCGACCTCGCCGTCGAGGCCAAGGCGAGCAGCGGCGTCGCCGATCCATTCTCCGGGCGCCTCGCCTTCGCCGGAGTAGTACTCCTCGGCGCCTTCGGCGACCTTGTCGAGGTAGTAGCGCTCCTGTCCTATGCCGAGCTTGCCGATCGAGAGCATCCACCGCTTACGTCCACGGCGGCGGCGCTCTGCCCCGCTCTCTTAACAAAGTGATGCGGCGTGAGGGGTCTTGTTGTTGCCTTTTTTGTTGTGGCTGTGGGCTGCCTTCTGGCCGGGTCCTTGCCTCTGGCTGCCTGGGTTCTCGGTCTCTTTTTTCTGGAGTTCTTGAGTTCTTACTTTGGTCTTTGCTCTTGGCTGATTTGGTGATGGATTTCGTGAGTGTCTCTTTACGCCAGCTTTCTGCCTGCAACCACGCCGCCTGGTAGATCAGAGACCGGGGGCGTTGGCCCCGGTCTTCGGACGTACTCGATGCAATGGGCTATTTCGACGGACAGGTTCTGTGATGAAGAAGCTCGCCACTTCCGTCCCACGTATTGCCTTGACGCCGCCGGAGGCAGCGGCGGCAATTGGGGTCGGCCCGGACTTTTTCGATGCCAATGTCGCGCCGGAGCTGCGCTTGGTTCGCCGAGGGCGTAAGCGACTGGTCCCGGTCAGTGAGCTGGAACGCTGGACGACGGAGAACGCTGAGCGAGTGTTGCCGGGGACGTGATGGCCGCACTGCATCTAGGCTGCGCGGCATGGCCGACGCCAAGGAGAAAGCGCGCCGCGAGGCACGGAAGGTTCAGGCCGACTACGAGCGCCAAGTGGCCGACGCACGAAACGCGCGACGAAAGGGCTTCGAGCGAGCGCGCAAGGCGGGGCTTTCCTTGCGAGAGATTGGAGAGGCGGTCGACCTCCATTGGACGACGGTGGGAGGCATCCTCAAGGGCAAGTAGATCATCTGTAGGAGTTTGTCCTACGGATGATGCTACCGTAGGATTTCATCCTACAAAAGCGGCTCCCGGCGGCGCGCTAACGCCAACCGGGAGCCTGACCACAAGGAGCGTGAACCTCCTCATGGCTGACGAGAACCCTACGGATCGGGCTTCGCTCGATCCCTCTTCGCCCGCAGGTGCAGATAAGAAAACGGAGCGCGCCGTCTTGGCGCTTCTCCTCGACGAACACCCGACCCGGCTCACGATGGACGAGCTGACCCTTGTCCTGCATGCCGATCCCGAGCGAGGCGATCCCGAGGACGCCGCAGGGCGGGCCGTTCGCGAACTGGTCGGCGCAGGGCTCATGCACCGCGAGGGGCGCTTCCTGTCGCCGTCGCGGGCGGCGCTCTACTTCGCTGCCTTGGAGTTGGGCTGATGGATATTGCGGCGCAGTTCGGCGACAACCTCATCCGCGCTCGCAAGAGCGCGGATATGTCCCAGGACGAGGTGAGCGTCCGGGCCTCGGTTCATCGGACCGAGATCAGCCAGCTTGAGCGCGGGTTGCGGATCGCTCGCATCGACACCCTGGCAAAACTCTGCGCGAGCCTCGAAGTTGAGCCGGGCGAGTTGATGGCAGGGATCAAGTGGAGCCCCGGCGACGTGCGGCGAGGCCAGTTCAGGGAGCAGGGCGATGGCTGAGGGCATCCGCAAGCGGCATTCCAAAGGCTGCGGCGCCCGCGAAGGGCGGCGCTGTAACTGCAACGCGGGTTACGAGGCTTGGGTCTTCTCGAAACGGGACGGGAAGAAGATCCGCAAGACCTTCCGGCGCGAGGCGGAAGCGAAGTCGTGGCGCGTCGACGCCCTTACCGCGCTCGCCAAGGGTGGGTTGCGCGCGCCGAAGCCGACAACTATCAAGCAGGCGTGGGACGCCTGGTACCAAGGAGCGCGAGCCGGCACCGTCACCAACCGTTCAGGCGACCCCTACAAGCCCTCGGCGTTGCGCTCATACGAGCAGGCGATGCGGCTGCGCGGCCTCCCCGCCTTCGGTAGAACGAAGGTGGCCGAGATCAGCAGGCCCGACCTCCAGGCATTCGTTCATCAACTCATTGCGGAAGGCCTGAACCCGTCCACTGTTCAGGTCACGCTCCTCCCCCTTCGCGCCATCTTCCGGCGGGCATTGAGCCTCGGCGAGGTGGCGATCAACCCCTGCACGGGCTTGGAACAGCCAGCCGTCCGGGGGCGCCGCGAGCGCTACGCCGACCCGAGAGAAGCGGAAGCGTTGATCGCTGCCGTCCCTCAACGGGATCGCGTGATCTGGGCAACGGCGATGTACGCGGGGCTGCGTCGTGGTGAGTTGCGCGCCCTGCGGGTCGAAGACATTGATCTGGAGCAAGGGCTGATCCGCGTTGAGCGAGGGTGGGATTCGTACGAGGGTGAGATCAAATTGAAGTCCAGTGCTGGGCGCCGAAAGGTTCCGATCATCGCCCTGCTGCGAACCCACCTCATCGAGCGCCTGAACAACGGCGAGCGCTCTGGGCGAGATCGTGTTTTCGGCGCGACCCCAACTCGGCCCTTCACTGGCGAGAAGCTGTCTGAGCGAGCCGACGAGGCGTGGAAGTCCGCTGGCCTCAATCGCATTACGCTGCACGAGTGCCGGCACACCTTCGCGTCCTTGATGATCGCGGCCGGTGTCAATGCCAAGGCGCTCTCCACCTTCATGGGCCACGCGAACATCTCGATCACGCTCGACCGCTATGGGCACCTGATGCCAGGCTCCGAGGCGGAGGCGGCCGATCTGCTCGATGCCTATCTCGCCCAGCAGCGCCAGCGCCAGCGCCAGCGCCGGGCCGCCTAACGCCTCACTGGCGCACCAACTGGCGCACAGACACCGAATGACCCCAAAACTTCCCCATAGAAAGCCAAAAAAGCCCGCCAAGAAGCGGATGCTGATCATCGTCAACCCGGTGGCGACGACGGTTTCGGATCGGCTGCGGAATCTGGTCGTCTACGCGCTGCAGGGGCGCTATGAGGTCGAGGCGGTCTCGACCGAGGCGCAGAACCATGCGACCGAGATCGGGCGCGAGGTGGCCGACCACGGCTACGACATCGTCGTCGCCTTCGGCGGCGACGGGACGCTGAACGAGGTCGCCAACGGGCTGGCCGGGACGGATGTGCCGGTCTCGGTGCTGCCGGGAGGCTCGACCAACGTGGTCGCCCGCTCGCTCGGCATGCCCAACGACGTCGTCGACGCGACCGAGCACCTGCTGACTCTGGCCGACGACTGGGCGCCGCGCAAGATCGACCTCGGCATCGTTGACGAGCGCCGCTTCGTCTTCGCCTGCGGGGTCGGGATCGACGCCTCGGTGGTCGAGCGGGTCGACGCCCACCCGCGGCTGAAGTCGCGCGCGGGCCCCTATTACTACAGCTGGTGCGGGATCTCGGCCTTCTACCGCCAGTACCTCCACAACGCCGTGCGGGTGCGCTTCGAGAGCGGCGCCGAGTCGGCCGAGGGAGTAACCGCGATCGTCCAGAACTCAGATCCGTTCACCTACTTCGCCAGCAGCCCGATCCGGGTCTGCGAGGGGATCGCGATCGACGACGGCACGCTCTCGGTCGGCGTCCTCAAACGGGCCACCCAGCGCGACATGCCGACCCTGATCCGGCGCCTCTTCAGCGCCGAGAAACCCGCCGCGCGGCATCGCCAAGTGGAGCACTTCGACGACGTCCTCACCGGCACGATCAGCTCCATCTCCGAGGACCGCGACGGGAACCCGCGCCCCTTCCCGCTGCAGGTCGACGGCGACTACATCGGCGAGCACACGCGGGTCGAGCTACGCGCCGACCCCGGTGCGCTGACGATCGTCGCCTGACGGCCTGACCGCCGCGGCGAGTTGCTCTCCGAACGGCGGCCGCGCGTTCAGCGTC
Source organism: uncultured Solirubrobacterales bacterium (assembly GCA_963795625.1). GTDB lineage: Bacteria > Actinomycetota > Thermoleophilia > Solirubrobacterales > 70-9 > VAYN01. The sequence continues at coordinate 176,223 of CAWCIS010000001.1, read as the reverse complement.
GTCGCCAGTGCCTGGCGCGCCGCCTCGCGCTGACCGCGCTTGCGTTCGCCGAGCAGCGAGCAGAGGCCGACCCGGAGCCCGTAGCGCAGCGCCATCGCCCCGCGGTAGGCGCCGGGCCGGGAGAAGTGCTTGCGGGCGAACTGCAGGCGCGCGTAGGCGGCCTGCGCCTCGAGCCGGCCGCCGAGCCCGCCCTCGTGCTCGTAGTGGCGGATCGTCAGCTCCGGCAGGTGCGCCACCTCCCAACCCGCCTGCTTGATCCGCCAGCAGAGGTCGGTCTCCTCGGAGAAGAGGAAGAAGCGCTCGTCGAAGCCGCCGCTGGCGGCAAGCGCCTCGCGGCGGGCGATCATGAACGAGCCCGAGGTCCAGTCGCAAACCGTCTCGCGCGCGTACTGGCGCGGGTCGAGCTCACGCTCGCCGAGCCAGAGCCGCAGTCCCGGCACCCGCTCGACCCAGAGCGCTTCGGCCAGCATGTTCGCGGTCGAGGGGAAGCGGCGGATGCTCGGCGCCAGCGAGCCGTGGCTGTCGACCTGGCGCACTCCCGCGAGGCCGGTCTCGGGCCGGCGGTCGAGCGCCGCGACCAGCGCGCGCAAGCTGCCGCTGAGAACTTCGGTGTCGGGGTTGAGGAAGAGTACGTAGCGGGCGTCGGCGGTCTCCAGGCCGCGATTGTTGGCGTGACCGAAGCCGCGGTTCTCACAGCGGATCGTGCGCGCGGCCGGGAAGCGCTCATCGACGTAGGCGGCGGCATCGTCGCTGCCGTTGTCGACGACGACGACGTCGAGGTCGATCCCCTCGGCGCCCGCGTAGAGACTGGACAGCGCTCCGTCGAGCCAGCGCTTGCCGTTGTAGGAGACGATGATCACGCAGACGTCGTGCACGCCTGAACAACGTCCGGGCACGGGCGCAGCTTGCGATCCCCCGCAACCGCGGCGGCCGCCGCTACGATCCCGCCCCGTGACCGGCGCCGCCCTCCATCAATCCGATCTCGCGCCCGGCCTGCTGATCGGCGAGGGCGTCGAGATCGGCGAGGGCGTCCTGATCGGCGGCAACGCGGTGATCCACGGCGGCGCCAGGATCGGCGACGGCGCCAGGATCGGCGACCACGCCCAGATCCGCGACGGCGCCCGGATCGGCGCCGGCACCACGATCGGCAGCTTCAGCTCGGTCGACCCCGGCGTCACGATCGGCGCCCGGGTCAGCGTGCAGACCCGCTGCTACATCACCGGCGGCACGGTGATCGAGGACGACGTCTTCGTCGGCCCGGGCGTGACCTTGACCAACGACAACACGATGGATCGCCACGGTCCCGACAAGCAGTTCGAGGGACCGCTGCTGCGGCGCGCCTGCCGGGTCGGCGGCGGCTCGACGATCTGCCCCGGGGTCGAGATCGGCGAAGAGGCGTTTGTCGCCGCCGGCGCCGTGGTCACCGCCAACGTCGCCCCTCGGGCCGTGGTCGTAGGCGTGCCGGCCAGAGTCCTGCGCCAGGTGCCCGACGAGGACTTGCTCGAGCGCTGGCGCTGAGCCGTCCCGCGGCACTCACCTCTTCCATCTAAAGCGGCCGCGCCGGATTGCCGACCACGGTCGCGCCCGGCTCGACGTCCTTGGTCACGACCGCGCCCGCGCCGACCGTGGCCGCGGCGCCGATCCGCACCCCGCCGAGGATCGTCGCCCCGGAGCCGATCGTGGCGCCGCGCTCGACCGTGGTCTCCAGCAGCTCCCAGTCGGCCTCGCTCTGCAGCGCCCCGCCTGGATTCGTCGCCCGGGGGCGCTTGTCGTTGACGAACATGACCCCGTGGCCGACGAAGGCCTCGTCCTCGATCGTCACCCCATCGCAGATGAAGGTGTGGCTTTGGATCTTGCAAGCGCGGCCGATCACGGCACCGCGCTGGATCTCGACGAAGGTGCCGACCCGGGTGCGGGCGCCGATCTCGCAACCGTAGAGGTTGGTGAAGGAGTGGACGACGACGTCCTCGCCGAAGCGGACTTCGTTGAGCAGGCGGTGGGCGGCCTCGTTACTTGGCGAAGTGATCGTCTCGCTGCTCATCGCTCCATCAACGACCCGCACGCGAGGGACTTGCAAACGGCGAGTCGCGCAAACTTTCCCGTTCCCGCGCCGTTGTTGATCCGTGGCGGTACTGAGCGAGCCGATCGAGAACATCCGGGCTGCGTCCGGCCAGCTCTGCCTGGCCCTGGGCCCCGAAGCACCGACGACGCTGCGGCGAATCGCCGCGGTACTCGAAGGCGCCCCCGACGAGATCGCGCTGGTGATCGTCAGCGATGCCGCCGAGCTGATCGAGCTCGCGCCTGAGGAGGAGGCGATCGTGATCCTCGTCTGCGACGTCGACCGCCCGGCCGAGATGGCCGCCCTGCGACGCCTCCATCGCGAGGTGCCGAAGCCCGCGGTGATCGCCGTCTCGCCGACCGCGACCGGGACCGGCGTCCGCCGCGCCCTCGACGCCGGCGCCGACGCCGTCGTCTTCGAGCCCCTGCTGGAGTCGACCCTGGCCGTAGCCGTAAGCGCCGTCGGATCCGGCCAGTCGGTCGTCCCCCGCACGATGCGGGCCAGCGTCGAGCGACCGACCTTCTCCCACCGCGAGCGCCAGGTCCTCACCTACGTCTCCCAGGGCCTGACCAACGCCCAGATCGCCGACGAGCTGTTTCTCTCCGAGAGCACGATCAAGAGCCACCTCTCCTCTGCCTTCGCCAAGTTCGGGGTCCGCTCCCGCCGCGAGGCCGCCGCACTCTTCCTCGAGCTGGAACAGACGACGCGAGTCGAACTGCCAGGTGAAGCACATGAACTGATCCCCCCCACCCCAAGCGAGGTCAAAACGTGAGCGCCGTAGCCGCACCAAACACCCTTCCGCAGGCGGCGACCGAGGGCACCCGGGTGCCCTTCATCCGCCTCGACTCCGCCTTTCCCGAGCTCTTCGCCGAGCTGATGGAGACCGTCGAGCGGATCGCTCGCGACTCCGCCTTCACGCTCGGCCCCGATCTGGAGCGCTTCGAGGGTGCTTTCGCCGAGTTCTGCGGCACCAGCCACGCCGCCGGCGTCTCCTCCGGCACGGCGGCGCTGGAGATCGCCCTGCGGGCGCTTGAGATCGGCCCTGGCGACGAGGTGATCGTCCCGACTTACAGCTTCATCGCCACCGCCGAGGCGGTCAGCACCGTCGGCGCCACCCCGGTGATCGTCGACATCGACCCGGAGACGGCGCTGCTCACGGCGGAGACGGTCGAGGCCGCCCTGACCGAGAAGACGCGCTGCGTGATCCCGGTCCACCTCTTCGGCCGCCCGGTCGACATGGACCCGCTCCTCGCCCTCTGCCGCGAGCGCGGGATCGCCGTGATCGAGGATGCCTGCCAGGCGCATGGCGCCCTCTACAAGGGCAAGCCGGTCGGCTCGCTCGGCGACGCGGGCTGCTTCAGCTTCTACCCGACCAAGAACCTCGGTGGCTGGGGCGACGGCGGCGCTCTCGTCACCAGCGACGCCGCGCTCGACGCCAAGGTCCGCCTCCTGCGCTCCCACGGCGAGGGCATTCGCCACCACCACGAGCTGGCCACCGGCACCCACCGTCTCGACACCCTGCAGGCGGCGATCCTCGAGGTCAAGCTGCGCCACCTCCCCGCCTGGAACCAGCGCCGCCGCGACGCCGCCGACGCTCTGCGCACCGGCCTGGAGGGCACCTCGATAATCGCCCCCGCCGCGGCCGCCGCCGACAGCGACCACGTCTACCACCTCTTCGTCGTCCGCAGTGCCCAGCGCGATGCGCTGCGCGACCACCTCGACGCCCGCGGCGTGGCCAGCGCCATCCACTACCCGACGCCGATCCACCTGCAGCCGGCCTACGCCGAGCTCGGGCTGGGCCGGGGCGACCTTCCCGTGGCGGAGCGGCTTGCCTCCGAAAACTGCTCACTGCCGATCTTCCCGGCGATCGAGGATTCCCAGATCGCGGAGATCGTGGCGGCGGTCAAGGGCTTTGAAGTCCCAGCAGATAACTGAGGAACGCCCGCGCAGCGAACGCCGGGGTGGCCTGCGGGTCTGCATGGTCCACTACTCCGACTTCGTCGTCGACTCGCGGATCCAGCGCCAGGCGCGGGCCCTGGCCGAGCGCGGCGACCGGGTCGACTGCGTCTGCCTCAACGACCACGAGGAGATCGCGGTCGGCGACGGCCAGATCGTCCTCCACCGGGCCGCGGCGGGCAAGCCGCGCGGCGGCACTCGCGGCTACCTGGAAGGCAACGCCCGCTTCCTCGCCGGTGCCGCCCGCAAGGTCGCGGCCCTCGACCGGCGCGAGCGCTTCGACCTGATCGAGATCCACAACATGCCCGACGCCCTCGTCTTCGCGGCACTGGGGCCGAAGCTGCGCGGCACACCGCTGATCCTCAATTTCCACGACACCTTTCCGGAGCTGTTCGCGACCCTCTTCGACAAGTCGCCCGACCACCCGCTGGTGCGCCTGGTCCGGGTCGAGGAGAGGGTCAGCGCAGCGCTCGCCGACGGCCACATCTTCGTCACCGCCGAGGCCCGCGACCTGCTGCGCGACCGCGGCATCAGCGCCGCCCGCTCCCAGGTCGTGATGAACACGCCCGACGAGCGCGTCTTCGGCGAGCGCCGGGCGCCACAGCCGCTGCCGAGCGAGGGCGAGCTGCGGGTCGTCTACCACGGCGGCCTCGCGGATCGTTTCGGGGTCGAGGCCCTGGTCCGGGCCGTGGCGCTGCTGCGCCGGCGCAGCGAACCGGTCTCCCTCGATGTCTACGGCGCCGACGCCGAGGCGGCCCGCACCCTGGCCGCCGCGGCGGCGACGATCGCTCCAGAGGGGGTGCGAATCGCCCCGCAGCCGACCCCGGTCGACGAGATTCCCGCGCGCCTCGCCGCGGCCCACCTCGGGGTGGTGCCGACCCGGCGCGACGACTTCACCGAACTGCTGCTGCCGGTGAAGCTGCTCGAGTACGTGCACATGGGCCTGCCCGTAGTCGCCTCGCGGCTGCCGGTGATCGAGCGCTACTTCGGCGATGACGTGCTGCTGGCCGAGCCGGGCGACCCCGCCTCGATCGCCGCCGCGATCGAAGGCGTGCGCAGCGACCCACTGCTGGCCCTGCAGCGGGCCGAGCGCGCATCCGGGCGCCTGGCCGAGATCGAGTGGCGGCGCCAGAAGGAGCAGTACCTGTCGCTGGTCGACGGCCTGGTCCAGGGCGCCCGGAGCCGCTGAGATGACCCGCGTCCTGCTGATTACCCCGGCCCGCGACGAGGCCGCCCACCTGGAGAACACGATCCGGGCCGTCGCCGCGCAGACTCGCACCCCCGACCTCTGGCTGATCGTCGACGACGACTCCAGCGATGAGACCCCGCGCATCCTCGAGCGCCTGGCGGCAGAGCTGCCCTTCCTCGAGTTACGGCGCACTCCCGTCCGCGAGGCGGGCGGCAATGCCGAGGGACTTACCCACGCTGCCGAGGCCCGAGCCTTCAATGCCGCCCTGGCGACCATCGACCCCGCTGGGTTCACCCACATCGGCAAGCTCGATGCCGACATCGAGCTACCGCCCGACTACCTCGAGGGTCTGCTCGCGCGCTTCGTCGCCGAGCCCGGGCTCGGGGTCGCCGGCGGCACCCTGCTCGAGCGCAGCGGTGGCGAGTGGCGGCCGACCAGCGTCCCGGCCTATCACGTCCGCGGCGCCCTGAAGCTCTACAGCCACGAGTGCTTTGAGGCGATCGGAGGAATCGAGGAGCGGCTCGGCTGGGACACGATCGACGAGACCTACGCTCGCATGCACGGCTTCGCGACCCGCTCCTTCCCCGAGCTCGCCGCCCGCCATCACCGCCCGGTGGCGACCCGCGGCGGCGCCCTGCGCGGCCGCGCCCGCCTCGGCCAGTGCGCCTACATCCTTCGCTACAGCCCCTGGTGGGTGGCCCTGCGCTCGCTGAAGATCGCGACCTGGCGCCCCTACGGACTCTCCGGAATCGCCTTCCTCTACGGCTACACGAAAGCACTCCTTAAGGCTCAACCTAAGGTTGAGGACAACAGCTTCAAACGGTTCGTAAGACGCGAGCTGAGGGGTCGCGTCATGCCTGGCTCGTCCTTTTTTCAGCCTTCTGAAGCGGACTAAATCACCGGTTCGATGCGTTTATTGAAGTAGCCTCGCCCGGGCTTTCCCACCGGCGGCCCCCATCTCCCAATGAGCAAAACCAAACGAACCCTCCCAATCCTCGCCCTCCTGGCTGTGGTTGCAGCCGCATTGATGATCTCTGGAGCGTCGGGCGCGAGCATCGAATGTCCCGCGCAGAACCCGGTTCTGCAGGAGAACGTCTGCGAAGGCGCGGGCACCGACGGCTGGCGGCTCAATGAATACGACCCGGGTGTCGCCGGCTTCACCGTGAAGACGAGCTACGCGCTCGGCGAAGCGGTGCAGATCAAACTCGGCCGCGAAAGCACCAAAAACGCCGGCACGGTCAAACTCGACGTCTACCGGATGGGCTACTACGGCAACGAAGGCGGCCGCCTGATCAAAGCCGCCTCAAGCGCCGGCGTCGCCGTCAACAACCTCTTCTCCGGCTGCGCCGCGACCGATACGACGACGGGCCTGAAGAGCTGTGCGAAATGGGCCAACAGCTACACCATCCCCGCCGGCGCCCTGCCGGCGTCGGGCGTCTACACCGTGATGCTGACCACCTCCACCGGCCTGCAGAACACGATCACCTTCACCGTTCGGGACGACAACCGCGCGCCCAAGTCGGATGTCCTCTTCGTCCTGCCGCGGACGACGTACGAGGCCTACAACGACTGGGGCGGCAAGTCGCTCTACTACGACACCGCCGGCGGTGAGAACACCGTCGCCGGCACCCCTCGCGCCGTCAAGGTCTCCTTCGAGCGGCCGATGAACGACCCGCGCGTGGGCAACCGCTTCATCGGCCCCGACTTCTACCTGATCCAGTGGCTGGAGAAGGAGGGCTACGACGTCTCCTACACCGACGATGTCTCGGTCTCGGAAAACCCGTCGCAGCTGCTCGGCCACAAGATCGACATCGTCTCCGGCCACAGCGAGTACTGGTCCGAAGAACAGATGAACGGCTTCTTCGCCGCCCGTAACGCCGGCGTCAACATCGCCGCCTTCAGCGGCAACACCGCCTACTGGAAGGTGCGCTACGAGGACAATTACCAAACCCTCGTCTGCTACAAGACCGTCGAGGGCTCGGGTTCCACCGGCAGCGGCGCCGAGGGCCAGAACGACTGGGGCCCCGACGGCAAAAAAGGAACCGCTGACGACGCCCTCGGCCTCGATCAGATCGCCGGCACCGCCGACGACAAACCGCAGAACTCGACCACCACCTGGCGCGACAACGGCGCTCCTCCCGGCGACCCGAACGCGCCCGAAGGCGGGCGCGTCGGACCGGACCGGCCGGAGAACATGCTGTTCGGCAACATGTACGAGGCCTCGCAGCTGCAGGCCGGCGCCTTCCCGCTGCAGGTTCCTGCCGCCAACGCCCAGGGCCAGTACGCCGGCGACCGGATCTGGCGCAACACCGGGGTCTCGACCAGCAGCACGACCACGATCGGCAGCCACCTGGTCGGCTGGGAGTGGGACGCGATCCCGACCCAGGCGCAGTACCTCAATCGCGAGCCGGCCGGGGTCAAGCCGCTGACCAATTCCACCGTGCCGCTGAGCGAAAACGTCGACTGGCTCCAGGACGAGGGGAGGATCTACGCGAAAGCGCCGGCGCCGGGCATGTGCGCCTGTGGACAGGCCGTCAAGTACACGGCCCCGAGCGGCGCCCTCGTCTTCTCCTCCGGGACGATCGACTGGGCCTGGGGACTGGCACCGGAACTTGACAGCCGCATCCAGCAGGCGACGTACAACATCCTGTCGGACATGAGCGTGCAGCCCGCCACGCCGACCGAAGTCACGCTCGACCCGCCCTCGGGACCGCAGCCGCCGACCTCCTCGTTCACGATCTCGCCCAGCCCGGCGCAGCCGAACCAGACCGTCACCTTCGACGGCACCAGCTCGACCGATGTCGACGGCGGCATCGCCAAATACGAATGGGATCTCGACGGCAACGGCACTTTCGAGACCAACTCGGGCAAAAACCCGATCGTGAAAACCAGCTATCCGAACATCGGCGTTTACACGGTGCGCCTGCGGGTGACCGACGAACAGGGGCAGACCGCAGTCAGCAACCGCGCCCTGGCGGTGGACGCGAGCGGCAGTGGCAGCTACCCGGCGCGGGTACTCGGCACCAACGGGCTGCTCAGCTACTGGCGGATGGACGACACCAGCGGCACCACTCTCACCGACGCCTTCGGCAATAGCAACGCGACGACGGTCGGCACCCCCACGCTGGGTGCGCCGGGGGCAATCGCGGGCGACAGCGACGGGGCGGTCAGCTTCGACGGGCTCGACGACGCGGCCAGCGCGAACGTCTCGCTCTCCGGCACGACCCAGGTCACGGTCGAGTTCTGGATGAAGTGGAACGCCTTCCAGGAAAACGACAACCTGGCGATGGAGTTCACCCCGAACTTCAACTCGACCGCGGGGGGCTTCCTGATCGACCCGAACGCGCCGCAGGAAAACGGCAAGTTCGGCGTCGCGATCGGCAACGGCTCAAGCCGCAACAACGCCTTCTTCAGCCGACCGAGCGCGGGCAAATGGCACTACTACGCACTCGTCCTCAACAGCGCCGCGCCAGCCAACGAAGAGGTAATTCCCTACGTCGACGGCAAACCGGTCGCTTACACCAAGACCGCGTCAGGCACCGGCGCCGGCGCTTTCGCCAACTCCTCGCTGAACTTCATGTCGCGCGGCGCCAGCTCCCTCTTCGGAGCGGGCTCTCTCGACGAAGTCGCGCTCTACAACCGCGCCCTCGACGGGACCACGATCGCCAACCACTATGCAGGCAACACACAGGTTCCTACGGCGTCCTTCGAAGCGTCGCCGAACCCCGCCGGCACGGGCCAGACCGTCAGCCTCGATGGCTCGTCCTCGAGCTCGCCCAACGGCACCGTCAGCGACTACGCCTGGGACCTCGACGGCAACGGCAGCTACGAGACCGACACCGGCGCCACGGCATCCACCACGACCTCCTTCCCCAGCCCCGGTGCCCACAGCGTCGGCCTGCGGGTGACCGACAGCGCCGGGCAGCAGGCGACCACGACGCGCACGGTCACCGTCGAGCAGTCGGGCGCCGGCTCCTACTCGAGCCGCGTGCTCAACACGGCCGGCCTCACCCACTACTGGCGCCTGGGCGAGAGCAGCGGCAGCACCCTCGCCGACAGCGTCGGCAACTCCCCCGCCACCGTCGTCGGCGCCCCAGCCCTCGGCGTCGCCGGAGCGCTCGCCGGCGACAGCAATACCGCGGTCGGGTTCAACGGCACCTCCGACGCCGCCAGCGCCAACGTGGACCTCTCCGGGACCAGCCAGCTGACGCTCGAGTTCTGGCTCAAGTGGGACGCCTACGCCAACGACGACGATCTCGCCTTCGAGCTCACCCCGAACTTCAACAGCAATCAGGGCGGCCTCCTGGTCGACCCGAACGCACCCGAGAACGGCGGCAAATTCGCGGTCGGGATCGGCAGCGGCAGCTCCCGCAACACCGCCTACTTCACCCGCCCCTCGGCCGGCCAGTGGCATCACTATGCCTTCGTTCTCGACAGTAGCGCCCCCGCCTCTGAAGAGATCAAGCCCTACGTGGACGGCCAGCCGGTCCCCTACGAAAAGACGCAGTCGGGCACCGGCGCAGGCAATTTCGCCAACTCGGCTCTCTACTTCATGTCGCGGGCAGCCTCGGCCCTGAACGGCAAAGGCAGTCTCGACGAGGTCGCGATCTACAACCGGGCTCTTCCGGCCAGCGCGATTGCCCAGCACTTCGGCGGCAACAGCCAAGCCCCCGTCCCCGCCTTCCAGAGTGCGCCCAACCCAGCGCAGACCGGGCAGCAGGTCAGCTTCGACGCCGGCGCCTCGGCCGACCCCGACGGCACCATCGCCAAATACGAATGGGATCTGGACGGCAACGGCAGCTTCGAGACCAACACGGGCGCCACCCCGACCGCGACCACGACCTATGCGAAAGCGGGTACCTACCAGGTCGGGCTTCGCGTCACCGACAACTCCGGCAACACCGCGCAGATCACGCACCCCGTCACCGTCAACCAGTCGGGCTCGGGCTCCTATGCCAGCCGCGTGCTCAACACGGTCGGGCTGACCAACTACTGGCGCCTGGGCGAAACCTCAGGCACGACGCTGACCGACGGCAAAGGCGGAGCCAACGCCACCACCCTCGGAGCGCCCGCCCTCGGGGCCGAAGGCGCGCTTCCGAACGACACCGACAAAGCGATCAGCTTCAGCGGCAACAACGATGCGGCGCAGGCCAACCTCGACCTTTCCGGCACCAGTCAGCTGACGCTCGAGTTCTGGCTCAAGTGGGACGCCTACGCCAACGACGATCGGCTCGCCTTCGAGTTCACGCCCAACTTCAACAGCAACCCCGGCGGCTTCCTGGTCGATCCGAACGCACCCGAAGAAGGTGGCAAGTTCGCGGTCGGGATCGGCAGCGGCAGCTCCCGCAACACCGTCTACTTCGAACGGCCCACCGAGGGGCAGTGGCACTACTACGCGATCGCGATGAACACCGGTGCCAGTGCCGAAAGCCAGATCACCCCTTACGTCGACGGTAAAGCTGTCCCGTACACCAAGACGATGTCCGGCACCGGCGCAGGCAACTTCGCCAACTCGACGCTCTACTTCATGTCCCGCGCCGGCTCAGCTCTATTCGGCACCGGCGACCTCGACGAGGTAGCCCTCTACAACCGAGCGCTTTCGGCGGCAACCATCGACGATCACTTCTCCGGCACCGCCAAAGTGATCGGCGAACCGCCCGCGGCCTCGTTCACGGTCGCCCCCAACCCGGCGCAGAGTGGCCAGCAGGTGACTCTCGATGCCAGTGGCTCAAGCGACCCCGACGGCACCATCGCAAAATACGAATGGGACCTGGACGGCAACGGCAGCTTCGAGACCGACACGGGCACGAACCCGGTCGCGACGACGAGCTACCCGACCGCGCGCTCGGTCGAACCGCGCCTCCGTGTCACCGACAACGCCGGCAACCAGTCGACCACCACCCGCTCGCTGACGGTCCAGAACCGGCTGCCCAGCGCCGGCTTCAACGTCGAACCGGCGGCGCCGTTGACGAACGAAACCGTCACCTACAACGCGGGCGCCTCCAGCGACCTCGACGGCACCATCGCCAAATACGAATGGGATCTGGACGGCAACGGCAGCTACGAGACGAGCACCGGCGCCAATCCGGTCGCGACGACGAGCTTCGCCGCGGCGGTGAAAGCCCAAACCGTCGGCCTGCGCGTCACCGACAACGAAGGCGCCACGGCCACCACGGCCAAGACTTTCGCGGTCTCCAGCCGTCCGCCGCTGCCTTCGTTCACGGTCTCCTCCACCCCGATCGAAAGCGGCCAGACGGTGACCTACAACGCGGGCGCCTCCAGCGACCCCGACGGCACCATCGCCAAATACGAATGGGATCTGGACGGCAACGGCAGCTACGAGACGAACTCTGGGACGACGCCAACCACCAGCAAGTCCTATGCGACGCCAGGCACCTTCACGATCGGCCTTCGCGTCACCGACAGCGACGGCGTCACCGCGACGACGACTCGCACCCTGGTCGTCAACAACCGGCCGCCGACGGCATCGTTCACGATCAGCGCCAACCCCGCCAAGCCGAACCAGACCGTGACCTTCAACGGCAGCGCCTCCAGCGACCCCGACGGCACGATCGCCAAATACGAATGGGATCTCGACGGCAACGGCAGCTACGAGACGAGCACCGGGACGACGGCGACGGTGACCAAGAGCTACGCGACCCAGGGCAGCGTCACGGTGGGCCTGCGGGTCACCGACTCAAATGGCGCTACCGCGACGACGAGCAAAGCGCTGACCGTCGTCAATCAGGCGCCCGTCCCCTCCTTCACCGCTACGCCGAGCCCGGCCAACACGCGTCAGACGGTCACCTTCAACGGCTCGGCCTCCAAAGACGACGGCACCATCGCCAAATACGAATGGGATCTCGACGGCAACGGCAGCTACGAGACGAGCACCGGGACGACGGCGACGGTGACCAAGTCCTACACGGCCACGGCCACGCTGACGATCGGCCTCCGCGTCACCGACAACGAAGGCGTCAGCGCGACCACGAGCAAAGCGCTGACGATCAACAGCGCCTACCGCACCGCCGTCCTCGGCACCACCGGCATCAGCGACCTCTGGCGCCTGGACGAGACCACCGGCACGACCGCGACCGACGCCAACGGCGCCAACAACAACGGCACCTACGTCAGCACGCCGAGCTCCGTCGCGGCCCTGATCGGCGGCGAGACCAACAGCTTCGCGCGCAGCTTCAACGGCACCAGCCAGTACATCGACGCCTCCCCGACGCCGTTCGGCACCCCTTCAACCTTCTCGGCGGAGACCTGGGTAAAAACCAGCGCCACCAAAGCCTCCGGCGGCTACCACTTCCTGATCAGCGACTCCAACGATGACCTCAACAACGGCTTCTCGCTGGTGATCGACTCCAGCAACCGGCCGTCCTTCGTCGTCGCTAGGGAAGGTCTCCTGGGAAGCGTCACGCGGGCCACCGCGACCAGCGCGACCACCGTCGCCCCCAACACCACCCATTACGTCGTCGGCACCTACGACGGCAGCCGGGTGCGCATCTACGTGGATGGCGTCGAACGGGCCAACGCGACCTTCAGCGGCAGCCCGACCTGGTCGAGCAGCCGCGATCTGCGCCTCGGCCGTCCGGTCTCCTCGACCAGCCTCGCCCAGCGCTACCTGCAGGGCACGCTCGACGAGCCCGCCGTCTACACCTCGGCGCTCCCGGCCGCGACGGTGCTGGCGCACTACGAAGCCGGCAAACCCTAAGCCGCCTCGATCGGGCGAAAGCCCTCCCCCGCCCCGCTCGTTAGTCGACTATGAGCGCCAACGACGCGAGCGTCGCACCATCTCGCAGGAATACCTCTGCGGCCGGCCGCAGCCGTGAGTGGCTGGGCGCTTGGGCGGGCTCGGCCGACGGCCTCGCGGTCGCCGGCCTGACCCTGCTGATCGCGGTGCTGGCTGCGATCAGCTGGCGTAAATGGGGAACCCCGGAGATCGACGCCGGCTCGGAGCTGACCACCGCCGCACAGGCGGTGCGCGGCCACCTCCCCTACGAGGAAGTCCGCTACTTCTACGGGCCGCTCGGGGTCTACGGGCTGGCCGGGATGTTCAAGCTTTTCGGCACCGGCCTGTCGACCGCCTACGCCTTCGGCCTGGCCACCACGGTGGCGATCGTCGGCAGCTTCTACGCGCTCGCGCGACAGGTCCTGCGGCCCCTTGCCGCCGGCCTCTCGGCCGCGGTTCTGGTCGCGATCGGCTTCTCCGGCACCCAGTTCAACTTCATCCTCCCCCACACCAACTCCGCGACCCTCGGGCTGCTGCTCGTCCTGCTCGAGCTGCTGGCGCTGGTGCGCGGTCGTCCGTTCCTCGCCGGCCTGGCGATCGGCACCGCCGCCCTGACCAGGGTGGAGTTCGCCGCCGCTGCCGGGCTCGGCGCCCTCTGCTGGCTGATCGGGGTCTGGCGCACCGAGGGCCTGGCCGCGGCGCGGCGCCAGCTGCTGTTGATGATCGGCCCAGCCGTGGCGATCCCGCTGGTCGTCCTCGGCGCCCTGGCAGCCCAGGTCGGCGGCAGCAAACTGTTCTGGCAGAACCTCTGGCCGGTCGACTTCCTGCGCGCCGCCGGCTTCAATGCCTACCGCGAATGGACGCCGTTCGATGTCCCCAGCGTCGCCTCGTCGCTGGCCCGCGGCTTCATCTACTGCTCGCTTCTCGCAGGCCTGATCGCCACGGCCGTGAAGATGTCCGCCGCCCGGGGGCTGGGGCGCTTGCGGGCTCTCTGGCCGCTGGCCGCGGCCGTCGTCGCTGTCGCCGCCGCGATCGCCCTCTGGCGCGCCAGTGGGATCTTCTCGCACGCTGAGGGCGTGGTCCAGGAAGAGGCCCGGCAGCTGCTGATCGGCATGACCTGGCTGCCGATCCTCTCGCTGGCCGCCGCAGCCCTGGTCGCTTACCGTTTCCTGCGTCGCGAGGGCGCACCGCTCACCGGCTCCTGGCCGCTGGACCTGGCCCTGGCCGCGATCGCGCTGCTGCTCACCTCGCGTGCCTACGACGAGTTCACGATGTCCTCGGCGGCGCCCTACTACGCCGCCCCGGCCGTGTTGCTGCTCGGCCTCCTGCACCAACGAATCGGGGACCGCTGGCCAACCGCTCGCGCCGCCTCGATGGGCGCCCTGGCCGCAGTCGCCGCCGGCATCGCCCTCTACTCGGCGCTCGCCCTGTATCCCGACAAGGGCACCGTCGTGCACACGGCGATGGGGAGCTACGTCGCCGCCAACGACAGCGCCGCGGTCGAGCAGGAAGCAATCGACTTCGTCCGCTCCCACACCGCCGCGGACGAACCGATCCTGGCGCTGCCGGCCGACGCCGGAATCTACTTCCTCGCCGACCGGCGGCCGGCGCTGTACGAGAACATGTTCCTGCCCGGCCTGCTCGACACCCGCGCCGACGAGCGGGCGGCGATCGCGCGCCTGCGAAGCGAGCACGTTCGCTACGCGCTGGTCAGCACCCGCGACACTTCCGCCTTCGAGACCGGCCGCTTCGGCAGTGGCTACGACCGCCTGCTGGGCCACTACCTGCGGTCCGGAACCCTGGTCAAGACCCTCGGCGACCCGAGCGTTGCCCCGGGCGGCGGCAACCCCTCGCAGGGGTTCCGGATCTACGCCCTGCCGTGAGCGCCACGGGGGTCGTCGGCGTCCACCCGGCGGCGGAGCTCGAGCGGCGATCGGAGCTGTTCGGCGCTCTCTCCGAAGCGTTCCCGGGCATTCGCTTTGTCGCCCATGGCCCTGACGGCCTGGCCGCGATCGATGCGCTGATCGAGTTTGGGGACAGCGCCGCGGGCGCGCGCGCAGCCCAGGCCGGGATCAGGGCCCTGGCCCTGCTCGGGCCGGAGGCTGCTGCAGGGACGCCGGCCGCAGTCGCGCTGGGCGACTCCGAGGGCATCGATCGCCGCCTGCGGGGCCGCGCCCTCACCGACCGCCATCTCGGCGAGGCGGCGCCACTGCCGGCGGGTGGGGAGGTCCTCGCCCGGCACGAAGGACGCTTGCTCTGGACGCGTCGCGGCCTGCTCGACGTGGCGGCGGTCGGGCCGGACGAGCTCGACGCCGCCGAACCGCTGCGAATGCGGCTGCGCGGCGAGCGCAGCCTGGCGCTGCTGCCCCTGCTCGAGCTGCTGCGCCGGCTCGACGACGATGGCTGGCAGCCACCGCCCCCGCAGGCCGCCTTCTTGCTCGACGACCCGAACCTGCACTGGCCCTCCTACGGATTCGTGAAGCTGGGCGAGCTGGCCGACCATGGCGACCGCCACGGTTACCACCTGGCCTTGGCGATGGTGCCGCTCGATGCCTGGTTCGCCCATCCCGCCGCCGCCCGCCTGCTGCGGGAGCGCGACTCGCTCTCCCTGCTCGTCCACGGCAACGATCACCTCGCGCAGGAGCTGGGACGCGCCGACAGCGAGGCCCTCCCCCTCGCCACCCAAGCCCAACGCCGCATCGGCGCCTTCGAGCGCCGCACCGGCGTGGCGGTCTCGCGGGTGATGGCACCGCCTCACGAGGCCTGCTCGGCGGCGATCGCCGACGCCCTGCCGCGTGCCGGCTTCGACGCGATCACGATGACGCGACCCTTCCCATGGCTGGCGCAATCGCCCGGGCAATGGCTGGCGGAGCCGCCCGAGGGAGGGCGGCTGACCGGCTGGCGGCCCGCCGACGTGACCCCGAACGGCCTGCCGGTGATGCTGCGCCACCCGCTGACGGGCAGCGGCCACTCGCCAAGCGAGATGGTCCTGCGGGCCTACCTGAACCAGCCGCTGATCCTCTACGGGCACCAAGAGGATCTGGCCGATGGCCTCGACGTCCTCGCCCAGCTGACCGCGGAGGTCAACCGGCTTGGGGCGGTTCGCTGGGCCTCGCTGGGAGATATCGCAGCGGCCAATTTCGAGCGACGGCGCGACGGCGACGTGCTTCGCATCCGCCCCTACGGCCGCCGTTTCGAGGTCGAGGTGCCGGACGGCGTCGCCGAGCTCATCGTCGAGCGGCCGGAGGAGAGCAGGGCGAACGACTCGGTCCAGGCTCCAGGACGCCAGGCCGGTTTTGGCGAAACCCTCCCGGTCCGCGCCGGCGAGCGGCTCGAGCTCAACCTGTTCGCGTCCGACGCCGTCTCACCCACCGCGGTCCCGTCCCCGCGCCGACGCACCTGGCCGCTCGCCCGTCGGATCGCCGCCGAGGCGCGCGACCGCGCCGCGCCGCTTGGGCGCCGCGCCGGTCCCAGGCGTTGAAGCCCGGGACTCAGCCGGTCTGCAGCGCGAGCTCGACGATCTCGGCCTGGCGGCTCGCCCAGGAGTTGGCGACGGCGAATCGTCGCCGCTCCTCCTCGGGGGCGCGACCGAGAGCCAGTGCCGCTTCGATCCCCGCGACGAGATCGCCGCGGATCGCGACCCGCGGCGAGACGTCCCGGATCGGGGGCAGGTCGAGGGCGGCGACGGGCGCTCCGCCGGCCAGGTACTCATAGAGCTTCAGCGGGCTCATCGCCTCGGTGAGGCCGTTGCGCACATGCGGGATCAGGCAGGCGTCGGCGGCGGCGACCAAGGCCACTACCTGCTCGCGGCCGACGCTCGGCCTGAGGGTCACGTTCGGCAGCCCGCGCAGTGCCGCGAAGGGCGCCGGCTCGAGCAGCGGGCCGACGAGGACGAAGGCGGCGTCCGGCAGCGCTCGGGCGGCGCGTTCCAGGCTCACCACGTCGATCCGCGACTCGAGGCTGCCGACATAGAGCAAGCGCGGCCCCGGCAGCGCCTCGAACCAGGGCGGCGCCTGCCCGGGGGCCACCCACTCGTCCGGGTCGACGCCGTTGGCGACGACCGCGCTCGGCCCGCTCGGCTGGATCCGGTCGAGAATCGCCGGTGCCACCGCGGCCACCCCCCGCCCCAGCTCGCGGATGCGACGGTAGGCCTCCTCGTAAGCGGGCCAGAGGCGTTGCAGCGGCGGCGACTCGGCGAGGTCGTCGTAGGCGTAGAAGGTGACCGAATCGGCCCACTCCAAGGGCGCGAAGCCGGCGATCAGCGGATGGGTGGTGATCACCGCCGGCCGTTCCAGGCCGCGGCCCGCCGCGGCCCGCCGCGCCCGCGCGTCCCAGCGAGCGAAGGCCCGTTTGTTGGCGCCGATCCCGGTCGGGTCGGCGCGGCGCAGCCGCAGTGGCGAGTACAGGGAGGCGCGCTCGCTCGCCGGAAACGGGGGCGGCGGCGCGAGGCGATCCCGCACCAGCTTGACCGGCAGGCTGCGGGGCGTCTCGGCGACGAGCAGCCGGCGGACCGCAGGGTGCGCCATCAGGCTCTGCACCATCCGGTCTTCGGAGAAGCACATGCCTCGCGCAACCGCCGTGCCCCAACTCGCGTAGGCGAAGCTGAAGAAGACGTCGCGCGGGGCGACGGCGGTCACTGCGCCTGCGCCGGTCCGGGCACACCCGCCGCGGGCGGGGGCAGCAGCGCTCCCCGGGCGTGAGCCACGGCCGGTTCCGGCGCCAGCTCCCAGGAGAGGACGACCGCGAAGCCGGCGAAGAAGCAGAGCAGGTAAGGGATCTGGGGAAAGGCGAGCAGGTCGAAAAGGGCACTGCCGAGCGCCAGCGCCACGGTCGTCGCAGCGATCGCGATCGCGATCGAGGCACTCTCGCCGCCACGGTTCCTCGCCACCCGGCAGGCAATCAGGAAGATCGAGAGGAAGATCGAGAAATAGGCGATCACCCCCAGTGCCCCGGTCCCGATCATCGTCGTCAGATACTGGTTGTCGAGGATGCGGTACTTCTTCTGGTCGTAGGTCTCGTAGCCGCGACCGAGAAAGGGGTGGTCGATCACGTCGGGCCGGATCGCCGCGTAGTCGCTCTGCCGGTTTTCGGCGCTGTCCGTGTTGAAGAGATTCTGAGGCAAGATGGCGTCACCGACCGAGCCGAGCGCGCCCGGCGCCGCGATGTGGGCGAGCACGAACAGCCCCACCGCCACGGGGAGCAGCTGCCGGAACATCTGCGGCCGGAAGGCGACCAGGACGATCACGGCCACGAGCGGCGCGATCAGGCTGGTTTTGCGGCCGGTCGAGAGCGCCGCCGCGAACATCAGGCCCGCCAGCGCCCCCCAGAGAATCTTGTCGCGCAGCTCACGCTTGTCGTACATCGTGATCAGCGCATACGGCATCGCGCAGGCCATCATCATCGCCGGCGCCAGCGGGTGGATGGTCGGCCCGATCACCGATTTGCGTCCCAGCGAGTCGATGTTGCCGAGTTCGGCCGGCAAGGAGACCGGCAGGGCCTTCGAGGCCAGTTCGTAGAAGACGTTGAAGCCGGTGCGGTATTCCCAGAGCACGCCGACCGCGGTCAGCGCCGCGAGACCGCAGATCAGCTTCATCAATGGGCGCACCTCGCCCGGTCGGACGCTGGAGGCGACGATCACGAAAAGGGTGGCGTAGGAGAGCAGCAGCGCCAGCTTCCGGACCCCGAGTTCGAACTCGCCCAGCCGCACCGTCACGTCGGCCCCCTGGACAAGGCTGACCACGGCGACGAGGATGAAGGCGGCGAAGGCGTAGTGGACCACGCTGAGCCGCAGCCGCGGCGAGCGCGCCGCGCCGGTCAGCGAGATCACCCAGATCGCGACCAGGAGCAGCAGGATCGGGCGGTCGAGCTTGGCTTCGAGCGGCAGCGGGATCGGCAGGCTGATGCTGTCGAAGGGCAACAGCCAGAGCATCACCAGGAACCCGGCCAGGGCCCAGGGCAAGGGCCTCTTGGTGTGTGGCCAGTCGTCCCTGGCCGGCTCCTCGGCCCGAGGCCGGTATCTGACCAGCAGGAACCGGAGATCCGGCGCCGGCAGGCGATCCCCCGCGGTCACCGTCCGCTGATCGCCGGCCCGCCTTCGCGGTCCGGATCGCTTGGCTCCTCCGGTCCTGGCAGTCGCCACGGTTCGCTGCCGGGATCGACCGGAGCATGGGCGGAGACACTCGGGTCCCAGTGGTGATGAGCCTTGACCTCCAGGCGCTCCATCTCACCCGCCAGTCGCCAGTGGCGCATGAAGCCGGAGACGATGGCGAAGACGAGACAGCCGATCCCGAAGACGCCGACGAAAGCGAGCATCATCAGCATCAGATCCGCCGAGCCGCCGACCAGGCCGCCCTCAGGCTGACCGAGCTGGCGCACGATGATGTCGTTGATCAGCGGTGCGGTCGCGCTCACCGCGGGCTTCGGTTCCGGGTTGACCTTTTCCTCCTTGGCTGCCTGAGCCTTGAGTTCGTCGATGTAGCCGGAGAGGACCTTGTAGGAGCTGCGAGCCAGCTCGACCGAGCTCTGGACGGTGGGTGCGGTGGAGTAGACGGTGATGATCGGGACGTCTTCCTGGGCTTTGAAGACGAGGCGATACGCCTTGCCCTCTTCGGTAAGGGCGGAGGCTCGCGATTCCGCGCCCTGTTCGCCGTAGTCGCGAATGCCGGTGCCTTCGCTGAAGGGTCCGCTGGCGGTGATCAGCAGCGGGTTGATCTTCATTTCGCGGGCGATCTTGCCGACCGCTTCGCGGCTGCTCAGGTACTGGGCGTAGACGCTGGCGCGCGTGCCGAGCGCCGCCAGCTGATCGGAGGCGGCGCCTTTGACCAGAGTCGATTCCGCCGAGTCGACGAGGACCTGGCTGGTCGCCGCCCCGACAGCGGTGGAGCGCCGCTCGATGCCGCCGGGGCCGACCCTGAAAGCGGTGAGGAACGCCGCCAGCACGGCGACGGCAAGGATCGCACCGAGGACGGCCTTGTGGCGGAGGAGCGACTTTACGAACCCGACTAGCTCCATCGAACATCAGCTCCATTTCCGACGTTTTTCATCCGATCCATCGCAGGTACAACGCCTCGCCGCCCGGAAAACTTGCTCGCTTTCTCGATTGCCTCACAAGCCGCCCGCCGTCGCACTCGTTCCCTTATCGATGGGGCACGACGCGACCTCCGACCGGGAGCTGGATTCAAGCGAGCTGCGCGAGGCGGCGATCTCCGGCGTGCGCTGGTTCGGTGCCGCCAAGGTCGCCAGCGAAGTCCTGCAACTGGTCGCGGCGATCGCCCTGGCGCGCCTGATCGGCCCCGCCGCTTTCGGCAACGCCGCGGTGGCGATGATCATCCTGCCGCTGGCGGTGATCCTCACCTACGAGGGCTTCGGCAGCGCCCTCGTCCAGCGCAAGCTGATCACCGACGGTCACTATGAGGCGGCGACCTTGACCAGCCTGGTCAGCGGCTTCGCCCTCAGCCTCGCGACCTTCCTCCTCGCTCCGATCGTCGCCGCGCCGATCTTCGGCGATGAGATCGCCGGCCTGATCCAGCTGGTCTCCCCCGCCTTCGCGATCGCCGGGATCGGCGCCGTCTCCCGCGCCCACCTGCTGCGCCGCCTCGACTTCCGCACCAGCAGCCTGATCGAGACCGCGTCGCTGGTACTCGGCTCCTTCGCGGCGGTCGGCTTGGCGGCGGCCGGGATGGGCGCGGAGGCGCTGGTCCTCGGGGGTCTGATCACGACCGCGATCGCCTCGCTGCTGCTGATCGTCGCCGCACCCCCGTCGCGGCCGCGCTGGCGGTCGCAGGAGCTGGCGGAGATCAGCCGCTTCGGATCCCCGGCCGCCGCCGCCGGCGTCCTCTACGTGGCGATCAGCAACGTCGACTACGCCGTCCTCGCCGCCCGCCTCAGCGCTACCCAGGTCGGCATCTACTGGCGCGCCTTCCAGCTCGGCGTCCTCTACCAGGACAAGCTCAGCGGCGTGATGATGCGGCTCGCCTTCCCGCTCTACTCCCGCACCCGCGATCTCAACGAGATGAAACGCCTGCACGAGCGGGCCACCCGCGTGCACGGCGCCGTCGTCGTGCCGCTGCTGGCGATCCTGATCGTGACCGCGCCGGAGCTGGTGCCGCTGGTCTTCGGCGACGCCTGGCGCGCCGCGGTCGAGCCCACCCAGATCCTCGCCGTGGCGGGGATGATCGCGGCAATTCTCACCGGCTACCCGCAGCTGATGCTCGCCGCCGGGCGCCCGCGGCCGCTGATGATCTTCAACTGCTGCGTGCTTCTCGTCTACGGCCTCGCCGTCTTCGCGACCGCCGACCTCGGCCTCGCCACGGTTGCCGTCGCCGTCGTCGTCGTCCACGTGGCGATGCTGGCTGCCGTCTACCTGATCCTCTTCCGGCGCGTCCTCGGGATGCCGATCGGCCGCCTGGTCGGCGACCTGGCGCCGGCCGTCGTCGGCAGCGCCGCGATCATCGCGGTCGGCCTGCCACTGGCCGCCCTCCTGCGCGAGCTCGACTTCCCCGCGCCATTGCTGATCGTGGTCGCCGGGGGCACCGGCCTGCTGGTCCAGGCACTGACCCTGCGTGCGGGCTTCCCCGCCGTCTGGGCCGACATCAGCTCGCTGATCCGCCGCGTTCTGCCGGCGCGACCGGTGCTAGGAAGTTCCGGCCCCGATCCAACGTTGATCGGTTGATGGCTCAGGAAGGCGCGATCGAGCGCAAGCACGCCCAGGCGGGCATGGCAATGGCAGCGGCCACCTTCGCGATGGCCGTCGCCTCCGGCCTGCAGGCCGCGCTCTATCTCCACTCCTTCGGGATCGACGGCCGCACCGACGGCTTCTTCGTCGCCTTTGCCCTTTACAGCGTCTTCGGGGTCTTCAGCCAGAGCATCCGGGTCACCTCCGCCCCGCTCCTCGTCGACGCGGTACGCGGCCTGCAGTCGCGCGAGTTCGGCGCCACCTTGGCGCTGATCGCGGTGCCGGTCGCGATCCTGACGATTCCCCTCGCCCACCCGCTGGCACTGGTCCTGGCACCGGGACTCAGCGACGGCGCCCGCGGCGTGACCCAGGAGGCGCTGCCGATCCTCGGCCTGGCGATGATCCTTCAGCTCTGGGCGGCCGGCGGAGCGACGCTGCTCGCCGTCCGCGACCGCTTCAACACCATCGCCGGCGCCTACATCGCCGGCGCCGGGTCCGGCCTCGTCGCCTACCTCGCCGTCTACAACAGTGCCGGCGAGCTCTCGCTGGGCTATTCCATGCTGGCGATGGCGGTCGTCACCTTCAGCCTGATGCTCTTCGGCCTGCGCGGCAGCGCCGAGGCCGCGGCGGCTCCCCAGCCACGGCGCAAATTGGGCGCGCGGCGCCTGCTGACCACGGCGAGCCTGATCCTCGGCCGCACCTGCATCTACCTCGCCTTCAATGCCCTCTACCTGATCACCCTTGCCTTTACCACCGACTTCGCCCCTGGCGACGCCACGGTCCTCTCCTACGCCTACCTCTTCGCCAGCTACCTCGTCGCCGGCACCGCCTTCGCGCTCGGCATGTCGCGCATCGCCGACATGAGCCGGAACCTGCGCACCGACATGCGCACGGTCCTGACCGAAACCGTGCCGCCCGGCTTCCGCTACTCGATCCTGATCTGCGCGCCGGCGCTGGCCGTCTTCGTGACCGCCGGAGCGGCGATCGTCGGCGATCTCTTCCCCGCCAGCTTCGGGCCCGAGGATGTCCGCGTCCTCCAGGGCTTCGTGGCGCTGCTCTCGATCTGGACGGTGGCGGCCCTGCTGGTGAACCTCCTGCTGCCGGCCATGTTCGCCGTCGGCAAGGCGCGCTTCACCAACCTGCTGGCGCCCGCGCTACTTGTCGTCCA
This sequence comes from uncultured Solirubrobacterales bacterium, assembly GCA_963795625.1. Taxonomy (GTDB): domain Bacteria; phylum Actinomycetota; class Thermoleophilia; order Solirubrobacterales; family 70-9; genus VAYN01. The sequence goes on along the minus strand of CAWCIS010000001.1, from coordinate 153,442 downwards.
CGTCGCCGCCTCGGCCCTCGGCGGTGTCCTCTTCGGGGCCTATGGAGTCGTCGGCGCCGCCTTCGTCGCACCGACCCTCTTCGCCTGCGCGATGCTGGCCAAGAGCGGTCGCGAGACGACCGGCTTGCTCACCCGTGAGATCGGCCGCGACGCGATCCGCTTCCTCGGCACGGCGGTGGTCTGCTTCGGCGCCGGCGCCCTGATCGGAAGCGCGGTCGGGGACGGCCTCGCCTCCTCGCTGATCTCGGGCTGCGCGGGTGCCGCTCTCTACGTCGCCGCCCTGCCGCTGATCGCCCCCGCCCAGGTGAACCGGGTGCTGCAGGCCCTGCCGATCGCAAGGGTCCGCCGGACGGACCCGAGCGCGGTCACGACCTAGGAGGGTCTAGCTCCGCGCCCCGACTCAGGGCCCGTAGGTCTGGTCCGCGGGGCGCCAGGTGATCCCGGCGCGACCGCCGCTGAAGTTGCCCGCTGAGCCAGGCGTGAGCTGCCAGTCCTGGTTGGCGCTGTCGACGAAGCCGGGCGCGGTCGAGGTGTCGTGCGCACCACGCTTGCCGATCGTGCCGCCGGTGATCACGTTGTAGTCCTGGGTCAGCTGACCCAGGACGCAGGAAGTCCCGTCGGGCGCGCCCCAGCCGTCCATCACATTGTATTCGACCAGGATCGCCTTGTTCTGGCATTCGCGCAGGTAGCTGGTGTTGGGGTTGGACCAGATCGTGTTATGGCGGATCACCATCCCGTAGCCGGTGTAGAACGGGTCGGCGGGGTTCGGCACGGTGTCGTAGACCTGGAACGGAGCACCGGCGTAGGGGGCCTTGCTGGGACGGCCGGCGATCAGGTTGTCTTCGAAGGCCACGTTGGTGACCTCGCCGTCCTTGATGAAGAAGCCCTGGGAGCCGGCGCCGCCGCGCATCCAGTTCCCCCGGAAGATCAGGCCTTTCCCGCCCCAGACGGTCTGCAGGCCGTCGTTGTGGTTGCCGTCCTCGTCGGCGATCCAGATTTCGTTGTTTTCGATCCGCAGCCCCTGGAAGCGCTGCAGCATGAAGGCGTCCTTCTCGCCGCTGCCGGTGGAGGGCCTGATCACATTCCCGCTCACCTCGATGTTCTTCGCGTAGGAGCTGGTGGTGCCGATCACATAGACGCCACCGGTGGCAGAGTCGTGGCGGAAGGCGACGCCATCGGCGGAGGCGGTGGCGTTGAGCGATCCGGTGACGAAGCGTTCGACCGCCACGCCGCCGCCGGAGGCGGTGACGCTGCCGAGCGTCGCCTGGCCCGGGTTCTGAGCCCGCAGGGTGACTCCGGGCGCGGGACGTTTCATCGAGAGGCTGAGGCTGCCGTAAGTCCCGTCGGCGAGGCAGACGACAGAGCCCGGCGCAGCCGAGGTCAGCGCGCTCTGGGCGGCCGAGATCGCGCTGACGGTCTGGTCGCAGGAGCCGCCTTCGGTCGGCGGCGGTGGCGGAGCTTGGACGGTCCAGCTCTGGGTCGCCGGAGTCGCATCGGTGTTGCCGGCGGCGTCGGTGGCGCGGACGGAGAACTGATGAGTCCCGATCGTCAGCGAGGAGTAAGTAGCGGGTGAGCCACACGAGGCCCACGCGGCGCTGTCGAGCTTGCAGGCGAAGGTGGAGCCCGACTCGTCGGCACTGAAGCTGAAACCGGCGGTGGTCGCCGTGGTGCTCGAGGCCGGACCCGCGGTTATCTGCGTCTCGGGCGCGGTGGTGTCGGGCGGCGGCGCCGGTGCCTGCACAGTCCAGCTCTGGGTTGCCGGGGAGGCATCGGTATTGCCGGCGGCGTCGGTGGCGCGCACTGAGAATTGATGGGCTCCCACCGCAAGTGAGGAATAGGACTTGGGCGAGGGGCACGAACTCCAGCTGCCGCTGTCGAGCTTGCAGGCGAAGGTGGAGCCCGACTCACTGGCGCTGAAAGTGAAGCTCGCCGTGGTTTCGGTAGTACTCGAGGCCGGGCCGGAAGTGATCTGGGTCTCGGGATCCGTGGTGTCGGGCGGTGCCGGCGGTGACTGCACCGTCCAGCCCTGGGTTGCCGGGGTCGCGTCGACATTTCCGGCCGGGTCGGTGGCGCGGACGGAGAAGGTGTGGGCGCCGGTCGTGAGATTGGCGTAAGAGACAGGGGACAAGCACGAGCTCCAGCTGCCGCTGTCGAGCTTGCAGGCAAAGGTGGAGCCCGACTCGTCGGCGCTGAAGGTGAAGGCGGCCGTGGTTGCCGCGGTTTCAGAAGCGGGACCGGAGGTGATCTGCGTCTCCGGAGCGGCGGTGTCGGGCGGCGGCGATGCCAAAGGCAACACGATCCAGTTCCGCGCCGCCGGGGTCGGGTCGACATTTCCGGCCGGGTCGGTGGCCCTGACCGAGAAAGTGTGACTGCCAAGGCCGAGGTCGGCATAGGTAGCGGGCGAGGCGCACGAGCTCCAGCTGCCGCTATCGAGCTTGCAGGCGAAGGTGGAGCCCGACTCGTCGGCGCTGAAAGCGAAGCCGGCCGTGGTGTCGGTGGACAAGAGAACCGGGCCGGCGTCGATCGTGGTCTCGGGCGCAACCGTGTCGGCTGCCGGCGATGCCGGAACCGGTGGCACCGGCGGGACGGCCGCCGGGATCTGGATCTCAGGCGCGGTGGTGGTGGCGTGCGCGGGCTTGCTCTGGGCGCGAGGGAGGTGCGAGAGCGATCTCCGCCCTCCGAGCGCCGAGGCCTTGCGGGCACCGCTGCTTCGAGACGGCCCGCTCTTCTCCGAAGACCTGGCGGCCGGAGAGATCTTCTTCGATGCGCCGAGCAATGCGCCGGAGTGGGCCAACGCCCAGCCCGCGCTCAGGACGAGAACCGCCATCGCAGCGACAGTGCCGATCGACAGCGAGCGCAGGACGCGTCGGCGCAGACCCTCGCTGAAAACATTCTCTTCTTTCCTCACCCCCGTAACGTCGGGCCGTGAGGCAAATCGGTGACCCAGGCCGCCTCGCTCAGACGGATGTTCTAGCTCTTGCCTGGACTCTTCTCGCTCCCGCGGTTCTCAGGGGCCGAAGTGCATTTCAGCCGGAGTCCAGGAGACTCCACGGCCGTTCGCAAGTCGGTAATCGCCGGCGGCGGGATTGAGAAAGGCCGGGGCACAGTCCTTCGTCGAGCCCGGGGGCACTCCCCAGCCACCGGAGTCGCAGTAGGTGTTGTTGGACCCGGTCAGGGAGGGAATGCTGCCGCCACCGTCCGTGTCCGAGATCCTGTTGAAGACGTTGTTCGAGAAATCGATGTTCGTGTAGGTGCCGGTGAGCACGGCGGTCCCGCCGCCCGACCCCCAGGCGACCGTATTGTTCTTCATCTCACCGTTGGCGATCGGTCCGTATACCTGCCAGGGCGAGAGCTGGTAGCCGGTGCACAGGCTGGACGGTTCGCAGGGCAGGTCTTGATCCACGATCAGGTTGTTGCTGGCGATGAAGCCGTTGATCGCTTCGTCCTGGTCCTTGACGAAGAAGCCCTGGCCGCCGAAGTCATGCAGGTAATTCTTGCGAAAGACGAGGTGATCGCCGACCCAGACCGACTGGAAGACGTCGTTATGGGACCCACGCTCGGTGTTCCCCTTGAACTCGTTGCCTTCGACCAGCAGACCGACTCCGTCGCCATTGCCATCGTGATACACGTTGGCGCGGATCTGGTCCTCGTTCATCGGGCCGTCGAAGAGGTTGCCGGTGATCGCCGTGTCGTCACACTGATCCGGCGGTTCGGCCGTGCAGACAAAGACCCCGTAATGGCCGCCGGAAAGGATGTGGTTGTGATCGACGACGGTGCGGTCGGTGTTGGCGCTGATGGTCACCCCGCCGTCGATCACGAAGCGCGAGATCTTGTAGCCGGAGCCCGAGACCGAGACACTGCCGATCGTCGCCGCGCCCGGATCGGCGGCCGACAGGGTGACGCCGGGCGCCGCCTTGGAGGCGCTGAGCGTCAGGTTCCCGTAGGTCCCATCAGCCAAGCACACGACCGCCCCCGGCGCGGCTGAGGAAAGGGCCGACTGCGCTGCCGAGACGCTCGACACGGTCGAGGTGCAGCTCGTCGCCGGGGGTTCGGTCGTGGACGTGATCGTCCAACTCTCCGTCGCCGGAGTCGTGTCGACGTTGCCGGCGGCGTCGGTGGCGCGGACCGAGAACTGGTGAGCTCCCACCACAAGTGAGGAGTAGGGCTTCGGCGAGGCGCATGAGCCCCAACTGCCGCTGTCGAGCTTGCAGGCGAAGCTGGAGCCCGACTCGCTGGAGCTGAAGGTGAAGGTCGCGGTGGTGGCGGTGGTGCTGGGGGGCGGGCCGGCGCTGATCTGGGTCTGGGGCGGAGTGGTGTCAGCGGGCGGAGTGATGGACGTGATCGTCCAGCTCTCCGTCGCCGGAGTCGTGTCCACGTTGCCGGCGGCGTCGGCGGCGCGCACGGCAAATTCATGGGCTCCTTCGCTCAGCGAGGAGTAGGTTTCCGACGAGCCGCTGCAAGGAACCCAGGTGCCATCGTCGAGTTTGCAGGTGAAGGTGGAGCCGGTCTCGCTGGACTTGAAGGTGAAGGTCGCGGTGGTGGCGGTAGTGCTGGCGGGCGGGCTGGCGCTGATCTGCGTCTGAGGCGGAGTGGTGTCGCCCGCCGGCGGAGTCGTGGACGTGATCGTCCAGCTTCGCGTCGCCGGAGTCGCGTCGGTGTTGCCGGCGGCGTCGGTGGCCCGCACCGAGAATTGGTGAGCTCCCACCGCAAGTGAGGAATAGGACTTGGGCGATGGGCAAGAACTCCAACTTCCGTCGTCGAGCTTGCAGGCGAAGGTGGAGCCCGACTCGCTGGAGCTGAAGGTGAGGGTCGCGGTGGTGGCGGTGGTGGTTGCCGCCGGGCCGGCGCTGATCTGGGTCTGAGGCGGAGTGGTGTCGCCCGCCGGCGGAGTCGTGGACGTGATCGTCCAGCTTCGCGTCGCCGGAGTCGCGTCGGTGTTGCCGGCGGCGTCGGTGGCCCGCACCGAGAATTGATGGGCTCCCGGGCTCAGCGAGGAATAGGTTTTCGACGAGCCGCCGCATGACACCCAGCTGCCGCTGTCGAGCTTGCAGGCGAAGGTGGAGCGGGTCTCGCTGGATTTGAAGGTGAAGGTCGCGGTGGTGGCGGTGGTGGTTGCCGCCGGGCCGGCGCTGATCTGAGTCTGGGGCGGAGTGGTGTCGGCGGCGCCCGCGAGTGGAGGCGGAGTGGTCGACTGACCGGATGAGTTCGTCCCCCCGGTCACGGGGGCAGCGGGAGAGGTCACACCCGTCCGCTGGGGGTGGTGCCGACGATGGACGACGCGCGAGCGGCGAACTCGCGCCTGCGGCTGGCAACTTGCGAAATGAGGAACGAAACCGCGAAGGCTGACCATTGCCTGGTCGGCGCACAACGCAACATTACGAGTGGGCACTTGGTTAGACCGGGCAGTGGAGAGACCAGCCACGAGAAGCACGACCGATAGCGCGACAGTCAAGCCGATTACATCGCGGGGTATGTGACGTACCGTTGACGAGCGCATGGTTCTCCTCCCTGCTCCTTCGGACTGGAACTGTCTGATCGGTGCTGAACCCATCGGTTGAAAATCCGAGATGCTCAAGCGGTAGACGTATGTTCGATACCCCCACCAAGCACCCTGAAACATCGCTTGCAAATCGCGGTGCTTCTGAAATGCCCTACCGCTCCCTTGCTTCCAGCGCCGAATCCTACGGACGATGACGGCGTAAAAGGCGCAAAAAGCCGGAAACTGGAGCGAAACACCGGCCGAATCTAGTCTCTTTCAGAGCGCGTCAGGGCCCAAAGTGGCGATCGGCCGGGGCCCACGAGACGCCACGTGCGCTGCCCCGAAGCCGGAAGTCGTCCTGGCGCGGCGCCACGAAATGGGGAGAGCAGTCGACCACCTCCCCAGGGTGGGCCGCCGGCCAGGACCCCCCCGATGACTCTCGCTGACAACGGGTGTTGTCGCGGTACGCCACAGAGGTCAGATCGGTGGAGGTCCAAAACTTGTAGACGACGTTCGCTTCGATTCGCGATCTCGGTCCCGCGCCTTCCTGGAATGCCGCCACGGCACCGTTACCCCAGATCGTGTTGCGACGCATCACGAAACCCGTGTATGGACCGAAGACCTGAAAGTCACTCGGCGGTCCGCAACCCGACGCTTGCGGGGCACAGGGTGCGTCGTTACGGAGGAAGAGGTTGTCTTCGACGACGATCCCCTTGATCGCGCGTTCCTGATCCTTGACGAAGAATCCCTGGCAGCGGTTGTCGTGCAGGTAGTTCCCCCTGTACACCAGATGGTCTCCGACCCACACCGTCTGCAAGCAGTCGCTGTGGTTGCCGTCCTCCCTGATGTTGGTGAACTCGTTTCCGGCGACCAACGCACCGACTCCGTCCCCGTTGGCGTCGTGGTATCGATTGAGGCGAATCGCGTCCTCCCCGAACGGGCCGACGAACTTGTTGCCGACGATCGAGACGTCGTTGACGGTGGTGGTCGTCGTCGGTCCCGCATCGACCCCGAGGTACCCGCCGCTGATCCGATTGTGTTCGACGGTGACCCCGATGGTCCCAGGCTCAACCTCGATTTCTTCACTCACCGCGAAGCGCGCCAGGGTCAGCTTCGACCTATCCAAGTCGGCGCCGTCGAGAGTTGCCTTCCCGGCGTGCTCAGCACGTACGATCACCGGCGGCGCCCCAGCCGTGGCGCCATGGATCTCCAGCTTCCCGTAGGACCCGTCCGCGAGACATATGACAGCGCCGGGCGGAGCGACTTCGACCGCGGCCTGCAGGGCGGGGAGCGTTTTCCTCACCAGCGCGCACCCCTCGCCGGCCGACCCCCGCTTGAAGTCGATCGCCGCCGACGCCCCACGGGCGCCACCGTCAGCGTTCGACGTCAGCCAAAGCACGAAAACCACCAGCAGGGTGGCGCTCAGCACAACCGGGATCAGGGCTCGCCTGGAAAAGGTCATCTCAGTTCCTCAGCGAGACCGGGGACGTCGCATCCTTGACCAGCAGCCGCGCTTCCCCGCTGCCGTCGGCCGGGACCGTGTAGACGTTGGTTTCGTCGGAGTAGGCGAGCGTGTCGTCGTCGAGCCACTCCACCTGGTCGTCGATCGAGCGCGACTCGGCGACGCTGTGGTCTTCCAGGGTGTCGAGGTCGAGGACGCGCAGATGCCAGCGGTTCTCGTGGCCGATCCGACTCTTGAAGGCGATCTGCTTGTTGTCCGGAGAGAGCGAGGGGCACTCGACGCCGTCGCGCAGGACTCGCATCGTCTTCGCGCGGACGTTGCCTTCGACCAGGTAGTGCTCCCCCCCGGTCCCCAGCGTCGCGTAGAAGCGGTTCGGGTCCTTGGCGAAGGTGACGCCCCAGAAGTTGAAGTCGACCGCGTCGAAGGGCTTGCCGTCCTTGGTCACGGCGAACTGCTCGAGCTGGCCGATCTGAGCGCCGTCGCTCATGTCGACGATCGTCGTCCGGGTCGAGAAGGCGGTCGGCGATTCGAGGTAGGCGTCGCCACTGACGAAGACCGTCATCGCCCCGTAGCGCCCATCGGCGGAGACCCGCGCCCGCGATGGCAACCCGGTCAGGGCGATCTTGTCGACCGGCTGCAGCTTCGAGTCGAAGATGGTGGCTTCGTAGTCGACGCCCGAAGCGGCGACCCCGAGGCAGAGGCCACGCCCCCCGGCGTAGTAGACCCGCTCGCAGGCGAGGTCGGCCGAGCGCCGCCTGACCTTGCCGTCGTCGACTTCGTAGACCCGGCCGTTGAGGCGAGGGTTGCTCGGGTCGACGGCGCGCACCATCAGGTCGGTATCGGCGAGCACCTCACTGGCCTCCGGCCGGGCGTCGGTGGTGGTCTGGGACGGCCCGAGGGCGGCGACCGCCACATAGGCGCCGCCGGCGACGACGCAAAGCACGACCAGCACCGCGAGGATCTTCTTGCTGCGGCTATCCATGCAGGGGTGAGCGCTGGGCCCGCCACAGCAGCGGTGCCGCCACCGCGATCGCCAGCACCAGGGCGGCGGCGAAGATCAGGACGGCGCTCTGCAAGCCGATCGTGAACCAGAGGGCACCGAAGGCGAGGGAGGAGAGGAACTGACCGATGCTGACCACGGTGATCAGTATCCCGATCCCGCTCGCCTGCAGCTTCTCCGGCAGCACGGCGCCGGCCAGAGCGGTCATCACCCCTTCGGTGGCGGCGAAGTAGGCGCCGAGGGCGAGCAGGCAGAGGATCAGCATCCCGTAGCCGAACGAGCCCATCAGCAGGACGCCGTAGACGACGAAGAGCATGGCGTAGCCCGCGAGCAGCACCGGCACCTTGCCGACCCGGTCGGCGAGCTGACCGAAGGGGATCGCCAGGCCCATGAAGGCCACGGCCGTGATCACGTAGAGCAGCGGGAAGAACGCGGGCTCGAAGTCGATCTTGCGCTGCAGGCCGACATAGATCATCGCGTCGGAGACGCTGGCGATCGAGAGGCCGACCGCGGCGAGCAGCAAGAGGCCGAAGCGCGGGTCCCGCACGAGGCCGGCAGCGGCCCGAAACGAGGGCGCGGGAGCGTCCCGGCGCGGGGCCCGGCGCGGCCGGCCCTGCACGGTGAGGACGAGGACCGCGAGCCCGAGCACGGCGAACATCGTGCTGACGACGAAGACCGCGTCGAAGCGGGCGGGGGCGATTAAGAGGATGCCGAAGGCGACCAGCGGGCCGAGCATCGCCCCGGCGCTGTCCATCGCCCGGTGCACGCCGAACGAGGTCGCCAGATTCTCCTTGGCGCTGGAGAGGGAGATCAGTGCGTCGCGAGGCGCCGTACGGATCCCCTTGCCGACCCGGTCGAAGGCGACGATCGCGCCGATGCCGCCGATCGTGTTCCCGGCAGCCACGAGCGCCACCTTGCCCACCGCGGAAATTCCGTAGCCGAGGCCGGCGACCTCCTTGGGACGGCGCCAGCGATCGGAGACGAAGCCGCTGGCGACCTGGACCACAGCCGCCGCGCCGCGGTAGGTGCCGTCGATCGCGCCGAAGACGAGCGGGCTGGCGCCGAGCGTAAAGACCAGGTACAGCGGCAGGATGGTCGCGACCATCTCCGAGGAGACGTCGGTCAGGAGGCTGACCAGCCCCAGCATGACCACGTTGCGCGGCACGCTGAGGCGTGCGGAATGCCGAGCCCAGAGGCTCGGCTTCAAGAGGGCTTTGGAGGCTTCTACCTGGTACATGGCATCTCAGAGGACGAGACCGAGATCCGGTTTTCCTGCGTCCTCAGTGATGCAACGTGCCGACTAGTCCCTTTCTCGCACTTTCATCGGTGGCCTTAACGTCCAGCGCCAGCCGCCCGGCGACTTCAGCGGCGACGCCTTCGGCGAAGCCCATCACCGAGTCGCCGTTGAGCAGGTAGGGGTAGATCTGGGCGTTGGAGGCCAGCGCCAGCCCCTCGACCCCGGGCCAGACCGGGGCGACGCGGACGTCGTGATCGGGCCCGAGCCTGTGCACCGGCTCGACCAGCTTCGCCCGCTGCACGGTCCAGTCGACCACCTCGTCACGGCTGAAGCCGGGCGAGAGGCGGGCGAGGAAGTCGGTGAAGCGACGGTAGACGGACTCGTCGTCCTCGCTCTGCTCGGCCGCGTCCGGGGCGCAGTATTTGGGCAGGTAGACGAGGTGGAGGCCGTCGGTGTGATCGGTGCCGAGCACCTGCGTGGTCTCGATCGCGCTGGTGATCGGGGTCTTCTCGACGATGTTGATCGCGTAGTAGGGCAGCAGCGAGCGCTTCACCTTGATGATCGGGCAGACGCAGCCGAGCCAGCGCTCCGGATAGGGCTCCAACAGGCCCTGGTGGCGCTCCGGCAGCAGGAAGCGCAGGGCCGGCGGCTGCAGGGTCGGGATCGTCAGGTCGAAGTCAAGGGTGCGGTCGCCGAGCTCGACGCCGGTGATCGCGCCGTCGTCGGCCATCGCCAGGCCGCTGACCGGCGCGTTGGTGAGCGTCTCCACCCCCAGCTCTTCGGCCCGCGCCACCATCGCGTCGATCAGGCGCTGGTGGCCGCCGACGATATGGCCCATCTCCTCGCCGCCGCTGCCCTTGCTGTTGCGGGCGCCGGACATGCGCCGGGTGCGGGCCCAGAGGTAGGTCGCCGGCAGCCCCGAGGGGTCGCCGTCGAAGCGCGAGTCGAGCAGCGGTTTCCAGATCCGCTCCCAGACCTCGTTGCCACAGATTTTCCGCAGCCAGTCCTCGAGCGGGATCTTGTCGAGCTTGGAGTAAGAAGAGCGCAGCTGACACTGGGCGACGAAGAGGCCGAGCCGCAGGCGCGCAGGCGGGCTCAGCGGCGAGAACCGCAGCAGGTCGCCGACCCCGTTGAAGTCGTGCATCTCGTCGTCGGCGAAGAAGCCGGCGCCGACCGGGTTGAAGCGCAGTTGGTCGCCGAGCCCGACCTCCTCGGCCATCTCGATCATCCGCTGGTCGGCCGGGGTGACCACGTGGTAGAAGCGGTCGACCTCATGGCCGTTGAAGTCGAAGGCACCGGCGAGGCCGCCGAGGCTGGGACCGCGCTCGATCACCGTCACCTTGGCGCCGGCCTGGGCCAGGCGCAGGGCGAGCGAGGTGCCGAGGACGCCGCCGCCGACGACGCCGATCCGGGGCGGCTGCGGGTTCATCAGGTCTGCGTTACGGGCTCGCGGCCGTTCGCCGCGGGCGGTTCGGTCGCGGTCGCCGCAGCGGGCTCGGGCAGCGCCAGCGGCGCCGTCGCCTCGGCCAGCGGCGAGACCGGCGGCGGCTGGATGCGGCCGACGACCTGGGCCGCCATCACCCGAAAGTAGGCGAGCACGGTCGGTTTCAGCTGCATCTTCGACTCGCCTTTGCGGGTCCGCCAGTCGTTCGTCGTCGGCACCTCGGCGACGGTGGCGCCGGCGTTGTAGAGCTTCAGCAGCAACTCGACGTTGGCGGCGAAGCCGGGCTCGCGCACCAGCAGGTAGCCGTAGGTGTCGGCCGCTTTGCGCAGCGTGCCGGCGCGGTAGATGCGGTAGAGCGAGGAGAGCGTGTGCATTTCGCGCAGCCCGCCGATGTAGCGGAAGGTGTTGGAGACGGCTTTGCTGGCCGCCAGGCGCCAGCCGGCGACACCGATGATCTCGCCGCCGGGGGCGTAGACCGAGGCGAGGACGACGTCGGTACCCTGGTCGAAGAGCTCGAGCATGCGCGGCAGGTCGGAGAGATCGGAGGTGGTGTCGGCCTCGAGGGTGACGATCGCGTCGTCGTCGGAGGACTCCTTCAGGGCCGAGCGGATACCGGTGTTGATGGCCGTGCCCAGACCGCGGTTGACGGTGTGGGTGACGACCGCCAGGTGCATGTCCTGGGCGTGTTCGCGAATCACGTCGCCGGTGCCGTCGGTGGAGCCGTCGTCGACGATGATCACGCGGGCGCCGAGTTCACGGGCGACCGGCGCCAGGTCGGAGAGCAGCCGGGGGATGTTCTCGGCCTCGTTGTAGGCCGGGATGACGAAGCGGATCACGCGACGACCTCCAGAGTTCGGGGAGTGGGGATATCGAGCAACTCGACCGGGCGGCGGACGGCGGCGGACTCGCGCACGGCGAGCGCCGCGGCCAAGGCCTTGACGCCGTCGTGGGCACTGACCGGCTCCGGCGTGTCGTCGAGCACACAGCGGCAGAAAGCTTCGAGCTCGGCCCGCAGCGGCTCGGCCTTGGCGAGCGAGAAGCGCACCGCCGCCCCCTCGCCGTCGCCGCGCAGCATCGAGAGGCCGTCCCACTGCAGGGGGGCGGTGGTCGACTCGACGAACCAGACGTCCTGGGTGATGTAGCTCGCCCGCAGCAGCCCGTTCTCGCCGATCAGGGCAATCTCTCGCTTCTTCTCCGGGGTCAGCCAGTTGACGTCGAGCAGGCCCAGCGTCGGCGCCTCGCCCTCCTCGCCGAAGCGGGCGAGGCAGGTCAGCAGGTCCTCCTGGGAGTCGTGCAGGAAGCGGCCGCCGTCGGCGTAGATCTCGTGGATCGAGCTGTCGAGCACGTGCTGCATGACGTCGAGGTCGTGGGTGGCGAGGTCGATCGCGACGCCGGTGTCCTGAATCCGCGTCGGCAGCGGCCCGACCCGGGTCGTGTGAGCCCGATAGACGGTGCCGAGGCGGCCGTCGGCGACCAGCTCGCGCAGTTTCTCCACCGCCGGGTTGAAGCGCTCGACGTGGCCGACCATCAGCTTGCGGTCGGCCTCGAGGGCGGCGCCGCGCATCCGCAGCGCGTCCGGCAGGGTCGTCGCGATCGGCTTCTCGACCAGCACGTGCAGGCCGGCCGCGAGCGCCTCGAGGGCGACCTCGGCGTGGAACTCGGAAGGGCAGGCGATCGAGACCGCGTCGAGCTCGTCGGCGCCGAACTCGATCATCTCGCGCCAGCTGTCGTACTCGGCGACGCGACTGTCGCCGAGAGCGCGACGCCGCGACTCCTCGCTGGGGTCGGCGACGGCGACCAGCTGGGCGCAGTCGAGCTGGGTGTAGTTGCGGATGTGGAAGCCGCCCATGCGGCCGCAGCCGACGACGCCGATGCGCAGTTGCTCAGACACCGGTCTTCTCCAGCACGCGGTCGAGGTGGGCGACGGTCAGCTCGGCGATCCGCTCCGCCGCGTGGCCGTCGCCGAAGATCGGCGGGCGCTCGCTCGGCAGCGGCTTCGCGAGGGCCTCGCCGAACTTCTCGGCGTCGACTCCGACCAGCGTGTTCCAGCCGGTCGAGACCGTCTCGATCCACTCGGTCTCCTCGCGCATCGTGATGCACGGCACCCCCCACAGATAAGCCTCGCGCTGAACCCCGCCGGAGTCGGTGGCGATCGCGGCGGCGCCGCGCTCGAGCACCAGCATCTCGGTGTAGGTGAGCGGGTCGCGGACCTCGACGTTGGCGGGCAGCTCCAGGTTCCAGGCCTCGACGCTCTTGCGGGTCCGCGGGTGCATCGGGAAGATCACCCGCCGCTGGGCCGCGCGCAGGCAGTCGAGGACGGCGCCGAGCCGCTCCGGCGAGTCGGTGTTGTAGTTGCGGTGAGCGGTGGCGAGGACGTACTCGCCCTCCTCCCCGCCCTCGGGCAGGCGCGCCTGGGTGGCGAGGAGGACATCGGCGAGGACGTCGCCGGTGACGTGGACCACGCCCTGCACACCCTCCTCGAGGAGGGTGTCGCGGGCGTGCTCGCACGGGGCGAAGAGAAGGTCGGAGAGGCCGTCGGTCTCGATCCGGTTGTGCTCCTCCGGCATGTCCTGCCGGTAGCTGCGCAGGCCGGCCTCGACATGCAGCAGCGGCACCCCGGCGGCGACGGCGGCGCGGGCGCCGGCGATCGTGGCGCTGGTGTCGCCGCGGACCAGGACCGCGTCCGGGTTGGTGTTCTCGATCACCCGGGCGATTCGCTCTTCGGCGACCTCGACGCCCTTCTCGAGCGGCAGCGAGCCGACACCGAGGTTGAACTCGGGGAGCGGCAGGCGCAGGTCGGCGATCTGCAGGTCCGACATCCCGGGGTCGTAGTGCTGCCCGGTGTGGACGAGGATCTCCTCGACGCAGCTGGAGTAGGCGAGCGAGAGCGGCGCCGCCTGCACGATCTCAGGCCGGGAGCCGATGATGGAGACGATTCGAGCTGGCATGTGTAATCAACGCACGAACCGGCCATCTCTTTGCGCGGTGATGAAATTTTTGCCGCTCTTATGACGACCCGACCTTTTTCAGCCTCCGCCCGGCTGCGGCGGCGCAAGTGTTCCCGGTACCCGGTCGTTGTCTTCAGTGGATGGAGGCACATGGACTCAGCCGCAGCAGCCAGGCAGTAACCCGGGTCGACGGCGAATCGCGCTGGAGCTCGGTCCTGCGGCGCTGTTTCGACCTCGTCGTCGCCGGCGCGACGATCGTGCTGCTCTCGCCGGCGCTCCTCGCGGTCGCCATTGCCGTCCGCCTCGACAGCCGCGGACCGGCGATGTTCCGCCAGCGCCGGGTCGGCTTCCACGAGCGCGAGTTCACCCTCTTCAAGTTCCGCAGCATGCGGCTCGACGCCGATCCGCGTGGCCATCAGGAATACGTAACCGCCCTGATCAAGGGCAGCGATGAGGGCGAGCGGGCCCCCGACGGTGGCCGCAAGGACCTCTACAAGCTTGCGGTCGACAACCGCATCACCCCGGTCGGCCGCTGGATCCGCAAGTGGAGCCTCGACGAGCTGCCCCAGCTCTTCAACGTCCTGCTCGGTCACATGACCCTGGTCGGCCCGCGCCCGGCGATCCCCTACGAGGTCGCCGAGTACCCGGCCTGGTACCTGGAGCGCTTCAACGTCAAGCCCGGCCTGACCGGCTACTGGCAGGTCAGCGGCCGCAGCGAACGCACTTACGAGGAAATGGTCCGGCTCGACATCGAGTACGCCGAACGGCGCTCGCTGGGCCTCGACCTCTCAATTTTGATCAAGACCCCGTGGATCGTCCTCACTAGAAAGGGAGCCGAGTGAACCCATCAGGACAAATAGGCACCATGGTCGTCGGATACGGCTACTGGGGCCCGAACATCGTCCGCAACGTCGTCGAGCGGCCGGAGTTCCGCCTCATGGGCCTCTGCGAGAAGGACGAAGGCCGGGCCGAAGACTTCCGCCGCCGCCATCCCGGCGTCTGGGTCGAGAGCGACTACGACGCCGCCCTCGCCGATCCGCGGATCGAAGCGGTGGCGATCGCGACCCCGCCCCACACCCACTACAACCTCGTGCGCCGCGCCCTCGAAGCCGGCAAGCACGTCCTGGTCGAGAAGCCCCTGGCCCGGACCTCCGAGGAGGCGGCGAAACTGGTGGCGCTGGCCGACGAGCTCGGCCTGGTGATGATGCCCGGCCACACCTTCGTCTACAGCCCCTCGGTGAACAAGGTCCGCGAGCTGATCCAGACCGACGAGCTGGGCGAGATCTACTTCGTCACCTCCTCGCGGATGAACCTCGGCCTCTACCAGCAGGACGGGGTCATCCTCGACCTGGCGCCGCACGACCTCTCGGTCCTGTTGCACTGGCTCGGCAAGCCGCTGGTCGAGGTCTCGGCCACCGGGCGCAGTGTCTTCCAGGAGGGCGTCCACGAGACCGCCTTCCTCACCCTGCGCTTCGAGGGCGGCACCCAGGCCAACGTCCAGCTCTCCTGGCTGGCGCCGCGCAAGGTGCGGCAGATGGTCGTGGTCGGCAGCCGCCGCATGGTCCAGTACGAGGACACCTCGGCCGACGACTCGGTGCGGATCTACGACCGCGGGCTCGACTTCTCCGAGCCGCCCGCCAACTTCGGCGAGTACCGCCTCACTTACCGCAGCGGCGACATGGTCGCACCGCGGATCCAGGCGCTGGAGCCGCTCAGCCAGGAGCTCCAGGACTTCGCCACAGCGATCCACACGGGCAGCACGCCCGTCTCCAGCTCCCGCCTGGGCCTGGAGATCGTGCTCGGCCTCGAGGCCCTCGAGCACTCGCTCGCGAACCAGGGCGAACCGGTTGCCGTGCCCCCCGTCGACGAGGTCCTGGCCGCCGGCCGGCAGACCCTCGCCGCGGGCCCCGGCGACGCCTGACGGCGGCGCCTCGAAGATTCAGACAGCTCCCCGGCCCTACGGCTGGGGAGCCGCGCCTGCGCTGACACCGGCGCGCGGAGATACGCCTAAAAACTCGAGCTCGGCCAGGTAGACCAGAACCATGTGCGAGGCGAGCTGGGTCATCGTCGTGCGCTGCCTCAGCGCCTCCCTCTCGAGCACCGCCTCGGTCTCTGGGTCGACCGCCAGCTCGAACGCGACCTCCGCCTCCGGCGCCTCTTGGTCGTCGAGGAAGCGCGGTGGGGCGACCGGGCGCCGCCCGGCCTTCAACTTGCGGGCGTAATGGAAGAGGGCAGTGCGGACGCCGGCCGGGATATCGTCGCCGAGATGGGCTTCGATCCCCGAGCAGGCAAATTTTCCAAGTGCGATTCTCATCGTCTTCTCCCTATGAACTCCCAGGGGGTGGCCAAGGTTTTCACTGCCCCCGCCGATTTCCTCCTTACTTCAGCCTCCCCAATACCTGTGCGAATCCCCCCGAATTAGTTGTGCAATTGCAGGGCCTTAAGCCTGAGAATGAAATTTGGACAAATATTGGGCATTGACAACTAGGCCGATCGTCCTTAATCCTCTGCGCCGCAGCCTCTCTTAGAAGTTGCCGAGCATCAAGTCGTAAACCCCCATTTTGGGACGGATTTCTTATCCAAGTTTTTCCCAAGCTTTTACCCGGATGGAGTTTCGACCGAGTCTCATGACGAACGCAGACAAACTTGGAAACCAGTTGTGGATGCATGCGGTGAGCATGCGGGGGATTTACGGATGAGCAGCAAACCCGACAGCGCAGCAGCAGCTCCCGGGGCCGCAAGCAAACTGACTCGGGACGCCGTGGCGCGGGCCAAGGCGGGCGATACCGAGGGGTTGCACTATCTGTACGTCCGCTACGCGGACGACGTCCTCCGTTACGTAACCGGCTTCATCCGCGACCACCACGAGGCCGAAGACATCACCCAGAACGTCTTCGCCAAGCTGATGAAAGCGATCAAGAAGTACGAGCAGCGCGAGGTTCCCTTCGACGCCTGGATCCTGCGCGTCGCCCGCAACGCCGCCCTCGATCACCTGCGGGCGAAACGGGCGATCCCGACCGAGGAGGTCAGGCTCGCCGACACCGGCAGGGCCCAGACCGGCCTCGACCGCGGCCGCGCCCTGCGCCAGGCGCTGGAAGACCTGCCCGAGGATCAGCGCGAGGTTCTCGTCCTGCGCCACATCGTCGGCCTTTCGCCGGTGGAGATCGCCGGCACCCTCGACAAGACCGAGAGCTCGGTCCACGGACTTCATCACCGCGGCCGCCGCTCGCTGCGCGCGAGCCTGATCGAGCTCGACGCGGCGCCGGTCGTCGCGGCGCACTCCGCCGCTTAAGAGACCAGACCCTCTTAGCCTTCTGTCGCCTCGAGGTCGTCAAGGATGCGCTGGGTGATGCGCCCGGCGTCCAGCTCGGCGGCGAAGTAGAAGGCGGCGTGCTCCAGCAATTGCTGGGGCGAGACGTCCTGCCGGCTCGCCTCGGCCTCGAACGAGTGCCAGAGGTCGTCTTTGACGTCGAGCTCGAGCTCGACATCCACCTGCGGCCTGCTGCCGCGCAAAAAGGCCGGGTAAGGCCATGCCGCCTGATTGGCGCCCCTGTCGCCCAGATAGCAGCGGACGGCACTCTGAAGCCTCCCAGGTGCGGCGCCGGCGCCGTCATCTCCGGCAAGTGCCTCGAATGCCAGGCGGCTGAGTCCGACCGGGACGGCGCGTCGGGGGCGGCCGCGGTCGCGGCTGGGCCTGGTCGTGGTGGTTGGCGTCGGCATCTTCGCTTTCATCGACATCCTCCTACCCAAAGCATTAGTGCCCTAACGGGTGAAATTCGTACTACCTGCCTATTCGTACGAGTCCACAAGCATTATTGAGTATGGCACCTAACTGAGCAATCCCGCTTCGCGCGCGGACACCGCCGTCTGAATCAGAGTCTCCCAGGCGTCGAAGACGGGTTCCCAGCCGAGCTCGTGTCGCGCCTTGGCGCTGTCCATCAACACCGGCACCCGCAACGCCGCCGCCCACTCCAGCTGCGGCGAGAGAAATGCCAGCCGGCCGGCGAGGGCGGCGCCGAGGCCGACCGCGGGTCCCGGCACCGGGACCGTGCGCCAGCCGAGCGCGCGGGCGATGTCGCCGAGGCCGATCTCCCCCTCCCCGGCAAGGTTGTAGGCGCCCGGCTCGCCCCTGCCCGCGATCGCCGCCGCCAGCGCCCGGGCGACGTCGTCGTGGTGAACGAGCTGGATCGGGGCGCCGACGTCGGGCAGCACGGGACGGGTCAGCGGCAGCCGCCCCAATCCCTGGCGCAGCGCCGGCAGCGGGTCGCCGAGACGAGCGCCGCCGACCACCTTCTCGATCAGCATCGTCGCCCGCGGGCCGGCGACGATGCAGGGCCGGAACACGTAGGCATCGACCTCGCTGCCGGCGAGGAGCCCGTCCAGGGTCGCCTCCAGCTCGGCCTTCTGGGCCGAGTAGTAGAAGCTCTGACTGCCACGCGCCGGCACCTCCTCGGTCAGCGGCTGCGGGTTCTCGGAGTGGAAGCCGTAGGCGGCGACCGAGGAGGCGTAGACCAGCCGCTTCACCCCCGCCTCGATCGCGGCTTCGAAGACGTTGCGGCTGCCCTCGAGATTGATGCGGCGACTCTCCTCGCGGTCCCCGAAGATCGCGAAGGCGAGGTGGACAGCCACATCCGCGCCGTCGAACAGCGCCGCCAGCGAACCCCGATCGAGAATGTCCCCGCGCCGGTAGGCAACCTTCTCCCAGCCCTCGTCGCTTGGGTCGAACGACCGCCGCGCCATCCCCCGCACCGCCCCGATCGCCGGATCCCTCTCAAGCTCCGCCATCAACGGCAGACCTATCTCCCCCGTGGGTCCGGTAACTGCGACGGTCAGCGACACCTCTCGCACCTCCTCCTCTCCTCCAGAGCCTATCCCGGTAGGGGTGAAGCGTCTTGTACTTTTTCGGCGGCGCTCGACCTCGGAGCGGAGGGAGCGCGACCCTCGAAAGAAGTTAAGCGAAACCCCTACCGGGATAGGCTCTCAAGCAGCGGGCGTGATGCGATAAGCGTCGAACACACTCTCGACGTTCCGCAGCCGCGAGATGCACTGCTTCAACTGCTCGGTGTCCCCAACCTCGACCACGAACTTGTTTTTCACCATCGGGTGGTTGGTCGTACAAGAGGCGCCGATGATGTTGATCCCGGCCTCGGAGAAGGTCCGTGAGAGATCCTCGAGCAGGCGGGTGCGATCGTAGGCGTCGATCTGCAGCTCGACCCGGTACGAGGATTCGTTTTCGCCTTCCCAGCCGACCTCGACGAAGCGTTCGGGCGACTTTTTCAGCGCCTTCACGTTCTTGCAGTCGGCGCGGTGGATCGTGATCCCGCGACCGAGCGAGACGTAGCCGGCGATCTCGTCGCCGGGCACCGGCCGGCAGCACTTGGCCAGGCGCACGGCGACGTTGCCCGCGCCCTTTACCGCGATCCCGTAGTTGGAGGCGTCCTTGGTGCGGCGGGCATGGTCGTCGCGGCCGCGGACCGGCGCCGCCGGGTGCTCCTCGACCGCCTCGCCCGCTTTGAGTCGCTGCATCAGCTTGTTGGCGGCAGTCTTGGTCGAGACCTTGCCCTGGCCGAGCGCGATGTAGAAGTCGGTGCCTTTGCGGTAGCCCATCTCGCGGAAGACGTCCGCCAGCAGGGCCGAGCCGGCGATCTTCTGCATCGGGATGCCACGCGTGCGCAGCGCTTCGTCGAGCCCCTCGCGGCCCTTGCGCTCGGCGTCCTCGCGGCCTTCCTCTTTGAAGAAGGCGCGGATCTTGTTGCGGGCCCGGCTGGTCCGCACCAGTTTCAGCCAGTCGCGCGAGGGCCCGCGGTTCTGCTTCGCGGTCAGCACCTCGACGATGTCGCCCGACTTCAGCTGGTAATGCAGCGGCACGATGTTGCCGTTGACCTTGGCGCCGACGGTGCGGTGGCCGACGTCGGTGTGGATGGCGTAGGCGAAGTCGAGCGGGGTCGAGCCGGCCGAGAGGTTCTTGACTTCCCCCTTGGGCGTGAAGACGAAGACCTCGTCCTCGAAGAGGTCGACCTTGAGCGACTCGAGGAACTCGGCCGGGTCCTGTTCGCCCTCGGCCTCGACCAGCTGCCGCAGCCAGGTCATCTTCTCCCGCCGCGGGTCGGTGCCGCCGCCCTCTTTGTAGGCGACGTGGGCGGCGATCCCGTACTCGGCCAGCTTGTGCATCTCTTCGGTTCGGATCTGGATCTCCAGGGGCTTGCCCTCGGGGCCGATCACGGTCGTGTGCAGGGCCTGGTACATGTTTGCCTTGGGCATCGCGACGAAGTCCTTGAAGCGCCCCGGCAGCGGCTTCCAGAGCGAGTGGATGACGCCGATCGCGCCGTAGCAGTCTTTGACCGAGCCGACGATCACCCGCATCGCCGTGAGGTCGAAGATCTCGTTGAACTCGCGGCCCTTCTTCGCCATCTTCGTGTAGATCGAGTAGAAGTGCTTGGCCCGACCGGAGATCTGGGCCTCGATCCCGACCTGCTCCAGCTCCTCGGAGAGGAACTGGCCGGCGTCGGTGACGTAGCTCTCGCGCTCGTCGCGCTGCTGGGCGACCAGCTGCTTGATTTCGGCGTACTTGCGCGGGTGCAGGGTGGCGAAGGCGAGGTCCTCCAGCTCCCACTTGATCGCGTGGATGCCGAGGCGGTGCGCGAGCGGGGCGTAGATCTCCAGCGTCTCGTGCGACTTCGACATCTGCTTCTGCTTCGGCAGGGCGCCGAGCGTGCGCATGTTGTGGAGCCGGTCGGCCAGCTTGATCAGGATCACCCTGACGTCGGTGGCCATCGCCACCATCATCTTCCGGTAGTTCTCGGCCTGGCGCTCGTCGCGGCTCTCGAACGACATCCCGGTCAGCTTGGTGACGCCGTCGACCAACTGGGCGATCTCCTCGCCGAATTCGTCGCGGACGTCGTCGAGGCTGGCGCTGGTGTCCTCGACCGTGTCGTGCAGCAACGCCGCGCAGAGCGTCTCGGTGTCGAGCCGCATCCCGGCGCAGACCTGGGCGACCCCGACCGGGTGGGTGATGAACTCATCGCCCGAATAGCGCATCTGGTCGGCGTGGCGCTCGCAGGCGAAGTCGAAGGCGCGCTCGAGCGCGGCCCGGTCGATGCTCGCCACCGCTACCGCCGTCCCCCCGGCGCCGTTGCCGTTGCCGTTTTCGCCCAGCGGTGCGTCGAACTCCTCGACCACGGCGAAGAGGTCGGCGAGGAGCTCTGAGTGCTCTACGGCTGCTTGGGTCTTTCTAGGTATGTCTGTGCCTCCGAGTGATCTGATCTGTAGGCGCGGAACGCGGGCGAGCGCTCCAGATCCGTCCCTTCTGAGGATACGACCCCGACGACGCCCGCGCCGCCGTTGGGCTCGCCCGCGACCAATCCCAGCTCGGCGAGCACACGGAAGCAGCGCCCGGCGGCCTCGGGACCGAGGGGATGGGAGCCGGGGCCGGAGAGGGTCTCGCGCAGCCCCGCGCCGCTTGCCTCGCCGGCCTCCCTCAGGGCGCGGTACATAGCGGCGACGACCGCTCGGGAGGCAAGCTGCTCGTCGAGGGCCAAGCCCGAGAACTCGACCTCGGCGGCGCTCCAGAGCGGGTGCAGGAAGCCGGCGCCGGAACCGGCGGGCAACCGCGCGACCCGGCCCTCGTCGCCGGCGCCGCGGGGCGGGTCGATCAGCACGACGTGCTCGAACTCCCCGGCCAGGCCGGCGGCGTGGCCGAGCGCCTCGTAGTCGGTCAGGGCCAGGCCGCCTCCGGCCCGAGCGGCGAGGGCCAGGACCGCCCCACCGCCGCAACGGTGGCAGGCGACCCGGGCGGCGCCGCCGTTGAAGCGGGCGAGGCCGGTGGCGCCGCTCGCCAGCGCCGCTCGCCGCGAAGCGTCGGCGCAGACCGCCAGCACCCCGGCACCGCTGGAGACCAGCTCGGCGATCCTCACCGTGGCCGAGGCGTCGGCGGCGAGGACGACGCGCTCGCGATCGCCTGGTCGAGTTTGTAGCGCTATCCGAGACAAACTCGACCAGCCGCCGCCATGGGAAGCGCCGACGTCGCGGGTGCGCTCGGCTTCGAAGCGCGCCCACCACTCCGCCTCGCCGCAGTCGCAGAGGTGGAGGGGGACCGCCTCCTTGGCGACGTCGTCCTCCAGGGGATAGAGCTCGTTGAGGACGACGCGGGGCTCGACCGAGCCGTTCCAGTGATTCACCTCGAGCCGGACGGCGGCATCCACCGGCTCGTCGTCCTCCACCCCCAGGCTCGAACGCCCGAAGGCGACCCCGAGGGCGCGGTGGGCGCCGCTGTGGAGGCTGAAGCGGGCGTGCTTGCCCTCCCCCATCGTCCGCACGTCGCTGACCCGCGCCGAGGGGACCATCAGCCGCACGCCCGGGTTGCCCATCCCGAAGGGAGCGAGCTGACCCAGCTCCTCCGCCAGCTCGAGGCCGAGCCCTACGCCGCCGACCATCGCGTCGATGCGCTCGGTGCGCCGCAGGTCATCCGGGCCCAAGACCGAGGCGGCGTGAGCGGCGAAGGTCTCGCGAAAGGCCTCGAGATTCTCCGCCCGCAGCGAGAGGCCGGCCGCGGCCCGGTGGCCGCCGAAACTCTCGAGGTGCTCGGCGCAGGCCTCAAGCGCGGCAAGCAGGTCAAATCCAGAGATGCTGCGCCCACTCCCCCGCCCCCCGCCTTCTCCGTCCAGCGAGACGACCACCACCGGCCGGTGGTGGCGCTCGACCAGCCGCGAGGCGACGATGCCGACGACGCCGGGATGCCAGTCCTCGCCGGCGAGCACCAGACCCATCCCCTGGCGCAGGTGCTCGGGCAGCTCGCGCCGCGCCGCCTCGGCGGCCGTATCGACCTCCCGCTCCCGCGCCCGCCGCTCCGAGTTCGCCCGCCCCAGCTCCGCTGCGATCTCAGCCGCCCGCGCCTCATCATCGGTCAGCAGCAGCTCGACTCCCGCGTCTGCTCTGTAGAGACGCCCCGCAGCGTTGATCCTCGGAGCCAGCCGGAATGCCAAGTCGCCCTCGTCCAAACGGGTTGGCTCGCATTTGGCGGACTCGATCAGCGCCCTCAACCCGGTCCGCCGCACCCTTCGCATCTCCGCCAATCCACGCTTGACCAGTGACCGGTTCTCACCGATCAACGGCACCACATCGGCCACAGTCGCCAGCGCAACGAGATCGAGATCTGCTTCGTCCGACGCCTCACGCAACGCACAAGCAAGCTTCCAAGCCACCGCCGTCCCGCACAGCGACACAAACGGGTAATTGCTGACTTCCGGATGCAGAATCGGACAATCCGGCAACTGGTCGCCCGCCTGGTGGTGGTCGGTGACGATGGTCTCGATGCCCAGCTCCCGCGCCAGCCGAACCTCCTCCACCGCGGTGATCCCACAATCGACGGTGATCAGCAACTGGGTTCCACGGCTCGCCAGCTTCTCGATGTTCGGCGCGCTGAGCCCGTAGCCGTCGCCGATCCGGTCGGGGATCAGCCAGTCGCACTCAGCACCGAGCGCGCGCAGAGTGGACACCATGATCGTCGTTGCGCAGACGCCGTCGACATCGAAGTCTCCATGCACCGTGATCCGCTTTCCGGCCGCGACCGCCTCCCGGATCTGGGCGACGATCGACTCCATCGAGTCGAAGGCCGATGGCGGGTGCGACTCGTCGGCGGCGAGGAAGGTCCGGGCCAGCTCCGGGGTGCGGTAGCCGCGGCGGACCAGGGTGACGGCGACCGGCTCGCTGAGGCTGAGGCCGTCGGCGACCGCCCGCACGTCGGCGTAGTCATAGGGCTCGGCGGCAAAGGCTTTCAGGGTTTCCGACACGCAACCAGGCTAGGAAGGACGGCGGCGTCAAAACCGCCGCAAAGGTGCCGAAAATGGGGCGGAAAACGCGTTAGTCGAGCTGTTGCTGGGAGCGCAGGCCGATCGCGTAGACGACCCCGAGGCCGATCGCCACGCCCGGGATCGCCGTCAGCGCGGTCGCCAGGTCGGTGTCGCCGAGGCCTTTGCCGCTGATCAGCTCGACGATCAGGCCGAAGACGATCGCGCCGATCACCGAGCCGACGAAGGCGCCGACGATCCCCTGCCAGAAGTGATCGGGCAGGAAGACGGTGAAGTGCCAGAGGGCGATCCCCATCGTGAACCAGACGAGCAGTGCCATCGTCTAACGCTTCCTTCCGTGTTTGCGCCGCGCCTGACGGCGGGCCTTGCGCTCGGCATTGCGCTGCCGCCGCTCCGCCGAGACCGCCTCGCCCTCGCCGTTGTTGACCGGGTCGGCGCCGTTGCCCTCGCCGGTGCGCTCGACGGTGGCGACGGTCCCCGCCTGCGGCTGCGCCTCGGGCTGGTCGCTCGTCGCGCCCAGCGCCGTTTCGGGCTCGTCGTCGGCCGCGAGGTCGGCCGAGATGATGTCGTCGGCAAAGGCCGGGACGCTGCCCTCGGCCTCGGCGATCCGCAGGCGCCGGCGCACGAAGCCCGGCTCGCGTTCCTTCCAGGCCGTCAGCACCGGCGAGGCGATGAAGATCGAGGAGTAGGTGCCGGAGGCGATTCCGACCAGCATCGCGAAGGCGAAGTCCTGCAGCGTCGCGCCGCCGAAGACCAGCAGCGAGCCGACCGCCAGCAGGGTCGAGAAGCTGGTCGCCAGGGATCGGGTCAGCACCTCGCTCATCGAGCGGTTGACGATCTGCGAGAAGGCTGCCCGCGGCATCCGCGGGACGTTCTCGCGGATCCGGTCGAAGACGATGATCGTGTCGTAGATCGAGTAGCCCAAGATGGTCAGGAAGGCGGCGACGGTCCCGCTGCTCACCTCTTTCCCCGTCAACGAGTAGACGCCGGCCGTGATCAGGATGTCGTGGAAGATCGCGATCAGGACCGGCACCGCGAACTTCGGGTCGAAGCGCAGCGCCACGTAGCCGCAGATCACCAGCAGCGAGAAGATCAGCGCCTTGAGGGCGCTGTTGGCGACCTCTTCGCCGAAGGTCGGGCCGACGCTGGTGCTGTCGAAGCCGTCTTCGACGACCCCGAATTCGGACCCGAGCACCCGCTCGGCCCCTTTCACCTCACCCGGGCGCAGCTCGTGCGACTGGATCTGGAAGACGTTGGCGCCGAAGTTCGGGTCGGTCACCTGCTGGACCTCCTCGCCGCTGATCCCGACCGAGTCCAGCGCTTCGCGCACGCCTTCCTCGTCGGTCGGCTTGACCAGCGCGGCCGTGATCCGCGTCCCGGACTCGAAGTCGATGCCGAAGTTGAGCTGCTTGGTCGCCAGGGCGAGGGCGCCGACCAGCAGGATGATCCCGGAGATCGAGAAGAACCAGCGACTGGCTCCCATGAAGTCGAAGTGCCAGCGGCGGCCCTGACCCGAGGCACCCAAAGCGGCGGGCGAGCGGAGCAGGCGCGTGCGGCTCATCGATCCGAGCAGGGCCTGGGTGAAGACGACCGCGGTCAGCAGTGAGACGATCGTCCCGACCCCGAGCGTGAAGGCAAAGCCTTTGACCCCGGAGGTCGCCAGCACGAAGAGGATGAAGGCGGTCAGCAGGGTGACGACGTTGGCGTCGATGATCGTGCTGATGCCGCGTTTGTAGCCGGCGCTGATCGCGCTCGACATCGAGCGCCCGGCCCGCACCTCCTCCTTTATTCGCTCGAAGATGACGATGTTGGAGTCGGCCGCGACCCCGATCGTCAGAACCAGGCCGGCGATCCCCGGCAGGGTCAGGGTGATCGGGATCAGGTTGATCAGGGCGAAGAAGATCACCCCGTAGGCGGCGAGGGCGATCGAGGCGATCAGGCCGAGGAAGCGGTAGTAGAAGAGCAGGAAGAGGACGACGAGGGCGAGGCCGATGATTCCGGCCTTGATCCCGTCGTGCAGCGCCTGGGTGCCGAGGGTGGCCGAGACCTGGGTCTCGCTGATCAGCTTGAGGCTGATCGGCAGGGCACCGATCTGAAGGGTCGTCGCCAGTTCCTGGGCCTCGCCGACATTCTGGAAGCCACCGGAGATCTGGGCCCCCTGACGGCCGTCGATGCCGTCCGGATTCTGGGCGAAGTTGATGATCGGCCGGGTCTTGACTTCGTTGTCGAGGACGACCGCGAAATGGCCCGAGAGCGCTTCTGCCTGTTCGGCGGTGACCGGGCCGATCGCCTGCGCCTGGCCGCGCTGGGCGATCTGACGGGTGACTTCCTGGAAGGCTTCCCGGCCCTTGTCGGTGAATTTGAAGCTGACGTTCGGTTCGTTGTTCTGACCGTATTCCTGCTTCGGTTCGGTGATGTCGGTGCCGGAGAGCGCCGGGTTGTCGCGCAGCGCGTACCAGCCCGGCTTGGCGGTCTTGTCGACCGTGCCGGTTTCGTCTGACGGGTATTCGGAGACGAGAATCGTGCCGGCGGGGATTTCGACCACGATGCCGTCCTTCGGCAGTTTCTTGCCGGTCGGGCTGACGTAGAGATCCTTCTTGTTCAGCTCCGGGCCGGCGAGCAGTTGATGCGGCTCTTCCTTGGCGAAGAGGTAGTAGCGCGGTTTGGCGACCGTGCAGTTCTCGCACTTGGTGTCCGGTTCCTGTTCGGCGGCGAGCTGGGCGGCTTCGTAGGCGGTCGGATAGGCCCCGGCGAAGATGAGCCGTTTGTTCTCGCTGCTCTTGGCGTTGCGGCCGGCTTCCGTCCAG
Source organism: uncultured Solirubrobacterales bacterium (assembly GCA_963795625.1). GTDB lineage: Bacteria > Actinomycetota > Thermoleophilia > Solirubrobacterales > 70-9 > VAYN01. The sequence continues at coordinate 127,259 of CAWCIS010000001.1, read as the reverse complement.
CGTTTTTCGGACGCTTTCAGCGGTCCCGGCGGTGGCTGCTGGCCAGGGTTGCCGCCGATCGCGTGCTCGGGTCCCAGCAGATTCGGCTCCCAGTCGAAGAAGTAGAGCTGGGCGGTCGTGCCGACCTGTTCGGCCGCCCGGTTGGCATCGGTGATGCCGGGCAGGGAAACGGTGATCTTGTCGTTGCCCAGGCGCGCGACTTCCGGCTCGGAGACGCCGAGCTTGTTGATCCGCTGTTCGATGATCGAGATCGAGTCGTCGATGTCTTCACCGCTGACCGAGGTCGCGGTGCCGGTCGGCTGGCCCTGGTAGACAAGCTCGAGCCCGCCCTGGAGGTCGAGGCCGAGCTTGGTCGTGGTCTTGGCGATGACCACGCCAGAGGCGATGACCAGGCCGAGGACGAAGAGCAGAACGAAGACGTAGCGGCGCCGGTTGCCCATCTTCTAGCCCTCTGGCGTGAGCACGAGCAGCAGCCCGCCGTCGTCGTCGTAGGCGGGGAAGACATCGGCCACGGCCTTGGCGGGAAGGTCGCCCTCGGCGTTGACGGAGACCCGCTTGCCGAGCGAGCGCACCCCCCACTCCAGCGAAGTCTCGATCGGGTCGGTGACGCCGTCGCCGTTGGTGTCGGCGCTCTCGTCCCCGTCGCCAGGGTCGATCCAGTCGAGGCCGAGGACCTCGCGCACCGGCCTGCCGATCACGTCCTCATCGGTGAGGCCGGTCAGCTCGAAGCTGCCTTTGCCGGCGTCGATCACGCGTTCCTGCTTGTCGCATACGAAGAAGGCAGCATTCGGAGCCGGATAATAATCGTCGAGTAATTCGAACACAAAGCCGAAGCCGCATTTGGAGCAGCCCTTCGGGCGCGAGCTGAAACCCGCGGTGCGCTCGCTGCTTGCCTCCCGGTGCCCACAGTTCGGGCAGATGAAAAACGGCATATTCGACAGGCTACAAGCGCGCGGCTAGAAGAGGCTTGCGGCGCCTTCCGGCGCCTGCAGGCCGAGGTGGTCGTAGGCCCGCTGCGTCAGCACCCGCCCGCGCGGAGTTCGCTTCAGCAGCCCCTGCTGGAGGAGATATGGCTCGAGCACGTCCTCGATCGTGTCCTGCTCCTCGCCGATCGCGATCGCCATGGTCGAGAGGCCGACCGGGCCGCCGGCGAACTTGGTGGCCACGGTCTCGAGCAGCGCCCGGTCGCTGCGGTCGAGGCCCCCGGCGTCGACCTCCAGCATCTCCAGGGCGCCGATCGCGACCTCGGCCCCGATCGCACCGGAGCGCTTGACCTGGGCGAAGTCCCGAACCCGCTTCAGCAGCCTGTTGGCAACGCGGGGCGTGCCCCGAGAGCGCGAGGCGATGGTGTAGGCGCCATCGCTGTCGATCTCGACCCCGAGGATCCCCGCCGAGCGCTCGATGATCAGGGCGAGGTGCTCGGGCGTGTAGTGCTCGAGCCGGTGGGAGACGCCGAAGCGGTCGCGCAGCGGCGTCGTCAGCAGCCCGGCCCGAGTGGTGGCGCCGATCAAGGTGAACGGCGGCAGCGGCAGGGTCACGGTCCGCGCTCCCGCCCCCTGTCCCAGCACGACCGGCAGCTCGCCGTCCTCCATCGCCGGATAGAGGGTCTCCTCGACGGCGCGGCCGAGGCGGTGGATCTCGTCGACGAAGAAGACGCTGCCGGGCTCGAGGGCGGTGAGGAAAGAGGCGATGTCGGCCTTGCGCTCCAGTGCCGGGCCAGCGGTCTGGACCATCGGGACGCCCATCTCGGCGGCGACGATGTGGGCCAGCGAGGTCTTGCCGAGCCCGGGCGGGCCGGCGAGGAGGACGTGGTCGAGCGGCTCGCCGCGGCCGCGGGCGGCCTCGATGAAGATCGCCAGCTGCTCGGTCACCTGCGCCTGGTTGACGAAGTCGGCGAGGGTCGGCGGGCGCAGCGAGCGGTCGAGATCCTCGTCGGGAGGGTCGGCGCGGGCATCGTGGACGCGAACCTCGGCGTCGACCGGTACCGGCTCCTCGCCGATGCCCGGGGTGCGGATCCGCTTGGCGCCGATGTCGGGCGAGTCGCTCACGCGCCGCTCCGGATCGTGGCGGCTTTGCGCAGCGCCGCCGCAACCAGCTCCTGGGGCTCCTCGCCCTCGAGGCCGTCGAGCAATTGCTCGGCCTCCAGCGGCGCGTAGCCGAGGTTGACGAGGCCGTCGCGAGCGAGCGAGCGGGGATCGCCCTCACCGCTACCGGCAACCAGCACCTCTTCCTCCAGTGCCCCGGCGACCTTCTCACGCAGCTCGACGATGATCCGCTCCGCCGTCCGTTTGCCGATCCCCGGCACCGCCTGGAAGCGTTTGGCGTCACCGGCGGCGATCGCCCGCAACAGGTCGCGGGCGCTGCCGCCGGAGAGGGCGGCGATCGCCACTTTCGGGCCGATGCCGCTGACCGAGATCAGCAGGCGGAAGAGGTCGCGCTCCTCCTCGGAGGAGAAGCCGTAAAGCGAGAGCGAGTCCTCGCGGGCGATCAGCTCGGCATGGAGGAAGATCTCGCGACCGGTCGCGGGCACCGCTTTCAGGGTCTCCGCGGAGACCGCGAGCCGGTAGCCGACCCCGCCGGCGTCGACGACCACGTGGTCGGCCCGCCGCACCATCACCTCGCCCCGCACCGCGGCGATCATCCGGGCACCCGCTCCGGCGGGGCGTCCAAAGCGCTCGTGCCGGCCGCGGCCACAGCCTGACGGTGCCCGCTGCCGCCGCCGTGGCAGATCGCCACCGCCAGCGCGTCGGCCGCGTGATCGGGAGTCGGCGGCTCGGGCAGTCCCAGCAGGGTCCCGACCATCCGCTGCACCTGACGCTTGCCGGCCGCGCCGGAGCCGCAGACCGCCATCTTGATCGCCTGTGGCGTGTAGGAGAAGCAGCCGATCTCAGACTGAGCGGCGGCCAGCATCGCGACCCCGCTGGCCTGGCCGACGGCCGTCGCCGAGTGCACGTTTTTGCCGAAGTAGACGGACTCGATCGCCAGCGCCCGCGGCTGGTGCCAGGCGATCAGCTCGGCCAGCGCCCGGTGGATCCGATCCAGACGCCGCTCGAGCGGCATCTCTGCCGCGGTCTCGACCACACCGCCGTCGAGAGCGACCATGTGGTTGCCCTCGACACGCACGATTCCAAAGCCAAGATTGGCGACGCCGGGGTCGATCCCCATCACTACTTGCATATGAAGGGATTCTCGGAGGCCGGTCGGATGCCTTCATCCGGGGAGGCGAGGGAGGGTTCGGGTGACCCTCTCCCGAAGACCGTCGCGCAGCTAAGCGCGCTCCCTGGGCGCCAACGTGGTTTCTGGAGCCTCCGGGAGAGGGTCACCCGAACCCTCCGACAACACGCACAGAGGGATGGCCGAAGGCTCAGAGGCTCTCTCAGCGACAGGAGAGGGTGACGTCCGGCGGCTTTCGCGGAGAGATTCGCACCTTGAGCGTCTGCGAGAGCGCGTTGCGCCCGGAGCGACGCGCCCATAGGGCGCGGAGCGACTAATTCACGGGGAGGGGTACCGACAGCCCTCCCGTCCAGCCCTCTCAGGCAGCCAGCTTTTCGAGCACGTCCTCGGGAATGTCGAAGTTGGCGAAGACTTCGTCGACGTCGTCCTGCTCGTCCAGCGCGTCGAGCAGCTTCAGCAGCCGCTCCGCCTCCTGCCCCTTGACTTCGACCATGCTTTTCGGCTCCGTTGTCAGCTCGGCCGACTCGATCTCCACGCCAGAGCCCTCGAGCGCCTCGCGCACGGCGGTGAGGTCACCGGGATCGCAAAGCACTCGCAGCCGGTCCCCTTCCTCGCGCACATCCTCGGCGCCGGCGTCGATGGCGACGATCACGTCGTCTTCGCCGTAGCGCTCGCCGTCGACGACGATCGTCCCTTTTTTCTCGAACAGGTAAGCGACCGAGCCGGGCTCGCCGAGGCTGCCGCCGTGACTGGAGAAAGCGAAGCGGATCTCGGCGCTGGCGCGGTTGCGATTGTCGGTCAGCGCCTCAACCATGATCGCCACGCCGCCGGGGCCATAGCCCTCGTAGAGGATGCTTTCGATCGCGGCGGAATCAGCGCCGGCGCCGGTGCCGCGGTCGATCGCCCGCTGGATGTTGTCCTTCGGCATCGAGGCGTCGCGGGCCTTCTGGATCGCCGTCGCCAGCGTCGGGTTGTGCTCGGGGTCACCACCGCCGTCGCGCGCCGCGACGATGATCGCCCTGGCGAGCTTGCTGAAGAGCTTGCCGCGTTTGGCGTCGGCAGCGCCCTTTTTGTGTTTGATCGAGGACCACTTGGAATGACCGGACATATGCGTGTCATTCTATGAAGTAGGGAGATGACCGCCAACACGCACACCCGCAACCCGGGCCGAGCGGTCGCCGCGAGCCTGGTTTTCCTGGCGATGCTGCTCGCCGCCTTCTCGCTCTGGACGGCGATCCCGCTGAGCTGGGTCTACATCGCCTCCCAGGTCTCCCATACCCAGTTCCCCAGCGGCGGGCCCTACGCCGTCGTCGCCGTCGGAATCGTCTCCTCGGTGCTGATCGTCGCCTGGCTGATCGGGCGACTCAACAACCTCTACATCCGCATCACCGGCACCAACCGGCTCGCCCCGATCCGGCCCGCCTGGTTGAAGAGCATGCGCGACACCGGCAGCCTGCAGAGCTCGATCACCGTCGTCGAGGCGGTGCTGATGGGCTCGGTCATCCTTGCCGGTCTTGCCCTCACCATCTGGTTCTTCCTCGCGGCGGGATCGCCGATCCCGAATCAGTAGCGCTTCCGTAGCGAAGCTTTTACGTTTCGCAGCTAAAACATTGCATCGCGTCTTTTAGGATGCGACGATGGAGGCGATGAGAGAGGCGTGGACCGACGAGCGACTGGACGACCTGAACCATCGGGTCGACAGCGGCTTCAAGGAAGTGAGCCGTGAATTTCAGGCGCTGCGATTGGAGATGCGAACCGAATTCGCCGCAGTGCGGTCCGAGATGGCGACTGAATTTGCTGCAGTGCGGTCCGAGATGGGCATCGAATTCGCAGCAGTGCGGGCTGAGATGAGCGCCATGAATCGCACCCTGATCCAGATTGGCGCCGGCGCCATGGTGACGATGTTCGTCGGCTTCGCGGCGACCATCGCAACCGTCCTCATTCAGAGCTGAGCTCGCCGCTCAAACTGCGAAGCGGCCGTCTTCCTGCATGACGATGCCGTCGACTTCGAGCTTGCCGCCGAGGCGGAGGTCGCAAACAAGGTCGGTGTGGACGGCGGACTCGTTGACGCCGCCGGACTCTGGGTAGCTGGTGCCGACCGCCATGTGGACGGTGCCGCCGATCTTCTCGTCGAGCAGGACCTCGCGGGTGCCGCGGTCGATCCCGTAGTTGGTGCCGATCCCGAGCTCACCTAGGCGGCGGGCCCCCGCGTCCGTGTCGAGCAGTTTCAACAGGTACTCCTCGCCGCGCTCGGCGCCGGCGTCGACCACCTTGCCGGCCTCGAAGCGCAGCCGCACCCCGGAGACCTCACGACCACCGATCACGGCCGGCAGATGAAAGCTGACCTCGCCCTCGACCGAGTCCTCGATCGGGCCGGTGAAAAACTCTCCATCGGGCATGTTGTGGCGGCCGTCGCAGGGGATGAACTTACGACCGGCGATGCCGAGCCTGATGTCGGTCCCGGGCGCAGTCACGCGGACCTCCTCGTGGCCCTCGATCCACTCCGCCAGGCGCACGGTCTCCTCCGAGGCCTTGCGCCAGGCGCTGAGCGGATCGCCGTCGCCGGCCAGGCAAGCGCCGTAGTAGAAGTCTTCGTAGTCGGCCAGGCTCATCTCCGCCTCGGAGGCATAGGCGCTGGTCGGGTAGAGCGTGTAGCACCAGCGGAAGTCGCCCTCGGCGCTGCGCTTCATCGCCCGCGCCATCAGATCGCCGGTGACCGTCTGGCGCAGGGTCTGGCGCTCGGGCGGCACCCCGGAGAGCTCGCGGGTGTTGGTGCTCGCCCCGATCGCGATCCGCACGTCGACGTTGTCGACCATCCACTCCGCGAAGGGGGAGATCCATTCCAGCTGGGCGTCGGAGGCGTGCTTGAAGTAGGCGGCGATCTGGCCGTCGAGGGCGACGTTGAGGACCGGGTTGGCCCCCGCCTTCAGCACCTCCTCGTAGACCGCCAGCAACAGCGGCGCCGCTGCGCTCTCGCCGTCGATCGAGACGACCTCGCCCTCCTTCACCTCGGTCGAGTAGCCGACCAGGATCTTCGCCAGTGCCTCGGTCCTCGAATCGCTACCCATGCGTCGCCTCCTCTTTGGCGCGCTCGCGCGCAGCCGTGGTCATCGCCATGAAGATCGCATGAAAGCGAGGGTCGTCGGTCAGCTCGGGATGGAAGGCCGAGGCCAGGACCGTGCCCTCGCGCACCGCCACCGGGTGGCCGTCGTAGGAGGCGAGCACCTCCACCCCGTCCCCGCAGCGCTCGATCCAGGGAGCGCGGATGAAGACGGCGCGCAGCGGCTCGTCCCCGATTCCCTCCACCTCCAGATCCGCCTCGAAGCTCTGCAGCTGGCGCCCGAAGGCGTTGCGCCGGGCGTCGGCATCGATCAAGCCAAGGTGCTCGGAGGCGCAGACGATCAGCCCGGCGCAGGTGCCGAGGATCGGCCGGCCGGCCTCATGATGTGCGCGCAGCGCCGGCTCCAGCCGCGCCGAGTCGATCCCCTTGACGATCGTCGTGCTCTCGCCGCCGGGGATCACGAGTCCGTCAAGCCCGTCGAGCTCCCCGGGAGTGCGAACCTCGGTCACTTCGGCGCCGAGCTGGCGCAGGGTGCGGGCGTGCGCCTCGAAATCGCCCTGCAGCGCTAGGACGCCGACGCGCAGCTCAGGCTCCGCGGTTCTGCAGCAGGGCGTCGGCGGCGGCGAGATCGGCGATCTCCAGGCCCGGCATCGCCTCGCCGAGACCGATCGAGGCGGCGGCGACGCGCTCGGGGTCGTTGAAGTGGGTGGTGGCCTCGACGATCGCGCGGGCGCGGCGGGCCGGGTCGGAGCTCTTGAAGATCCCTGAGCCGACGAAGTTGCCTTCGGCGCCGAGCTGCATCATCAGCGCCGCGTCGGCGGGGGTGGCGATGCCGCCGGCGCAGAACAGCGGCACCGGCAGCTTGCCGGCGGCAGCGACCTCCTGGACGACTTCCAGCGGCGCCGGGAGCTCTTTGGCCTCGGCCGCGAGCTCCTCCGGGCGCAGCTGGGCAAGCCGGCGGATGCCGGAGGTGATCTCGCGCATATGGCGGACCGCCTCGACGACGTTGCCGGTCCCGGCCTCGCCCTTGGAGCGGATCATCGCCGCGCCCTCGCCGAGCCGCCGCAGCGCCTCGCCGAGATTGGTGGCGCCGCAGACGAAGGGAACCTCGAAGGCGAGCTTCTCGATGTGGTTGCGCTCGTCGGCCGGGGTCAGGACCTCGGACTCGTCGATGTAGTCGACTTCCAGCGCCTGCAGGACTTGAGCCTCGGCGAAGTGGCCGATCCGGGCCTTGGCCATGACCGGAATCGTCACCGCCGCCTGGATCCCTTTGATCATCGCCGGGTCGGACATGCGGGCGACGCCGCCATCGCGGCGGATGTCGGAGGGCACGCGCTCCAGCGCCATCACCGCGCAGGCTCCCGCGTCCTCGGCGATCTTCGCCTCCTCAGGCGTCACCACGTCCATGATCACGCCGCCCTTGAGCATCTCTGCCAGGCCGGTTTTGAGGCGGAAAGTCGCGCGCTCAGTCATCGCGCCCCATATTACGGAGGAGCGGCTTACTTCAGTTTGTAGGCACGGATGCGGTCTTTGTGCGCGGCTTCGTCGCGGGCGTAAAGACCGTGCGCGAGCGCCTGCACCAGAGCCATCAGCGCCGTGTTCGAGCGGGCGAAGGAGGGGCTGTTGGAGGAGAAGTAGAGAGTCAGCTCGGCGTGCTCCCCGACCTCCGACATGGTCGCGTCGGAGATCGCCAGGGTGCGGGCGCCGCGGTGCAGGGCGAGCTTCATCGCCCGCAGCAGCAGCGGGTGGGCGCGGCCGGCGGAAAGGGTGATGACCAGCGTGTCTTCGCCGATGCGACCGAGTCGCTGCAGGGACTCGCCGCCGGTGCTGGCGACGATCTCGGCGCGGATGTCCAGCAAGCTCAGGGTGTGGCGCAGGTAGCTGGCGAAGAACGCCATCTGGTCGACGCCGACGATGACGATGCGCTGCGCCGTGGCCAACGCGGCGACGGATGCGTCGACCTGCTCCGGCGTCAGTTTGCGCGCGGTTTCCTCGAGGTTGGCGTAGTCGGCGCTGAGCGAGCCCTCGAGCTCGGAGTGGTCGAAGGAGAAGAGGGCGCCGCCGTTGGTCGCGGCCCCGGCGATGGTCGCCCGGTACTCCTCGATCGCGGCCTGCTGCAGCTCCGGGTAGCCCTCGAAGCCGAGGGCCTGGGAGAAGCGGACGACGGTCGAGGAAGAGGTGCTGGCCCGGCGGGCGAGCTCCTCGGCGGTAAGGAAGGCAGCCTCGTCGAGATGGTCGACTATGTACCGGGCTACGTCTTTCTGGGAGCGCGAGAACTCTTCGAAACGCTCCTGGATGTAGTCGGAAAGGCTCTTGAGTTGGGGTGGCTTCGTCGCAGTCTTGGTCACGGCGGTCGATTTCGCCGAACCTCACCCTTTCCCTTCTTGGAAAGTCACACTCGTGTGCGTAAGTCATGCCCGATCTGGTTGGATTGAGCACAGCGATGACGCTCGAACAGGCTCTGCGCCTAACCAATCGCAACATGATCGTCTTCGATCTGCTGCTCGGCAGCGCCGCGATCGCCGCCCCGGCCGCGACCCTCAGGGTGCTCGGCCACGACGAGCCCTCGCCCGACGCCAAGCACCTCTTCCGCCGCTGCGGACCGATCTGGCTCACCTTCGCCGCGGCCCACCTCGTCGCCGAGCGGCGCGGCAGCGCCGCCGACTGGCAGTCCCTCGCCTGGCTGCGCGGAACCGAGATCGCCACCGACGCCCTCTGGGCCGGCTCCCCTGCGGTCAGCCGCCCGGGCGCGAAGCTGGGGCTGCGGCTGGCCGGGGTCGCCAACGTCGCGATGGCCGCCGGGTTCGCCTGGATGTCGAGGCGATGACGTGGGTCAGTTCGACGGCCAGCCGAGCATCCGCTGGAGCCTCCGCGGCCTCAACGAAGAGGGCGACGAGGTCTGGCTGATCCGCGGCATCGCCCGCAAGCTCTACCACTGCCCCGGCTGCCACGGCGACATCGACGTCGGCGCCGAGCACACCGTCGTCCAGTACGTGCGCCGGCTCGGCGGCACAGACCATCACCACTGGCACCGGCGCTGCGCCGAAGAACTGCTGATCCCGGACCTCGGCAGCCTCAAGCGCCTGCCCGCGTCCGAGTCGAGCCAGTCGAAGCTCGAGTCCCGCGGCAGGCGCCCTGCTGGTCGCAGGCGCCGTTAGCGTGAGTTTCTTCCGCGGGCTCGGCGCCTTCTACCGGCGCATCGCTCAGACCTACGCCTCGAAGGCGGGCTCGCTGCTGCCGCTGGCGGCGGTCGTCTTCGTCCCGGTCGGCTTCCTCGACGCGCTCACCACCGGGGTCGACATCGACACGCTCGACCCGGGGAGTCTGGTCAAGCTCGCCGCCGCAATCGGGGCCGTCGCGGCGATCACGATGACCGGGCTGCTCGGCGAGGTCTTCTACAGCGGCGCCGTCGCCGTCTCCCTCACCCACCCTACGCACGAAGAGCCGCCGTCGATCCTCGAAGTCGCGCGGCAACTCGACTACCGGCGGCTGATCCTGGTCGACATCGCCTACGTCGCCCTGGTCATCGTCGGCCTCGTCGCCTTCTTCATCCCCGGCATCCTCGTCTTCGTCTGGTTCGGGCTGGCCGGCCCGGTGGTCGAGCTCGAGGGCCGGCCGGTGGTCGCGGCGCTGCGCCGCAGCGCCTCTCTGGTCCGCCACAACTTCTGGCTGGTCTTCCTGGTCCTCGCCCCGGTCGAGCTCCTGGGTGACTGGTTCGGCGAGCTCGTCGGCCACCTCGTGCACGGAGCGCTCGGCGACTCCTTCTTCGCCAGTTGGCTGGCGGAGGCAGCATCGAACATCGCCTTCACCCCGGTCTTCGCGGTCGCGGTCGTGCTGCTGACGATCGAGCTGATCGCGGCTAAGGAGGAGAGCGACGCGCTCAGTCGCGCTTGAGGCGACGTTCGAGGTTGACGCGGACCGCCGGCCACTCGCTCTCGATGACGCTGAAATAAGCCGAGTCGCGCTGGCCGACGTCGGGGACGATCATGTGGTTGCGGAGGATGCCCTCGAACTGGGCCGGGATTGCCGCCATCGCAGCGCGCGAGCGCTCGTTGCGGGCGTCGGTCTTGAGCTCCACCCGGACGCACCCGAGGTCCTCGAAGGCGTGTCTCAACAGCAGCAGTTTCTGCTCGACGTTGACGCCGCTGCGCCAGACCGCCGGATTGAGCCAGGTCCAGCCGATCTCCACCACCCGGTCGGCCGGGCGCACCGCCAGGTAGCGGGTGCTGCCGACAAGGGCGCCACCGCGGCGCTCGCGGGTGGCGAAGACTCCCTCCCGCCCGTCGCGCTGGGCGCTCAGCGAGAGCTCGAGCCAACGGTCGAAGTACTCGCGGCTGTCGCTGATATGGGCCAGCCACCGCCAGATCTCCGGCGCCTGCGCAGCTGCCCAGAGCTCATCCGCGTGCGCCTCCTCCAACGGCTCCAGCGCCACCAGACCCCCCTCCAGCGGAACCGCGAGGCGGCCGCTCCAGTCGTCGGCCGACGGCGCGGCTGGAACCTGATCCTCAACCATCGCTCAACCCTAGCCGCAGAATCCGGCGCCTAGACTGAACCGTGCCGATGTCCCGCCGCCTTCTCATCCCCGTCCTTCTGATCCTCGCCGGCCTGCTGGGCGCGGGCCTGGCGCGGGGGGAGCTGAGTCAGAGCGGCAACGTGCGGATCTCCTTCAGCGGCAACTTCACGCCCCATGCCCTGCCGCGCGACCGTCTGGCGCCGGTGACGATCGAGGTGATGGGCTCGATCGGCACCACCGACGGCACCCACCCTCCCGCGGTCCGGAGAATCGAAATCGCGATCAATCGACATGGCCTGCTCTCGACCCAGGGCCTGCCCGCCTGCTCGGAGCCGCTGCTGCAGTCGACCAGCACCGAAACCGCCCTGGAACGCTGCCGCCCAGCCCTGGTGGGGCGCGGCAGCTTCGGGGCCGAAGTCGAACTCTCCGGCAACGGCCCGGTCTTCGCCACCGGCCAGACGCTCGCCTTCTACGGCAAAAGCAACGGCAAGAGGGCCCTGCTCCTCCACCTCTTCATCACGACCCCGGTGCGGGCCACCTTCGTGCTGCCGCTGACGATCTCCCAGCGGGGCAACGAGCTCTTCGGGACCGTGCTCTCGGCCAAGATCCCTAGCCTGGCGGGAGGCCTCGGCTCGGTCACGAAGATCGATCTGACGATCGGGCGCAACTACACCTACCGCGGGCAGCGCCGCAGCTTCATCAGCGCCAGCTGCCCAGCGCCGGCCGGGTTCCCGGGTGCGGTCTTCTCGCTCGCCCGTGGCAGCTTCTACTTCGCCGACGGCAGGGAGATCCAGACCACTCTCTCCCGCAACTGCCGCGTCCGCTGACGGGCCGGGCCGGGGCTCAGAGCCCGAGGCCGCCGACGCCACTCTCGTCCCAGCCGAGGTGGTGGGCGAGCTCGTGGCGCAGGGTGCGCTCGACCTGGCGCGCGAGCAGGTCGCGGTTGTGGCCGAAGTCGCGTTCGAGGGTGTCGCGGTAGATGACGATCCGGTCCTCGTAGCGTTCGCGGGCGACTCCGTCGCCGTAGTACATGCCGTAGGCGTGGTGCTCGGTACCGAGATCGGAGACGACCACCGCCACCCCTTCCAGCACCTTCTGGAACTCCACCGGCAGGGCGTCGATCGCGTCGGCGACCAGCCCTTCGAACTCGTCCGTTGCACCGTCGTCAGCCACCGAACCCAACGGTAGAGTCATTTGCTCTGAGAATCCACCCAGGAGAGCTAGATGAGAGACGCACAGTCGGGTAGTGCCAGGTTGCGTGCGCTGAGCGCGATGTTCGCCCTACTGGCGATCGTCGCCGGCGGCGCCGTCTGGTCCGGTTGCGGCAGCAGCGACAGCAGTAGCAGCGAAAGCACCGCCACCGCCAAGCAGGAAGTGGAAGAAGGCGTGAAGAAGGCCGAAGAAGGCGTCAAGGAAGGCACCCAGCAGGCTGAAAAGGGCCTCGAAGAAGCGAAGAAGCAGCTCGAAGACAGCAAGGGCAGCGCCAAGAAGGGCCTCGAAGAAGGCACCAAGCAGGCCGAAAAGGGCATCGAAGAAGGCAAGGCCCAGGCAGAAAAGGGCATCGAAGAAGCGAAGAAGCAGGCCGAAAAGTACCTGCCGTAGCTCTGGGGCCCGAAGTGCCGCTGACCCATCGCCTCGCACGAATCGCGCTCTGGGTCGGCGGCGTCGCCCTCTGACCACACCCCCCTCGTCGTCGGGGCGATCGTCCTGCTGGTGCTGCCGGCGCGGATCTTCTGCACCGCCGGTGCCGTCTAGGAGGCCCTTCTAGATCTTGTGGCTCTCGACGAAGATCTCGAACTGCTTGGCGGTCGGCTCGCGGACCTTGCCGCTGCCGTGGAAGACGCGGTCGACCTCCATCCCGACCGAGGTCATGATCTCCCGCAGCTCCTCGACGGTGTAGAGCCGCTGGCGGAATTCGATCGGCTTCAGCTCGTCGAGCACCTCGCCGAAGCGGATCGGAATCATCGCGCCTTCCATGTAGCGGTCGCTCTTGTTCCAGCGGTGCTCGACCAGTTCTATCATCGAGGAGCCGGAGATCCACGATTTCTGCGGCAGGTTCTCGCGCGCGTAGAGGACGTTGGGGAGCTGCATCAGGTGGCGCCCACCCGGCTTCAGGGAACGTGAGATCACCGCGAAGGTGCGGAGGTTCTCCGCTTCGGTCTCCAGGTAGCCGATCGCGCCGTCGTTGAGGCTGAGGACGATGTCGAACTCGGCCTCGAACTCGAGCTCGCGCAGGTCGGCCTCGACGAAGCTCACCTCGAGGCCCTCCTTCGCGGCGTCGCGCCGGGCGATCTCCAGCAGCTCCGGGGAGATGTCGGCGCCGACCACCTCGAAGCCTTTCCGCTTCAGCTCCAGGGAGTGGCGGCCCGAGCCGCAGGCGAGGTCCAGGACCCGCTCGCCTCCCGCCGGTCGCAACATCCGCATCGCCCGCTCGACTTCGGCCTCGGTGCGGTCCGTCCAGGCCATGTCGGCCGTGTCGGCAAAGGCCTCGACGTACCAGTCCTCCGCGATCTCCTTCGCGAGCACGCTCATCTCATCCCCACCGGTTCCGATGCCATAAGAGCCGCCAATCACTCAACATCTTCATAGTGATGCGAAAGATAACCGAGCCGGACGGGCTTGTCCACGGGATCCGACCGAATCGAATCTTTGTCCCAATCCTTGAGGTTCGTGCACGGGGGGCCGAAGAAGGACCGATGCCGAAGAAGTTGACCGCAGTGATCGCCCTGACCGGTATATCGGCGACGCTGGTCCTTGGGCTCGGCGGCTGCGGCGGTTCGGCAAGTGCCGGCAAGGACAGCGGCACGCTGCGGGTGACCTACGCATCCTTCCCCGGCTACCTCGACCCGGCGCTCGCCTACGACACCGAAAGCTATACGGCGCTCTACAACACCTATATCCCGCTGCTGACCTACGCTCACGCCGATGGCGAGGCGGGCGGCAAGGTCGTCCCGGGGCTCGCCAAGGCGCTGCCGAAGATCAGCAACGACGGCAGGACCTACACCCTCTTTCTCCGTCAGGGCCTCAGATACTCGAACGGGACCGCGGTGAAGGCGTCCGATTTCACCAGCTCGCTGGAACGGATGCTCAAGCTCGACTCGGGCGGCTCGTCGTTCTACACCGACATCGTCGGCGCCGAACGGTTCCTCGAAACCAAAAGCGGCGGCATTCCCGGCATTCACACCGATGACAAGAGCGGCGAAATCGTCATCGACCTGGTCGAACCGCGCGGCACCTTCAGCAACGAGCTGGGCCTGTTGTTTGTGGCGCTGCTGCCGCCCGGCACGCCGGCCAAGAACCTGACCGCGTCCCCTCCCCCCGCAACCGGCCCCTACGCGATCACCCGCTCCCAGCCAGGCCGCGGTTGGGAATACGAACGTAACCCGCAGTGGCTGAAGAACAACGCGAAGCTGCTGCCCGGCCTGCCCGGCGGCCACGTCGACAAGATCGACGTCACCGTCGTCCGCAACCCCTCGACCCAGGTCAACGACGTCGAGCAGGGCAAGTTCGACTTCATGGAGAACCCGCCGCCCGCCGATCGGTTCGCGGAAGTGAAGGGCAAATACGAGGGCTCCCAGTTCCGGATCGAGCCGCAGATCAACACCTATTACTTCTGGATGAATGCGCAGAAGGCCCCGTTCGATGACCTCGAGGTGCGCCAGGCCGTCAACTACGCGGTCGACCCGGCGGCGCTGGAACGGATCTACGCCGGATCGCTGGCGAGGCTGCAGCAGATCCTGCCCGAAGGGATGCCCGGTCACAAGCGCTTCGAGCTCTACCCGTACAACCTCGCCAAAGCGAAGCAGATGATCGCCCAGGCGGACCCCAGCGATCGCGAAATCACCGTCTGGACCGACGACGAAGGGCCCAACGAAGCGGCCGCCACCTACTACCAAGACGTGCTCGAGAAGCTCGGCTTCGACGCGAAGCTGAAAGTGCTCAGCGCCGACAACTACTTCACGGTAATGGGCAACCGCTCGACCCCCGATCTCGACACCGGCTGGACCAACTGGTTCGAGGACTACCCGAACCCGAACGACTTCTTCGAGCCACTGCTGGCCGCCGAAAGCATCCAGCCCACCAACAACACCAACTGGTCCCAGATCGAAGACCCCGCCCTCAGCGCCAAGATCGCCAAGCTCGGCGCCGAACCGCTGGGCCCCAAGCAAGAAGGCGAATACGCCGACCTCGACCGCGAATTCATGGAACAGGCGCCCTGGGCCCCCTACGGCACCCTGACCGTCTCCACCTTCGTCTCCAGCGCGATCGATCTCGACAAGGTGATCTTCAATCCCACCTTCGGGCAGGACCTGACCAGCTTCCAGTTCAAGTAGTCGAGGGGTCCAGCGGGTGCAGCTCGCCCTTGCTCAGGGCCTCGGTTCGCAGGTGCGCGATCGCCTGGTACTCCGGCGAGCCGATCATCTCGAGGAAAGCTTGTCGGGTCGGGTATTCGACCAGGATCACGAGATCCCAGGAGCCGTCGCCGAGCAACGCCGCGGCGGGGTTGCCGACGAACACGACTCGCCCCCCGGCCCGCTCGAGTACCGGCGCCACGGCGGCTCCGTATTCCTCGTAGCGCTCACGCCCACCCTCCGGCTGGAAGGCCAGGAGGTTCAGCATCACCACCACTGCGTCCTCGCCCACCCGCTCGGCAAAGCGGGCAAACCCCTCCTGGTTCAGTCGCTCGGGCGAATCGTTCATGCAACGGAACAGTAACCCTCGGGATGCTCCAATGGCATCCGATCGACGACTGAGCGCCACCGCATGGGGCGGGAAGGACTCGAACCTTCGACCGACGGATTATGAGTCCGCTGCTCTAACCAACTGAGCTACCGCCCCTCGGGGCCGAGCCTAGCGGGATGAAAGCGCGCTCGAAAGGGCGGCGTCGAGGGCCTCGGGGTCTTCCACCTGGGGGTAGTGAGCGAGATCGGGGAGCTCGAGGACGGGGGCGGCGGGCCGGAGCTCCCTGAGGCCGTCGAGGACGTGGGTCGTCGCGACCGGGTCGCGCATTCCCCAGACGAAGGCGAGCGGCTTGGGCCAGTCGCGGATCGCGCCGTGCCAGCGGTCGGCGTGGCGAGCGCGTTCGAAGGTGTAGACGATCAGCTTGTCGGCGATCCGGTTGCCGCCCTTGAACTTCATCAGCGCCCACTGGTCGGCACCGTCATCGGCGCTCATCGGGTGATCCTTGCCGAAGACCGAGCCGAGTTGCTGACGGAAGAAGCGGCCGCTCGAGAGGTGGACGAAGAGCGGCCCGAGGCGGCTGCGGAGAAGCTTCTGGCCCGGCGTCAGGCTTGCCCGCTCGATGATCATGCTGCCGTTGAAGAGCGCGGCCTCGGTCAGCTCGATCGCGCCCTCGCCGTCGAGATCGCGGGCGAGCAGCTCCGTCGCCACCGAGGTGCCCATGTCGTGGGCGACCAGCTGTACCGGTCCTCCCCCGTGCCGCCGCACCAGCTCCTCGGTCAGGTCCGCCTGCCAGGCGAGGCTGTAGTCGTGGTCGCGGGGCTTGTCGGAGAAAGGCCGAAGCCGAGGAAGTCGAAGGCGAGGATCCGCCGCCCCGGCAGCAGCTCGATCAGCTGCCGCCAGTCGTAGGAGCAGGTCGGGAACCCATGCAATAGGAGCAGCAGCGGGCCCTCGCCCTCCTGGTGGAAGCAGTGGATGCGGCGGCCGCGGAACTGCTCGGGATGTCCACGCCTCCCCCACTCCTCGACCCGCGCCGGCAGCTCGGTGCGGTGCCCGGGCACGGCAGCCCTAGGCGCTGAAGAGCTGCGCCAGCGAGCGACCCACGTCGGGCGGCTCTTCTTTTCCTTCGGACGCGGCCTTGGCGCCCTCGGCAAGGGCCTTGGCGGCGTCGGCGATCTGGTGGGCGCGGCCGCCGCGGATGACCCCGGTGGTCTTCGCTTCGGCGAGGTCGGACTCCATCAGGCCGGCCAGCTCGGCGAGGCGGCGCAGGCCGACGACGGCTGCGGTGCCCCGCAACGCGTGGGCTTCGGCGCGCATCGTCTCGAAGTCGGTCGTCTCGGTGGCGAGGCCGGCGGCGATCACGTCGCAACGACGCCGCGCCTCCTCGGCGAACATCGCCCGCAGCTCTTCTTTGGAGGCGAGCTCCTCCGCCGTCGGCTCTTTGTCCTTCGGCTTCTCTTTCTTGGCGCTCATTCGGCGATCGCCTTCTTGGTGGCAGCGGTCATGGCTTCGATCCCAAAGGCACCCTCGATCACAGAGCTGACGATCCCGTGGCGGTTGATCGCGAACAGCCATGGCTCGCTGGGCAAGTTGAAGGCCTTGACCTGCGATCTGGTTTCCGGCGGTTCGTTGTCCTTGTAGATCTCCATGTGGATGAAGGCCGCCTTGTCTCCGTATTCCTCCTTGAGCTGCTCGGCCACGTCGACGACGGGGCCGCAGACCCGACTCTGGCAGAACTGAGGGGTCGCAAACAAGAGCATGATCGGTTCCTTTCCGAGCACGTCGGCATAGTCGACCCTGTTCTGGGTGTCCGGGGGTATCCGGGTGGTGATCTTCGAGAGGTCGCCGCCAACGTCCGCCGGGGTCGGGGTGTGGATCTTCGGCGCCTTCTGGCCCGGCCTCGGGATCCCCTTGAATTCGCCGACGACGGCGCTCGGGAGCAGCGTGCCTTTGATTTCGCCGTCGCGCTTGACCAGGGCCGCGATCCGCCACTCGCCGTCGCTGGGGAACTTGAAGTCGGTCGAGTAGACGACGCTGGCGGCGTCCGGGTCGTCACTGGTCGTCTTGGCGCGGAAAGCGGGTTGGGTGACGAGCGTTTCGACCGCGGCCGGGAACGGGCCGACGGCGGGCTCGTCGAGTGCCTGTTCTTCGGCTTTCGCCGCCGAGCCTTTGTTGCCGGACTCCGATTTCGCCCCCGGCTTCGGCGTCGGCACCTTGGCGAAGTAGAGCGCGACTTCGGCGTCCGGCACCTGAGTGCGGTCGCGTTCGAAGACGCCGAACGGATAGCGGTTGTCGCCTTTGTAGAAGACCATCGCGGCCGGCGAGACCACCAGTTCAGAGGGACCGTTCGCGGCCTTCAGGACTTCGCGCAGCGTCTTCCCTTCAGGGCTTGGGAACTCGCTCTTCGGCGGCGCCGGCCGACTCACGGCACTGGCCGGCGAGGACGCCGTGGAGCTGGTCGAGTCGGAGCCGCCGCCACAGCCGGCCACGAGCACGGCGGCGGCGAGGAGGCAGGCAAGAGCCGTTGCGAGGCGAGGGGCGGCGCGCATCGGCGTCATGTTATTCAGAGCACCGTCCGATCGGTACGCCCGCGGCGCCCCGGCGGTACTGCATATAGGGTGCCCGGGGCGTCGAAACAGGAGGAGAGACGAATGGCGGAGCGAGCTGCACTGGTGACCGGAGCCTCGAGTGGGATCGGCCTGGCGATCGCGCGAACCCTGGCCGAAGAGGGCTACGTGCTGACCGTCTCCGCCCGCCGTCCCGAGAAGCTCGAGGGGGCCGCGAACGATCTCCGCGACGAGGGCTTCGAGGTGCAGACCGTCGCCGCCAACATGACCGAGGAGGACGACGTCGTCTCCGTCTTCAACGCTCACAAGGAGAAGTACGGCCGCCTCGACGCCCTGGTCAACAACGCCGGGGTCGGGATCGGGGCGCCGATGGAGGGGATCCAGACCAAGCATCTCGACATGCAGCTCGCGGTCAACCTGCGGGCGCTGATCCTCGGCACCCGCGAGGGACTGCCGCTGCTGCGCGAGGCCGGCGCCGAGCACGGCAAGGCGCTGATCGTCAACACCGCCTCGATCGCCGGCAAAGGCGGCCAGGCCTGGCTCTCGATCTACGCTGCGACCAAGGCCGCGGTGATCAACTTCACGCAGTCGACCCACCGCGAGGCGGGCGGCGCCGGGATCCAGTGCACGGCGCTGGCGCCGGGCTTCGTCGACACGCCGATGACCGAGTTCGCCAAGGGCGAGGTCCCGGCCGAGCAGATGATCCAGCCCGGCGACCTCGGCGAGGCGGTGCGCTTCCTGCTCCACACCTCCCGCAACTGCCACGTGCCGGAGATCGTGTTCACGCGACCGGGCGAGGGTCTCGATACGCCCTAGCGGCGGTACCGAAGTGGATCGCGCCGGCGAGCCTCTGCGCGTCTTGGTCGCGGCTTTTGGAGATCCGGGCCACGTTTTTCCCGCGATCTCGCTGGGGCGGGCGCTGGCCGGGCGCGGGCACGAGGTCGTGGTCGAGACCTGGGAGGAGCGGCGGGGGGCGGTCGAGGGCGCCGGGCTCGGTTTCGCCGCAGCCGAGGAATACAAGATGTTCCCGCCGCCGGAACCGGATTCCGCCGACGGTCAGCACGCCGCCGAGGCGGCGCGGGCGCTGCTGCCGCTACTGGAGCGGATGCGACCGCACGTCGCCGTCAGCGACATCCTCACCCTGGCTCCGGCCCTGGCCGCCGAGCGCGCCGGGGTGCCGCTGGCAACCCTGATCCCGCACATCTACCCCGTGGTCGAGCCGGGCCTGCCGTTCTTCGCGATCGGGCTGCGGCCGCCGCGGACGCCGGTCGGGCGGGCGATCTGGCGAACCGGGCAGCGAGCCCTGAACATCGGCCTCGAGCACGGCCGCCGTGACCTCAACCTGCAGCGGCAGCGACTGGACCTGCCGCCGGTCGAGCGCTTCCACGGCGGCATCAGCCCCGATCTCGCCCTCGTCGCCACCTACCCACAGCTCGAGTACCCCCGGCGGTGGCCGGCCGGGGTCGAGGTGACCGGGCCGATGACCTTCGAGGTGCCGCACCCGGAGATCAAGCTGCCACCGGGCGACCGCCCCCTGGTGTTGGTCGCTCCCAGCACCGCCCACGACTCCGAGAACCACCTGGTCCGCACGGCGCTGAAGGCGCTGGCGCGCGAGCCGGTCCGGGTCGTGGCGACCACCAACCGGGTCGTCCCCCAAACCCCGATCGAGGTCCCGCCCAACGCCGTCCTGGTCGACTGGCTCAGCTACAGCCAGCTGATGCCGGCCGCCTCGCTGGTGATCTCCCACGGCGGCCACGGCACCGTCGCCCGCGCCCTCGGCGCCGGCACCCCGGTCTTGATCTGCCCGATCATCGGCGACATGAGCGAGACCGCGATGCGGGTCGCCTGGGCCAAGGCCGGCCTCTCGCTGCCCTGGCGCCTCTGCCGGCCCGAGCCGCTGCGCTGGGCAGCGCGCCGCATCCTCCACGAGCCGTCCTTCGCCATCGAGGCCGAGAAGATCGCCGCCTGGGGCCGGGAGCACGACGGCGCCGAGCGCGGGGCCGAGCTGGTCGAGCGCCTGGCCCGGAACAGGGCCGGCGACGGCAAGTGGTAACTCCGGGGGTGGGACTCGAACCCACAACCCTTCGATTAACAGTCGAATGCTCTGCCGATTGAGCTACCCCGGAACGAATGGCCCGGATCCGCCCGGACCGCTCGGAATTTACCGACTTGGGGCGCGGATCAGCTCTCGACCCGCTGGGTGCGGGCGATGCGCTCGACCAGGGCGGCGCGCTCGCGGCTGAGGGTGGCGCGGCGCTCGTAGTCGTCGCGTTCGCCCGCGGCGGCGATCTCGTGCTCGATGCGGCGCTGGTCGAGCAGGAGGAAGTTGAGCTCCATCGACTCGCGCGAGGCGGGCTCGTCGTGGGCCAGCATCACCAGCTCGGTAATCAGGCCGGTCAGCTCGGGGTCGTCGGGGAGATTGGACGCCGGTTCCTCGGGGTGCTCACGCAACCAGGTCGCGGCGCGCAGGCCGGATGGCGAGAGGTGGGCGTCGGTGAGACGGCCGAGGTACTCACGACCCTCCTCGGGCTGGGCGATGCACATCGCCAGCAGCGCCCGCTCACGGCGCTCGCGCGAGGTCAGCTCGGCGGCGCGACGCGGTTGGGGCGCGGGCGGCCCGCCGCCTGCACTTCCCCTCTCCGGCGCCTGCTCGCCGCCGCTGAGCGGCCGCGCCGAGACCACCCGGCCCATCACCATCGCCGGCTCCAGGTCCAGCCGCTCGGCCACCTGGCGCACCAGGTCGTCGCGGCTCGCGGTCTCCCCCATCGCCGCCAGCACCGGCGCGACCTCATCCAGCGCCCGGTCGCGCTCGACCGGCGAGGCGACGTCGGTGCGGTCGATCACCAGTCCGACCTGGAAGGCGTTGAGCTCGACCGCGGCGTCGATCAGTGCCCGGAACCGCTCCGGGCCGCCGGGCTCGGCCATCATTTCGGCTGGATCCTCGCCGGCGGGCATCCGCGCCACCCGCAGCCGCATTTTGCGCCCGGCCGCAACCCGCTGGGCCCGCAGCATCGCCTCCTGTCCGGCCGAGTCGGCGTCGAGGGCAAGCACCACCTCCTCGACCATGCCCGAGAGCGCCGCCACCTGCTCGCCGGTGATCGCCGTTCCCATCACCGCCACCGTCTCCTCGACCCCGGCCTGGTGCAGCGCCAGCACGTCGGTGTAGCCCTCGACCACGACCGCGCGGTTGGCCTTGGCGATGGCCGCTTTCGCCTTGTCGACGCCGTAGAGCAGCTGGCTCTTGTGGAAGAAGTCGGTCTCGGCGGTGTTGACGTACTTGGCGCCCTGTTCTGAGCGCATCGCCCGGCCGCCGAAGCCGAGCACGCGGCCGCGGCGGTCGCGGATCGGAAACATGATCCGCGAGCGGAAGCGGTCGTAGTCGCGCCCCTCGCGATTCTTCTGGACCAGGCCGACGTCGTGCAGCTCGCGCACGTTGAAGCCGGCCTGCTGGCCGCGGACGAGGATCTTGTCCCAGGCGCTGGGCGCGTAGCCGACCCCGAAGGCGCGCAGCGCCTCCTCCGAGAGCCCGCGCTCGGCCAGGTACTCGCGCGCCTTGGCCGCCTCGGAGGCATCCCAGAGGTAGCTGGAGTAATAGGCGGCGACGCGCTCCAGCAGCTGCTCGAGCCGGCGCCGCTGCTGGCGGCGGGCCTCCGCCCGCGGGTCCTCCTGCTCGCGTTCGATCTCGACCCCGTAGCGGTCGGCCAGCAGCTCGACCGCCTCGGCGAAGCCGAGCCCGTCCTTCTCTTCGACGAACTTGATCACGTCGCCGCCGACCCCGCAGCCGAAGCAGTGGTAGAGCTTTTCCTGGGCGTCGACGGAGAAAGAGGGCGTGCGCTCGTCGTGGAAGGGGCAGAGCCCGGTGTAGCGGGCGCCGGCGCGGCGCAGATCGGTGTGGGCGGAGATCACCTCGACGATGTCCGCCGCCTGCTTGACCCGATCGAGGCTCTCAGGGGAGATCAGCGCCACTAGAAGCGCGCCTCCTCAGGGATCGTCAGCGCCGTGAACTGGGCGATGCAGAAGCGGTCGGTCATGCCGGCGATGTAGTCGGTGACCCGCTGGGTATCGCTCGCCTCCGCGTCCCAGCGCGGCAGGTCATCGGGGTGCTCGATGTAGTGGTCGAAGAGGCCACGCATGGTGCGCTCGACCCGCTCGTGCTCGCGCCGGGCGTCGGGGCCGAGGTAGACGCGGTCGAACATGAACTTGCGCAGGCGCAGCATGGCGCCGCCGATCTCCTCGCCCTGGACGATGTCGCCGGTCCCCTCGGAGCGCTCGACGATGTCGCGCACGAGCGTGTCGATCCGCAGCGAGCCGGTCGGGCCGAGCAGCTCGATCTCCGCTGCGGGCAGGTCCTCCTGCCGCAGGATCCCGGCCCGCAGGGCGTCGTCGATGTCGTGGTTGATGTAGGCGACGCGGTCGACCAGCTTGACGATCCGGCCCTCCAGGGTCGCCGGCTTGGTCGCGCCGTTGTGGTTGAGGATGCCGTCGCGGACCTGCTCGGTCAGGTTCAGCCCCTGGCCGTCGCGCTCTAGCACCTCGACCACCCGCAGTGAGTGCTGGTTGTGGCGGAAGCCGCTGCCGCAGCGCTCGCGCAGGGCGGCGTCGAGCGCGTCCTCGCCGGCGTGGCCGAAGGGCGGGTGGCCGAGGTCGTGGCCGAGCCCGATCGCCTCGGTCAGGTCCTCGTTCAGGCCCAGCGCGCGGGCGACGGTGCGGGCGATCCCGCAGGCCTCCAGCGTGTGGGTGAGCCGGGTCCGGTAGTGGTCGCCCTCGGGGGCGACGAAGACCTGGGTCTTGTGCTTGAGCCGGCGGAAGGACTTGGAGTGGACGATGCGGTCGCGGTCGCGCTGAAACGGCGTCCGCAACGGGCTGTCGGGCTCATCGACCGCGCGTCGCGCGGGATAGGAACGCGTCGCATCCTCTGCAAGGAACTGCTCCTCCCAGGCGGCTATTCGGTCCTTGAACGTTGCGGTGGCCGGCACTCCCCGATCATAGGCCGACCGCATCGGCTGGGGAGACGGGGAGGGACTTGGCGGAGCCTCCCCGCTGTTGCTCCGACAAGTCCCTCCCCGTCTCCCCTCTACGCGGCCGCTCTCAATTGAACGTGCGCATGATGCTCCAAGGTCTCGCCGACGGCGCGCTCGACCTGGCGCAGGGCCAAGGGCTCGGCTGCGGGCGCTTCTGCCAGCGGCAGCGCCAGGGCCTCGACCATGAAGCGGTGGGCTTCCTCGGAGAGGGAGAAGGAGCCGGCTTCGCAGCCGGAGCAGACGACGCCGCCGGCGGCGCCGGAGAAGCCGGCGAGGTGCTCGGCCTCGCCGCAGCGGGCGCAGGAGGCCAGCTCCGGGGTGAACCCTGCGACCAGCGCCAGCTTGAGACGAAAGCTGAGCGCCACTTCGAGCGAAGCGGCGCGCGGCTGGTCGGGGTCGTCGAGCAGGGAGAGGTAGCGGCAGAGCAGGTTGTAGGCGGGCAGATTGGGCTCGGCCGAGTCGAGCAACCGCAGGAAGGCGTCGCAGGCGCGGGCGCCGGCGGTCAGCGCCGGGCCGGTCGAGCGCAGGTGCGGGTAGCCGTCGATCGTGGCGACGTTGGTCACCGTCATCAGGTCGCCGCGGCCTTCGTGCAGGATCAGGTCGAGTCGGAAGAAGGGCTCGAGGCGGCCGCCGAAGCGCGACTTCGGCTTGCGCGCGCCCTTGGCAATCGCCCCGAAGCGGCCGCGTGTCTTCGAGTAGAGGTGGAGGATCCGGTCGGCCTCGCCGTAACGGATGCTGCGCAGCACGATCGCCTCGGTCTTTACGGTCTTTCCAGCCACCCACCTACTTTGCCCGCCGGCGCGGACGTTTGCGCAGTTTCACCTGGCAGCTCGGGCAGAAGTAGGTGGAGCGGCCGCCGACGACGATGCGGACGATCTCGCCGCCGCAGGACAGGCAGGGCCGGCCCTCGCGGGTGTGGACGAGGAACTCGTCCTGCATCGTCCCCTTCTCGCCGCGGCCGTCGCGGTAGTCGTCGATCGAGGAGCCGCCATGGTCGATCCCGGCCTCCAGGGCGGCGACGACGGCATCGCGCAGCGCCTCCAGGTGCTCCGCCTTCATCGAGCCGGCGGGTGAGAGCGGGTGCAGGCGGGCCCGGTAGAGCGCCTCGTCGGCGTAGATGTTGCCGACCCCGGCCACCCCGGACTGGTCGAGCAGGAACGACTTCAGCGGCGCCGTACGACCGCTCGCCATCGCCCCCAGAGCCTCGGGCGTGAACTCGGGCGAGAGCGGCTCGATGCCGACTTTGCCGGCGAAGCGGGCCTCGAGGTCGACGTCGTCGATCAGGAAGGCCTCGCCGAAGCGGCGCGGGTCGGTGAACCAGACCTCGCGGCCGTCGTCGAGGACGAAGCGGGCGCGCAGGTGGCGGGCCGAAGTCGAGCGCTCGGCCTCATACAGCCGCCGTCCCTCCGAGGGGTCGAGCACGTCCTCGCCCTCGACCAAGACCAGGTTGCCGGTCATCCGCAGGTGCATGACCAGCGTCTGCCCACCGTCCAGCCCCAGCAGCAGGTACTTGCCCCGCCGTCCCAGCCCTTCGATCGTGCGGCCGCTGACGGCGGCGCCGAGCTTCTTCGGCGACACCGGCCGCGACCAGCGTTTGTCCAGTACCTCCAGCGACTCGATCCGGTGCCCTTCCAGCTCCGGCTCAAGCTGGCGCGCGACGGTCTCGACCTCGGGCAGCTCGGGCATCCCCGAGTTCTATCTATTCGGACGTGTCTGAGGTAAGGGGGTCTATATGACCCTTAAGCTCAGACACGTCCGGCGCGGCGCTCAGTCGACGCTGGCTCGGGGATGTGCCTGGAAGTAGACCTCCTTGAGGCGGTCGCCCGAGAGGTGCGTGTACATCTGGGTGGTGGCGATGTCGGCGTGGCCGAGCATCTCCTGCACGGCGCGGAGGTCGCAGCCGCCGGCGAGCAGGTGGGTAGCGAAGCTGTGGCGCAGGGTGTGCGGGCTCATGCGGCCGCCGAGGCCGGCGTCGCGGGCATGGCGCTGGACGATCTTGTAGAGGCCCTGGCGGGTCAGCGGCCCACCGCGGAAGTTGACGAACAGCTTCGGCTCGTGGCGGTCGCCGATCAGCTTCGGGCGGCCGCCGCGCAGATAGGCGTTGATCGCCGCGATCGCCTGGCGGCCGAGCGGCACCAGCCGCTCCTTCGAGCCCTTGCCACGGGCGCGCAGGAAGCCCTCCTCCATCTCGATGTCGCCGAGCTCAAGCCCGATCGTCTCCGAGGCGCGCAGCCCGCAGGCGTACATGACCTCGAGCAGGGCGCGGTCGCGCAACGTGGTGGGCTCGCTCCCGCGCGGCGAGGCAAGCAGCTTCTGCACCTCGGAGTAGTTGAGGACCTGCGGCAGCTTCTTCGCCCGCCGCGGCGCGGTCAGGGCCGCGGTCGGGTCGTCTCCGATCAGCTCGTCGCGACGCAGGTGCTTGTAGAAGGAGCGCAGGCAGGCGGCCTTGCGGTGGATGGTCGAGGCCGAGCAGGCCGGTCGGCCCTCTCCCGTTGCCAGCTCGGCGAGGAAGTCGGCGACGTCGGCGGGACGGGCGCGCAGCGCGTCGCAATCGTGAGCACCGAGGTATTCGCCGTACTGGAAGAGGTCGGTGCGGTAGGCGTTGAGCGTATTGCGCGAGAGGCCGCGCTCCAGCTCCAGGTAGGAGAGGAAGTCGAGGACGAGGCCCTCGAAACGGGCGTCAGCGCCGGGGGTCGCGGGCGCAGAGGGGAGCGCGGGCTTGACTGCGATCGCCATGACGCGGGGTTTCTCTCCGGCGGGCCACAGCCCTTTAACCGCAAGGGACCATGCGCTGCGGCCGCAGTCATCGCGGGGACCGAGGCGCCTGCGGGCGAGGTTTACGTTCTCGGCACCTCGGTCCCCACGCTGACTGCGGAGAGGCGCTTGGCCAGGGACGGCGTTACTCGGCGAGGAGGCGGCCCGCTGCTAGTGGGGCCGCGAAGAAGAGGGGGTCCTCCGCCAAGCTGCGGCCCATGGTGGTGGTCGGGAGACCGGAGGCGGCGTAGGCGTCGAGGTCGGCGGGGGCATGGCGGAGGCGGTGGGTGCCGGGAGCCGCTTCGAGGGCGGCGGCGATCGAGTCTTCGCCCTCGGGGACGGCGACGTCGAGCGGGGCGAGGAGCAGATCGAGGACGGTGTAGGTGTGGTGGCTGACGTCGAGGTGGCGGGCGCGTGGGTCGCTGGAGGAGAGGCGTGGGGAGAGGAGGGTCGGGAGGCGGAGGGAGAGGGCGGCGTGGGCGCTGTCGAGGGCGGCCATGCCGCCGTGGCCGAACTCGGTGTCGGAGCCGATGATCCCCGGGCCCGGGCCGACCAGGACCGCGTCCCAGCCGAGTCGGTTGGCGGCGTCGAGGGCGCCGACGGTGCTGAGCGCGTCGTGCTCGCCGCCGTAGGCCGGGGCGGCGGCGATGTGGCCGCAGAGCAGGCCGCGCTCGCGCAGCTCGGCGACATCGCGCGAGAATGAGCCGGGCAGGGCGCCGCCCCCGGTCTGGACGTAGCCGACCTGGACGCCGGGCGCGGCCTGCGCCGCCGCCCAGGCCGCCGGAGCGAGGTGGCCGTGCAGCGGCAGCACCAGCACCGAGACCGCCACCGGCGCCCCGGTCTCCGCCGCCGCGGGAGACTTCCCCCCGCCCCATCCACTTCCGCGGTTCGTTTTCCACCAACCTCGTGGGTTCCGAACCGCGCAACCGTCCCTTTCCCTTCCGCGGTTCCTTTTCCACCGGTCCCGTGGGTTTCGAACCGCGCAACGGCGGCGGACTCGACCGGGGCGACCGGGTGCTGCAGCGAGGTGTAGTTGAGCTTGATCACATGCTCACCCTCGGGCGCCCCCCCGCTCTCGAGGCCGCGGCTGAGGTTTACGTGGACGACGTCGAAGCCGCCGGAGCCGAGGCCGAGGTCGAGCGCGGCGACGTTGACGACGACCTCGTCGCCCTCGCGCATCTCCCCCAGCAGGACCTCGTCGGCCCAGGCCGGACGACGCTCGTCGCCGACCTCGACGAGCAGCGGCTCGGCGGAGACGACGGTGCCGCGGCGCAGCTTGAGCCTGCCGCTCACGCCTCGCCCGGCGACGCGCCGCGGCGACGATTCCCTCGCAGACCTCCAGCATCTTCTCGAGGCTGGAGGCCGGGACGTGCTCGTCTTCGGTGTGGACCAGGTCGGTGCCGTTGGCGAGCAGGACGCAGTCGAAGCCCTCGAGACGGAAGACGTTGGCGTCGCTGCCGCCGCCGATCGCGGCCCGCACCGGCTCGACCCCGGCGGCGCGCAGCCCCGGCCTCGGCCAGCCGCAGCGCCGGCGAGGACGACGGCACCTCGTAGCCGCGGAAGAGCTCTTCGAGCCGGACGTCGACGTCGCAGCCGTGCTCGCTCGCGCCCCAGGCACAGGCGTCGGAGATCTGCCCGGCGACCTCGGCGGCGCGGTCGGCGTCGCGACTGCGCGCCTCGGCCTGAATCCAGCAGTGGCCGGGGACGACGTTGCCCGAGGTGCCGCCCTTGATCAGGCCGACGTTGGCGGTCGTCTGCTCGTCGAGCCGGCCCAGCTCCATTCGCGCCGATCGCCGCCGCGGCGGCGGCGATCGCGCTGCTGCCGTCCTCGGGCTTGATCCCGGCGTGCGCCTCGACCCCGATGAAGTCGGCGAGAATCTTCTGCTGGGTCGGCGTCGCCACGATCACCTCGCCGACCGGCCCGGCGTGGTCGAGGACGAAGCCGACCTCGCGAGCGCAGCACCGAGCTGTCGAACGCTTTCGCCCCGCGCAGCCCCTGCTCCTCGGCGACGGTCAGAACCAGCTCGATCCCGACCGGCGGCGGCGTTTCCGCGCAGCGCGCGACCAGCTCCATGAAGACGGCGACGGCGGCCTTGTTGTCGGCGCCGAGGATCGTCTCGCCGCGACTGCGGAAGACGCCTTCGTCGTCGACCACCTCGACCAGTCCCGCGTGCGGCACCGTGTCGAGGTGGGCGCAGAACATCACCCACTCCTCCGAGGCGCCCGGCAGCCGCGCCAGCAGGTTGCCGGCGCCGGCTTCGGCCGGAGCCGGCGGCGCCGTCCTCGCTGACCTCGAGCCCCAGCGCCCGCAGCTCGGCGGCGACGGAATCCGCGATCTCGCGCTCCTCGCCCGTCGGGCTGCGAATCTCACAGAGCCGGACGAAGGTCTCCTGCAGCCGTGAACTCACCGCCACGACCGCTATCGCCGAGCCGAGACGCTCAGCCGGGGCGGGAGGCGCCGACGTCGCCGGTCTCGGCGGCCTCGGCCGGTTCCGACTCGACGCTCTCCGCGGGCCGCTCGCCGGCGTGCGTCGCCGCCGCCCCGACGAACTCGCGGAACAGCGGCTCGGGGCGGTTGGGGCGGGAGTTGAACTCCGGGTGGTACTGGGAGGCGACGAAGAAGGGGTGATCGGGCAGCTCGACCATCTCGACCAGGCGCTCGTCGGGCGAGGTGCCGCCGCAGACCAGGCCCTCGTCTTCGAGCCGGCGCCGCAGCTGGTTGTTGACCTCGTAACGGTGGCGGTGGCGCTTGTAGATGACGGCCTCGCCGAAGATCTCGCGCGCCCTGGTCCCCTCGTGCAGTTTCACCGGGTCGGCGCCGAGCCGCATCGTCCCGCCCATGTCGGAGACCTCCTTCTGCTCCGGCAGCAGGTCGACGACCGGGAACGGCGTCTCGGGATCGAACTCGGACGAGTTGGCGCCCTCCATGCCGGCCACGCGTGCGGGCGAACTCGACCACGGCGATCTGCATCCCGAGGCAGATCCCCAGGTAGGGGATCTCGCGCTCGCGGGCGATCTTCGCCGCCTGGATCTTGCCCTCGATGCCGCGCTCGCCGAAGCCGCCGGGGATCAGGATCCCGTCGCAGCCCTCGAGCTGCTCGGGGTCGAGGTTCTCGGAGTCGACCAGCTCGACCTCGACTTCGACCCCGTGGTGGAAGCCGCCGTGCTCGATCGCCTCGATCACCGACTTGTAGGCGTCGGCCAGCTGCACGTACTTGCCGACGACGGCGATCCGCACCTTGCCGCTCGGCGGAATCGGCGCGGCGCACCATCGCCTCCCACTCGGCCAGGTCCGGCGAGGGCGCCTCCATCCCGAAGTGGTCGAGGACGAGGTCGTCGACGCCCTCGGCGCGGAAGACGAGCGGCACCTTGTAGATGTTGTCGACGTCGTGGGCGGAGATGACGGCGTCGACGGGAAGGCTGGCGAAGAGGGCGATCTTGCTGCGGATCTCGCGGTCGAGCCGGCCTTCGGAGCGGCAGACCAGCGCGTGCGGCTGGATCCCGATCCGGCGCAGCTCGTTGACCGAGTGCTGGGTCGGCTTCGTCTTCAGCTCGCCCGCGTGGCCGACGTAGGGGACCAGGGTCAGGTGGACGAACATCGCCCGCTTCGGCGCCAGGTCCGTGTAGAGCTGGCGGATCGACTCGAGGAAGGGCAGCGACTCGATGTCGCCGACGGTGCCGCCGATCTCGGTGATCACGAAGTCGACCGCCTGCGACTCGGCGACGATGAGGATCCGTCTGCTTGATCTCGTTGGTGATGTGCGGGATCACCTGCACGGTGGCGCCGAGGTAGTCGCCGCGGCGCTCGCGCTTGATCACCGAGTTGTAGACGGCGCCGGCGGTGACGTTGGAGGCGCGCGAGGTGTTCTCGTCGGTGAAGCGCTCGTAGTGGCCGAGGTCGAGGTCGGTCTCGGCCCCGTCCTCGGTGACGAAGACCTCGCCGTGCTGGAACGGGCTCATCGTCCCCGGGTCGACGTTGATGTAGGGATCGAACTTCTGCAGCTGGACCCGGTAGCCGCGGGAGACGAGCAGGCGGCCGATCGAGGCCGCGGCGATGCCCTTTCCGAGTGCCGAAACCACCCCGCCGGTGACGAAAATGAACTTGGTGTCGCCTTTGTGGGAGGGATTCATGCTCTGCCGAGCGAGTCTAGCCAGCGCAGTGGCGGAACCGACTCGATCGTCGCCGAAATAGACCGCAACTCGCCGTAAATCGTCAGCGCGAGGACCACCGCGAGCGCGATCAGGCGCGCATCTCCGCCCAAAATGGTCAGTAACCAGACGCCGGCGACCGCGCCGATCAGATTCGAGCCGGTGTCGCCCAGCATCGCCCGCTCGCGCAGGGTCAGCCAGGCGCCGACCAGGATCGGCCCGGCGAAGATCCCCAGCAGTTCGATCGGGGCCAGGGTCCAGGCGCCGAGGCAGAGCCCGGCGCCGAGCAGTGCCAGCCCCTTCTCCGCCCGCCCCGGCCGCAGGTCGAGCAGGTTGCCGAGGTTGGTGGTGAGGATCAGCAGGATCACGTCGGCGACGTAGCGCCAGCTCTCCAGCCCGCGTCCGGAGACCACGTAGGCGGCCAGCGCCAGCGCCCCGATCGCCTTGATCGCCCCGGTCGAGAGGCTGCCCTCGCGCAGCGCCCGCGCGTGCCCGCGCCAGCCGCGCGGCGTACCCGCGGCCGCGCCCTGGCCGAGCGCGTCGTCGAGGAAGCCGAGGAAGGCGATCCCCAGCAGGTAAGGCAGCCAGCGCCGCAGCTCCGGGTCGAGCAGGTCGAGGTCGGCGCGGTCGTTGAGGAAGGCCAGCGGGGCCAGCGCCACCAGCGCCGCCGTCGCCAGCACCGCCCCGAGCGGAAAGGCGAGCGCGGCGCCGCGGTAGTTCTCCCGCACCAGGCCGGCGTCGCGCAGCCCCCGCGCCCCGGCCGGAACCAGCCACAGCGCCAGCGCGATCGCCAGCGGGAAGCCGACCCAGTACACCTCAGCGGCCCTGGGTCAGCAGGTCCGGCAGCAGCCGGTCGGCGCTGCTCTTGACCCCGAAGCTGCCCTCGGCGCCGAGCATCGAGAAGACCAGCGCCAGCCTGCCCGGCGGTCAGCTCGACGTCGTCGACGCTGGAGAGGTCGTTGCCCTGGAAGAAGGAGATCGAGGACGGTTCCGCGGTCGAGGTCTCGACCCCGACGGCCGGCGTCCGGGTCGCCGTGATCCCGCTCATCAGCCCGCTTTCCAGCGTGCCCGCGGCGGTCTGCTGGACCGGGCCCAGATCCTGCGGCTGGTTGCGGATCGACGATCACCCCGTCGAGCGCCGCCGAAGCTGCCGCTGGCGCGGGAGAAGAGCTGGCCGCGCACGACTTCGGGCAGGGTGCCTCCGACGAACCAGCTGCCGGCCGACGCCGACCCCGAGCGCGGTCAGCGAGTCGGGGTTGCGCTTGATGTCGGCGAAGCGCGTCTTCGAGAGATCGTCGGCGAGCCCGTTGAGGTCGACCGGCTCCCGCACCACCCCGACCCCGACCAGCTTCGCCCCGGTCGGCCCCAGCGCTTCCTCGACCGCGTTGGTGTCGTCGCTCGGCAGACCGCCGAGCGCGACGATCGCGATCCGCTTGCCCTGCAGCCGGTCGCGGGTGAGGACCGGGTAGACGCGGTCGGCGAATTCGTTCGAGCGCCCCAGCTGGCCGTTCAGTTCGTCGGTCTTCGAGCGCGCGTCCTGGAGGTTGTTGACGAGGCTCGCCTCGAGGTTCTTGCGGGTGTTGGTCAGGGCGTCGCCGCCGAACTCGGCGCCGATCAGGATTCCGATCGCCAGCGCCAGGAACACGGCGATCAGCGAAGTTGCGTGGTAGCGCCCGCTGTAACCCATCAGCGGCCGAAGGCTAGATGGTCGCCCCCGCGCCCGCCAGAGTGGCGCCCTACTGCAAGCCCAGCCAGATCCGCATCTTCAGCCAGAACAGCTCGAAGATGTCGTTCAGCGCCGGCGAGGTGATGATCAGGATCGTCAGCAGGATCAGGAAGGCGAGGACGAAGAGGCCGACCGGGGCCAGGGTCGAGCTGGGGTTGTAGAGCCGGCTCACCCCCTTG
Source organism: uncultured Solirubrobacterales bacterium (assembly GCA_963795625.1). Classification (GTDB taxonomy): domain Bacteria; phylum Actinomycetota; class Thermoleophilia; order Solirubrobacterales; family 70-9; genus VAYN01. The sequence continues at coordinate 95,435 of CAWCIS010000001.1, read as the reverse complement.
GCGTCGACCAGCTTCTCGCCGATCCGCAGCCGGGTGAGGAAGGTCGAGGACATGCCGCCGCGCTTGCGGTCGAGGAACTCGATCAGGTTGAAGTGGGCGCCGACGCTGACGATCAGCGCCGCCCCCTTCTCGAAGGCCATCAGCATCGCCACGTCCTCGCTGGTCCCGGCGGCGGGCACGATCGTGTGCTCCAGGCCCGCCTCGATCAGGCGCTCGCAGCCGGGCGCGCGGCCGTCGGGGTAGGCGTGGACGATCAGCTCGGCACCGCAGGCCAGGGCCGCGTCGCTGGCGGAGTCCATGTCGCCGAGGATCAGGTCCGGCTTCAGCCCCGCTTCCAGCACCCCGTCGGCGCCGCCGTCGACAGCGACGATCAGCGGCCGCACGTCGCGGATGTAGGCGCGCAGGGCCTTGAGGTCGCGGCGGTGGCGGTCGCCGCGGACGACGATCAGGACGTGGCGGTCGCGGAAGGAGGCCTTGGTCGTGCGGGAACTCGACGCTGCCGGTCAGCAGGTCGGTCTCCTGGCGCACGTGGGCGACGGTGTTTTCGGCGAACTCGGCCAGCGCCTCGTCGATCCGCTCGCGCTGCTCCTCCAGCTGGCGTTCGAGCTCGGGCGCGCCGAGCACCCGCCCGCGCAGCACCTCCTGGTCGCCGATCAGCACGGTGCCGCCGTCGATCCGCAGCCGGTCGCCGTCTTTGAGCAGCTCGAAGAGGCCGGCGCCGGGAGCATCGACGAGGCGGATCCCCTCCCGCGCCAGCATCAGCGGCCCGGCGTTCGGGTACTTCCCGTCGGAGGAGGGGGAGGCGTTCAGCACCGCGGCGACCCCGGCTTCGATCAGCTCCTCGGCGGCGATCCGGTCGATGTTGACGTGGTCGATGACGGCGACGTCACCGGGTCGCAGGCGCTTGACCAGGTGCTTGGTGCGCTCGCCCAGCCGGGCGGTGCCTTCGACCGGCGCTTCCGGGCGCACACCGTTGCGACGCCCGAGCAGAGCAGGAAGGCGACGGCGACTGGTGGCGGCCACCCGTTCAGGTTAGGTGACGCGAGGGCCGTCCGGCAAGCCGCGCCAAGAGAGGGACGGGCCGAAATCTCAGGCCGAGGCGAGCAGCTCGCGGGCGTGACGGGTGGCAGCCTCGTCAGAGCTCTCGCCGCCGAGCATGCGGCGGATCTCCTCGACCACGCCCTCGCCGTCGAGCCGCTCGACGGTGGCGAACGACTGCCGTCGGCGACGTCCTTCTCGAGCCGGAAGTGGACGTCGGCAAGCGAGGCGACCTGGGGCAGGTGGGTGATGCAGACGACCTGACGCCCTTTGCCGAGCGCCTTCAGCCGCTCCCCCACCACCCGCGCCGTGTTGCCGCCGATGCCGGCGTCGATCTCGTCGAAGACCAGGGTCCCGGCCGCGGCGCCCTCGCCGAGCCCGCTCAGCGCCAGCATCACCCGCGAGAGCTCGCCGCCGGAGGCGGCGTCGCGCAGCGGCGCCGCCTCGATCCCGGGATTGGGAGCGACCCGCAGCTCGACCGTCTCGCGGCCGTTGGCGCCGTAGGCATCGGGGTGGGGATCGATCGCCACCTCGAGCGTGGCCCCGGCCATCGAGAGCTTGTCCAGCTCGGCCGCGACGCGCTCTTCCAGCGGTCCGGCGGCATCCGCGCGCCCGGCGCTGAGCCGCGCGCCCAGCTCCTCGCGCCTGCGCTCGGCCGCGGCCAGCGCCGCCTCCGCCTCGGCGCCGCGCACCTCGGCGCCCTCCAACCGCGCGATCTCGGCCCGGCAACGCTCGGCGTGCTCGAGCACCGACTCGACGCTGCCACCGTGCTTGCGCTCCAGCTTGTCGATCGCTTCCAACCTCTCCTCGATCGCCTGCAGCGCCGCCGGGTCGGACTCCAGGCCCCCGGCGTAGTCGCGCAGCTCGGCGCCGACGTCGCCGAGCTCGACCGCGAGGGCGACGATCCGCTCGGCGATCGCGTCGAGACCGAGATCGAGACCGGCCGCCCCCTGCAGCAGCGCTTCGGCCTGCCCCAGCGCCGCCGCCGCGCCGCCGCCGTCCTCGTCGGCCCCGGCCAGGCCGGCGTGGGCGCCGACGGCCGCGTCGCGCAGCCCCTCGGCGTGGCGCAGGCGCTCGCGCTCGGCGGCGATCTCGTCGCGCTCGGCCGGATCCGGCGCCACCTCCTCGATCTCCGAGAGCTCGTAGCGATAGAGGTCGAGGTCGCGCTCGCGCGACCCCTCCGCCTCACGCAGAGCGGCCAGCTCGGCCGCGAGCCGCGTGTGCTCGCGGTGCGCCTCGCGGTAGCGCCGTCGCGTCTCCAGGTGCTCGGCGCCGGCGAAGCCGTCGAGAACCTCCAGCTGCGCCGAGGAGATCGTCAGCCGGCGATGCTCGTGCTGACCGAAGAAGGCCAGCAGCCTCCCACCCAGCAGCTTCAGGTCCGCGGCGGTCGCGGCGCGCCCGGCGACGAAAGCGCTGGTCCGGCCACCGGAGGAGACCCGGCGGCCCAGCACGACCTCCTCCGCTCCCTCGGGCAGGCGCTCGGCCAGCTCCACCAGCTCGGGCTCGTCCAACAGGCCGGCGGGCAGGTCGAAGACGCCCTCGACCCAGGCCTCCCCCGCCCCTGGCCGCACGATGTTGCCTTTCGCCTTGCCGCCCATCAACAGGTCGAGCGAGTGGGCGAGCACCGTCTTCCCCGTCCCGGTCTCGCCGGTGATCGCGTTCAGCCCCTCGCCGAGTCGCAATTCCGCCCGCTCGATCAGCAGCAGGTTCTCGATTCTCAGCTCGCGCAGCATGGGTTCTGTGTACCAGCCGGCGCGGCGGACGAGGTCACGGGGAAGGCGCCTGCGGGCGAGGTTTACGTTCTCGGCACCTTCCCCCGTGCCCCCGTCCGAGGTGGGTTAGTCGGCAGACTCGGGCGGGCCCGCGGGCTGCACGAAGTCCTCGGAGCGGACCAGGGCGTAGCCGAGGGCGGCGCCGACGAAAGAGAGGATCGCGGCGATCAGGATGATCTCGTTGAAGCCGCTGACGAAGGCGACGTCGGCGGCGTGGACGGCTTTGACGTGGATCGCCGGCGGCAACGGCAGCGCCGCAACGGCGCGGGAGCCGCCCGAGGCGACGACTTCGCCCAGTCCGTGCGGCGCGTGCGGCAGCAGTTCCGAGAGCTTCGAGTCGACCCGCGACTGGAAGACGGCGCCGAGCCCCGCGACCCCGGTGGCGATCCCGACCTGGCGGAAGGTGGTGTTGATCCCCGAGCCCATCCCCGATTTCTCCACCGGGACCACGGCGATCGCGGCCTGGCCGATCCCGGGGTTGGTGATGCCGATGCCGATGCCGGCGACGAGGAAGCCGGCCAGCAGCGTCGTCCAGCCCGAGCTGGGCGAGACGCCGTGCATCAACAGCAGCCCGACCCCGACCACGGCGAGCCCGGTCCCGAGCAGGACCCGGATCGGGATCTTGTTCGAGAGGGCGCCGGAGATCGGCGCGACGATGAAGCCGAGCACGGTCAGCGGCAGGAAGCGCAGGCCCGCCTGCAGCGGCGAGTAGTCGAGCACGCCCTGCATGTAGATCGTCAGGTAGAGGAACATCGCGAACATCCCAGCCGAGAGCCCGAAGGCGACGGCGGAGACGCCGTTGAAGGCGGGTTTGCGGAACAGGGTCAGGTCGAGCATCGGGTGCGCGCTGCGGCGCTCGATCGCGACGAAGGCCGCCAGCAGGACGGCGGCGCCGACCAGGCAGGTGAGGATCAGCGGGCTGCCCCAGCCCTCGGGATTGCCGCGGATCAGCCCGAAGATCAAGAGGAAGAGGGCGAGCGAGAAGCTGACCAGCCCAGGCACGTCGACCGGTTCCGGGTCTTTGGCGAAGACGTTGACGATCTTGCGCTCGGTCAGGATCATCGCGCCGATCCCGATCGGCACGTTGATGAAGAAGATCCACTCCCAGCCGAAGCTCTCGGTGACGATGCCGCCGACCAGCGGCCCGACCGCGACCGCGCCGCCGACCACCGCGCCCCAGACGCCGAACGCGGTCGCCCGGTCTTTGCCGTGGAACTCCTGGCCGATCAGGGCCAGCGAGGTGGCGAACATCCCCGCCCCACCGACGCCCTGCAGCCCGCGCGCCAGGTTGAGCAGGGTCGGGTCGTCGGCGATCCCGCAGAGGAACGAAGCGAAGGTGAAGATCCCGAAGCCGATCGTGAAGACGCGGCGGCGGCCGAGCCGGTCGCCGAGCGAGCCGGCGGTGAGCAGAAAGGCGGCCAGGGTCAGCGAGTAGGCATCGACGACCCACTGCAGGCTGGAGAGACTGGCGTGCAGTTCACGCTGGATGTCCGGCAGGGCGACGTTGACGACGGTGACGTCGAGCAACAGCATGAACGTCGCGATCGAGACGAGAAGGAGAGTCCACCATTTGCGTTCCATGGCGGGCAACCCTAAAGAACCGACCTCGTCGACTAGACAGCCAGATGCCCGAACTTCTCTCTGATGCGCTGGTAGAAGCTGGTTCCTGGGAGCTGGGCGAGGCGGCCGACGCCGTCGGCGAAGCGGACCTCGAGCGCCGCCCCGGCGGGCAGGTCGGTGAGGTAGGAACCGTCGAGGGCAACTTCGACCGGCTCGCGGCCGGGGGCGTTGCCGACATGGAGGACGTCGCCGGGGGCGACGACGAGGGCACGCGCGGTCAGCGAGTGCGGGGCGATGTAGCTGACCGCGTATCCCTTCACCCCCCAGGCCAGGATCGGCCCCTGGTTGGCGAGGTTGTAGCCGGTCGAGCCGACCGGGGTGGCGGCGACGAGACCGTCGCAGCGGACGTGGCCGACCTCCTCGCCGGAGAGCCGGTAGCTGAGCTCGGCGACGCGGTCATGCGGGCGGCGGGCCAGGGTGATGTCGTTGAGCCCGACCCCGGCCGCGCCCTCGAGCGTGACCTCCAGGCCCGGCAGCTCGACCGTCTCGATCTCCCCAGCGAGGGCGCGGCGGATCCCCTGCTCGGCCTCCTCGCGCTCGACCGCCGCGAGGAAGCCGACGGTGCCAAAGTTGACGCCGAAGACCGGCACGCCGGTGCGGGCGAAGCGACGCAGGGCGTGCAGGATCGAGCCGTCGCCGCCGAGGACGATGCAGATGTCCGGGCGCGGCTTGTCGCTGGCGACGACTTCGATCCCCTTGGCGGCGTCGCCGTGCTTGGCAAGCTCGTCCGCTGTCGCGACCAGGCGCCAGCCGGATTCCTGGGCGACCCGGACGGCGACGGCGACCGCCTCGGTGGCCGCGGGCGGGTGCGAGTGGGTGACCAGGGTCGCGGTCTTCACTTGTCCACCTCGACGGCGGCGTGGATCGCGGCGCCGAGATCCGCCAGCGGCGGGCCGTCGCCGCCGCACCAGAGGAAGGTCTCGCGATTCCCCTTCGGCCCGGGCAGACCGGAGGAGGCGACGCCGCGCACCGGCAGGCCGGTCTCGATGGCGGCGTCGGCGACGAGCTGGATCGCCTCGCGCCGGTCGCCGCTGTCGCGGACGACGCCGCGCCCGACCCGCTTGCGGCCGAGCTCGAACTGCGGCTTGACCATGGCGAGAATCTCGCCGCGGGGCGCCAGACAGCCCGCCACCGCCGGCAGGATCTTGCTCAGGGAGATGAAGGAGACGTCGACCGTCGCCAGCGAGGGCGCGAAGGGCAAGTCGGAGGGCAGTAGATCGCGCCCGTTGAGGCGCTCGATCACGGTCACTCGCGGATCCTCGCGCAGGCGCACGTCGATCTGGCCATAGGCGACGTCGACCGCGGCCACCCGCGGCGCTCCCTGCTGCAACAGGCAGTCGGTGAAGCCCCCGGTGGAGGCGCCGACGTCGACGCAGTCGCGCCCGGAGACGTCGATCCCCAGCGTCTCCAGCGCGTTCTCCAGCTTGATGCCGCCGCGGGAGACATAGCGCGGCCCGGAGTCGACGATCAGCTGCGCCTCGGGCTCGACCAGCATGCTCGGCCGCAGCGCCACCGGCCCGTCCTGGCCGACCCGCACTTCGCCGGCCCGCACCGCCCCGGCCGCGGCGGTGCGCGAGGGAAACAGCCCCTGCTCCGCCAAAACCGCGTCTATCCGGGACTTCTTCATGCCCGGAACGCTACAGCGGACCCCGTAAACCAATCGTTTACCAGCGACTTAGAGGGGTATGCGACCTTCCACCAGGAAGCGCTTCACGACCGATCAACGTCTCTGTGATCGGCCTCACACACAAGACGCACGTATGTTCGTACTCTGTTCAAGGATTCGCAAGGAGATGACGATGAAAGGCAATACCAAAAGACTTCTTGGCTGAGCTCCGCGTCGTAACTAGGCCCCCGTTGCTTCCCACAACAGGCGCCCACGACATCACCGGACTCGACCTACCTCCCACGGATCCACATATATAGAGATACATATCTCTCCTCCCTGTAGTAACCCCAGAAGCGCCCCGCCTCCCCGGTGGGGCGTTTTCTGTTGTGGAGGGCTTTAGAGAGCCAAAAATGGGGGTCCGCCCGGCCGCCAAGCCAGTCTCCGAATCGCCCTAAAGGCCGCCGTGCCACAGTCGGTGCCACAGTCGTGCAACGTCCATGCATCGAGGAGCGGTCAGGCTGGAAGCTCGCTCCGGTCCTTCTCGACCGGTCCAAGCGACACAACATCGTCGTCAAAGACCGCGTTGATCTCGATGTGACCGCCCAGGGCGTCCACGTAGTCGGCAAGCGTGCTCAGATAGAGATTGTCGCTCCGCTCGATCCGCGAGACGTTCGCCTGGGTCATACCCAGCAGATCGGCAAGCTGCGCCTGCGTCTGCCCGCGCTGTTTGCGTAGTTCGTTCAGCCGGACAGCCGCAATGATCGCCCGTTTACGAGCGTCGATCTCCTCTGCGGCGCCGGGACGCTTACGGACTTCGTCGCTTAGGTCGCTGAATGCTTTGCCTTGACTTGCCATGTGCCTGTTTCTCCTTTGCCGTACCTTGGAGATGCTCGTCATAGATTCGATCCGCCTGCGGGATCATTCGCTTGTAAAAGCGCTTCGTCTTCCCCGCCTTATCTCCACCGATGAGCAGGATCGCCACTCGCCTGGGATCGAAGGCGAAGAAGATGCGCATCGTCTGCGTGACTCGCAACTCCTTCATGTTGGAGTGCCGGGAGCCCTCTACCGAGTCGACCAATGGCCTGCCGGCAGACGGCCCAAGCTCCTGCAAAGCCTCGACTGAGGCGACAACCTTGCGTTGCTCGGGGTCGGTCAGCGTCTGCCACCAATTGTCGAACTCGTCGGTTCTCTCGGCGCCCCAACTCACCGGACTAATATAATGGATACATTGTACAAGTCAAACGTTGTTGCCAGAAGACGACAGGCATCCCACCGACTGCGCCAATCGTCATTCCTCGGGGCAATTGATACCTAGGCTAGCCAGCGCCTCGGTGCCGCCTTCGTCGTGATCGGCGGCGCCGCTGCGAATGCGCTCCGCAGCGACGGCGGCTTCCTCGTCAGCTCGACGCGACTCAGAGGCCATGGCAGATCTCATTCTCGAAACCAGAGACATCTTGCGAGGATAGCCGCGCCCCCGAACCGCCCGTCACCCACCGTCGCTAACGTGGCGGTCGCCGCGCAGGTAGGCATCCATGCGCTTGCGAACCTCGTCGTTGCAGCCGGCCGCAGGTGCCCGTAAACATCGAAGGTCGTTTGATTTTCGAGTGGCCATGAACTGCTGGATCGCCTTCGGGTTGGCGCCGGAGTCGATCAGCAGCGAGGCGAAGGTGTGCCGGCAAAGGTGCAGGCTGATCGGCATCAGCAGCGCAGGCTCAGAGGACCCGGTAGGGGTAGTCTTCGCCGCTGCTGCTCCCAGGCCCTGCCACCAGTCCCGCGTGAGCAGGGTCGGGTCTCCCCATCTCGTAGATGAGCCGCCCAGGCTCGCTGCCTGGTCGTTTACGTCGGCCTGCCGTCGAACCGCCCCGGCCTGGGCCTTCGCGTAGGTGTCAAACAAGAATTCCCAGAGGTACAAGTCGGGGTTTGACCTGCGCGATCTCCTCCATCGTGTAGGTGTGGTCTTGGCCAGCTATGTGCCTCAAAGCTCAAATATGCAGGTGGTTTGCCCCTCATCGTGCGCCAGTTTAAGCACCGCGCCGAACACCTTGCGCCACCCGGCATCGGAGAGCACGTCATTTCGTAGGGACTCCCGATGACGGACTCGTCTCCGAGTTCGCGCACCGGAATTCGGTACCTAATCGATCCTCTCAGGGTACGTAGTCGCCGATATAGTGACGTTGGTGAGCAAGGGGGGGCGGAACCGGGAGAAGCGCGTTCCCGATGCACTGGAGGACGGGGAAGCCTCGTTGCTCGCCTTCTTCAAGGCGGCGGCTCTCAGAATCGGCCGACTCTTCACCGGCCTGAGCAGGCGTCAGCGATTTGTGACTGGCGCCGCAGCACTCGTGATCGCCGGCCTCGTTTATCTCGCCTTGCCCTACATCCCGGGCTCCCAGCACGTCGAGTTAGACATCAAGGCAGGGCAAGGAACTACCAGCTTCAGCCTGGCGCCGGAAATAAAAGCTGTGAGCCCGGGCTGCGGCTGTCCCCACCCAGAATGGGGGAAACATCATTGGGAGGGCATGAGCGTACCTTCGAAGGGCTTCCGCCTTGATGTCGACTCCCAGCCCTCCGATGAAATCGATCCTGAACTCTGGTCGCTGACGGCAATGGCACCCAATACCGGACCCATCAATTGGTACGGGGAACCAAATCGGGCGATTTGGATCGATGTCGAAGCACATAAACCCAACGGGTGGTGGAAGACCCTCTTCTATGGAGCCACTTCCTATTTCATGCTCTGGACTTCGGACCCAGTAACCACCCGCCAGTCTCAGAAGTACCCATATGCGGCCGTTCTGCCAGCGGCGGGTGGCTCGACGACCTTTACCTCGCACGAACCGTCGCGGAACCAGTGGGCGGATTTCGTCGATATCTCCACTACGGCGCCCGCGCGAGCCTCCGCCGATCCCGAGGACGCACAGCTTGACACGGAAATCAGCCAACGGGGCCCGATGGTGGACGTCCTCGGGCCAGAGGTGACCTTATCGACTCGCTACAGCAAGCAGTCGAGACTTTGGGCGAGTCAGAAAGAAATCAAGAGAGCACATCCTGGACAGCGCGTAACGATCAAGATCTACACTCCGTTCGCGGTCCGACTCATCCCTCACCCAGTTCCGCTGGGATGGAGCTCCAAAGTTACGGAAGCAACCAAAAAAGGGTTTATGAACCTATTTGGGGGGGAAACCGCCGATTCAGAGAAGGAGCCGCGCGGCAGGGGCCGGATCCAACTCGTCGACGCACTTCCCTCATACACCGTTCGGATGAGCCATATCCAGCCACCCGGCTTGTCGTGGCCCTCTTTCGCCGCTCACTCCGAGACGCAGGATCTGGTCGCCGAAATGATGGGGGTCACCGCCCTCGATCCCCTGCCGAGTGAAGTCTGGCACTCGAGCTACGGGCTGCCACCAGTCACGACCCGCCCGCAGATCGGCGTCTTCGGCCGTATCACCAACTTCAAGTCAACGAGCGTCGGCGGCACGGCGGTGATTGGCTCCAGTGTCCGGGCAATACCGCGGGGGGAGGAGTTGCATTTCGAATCGAGCGAGGGGCTCGAAGCGGGCCAGTACCACTTCACGCCACTTGTGTCTTCCGGACAGGAAACCGCTGACACGTCGATTTTCGGCGTTGCGACGATCTTCGTCGGAGGGGATCTGGCCTCTCATCCTGATTGGATGCCATTGGGTTTGATCAGCGCCGTGGCGACCATGATCCTTGGAATCCTCTTGAGCGCCGGCCTGAATCGCTGGTTCGGTCACAAAGAGCAGCCTGATGACTAATAATATGTAGCCTCGCCAGGCTCTCCCGCCACTCGCCAGCGAACATGGGCTGGAATCGCGCACCGCTCGTTGATCTCTGTATCTAGCCGTTCGTTCCCCTCCAGCCGGCCTAAGAGCCACTTGATCACATGGAATCGCAGTCCGATGCGTTTCGTCTAACGAAATACGTCCGGGAGTTGGAGCGCAGAAGCTGCGTACGTTCTGCGCTGCTGCTGGCTTGGCCAGTTACAGGTCGAGCAGCCACGCTCGCGTCGACCTCGCCGCCGGGCATCGGCAATTCGGGGCGACTAGTAGCCACCGAAGCCACAGGACCCATCCTCACCTGAATCAATAGGAAGCGGGAGTTCCGGCAGCAGGATCTTGATCGGCAGGGAACCACCGGGAATAGTCTCAAGGCTCACGTAGAAGCGATCCGCGAACCTCCCGATGACTTCATTAATGGGAACGTCGACGATGGTGTCGCAGAAAATTTCGCCTGCTCTGACTTTCTCGTCTCGCCTGTGTTCAAGGGAGTAGTTGGTGAGGCGTCGGAAATTGACGAAACTGACGAAAGTCAGAGCCGAACGAGAATCCAGGGAGGTCGGGAAAGGGAGCGGTGCTCGGCTTTCGCCTGGAGCCTCTTTTTCCGCTGGAACAAAGTTGGCCAGCCCCATGATCTTGACATCGCCCAACATCAAGTCTGCGGCGCTGATCACCACGGGCCGAAGGCCCCCATTGACGAGGCTCATGCGGACGAAGACGCCTTCATGGCGGGGGACTCGGACGACCGTAGCGCTGCCTTCCACCTCGACCGCCGTTTCTTCCGAGTGAGCAGATATGGCTACAAGCAGGCTCGCAGCAGCTATCACAAGGCTGAAAATAGAGATTACGATGGCAGCAAGGGCGCCCCACCCCCTTTTCGGCTTCGCGTCCTCCACTTCTGCCATTCAGATCGCGACGCTCACGCGCAAGCAGGAGCCGCCTGAAATGCCTGGGCGACTGCGACTTCTCGGTTTATTGCTTCCGTAGATAGACATCGAGAAGTTCTGTCCCGGTCGGCCTCGCTGCCGGGCATCAGGCGCCTGTAGCAATCCAGCGTGATCCTGATGTCGGCGCAGCCCAAGGAGGTCTGGGTGGCCTTGGCATTGACTCATGCGATGCGGGGACCATCAGGGAGACGAAGGTGTAGCGGCACTCGTGAAGCGTAGTGCGTGGGCAGGGCGGACTCCTCCATGCCCGGTCGGCTCGTTTGGGCGCGGCTCGGTCAGTCCATATGGCCCCCAGCCATTCTGGGTCGGCCGAGTATCTCGCGCCCCTGATGCTCCAATCAGGCCAGAAAGAAACGACGTCAACTGGAACGCAGGCCGCATGCCAGGCGAGGTCGTCGAATGCCAGTAGCGCACGAAAACAACCGGTTTCAACCGGAACCAGCCGGACAAGATCCCCTACTAGCAAGCCAATTTGGCCTGGGCCTGGCGGTCGGTCTTTTCTCCTCCTGTGGTAACCCCAGAAAGCGCCCCGCCTCCCCGGTGGGCGTTTTCTGCTGAGGGGCTTTCTGGAAGCGACGATGGCGTAACGCTAGCCCGCCCGATCCCGTCCTGGAAAGATGGCGATATGGAGCGTGTGCTTGGAATCGGCGGATACTTCATGCGGGCCGCGGACCCGGTGGCCCTGGGTGCGTGGTATCACGATTGCCTGGGCCTGGACGCCGATGAGAACGGGCTGTGGCGTCAGGAAGACGGGCCAACGGTGTTCGCGACGTTCGAGTCCGAGACCGACTACTTCGGGCCCCATGCCCAGCAGGCGATGATCAACTTCCGAGTCCGCGACTTGGATGCGATGCTCGCTCAGCTGCGTGCCAAAGGAGCGGACGTGGCTGAAGAGACGCAGGACATGGATGGTGTCGGTCGATTCGGTTGGGTCACCGATCCCGAGGGCAACCGGATCGAGCTCTGGCAACCCGCCTGACCGTGTCTTCCCACAGACGATGACGCGCTCTGTCGGTGGACAGGTCAGCCGGGAATGTCGATCCAGCGCACGATAAACCCGTTGCGCACCTCGTGGAAGGCCAGCGGCGACGGAGGAGGATCGTCGGCTAGGAGAGCGATCACCTCGTCGGGTCCGTATAGGTCCTCCTCTACTGCCGTCGTCCAGTGAACCTCCAGGTCGAGCAGGCGCTCCAGGCGCGGCCAGTCGCGGCGCTCGATCGTCACGAGCACATCGCTAACCGCGGGCACCTGCTCTGCCCTGCCGTATTCCTACACTGCCGGCAGCGTGTGTCGAGACAATCCCGATGCGGCCGTCGCCGAGACCCTCAAACCGGTCCACTACTCTGCCGCCCGTGAGCGAAGTGCTTCGAGACATCCTCGAGCCGGGGCTGCGAGTCGTGTTCTGCGGCACGGCGCCCAGCGCCGTCTCGGCCAAAGTGCAGGCCTACTACGCGGGACCGGGCAACGCCTTCTGGCAGGCTCTGCACCTGACCGGGCTGACGCCGTTCGAGCTGGTGCCGGCGGAATTCGAGCGCCTGCCGGGGTATGGAATCGGGCTGACCGACATCTGCAAGGTCTCCTCCGGCTCCGACGCGGAAATCGGGGTCGCCGAGTTCGACCTCGCCGGCCTGCAGGAGAGGATCGCTCTCGCCGAACCCGGCTGCCTTGCCTTCAACGGCAAGAACGCCGCCCGCGGCGCGCTCGAGCGTGACGTTGCCTACGGGCTGCAGGACGAGCAGATCGGCGGTGCCGCTGTCTGGGTTCTGCCCTCCACCTCGAGCCGGGCCCGCAGGTTCTGGAAGATCGAGCCGTGGCATCGAGCTGGCCCGCGCCTGCGGCGCCGACCCCGACCGGCTCTAGGCGCCCTAAGCGGCTTCGGCGGGATCCTCGCCGGGCCAGCGCCCGGTAAGGCGGGTGACGCCGCTGCGGACGCCGTGATCGGTGATCCCTTTGACCAGGCGGAAGATCGCGCCCTCGACGAGCAGGGCCGCGACCAGTTTCGGGACCGAGACGCCGCGCTGGTCCGGCGCCGGCGGCTCCTCGTCGTCGACCATTGCCCAAAGGCGCTCGAAGACCTTCTGGGCGGCGATGCCGGCAAGCAAGCCGGTGACGATGCCGATCGGCGCGAAGAGGATCTTCATGCGCACAGGCTACCTCTGTGGCCAAGGGACAAGCGACTCGCCGCCGCGCTAGCGACGGGCCGGGGCGCTGTCCAGTCCAGCACGCCCCGACCCGCCAAGGGAGAGAAATGAAGCCTTGGTGGCTTGATTCTCCACCCGTGACCTTAGCTACTCACTTTTGGAAGCACAGGCGATTCCAGTGGAAATGATTTCTGCCGACCTGTTACGATATATCGCGTTAGATAACGATAGAAAGGTCTTATAGATGCACCACAGACATGAATCAAGACATTCCGGCCATCACGGCCGCCCCGAGTTTGCCCGCAGCCGCGGTCCCCGCTACGGACGCGGACGCGGCGGGCCCCGGGCCCGCCGCGGCGACGTCAGGGCCGCGGTCCTGGCCTTGCTGGCCGAGCGGCCGATGCACGGCTACGAGATGATCAAAGAGATCGAGGAGCGGACCCAGGGGGCCTGGACCCCGAGTGCCGGCTCGATCTACCCGATGCTGCAGCTGCTCGAGGAGGAGGGGCTGATCCAGGGCGAGGAGAGCGACGGCAAGCGCCGCTTCACCCTGACCGAGGCCGGCAGCGCCGAGCAGGAGGCGAAGGCCGGTGAGGAGGCCCCCTGGGATTCCGTCCGCGCCGGTGCCGCCCCTGAGGCGATCCACCTCCGCGACGCGGTCGGCAAGCTCCACCACGCGATCGGCCAGGTGTTCCACGCCGCCGACGAGGGCCAGCAGAAGCGGGTCCGCGAGCTGCTCGACGAGAGCCGCCGCAAGATCTACGCGATCCTCGCCGAGGAGAGCTAGAAGCTCGGGGGTCAGCCCCCGAGCCACTCCTTGATCCGAGCCGAACCGGCCAGGGACGAGAAATCGCCCTGGTCGCGCATCGCCTCCGCGCTCGCCGCCATCGCCTCCAGCGCGGTCCAGGCGAGGCTGCCGCCGATGCTGACCCGCTGCGCCCCGGCCGCGACTACCTCCTCCATCCTCAAGCCGCGGTGGGCGAGCACGTTGACCGGGTGGCGAACCGCCTCGCACACAGCCCGGATCTCCTCCGCGTCGCGCAGGCCCGGCGCGTAGAGGACATCGGCACCGGCCGCCTCGTAGGCGCGCAGACGAGCGATCGTGTCGTCGAGGTCCGGGTTGCCGCGGATGTGGTTCTCGGCCCGGGCCGTGAAGGTGAAGGGGAACTCGAGGCGGCGCGCCGCCTCTGCCGCGGCGGCCACCCGCTCGGTCGCCCGGTCGATGCCGTAGATCCCCTCCATGGGATCGAAGTCCTCGATCGAGCCACCGACCGCACCGGCCGCCGCCGCCCGCGCGATCGCCTGGGACACATCCTCGGGATCGGGCCCGTAGCCGTTCTCCAGATCGACCGAGAGCGGCAGCCCGGTGGCCGCGTCGACGGCGCGAACGTGGTCGACCACCTGATCCAGCGTCGTCTCGCCGTCCGCGCGCCCGAAGGTGAACGCCAGCGCCGAGCTGCTGCTCGCCAGGGCCTCGAACCCGAGCGCCTCCAGCACCTTGGCCGACCCGGCGTCCCAGGGGTTCGGAATCAGGAACGGCTCTCCCTCGTGCAGCGCCCGGAAGCGCGCCGCCTTCTCGCTCTGCCTCTCGCCCATCGCCCCAAGATAGCCCGCATTACTGCGCCCATCCGGCGCGCCACGCGAAACCGGCCGCACTTGGCGGCCGGTCGCTGAAAGGCCCGTCCCCCAACGGACCCACACATACAGAGAACCTCTCCTCCCTTGGTGATCCCCAGAAGCGTGGCCTGACGACCGTTGCTCCGTTCACCATCACCGGAGAGATTGGGGCAACCTATTCGATTGCGACGATTGAATCAATCGTCAAAATTAATTAGAGGGAAAAAGAGAGAAAACTGGGGAGATCAGCCCAGGACCGGCTGCGCCGAGGGCAACGCCGCCAGCACCCGCTCGGCGACCGACTCGCCGGTCAGCCCGGCCTCGGCCCGCAGCAGCGCCGGCTTGCCGTGGGTGACGTAGCGGTCCGGCAGCCCGACGCGCAGCACCCGCGCCCGCTCGGCCGGCGACTCGGCGAAGGCGTCCTCGAGGTGCTCCAGCACCGCCGAGCCGAAACCCCCCGGAAGGACGTTCTCCTCGATCGTCACCACCAGGTCGTGCTCGCGGGCGAGGCGCTCGGCCAGCTCGCCGTCGATCGGCTTGGCGAAGCGGGCGTCGGCGACGGTCGGCTTGAGGCCGTGGTCGGCGAGGATCGCTGCCGCCTCACGGGCGATTGCGACGCCGTAGCCATAGCCGAGCAGGACCACGCGCTCACCCTCCTCGAGGACCTCGCCGGTCCCGATCGGGATCAGCTTCGGCCGCTTCGGCAGCTTCGCCCCCTCCCCGGCGCCGCGCGGGTAGCGCAGTGCCGCCGGACCTTCGTGGGCGATGGCGGTGTGCAGCATGTGGACCAGCATCGCCTCGTCGCGCGGCGCCATCACGACGACGTGCGGGACCGGCCGGAAGTAAGAGACGTCGAAGGCGCCGTGGTGGGTCGGGCCGTCGTCGCCGACCAGCCCCGCCCGGTCCATCGCGAAGGTCACGTCGAGCTGTTGCAGGCAGACGTCGTGGATGATCTGGTCGTAGGCCCGCTGGAGGAAGGTCGAGTAGATCGCGCAGACCGGCTTCGCCCCCTGCAGCGCCATCCCGGAGGCGAGCAGGACGGCGTTCTGCTCGGCGATGCCGACGTCGTAGTACTGCTCGGGCAGCTCGTCGGCGAGCTTCTGCAGCCCGGTCCCTCCCGCCATCGCCGCGGTGATCCCGATCACTCGCGGGTCGGCCTCGGCCTCGGCGACCAGCGCGTCGGCGAAGACCTGGGTGTACTGCGGCGGCGCCCCGGCGGCCGGCGGCTTCTCCAGCATCTCCGGCGCGATCGCGCCGGGGGCGTCGGTTTCGGTCACCGGCACCGGCTTCGCCGCGGCCGGCTTGCCGTTGACGATCGAGTTCGGCTTGGCCGCGTGCCATTTCTCCATCGACTCGAGGCCGCCCTCTTCGGCCGGCAGGAAGCCCTTGCCCTTAACCGTGTGGATGTGGACGACGACCGGGCGTTCGGCCTCGAAGGCCTCCTTAAGAGCCTCGCGCAGGGCGTGGACGTCGTGGCCGTCGATCACGCCCATGTAGGCGATATCGAGCTCCTCGAAGAAGAGGCCGGGCGCCCAGTAGGCCTTGATCGCCGACTTGATCTCCGGACCGAGCCGCTCGATCCGTTTGCCGAGCCCGAGCGGCAGCTTGGTCAGCCGGTCCTCGACTCCCTCGCGGGCGTGGAAGAGGCGCGGGTTGAGGCGAATCCGGTTGAAGTAGCGCGAGAGCGCGCCGACGTTGGGGGAGATCGACATCCCGTTGTCGTTGAGGACGATCACGAACGGGGTCTGCAGGCCGCCGGCGGCGAGCATCGCCTCGTAGGCGACACCGCCGGTGAGGGCGCCGTCGCCGATCACCGCGGCGACTTTGCCGTCCTCCCCGATCCCCTTGCGCATCGCCTCCTTGAGGCCGACGCCATAGCCGATCGAGGTCGAGGCGTGGCCGGCGCCCATGATGTCGTGGGCGGACTCCTCGATCGAGCAGAACGGGGCCAGGCCCTCGTACTGGCGGATCGTCGGCAGCTGGTCGCGGCGGCCGGTCAGCACCTTGTGCGGATAGGACTGGTGGCCGACGTCCCAGAGCACCTTGTCGCGGGGAGAGTCGAGCAGGCTGTGCAGGGCGACGGCGAGCTCGCAGGTGCCGAGGTTGGCTCCGAAATGCCCGCCGATCTCACCGATCGTGTCGATGATGTAGGTCCGCATCTCCTGCGCCACCTGCTGCAGCTGCTCGTCGTCGAGCTCGTGCAGGTCGGCGGGACCGTCGATCGCGGCCAGGAGCTGCTCGGTGGTGTCGTCTTCGCTGCCCTGGGTGGGGGGCTGTTCGCTCATTCGTTCCTCGTGAAGATGTAGTCGGCTACGCGCTTCAGGTCGTCAGTCTCCCCCGTCGCCCCGGCCAGCGCGGCAAGCGCCTTGGCGTGGGATTCGGCTGCCAGCTCGCGGGCCCGGTCGAGCCCGAAAAGGCTGACGTAGGTGAGTTTTCCATGTCGCTCGTCGCTTCCATGTGGCTTGCCGAGCTGCTCGTCGCTCTCGGTGACGTCGAGAATGTCGTCGACGATCTGGAAGAGGACCCCCAGCTCGCCGGCGAAACGGCGATAGGGAATTGTCTCAGGTTCGCCGAGGCCCTCGAGGATCAGCACCACGCCGACGCTGGCGGCGATCAGCCGGCCGGTCTTCAGCGCGTGCAGGGCGCGCAGCCCGGCGGCGTCGTCCTCGGCCCCGATCACGTCGACGTACTGGCCGCCGACCATGCCGTCGACGCCGGTGGCACCGGCCAGCTCGCCCATCGCCGACAGCACCCGCGCCGGCTCGCCCGGCTGCTCGCAGAAGAGCCGGACCGCCTCGGCGAAGAGGCCGTCGCCGGCGAGAATCGCGACGTCCTCGCCGAACTTGACATGCGAGGTCGGCAGGCCGCGGCGCAGCTCGTCGTCGTCCATCGCGGGCAGGTCGTCGTGGATCAGCGAGTAGGTGTGGATCAGCTCCAGCGCCGCGGCAACGGGAAGGAAGCCCTCCGGGTCGGCGCCGAGGGCGCGGGCGGTGGCGAGGGCGAGGACGGGGCGCACGCGCTTGCCGCCGGCCAGCAGCGAGTAGCGCATCGCCTCCTCCAGCCCCGCGGTCGGGGCGGCGGCGGAGAAGCGAAGGCGGTCGAGGGCATCGTCGACCAGGGCGCGCAGATCCTCGGGATACATCGACGCCGGGGCGGAGCTCAACCGGCGCTCGCCGCTTCGCGCGCCTGCCGGTTCGCCTCCTCGACCGCCTCGGCGGCCAGCTCGGCGGCCTCGGCGGCCAGCTCGGCGGCGCGCTCGTCGCCCAGCCCCTCCCCCTCCAGCTCGGAGGAGATCAGGCGCAGGCGCTCGGCAATCTCGCGCAGGCGGCCGCTCATTGGGCCGGCTCCCGCTCACGCACGATCGCCCCGAGGATGCCGTTGATGAACTTGGGCGCGTCGGCGCCGCAGTACTCCTTGGCGATCTCGACCGCCTCGTCGATCGCCACCTCGACCGGGGTCTCCCCCGCTTCGATCTCGTACAGCGCCACCCGCATCACGTTCAGGTCCAGGGGCGCGATCCGGTCAACCGTCCAACCCTTGGCGTATTCGGCGATCGTCTCGTCCAGTTCTTCGCGCTCGGCGTCGACCCCTTCCGCGAGCTCGCGGGTGAGCGGTTTCGAGTCGGCGATCAGCTCGGCCAGGGGACGGCCGGTGACGTCGCGCTGGTAGCTGGCGAAGACGGCGTCGCGGCGTTGGTCGGATCGGCGCATCGACCTATTCTCCCGCTTTCGGCGGCTGTCTGGGCATGGCGCCGGGGATCAGCGCAGGATCTCGACCAGCAGCACCCAGGCATTGGCGACCGCGGCCGACGATCGCCAGGACGATCCCGGCGACCAGCCAGTAGAGGCCGCCGCCGGACTGCGCGATCAGGCTGACCGCGCCGATCAGAAACGGCATCGTGGCGGCGAGCCGCAAAGTCCATCGCGAGATTCGCCAGCTGCGCCGCATCGCTTCCCCCTCCTCGACCTGGATCGTCGGTTGCCCCAGCACGACCGCGTCGATCGCGAGGCCGACGACGAGCAGCTCGATGCCGAGAGCGACGTGGGTCTGCCCCGGAACCAGCGCCAGCACCGAGATCAGCAGCACCGAGACCAGGAAGAGCAGGGTTTCGAGCGCTCGCTCGGGCAGGCCGCGGAAGGAGAGGATGCGCTCGAGGTTGATCGAGACGGCGACGAAGACAAGGCCGGCGAGCGCCGCCGAGGCACCGGCGGTGGCGACGAAGAGATCGGTCCACTCGCTGGGGTCGTAGGCGAACATGCGCCGGATCGTAGGCGCGGCGAAGGTCGCTCAGGCGCGCGAGATGTACTCGCCGGTGCGGGTGTCGACCCGGACCGATTCGCCCTCGTTGATGAAGAGCGGCACCTGCACGACCACACCGGACTCCAGCGTCGCCGGCTTGTTGCCGCCGCCGGAGGCGGTGTCGCCCTTGAGACCGGGGTCGGTCTGGGTCACCTTCATCTCGATCGCGCCGCCGACCGAGATGTCGCTGGGCTTCTCGTCGACGAAGAGAACCTCGACCACGGCGTTGGGCAGGACCCATTTCATCGAGTCGCCGAGGGCGTCGGTGGGGATTTCGATCTGGTCGTAGTCGCGGCTGTCCATGAAGACCGCCGCGTCGCCGGAGTCGTAGAGGTACTGCATCTTCTTCGATTCGGTCCGCACGGGACGGAACTTCTCCCCGGCGCGAAAGGTTTTGTCGATCACCGAGCCGTCCTCGATCCGCCGCAGCTTGGTCCGCACGAAGGCGCCGCCCTTGCCCGGCTTGACGTGCTGGAACTCGATCACCTTCCAGATCTTGCCGTCGATCTCGATGTGGACGCCGTTGTGGAATTCGTTGGTGCTTATCAAGTCTTTTCCCTGCTGAGTAGCGATTTTCTTGGCTCGGGGCTCCCGATCGCGGAGAGCCGCGAAGGACGAAGACTAACTGCGCGGGCCGGGGATGCCGCGGAAGCCGAAGGCCTGGCTCTCGCGCCCGGCCTGGACGAACCAGCACTCGCCGCTCATCTCGCCGTCGAAGATCTGGAGGACGGTGTCCATCACCTCCGGCACGGGGATGATCGGCAGGCCCTCGCTCAGCAGCAGCTCGCGGATCGGGCCGATGATCGCCGTCTCGGCGAATCCCGGGCAGACCGCGTTGATGCGGATGCCGTCGCCCGCCAGGACCGGGCCGAGCGAGCGCACCAGGCCGACCACCGCGTGCTTGTTGGCGGCGTAGACCGGGTCCATCGGCACCGGCGTCAGCCCCGCCAGCGAAGCCGTGGCCACAATCGCGCCGCCGCCCCGGGCCTTCATCGCGGGCAACACCGCGTTGACCCCGAAGACGACGCCGTCGATGTTGACGCCCATCGCCCGGCGGTAGGCCTCGGGGTCGAAGTCCTCTCCGAGCTGGGTCCCGAAGGCGACACCGGCGTTGAGGAAGGCTAGATCGAGGCCGCCGTACTCCGCCACCGCGACCGCCACCGCGGCCTCGTTCTGCTCGAGGTCGCTGACGTCGCAGGCGACGAAGAGGGCGCCGGTGGCCTCCGCCAGCTCGTTCCCGGCAGCCTCGTCGACGTCGCAGGCGACGACCTTCAAGTCCCGCCCGGTCAGGGTCTCGGTCAGGGCGCGGCCGAAGCCGCCGGCGGCGCCGGTGATCAGGGCAACCTGCTCGCTCATGCCCGGACCTTCTCACGAACCGCCGCGCTCATGGCGCCGAGCTCAGCGGTCCCGCCAAACGCTGCAGCGCCTGCTCGGGGTCGGGGAAGACTTCGCCGCGGACGAAGCGGCCGCCGGCGACCTCCCAGATCCAGGCGATCGGGACGTCGCGGATCCCCAGCTCGCGGCTGCGCACGTAGACCCGGCCCCAGACCAGCAGCGAGCCGGCGCGGCGGTCGACCGCCGTCGGCGTGATCAACAGCTCTTCCCAGGCCCGGTCGACGTCGCCGAGGTAGTCGCGCAGGCCGTCCGGGCCGACGTAGGGAGCACTGCGGCCGATCGCCTCGGCGGTACCGACCGGGAAGAACTCCATCTTCTCCCCGCAGAGGGCGGTGATCTCCTCGGCGTCGCGGCGATTGAAGGCCTCGAAGAGCCGTTCGACCAGGTGCCGGTCCCCCTCGGACGCCGGCTCCGTCTCCGCCCCAGGCGCCATCGGCCCGATCGCGACGATCGCGGCGTCGTCGTCGAGCTCCCCGGCGCTGAAGGCGTGCAGCGCTCCCTCCAGCGCCTGGGCGGCGAGCGCCGGGCTCGAGATCCCCGCCAGCGCCTCGCGCAGGCGCCGCTCGCCAAAGCGCTCCTCCTTCCCGGTCGACTCGGTGACCCCATCGGTGGTGACGACCAGCTGCTGCCCCGGGCGCACGCGAATGGTCTCGACGCCCCAGGTGGCGTCGGCGAAGGCGCCCAGCACCGGCGCCGAGGGCGCCGCCTCGACCACCGAGTCGCCGTCGACCAGCAGCGGCGAGGGGTGACCGGCGATCGCCAGCCGCAGTGGCCGCCGCGGGTCTTCGTCGATCGCCATCGCGGCGACGCTGCAGAGGGCGCCGCCCCGGCGGACCAACAGCTCCCGATTCAAGCTCCGCAGGGCGACCACCGGGTCGCCGGTCAGCGCCGCCGCGGTCCGCAGCGTGTAGCGGGCGAGGGCGGTGACGGAGGCGGCCTGGGCGCCGCGACCGGTGACGTCGCCGATCACCACCATCCAGCCGCCGGCGATGCGGAAGGCGTCGTAGAAGTCGCCGCCGATCTCGTTCTCGGCGCCGGCGGGCCGGTACATCGCGGCCACCGACCAGCCAGGGATGTGCGGCAGCGGCGGCGGCAGCAGCCCGCGCTGCAGGGTCTCGGCGATCTCCGCCCGTTCGCGCTCGCTGCGCTCGAGGTCCGAGAAGAGCCCGGCGTTGTCCAGGGCCAGGGCGACGCGCCCGGCGAGGACGCCGGCGAAGTCGGCGTCGGCCTGGCGAAAGCGACGCCCCGAGTGGCTGACCCCGATCGAGAGCATCCCGGTCGGGCGGCCGCGGGCCCGCAGCTCGACGGTGACGAAGGAGCGGACGTTCATCGAGAGCAGAAAGCGCAGGTCCTCCTCGCTCTCGGCGAAGGGGCGGAAGTCGGCCTCGGAGACGCGCTCGAAGAGCCTCGGCTCCTGCCGGACCACCGAGGCGGCGCTGGCGATGCGCTCCTGCAGGACGGGCTTGCGCTCGGCGAGGCCCTTTTCGATCGCCTCCCTGTCGGGGTCGCCGACGCGCACGGCGGCGCGGCGGACGTGGCCCTCCTCGATCACGTCGATCATGCAGAAGTCGCCCAGCGCGGGAACGAGGATCGCCGCGATCGCGTCCAGGGTCTCCTGCAGCGAGCGGCCGCCGTCGGCGACCGAGGCGATTTCGTCGAGCAGCAGCATCCGCCGGTCCGCCTTGCGCGAGCGGCGCCGGTAGACGAGCACGAGGGCGACCAGTGCCGCGAACGCAACCGCCACCACCGCAACCGCGATCAACCCGACCAACGCTTTCTCCCCCGATCTTGCCGCGAAAAAGGGAGCGTAGCGCCCTTGACGAGCGGGAACCGCGGCCGCACGGAGCAGGCAATCTCACGTTCTGGACGCACCGAGGCGTTTACCAGCCATGAGCCGTCGAGACATCGAGTTCCGCTCGGGCGAGGACACCTGCGCCGCCTGGCTGTACGAGGCCGGAACCGGAACCGGGTCGATCGTCGTCATGGCCCACGGCCTCTCCGGGACCCGCCGCGACGGGCTCGGCCCCTTCGCCGAGCGCTTCGCCGCGGCGGGGATCGCGGCGCTGGTCTTCGATCACCGGGGTTTCGGCGACAGCGGCGGCGAGCCGGACCTGTTCGAGCCACGGCGCCAGCTCGAGGACTGGCGGGCGGCAATCGCCTGCGCCCGTTCGCTGCCCGGCATCGACGGCGATCGGGTCGCGACCTTCGGCTCCTCGATGGGCGGCGGCAACGCGCTCGCGGCGACGGTGGCGGACCGGCGGATCGCCGCGGTCGTAAGCCAGGTGCCGTTCCTCGACATGCTGCGTCAGGCGCATCGTTCCCCTCCTCTCGTCGGCGCCCGGATGCTGCTCGCCGCCGCCCGCGGCGGGCACCTGCCGGCGGCCGGAGAGCCGCACGAGGCGGCCTTCATCAACGCGCCGGACAGCGCGGCCGGCTGGCGCCGGGTCGTCGCCGGCGGCGAGGACTCGCGCTGGCGCAACCGGGTCTCCTCACGCTGGCTCCTGGGTCCGCCCTTCCGCCCCGCCCGCGCCGCGGCCGGGCTGCACTGCCCCTGGCTGGTCTGCGTCGGCGAGGCCGACCGGGTGGCGCGACCGGGGCCGGCGATCGCCGCCGCACGGCGGGCGCCGCTCGGCGAGCTGCGCCTCTATCCCGATGTCGATCACTTCGACATCTACGACGGCCCCGAGTTCGAGGCCGTCGTCGCCGACGAGGTCGCCTTTCTGCGCCGCCACCTGCTGCGCGACGGGTAAGCCACCCCGGCGTCAGACGCCGGAGGCCGTCGCCGGCACCGCGCAAGCGTCGGCAATGGCCGCGAGGTCGCGGCCGATCTGGCTCCAGGCATAGCGATCGACCACCTCCTCACGGGCGCGCCGACCGCGCGCCCGGCGGGCGGGCGCGTCGTTGACGGCCTCGACCATCGCGGCGGCGAATGCCCTCGCGTCGTCGGGCGGCACCAGCCAGCCGGTCTCGGGATCGTCGACGATCGTCGCCGGGCCGCCGCGATCGACCGCGATCGCCGGCAGGCCACAGGCCATCGCCTCGACCAGCACCTGACCGAACTGCTCGTGCACCGAAGCATGGACGAGCAGGTCGGCGGCGCGCAGGAAGTCGGGCAGGTCCGCATGCGAGTGCCAGCCGGCGAGGAAGACGTCGGGGCAGTCGATCCGCTCGATCGCCTCGATCGGGTGCTCCCCCTCCCACTCCCCAGCGTGACCGCCGAGCAGGACCAGCGCGGTCGGCTCCCGGAAGCGCCGGCGTGCCTGCGCGTAGGCCTCGATCAGCAGCGAGAGACGCTTGACTTCGGTGAAGCGGCCCACGTAGAGGAGCACGGTCCCCTCCAGCGCCTCCAGATCGGCCTCCTCGTAGCCGACACTGCCCGGGGGCGAACCCGGCAGCCACCCCCGCGGGCGCTCGACCAGGTGGCGGCGCCAGTGGGCGTACCGCTCGATCGGACCGGGGGCGAAGCTTGTGTCGAAGCCGTTGGGAACGCAGACGAACCGCTCCGGGTCGACTTCCAGCACCTCGCCGGCCCTTTCCAGGCCCTTCGGGTCGCTGACCACGATCTGCTCGCAGGCGCCGGCCCAGCCGCGCATCCGCTCGGCCCAGGCATCGGCATGGGCCCAGCCGAACGGCGCGCCGGCGTCGATCCGTTCCAGCATCAGGAGCTCGGTGCCGTGGACGTGGCCCAGCACCGGGACCTCGGGAAAGGCGCGTGCCGCCGCCTCGTTCAGCGGCGTCAAGTGGTGGAGATACAGGAGGTCCGCCTCGGCGGCGCCGGCCAGGGCGAGCTCCCGCGCCCAGGCGTCCACCTGCAGCTCGAAGGCCTCGTCGTCGAGCGCGGCGAGCACCGGGTCCTCGGCTTCGTGGCGGTCCTCGTAGGAGCCCTGGACCGGCGCCGTGCCGACGGGGCCGTCGAAGCGGAGCGGGTCGGCGCCACCGAGCGACGGGGCGAAGTCGACCGCCCGCAGGTCGAGGCCCGAGTAGAAGCTGGGCGCGTGCGTGTGCTCGTCGAGGTCGGAGCGGGAACCGGAGAGCACCGTGACCGCGGACCCGTTGCGGCCGAACTCCCGCGCCAGCGCCCGGCAGACGTGGGCGGAACCACCGCGGGGATAGAAGTAGATGCCCATCAACAGCTTCTTCGGAGTAGAGGGCATCCACACCGAGGCTACCGGTGCGACCAAGCCCCCCTCCTCGCGGCTAGCGCGCGACGAACTCGAGGGCGGTGGCGATCTCGCGGCCGCCGACCAGCTCCAGCCCGTGCTCCTCGCGCGGCGTGTTGAGGAGGCGACCGCCGACCACCAGCGAGGCCGAGCCACCGCCATCGAGATTGATCGCCTCGCTCGCGCCGAGACCGCGCATCGCCTCCGCCAGCTCAGCCATGGTCAGGCCGGCCTCGTCGTCGGCGCGGCCCTCGCAGACGGCGGCGATCAGCTCCCCGCCCCCGAGACCGAGCGCGGCCCGCGGATAGCGACCGGCGGTGATGTCGGAGTCGAACTGGCCCGATCCCGCCGAGAAGCCCTCGAGATCCTGGCCCGAGTGGATCAGCGAGCGACCCTCGGCTAGCAGCATCGGGCCCGCCTGCAGCAGGTCGCCGGGGGGCTCGGCGAGGAGCTCCGTCCTGGGTGCGAGCCTGACCCGACCGTTCTCAGCCTGGACACAGGCCCGCAGAGTGCCCCAGGGCGCTTCGAACGGCTCGGTCGGACAGGCGCGCCCGTCGACCCGCAGGTCACCCAGGGGTGGACCGCCCGGCCGCATGTAGAAGCCGCCGACCAGGGCGTGCTCGGAACTGTTCTCGGCGCACCAGCGCAGCAGGGTCGAGCAGGGCTCGAGCGCGACCACCCGGAGACTGAAGCGGACCAGGTCGAAGCGCGCCACCCGCAGCGTCGTCCCGGCTCCGTCGGCAAGGCTCAGCCTGACGCTCTCGAGCGCGGGGTCCGGCATCCGCACCGCGCCCGCGGGCCGGGCTAGCGACCGCTGTCGGGGTCGTTTTCGGCCGCGGTGCTGGTCGTCAAGTTCGCCGCGGCGCCGCCGGTGAGGACGCGGCGGACCAGGCGCGGGGCGACGATCCGGGCGACGGCGGCGAGAGCGTAGGGACGCGGCACGTAGCGCTCTGCCTTGCCGCCGGGGCCCGCCTCGTAGATCGCCTCGGCGACCGCCTCCGGCTTGGAGACGATCCAGCGGGTCAGCGCTTTCTCGCGCAGCTCGGTTGCCGGGAAGCCCTCGGTGGCGACGAAGCCGGGCAGGACCATGCCGACGTGGACGCCATGGGGCAGCTCCTCGGCGTAGAGCGAGTCGGTCCAGCCGATCAGGGCGAACTTGCTGGCCGAGTAGGCGCCGGTGCGGGCACGGGAGACGCGGCCGGCGGTGCTGGCGACGTTGACGATCGCACTCGGAGAACAAGCGCGGAGTAGCGGCAGCAGCGCCTCGGTCAGGCGTAGGACGGCGTCGAAGTTGAGCTCCATGTGGCGCTTGACGTGCTCGTAGCCGGTCTCGGCGAAGTTGCCGCGCCAGGCGGCGCCGGCGTTGTTGACGAGCAGGTCGAGGCGGCCGCCGTGCTCGGCCTCGAGGTGGGCGCGAACGCGCTCGGCCGCGTCGGCGGCGGTGAGGTCGACGGCGACGTAGGTGGCGCGACAGGGGAGCGACCCGGCCAGCTCGCGCAGCAGCTCCCCGCGGCGGGCGACCAGGACCAGCTCCGTGCCCGGCTCACGCGAGAGCCGGATCGCCGTCGCCCGGCCGATCCCCGTCGATGCTCCCGTGACCAGCGCGACGCTCATCGCCGCAGCGTATCCCTCCCTCTCCGCGCAGGGCGTGTCTGAGCTTAGAGGTCCGTAGTGGCGGGTTAACTCAGACACCCCCCGGACGCAAGTTGCAAGGATGCGGCGATGCCCGAGTCCTCCGCCGCCCGCGGCTCCCACCTCGGCGCGACCCGCCGCGAGGGCGAGCGGGTGACGCCGCTGGAGCTCTTCTTCGACCTCGTCTTCGTGCTCGCGATCACCCAGTGCACGGCGCTGATGGCCCACCACCCGACCTGGTCGGGGATGGCCCAGGGGCTGCTGGTGCTGGGGATCCTCTGGTGGGGCTGGGTCGGCTACGCCTGGCTGACCAGCGTCATCGATCCCGAGGAGGGCCCGGTGCGGCTGGTCATGTTCGGGGCGATGGCGGCGCTGCTGATCGTCTCCCTCTGCGTGCCCGAGGCGTTCGGCCACCTCGGCCTCACCTTCGCGGTCGCCTTCGGCCTCTTCCGGGTCGCCCACATCGCCCTCTTCATGCTCGCCAGCCCCGACGACGATGCCCTGCGCCACTCCGTCCTCGGCCTCGCCGCCAGCACCGCGATCGCGGTTGCCCTGCTCGCCGCCGCCTCCCTCTTCGACGGACTCGCCCAGGGGGCGCTCTGGGCGCTGGCGATTTTCCTCGACATGGCCGGGCCCTACTTCTTCGGCTCCGACGGCTGGAAGCTCGTCCCCGGCCACTTCGCCGAGCGCCACGGCCTGATCATCATCATCGCCCTCGGCGAGTCGATCGTCGCGATCGGAGTCGGCGCCGCGGGCGCGCTCGACCTCGGGATCGGCACCGTCGCCGTGCTCGGGGTGGCGCTGGCGGCGGCGCAGTGGTGGATCTACTTCGACGTCGTCGCCCTGATCTCGGCCAAACGCCTGGGCGAAGCCGAGACCGGGCGCCCCAGAACGACCTGGCCCGCGACTCCTACTCCTACATCCACCTGGCGATGGTGGCCGGGATCGTGCTCGTCGCCTTCGGGCTGAAGGTGACGATCGCCCACAACGGCGAGCACCTGCAGGCCGTGCCCGCCTTCGCGCTGTTCGGTGGGGTTGCCCTCTACCTGCTGGGCCTGGTTGCCTTCCGCTACCGCCACGTCCACACGATCAACCGTCAGCGACTGGGGGCAGCGATCGTGCTGCTTATTCTGGTGCCGGTTGCAACGGCTGTACCAGCACTAATCGCTTTGGCCATTGCTGTCGTACTTATGTGGGTGATGATCGCTTACGAGCACCGCGGCTATGGCGAGGGTCGTAACCAGCTTCGCCATGAAGCCGCGGTCGGCCACGCCTGACCACCCGACGAACGCACATTCGATTTCGGCATACTCCAAAACCTTGAGCAAGACGCCCGCACTACTCGACAGTCTCCTTCGCCCCGGCGCCCCTTCCGGCTACGAGGGCCCAGCGGCGGCTGTCTGGCGCGAGGCCGCATCGTTTGCCGAGCTCAGCACCGACGGCCTCGGCTCCTCGATCGCCCGCGTCGGCGCTAGCCGGGCGCCGCTGCTCGCGGTGGTCGGCCACATCGACGAGATCGGGCTGATCGTCGTCCACATCGACGAGAAGGGCTTTCTCTGGTTCGCTCCGGTCGGTGGCTGGGACCCGCAGATCCTCGTCGGCCAGAGGGTCGAGGTCCGCGGCAAGGACGGCCCCGTGCTCGGCGTCGTCGGCCGTAAGCCGATCCACCTGCTCGAGCCCGACCAGCGCAAGAAGGTGGTCGAGCTCAAGGGCCTGCACATCGACATCGGCGTTACAGACCGCGAGGAGGCCGAGGAGCTGATCCGGGTCGGCGACCCGGTCGTGATCGCCGCCGAGCCGATGCCGGTCGCCGGCGAGCGCCTGGTCTCGCGGGCGATGGACAACCGCCTCGGCGCCTACACCGCGCTGGAAAGCCTGCGCCGCGCCCACGAGCGCGGCGAGATGGTGGGCTCCTTCGCCGCCGTCGCCGCCGTGCAGGAGGAGATCGGCCTCTTCGGCGCCCGCACCGCCGCCTTCGAGGTCCGCCCGGACCTCGCCGTCGCCGTCGACGTCACCCACGCCACCGACGCCCCCGGGGTCGACGAGAAGGAGATCGGCAGTCATCCGCTTGGCTCCGGCCCGGTGATCGGCCGCGGCTCCACCCTCTCCCCCAAGGTCTTCGAGCTGCTGGTCGAGACCGCCGAGGCCGAGGGCATCGAGTACTCGATCAGCGCCAGCGGCCGCGGCACCAGCACCGACGCCGACGTCCTCCAGATCTCCCGCGCCGGGATCCCCACCGGCCTCGTCTCGATCCCCCTGCGCTACATGCACTCCCCGGTCGAGATGGTCGACCTGCGCGACGTCGAGGCGACGGTCGAGCTGTTGGCGGCCTTTGCGGCGCGGCTCACTGCGGATATAGACCTCAGCCGCTGAGGCGGGGGAGCGGGGGTGGGGTTTCGCTTAACTTCTTTCGAGGTTCGTGCTCCCGCAGTCCTAGGTTCTCCCCGCCGAAAAAGTACAAGACGCTTCACCCCACCCCCGCTCCCCCGCCTCGCTGCAGACGACTAGGTCCCAGAGATCTTCGGACAGGCCCCAGCAGCTTTCCGTTTTGGAGCTGAAGAACTACGAACGCTCGCGGGCGGAGGGTCTGGGTAGGGGCGAAGCGTCTTGTACTTTTTCGCGGGCGCTCGACCTCGGAGCGGAGAGAGCGCGATCCACGAAAGAAGTTAAGCGAAGCCCCTACCCAGACCCTCCGCCTCCAGGACCTACTCGACTATCTGCAAATCCTTTGGGAGCGCGCTGAGGTTGCGGTAGCCATCGTCGGTGACCACGACCAAGTCCTCGATCCGCACGCCGAGCTTGCCAGGCAGATAGACGCCCGGCTCGACGGTGACGACTTCGCCGGGGGCCAGCACGTCGTCGGAGCGCAGTGAGAGCCGCGGGCCCTCGTGCACCTCGAGGCCGACGCCGTGGCCGAGGCCGTGGCCGAAGCGATCGCCGTGGCCGGCCTCGTCGATCAGCTTGCGAGCGACGGCGTCGACCGCTTCGCCGTTGGCGCCGGCTTCGATCGCGGCGAGCGCCGCCAGCTGCGCCGCCAGCACGACCTCGTAGACGGCGCGCCCTTCCTCCCCTGGGTCGCCGGTGGCGTAGGTGCGGGTGCCGTCGGAGCAGTAGCCGTCGAGCTTGGCACCCATGTCGAAGACGACCAGCTCACCGGGGCCGATCTCGCGCTCACCCGGCTCGGCGTGCGGGAGGGCGCCGTTGGGGCCGGCGGCGACGATCGCCGGGAACGAGGGGTCGCCGCCGAGCTCGCGGATCCGCGCTTCGGCGGCACGGGCGACATCGCGCTCGCTGCGCCCGGCGAGGCCGCGCTCGACGCTCCACTCCCAAACCTCGTCGGCCAGCTTCGAGGCCGCCTCGATCGCGGCCAGCTCCTCGGCGTCCTTGACCCGGCGCAGCCGCTCGACCGTGCCGCCGGCGGCGACCGCCTCGACTCCGTCGGCAAGTTTTTCCCTCAGTTTCTCCAGCACCCGGACCGACATCTGGTCGTCCTCGAAGCCCGCTCGGCCCTCTAGCCGGGCGGCGATGGCGCCGAGCCAGTCGCCCTCGACCGTGATCGACTCCCACCCTTCGACCTCAGTGGCGGCCCGCTCGGTGTAGCGGAAGTCGGTGAAGAAGAGGCGCACGCCGGGGCCGCAGACACAAGCCCCATTCGTGCCGGTGAAGCCGGTCAGGTACTGGACGTTGGTCAGGTCGGTGACCAGCAGCCGGTCCAGCTCGCGCTCGGCGAGCAGGGCCTCGAGGCGATCGCCGCGGCCGCGCATCAGGCTTTGTCGGCCCCGAGCTCGCGGGCCAGAAGCTCCAGCGCCTCGCGATAGCCGTCCGGGCCCTTGCCGCAGATCTTCGCCAGCACCAGGCCGTCGAAGACCGACTCGCGCCGCCACTCGTCGCGATTCTCGACGTCGGAGAGGTGGACCTCGACCGCCGGCAGGCGGGCGACGTCGAGCGCGTCGGCGATCGCGCGGCTGTAGTGGCTCCAGGCGCCGGCGTTGACGATCGAGGAGTCGGCGAGGTCGGGCAGGCGGTGCAGGTACTCGACGAACTCGCCCTCGTGGTTGGTCTGGAAGAAGATCGGTTCAAGTCCTCGCTCATGTGCCCAGCCCGCGATCCGCTGCTCCAGCTCGCTCAGCGAGAGCCCGCCGTAGACCTCCGGGTCGCGGCGGTCGAGGATGTCGAAGTTGACCCCATGCAGGACGGCGACGCGGTTGCGGGTGGTGGTCATCCGATCAGCTCCTCCACGGCGCTGCGGACCCTAGCGGGGTCGACCAACTGCCCGACCCGGGGCTCACCGGGCGCGGAGAGAAGGACGAAGCCGACGCCGGCGGCGGTGCGCTTCTTGTCGCGTTGGAGGGCGTCGAGGACGGCGTCGATCGAGATCTCCCGATCGAGCCGCACCGGCAGTTGGTGGCGGACGAGCGAGCGCTCGACCTCTGCCCGCAGCTCCTCGGCGTCGGAGAGCCGGAGTGCGGCCAACAGGCCGAGCCCGACCGCCTCGCCGTGGCGGAAGCGCCGGTATCCGGTCGCGGCCTCGATCGCGTGGCCGACGGTGTGGCCGAGGTTGAGCATGTGGCGGAGGCCGCCGTCGCGCTCGTCGGCGGCGACGACCTCGCACTTGAAACGGGCGCAGGCGAAGACAACGTCATCGAGTCCCGCCGGGTCGAGGCTCCCAAGGGCGCGCACCCGCTCCCAGAGCGCGCCCCCGGCCAGCAGCCCGGTCTTCAGCACCTCGACGAAGCCGGCGGCCAGCTCCTCGGCCGGCAACGTCGCCAGCGTCGCCGTATCGCTGACCACCGCGGCGGGCAGGTGGTAGGCGCCGGCGTAGTTCTTGCCCTCGGGCAGGTCGACGCCGGTCTTGCCGCCATAGGCGGAGTCGACCTGAGCGACCAGCGTCGTCGGCACCTGCACCACCGGCACGCCGCGCTGGAAGAGATGGGCGCAGAGGCCGGCGAGATCGCCGACGACGCCGCCGCCGAGCGCGACCACGTGGTCCTCCTTGGTCATCTCCGCCCGGGCCAGCTCACGCAGCACTCCCTCGGCGACGGCCATCGTCTTCGAGGCCTCGCCCGGGGTGATCTGGGCCACGGCCGCGAGCGGCTGCAGGGGCTCGCCGTAGAGCGAGGCGGTGGTCGCGTCGGCGATCCCGAAGCGGCGCCCGGACGCAGGCCACCAGCCCGCCTCGGGATCCGACCCGGCGAGAGCGTCGAGCAGGCCGTGACCGACCAGGATCGGGTACTCGCCCGACGCGCTGGACGCCCAGAGCATCTTCGTGCCCGCCGGGAGATCGAGTAGCGCGATCAGCGCCGGCAGGGCGCGGCTGACGATCGCGCGGTCGCCGACCGGGATCACCGCGTCGGCGAGCTCCTCGTAGAGCGGTTCGCGCACCTCCATCAGACGGGCGACGTCCTCGGCGTTGGTGGCCAGCGGGCGGTCGCTGTGGGCGATCCGGCGCCACGACTCCTGCGCGTCGACCCGCAACCAGACGACCACGTGGCGCTCGAGGGCGGCGCGGATCCGCTCGCTGAGGATGCTGCCGCCGCCGAGCGCGATCGCGCCGCCCTCGGCCCGCTCCAGCAACGCCCCGACCACCTCCGCCTCACGTTCGCGGAACCCCTCCTCGCCAAGCCGCTCGAAGGCCTCGGTGATCTTCATCCCCAGCTCGGCTTCCATCACCGCGTCGATCTCGGTCGTCTCCAGCCCGGCCCGCTGAGCGGCGGCGAGGGCGGTGCTCTTGCCCGCGCCCATGAAGCCGATGAAGACGAGCGCCGGCTTGCTCATCGGCTCACCCGCGGAAGTCGATGCGCTGCTTGTAGGCGGCGATCGCGCCAAGCACGTCGTCGATGTGGTCGCCGCCGAACTTCTCGCGGTAGCAGCGGGCCAGGGTCAGGGCGACCATCGCCTCGCCGACCACGGCGGCGGCCGGGACGACGGTGGAGTCGGTGCGCTCGCGCAGTGCCTGGGCCGGCTGCTTGGTCTCGGTGTCGACCGAGCGCAGCGGCTTGGTCAGGGTCGAGATCGGCTTGATCGCGGCCCGTACCGAGAGTGGCTGGCCGTTGGTCATCCCGCCCTCGAGGCCGCCCGCGTGGTTGGTTTCGCGAAAGTAGCCGTCCTTCTCCGACCAGAAGATCTCGTCGTGGGCCTCCGAGCCGGGGCGCCCGGCGACGTCCCAGGCTTCGCCGATCGAGACCCCCTTGACCGACTGGATCGAGGCGACGGCGCCGGCGAGGCGCCCGTCGAGGCGGTCTTCCCAGGAGATGTGGGAGCCGAGGCCGGGGACGAGGCCGAAGACACGCACCTCGAAGGTGCCGCCGAGGCTCTCGTTGGCCTTGCGCAGGCGGTTGATCTCGGCCACCATCGCGCTGCTTGCCTCGGGGTCGAGGCAGCGGACCGGGTCGTCGTCGACACCGGCGAAGTCGGCGGGCGCGAGGTCGTCGCGCTCGGCCGCCCTGACCGAGGCGATCTGGGTCACGTGGCTGTGGATCTCGACCCCCAGCGCGGTGAGGAACCCGCGGGCGACGGCGCCGGCGGCGACACGGGCAGCGGTCTCGCGGGCGCTGGCGCGCTCGAGGACGTTGCGGATGTCGGAGTGGCCGTATTTCTGGGCGCCGACGAGGTCGGCGTGCCCCGGGCGCGGCAGATGGACCTCTTCGGGCTCGAACCCCTCGACTGGCCAGGGATTCATCCGCTCCTCCCAGTTGGCGTAGTCGCGGTTGGCGACGAGGACGGCGATCGGGCCGCCGAGGGTGCGGCCGTGGCGCACGCCGGAGCGGACGTCGGCGGTGTCGGTCTCGATCCGCATCCGGCCGCCGCGGCCGTGGCCGAGCTGGCGCCGCGCCATGTCGCGGTCGAGCGCCTCGCGGTCGAGCTCCAGCCCGGCCGGCATGCCCTCGACGATCGTCACGAGCCCCGGCCCGTGCGACTCCCCCGCGGTGGTGAAACGGAACGCAGTCATCGAGCGCCAAGGCTATAGGCGCGACGACTGGCGAGTTGACCCCCCTATGGCGTGGGCAACTCACCGCAACGTCAGGCTCGGGCGGCTGCGCGCATCGCCTCGAGTGGCGGCTCACGGTCGGTCCAGATCTGAAGCGAGAGAGCGCCCTGCTGGACGAGGACCTCGATGCCGTCGACGGTGGCGGCGCCGGCGGCCGCTGCGTCCTCGAGCAGCGTGCTCGGCCGATCGCCGTAGACCATGTCGACCACGACCTGCCCTGGCCCGAACCCGTCGCGGCGCAGCGGCAGGTGCTCGAACGGGTCCTCCCCGTGGAGACCGACGGCGGTGGTGTTGACGATCAGCTCGTAGCCGCTCTGGTCGAGCGTGACGTCTGGATCCTCGGGGGCTTCTGTCTGCACGGTCCTCACCTCGACCTCGACCTGGAGCTCCTGCGCACGCTGCGTTACCTCGAGCCGGACGGTCTCGGCCCGGGCGACCGTGCGGTTCCAGATCTCGACCGTCGCCCCCGCGGCCCCCAGCGCCCAGATCGCCGCCCGCGCGGCACCGCCGGCGCCGAGGACGAGCGCGCGCCGGCCTCGCGGCGGTTGCGGCAGCGACGCGATCAGGCCGCCGGCGTCGGTGTTGTGCGCCTCGATCCCGTTCGCCCGGAAGATCAGCGTGTTGGCGGCGCCGATCTCCCGCGCCATCTCACTCTTGATGTCGGCGACTGCCAGTGCGAGGAGCTTGTGCGGGACGGTCACGTTGGCCCCGGCGAACCCTTCCGCCGGCATCGCCCGCACCCGGGCCTCAAACTCCTCGGGGGCGACGTCGATCGCCTCGTAGCTCCACTCCTCCCCCAGGCCCAGCGCCGCCAGGGCCGCGTTCTGCATCGCCGGCGAGCGCGAGTGGGCGACCGGGTGACCGAGGACCGCCAGCCGCGGCACCGCTATTCCCCGCAGGTGGTGGGCTCGTTGCCGCCGTTGGCTTCGCGGGCCGCGTTGTACTTGGCGACGTCGCTTTCGAATTCGGCGTTGGTCTTGGCGAAGGCGAGCTCGTCACACGTATTGGGCTTGTTCACGTAGTAGAGGTAGCCGGTCTTGGCCGGGTGGGCGGCGGCCTCGATCGCTTCCAGCCCGGGGCTGTTGATCGGCCCTGGCGGCAGGCCGGTGTGGGTGCGCGTGTTGTAGGGCGAGTCGACGGCCAGCTCCGATTCGGTCAGCGGCTCTTCGTAGTTGCCGGTGGCGAAGCGGATCGTCGCGTCGATCCCCAGCGGGATCCCTTCGTGCAGGCGGTTGTAGACGACCGAGGCGACCAGCTTGCGCTGGCTCGCGACCCCCGCCTCGCGCTCGATCATCGAGGCGATCGTGAGGACGTCGAAGACGGTCAGGTTCTTCGACTTCGCGTAGCTCATGTCGACGCCCTTGATCCGCCGCTGGAAGTCCTGAAGCTGCAGTTGGACGAGGTCGGCGGTCGGCCCCCCGGGCTTGACTTCGAAGGTATCGGGGAAGAGAAAGCCCTCCAGGTTCTTGGCGCCCTTGCCGCCGTACTTGGCGGGGTTGAGGTACTTGGAGCGAACCGTCTCCTTGTTGTAATCGCCTTCG
The DNA here is from genome assembly GCA_963795625.1 of uncultured Solirubrobacterales bacterium. GTDB lineage: Bacteria > Actinomycetota > Thermoleophilia > Solirubrobacterales > 70-9 > VAYN01. The sequence continues at coordinate 60,882 of CAWCIS010000001.1, read as the reverse complement.
AGGCCGTCTTCTTCGACCAGCTGCGCCGCCTGCGAACGGCTGTAGCCCTCGGGGATAGTGACCGAGGTGACGCGTTTGACCGGCGGCTTCGAAAGGGCGTCGATCGCGGCCCCGTAGGACATCCCGTGGGCAAGGGTGAAGTGGCCGGCGTAGAGCTCGGAGCGCTTGCCGTCGAGCGTGACCCGGACCTGGAACAGGGTCGAGCTGTCGATCACGCCCTTTTCGCCGAGCAGGTCGCCGACTTCGCTGACGCTGGAGCCTTTCGGGATCGTCACCTCGACCTTCCCCGAGCCATCGCCGTGGAAGGGCTGGAAGAGCGCGAAGAGGAACCAGAGGACGAGGACGGCAACGATCGCGCCGACGAGCCGGAAGGGATGGCGGCCGATCGCGGCGAGGAAGCCTCTCCCCCGCCCCGAGCCCCCGCCGCCGCGACCCCGACCCGCCTCGGGCGCGACGGCCACCGGCGGCGCCTTGACCGGCTCCTCCTCCCAAAACTCCTCCTCAGACGTACGCGGCGCCAGCGGCACGTCTTCAGCAGCCGATCTGCGTGGGGGCTCAGCAACAGGCGATCCGTTGGGACCCTCGGGGGATGACTCGACGGAGCCTCCCCGCTGTTGCGACGGCGAGTCATCCCCCGAGGGTCCCCCCGCACCCCCCTCCTTCTTCCCCCGCCTGCTCTCCTTCTTGCTCGGCTTGGCCTCCCGCGCCCGCCGCTTCTCCTCGCGTTCGAGTCGGCGCTGCTCGCGCTCGCGCGCGGCCGGATCCTCGGAGCTGGCGAAGGGGTCCTCCGGCATCCAGTCGTCAGTCATCGGCGCGCTCCTCGATCGCGGCCTGGCCGGCCAAGTAAGCCTGCAGCAGGTGAGCGGCGGCGATCGAGTCGCGGGCGCCGGTGGCGCCGCCGCGGCGGGTCGCGTCGGCCATCTTCGTGGTCAGTCGCTCGTCGTAGGTCTCGACCGGGATCGAGAGCATCGCTTCCAGTTCGGCGCAGAAGCCACGAGCCAGCGCGGCCTGGCTTCCTTCTTCGCCGCTCAGGTGCAACGGCAGGCCGACGACTACGCGCTCTACCTCGTGCTCGGCGACCAGCTCGGCGACGGCGCGGGGCTCGGGCGGTTCGATCACCGGCAGCGGCGTCGCCAGGGTGCCGCTGGGATCGGAGAGGGCGCAGCCGATGCGGACGGTGCCGTGGTCGAGGGCGAGCACGCGCATCGGCTAGGCGAGCTCCCGCTCGATCGTGGCGCGGGCCGCGGCGAGGGCCTCGTCGAGCTTGGCCGGATCCTTGCCGCCGGCCTGGGCCATGTCGTCGCGGCCGCCACCGCCGCCGCCGATCAACGGCGCCGCCTCGCGGATCGTCCCCGCGGCCGAGATCCCCTGGGCCACCGCCTCCTTCGAGAAGAGCGCGACGAGGCCGACCTTGTCCCCCTCCGCGCCTCCCAGCACCACCGCCGAGGAGCCGCCGAGCTTGGATTGGACTCGGTTGGCGATCTCGAGCAGCTGCTTGGGGTTGCCCGGCGTGGCGCGACCGAGGACGAGTGCGACCGCGCCGCCCCCGGGAGAAGGCAACTGCTCGGCGGAGGCCGTCAGCTCGTCGGCCTCTTCACCGGCGAGCTGGCGCTGGGCCTGCTCGGCGCCGGCGCCGGCCTCCTTCAAACGCTCGGCGGCGCGACGGGCGGCGGCCAGCGGGTCTTGAGCGTTGCCGAGCAGGTCCCCCGCCTCGCGCAGCTGGCCGTCGCGCTCGCGGAAGAAGTCGATCGCGGCGGGTCCGGTGATCGCCTCGACCCGGCGCACGTTGGCGGCGCTCGAGCCCTCGGAGACGATCTTGAAGATGCCGACCTCGGCGGTGTTGGCGACGTGGGTGCCGCCGCAGAGCTCGCGCGAGACGCCGTCGACCTCGACCACCCGCACCCACTCGCCGTATTTCTCCCCGAACAGGGCCATCGCCCCGAGCTGCTCGGCCTCGGTCCGGTCCATGTTCAGCCAGCGCACCGGCGCGCTCGCCTTGACCCACTCGTTGACCCGGTCCTCGACGTCGGCGAGCTCGGCCGGGCTCAGCCCCTGGCCGTGGGTGAAGTCGAAGCGCAGCTTGTCGGGGCGGACCGCGGAGCCGGCCTGGCGCACGTGGGTGCCGAGCCGCTCGCGCAGGGCCGCGTGCAGGAGGTGGGTGGCGGTGTGGTTGCGCATCGTCGCGTGGCGAGCGCCATGGTCGACGACGGCTTCAACCGCCACCCCCGGCTCGATCGCGGCACCACTCGGCTCGACCTCCAGCGCCTGGTCGTCGCCGACCCGGATCACGTCGACGACCTTCGCCTCCTCCCCGGCCCATCGCAACACGCCGGAGTCGGCGACCTGGCCGCCGCCCTCGGCGTAGAAGGGGCTCTCCTCGAGCTTGACCAGGGCGCGCCCGTCGTCGTCGCCCTGGACGGCGGCGAGGCCGGTGCTGGCGCTGAGCGTCTCGAAGCCGACGAAGCGGGTCGGCGGCGCCGTCGCGGCGAAGGCGATCACCTTCTCGTGCGAGTCCTCGGAGCCGTGGGCGTTGGCGCCGCCGCTGCGGGCGCGGGTGCGCTGTTCCTCCATCAACTCTTCGAAGCCGTCGTCGTCGACCGCCAGCCCCTCCTCGGCGAGCAGCTCCTTGGTCAGGTCGTAGGGGAAGCCGTAGGTGTCGTGAAGCTTGAAAGCATCGGCAGCGTCGATCCAGGAGGTCTCCGACTCCTTGGCGGTGACGATCAGGCGCCGGAGCAGCTCGGTCCCCCGCTCCAGCGTGCGGCCGAAGCTCTCCTCCTCGTCGTTGACCCAGCGGGCGATCGTCTCCCGCTCGGCGACCAGCTCCGGGTAGGCCTCACCCATCAGCTCAATCGTGCGCTCGGCGAAGCGGCCCAGCCAGGGCGCCTCGAGGCCGAGCGTGTTGCCCTGCTGGATCGCCCGCCGCATGATCCGCCGCAGGATGTAGCCACGGTCCTCGTTCGAGGGGACGACGCCGTCGGCGATCAGGAAGGCGGCACCGCGCGAGTGGTCGGCGACGATCCGCATCGCCCGCGTCACCCGTTCGCCCTCCTCGTAGCCGTGGCCGGTCAGCTCCTCGGCGAGATCGATCAGCGGCCGCACGTGGTCGGTCTCGTAGACCGAAGGCACGTCTTGGAGGATCGCCGCCATCCGGTCCAGGCCCATGCCGGTGTCGATGTTGCGGGTCGGCAGCTCGGTCAGCGTCCCGTCCTCGGCCAGGTCGTAGCTCATGAAGACGTGGTTCCAGAACTCGAGGAAGCGGTCGCCGTCGCTGCCGGGGCGCTCGTCCTCGTCGCCGAACTCGGGCCCGCGGTCGAGGTAGAGCTCCGAGCACGGCCCGCAGGGCCCGGTCGGCCCGCCCTGCCAGAAGTTGTCGCCGCGGCCGAGCTGCACGATGCGCTCGTCCGGCACGCCAATGGCGCCCCAGAGTGCGATCGCCTCCTCGTCGGGGCCGAGCCCGAGCTCCTCGTCGCCGCCGAAGACGGTGACCCAGATCCGCTCCGGATCCATCCCGAACCCCTCGGTCGAGAGCTCCCAGCCCCAAGGGATCGACTCCTCCTTGAAGTAGTCCCCGAAGCTCCAGTTGCCGAGCATCTCGAAGAAGGTGAGGTGGCGGGCGGTGTTGCCGACCTCCTCGATGTCGGTCGTGCGGAAGCATTTCTGGACGTCGGTGAGGCGCGGCGCCGGCGGCTTTTCGCGGCCGAGGAAGTAAGGCTTGAAGGGCTGCATGCCAGCCGTGGTCAGCAGCACGGTGGGATCGTGCGAAGAAGGCACCAGCGAGGCCGACGGCACCACCTTGTGGCCCCGCTGCTCGAAGAACGAGAGGTAGGTGTCGCGGATCTCCTGGGCCTTCATGTGAGGGAGCCTAAATATTTCGCTGACAGAAGGGGCTTGGCCTACAGGGCGTCTCGTGGAAGCGATCAGGCCGCGGCGGCGATCGTGCCGTGGCCGACGATCGTCTCGCCCTCCAGCAGCACCGCCGTCTGGCCCGGGGAGGCGCCGACGAACTCCTCCCCCAGCTCGACCTCGAGGGCGTCGTGGCGACCGCGGCCGGCGGCGCCGATCGAGGCGGGCAGCGCCCGTGAGTGGTAGCGCAGGCGGACCGCGTCGACGCGGGCTCCGTCGCGGTGCAGGGTCGCGTCGCGGACGTGGACGCGGCGGGTTTCGAGCTCGGCCCGGGTGCCGACCGTGACCGTGTTGGCGACGGCGTCGGTGGCGGTCACGTAGAGCGGCTCCGGAGCGGAGACGCCGATGCCGCGGCGCTGGCCGACGGTGAAGTTGTGGTGGCCGTTGTGGCTGCCGACGGTGGCGCCGGAGCGGTCGAGCACGGCGCCCTCCCGATCGCTGAGGCCGCCGTGGCGGCGCAGGAACTTGCGCTTGCCCTGGCCGGCGAGGAAGCAGAGGTCCTGGCTCTCCGGCTTCTTGGCGACGGTCAGCTCATGGCGGGCGGCGATCTCCCGCACCTCGGGCTTGGTCAGCTCGGTCAGCGGGAAGGAGAGCCGGCCGAGCAGCTGCGGCGGCAGCGCCGCCAGCATGTAGCTCTGGTCCTTGGCCTCGTCGGCGGCCGAGGCCAGCAGCGGCCCGTCGGAATCCTCGACGATGCGGGCATAGTGGCCGGTGACGAGCCGGTCGGCGCCGAGGCGCTCGGCGAGGTCGACCATCGCCGCGATCCGCACCTCGCCGTTGCAGAGGACGCAGGGGTTGGGCGTGCTGCCGGCGGTGTAGCCGTCGATGAAGCGGCCGACCACGCGACGGCGGAATTCCTCCTCGAGGTCGAGCGTGAAGTGCGGGATGCCGAGCGAGTGGGCGAGGCCGCGGGCGCCGAGCACCGCCTCCGGCGAGCAGCAGGCCTTGGCCCCGTCGGTGTCGGGATCGGCCCAGAGCTTGACCGTGACCCCGACCACCTCCGCCCCCCGCTCGCGCTCCAGCAAGGCAGCGACCGCGCTGTCCACTCCACCGGACATGGCGACGGCGACGCGCTCGCCGCCCAGAGCCGCCATTCCGCGAGCCGCGGCGGCCGTGGGCGGCAGCGCGAGCCGATTCAAGGAAGCCGCGGCGCTCGCCAGCCCGCGGTGGAGCGCGTCGGCGGCGAGCTGGGCGGCGTGCCGCTTGGCGGGGGTCAGCCCCCCGATCGCCGCGTCGACGGTGTCGATGTCGATCGCGGCGGCCTCGAGCACGAGGGCGCCGTCGACCATCTCTGCCACGGCCGCGGTGGCGGCCTTGGTGGCGCCGCAGCCCTCGGAGTCGAAGCTGACCGACGCGATCCGCTCGTCCTCGACCGTGAACGAGAGCCGCGAGAGATCCCCGCAGGCCGCGCCGCCGGCAGCGCCGGTGAAGGCGCCATCCGCCACGGCGCCCCGCCGGCTCTCGTCGCTGAGGTAGTGCTCGAACAGCTCTCGGTCCATGACAACAGGGTAGGGACAAGGGAGCGGATCGCGGCGCAGAGCCGGAGTTCGAGGGAGCAAGCCGCAGCGGCCGCGCCGGATCCGAGCCATTGAGGGGGTCTACGGCTGCAGCAGACCCCGCAGGTCGGCGGCGATCTCCTCGCGTTCTTCCCGCAGCTGGCGCCAGGTGATCCGAGTCGAGCTCCAACCCTCGACCAGCAGGATCCGGTCCCGCCGCCGGTCGCTCTCGAACGCCTCTTCCGTGCCATGCGCTTCGCGTCCGTCGAGCTCGGCCAGCAGCCGCCGCTCGGGCCACATGCAGTCGGGCCTCAGCAGCCGCCCTCGCGTCGGCAGCGTCGCGTTGAGCCGCGGCCGCGGCAGCTCGTACTCGTCGAGGAACTCGACGAACAGCTCCTCGAGCTCCGACTGCGTGATCCCTGCCGACACCTTGGCCCCCAGCACCGCCCGCAGATTCGCCGCCACTCGTTGCCGTGGATGCCGCTCCAACAGATCCCACAGCGAAAGCCGATCCGTCAGCCCCTTCACCTCCGCCTCGTGCATCGCCCGTTCCAACCCGCGCTTCGGCAGCACCCCAGCCAGATCGAACTGCGTCCGCGCCACCGAGGTCACCGGAATCCCCACCAGCTCCCCGCGCTCATCCGGCGGCACCTCAGACCGATGGCAGACGATCCCCGGCCGCTGTCGGAAGAACCCTGGCCGCGTGACTTCCGGCACCGTGGCCGCCCGCGGCACGATCCCCCAGAGCTGTCCAGCGGTCCGGTGGCTCAGCACCGCGCCGGGCCCACCGGCCAAAACGGCCGCCATCCACCGCGCCTCGACCGTGCTCGGGCGAAATCCAACTCCGTAGACACCCAGATGCAGCGGAATCAGTCCTCGCCGTTCGACTCGCCCCTCAATCGCTCCCCGGCCGATGCCCACGCGCTCCAATTGCCAGCGCCCGACCACTCCATGCTGCCACCCAGCCAACTCACCGATCACCCGATCGATACCCCGGTCGCTGAATCCGACGGCGTCTTCGCCCCCTTCACCAGACGTGCATCCCCCATCCATACGGCGGCGGATGCACTCCTCGTCTCCCATGCCCTCGATGGTCTCGCCTGCCACCGCACCTGTTGCGCGCGCCTCGGGCCAAAAGCGTCAACCGGCACGCAAAAAAAGGCTCCAGCCCGCCGTTGCCGCCTCTGGCTTTGATCCCTTCAAATGAAGGTGGGTGCCTGCTCCTGACCCCAAGAGGCCTGGAGACTCCCGGCTCCCGCGCCGTTTGTGTTGGGTCAAACGGTGAGACGGCTCTCGCACGGGCTCGAGCCTTGGCTCAACCGTACCACCGTGGGCGTCCACGGTGGCGACGACCGACGCGCTGCCCGGCGGCGCTCAGAACTCGTCGGTATCGAGGTTGGAGAGGTGCATCTCGGCTTCGCTCCAGCGGTCGGGCGGGACACGCAGGGCGATGTCGCCGTGACCGAAGCGATCGAGCGGCCAGTCGGCGGTCAGCGCCGCCTCGATGCCCGCCTCGATCAGCGCCTGGTGCCAGGCGCGCGCCGTCCGCAGGTCGGCGAAGTCACGCACGACCTCCCAACTGTCGAAGCTGGGGTCGTCGACGAAGACCGGCGTCTGGCCGGGGCCGGGGGCCGGGCGCCACCTGCGTGGAAGCCAGTCCCGGAAGGCCATCTCAGTGGCCCGGAAGCCCCGGTTTGTGAATCGCGATGCCGAGATCCCGCACCTGGATGTCGTCGACCGGGGCCGGCGCGCCGACCATCAGGTCGAAGCCGGAGGCCGTCTTCGGGAAGGCGATCACGTCGCGGATCGTCTCGGCGCCGCTGAGCCGCTGGACGATGCGGTCGACCCCGTAGGCGATGCCACCGTGCGGCGGCGCCCCGTAGCGCAGCGCCTCGAGCAGGAAGCCGAAGCGGGCCTCCGCAGTCTCGGCATCGATCCCCAGCGCCGCGAAGACCTGCTGCTGGGTCTCGGCGTCGTGGATGCGGATCGAGCCGCCGCCCAGCTCCTGCCCGTTCCAGACGATGTCGTAGGCGACGGCCCGCGCGGCGCCCGGGTTCTCCGGGTCGAACTCGCCCGCCGGCGCCGTGAACGGGTGGTGCAGCGAGTCCCAGCGCCGCTCCTCGGCGTTCCACTCCATCAGCGGCCAGTCGACGATCCAGACCAGCTTGTGGTCGTCCTCGTCGATCAGCCCGAACCTCTCGGCTAGGTCGATCCGCATCTGTCCCAGGACCGCGTCGGTTACGGGGCGCTGGTCGGCGACGAGCAGCAGCAGGTCGCCCTCCTCCGCCCCGAGCCGCTCGTTCAGGTCGGCCAGCTCCCCCTCGCTGAGGAACTTCGCGGTCGGTGAGCGCCAGCCCTCGCCCTCACGGAACGCCCAAACCAGGCCCTTCGCGCCCAGCTCCTGCGCCCGCGAGATCAGCTTGTCGAGCTCCGAGCGCGGCATCTCTCGCTTGCCGGCGTTGATGCCACGGATCGCCCCGCCGCCGTCCAGCACCGAGCGGAAGACCTTGAACTCGGTCTCGCGCAGAGCGTCGCCAAGGTCGACCAGCTCCAGACCGAAGCGCAGATCGGGGCGGTCGGTGCCGAACCGGCCCATTGCCTCGTCGTAACACATGCGCTGCATCGGCAACTCGATCTCGGGACCGCCGGCGCGCTCGAAGACATGGGCCAAGAGCCGCTCGTTGACCTCGATGATGTCCTCGCCATCGACGAAGGACATCTCGACGTCGAGCTGGGTGAACTCGGCCTGGCGGTCGGCCCGGGTCGACTCGTCGCGGAAGCAGCGCGCCACCTGGTAGTAGCGCTCGAACCCGGCCACCATCAGCAACTGCTTGAACAACTGCGGCGACTGCGGCAGCGCGTAGAAGGAGCCCTGCTGCTGGCGACTGGGGACGAGGAAGTCGCGCGCGCCCTCCGGCGTCGAGCGGGTCAGGACCGGCGTCTCGACGTCGACGAAGCCCTCCTCGTCGAGGAACTCGCGCATCGCCCGAGTCACCCGGTGGCGCAGCATCAGCGCCTCGCGCATCTGCTCGCGGCGCAGATCGAGGTAGCGGTGGCGCAGGCGCGCGTCCTCGCCCACCTCGCCGGAGAAGCCCTCGACCTGGAAGGGCGGCGTCTCCGCGTCGGCCAGCCGCTCGGCGCTGCTCACCTTGAGCTCGACCTCGCCGGTCGGCAGCTCCGGGTTGACCGTCTCGTCCGAGCGCCGGACCACGGTCCCGGCCGCGGTCAGCACGTCCTCGGCCCGCAGCTTGTGCGCCTGCTCAAAGGACTCGCCGGAGCTGTCGGGATGGAAGACGAGCTGGACGATGCCGGTGCGGTCGCGCAGGTCGATGAAGATCAGGCCGCCGTGGTCGCGGCGGCGGTGGACCCAGCCGGCGACCCGCGCCTCGGAGTCGACCCGGTCGCCCAGCACCTGCCCGCACCAGGTGTCACGGAACCCGTTTGGCCTCAGGGCCGGCACCTCGCTCACGACTCTCCTCCAGTCATCTCGTCGACAAGGTTGCCGGGGTCGGCCGGGCGCTGCTCTCCGGTGCCCATGTCGCGCAGCTGCGCGGAGCCGTCGGCCTCGAGGATGAGTACGCGCCGCGCCCCGATCCGGTTGGCCTGTTTGAGCTGCCCCTTGAGGCTGCGCCCGGCAAGATCGATCTCGGCCGAGAGGCCGGCGTGGCGCAGCTCGACCGCGAGCGCCATCGCCCGCTGCCGCTGGCCGTCGTCGGCAATGGCGACGAAGGCGTCTCGCCCCGGCGCCTCCTCCTCTTCGTCCAGGGCCAGGAGGATCCGCTCGATTCCGGCCGCCCAGCCGACCGCCGGCGTCGCCGGCCCGCCGAGCTGCTCGATCAGCCCGTCGTAACGGCCGCCGCCGCCGATCTCCGACTGCGCCCCGAGCGCGTCGCAGACGAAGGAGAAGATCGTCCGGGTGTAGTAGTCGAGGCCGCGGACCAGAGTCGGATCGACCGCGTAGTCGATGCCGGCGCCGTCGAGCAGCGACCGCACCGCGGCGAAGTGCTCGGCGTCCTCGCCCTCCAGCGCCCCCACGATCGTCGGCGCGCTCGCCATCACCCCGCGCGTCCCCTCGTGGTCGGAGTCGAAGGCACGCAGCGGGTTGATGTCGATGCGCTCGCGGACGTCGTCGGAGAGCTCCCCCTCGTGCGCGTGCAGGTGCGCTTTCAGCTCCTCCAGATAGGCGCGCCGGGCGTCGAGCGAGCCGAGGCTCCCGAGCCGCAGCTCCACCCCGGGCACGCCGAGCTCGCCGAGCAAGTCGGAGAGCAGCATGATCGCCTCGGCGTCGGCCAGCGGCGAGTCGGTGCCGATGCACTCGGCCCCGAGCTGGTGGAACTGCCGGTAGCGACCCGCCTGCGGCCGCTCGTGACGGAAGAAGGGTCCGGCGTAGCTGAGCTTCACCGGCTGCGCCAGCTTGTGCATCCCGTGCTCGACGTAGGCGCGGCAGATCGGCGCCGTGCCCTCCGGCCGCAGGGTAAGGCTGCGCCCGCCCTTGTCCTCGAAGGTGAACATCTCCTTGCGGACGATGTCGGTCGACTTACCGACCCCGCGTTCGAACAGCTCGGTGTCCTCGAAGGCCGGCGTCGCGATCGGCTCATAGCCGGCGCGGGCGAAGATCGCCGCCGCCGCGCGCTCGATCCGGGCCCGACCGCGTGCCTGTGCGGGCAGCACGTCGAAGGTCCCGCGGGGTGCCTGGTACTTGCTCGCCATGGTTGCCGCGACCTTATTCGACCGGCGCCGGGCGCCTACCGCGCCAGCGAGGCGAGGAAGGGATTGGAGGCGCGCTCGGCCCCCAGCGTCGTGATCCCCATGTGGCCGGGATGGACGACGGCCTCGTCGGAGTGGGTGTCCAGCAGGGTGCCGATCGAGGCGATCAGGGTCGGGCCGTCGCCGCCGGGGAGGTCGACGCGGCCGACCGAGCCCTGGAAGAGCACGTCGCCGGAGAAGATCGCCTCCTCGCCGCGGACCGAGTAGGTGACGTGTCCCGGGCTGTGGCCGGGGGTGAAGATCACGTCCAGCTCCAGCCCGGCCAGCTCCAGGGTCTCGCCGCCGGCGACGGTCTCGTCGGCCGCGTAGCTCTCGTAGGGGCCGAATCCCTCCCAGGGGACGAAGGCCATGATGTCGGCGAGGATCGGCACCTCGATCGCCGGACAGTAGACCGGCGCTCCGGTGGCCGCCGCCACCGGGGCCACGGCGCCGATGTGGTCGAAGTGGCAGTGGGTGAGCAGGATCGCCTCGACCGTGCCGAGCTCTCCGGCGGCGGCGAGGATCCGCTCCGCCTCCTCCCCGGGATCGACGACGAGGACGCGGTCGGAGCCCTGGCGGCGCAGCAGGAAGCAGTTCTCGGCGAGCGAGCCGACGGTGAGCATCTCAACGTCGATCGCCATCGGAGCTAGTCGCCTCGGGAGCGCATCCGCGCCCGCTCGCGCCGCCGCCACAGGGTCATGTCGATGAAGTACCCGGCGGGGATGTAGAAGACGAGCATGAAGGCGCCCAGCGCCGCCGAAGCGGCAAGCGGGCGTTTGAAGAGCAGCAGCAGGATCATGAAGAAGATCACGGCGGCGGTGATGCCGCGGATGAAGGAGCTGCGCCAGGTCGGCGGCAGGTCGGCTTTCGCCACCGGTTTGCGTTTGCCGCTGCGGGCGCGGGCTTTGGCCTCGGCGCGGGTGCGGGGTTTGGAGCGGGTGGTGGTGTCGATGCGCCCGCCCTGGGTGCCGCGGCGCTTGCGGCGGCGCTTTTTCTTGGTCTGGGCCACAGCCGGAATCTAATCGGTCGCGGCGGCGAGCCGTCGCTCGATCAGGTGCAGCTCGGGGTCGAACCCCCGGATCGGCACGTCCGCCGGATAGCCGGCCAGGGCGGCGGCGGGAGCGAGGCCGACGAGCTCCGCCTCCAGCGGCCGCGCACCGAGCGCCGCCGCCAGGGCCCGCACGCGCTCGACCACAGTCTCCAGCGGCACCGCCAGCGGGTCGTGGACGTTGGTCGAGACCTGGGCCCGTCCGCTCGAGAGAACCAGCCCGATCGCCCGCACGCCAGTCAGGCCGCCGCCCGACTCGCGCAGGCCGGCGGCGACCGAGCGGGCGACCTCGATGTCGCCGCTGTCGAGCTCGACGTTGAAGGCGGCAAGCGGTGGGCGGGCGGTGACCAGGGTGGCGCCGGCGCGGCGGTGCGGCAGCTCGGGGCCGAAGTCCGGCCGCAGCTCCCCAGCCTGCATCCGCAGCCACAGCTCCGGCAGGCCGCCGTTGCGGAAGTAGGCACGCTCGGCCCGGCCCGGGTCGCGCGCCAGCTCCCCGTAGAGGAAGACCGGGACGCCGAGGCCGCCGATCTGCGCCGCCGCCGCGACCGCCTCGGTGCGGGCGGCGTCGCGATCGTCCGGGTCGAGCCAGACCAGCGGACAGACGTCGAGAGCCCCGATCGCCGGGTGGACGCCGCCGTAGCCGGCCATGTCGATCGTCTCCAGCGCCTCCTCGGCACCGCCGACCAGCGCCTCGAGCAGGGGGCCGGGACGGCCGGCGAGGGTGAAGACCGTGCGGTCATGGTCAGGGTCGGTGTGGCGGTCGAGCAGCGAGACACCGCGGACGAAGGCGGACTCCAGGGTTGCCAGGCGTCCACGATCGCGACCCTCGGAGAGGTTGGGAACGGCGAGCAGCGGCGGCATCGGCTGAGGCTAGCCGTCGACCCCGCCGGCCACCGACTCAGAGGATCAGGTCGCCGCCGCTGACGATCGTCTCGCCGTCGATTTCGATCGTCGGTTCGAGCACGACGCAGTCGAGGTGTACGGGGACCTGGACGGTGCCGCCGATCGCGGCGGAGGCGCCGAAGGCGACGTGGCAGGTGCCGAGGATCTTCTCGTCCTCGAGGATGTTGCCGGTCAGCAGCGCCTCTTCGTTGGTCCCGATCCCGAGCTCGGCGACATTGGTCCCGTCCTCGCCGTGGGCGCTCAGCAGCTCCAGCAGGGCACCACCGTCGGAGCCGGTGGTCGCGGTCAGGTGGCCGGCGTGGATCGTCAGTGAGGTCGGCGTGTCGAGCAGCCCGACTTCGGCGATCGAGCCGTCGACCACGAGCGTGCCCTCCGCGGTGCCCTCGACCGGGGCGATGAAGGCCTCGCCGCAGGGCAGGTTGCCGAAGGCGCTGCGGTTTCCGAGTTCGCCGGCGTCGACGATCGAGAGTCGGCCCTCGAGGCCGAGGCGCAGATCGCTGCCGTGGCGGCAGGTGATGCGGGCCTCGGCGCCGCCGTTGAGGATGCTGCTCAGCGCCCAGCCGCGGCGGCGCACCTCGGAGAGGTCGCTGGTCATCAGCCGGGTCAGCATGTCTTCGGTGACGCCGGGCAGGCTGCCGATGCGGACACCCGCTTCGCTCGCCCGGCGGCGGGCATCGGTGTGGGAGATCGACTGGACCGTCGGCGCCAGCACCACGTCGGCCTCGGCCATCGCCGCGGCGACCACGTCCGGGGGCTCGCCGGCGGCGGTCTCACGCTCGGACATCACCGCCAGGGTCGCCGTCGCACCGTCGCCCTGGGCCTCGATCCGCATCAATGCCCCGATCTCCTCGGTGGCGGGGTTGCAGACCACCAGCACCTCCTCACCCGGAGAGACGCTCATGCACTCGCGGACCACCGTCCGCACCGCCCTGTCCAGCTCCGTCGTCACCTCCGCCACCCTAGCTTTCGGGACCGATCGGTGCAGCCTTTCCCCTGCAAGCGCTGGTCGCGGCGATCCGATTGGAGAAACAGATTTCACCAATAGTGCCGAATTTCGCTCAACCGTCGTCCCGCCGGTGGCGGATCGCCCAGGCCTCGAACCAGACCAGCCCCAGCAGCAGCGAGCCGAAAGCGACGAACGGTGGGAACCAGCCGCCCGGTCGCGCAATCGCCAAAGACGCCACCGCGAACCCGTCGACGAGCAGCAGGAAACCGACCAAGACCGGCCGCATCGCCGCCCATCCCGATCCTGGAGTGCGACCCGAGCCGTCAGCCATGCGATCAAGGTTCGCAGGCTCCAGCAGCCGCCGAAAGCAACGACTCCATCGCTACCATGCCCGTCCCTCGCCGGAGTAGCTCAGCTGGTTAGAGCAGCGGAATCATAATCCGCGTGTCGGGGGTTCGAGTCCCTCCTCCGGCATCGCAGCAGCAAGCGGAATGCGCCGCAACCCGAGGTCCGAAGGGGCCGATTTGGCAGGGGGGTGGCAAGGAAAGTGGCAAGGGTCCAACCCTGAAAAGCCCGTGGAGGTAGCGGGTATCATCGACTGCGTGAAACCCATCCGCACCGATTTCAAGGGCTACGAGGGCAAGTACGTGGCGACCGACACCCGCACGGGCCAGGTCGTGATCGCCGACGAGGACTTGAAAGTCGTGCTGGAGAAAGCCCGCAAGCTGGATCACGTCGTCGTCGGCGGGCGCGTTCCCCACGCGGACGAGCCGATCTACGTCGGCCTTGGCTGAACCGAAGACCCCCTGGCTCTATCCCTATCGGGAGGACCCCCAGCAGACGCGCCTGGGGCAGCCGGTGTTTCGGCCCTTCGTGCCTGTCTCCATTGCCATTGAGGGCGCATCTACGCCAGAGCTTGAGGGACTGATCGACACCGGAGCCGACGCGATCCTCGCGAGCGACTTGCTGGCGGACGAGCTTGGCCTCGACCTGGCCGACAACGAGGGCGAGGAACTGCACGCCGTCGGCGGGCGCACCGTCGTCGCCCGCTACAAGACTGTCTCCCTCCGCCTGCACCACCACGACGATTCCAGCGCTCGCTGCGAGTGGGAAGCCCCGGTGGGATTCGTAGATGGCTGGCACAGCTTCGGCCTGGTCCTACTCGGCAGCGTCGGCTTCCTCGACCACTTCACCGTCACGGCAAGCCGCTTCTCCCAGGCGGTCGCAGTCGAAGATCGCGACGGCTTCGATGATCGTTTCGGCGTCGTCCTGGCTTAGGCACGGGGGCCGATCCGTCGGACAGGATTAGACGAGGTGCGCTTCGGCGAGACTGGAAAAGAGAATGCCCTCATGCGCAGCCCGCCTGCGCTTGAACTCCAGAGCTTCCGGCAGCGTTAGACGACCCTCAAGGATTAGCGCCAAATCACCCCCGTCCATGATGAGAACGTTCCGGGTCGCCTTCGCCACCTCTGCCAGGACTTCCTCACGCGGCGGGACCATCGATATGAACAAGCCCAGCGTCCCGTCAAGCTTGCTGGTTGCCTTCATCGCGAAGGTGTAGAGGTCATTCGTAGCGGGAGGGTCCTCCCGCCAGCGGGCCTCAACGAGAAAGTCCCTTCCTCCGTGCTTGAAAGCGCCATCTATTTGATGGACGCCCGCCTTGTAAGAGCCGCGATAGTCGAGATCAGAGGCTTTGAACAGATCGGCCAGAAAGCGCTCAAAGGCATACCCGCGCTCTTGCTTGTCGGTCATCACGGCCAGCCCGGCAAAGTTCTCGCGAAGCGCGCGGACCTTCTCCGCTTGGACCTCAGCGGCTCTCCGCTGGAGAGTTTCCCGTTGCTTGCGGGCGGCGACAGCCGCCGCTTGCTGCTCCGCCGCGCCCGACGGCGCAGATCGTCCTGCGGCCCGACGAAGCGCCTCTAGCGCCTTCTTCGCCTCCGCCTTATCGGCGGCGTCGTCTGCTGGTCCGTCGAGCCCAAGCATCGCGTCGACAATTTGAGCTTGAACGCGGTGGCCAGATGCACCTCTCTTGTCGAGGTCATCTAGGACGAACCGAGCAATCTGGTACTTGACGACTTCCTGATCGACATATCGCTGAACGGCAGCCCGAGGCACCCCTGCCGAAGCGAATAGCTCCACCAAACCGCCCTTGTAATAGAAGACCGTCCCGCAGGCTTGGATCAACGCTTGCCGCACGGCAAAGCTGAGGGGCTGGGGTCTGTCCGCCGTCATGCGGAGATGGTACGGCTGGGGTCCGCTGGCAAGGGGCGACCAGTAGGCACCCTCCCCCATGCCGCTATGTGACGAATAGGCTCCTGGCGTGCCGAAGGACGCCAAGGAGAAAGCCCGCGCCGAGGTGGAGCGCGCTCAATCGAAGTTCGCGGACGTTGACAGCGAGCGCGATCAAGTTCGCGTCGCTCGCCGGGAAGCGTTTGAGCGGGCGCGAGAGGCGGGCCTGACGCTGCGCGAGATAGGCGAAGCAGCCGGGTTGCACCTGACGCGAGTCAGGGAAGTTCTCGACCCGAATTAGGTACCCCCCTAAAAAGGGTGCTACCCTGCGGGCCGTTCATTGAAAAGCGGCCCCCGGCGGTGCGTAAACACCAACCGGGAGCCTGACCACAAGGAGAACTAACCTCCTCATGGCTATCGAGAACCCTACGGCCGGGGCGCGGCCGATGCCGCTCGACCTCCCCGCCAGACACGTTCCGGTCCTGCGTGCCTGTTTTGACCGGCTGGCTGGAGGGTGCGCGGGAAGATCTGCAAGCCCCTGAGCGACTGCGGCAGCCCGACAAAGCGCGGTGCGAAGTTCAGGCATTTGAGCGCCTGCTGGTCGCCTTGGCGACGAGGCAAATCGTCCTCCCCGACGAGGCCGCGCGGGAGGCCGTCGCGGTCGCGACTGCGGACGACGACGAGGCGAACAACTACAAAGAGGTTGCCGCCAATCACGATGCCCTCCACGCCCTGCTCGGCGTGCTGGGCGGGAGCGTGTGAGGTCGATGCGCGACCTCAACATGCAGCGCGCCGTGCTGGCGCTGGTGCTTCGCGAGCATCCGATCCTGCTGACGCTCCCGGCGCTGGCGGGTCGGGTGCTTGCGAACCCCCGCACCCTTGTCGGGGGGATCGCGCTCGCTCGCGCCCTTCGCGATCTTGACGACGAGGGCTTGGTTTTCAGCGACGGGTTCCTGATCCAGCCGAGCCGACCGGCGCTCTATGTCAAGCGCCTACTGAGGGAAAGCTGATGTTGGTCCCTGGGCGGTTCAGCAGCGCCGCAATCGGGATCGGCAACGGCGAGGTGGAGATTCGCCTGAGCGACGGCGGCAACTGGCAAGTCAAGGTGAAGCTGGGCGAGGATGAGGACTGGCGGTTGCTCTGCCGGGGTCACGTTGACGGCAGCATCTTTGAGGCTGGCACGCCGACCGATCAAAAGCCGATCACGGTCGGTCCGCTGACGGTCGATCCGGCGGCTCGCCGGGTGGAGGTTCGCGGCAATGAGGTCCGCCTAGCCGCGCACGAGTTTGAAGTCATCGCGCTGCTCGCCACCGACCCCAACCGCGTCTTCACCAAGCAAGAATTGCTGCGAGAGATTTGGGGAACCAGAGGCGGCGGCGCGATTCGCACCCTCGACTCGCATGTGAGCCGCGCCCGCGTCAAGCTCCGCAATGCCGGGGCGGAGGGCTTCGTCGTCAACTGCTGGCGTGTCGGCTACTCGCTCTGCGAGGGCAGCTAACTCGCAGCTGCACTCAGAGGCTTAACAAAAAAAGGGGGCCACTTTCGGGGCTCGGCCCCCTGTTTAGTAGTGGCCAACCCATTTGCACCCCGGTTTCGTAACCCGCTTCCAGGGAGGCCGACCCAATCTCCTGCCGGATTTCGCCACCTCGTTCGACATATAGGTATGAGGCGAGGAACCGAACTGCGAGTTAAGAAGAGGGGACCACTTTCGCGGCTCGCTGCTCTGTTGGGTATCAGAGCAAATTTTTCACAGCCGCTTTTTCACCTTCGTTTAGCGCTTCGGGGATGGCTTCGCCTGTCGCTTCCCCTGTCGCTTCGCGGGCCGGTCGGGCCGAAGTGCCGCTTTCGCGCACCCCAGCGCCGTTTGCGGGCCTCGCGTTTTGCCGACATTCCTACGCCACTTCCAATTCAAAACACGACCAAGGAGGTCATCGTCATGCTCTCTATCCATTTTCTCTCCGCGTCCCTTGTACTCGACGCCTGCGCTACCACCTCCGCGCTGGTTCGGCAGCGGCTCTCCACCACCTCGGCGACCGTAATCGCCTTGGTGCTGGCAACTCCGACTCCACAGCCGATCACCGGCTCGGTGCTGGCTCCGCAGCACCTCGCCGTCAATCGACCGCTGCCCCAGGGGTTGGCGTGAACTGGCAGGCAGGCGCTCGCCTGCGAATCCCCGAAGCGACCGGCGAGGTGCTTGCCTCCATCGGCGAGCATCGCGTCCTCTCAACCGCCCAGGTGCGCGCGATCCACTTCCCGGATCGCAGCCCGCGCCGCACTCAGCAGGTTCTCTCCCATCTGCGGCGGGCGGACCTCGTTGCCTATGTCGATGCTCGCCGCGCTCCCCGGCGCTTGTGGTTCCTGACCGAGCGCGGCGCTGATTGGGTGGCCGACGCCGGCGACGTGGATCGCCGGCCGAAAGTCCTCACTCCCGAGCAGGCGGCGGGGCCGCTTCGCTCCCATACCCTCGGCGTCAACGAGGTCGGGATCAGCTTCCTGCAGGCGGCGCGCGAGCGCGGCGACGAATTCGGCCCGCTCTCCTGGCGGCACGAGGTGTCTCATCCCTTGAACCGTGGGCGCGGCCGCGCTCGCCGCAAGCTGATCGCCGATGCGGTCTTCACCTATGCCCGCGTTGAGGAGCGGTCGATCTTCATCGAGCAGCGGTTCATTGAGGTGGATCGCGCAACCCTCCCGGTTGAACGCCTGGTCGCCGAGTTGGCCCGCTACGGCCAGCTTGAACGGGCGCGCGAAAAAAGCGGCAAACCCCTGTGGGGTGACTACTACCGGATCTTCCCGCCTGTGATCTGCGCGCTGACGGGTGCCTCGCGTAAGTCGCTCAATCGGCGGCTCGACGTCGCGCTTGGCCTGCTCACCGACCATCCCGCGCTCGACCGGGCCTACGGGGTGAGGATCAATTTCTGTCTCTTGGACGACCTCACGGATCGCGGTCCCTTCGCTCCGATCTTCTACCCGGTCGGCGAGCGGGATGGAGCGGTGGACTGGCTCGGCGAGGGCCGAGACAGTTGACCACGATCCCGCTCGAGATAGACGACGCCCTGATTGAGCGCATCGCTCGGCGCGCTGCCGAGCTCGTCAGACAATGGGACGGCGATAGGGCTTGCGATGGCTGGCTGCGCGGCGCAGACAAGATCGGCGACTACATCGACTGCTCCCGGTCGCGGGTCTATGCGCTTGTCTCCGCACGCCGCATCCCCATCCATCACGACGGGTCGGCGCTGATCGCACGACGCTCCGAGCTGGATCGCTGGCTGCGAGCCGGAGGTGGTCGGCGACCTTGACCACCCCGACCAGGGAGGTACCCTGTAGAGACATAAGTGGGGCCGCGTGCTGGAACACCGGCCCCGTGACGACCGGCTCAGTTGCACGAGGCCGGTCGCAACGGGAACGGTAACGGCATGTCGCGCGTCGGAACACCCCCACACTCCCCCCGCAGCGCGCGCGACGGCGGGCAGGATCGCGAGGAGGCCAGCCCGAGAATGGCGGCGAAACTTGAAAAGACTCGCTACCCCGGCATCTACAAACGTGGCTCCCGGTACGTAATCACCTGGGAGCATCGAGGGAAGCAGCACAAAGAATCGTTCCGCACCCTTCCCGAGGCCCGCGAGGCCAAGGGCAAACGCGATGCGGGCGAGAAGCGCCCGAAGTCGCGGATTCGCTTCGGCGACTATTTCGGTGATTGGATCGAGAACTACGCGGGCCGGACTTCACGCGGGTTCTCGGAGACGACCCGACCGGAGTACCGCAGGCCGATCGAGGCCCACGCGATCGCGCGGTGGAAGACGTGGAGGATGAACGAGGTCGAACCTGCCGACCTCCGTGACCTGTTCGGGCACATGCGCCGGGACGGCCGCACCACCTCGGAAATCAAGAAGACGCGGGCGGCGCTTTCGGTGATGTTCGCCACGGCGCTTGAGGACGGCGTAGTTCAAGTGAACCCGGTCCTCGGCGTTCGCATCCCGCCGCCGAGCGAGGACGAGACGCCGCCCGATGACAAGGCTAAGGCGCTGACGCGAGCCGAGCTAGGCGTTCTCTTGGCGGCGCTCCCGAGCGAGTCGCGGCTGTTCTGCACGTTCCTGGCTCACACGGGCTTGCGGATCAGCGAGGCGGTCGGGCTGAGGTGGGAACACCTTGACCTCGGCGAGCATCCAAAGGTGCGGGTGCGCGAACAGCTTTACAAGGGCAAGCGCAAGCGGCTCAAGAGCAAGGAGGGCAAGCGCGACGTTCCCCTCTCCCCCGGCATGGCGCAGCAGCTTCTAGCGTTGCGGCGCGACGGATACCGAGGCCCCGAGTCTCCCGTCTTCGCGTCGAAGGCGGGCACTCCCTTACGTCCCGAAAACGTCTATCGACGTGCCCTAGCTCCCGCCGCCATCGGGGCCGGGTTCAAGGTCGAGGTGGAGGTCAAGGGCAAGAAGAAAACGCGGTCGGCCGTCTCCTTCCACACGTTCCGCCACACCTGCGCCAGCCTGCTCTTTGAGGCAGGCCGGAACGTGAAGCAGGTTCAGGCTTGGCTAGGCCACGCCGACCCCGGCTTCACCCTCAAGACCTATATCCACTTGATGGATTCCGGCGTGGGCAGCCCTGACTTTCTCGATCAAACTGTGGGAGTCGCCGATCCGCCCGCGATGCTGGCCGTCGTCGCATAGACACCATGAACCAAGAAGACCCGCCGAGCTTTGGACACTGGCGGGCCTCTCTAGAGATCTTGGGACGATCCTTCGGAGATCTCCTTGACGCCCTGCGGCGTGAAGGTCGGCGGCTGTACCGGGATCATCTTCGGCCCTGGCCGTCACGGTTGTTCGGGGCCCATTCGGGGCGTATCCGAGCCGTAAAACCACCTTAGAGACTAAGGCGGCGGCAAAACCGGCAGAGACAGCTAGACGTTGCTGGCCGCTGCTTCGGCTTTCTCGATCAGCTCCTCGCAACAACCGGTGATGTCAAAGGAAGCTTTTCCCGCAACCTTGTTCAGCGAGACAACCGGATACTCGCCGTGAATCTCACAGCGCTGGGCTTTCATAGCCCGTTTCATCGCGCCCAGGTGATCGTCAACGATGCGCTCAGTCTCGGCATCAAGCATCCCCGCCATATCCGGGTGCTTCTGACCGTGGCTGTCCTTGTATTCGATCTTCAAACTCATCACGATCTAGCGTGTCACGCCGACCGGATGGAGTCCGCCTGGGGATCAACTGGGACCGGTATCTCTCGGCCCCTAACTCGCTCGCTATCAAGTCGAACAATCACCGGCTCATCAGCATTGAACGCTGGACCAACGCAGACAGCCTCATACCGAGCCAACGTTGGGATTGCACTCCTAACCTCTGGACCCACAACCGACTCAAAGTATTCGAGGCTGGTCTTGTCCAACGTCTTGAGAATTATGTAGTTCTCGCATTGGCTAAGCGCGGTCTTCGAGACAACGGCCGTCCGCTGAGAAACGATGAGAAAGGTAATTCCGAACTTCCGCGCTTGCATGATGTAGCGCGTGCTTTCCCCTATTGGTCGCTGGTGCTCGCGAAGCGCAAGCGGGAACTCCGGGACAAAGTTATGTGCCTCCTCCAGAAGAACAATTCGCGGCGTAGGCTCTTCCTGATTACGGTATTGATTTGACCCCGCATCCATGCATTCTTTGATGAAGGTCGTGGCTAGGGGTGGTTGATGCCCGGCGGGCTCGTAGGCAAAATAGCCTCGCGTGTCGAAGTCCCCTTTCTGCCATGCGGGGAAATTCAGGCGCGACCTATACTCGCCGGTCGTGTCCAACGCGATCACAACGTTGTCTGCTCCACATGCTTCGCATATCCGCGTCGCGGCGACGGTCTTCCCCATGCCCGACATCCCCAAGACGGCGATATGACCCTGCCGACCGCTTTCGAGGCGTAATCCGATCTCGACCTCGGTCTCCTTCAAAACGCCTACGCGGTGATATCCCTCGGGCAAACCTTCAGACCGCTCCCTGGCGTCAAAAATCGGCTCATGTGGGACAGGCAGATTTGCCCCTCCTCGAAGCTCTCTGGCCTCTGGGCACCCCACCAGTCGCACCTGAGCGTGCCGCATCAACGCGCGGGTACCGCCCCAATTCGCCTCCTTCAAGCGGGAGTTGACGACCTGGTAGAGCACGTCTTTATCGCCACGCTTCACGGAAACAGGCGCTCCGACCTGCAGATCGGTAAGCGGCTCAAACTCAAGCACATGCTGCGTCGACCCAGGTCCAACCGCTCCAACAAGACGCTCAGAGGAATTGGACTCCTCAATGGTTACGGCCGCTGGCAACCGAGGGCAAAGGTCGGTGCAGTCAATCGTCAGGGAGAGTTGGTATCGCGTGCCCTCTGGATGAGGCAACTGAGCTATGACCGTGGCCAGCGCATCGTTAGTCGAGTGAATGACGTTCACAACGTCTCCAGGGGAGTAATCCTCAGGGCTGTCCGCGAGCAGCATCATTCGGGGTCCAATTGCAGCTACCGCCGTGGCCGCAGCTACAGACTTGCGGCTCACAGACAGCAAGCGGACCCAATCGGTCGAGACAGCGGCTACCAAAATGACCGACCCGAGGAACAGCCACTGAAAATCGTTGCCGTTCTCTGATGATGCGACAAGCACGCACAGCAGGAGGACTGATCCCCCGACCACGGAGGCCCGACCGAGACGGGACGAGATTGCCTTCGCCATCCGGTTAAAGGTGCCCGCGTGGCTCACGCTCGCCGCAAGACCCAGGACTGCAATGGAGACCATCGCCGCAAGCGCCATCCACCAAATCGCCTCAATGTTTCCTCGTGAGGTGCTGAGCACGGCAAGGGCAGCCGCCGCTCCGTTGACCAAGGCTGATCGCGGCCCCGCGAAATACGGTTCAAGAAAGACGGCGGAGAGCGCCATGCCTAAACCCACAGATAGCCATGGTGGGTCTCCGATTCCTTCGACTCCGATCAAGCCAAGGCAGACGAAGGCAACGACAGCCGGGGTCGCCACAAGAAGTCTTCGCCGGACGAGATATGCGCCTCTATGCAGTTCCATCAGAGTGCTTGAAGATTCTATGTACGCCCCGGGCGGATCGCGGGACACACCGGGAGTGGCAAGGGGGTGGCAAGGGGGTGGCAAGGGGACACCCGGAAATGACCGAAAACGCCGAGCCACCCGACAGTCGTGATTTGGCTCTCTAGCGGGAAATTACCCAACAGCCGAAAGCCTCAGCAACGCCTGCGGCGGAATCATAATCCGCGTGTCGGGGGTTCGAGTCCCTCCTCCGGCATCGCTTGTGCTCATGCGAGAGCTCGATGATCAGCTCCGTCAGTCGCCCCGACTCCTGGGCCATGAGGGCATGGGCGGCACCATCGAAGATCTCGACTCGGGCGTGCGGGAAGCGAGCCGCTAGAGCCTTCGCGTTGACGACGGGAATCACGGCGTCGAGGCTGCCGTGGGCGATCAGGACCGGCGCGCCTCCGCTGCCTTCCGAGCCACGGCCGGGATCCCGATGCCAGGCATCCATTGCCGCCTCCTGGGCGTCCAAGGCGGCGGGCGCGAGTGCCGCCCGGCCTGCGGCAACGACCTCGCCGAACCGGCGGTCGATGTCCAGCGCCAGATCCGGCGGGAAGAGCAGCGAGATCAGCCGGGTTGCCTGCTCGCGCGGGGTGCCGGAGTGGTCGGTGAGCCGGGCCCAGGCCTCGGGCGTTGCCGGCACCGAGTCGGATCCTCCGGGATCGGTGGCGAGCAGTGCCAGCGTCGCGACCCGCCCGGGCGCGCGCTCGGCGAGCCGCTGGGCGACGAAGCCCCCCATCGACCAGCCGACGACCGGGAGGCGCTCGATCCCAAGCGAGTCGAGCATCCGCTCGAGGTCGGCCGCCATGCCGTCGATCGTCAGCTCGCTGTCGCCGAGCTCCGAGTCGCCGACGCCACGATTGTCGGGGCAGATGACCGCAAATGAGGCGGCCAGCCCGTCGAGAAAGGCCGGGTCCCAGTCGGCGCCCGTCGCCGCGTAACCGTTGACCAGCAGCAACGGCGGCCCCTGCCCGACCGTGCGCCAGGCCAGCCGCCGGTCCTCGACTTCCGCTGCCCGCCCCGACTCCATGGACCGCGAACCTACTATGCCGCCGGACCACCGACCTCGAGCATCAGCATCACCGGTCCGTCGTTGACCAGCGCCACCCCCATGCAGGCGCCGAAGACGCCCTTCTTCGCGCCGAGCCGCTCGCAGAAGCGCTCGTAGAGCGGCTCCGCCAGCTCGGGCCGCGCAGCCTGGACATAGCTGGGCCGGTTGCCCTTGCGGGCATCGCCGTAGAGGGTGAACTGGCTGACGCAGAGAATCTCGCGCTCGCCTAGCGGCTCGTTCATCTTGCCCTCGGCGTCGTCGAAGATCCGCAGCGCCCGCACCTTCTCGGCGAGCCGGTCGGCCTCCTCCTCTCCGTCCCTCACGCCGACCCCGAGCAGGACCAGCATGCCCGGGCCGATCTGGGCGACCCGTTCGCCCTCGACGTCGACCGCCGCCTGGCTGACCCGCTGGACGAGCGCCCTCAACGACCGGTCGCCACCGCGCGCGGTCCCTGCTTGCGGGAGTGCGAGTGGTGCTTCTTGTGGACCTTGACACAGCGCCGCTTGCCTTTGACGAACTTCTTGTGGAAGCCCTTCTTGCAATGGAGGGGCTTGGGGTTCGGCGGGCCTGGAAGCAGCGTCACCTTGAGCGGTTCGGGTCCGGGCGGCTGGTACTTGGCGGGCAGCTGGCCGTCGATCCCGGCCCGCGTTTCCGGCGGCGCGATTACGATCGGGGTGGCATCGGCGCGGGTCGACGCTCCCTGCCACCACTGCCCGGCGGTCCGGCCGAAGGGAAGGTATTCGAGGCCGAAAGCGACCACATAGGTACCAGCGGGAATGCTCCGGATCGCGTAATCCCCGGCGGAGTCGGTCCAGTCGCAGGCCTGGTATTCCCCGGGGGGCTGCTCTTCCGCACAGACCATTTCGTCGGCCAGCGGAGCTCCGGTGCCGATCGCGCTGACGTGGCCGAGGATCTGGGCGCCGGGCGCGAGCTCCGCGTCGATGCCCGGGGTCAGCGCCGGCGCGGCGACCGTCACGTCGGTGGCCGCCGCCCAGGTTTCCGCGTCTTCATAGAACTCGCGCAGGTAGTTGACCCTGTTACCGCCTTCGTATTCGACGTCGTATTCGCCGCTGGGCAGACCGTTCAGCTGGTATTCGCCGTTGGGACCGGTGTCGGAGCAGCGGGTCGGGATGCCCTCGTGATCGATTGCGCAGGCGCGGATGCCGGCGATCGGCAGGCCCGTGTTTTCGTCGGTCACGGTGCCGCCGATCGAGCCGCCTTCGGCCAATTCGACGTTCAGGGCCTTGTCTTCGGCCGGACCGAGATTGAACAGGTCCGCTTCCCAGTTGTAGGGCTTGTCGTCGTAGAACTCGCTGACGTATTTGAGGTTCGCGCGCTCGGCCGAGAAGCGGACGATGTAGTTCCCACCTGGGAGGCCGTCGTATTTGTACTGACCGCCCGGCCCGGTTTCGACGCACGCTGGTTTCAAAGGTGTACGGCTGAGGCGTGGGACAGACTTCGACGCCCTGGATACCCCCACCCCCGGCAGCGGTCACAGTTCCCGAGATCGAACTCGCCAGCGCGGTGGACGGCAGCATCAGAACGGCGCTAGAACCGCCGCCGAAACTAGGGACCTCGACACGAGTGACCTCTTCATCCGCCTTCATCTCCCCTACTAGCTTGGACCGGTTTTGCCCTAGTAACCGGCGAGCATTCAACCAGTTGCGGCGCCGCCCTCCAGCTCTTCGACCAGCGAGGAGGCGTCGTAGGCGCCGAAGTGGCGCTTGCCGTTGACGAAGAAGCTGGGCGTGCCGGTGGCGCCGCTCTGCGCGGCCGAGGCGATGTCGCGCTCGACCCGGGGGCGGTGCAGGCCGGAGTCGATCTCCGTCGCCATGCGCTCGGCGTCGAGGCCGAGGTCGCGGCCGACCGCGAGCATCGTCTCGCGCGAGAGTTTCGGCTGGGCCGGGAAGAGGGCGTCGTGGTACTCCCAGAACTTGCCCTGGGCAGCGGCGGCCTCACTGGCCTCCGCCGCAAGGGGCGCCAGCGGGTGGCGCTCGGGGATCGGCAGGTGGCGGAAGGCGAAGACGAGGCGGTCGCCGAGGCGCTCGTGCACCCGGCGCAGGACCGACTGGGCGCCGAGGCAGAAGGGGCACTGGAAGTCGCCGAACATGACCAGCTCCAGCGGCCTGCCCAACTCGCCACGAATGTGGTCTTCTGCGTCTAGCTGAGGAATGAGCGTGTCGTCCACTCTGCAGGATGTTATGCCCACATGAACCACATCGAGTCGATCCTGGTCCTGATGCTGGCAGCGACGCTGCTGGTGCGGCTTGCCGAGTTCGGCAAGGTGCCGGCGCCGATCGTGCTCGTCGTCGGCGGCCTGGCGATCGCCTTCGTCCCCGGCCTGCCGACCGTCGACCTCGATCCCGACGCGATCTTCCTCGTTTTCCTGCCGCCGCTGGTCTTCTCCGCCGGCTGGCGCACCTCGCCGCGCGAGCTGCGCACGGTGATGCGACCGCTGGCGCTGCTCGCGGTCGGCCTCGTCTTCCTCACCGCCGCGGTGATTGCCGTCGTCGCCCACGCGACCGTGCCGGGCCTGGGCTGGGCCGAGGCGGCCGTGCTCGGCGCCGTCCTCGCCCCCACCGACGCCGTCGCCGCGATCGCGATCTTCCGCCGCATCGGCGGCCCCGAGCGGGTGCGACTGCTGGTCGAAGGCGAGTCGATGATCAACGACGGCACCGCCCTGGTGATCTACTCGATCGCCCTCGGGGTCGCCACCGGCGGCGCCTTCTCGCTCGGCGACGCGGCGCTCGAATTCGTCGCCGTCTCCATAGGCGGTATCGCCATCGGCCTCGTCGTCGGCTTCCTCGCGATCCTCGTGATCCGCCACCAGACCGACGCCAGCCTGGTCGTCGTCCTCACCCTGCTGACCGCCTACGGCGCCTACATCGGGGCCGAGGAACTCGGGGTCTCCGGCATCCTCGCCGCCGTCGTCGCCGGCCTCTACGGCGGCTACCAGTCGCCGCGCGCGGTCGACGCCGACACCCGCCTCAGCTCGGTCGCCTTCTGGAACGTCCTCATCTTCACCCTCGAGATGACCCTCTTCGTCCTGCTCGGCGTGCAGCTGCCGGGGATCGTCGAAGCGCTCGAAGCGAGCTCCTCCGGGGTGAGCGAGCTGCTCGGCCCGGTCGCGGCGATCGCCGCCGCCTCGATCGCGATTCGGCTCGCCTTCGTCTTCGCGATGCGCTCCGACGCCGGCGAGACCCTGGGCGAACGCTTCGCGGTCGGCTGGAGCGGGATGCGCGGCGCCGTCTCGCTGGCCGCGGCCCTGGCGGTCGGGCTCGACGTCCCCGGCCGCCCCCAGATCATCTTCCTCACCTTCGCCCTGATCCTCGTCACCCTGGTCGGGCAGGGGCTCTCGCTGCCGTTCGTGATCCGCAAGCTGCGCCTCGAGGAGACGCGGCGCTGGAGCGACGAAGAGGCGGTGGCGCGGATGGAGGCGGCCCAGGCCGCGCTCGACCGGATCGACGAGATCGAGAACGAGGAGCGTGCTGCCGACCATCAGCTGAAGCGCCTGCGCGATCTCTACCGCTCCCGCTTCCGCATGTGCCAGGCGATCCTCGGCGGCGAGGAGCAGGAGTCGATCGCCCGCGAGCAACGCCTGGCCGACTACGGCGGCCTGCGCCGCGAGCTGATCGGGGTCGAGCGCGAGATCCTGCTCGACCTGCGCGGGGCCGAACGGCTGCGCAACGCGACGATGCGGCAGATCGAGCGCGACCTCGACCTCGAGGAGGCGCGGATTCGCTCCTAGCCGGACCGTTGCGGGTCAGTCCGAGAGGAAGGCCCGCGCCCGCTCGGCCACCAGCTCCGGCATCTCGTCAGCGGGGAAATGGCCGCAACCCTCGAGGAACTCGACCTCCATGTCGTCGGCGTGGCGCTCGTAACCGGCGAGCTCGTCGGGTCGCAGAGCTTTGTCGCCGGTCCCGAACAGCATCCGCGTCGGCACCGTCAGGCGCTGGTGGGCGTAGCGCCCGCGGACGATCGGCCGCGCCTCGCGCAGGTTGAAGACCCGGTACATCTGCACCGCCGCCCGCGCCCGGTCCGGCTCGGTGAAGCGGGTGGTGAACGAGTCCAGCGCCTGCTCGTCCCAGGCCTCGTGCTTGACCGAGCCGCCGACCAGGACCTTGGGGACGAAGCCGCCGCTTCGGTGCAGCCGATAGCCGATCCCCGGCGCCAGGATCAGCCACTGGTACCAGAAGCGCCAAAGGTGCGGCGCCATCGCCCGCGCGGTCGTCCAGGGCGGCAGGATGTTGAGGGCGAAGAAACGCTCGAAGCGCTGCGGTGCCCGCAGACAGAGCAGGAAGCCGATCCAGGCGCCCCAGTCGTGGCCGACCAGCTTCACCCGGTCGAGGCCGAGCTCATCGAGGACGGCGAGCACATCGGTCGCCATGTTCTCCTTCTCGTAGCCCTCGCGCGGGGCGTCCGACCAGCCGAACCCGCGCAGGTCGAGTGCCAGCACGCGGTGGCGATCGGCGAGGGCCGGCATCAGGTGCCGCCACTCGTACCAGTGCTGCGGCCAGCCGTGCAGGCAGAGGACGACGTCATCGCCGGACCCGGCTTCGGCGAGGTGGAAGTCGAGCCCACGCGCCCGCACCGTGCGATGGCTGACGCCGTCTACATGGGGCGGTTCGCTCACCGCCACAGGCTAAGCGACCGCCTAATGAAGTGCGGTCGCGGCGGCGGCGCGGAACTCGGCCAGCTGCGCGCCCATCGTCTCGAGGTCGCAGGCGACCATTTCCGGCCACTGCTTCTCGGGATGATCCGCAAGCGTCTTCAGGCCGTTGCCGCTGATCACCGCGACCACGGTCTCCTCGGCGCCGATCTTCCCTTCGGCGGCCAGCTTCGCCGTGACGGCGACGGTCGTGCCGCCGGCCGGCTCGGTGAGCAGGCCCTCGGTGGCGCCGAGCAGATCGATGCCGCCGAAGATTTCCTCGTCGGTAACGGTCGCCGCCGAACCGCCGCGGGTGCGCACCGCGTCGACGACCAGAGCGCCGTCGCCGGGGGCGCCGATCGCGATCGAGTGGGCAGCCGTGTGCGGCGTCTGCGGCTCGATCTCACCGCCGCCGAGGATTGCCGTCGCGATCGGGCCACAGCCGCTCGCCTGAGCGACGTTGATCTTGGTCGCGCCGGTCTCCGCCAGCCCGACGATCTCCAACTCGTTCAGCCCCTTGTGCACGCGCGAGGAGAGCGTTCCGCCCGCGGCCGGGATCACGAAGTGGTCGGGCGAGACCCAGTCGAGCTGCTCGACGACCTCGAAGGCCATCGTCTTCGCGCCCTCGGCGTAGAACGGGCGCAGGGTGATGTTGGCGAACTCGATGCCGCTGGCCAGCGAGAGCTCGCGGCAGGCGCGGTTGGCCTCGTCGTAGTTGCCGTCGAGCTGGCAGACCTGGGCGCCGAGCGCCCGACAGGCCTTGGCCTTGCCCTTCTCCATGTTGCCCGGGTAGAAGATGTAGGCGGTGGCGCCGGCCTTGGCGGCGAGCGCGGCCACCGCGGTGCCGACGTTGCCGGTCGAGACGCAGCCGATCTCGTCCTTGCCCAGCGCCAGCATCCGCGCGATCGCCATGCTGACGACCCGGTCCTTGTAAGACAGCGTCGGCCGGTTGGTCGAGTCGTCCTTCAGGTAGAGGTTCTTGAGGCCGATCTCGGCCCCGAGGCGCTCGGCCCGGATCAGCGGGGTCTGGCCGGAGAACTGGCCGACCTTGCTCTGCGCCCGCTGCGAGACGATCGGCAGCAGCTCCTCGAAGCGCCAGATGTTCTGCGGGCGACCCTCCAGACCGCGCTCGGCGATCAGCGAAGTGGCTCGCTCGTAGTCGTAGTCGATGTCGAGGCCCTCGCCGCAGGCCGGACACTTGAAGGCGGTGTCGAGCAGGGGCGTGCGGTAACCGCAGTCGCGGCAGGCGAGTTCGGTGGCGCAGGAGGTGGTCCGGGGCCCGACGGCCTCTCCCAGATGCGGCTCGACCGCGTCGCTCATGACTCCTCCTTTACCGCCGGCAGGCCGGCCACGCGGGCCGGAACCTGTAACGGCGCTCGTCCTTTAGTCGCACGGGTATAACACATGGTCACTCAGCGCTCAACGCTTTCTGCGTAAAAAATCGGATAACTGGGCGCAAACCTCGACTGCAAAGTAGCGAAACAAGTCGCTGCACTGATGGAACGAATCTTTTTGTCTGTAGAGTTCCTGTCTTCAGCACCGAAGAATCGCAAACCATGACCCCTCAGGAGCGCTTTGCCGCAAATCTTCGCCAGGCCCGCACAAAAGTGGGGATCTCCCAGGAAGAGCTCGGCAACCGCTGCGAGCTGCACCGGACCGAGATCTCGCTGCTCGAGCGGGCCGGCCGGGAGCCGCGGCTGAGCACCATCGTCAAGCTGGCGGGCTCACTGGAAACCACGGCGGGTGAGCTCTGCGAGGGCGTCGCCTGGCAACCGTCGAAGCGGCGCTTCGAGGTCAAGCGCCCACCCCAGGCAAGCTGAGCCGGACGAGCTTTTGCGGTGAAGTGAGGCGGGGCCGCGCCGGCCGTGCCGACGTCGCCAGGGCCCGTATCCGGTCCTGGCTCATGACTGGTCCTCCTTTGCCACCCCAAGGCGGTTTCCCAGTTTCTGAGAGACCCCGCCCCCTTCACCGGTTAATCGCCCGGCGCGACAATTCATAACACACTGCCGTGTAACAATCAAGCGAGTTTGCTTAATGGACGGACTTTTGTAGGAGATCTCTAAGCGGTCGGGGCCGGGGCCTCGGGCGAGACCGGAATCGGCGCCGAATCGGGCCAGCGAGCGGGGAGCACGGCGCTCTCCCCCAGGCCCGAGGCCAACAGCAGTTCCTCGGCGGTGTGCGGCGCAAACGGGGCCAAGGCCTGTGCCAACAGAACCAGCGCCGCGACCTGAGCCTCGGCGTCGGCGCGGTCGAGCTGGCCGCGACGCTTGACCACCCGCTTCTCGAAGTCCTGGATCCGCTCGAAGAGACGGGTGATGTTGCGCACCGCCTTGTGCATCTGCAGCTGCTCGCTGTCCTCGGTGATGCGGGCGAGGCCGTTCTCACACCATTTGCGCAGGCGATCGCGCATGAAGGCGGTGTCCGCGGCCGCCTCCTCGTCGTGCGGGGTGTCCTCGAGGGCGGCGAAGCGATCGTGCGAGTAGGTCCAGAGGTTGCGCAGGAAGCGGTTGGCGAAGCGCAGCGAGCCGTCGCTCCAGTTGAGCGTCTTGGCCGGGCCCGCCGCGTAGAGGATCGCCAGGCGCACCGTGTCGGCGCCGTACTGCTCGACCAGCTCATCGGGGTTGACGACATTGCCGAGGTGCTTGCTCATCTTGCGGCCGTCGGCGATCACCATCTCGTGGAAGAGGCAGCCGGCGAACGGCTCCCCGTCCGCCATGAAGGCAAATGGGCCGATGTCGCGCAGGGCCTTGGTGACGATGCGCTGGTCGAAGACGAAGCCGCCGCTATCGCCGCCCGCGACCAGGCGCTCGGAGGGCAGCCACTCCTTCAAGTCCGGGTGCTCGAACATCAGCTCGTCCCGGTCGGCGGGCGGAACGGCCGCGGGCACCCAGAGCCAGAGCGCGTCGAAATGACAGTCGAGGGTGTCGGTCTCGCGCTTGGCCGCACGACCGCAGGCGGGGCACTCGACGTCGACGAAGTCCGGGCGCTCGGCCAGCGGGTTCCCTTCGCCGGTCGGCTTGATGTCCCGCGGCAGCACCACCGGCAGATCCGCCTCGGGCACCGGCACGGCGCCGCACTCCTCGCAATGGACGACCGGAATCGGCGTCCCCCAAGAGCGCTGGCGCGAGATCGAGAAGTCGTTGGCGCGGTAGCGCTTGGCCTCGCGGGTGCCCGCGACCGGAGCGGCAGCGGCGGCACCCTCGCCATCGCCCGCCTCTCCCCCGTCCTCGTCCGGCTCAGCGGGGGCCGGGACGCGCTCGATCCGCCCGGCAATGTCCCGGTCGGCATCGTCGACGGCGGGGATGCCGAGCGCCGCGGTCGGCCCGAAGCGGGCGTCCACCAGGGGTGAGACCAGGACCGGCAGCGGCTCGCCGGCCGGGCCCACCACCGAGGCGCCGGTGTCGAAGACGGGAACCGAACGGGCGTCGCGGGCGCTGCGATCCCAGCCGCCCGAGCGCATCCGGTCGAGCTCGTCCTGGACCGCGGGGTCCGTTACCCAGGCCTCGATCTCGGGATGGCGGGGCGAGAGCAGCACGAAGCTCGCCAGCCCGACCGCGCCGCGATGGGGGCTGAACACGGTCAGGGAGCCGCCGTCGCCCGTCAGGTCGAGCTCGACCCCGTCGCTGCGCCCGAGGATGTAGCGCTGGGTGGAGAGCGCCAGGTCGTCCCAGTTCTCCAGCTGCTCGGTGTTGCGGTCGTTCTCCTCGAGATAGGGGGTGATCCGCAGGAACCAGGTGGGGCGACGGATCAGCCGCACCTCGTTGTGACAGCGCCAGCAGCGGCCGTCCTCGACCTGGATCGAGGCCAGGGTCGTCTGGCAGGTGTCGCACCAGTCGACGGTGGCGTCCTCGCGATAGATCAGGTCGTTCTCGAGCAGCTTCAGGAACAGCCACTGGGACCAGCGGTACTGGCCCTCGTCGGAGCTGTAGAAGACGCGGTCGTAGTCGAAGGAGAACCCGAGTCGCTTCATCTGGCCGAGCATGCGCTCGCCGCACTGCGCGACCCAGTCCGCCGGCGGCTCCTGGCGCTCGATCGCGGCCAGCTCGGCGGGCAGCCCGAAGGCGTCGAAGCCGAACCCGAGCAGGACCGCGTCGCCGCGGGCGCGGCGGAAGCGGGCGTAGGCGTCGCCGATCGAGTAGTCGCGGACGTGCCCCATGTGCAGGTTGCCCGAGGTGAACGGGCTCGACGGCTTGATGTAGACGCGTGCCTGGCCGGCGGCCGGCCGCGGCGCCTCGTAGTCCCCCCGCTGCTCCCAGGCGGCCTGGCGGGCGGCCTCGATCCTGCCCGCGTCGTAGCTCGGCTTCTGCTTGCTCATCTCGCGCTCAAGGCTAACTTAGCGGTGTCACCGCCCACCTGTGGCAAAAGGCGGACTACTCAAGGCGATTTTGTACTCAGCGTCCGGAACCGGTCATACGCTCGCCGGGTCCTGCAGATAACGGCCCCGGCGGTGCAGCTACACCCCGGGGCCTGGCCGAGACCTAAAGAGGAGGTCCCAACGTGGAAAAGAGTCGTGAAGCCCTGCTGATCGTTTCCGATCGCTGCTATCCGGACGCGCTGGCAGAGGTCTTCGACGCCGCCGCGAGGTCCGACGAACCGGTGCAGACGTGCGTCGAAGCCCTGGTGACGATGGCCGAGCTGAACCCGCGAGGAGCGCGGGCGGCGCTATGGCGCCTGCAGCGAGACTGGAAGACGTTGAAGCGGCTGGAGCGCGGGCTCGGGGGCGACCCGACCCAGGCGGCGTTGCGGATCGGGGCGACGATCCACCTCGCCCGCGCCGAGCTCGGCTCGACGACGCCGCAACTGCGCCGCCGCCTGCCCGAAATGATGGAGTGGCTGGGGCGCCGGCGAGCTGAGCGCGGCGGAGTAGATCTCCGACTAGGCGAAGGTCCAGAGCTTGTTGCCGAGGAAGTTGAACGGCATCGCGACCGCCACCGCGATCGCCTGAGCGGCCAGCTCGCCGGTCCCGCCGTGGGTCACCAGCAGCTCGAGGACGACGAGGTTGAGGCCGAGCGAGGCGAGGCTGACGGCGAAGAACCGGGCTGCCTGGAAGCCGGCCGGGCTGTCGCCGGGACCGAAGGTCCAGTAGCGGTTCCAGAGGAAGTTGCTGGTCACGGCGACGCAGAAGGCGCCGATCGCGGCAACCGTGTGGTGGACGTCGAGGCTGTCGGCGAGAACGGCAAAGACGACAAGGTTGATCACGTACCCCGAGCCGCCGACGATCCCGAACTTGAGCAGCTGCCACCAGCTGGCGGGACGGCGGGCGGCGGCGCCGAGGCGGTCGGCGAATTCCGAGGCGCTCATCGCCTCGGGCCGTCCAGCAGCACGCCGACCTCGCCGAAGCCGGTCGGCAGGTCGCGCAGGGTGTGGAATTGGACTGGCACGGGGCGTTTGGAGAAGTAGACGTTCACCGTCAGGCGGTCCGCGCGCAGACGCCCCACCTGGTGGAACGATGGCGGCAAGTTAACCGTCTGACCGGTCGCCAGGGGCTTGCGAAGCACGGCGATTTCGCGAATTCGTTCCTCTCCACCGTACATGCGCACGGCCTGGTCGTGGAGGTAGTAGCGAACCGGATCGGCCGCGAGCTTCCAGGTGACGATCGCCCGTCGGCCCCCGGGCGGGCCAAGCGCGTCGGTGACGGTGCGGAAGTCGGGGCGCTGCAGGTTCGGCGTCTGGGTGACGTGGATGTCGAAGGCGGCCCAGTAGGCGCAGAGGGCGACCGCCAGCAGGAGCCCGAGCCGGCGACCCCCCGACGCGGCGAACCCGACCGCGACCGTCGCCAGCAGGGGGATCAGGGCGGGCAGCAGGTTGCGCTCGACCACGTAGTCCTTGCCGACCAGCGCCGCGATCGCCGTCAGCGCCACCACTCCCAACCCCAGCACCAGCCCCAACGCCCCGCCCCGGCGCTCGCGGCGCTCTCCGCGCAGCGCCAGCAGAGCCAGGGCGAGCCCGACCAGGACGATCGGGACCAGCGCGTAGCGCTCGCGCGGGGCCTCGGCGATGACGTGGCCGGTTTCGCCGATCAGGAAGGAGACCCCGGTCTCCCAGAGGCGTTCGGGCAGGGGGCTGTTTTCGATCCAGCCGATATGGGTGGGGTTGGTCTGTGCGTTGGCCAGCGGCAACAGCGCCAGGCCGGACGCGGCGACGGCGCCGAGCGCCGGCAACACGACACGCCACCGGCTCCGCAGCGCCACCAACAGCCAGAGACCCTCGATCGCGACCGGGAAGACGGCGAAGTAGTGGCTGCACAGGGCCAGTGCCGAGGCCAGGGCCCAGCAGGCGAGGTCGCGGCCGCGGCCGCTGTCCAGCGCCTGCACGAAGAAGAAGAGGGCGAGGGCGCCGAAGAAGACCAGCAGGGCGTAGGAGCGCGCCTCTTGCGAGTACCAGATCAGCATCGGGTTGACGGCGATGAGCGCGGCCAGGATCAGGCCCGCCCGACGGCTCGCCAGCCGGCTCCCGATCAGGTAGCCGACCGGGACCGTCGCCGCTCCGAACAGAGCCGAGAGCGAGCGCAGGCCGACCTCGCCGGTCCCGAACACCTTCGCCCAGCCCCAGCCGAGCACGTAGTAGAGGGGCGGGTTGGACTCGCTGACCTTGACCGCGTGCAGCATGTCGCCGAAGCTCCCGGGCAGCACCCGCAGCGCCGTGATCACCTCGTCGTGGTGGTAGCTCTGGACGCCGAGGCCGGCGAAGCGCACGGCGACGCCGAGGGCGGTCAGCCCGGCGAGCGCCCAGAGCGTGGTCGAGCGCCGGCTCACGGAACGCAGTCGCCCTTCGGCATCGAACGTCCCGGCCCGAACGAGGGCGGTGCCGCGGCGGCCGCGGCCCCCCAGCGCCGATCGGGGTGGGCTCCGAGCTGAAAGGAGAGCGTGGCGCCGCGGGCCAGCGCGCAATAGGTCGTCCACGGCTTGGCCGAGGCGCGGCCGTCGATGCGGAGGGACTGGATGTAAGGGGCCGCCGCCGGGCTGAGCGAGTGGACCTGGGGCCGGCGCCGCTTGCCGCTGCCGCTGCTCGTCACTTCGCGGGCGCGGGCGAGGATCAGCGCCCGGCGCCGGTGCGGGAGCCGGATCTCCGCCCGCGCGAACAGGGGGCTGCCGATCGCCAGCACGCCGACGCCGGGCTCCTCGGGGTAGAGGCCGAGGGCGCCGAACACGTACCAGGAGGAGAGCGTGCCGAGATCGTCATTGCCGGGATAGCCGTCGGGCGAGGTGTCGTAGAGAGTGCGGAGGGCGCGGCGGACCGCGGCCTGAGTGCGGTAGGGCCGGCGCATCCAGTCGTACAACCAGGGCGTCTGCAGGGTCGGCTCGTTCCCGAGCAGGGCGTGGTCGCTATGGGTCCCCCCCGGTCCGCCGTTGAGCTCGCGCAGGAAGCCGTCGAGGCGGTCGGCGGCCTTGCCCGGCCCGCCCATCCGCGCGATCAGGCCGGCCGGATCCTGCGGGACCATCCAGGTGTACTGGGCCGAGTTGCCCTCGACGAAGCCGCCGCCACCGAGGTTGTCGTAGGGAGTCTGGAAATCGCCGTCGGCGTAGCGTGGCTCGATCATGCCGCTGGCGGGGTTGTAGAGCCGGCGCCAGTTCGCCGAGCGGCGCATGAAGGCGGCGTAGGTGGCGCGGTCGTGGAGGGAGCGGCCGGCGAGCTGGGCGATCGCGAAGTCGTCGACCGCGTACTCGAGCGTGGTCGCCGCCGAGCCCCAAACCGCTTCGGGGTCGCCGTAGATCGAGTTGGCGTTGCGGGTGTTGGTGTCGAGGTCGAAGGGGACGTAGCCGAGCGCCAGGTAGCTCGGCAGCCCCTGGCGCTGCAGGTATTCGCCGTTGGCGCTGCGACAGGGCTGGGTGGCACCCCGGACCATCGCTTCCAGGGCCGCCCGGCGGTCGAAGTCGCCGGCCCCGAAGGCGGCGGCCGAGGCCAGCATCGGGTCGGCGGAGTCGCCGACCATGGTCATGCTCTGGCCGTTCGCATAGGGCCAGCGCGGCAAGCAGCCGCTCTGCTCGGCATCGGCCAGCAGCGACTTCATCATGTCGCTCGCCCGCTGCGGCGCCAGCAGCGCCAGCAGCTGCACCTGGGTGCGGTAGGTGTCCCAGCCGGAGAAGTCGGCGTACTGGGTGCGGCCGCGGGCCTGGTGGATCTGTCCGTCCATCCCCGGGTAGGCGCCGCCGACGTCGTTGAAGGTACGGGGCGCGAGGAAGGCGTGGTAGAGCGCCGTGTAGAAGGTGTCGAGAAGCGAGTCGGGGCCGCCGCTGACCTGGATCCGGCCCAGTGCCTGGTTCCAGCGCTCGCGCGCCAGCCGCCCGATCGCGCCGAAGCCCCTGCCCTTGCTCTCGGCGGCGAGGTTGGCACGGGCGCCTTCGACGCTGACGAAGGAGATCCCGACCCGGGCGCTGACGGTGCGGTTCTTGCGAGTGTCGAAGGTCGCGTAGGCCCCTACCTGAGCGGTCGTGCGAGGGTTGACCGCCGGCACCTGACTGTCTTCCGCGGCCTCGCCTCCCTGGTCGAGATCACCGCCATCCCAAGTCCCGTAAGCGTCGAAGCGACGATCGAAGACGGCGGCGAAGTAGACCCGGTAACGCGGCCGCTGGCCGCAGAAGAGACCACTGGAGGCGGTGCCGGAGATTTCGCGACGGCCGGGGTCGACGGAGACGGCGGCGAAGTCGTCGGGCTGGGCGCTGCCGCCGGCGTTGATGAGGACACTGGCGTGGGGGTTGGCGGGGAACTTGAAGCGGGCCATTCCGGTTCTGGTCGTGGCGGTCAAAGCGGTGTCGATGTCGGCCCCGCGCGCGGGGTTTAGCCGCACTTCGTAAAGACCCGGTGAAGCGGCCTCCTCTGCATGGGAGAAACCCGGCTGGAACTTGCCGTCGAGGCCGGGTCCGCCCGCCATCGCGGGCGAGGAGTCGAGCGGCTCCGTCGTCGGCAGAAAGGGAAAGTCGCCATAGAGGGCGCAACCGGCACCGCTGAGGTGGGTGAGGCTGAAGCCCTTGAGGTGGTTGTCGCGGTGGTCGTAGCCGCCGGAGTGCGGAGCCGAAGGGGTCGTGTCGGGGCCGAACTGGACCATCCCGAAGGGCAGCGCCGCGCCGGGGAAGTTGTGGCCGCCGCCGAAGGTCCCGGGGCCAGGGCGGGTGCCGGCGAAGGGGTTTACGCGTCCCGCCAGGTCGCCGGCGGACGCAATCGGCGCGACCACGGCGAGAGTGAGTGCCAGCGCGAGAATCGCGGTCGCGAAGCGGCGCATGGGGATCTGGGTGTTGCGCGTAATGTTCTCGCTCCGATGCGTAGGAGGAATGCAACCTTGGCAGCGCTGGCGGCCACCGCCGCCCTGCTGGCGTTGGCGCTGATTTTCGGGGGTGGCTCCGACACGAAACACGCCGAGGCGAGCGTGGCAGCGGTGCCGGGTCAACCCAGGGTAGAGATCGTCTCCCCCCGCAACGGGGCTCGTCAGACCAGTCACGCCGTCGTCGTCAAGGCGATCGTCGAAGATTTCCGCTTGGCGCCGCGCCAGTTCGGCCGCGCCCCCCAGCTCGGCGAGGGCCACATCCGCTTCAGCCTCAACCGCGTGCCCGACTGCGTCGACCCGGTCAAGTTGCTGCACGCGGTCAACAGCCCGATCGGCAACGCCCGGCTGGTCGGCCGCTCCTTCGACTACGCCCGCTACTCGGGGCCGAACGGCGTCCTCGCCGAGCGGATCGGCAGCGCCGGCAGCTACTCGCCGGGGACGCGGCCGGAGATCTTCTACCACGGGCTGCCGCCAGGCTTCTACCGGCTGATCGTCAACCTGGCCCAGAACAGCGGTGCGACGACGCAGGTCCACGCGGTCACCAACTTCCAGATCCTCCCCCGCCCCGGCCACGAGCCGAAACCGTGCCCGCAGGGCAAGGTGCCGAGCGCCAAGGCCGCGGCCAGGCTCAACGGCTAGGCAGCGGAGGCGAAGCCCAGGCGGCCGCAGGTGCCGCCTGGAGGCCATTACTTCACTTTGTATAGTGGGTGGGAATGCGCACTTACCGTCGCTTGATGGGCTTCCTGCGTCCCTATCGCCCCCAGCTCTGGGGATCGATGGCGTTCGCCTGGGCGGCGATCGGGATGACGGTGCTGATCCCGCTGCTGACCGGCCACGCCGTCAACGCGATCAAGGACGGGGACAAGTCCGCCCTGCTTCCGCTCGCCCTGGCGATCGTCGGCGCCAGCATCCTCCGCCTCGGCCTCACCGTGGTCAGGCGGCTGGTCGCCGGCAAAGTCTCGCTCTCGGTCGAATTCGACCTGCGGCAGACCTTCTACGCGCACCTGCAGCGGCTCGACCTCGGCTTCTTCGACGGGCAGCAGACCGGGCAGCTGATGTCGCGGGCGACCGTCGACCTGCAGGCGATCCGCTTCTTCCTCGGCTATGGGCTGATCTTCATCACCCAGAGCCTGCTGACGATCGTGCTGGCGAGCGTGGTGATGATCGCGATCAACCCGCTGCTGGCGCTGATCGCGCTGGCCCCGGCGCCCTTCGTCATCTACACCGCCTCGCGCTACAACCGCGTCTCCCGCCCGGCCCTGCAGGAGGTGCAGCAGCGGATCGCCGAGCTGACCGCCGAGGCCGAGGAGAACGTTTCCGGGATCCGCATCGTCAAGGCCTTCGCCCGCGAGGAGTACCAGCTGCATCGCTTCCAGCGCGCGGTCTCCCGGGTCTTCGACCAGAGCATCTACTCGACCAAGCTGCAGGCCTTCTTCTCGCCGCTGATCGGGCTGCTGCCGCAGTTCGGGATCGCCCTGGTGCTGCTGGTCGGCGGCCGCGAGGTGATCAACGGGACGCTCAGCCTCGGCAGCTTCAGTGCTTTCTACCTCTACGTCGGGATGCTGGCCGGCCCGATGCGGATGCTCGGGGTGACAATGGGGATGGCGCAGCGGGCGATCGCCTCGGGCAACCGGATGTTCGAGATCATCGACCGCGAACCGGCGATCCAGAGCCCGCCGGGGGCACCGGACCTGCCGGCCGGCGGCGGCGAAGTGGAGCTGCGCGGGGTGACCCTGCGCTACGACGGAGGCCGGCCCGTAGACGCAGCCGACCTTGACCACACCCTGGTGGGGTCAAGGTCGGCTGCGGCGCTGGAGGGGATCGATCTGCGGGTCGAGGCCGGGAAGACGGTGGCTCTTGTCGGCCCGTCAGGAGCCGGGAAGACGAGCCTGGTCGGGCTGATCGCCCGGCTCTACGACCCGAGCGAGGGAACCGTGCTGGTCGACGGCGCCGACATTCGCGAGATCGACGTCGACTCGCTGCGCTCCGAGATCGCCTTCGTCGCCGACGACAGCTTCCTCTTCACCGCCAGCGTCGCCGAGAACATCGCCTACGCGCGACAAGAGGCCAGCCTGGAGGAGATCGAAGCCGCCGCCCGCCGCGCCCAGGCCGACGAGTTCATCCGCGAGCTGCCCGACGGCTACGAGACCCGGGTCGGCGAGCGCGGCCTCACCCTCTCCGGGGGCCAGCGCCAGCGGGTCGCGATCGCCCGCGCCCTGCTCGCCGATCCGCGCATCCTGATCCTCGACGACGCCACCTCCTCGGTCGACGCGACCACGGAGGAGGCGATCAAGTCCGGGCTCGGCGAGGTGATGGCCGGGCGCACGACCTTCGTCATCGCCCACCGCCTCTCGACCGTCTCCCTGGCCGACGAGGTGGTGGTGATCGACGGCGGCAAGATCGTCGACCGCGGCACCCACGAGGAGCTGATGCAAGGCTGCGGCTTCTACCGTGAGATCGCCGAGCACGGGCTCGCCGACTCGGTCTTCCTGCAGCGCGACCTCGAGAGCCGTGAGGAGATGGCGCGCCTGTGAGCGAGGCCCAGAACAGCATCGAGCCGAACGGCTCCGAGCCGGGCGACAACCGGCTGCGCAACGTCTTCCTGCTCTTCGTCGCGCTCTGGCGCCTGGTCCGCGGCGAGGACCAGCGCGGCCGCAAGGTGCGCTGGATGATCGGCCTGCTGCGGCCCTACCGCGGGCGCATGGCGCTGATGTTCCTCGCCCTCGTGATCGAGACCGGCGCCGGCCTCGCCCCGCCCTACCTGGCCGGCCGCGCGATCGACGCCGGGATCGTCACCGGCGACGTCAGCGCCCTCGACCTCACCGTCGCCGCCTTCGTCGGCGCCGCCCTGCTTTACGCGGCCGGCACCTACGCCGAGACCTACCTGGTCGGCTGGGTCGGGACCCGCGCCCTCCAGGACCTGCGCGAGCGCCTCTTCGGCCACATCCAGTCGATGTCGATCGGCTTCTTCACCCGCCGCAGCCCCGGGGTGCTGATCTCGCGCATGACCAACGACGTCGAGGCGCTCAACCAGCTGGTGACCAGCGGCGTGGTGACGATGTTCTCGGCGACCCTGACCCTGGTCGGCGTGATCGTGATCCTGCTCCTGCTCGACGTCAAGCTGGCGCTGATCACCTTCCTCACCCTGCCGCTGCT
The DNA here is from genome assembly GCA_963795625.1 of uncultured Solirubrobacterales bacterium. Lineage (GTDB taxonomy): Bacteria > Actinomycetota > Thermoleophilia > Solirubrobacterales > 70-9 > VAYN01. Next base: position 20,453 of record CAWCIS010000001.1, on the reverse strand, counting down.
GGCGATCGCCAGCGTCACCTTCCGGATCGTCTCGGCCGGGGCCTACAAGGCGACGCGCGAGCGGATCGCCGCCGTCACCTCATACCTGCAGGAGACCCTCAGCGGCGTCCGGGTGGTGCGCAGCTTCGGCCAGGAGCCCCGCCACGTCGACGTGATGACCGACCTCAACGAACGCAACCGCGACGTGAACATGAAGACGGTCTACCTCAACGCCTCCTACTTCCCGGCGGTCGAACTGCTGGCCGCGATCGGGACCGCGGTGATCCTGCTCTACGGCGGCAGCCAGGCGATCGACGGCGCGATCAAGGTCGGCATCATCGTCTCCTTCGTCGCCTACCTGGCGACCTTCTTCGAACCGATCCAGGAACTGTCCCAGCTCTACACCACCTACCAGCAGGGGATGGCGGCCCTGGACAAGATCTTCGACCTGCTCGACACCCCGCCGGACATGGTCGACGCCCCCGGCGCGATCGACCCGGGCACGCTGACCGGTGAGATCGAGATGAAGAACGTCTGGTTCTCTTACAAGGAAGACGCCACGCCGCCCGCCCCCGGTGCGCAGTCCTCGCCCGACCTCGCCGACATCTGGGCGATGCGCGACGTCGACCTCCACGTCCCCCCGGGCCAGACCCTGGCCCTGGTCGGCGCCACCGGCGCCGGCAAGTCGACCTTCGCCAAGCTCGTCGCCCGCTTCTACGACCCGCAGGCGGGCGAGGTGCTGGTCGACGGCCACGACCTGCGCGGGGTCCAGCAGCGGGCGCTGCGGCGCCAGCTCGGGATCGTCCCCCAGGAGGGCTTCCTCTTCTCCGGCAGCGTCCGCGAGAACATCGCCTTCGGCCGGCCGGAGGCGAGCCTGGAGGAGATCGAAGCGGCCGTCGCCACGGTCGGCGCGACCGAGTTCGTCGCCGCCCTGCCGGAGGGGATCGAGACCGAGGTCGGCGAGCGCGGCGTCCAGCTCTCCGCCGGCCAGCGCCAGCTGGTCGCCTTCGCCCGCGCCCTGCTGGCCGAACCGCGGATCCTGATCCTCGACGAGGCCACCTCCAACGTCGACGTCCGCACCGAGAAAACGATCGAGAAAGGCCTCGAACGCCTGCTGCAGGGCCGCACCGCGATCGTCATCGCCCACCGCCTCTCGACGATCCGCCGCGCCGGCAAGATCGTCGTCCTCGAAGGGGGGGAGATTGCCGAGCAGGGAACGCACGACGAGCTGATCGCGGCGGGTGGGGTCTACTCGCGGTTGTACGGGGCTTGGGCTGAGTCTTCCGCGGCGTAGGTGGGCGTAGGAGAGGTCGGTGCCCCTCTGGGCGAATTAGTCGCTCCAGGCCCTATGGGCCTGTCGCTCCGGATGTTGGTGCGCGACCTAAAGGTCGCGCAATAGGCAGATTGCATATCGCGCCCTTCGGGCAACATTCGCCCAGAGGGGCACCGACCTCTCCTTCAGCTCTCCACGCCAGCGAGGAATCGACGACTCGATCCGCGACCGCGCGCATAGGCCAGCAGGAGCGATCAGCTCCTCGCGGTGCTCCCGAGGAACTACCCCGCTCGTACTCCGTAGCTGGAATTGTGTGAAGCGCCTGTGGGAGGGACGGGGATACCCCTCCCCGGGAATGTGTGCGAAGCACGCGGAAATGCAATCCGGTTATCGCGCGACCTTTAGGTCGCGCTCCAACATCCGGAGCGACGCGCCCATAGGGCGCGGAGCGACAAATTCACGGGGAGGGGTATCCCCGCCCCTCTCGGAGCTCCCCGGACCCGAGGCTCAGCCAGGCCCGACGCCGCCGGAGGTCCCCCCGGCATTGCCGCCCGATTCCGGAGCTGCTTCTTGGATCCCGCCCCCGGCCCCGCCCGTTTCGGGCGCCACTTCTTCGGGAGCAACTTCTTCCGGCGCCACTTCTTCGACTTCTTCCGGCGCCGCTTCGACCCCGCCTTCTTCGACTTCTTCGGGCGCACCGGAACCGTTGATGCCGGCGGTCGGGGTGCTCGGGCCTTCGCTGCAGTCTTCGAAGCCGTATTCGCCCGCGACGCTCTCGAATTCTTCGAGCGCGGGCGTGGCTTTTTCCGTCGCTTCGCCGATTGCGATGGTGTCTTCGCGTTCGGTCGCCAGTTTGGTCGCGCTCTGGGTCGCCGACAGCTCTTCGGCCGCTTCGAGGAATTCCGCATAACCGGCGTCTTCGCTCGGGGCGCCGAGGCTCTTCAGGTTTTCGACCATGCCGATGTAGAGACCGGCGACCTGGGTGATCTGATCCGGCACCGCCGTTTCCCCGGAGCCGATCGCGCCGACCGCGGCGTTGACCTCGCCGCAGATCGAGTCGCCCTGGGAGATCAGCTCGGCCTTGCTCAGCGCCGGCGCCGTCGCGGTCGTCGCCGCCGTCGTTTCGGTCGAGTCGCCACCGCCGCCGCAGCCGGCGATCGCCAGGGCGGCAAGGGGAAGCGCGAGCGTGAGGGAGGTCTTGGAGAGTCTCATCTAAAGAACTGCGGCCCAGGGACTCGAACCCCGACTGCCTCTTCCAGAGAGAGGTGTGCTGCCATTACACCAGGCCGCAAAGCGTGTTCGAAGGATACCCGGGAAGCCCGGCGCCGGCCCTCAGGCGCCGATCCGGGAAAGGTCGCTGCCGGCGTCGGCGATCGTCTCGCGGGCGCCGGAGACGTCGACCGCGTCGGCCAGCATGCGGCGGGCTTCGGCCAGGTCTTCGGGGCGGCCGACGCTGAGGGCGCCGGCGACGCGGCCGTCCTTGAGGTACCAGACCGAGAACTCACCCTGGTCGCGGTCGCCGCGCCAGATCTCCTCGTCCCAGTCCCGGGCTGGGCCGACGTACTCGAGGCTCGCCCAGTCGGCGAGGTCGCTGAAGAAATAGGGGACGACCTCGTAGTCGCGCTCGTCGCCGAGCATGTTGCCCGCGGCATGGATGCCCTGTTGCATCGCCACGTCCCAGTGCTCGACCCGCAGCCGGCGGCCGTGGATGACGCTCTCGTAGGAGCAGCAGTCGCCGGCGGCGTAGATGCCCGCGACCGAGCTCCGCAGCTTCGAGTCGCAGGTGACGCCGTTCTCGACCGCGAGCCCGGCCCGCTCGGCCAGCATCGCGTCGGCCCGGACCCCGGCGCCGACGACGACCATGTCGCACTCGACGCTGAGCCCGCTCTTGGTGACGACGGCGGCGACCCGGCCGTCGCCCTCGAAGGCCTCCAGCTCCTCGCCGCCGTGGAACTCGACGCCCTTCGCTTCGATCGTCTTCTGGAACCAGCGCCCAGCGTCCGCGCCGAAGGTGCGCGAGAGGATTGCGTCCTCCATTGCCACGATCGAGCACTTGGTGCCGCCGGCGGTAAGCGAGGCGGCGACCTCGGTGCCGATGTAGCTGCCGCCGATCAGGACCACGTGCTCGGCCGCCTCGGCCTCCTTGCGGATCGCGTCGGCGTTGCCGAAGGCGCGCAGGTAGTGGATGCCCTCGTTCTCGGCGCCCTCGACGCGGAGGATGTTGACCATCGCCCCGGTGCCGATCAGCGCCTGGCCGAAGACGACCTCCTCCCCGCCCTGGACCTTGACGATGCGGGCCTCGGGGTCGAGCGACATCACGTTGCGACCCGTGACCAGCTCGACGTCGTTCTCCTCGTACCAGGAGATCGGGTTGACGTAGGCGTCGGCGCGCTCGGCCTCGCCGCGCAGGTACTCCTTCGAGACCGGCGGCCGTTCGTAAGGCGGCTCCGGCTCGCGTCCGACCAGCAGGATCGAGCCCTCGGCGCCGCGCTTGCGCAGCTCGGCCGCGCAGTGGGCGGAGGCCATGCCACCGCCGATCAGAAGGAAATCGACCTCGCGGTCAGGCACCGTCGCTGCCGTTGCTCTTCGGCCCGAAGAGGACCTTCAGGTCGTCCTCCTTGCCGGGATCGAGCACGGCGAGGATCTCGTCGCCTTCCTCGAGCACGGTATCGGCGGTCGGCACGAAGCCCTTGCCGGCGCGCAGGACCGAGATCAGCAGGCTGCCCTCCGGCATCTGCAGGTCGCCGACCCGGCGCCCGGTGACCCCGGAATCGCTGCCGAGCAGCATCTCGATGATCTCCAGCTGCTCCTCCTGCAGGTCGAGCAGGTGGACGAGGCCGTACTCGGGCACCTCGTGCTCGAGCAGGCGCAGGATCAGATCGGTCGCCGAGACCGAGGGCTTGACCCCAAGCAGGTCGAAGTGCTGGCGGTTGCGGGGATTGTTGACGCGGGCGATGATCCGCTCGACCAGGTACTTCTCGCGCGCGACCTGGCAGATCAGCATGTTGTCCTCGTCGTCGCCGGTGACCGCGATCACCATGTCGGCGCGCTGGATCCCGGCCCGCTCCAGCACCCAGAGCTCGGAGGCGTCGCCGTAGGAGACGTTGTGCTCGAGCTCCTGCTCGACGGTGAGGTAGCGGCGCCGGTTGTTCTCGATCAGCGTCACCTCGTGGTTTTTCTCCAGCAGCTCCCGCGCCAGGTTCCAGCCGACCTTGCCCGCTCCGACGACGATGATGTACATCGGCTCCCCAGTCCCTCTCTACGCGGCTTCCGCCGAGTCGTCGGGTGGGCCGGAGCCTTCGCCGCCCTTGCGGACCGCGGTCTCGAGCATGTCGATCGCGACGCTGGTCGGGCAGACGGTGTTGAGGCCCTGGCGCTGGTACCACTCGGCCCGCAGCGGGTCGAGCACGCGGGCGATCACGGTCGGCACCTCGTAGCGTTTCTGGGCGATCTGGGCGATCACGATGTTGGTGTTGTCGCCGTCGGTGGAGGCGATGAAGGCGTCGGCCCGCTCGATCCCGGCGGCGACCAGCGCCTCGGTCTCGAGCCCGGCGCCGACGGTGAACTGGCCGCCCAGGTCCTCCCAGCTCTTCTCCAGCCCGACCTCCAGCCGCGCGTGCGACTCGGGGTCCTCGTCGAGACAGGAGACTTCGTGGCCCTCACGGAGCATTGCCCGGGCGACGGATGAACCCACGCGCCCGCAACCAACGATCAAAATCAGCATTGGCCGGATACTAGATGGGAACAGCGGCTAGGGCGCTTCGGGCGGAGCGGTCAGCAGGACCCGGCAGGGCGCTTTCTTCAGTACGTACTCGGTCGCGGCGCCGATCTCGGCCGGCTTGGCGGCGCCGATGCCGCCGATCTTGGCGCCGCCGCGGATCTTCGAGGGCGGCTCGCCGCCGATCACGATCGCCTCCGAACCGCTGCGGCGGGCCGCCTCGAGGATCCCGGCCCCGACCTTGCGGGCGCGGATCACCTCGGTGCTGACGCCGACATCCTCGTACTCCTCGCCGACCTCGCGGGCCCGCGCCAGCGCCCGCCGCGCCTCGTCCTCGCGCTCCGGCGGCAGCGGCGCGTCGAGCGGCAGGGTCAGCGGCACTTCGATCACGTAGACGAGCTCGAGCCGGGCGTCGTCGCCCTCGTCGGACTCCTCCTGCTCGGCCGCGGCGAGGCGGCCGGCGGTGGCGACGATGTCGTCATCGAGCTTGGTCCCGAAGACCGGGACCAGGATGTTGCGGAATTCGACCTCCGGCACCTGCTTGGTCAGGGCACGCTCGGTGACCGAGACCCGCTTGGTCAGGGTCGTCCCCTCGAAGCCCTTGCGGTAGACGACGTAGAAGATCAGCCCGAAGAGCATCCAGCCGCCGCCGACCAGGCGGGCGATGTCGTGGTAGACGAGGACGCTGATGAAGGCGAGGCCGCTGAGGACCGCGGCAACGATCGCCGGCAGCGGCAGCTCGGCCCCGCGCCAGGGAATGCCCAGCGGGATCTTGAAGGGACGGCGGCGGTCGGGGTCCTTGACCCGCAGGCGGATGATCGAGAGGTGGGCGATCGTGATCGCCAGGGTGGCGCCGAAGGCGTAGATCCCGGCCAGCAGCTTGACGTTGGTCGGGATCACCAGGCCGAGGGCGATCAGGCCGCTGATCACGATCGCCACGTAGGGCGTGGCCTTGCGGCGCTCGAGCTTGCCCAGCCAGCTGGGTATCTGGCGGTTGATCGCCAGCGTGTAGATGTGGCGGGAGACCCCGAGCATCGAGGTGTTGGCCGCCCAGAAGAGGACCGGGGCGGCGATCAGCGCCACCATCCAGCGCATCATGTCGGCGACCCAGCCGGGATGGAAGGACGAGACCACCCCCAACACCGGCTCCTCGACGAACTGGCCTCCGAGCGCGGTTTCGGGGCCGTGCGGGCCGCCGACGACCGGCACTGCCATCAGCGCGATCGCCGCCATCCCGGCGTAGACGAGCGGCACGGCGACGGCCCCGAGCGTGGCGATCCGCTTCAGGTCGCGGCGATCGACGTCGATGTCGGGGGCGAGATCGGAGGCGGCCTCGATCCCGGCGTAGGCCAGCATCGCCACCACCGCCGCGTAGACGATGTCCTTGAAGCTGGGGTCGGAGAAGAGGTGGAGGTTTTCGGTCAGGCGGTCGGGATGGAAGGCGACGAGAGCGCCGACGACGATCACCGCCAGCTGCAGGCCGAGGTCGGCCAGGGCCAGGATCGCCAGCGAACGCCCTTTACCGCGGCCGGTGACGTTGAAGATGTTGAGGACACAAGCGGCGGCGATGACCACAGCGGCGACGGCGATTTCCCAGCCCGGTCGCGAGAAGCCGCCCCAGATCGGCTCCAGATAGTGCGGCACCGAGATCGCCGCCAGGGCGATCACGATCAGGTAGTCGATCAGGATCGCCCAGCCGGCGATGAAGGCGACGAGCTCGTTGAAGGCGTGGCGGGCGAAGGTCGAGGAGCCGCCGCGCTCGCGGAACATCGCCCCGCCCTCGACGTAGCTGAGCGTGGTCAGGCCGAACAGCAACCCGGCGGCGAGGAAGATCAGCGGCGTCAGCCCGAGGCCGCGGTCGGCGACGACGCCGAGCGCGAAGTAGATCGAGAAGCCGACCGCCGAGTAGGCGGCGGCGAACAGGTAGGGGACGCCGAGCCCGCGCTTGAGCAGCGGGTCGGCCCGGCGCCCGGGAGGCGGCTTGACCGGCTCGCTCATCGCTCCATCCGCCTTGCGACCCAGAGTCGGCCGGCACCGACGGCGACGAAGGCGAGGCCCATCAACACCCCGACCGAGGCCGGGCCGCCGCCGTTGGCCAGCGTCACCGCCAGCACCACCAGGCCGATCAGCACGAAGGCGGCCGAGAACCCGCGCACCGCATGTTTGTAGATCACCGGGTCACCTCGACCACGGCTTCGGTCGGGACGGCGACAGGGCTGCTGGTCGGGTCGGAGACGACGATCACCCGGCAAGGGCGCTCGCCGAGCACGGTCTGCAGGGTCTTGTCGTAGAGCGGCACCCCGGCCCGGTAGCGCAGGCCGATCACGATCGCGGCCGCCTTGATCAGCTCCGCCTCCTCGGAGATCGAGTAGCCGGCCTGGCCGGGCCGGACCCGGGCGACGTGGCCGGTCACCCGCTGGCCGCCGATCAGTCGCGCCTCCTCGATCATCCGCTGCGCCGCCTCTTCCTGTTCGGGCATGTCGGCGTCGAGCGGCAGGTTGGTGGGGACGGTCAGCATCGAGTGGACGTGGATCCCGCGGCGGCGCTTGGAGGCGAGCTTGATCGCGGTCGCGACCATCTCCGGCGAGAACGATTCGTCGTCCTCGAAGCCGACCAAGACGCTGCGGTACTCGACCTCCTCGACCCCCAGCGGCTCCGGCGTCACCACCTTCACGGTCTCGGTCAGTGGCAGCCCCTGGTTGCGCCGGTAGAGGACGTAGACGACGACCCCCAGGACCATCCAGCCGGTGCCGACGAAGAGGGTGCGCGGGTTCAGCGCCATCACCACGATCCAGGCGGCGAAGGTGCCGAGCCCACCGAGCACGGCGACCACGGGCACGTCGAAGCCGAAGGCGCGGATGTTCAGCGGCGCCTTCCAGGTGCGCTCGACGTCCGCCTGTTTTCGCCGCAGCTGGATCAGCGCGACGTGGGCGATCGTGAACGAGAGCATCGCCCCGAACGAGTACAGCGTCGCCAGGAAGTCGGTCTTGCCCGGCAGCAGGGTGACGATCGCGATCCCGGCGAAGATCAGGATCGCGATGTAGGGCGTGCGGTACTTGGGGTGTACCTGGCGCAGGCCCTCGGGCAGCTGGCGATGCTGGCCCATCGAGTAGGTGAGCCGGGAGACGCCGATCAGCCCGGCGTTGGTGGCGATCAGCAGAATCACCGCCGCCAGCACGCCGACGTAGTAGCGGAGGATTTCGGTCGGCCCGGCGGAGAGGCCGAGGTTCTCGACGATGCCGAGGATCGGATCGTCGGCGAACTTCGAGCCGAGCGCGGTCACGTAGTGGCCGCCGGCATCGAGATGGACCGGCATCGCCGAGAGCGCGACGATCGGGATCAGCAGGTAGAGCCCGAGCACGGCGGCGACGACGAGGCCGACGCTGCGCGGGATCGTCTTCGCCGCGTCCTTGGCCTCCTCGGCCATGTTGGAGATCGTCTCGATGCCGGTGTAGGCGATCATCCCGACCGCGATCCCGAGCGCGAAGTCGCTCCAGGTCGGGGCGACGCCGAGGTGGATGTTGTCGATCAGGATCTGCGGGCTGAGAACGAGGACGATGCCGATCCCGACCAGCACCACCTGGGTCGCGAGATCGGCGATCGCGAGGATCAGGTTCAGTTTCGCCGACTCCTCGGTGCCGCGGATGTTGATCAGGGCAAGGCCGACGATCAGCGCCGCGCCGCCGATGATGTCGCCGGGGCTGTCGCCGAGCCAGGGCCAGAAGACGGCCAGGTAGTGGGGCACGAAGAAGGCCGAGATCGCGACCGTGATCGTGTAGTTGAGCATCTGCCCCCAGGCGGCGATGAAGCTGACGAACTCGTTGAAGGCGTGGCGGGCGAAGCTGGAAGAGCCACCGGCCTCGGGGTACATCACCGTCGCCTCGGCGTAGGTGGCGGCGGTGGCGGCGAAGATCAGCCCGGAGATGACGAAGGCGACCGGAGTCAGCCCGAGCGCGAAGGCGGCGGTGACGCCGAGGGCGTAGTAGATCGAGGAGCCGACGTTGCCGTAGGCGGCGGAGAACAGCGCACCGACGCCGTGAACGCGGCTCAGCGATTCGTCTCTGGGGATTCGCTGGGCCATCTAGGAGCTGCTGGGAACGGTCACTCAGACCGAATATACGGACGTTGCCGGTGCCCGCCGCACGTGGGCGCGGCCGAGGTCCGCCGGAGAGGCGCAACCGCAGAGCGCCAGGGCAAGCTCCAGTTCGTCGCGGAGCAGGCTCAGCACCTGCCCGACGCCGGTCGATCCAGCCGCCGCGAGCCCCCAGATCGCCGGCCTGCCGACCAGGACCGCGTTGGCGCCGAGGGCCAGCGCAACGGCGACGTCGACGCCCCGTCGGATGCCGCCGTCGACCAATACCGAGGCACGCCCGGCGACCGCATCGACCACCTCCGACAAGGCGTCGCCGGTCGCCAGCGCTCGGTCGAGCTGGCGGCCGCCATGGTTGGAGACGATTACCCCGGCGGCCCCGTGGGCAACCGCGAGCTCGGCATCCTCGGCGGTGACCAGGCCCTTGACCAGGACGGGCAGGCTGGACTCGGCCGCAAGGTGCTCGAGATCGCCCCAGCCGAGATTCGGGTCCATCAGGCCGAAGGTCTCCTCGATCGTCACCGCCCGTTCGACGCCGAGCGCGGCGGCGACGCTGGGGACGCCGAGCGTCGCCGGGATCCTGAAGCCGGTGCGAAGGTCGCGCTCGCGGTTGCCGCCAGGGGGCGCGTCGACGGTGACGACGATCGCCTCGAAGCCGGACTCGACCGCCTCGTCCATCAGCGCCTGGGTCACCGCCGCGTCGCGGAAGCAGTAGAGCTGGAACCAGCGTCTCCCCTGCGACACCGCCGCTGCGATCTCGCTCGGCCGCACCGTCGCCAGGGTCGAGAGGCACATCACGGTGCCCGCCTCGGCGGCGGCCCTGGCGGTCCCGATCTCCCCCTCGGGGTTGAGCAGGCGCTGGTAGGCGACCGGGGCCACCAGCACCGGCATCGCCACGGGCCCACCCAGCACCTCGGCCGCGGTAGTCACCTCGCCAACCTTGGCCAGGACCCGCGGGCGCAGCCGCCAGCGCGACCAGGCGGCGACGTTGTCGGCCAGCGTCAGCTCGTCGCCGGCGCCGCCGGTGAAGTACCCGAGCACCGCGGGGTCGAGCCTCTCCGCTGCCAAGCGCTCGAAATCGGCGACGTTGATCGGGTCGGCATTCACGGGCGCGAGCCTAGCCCCTGCCGAGGCGCGCGGCGCTAGCGTTTACCCCGTGAGCGCACGACGGGGGCCGACCCAACGGCAGATTCGACGGCGGCGGCGTTCGGCGCTGGCCATCTTCGCCGTCCTGCTGATCGGTGTCGCCTATCTCGTCTTGGCCGCGACGGTGTTCGCCCCGGTCGACAAGCACGGCGCCACTCTCACCCACATCGAGATCCACAGCAAGGCGGTCGGCCGCGACCTCGGCGTCAACGTGATCGTGCCGCCGAACGCAGGACCGAAGGGCAGGCGCTCGCTGCTCGTCTTCCTGCACGGTCGCGGCGGCTACGAGGGGACCTTCAACGACGCCGTCTTCCGCGGCCTGCCGAGCCTGCACGGGCGTCGCGGCACCGTCGTCGCCTTCCCAGCCGGAGGAGTCCACGGCTACTGGCACGACCGCGCCGACGGCGACTGGGAAAAGTGGGTGATGGACGAAGTGATCCCGCGGGTGGAACGGCGCTTCGGGATCGACCCGCAAAAACTGGCGATCGGCGGCATCTCGATGGGCGGCTTCGGCGCCTACGACATCGCCCTCAAGAACCCGGGGCGCTTCTGCGCCGTCGGCGGCCACTCCCCCGCGCTCTGGTTCGACGGCTCCGAAACCGCTCCCGGAGCCTTCGACGACGCCGCCGACTTCGAGCGCAACGACGTCGTCGGCACCGTCCAGGCGGACCCCGAGGCCTTCGGCGACGCCAAGGTCTGGAACGACTACGGCCAGACCGACGACTTCCGCCCCTACGACGAAGGCTTCGTCGAGGCGATGGAAGCCGGAAATGCCGACTTCACCACCCACTCATGGCCGGGCGGTCACGAAGGCAGTTACTGGGACGCCCACTGGCCCGCCTACCAGCGGTTCTACGTCAACGCCCTCGCCCACTGCGGCTAGCGGCCGGGAGAACCCGCGGGCGGCACACCGGGCGGCGGCGGCGGGCCCCAGCTCTCGCGGCCGTCGGCGCTGGAGATCGGGATCGAGGGGCCGGCCATCGCCGGCGTATCGAGCGTCACGTCAGCGATCGCCTTGACCCGCGAGAGCACCTCCCGCACTTCGCTCTTCTCCCCCTGATAGCCCCAATGATGCTGATCGGCGGTGAGCCCGGTGGCGTCGATGCCGGCAGCATCGGCAAGGAAGAGTGCGCGCGGCATGTGGAAGCCTTGGGTGACGACGACCGCATCGCGTACGCCGAAGATGCCGCGCGCCCGCTCCATCGTCGCCCAGGTGTCGAAACCGGCATGGTCCTCGAAGATGTCGCGCGGCGCCACGCCTTCGTTGACCAGCGCCTTGCGCATCGTGTCCGGCTCGTCGTAAGCCCAGGTGTGGTGATCGCCGGAAACGAGGATCTTCTCGACCTTCCCCGCATGCCACAGGGCCGCCGCCTGCCGCACCCGGTCGCCGAGCATCCCACTCATCTTCCCGTTCGGCTGCACCAGCGCCCCCGGCACGATCGCCACTTCCGCATGCGGCACGTCGGCCACGACACCCGTCGATTCCCCCTGCGTGCTGAGCAGAATGTAGGCGTTTGAACCGACCACGACGAGCACAATCAACAGCGCCCCCGAGATCGCAGCCTTAGAAAGCCGCGGCCACCTGCGCAACGGATAGGTCGCCCCACCCCAGATCGTTTTCAGCCCCCGCACCCCCAGAACGCTAACAACCCCGAACCGCATCACGTTCGTAGCCTTGTGGATTACGAAAATGATGCAGTTCGGCTGAAGTAGCCATATCCAGGCGAACGAGCCCTGTTAATCGGCCCGATCGTCCATCCAAACGTTCCCGACGGGAGGGGCCAGGTGCCCCTCGGAGCGGCTTGTACTTTTTCGCCGCAACCCACACGGCAAGCGGGAGCTCAATTCACGAAAAAGTTTGAGCGAGAGGGGCACCTGGCCCCTCCCGCCCAGAGCTCTAGAAGTGGACGATCGGGATGATCAGGATGGCGACGATGTTCGCCACCTTGATCATCGGGTTGATCGCCGGCCCGGCCGTGTCCTTGTAGGGATCGCCGACCGTGTCGCCGGTCACCGAGGCTTCGTGGGCAGGCGAGCCCTTGCCGCCATGAGCCCCATCCTCGATCAGCTTCTTGGCGTTGTCCCAGGCGCCGCCGCCGGCGGTCATCGAAATCGCCGCGAAGAGGCCGACGACGATGACGCCGATCAGCAGGCCGCCGAGCGCGTCGACGCTGAGCAGGCCGACGATGACCGGGATCACGATCGGGATCAGAGCCGGCGCGATCATCTCTTTCTGCGCCGCCAGGGTGACGATGCTGACCGTTTCGCCGTACTCCGGTTTTTCGGTCCCATCCATGATCCCGGGGTGCTCTTTGAACTGTTTCCGCACCTGCTCGACGACCTGACCGCCGGCGCGGCCGACAGCCTCGATCGAGAGGGCCATGAACAGGTAGACCATCATGCCGCCGATGATCAGCCCGATCAGCACGTCAGGACTGGTCAGGTTGAAGAGACTGCCAATGTGAAAGTTCGCCGGCGCCGCGTCTTCCAGTTCGCTCTTGAAGGCGGCGAACAGAACCAGCGCGGCCAAAGCCGCGGAGCCGATCGCATAACCCTTGGTCACGGCCTTGGTGGTGTTGCCGACGGCGTCGAGCGGGTCGGTGACGTTGCGGACGTCCTCCGGCAGCTCCGCCATCTCGGCGATGCCGCCGGCGTTGTCGGTGATCGGCCCGAAGGCGTCCAGGGCGACGATCAGTCCGCAGAGCGAGAGCTGGGCCATCACGGCGATGCCGATGCCGTAGATGCCGGCGAGCTCGTTGGCGCCGAGGATCGCCAGGGCGAGGACGAGCGCCGGGGCGGCGGTCGCCTGGTAACCCTGGGCGAGGCCCTGGATGATGTTGGTCGCGTGACCGGTCTCTGAGGCTTGGGCGATCGTCTTCACCGGCCGGAAGCGGGTCGAGGTGTAGTAGTCGGTGATCACGAACAGCAGCGCGGTGACGGCGACGCCGATCACGGCGCAGAGCCAGAGGTCGGTGACACTCGAGCCGGCCAGGGCGCTGCCGGGATCGTGGACGCTGAACTTGACCGGGGCTTCCATAAGCCACTTGGTGATCGGATAGAAGGCGACGATTGAGATCAAGCCCGAGACGAGCATGCCGATATACAGCGCACCCTCGACTTTGTCGGTCTTGGTACGCACCGAGAGGGCCCCGACGATCGAGGCGAGAATCGCTACGCCGCCGATCACCAGCGGGTAGATCGCGACCTCGCGAGCGGCGTCTGGATTGAAGGTGAGGACGCCGAGCAGCATCACGGCGACCGAGGTGACCGCGTAGGTCTCGAACAGGTCGGCGGCCATGCCGGCGCAGTCGCCGACGTTGTCGCCGACGTTGTCGGCGATCACGGCGGGGTTGCGGGGGTCGTCCTCGGGGATCCCGGCCTCGACCTTGCCGACCAGGTCGGCGCCGACGTCGGCGGCCTTGGTGAAGATGCCGCCGCCGAGACGGGCGAAGACGGAGATCAGCGAGCCACCGAAGCCGAGGCCGATCAGCGCGTCGACGGCCTCCTTGTCGGTGCTGCCGGTGATGATCAGAGCGCCGTAGTAACCGGCGACGCCGAGCAGCGCCAGGCCGACGACGAGGAGCCCGGTGACCGAACCGCCCTTGAAGGCGACGTCGAGCGCCGGCGGAACGCCGCCGCGAGCCGCCTCGGCGACGCGCGAGTTGGCCCGCACCGAGACGTTCATCCCGATGAAGCCGGTGGCGCCGGAGAGAATGGCGCCGATCACGAAGCCCAGCGCGGTCTTCCAGTCCTGCAGGAGCAAAAGCACGACCGCCAGCGGCACGGCGACCGCGGCGATGATCGTGTACTGGCGATTCAGGTAGGCCTGTGCGCCCTCCTGAACGGCACCTGAGATTTCCTGCATCCGGTCGTTGCCAGGGGACTTGGCAAGCAGGCGCTGGGTGACGATGAGGCCGTAGACGACAGCGGCACCCGCACACACAAGCGCGACAACTACCCCGTAATCGGTCAAGAAGCTGGTCAAGTTTTGTTCCTCCGGTGGAATTTAGAGCGGCGCGGGAGTCTATAGACGGATACGGCGTTACCGCCTATAGACCCGATTCAGGAAGATTTTGCGGTCTCGCCGGCGCCCGCGTAGGTGCGCCTGGTCTCGGCCACCGCGTCGCGGTAGACGTCCTCGATCGAGAGTCCGGCGTCGAGCGCCTCGCGCGCCCGCTGGGCGCCGTTGCGGTCCGGCGGCCGCAGCTCGATCCGAAGCTGCGAGCGGGCCGGCTCGACCCAGGCGAGGACGGCGTCGAGCGCCGCCCGCGCCTCCACCTCAACCCCACGCCGGAAGTCGATCATCTTGCCGCTGAGGCCGTAGCGGATCGCCCGCCAGAGGTTCTCCTCGATCTCGCGGTCGGCTTGCGGTGGCCCGGCGCCGCCGTCGTAGCCGTGCTCGTCGTAGTCGAGCGCCGCCTGGGCGATGCAGGCTGCGATCAGCCCAGCCAGGGCGAAGGACTCGTCGCCCCGCGTCTGCGCATCGCAGATCCGCACCTCGACCGTGCCGAAGTGGTGGTGAGGGCGGACGCTCCACCAGAGCTGGGTCGACTCGACGATCGAGCCCATCCGCTCCAGTGTCTCGACGAAGCTCGCGTAGCTGTCCCAGTCGCGAAACGGCGATGGGATCCCGCAACGCGGGAAGGTGCGGGTGAAGATCTCGGTGCGGACCGTGTGCAGCCCGGTGTCGCGGCGGTCGAGGAAGGGCGAGTTGGCCGAGGTCGCCAGCAGCAGTGGCAACAGCTCCCGCATGCGGTCGCAGACGGCGATCGCCCGGTCGGCGCCGCGCACCCCCATGTGGACGTGGGTGCTCCAGGTGTTGTTGCGCTGTGCCACCCAGCCCAGTTCGTGGCGCAGGCGGTTGTAGTGCGGGGTGTCGATGATCCGCTGGTCGAGGTAGCCGGCCCAGGGGTGGGTGCCGGTGGCGCCGAGCGCCAGCCCCATGCCACCGACCAGCTCGAACAGCCGCGCCCGCCGCTGCCGCTGCTTCGCCACCGCTTCGGCAAAGCTCTCGGCCCGGCCGGAGCGGATCTCGACCTCGGCCGCGATCAGCTCGCCGGCCGCCGACTCGGCCAGCAGCTCGTCCTGTTCGCAAGCCGCGTAGACGTCCTCGAAGCGGTGCTCCAGCTCCAGCGTGGCCGGGTCGAGGATCGCGAACTCCTCCTCGAGCCCGATCGTGAAGTCGGTGGAGGACTCGAATCGCTCGCGGACGAGGTCGAGGTCTAGCGACAAGGACTCAGGCCAGGTAGAAGTAGAGCGCGTAGAGCAGGTCGACGGCGGGGCTGGACGTGTGGACCGTCACCTCCGGCGGCACCTGCAGCAGCTGCTCGGAGTAGTTGAAGATGATCTTGACGCCGGCCTTGACGAGGCGGTCGGCGACCTCCTGGGCGGCGTCGGCGGGCACCGCGAGGACGCCGACGACGATCTCCTCCTCGCCGACCACCGCCTTGAGGTCGCCGAGGTCGCGCACCCGCAGCTCGCCGATCTCGCTGCCGACTACCGCCGGATCGGAGTCGAAGACGGCGACGACCTGGAAGCCGTGGTCGGCGAAGATCGCCGAGCTGGCGATCGCCTGGCCGAGGTTGCCGGCGCCGAAGAGGGCGATGTTGTGCTGGCCCGAGGTGCGGAGGATCTTGCGCACCTCGGAGACCAGCGACTCGATGTTGTAGCCGACCCCGCGCTTGCCGAACTTGCCGAAGCCGGAGAGGTCGCGGCGGATCTGGGTCGGGTTGATGTGGGTGTACTCGGAGAGCTCCTGCGAGGAGATCGTCTCCCGGCCCATCTTGCGCGCCTGGGTCAGCACCTGCAGGTAGCGCGAGAGCCTCGCGGCGACGCCCAGCGAGAGGCGGTCCCCTTCGACGGGGAACCCCTCCGGGACCTCGAACTCCTCGATCACCTCGGCCATGCCCCCACAGTATCGAGCCTGGCACGCAGGCCGACTTCGTCCAAAACCAGCTCCGAGACCACCGTCCCGTCGACCTCGACGACTGGGATTCGCTCCAGGTGGCGGCGCAGCAGCAGCTCGTCGCTCTCGATGTCGATCTCGTGCAGAGCGAAGCGGTAGCCCTCACCGTGCAGAGCGACGATCGCCGCCACCGCTTCCTCACAGAGGTGACAGCCGGGTCGCGAGTAGACGACGACGTCGGTCATGCGGCGCGGCGCGCCGGGGTGGCGAAGGCGTCGAAGCCGAGGTAGTCGGGGTACTCGATCCGGGGGGCGAAACGGGCTGCGGAGCCGATCATCGCGGCGTTATCGGTGCAGAGCTTGCCAGGGACCAGCTTCAGCCGCACCCCGCGTTCCTCGCAGAGCGCCGTCACCGCCTCCCGCAGCGGGCCGTTGGCGGCGACACCGCCGCCCAGCGCCACCGCCTCCCAGTCGCCTTGCTTCAGGGCGCGTCTCAGTTTTGCGATCAGCTGGCCGACCACGGCGGCCTGGAAGGAGGCGGCGAGGTCGGCCCGATGCTCGGCCACCCCGTCCTCGCCGAGGTCGCGGCAGCGGTAGACGAGCGCCGTCTTGAGGCCGCTGAAGCTGAAGTTGAGGCTGGGGTCGCGGGCCATCGCCACCGGCATCTCGAAGGCGGCCGGGTCGCCCGCCTCGGCCAGCTTCTGCAGCGCCGGGCCGCCGGGGTAGCCGAGGCCGAGCAGGCGCGCCGACTTGTCGAAGGCCTCGCCGGCGGCGTCGTCGAGCGTCGTCCCCAGCACCTCGTGGCCGTGGTGGTCGGTGACCCCGGCCAGCAGGGTGTGGCCGCCGCTGGCGACCAAGCAGAGGAACGGCGGCTGCAGCGGCTCGGGCTCGAGGAAGTTGGCGGCGACGTGACCCTGCAGGTGGTCGACCGGGATCAGCGGCAGTCGCCGCGGCGCGGCGATCGCCTTGGCGGTGCTGACCCCGACCAGGAGGGCGCCGATCAGGCCCGGCCCGGTGGTGACGGCGACCGCCTCGATGTCGTCGAGCCCCACACCCGCCTCCGCCAGCGCCGCCGCGACCACCGGCGCGGTCAGTTCCAGATGGTGGCGCGAGGCGACCTCGGGGACGACCCCGCCGAACGCCGCGTGCGCCTCCGCCTGCGAGGAGATCAGGTTGGAGAGGATCCGCGGGCCGTCGAGCACGGCCGCGCAGGTGTCGTCGCAGGAAGTCTCGATCGCGAGGATCAGTCCAGCCACATGATCAGCGCGTCCTCGTTGTTGTCGTGGTAGTAGCGGGGACGAACGCCGGCCGAGCGGAAGCCGAAGCGCTCGTACATGGCGATCGCCTGGTGATTGGAGACGCGGACCTCGAGCGTGAACGGGAGCACCCCGCGCGCCTCCTCGATCAGCCGCGCCAGCAGCTGCCCGGCGACGCCGGCGCGGCGGCGCTCGGGCGCCACGGCGATGTTCATCAGGTGCCAGACCTGGTCGTAGCGGGAGCAGATCACGTAGCCGAGCAGCTCGTCGCCGGCGCTGGCGGCGAGGCAGATGCCGGAGGGCTTGGAGAGCTCGAGCACGAACATCGCCAGCGACCACGGGGTCGGAAAGGAGCGGCGCTCGATCGCGATCACCGCCGGCAGGTCGCTGTAGGCGAGCCTGCGCACCTGCACCTCGTGGCTCAGGTCACTCGGCTTTCTGGAAAGAATTTCGCTCACGCCAGCGCTCTGCGTCGGGAGGTCTGAGGTAGATCGGGGCGAGCGGGCCCCCCTCCGGCGAGGCCGTCGCGAGGGCGCAGATGTGCCGCGCGGCGACCCGGTGGACGGGGTCGGCATCGTCCGCTATCCGGACGCCGTGCCGAGCCAGCTCGTGCCGGAATCGTACCGCCCCCGAGCCCGCGGCCGAGGGTGGCGAGGCGAGCGCGGCGACGCGCTCCTCGAGCTCCTCGGGACGGCAGACGAGCGGCTCCCAGATCCGCTCACCACGCTCGGAGTAGAGCGCCGCGAAGACCTCGCCCCGGCGCGCGTCGAGTGCCGCCAGGCGCTCTCCCTCGACCCCGGCCTCCCCGCTCCCGCGCCCGATCGCGTCGAGGGTGCAGACGCCGGTCGCAGGCAGGCCGAGGCTGGCCCCGAGCCCGCGCGCGGTGGCGATGCCGATCCGCAGCCCGGTGAAGGAGCCGGGGCCGAGCCCGACGGCGAGCAGGCCGACCCGCTCCCAGCCGCCCGCGGCGACGGCGCAGCGCTCGACCTCCTCCAGCAGCGCGGTCGCGTGCCGGGGACCCCCCGCGGAGGGCCCCAGCAGCGACTCGTGCAGAACCTCGCCGTCGCGCCAAGCGCAGGCGGCGGTATCGGCGGTAGCGGTGTCGAAGCCGACGACGACCAGCGGAGGACCGCTTCTAGCCCTTGACCCTGAAGACGAAGGAGCCGACTTTCTTGCCTTCGACGAACCAGGTCACCTGGTGCCTGCCGGGAATGGTCGAGGTCACCTTGTTCACGTAGAGCGTCCCTTTTTTCGCCTCCTGCGCCTGGGCGCAGAGGTTTTTGCCGCTGGGGAACTTGACGCAGACGCTGTAGTTGACGTCGCCTTTGAGACTTTTGAAGAAAGCGCCCTTCTTGGCTTTCTTGGGACAGACGTGGGCGGGTTTGGCGTTGCGGGAGATTCCGCAGCCGACGTAGTGCTTGTACGCCGCCGCTCCTGCCGTGGCGGGCACCGCCGCGGCGGCCAGCAGCCCGGTTACCACCAACACTGCTGAAAGCGCCTTCAGTCCCTTCATTGGGTCCTTCCCTTCGTGGATCTCAGTTTGTGAGCCGATGCTACAAGTTGTGTTCCCTGTCCCCGGAACACCACCTGCGTCGACTCGGAGCGGGTCTGTCCCTACCAGTCGACCTCGATCGTGCGGCTCTCGCCCCCGGCGTGGGCGAGCCGGATCTCCAGCGCCGGCCGCCCCAGTTGCTCGATCCCGACCGCCGGCCACTCGACGAAGGCGACGCCGTCGACGCCGAGGTAGTCGTCGATCAGCGCCGGGTCCTCCTCCTCCAGGCTCTGCAGCCGGTAGAGGTCGAGGTGGGAGACCGGCAGGCGGCCGCCGGCGTAGCGCTGACCGATCGTGAAGGTCGGCGAGGTGACCGGCTCCTCGATCCCGAGCGCCCGACAGGCACCGCGGATCAGCGTCGTCTTGCCGGCGCCGACCTCGCCGCTGACGACGACGACGTCACCCGGTGCCAAGCGTGCAGCGACGCGGGCGCCGAGGGCTTCGGTTTCCGCGGCGGAGCCGCTGTCGATGCGCTCGGCCGGGCGCCGCCTCCTCTGCTCTCGCTCATTCGCACTCATGACCACCGGAAGTCTTGCTCATTCGCTTCCGCGTCCGGGGGCGGCTAGCCGAACATGTCGAGCTGATCGTCCGGCGGGGGCGGCCCGGTGGCACGGCCGGCGGCCTCGTCTTCGGCGGCGGCGATCTCCTCGGCGCTCGGCGCCGGCGCCGGTCCCGGCCCGGCGAGCAAGCCGGGCACGGTCGCGAGGTCGCCGCGCAGCGTCTCCTTCATCGCCGGCGTCCGCAGCGCCGCGGCCGGGTGCAGCAGCGGCAGCAGGAAGACGGTGCGGCCGCCGAACTCGTGCACCTGCGGCGTGCCGCGGACCTTGGTGATCCCGACCGGGCTGCCGGTCAGCAGCTTGGTCGCGAAGTTGCCCAGCGTGCACAGCACCTTCGGCTCGATCAGCCGCACCTGCTCGAACAGGTAGGGCTTGCAGGCCTCGATCTCCAGCGGCTGCGGGTCGCGGTTGCCGGGCGGGCGCGACTTCAGCACGTTGGCGATGAAGACCTCCTCGCGCGAAAGCCCGATCTCTTCCAGCAGCTGGTTCAGCAGCTGCCCGGCGCGGCCGACGAAGGGCAGCCCCTGGCGGTCCTCGTCGGCCCCGGGCGCCTCGCCGACGAACATCAGCTCGGCATCGGCATTGCCGGCCCCGAAGACGGTCTTGGTGCGGGTCTCGTGCAGGGGGCACTTGGTGCAGGCCGAGACCTCTTTGTAGAGCTCGACCAGCCGCTCCCGGCGCTGCTCCGCGGTAGCGCTCATTTCGCCTTCTTCTTCGGATGGTGAGGGTTTTCCCCTCGTGCCCGTTTCTGGCGAGACTCGACCATCCGGTCCTGGCGCGCCGCTTCCCGCTCCCCCCGCATCGATTCGTTCGAACGCACCTTCGCCCCACGCGGCTGGCGCCCCGGCGGCGAGACACTCGACATCAGCCTCTGCGTCCGCACCGAGCCGCACTCGGCGCACGGAACCGCCTCCGCCCCGGCCGCGACCAGCTCCTCGAAGCGAGCCCCGCACTCCTCGCACTCGAACTCATAGATCG